>NZ_JAJSOT010000001.1:0-1261385 GCF_021282435.1 Buttiauxella cochleicola | reverse complement strand
GCCGAGTGGTTGAAGGCACCGGTCTTGAAAACCGGCGATCCGAAAGGGTTCTAGAGTTCGAATCTCTACGCTTCCACCAACATTTTAGCCCCAGCTTAGAAATAAGCTGGGGCTTTTTCGTTTCTGTTTGTTGGTGTTTCAAACAAATAAACCAGATTTGATGATTTTTCAGGCGAACGAACAAAATCACTCTTTACATGCAGTTTGGGTATGTTTATAGTTCGCCTCGTTGGAAGCGTGGCCGAGTGGTTGAAGGCACCGGTCTTGAAAACCGGCGATCCGAAAGGGTTCTAGAGTTCGAATCTCTACGCTTCCACCAACATTTTAGCCCCAGCTTAGAAATAAGCTGGGGCTTTTTCGTTTCTGTCGTTTATCACTCCAGGCTTACCCCGTTGCAACTTCAGCGACACTCGTTAATCAGATAAAAAAACAGAATCCAAAACTGAATTTTGAACCAAAGATGACGCTGACCGTTTTTGATTTGGCGATTGGGCTGCAAAAAAACCAGCCTGAGTTAAAAGGAAAACTTAATGAGTGGATTGAAACCAATATTAAAAATGGAAAGTTAAATGCTATATACGAAAAGTATCACGGCGAACCAATCCCGCAGGAAATATTGAATCGATAAGATATATATGCAAATTAGAGTTAAGCTGTAATTGCAGAAGTAATATTACTTGCGCCCATGCTTAAGCTGACTGGATATATCTGGCAGTTAACAGTATGGGCGCTATATACTCTATCAATACAATTGTGCCAAATCCATATTATCAGTAAGAGTCATCACCTCTTGTCGGTGTTCCAGCAAAATATTAACCAGTTCGCTATCAAGCGAGTTATTTTCGGCTTCCTGATGAAGGATTTCGCTCACTCTATTCGCAGGCATTGCAGTGCGATAAGGGCGGTTTTCAGTCAGTGCCACAAACACATCGGCAACCGAAATTATCCGACACTCTTGCCCAATCTCATCACCAGCCAGACTAAATGGATAACCATAACCATTCGGTTTCTCATGATGAAGTGCTGCCCAGCGCGCGATATCAGTGATAGCGTCGATGGATGAAAGCAGCTCAAAGGTATGATAACTATGACTTTTTAGTATCGCGATATCTGCATCATCAAGTTTGCCTTCTTTGTGCAATAAACTCATCGGTATGGCCAGCTTCCCGATATCATGCAGATAGCCTGCCAATTCAATTTTCTTACACTCAACTTCAGAATAGTGGCATTTCTCAGCAAGAAATCTGGCAACAATTCCAACATGTAATGAGTGGCGGCAAGTGAAGTTACAGTGCATATCAATAATGGTATTAAGTAGTAGCCCAAAATCCATTAATTCATCGAGGCTGATTGTTTTATCAGCTATGGGTGAGTACATTCTCAAGAGATGTAATGGCAATGGTCTGGTTAGTCCCAGCCAAAAATAAGTTTTATTTGCCAGGCGAAGAAACGCTTCTAACACGAGTGGATGAAAACGTGTTTCTACTTCATCTTTTATCAATTCAACGCAGCGTTCAGCTGGCGACTCATGCCCACTATTTCTTAATTTAAGATATTGAATATCGATGCGGTCAGCCAGGTAGATGATATGGCTGGCGAACGGAATACGCTCATCATCCTGGTATTCACCCTGCCCATAACCCCATTTCCTATGATGATGGAGGATGGTTGATGCTTTATCCGCCAATAACGGCACCATCTTAAAAATGGAAGCACCATAGGTTGCATGTGCGTGACTATAAGGTTCTTGATCGTCGATGGCGATTAAATAATCTTTTTTTACCAGACCACCAATATCATGCAGCAATGCAGAAATAAAAACATCTTCGCGGTATTTAGGCACTAGCTTGAGTTCAGCAGCCAGCTCATTCGCGATGAACGCCGTCCGTTTATGATGACCATTCAATTCAGGCGCACTGGTTTCGATCGCTAATGCAATCGTTGATAAAACCTGAAAGAGATTTATTTCCACATTTATTCCTGTCGCACACAAAAAGAAATACTTATCGATATATATAATAAACATCCCTGCCATTAACGATGTTTTATTTTATATAGACAAGTTTCATTAAGTAATGATGTGTTTACCTAAAGCATTTTATTGTTAATTGTCTTCACATTTTTTTGACAAAATATTTGTTATTCGTCATGAAAAATATAAATTAGTCGCGGCTTTAGATTGTTGCGTGGTGATTTAAACCAATAACGAAATGAAAAGCAATGCGTAAGTTGCTGATGATATATAAGCGTGAGGGATAATTTTGATACGTTAGTGATTTGCAAAATTTATTCATATAGAACTAATTAGTGCAGGGAGCAGCGAATCACTGCTCCCTGCAAGCATCAGGATTTAGGGAAAATCCAGACATGTTCCTCAGGTAATGCCAGATGGCAATGTTGGGGATCGCGAAGGCTGGTGCCATAGGCGCGAATGACAAAATCATCGCCCGAGGTACGGAACAAATATTCCCAGCGATCGCCAAGATACATGCTGGTAAGCAACGGGAGTTCAAGTTGGTTTTCGCCAGGGCCGTCAACCAGCATTACGCGTTCCACGCGGATAACAGCCGTCGCTTCCTGACCACTTTGCACACCTTCCCCAGCTTGTCCCCACAACGTCCAGCCTTTGCCTTCGATACGCGCTTTTCCGTCACGCACCTCGGTGACTTTGCCGTGCAGACGGTTGTTACTGCCCATGAATTCTGCGGTAAAGAGGGTCTTTGGTGAGCCGTACATTTCCTGTGGAGTGCCTTGCTGTTCGATTTTGCCGTTATTGAGCAACAAAATTCTGTCAGATATCGCCATCGCCTCATTCTGATCGTGCGTGACCATTAGGGCTGACAATCCCAGTTTGATAATCAACTCGCGCAGGAATACACGGGCTTCTTCACGCAATTTGGCATCAAGGTTTGATAGTGGCTCATCAAGCAGAATCACCGGCGGGTTGTAAACCAGCGCTCGGCCAATCGCTACGCGCTGTTGCTGGCCACCAGAGAGTTGATGTGGATGGCGTTTACCCAGATGCCCAAGGCCAAGTTGGTTCAGCACGTCTTGTACGCGCTGAGTGATTTCAGCGGCAGCAACTTTGCGCAGCTTCAGCGGGTAGGCCACGTTTTCGAATACGGTTTTGTGTGGCCACAGTGCGTAAGACTGGAATACCAGCCCAAGGTTGCGCTCTTCGGCAGGGATCTCGCTACGCGGTGTGCCGTCGTAAACTTTGTTTTTCCCGATGGTAATCGTTCCCTGGGTGGGCTTTTCCAGCCCGGCGACGGCGCGTAATAATGTGGTTTTGCCGCTGCCTGATGGCCCGAGCAAAGAGACGACTTCGCCACGTTTCAGATTCATGGAAACACCCTTTAATACCGGGTTGTCACCGTAGGTTAAGTGCAGGTTCTCGACCGTTAATTCAATCATGCAGTTTGACTCCAAAACGAAGGGCAATCCCCAGACCTACCACCACCAGCAGGATGTTAATAAACGAGAGAGCGGCAACAATATCTATGGCTCCGGCGGCCCACAGGGAAACCAGCATTGAGCCGATGGTTTCTGTGCCTGGTGCAAGTAGGTACACGCCGGTTGAATATTCGCGCTCAAAAATCAGGAACATCAGCAACCATGATCCAATCAGGCCGTAGCGCGATAACGGAATAGTGACGTGGCGAGTGATTTGCCCACGTGTCGCACCGGTGCTGCGCGCAGCTTCTTCCAGTTCAGGCCCGACTTGCAGCAACGTTGAGGAAATCAGCCGCAGACCGTACGCCATCCATACGACGGTATAAGCCAGCCAGACGCTGAAAATGGTACTGCGCAACGAACGCAGCCATACCACCAGGTTATCGCGCAACCACTGCGACCACGGCATTCCGGAAAGCCAGCCGGATTTGAGTGCATTGTCGAGCCACATCGGCAGGAACAGGAATACCCACAGGAATGCCAGACCCGCCAGTAGCCCTGGAACCGCGCGTGGCACCAGTACGCTGTAGTCGAGGAAACGCGTGATGTTGTCTGGTTTGCGGTGCATAGCGATACCGATAAACAGATAACAGGCAACAGCCAGTGCGCCACCAATAACACCAATCGCCATCGAGTTAACAATGGCGCGCAGCAGGTTCGGTTGCTCCCAGATCGTGCGGAAAGTTTGAAGCGACAGTTCATCCCAGATGGATACGCCTACGCCCCAGTTAGAAATAAACGCGCGCAACATCACGCCAATTAACGGTACACCGATAGTCACTGTTAGCCAGAATGCCACTACCGCACCGGCTACCCAGCGCCATTTACCCAGCGGTAATGCGCGTGCCTGTGATGCTTTGCCTTTCACCGTTACAAAGCGGTTGGCGGTACGCATCAGGCGACGTTGCAACATCACCAGCGGAATGGTGATACAAATCAGCACCACGGCAACCGCGGCCATCAGATGATAGGAAGGTGTGCCGAGTTTATTGGTCAACTGATACAGATAAGTGGCCAACACCATGTTGCCTTCCGGATCGCCCAGCACCAGCATCAGGCCGAACACTTCCAGCCCAAGGAAGAACAGCAAGACGGTGGCGTACAGAATAGAAGGGCGCACCATCGGCAGGCTGACGGCGGTCATTACCTGTAACGGCGAGGCACCGGCTATACGTGCAGCTTCTTCGACATCAGACCCCACGCTGCGCAGCGCTGAAGAAATATAGAGATATGCATGCGGAACATGCGTTAGCCCGGCGATTACCACAATGCTCGACATGTCGTAGATATTCCACGGCACGAAACCAAGAATG
Organism: Buttiauxella cochleicola; assembly: GCF_021282435.1. Taxonomy (NCBI): domain Bacteria; kingdom Pseudomonadati; phylum Pseudomonadota; class Gammaproteobacteria; order Enterobacterales; family Enterobacteriaceae; genus Buttiauxella; species Buttiauxella cochleicola. The sequence goes on along the minus strand of NZ_JAJSOT010000001.1, from coordinate 1,256,619 downwards.
GATTGGGCCCACAGCGAGAAGAAACCTACCGGCCCGGCGGCGACCACATAGCCAAACCCCAGAACCATCGGCGAAACAAAAATTGGCACCAGGATCAGCGGTTCAATCAAACGTCTGCCTGGCAAATCGGTGCGCACCATCAGGAATGCCAGAATTCCACCCAGTGGGATGGCAATAACCACAAGGCCGATAGCCAGAATAAATCCGCTTTTCAATGCCCTGTAGAAATCAGGATCGGTAAAGATGAAGCCAAAAGATTCAAGGCTCCACTCTTTTGAGGGCGAAAAGAACGGTGCAGAGAGGAAACTTTGTATCACGATGAACGACAGCGGTATGTAGATAACCAGCGCTGTTATTAACACCACAATGCCGCGTGGCAGGCTCTGCCACTTTCTTAGCAATGCACTCATACGACTTCCTTTTTCAACGACTGATTTACCCAAGTCATTCGCGCTACAGGCAGGAGGCAATCGCTCACCTGTAGCGTGAATGACGTAGGGGAAATTTATTTAGCCGCGGCAGCACGCCACTGTTTGATGTAATCCAGACGTTTTTTCTGTTGCAGATATTCCAGCAGTGTTTCATCCACAGGGATTGGCTTGAGTGCATTGCCTAACATTTTCGTCATGCCGTCGATATCATTTTTGCCTTCGATATCGTTGCGGATGGATGGGATGTCGGCCTGATTGGCCAGGATGCTTTGCCCTTTTTCAGACAGCACGTAGTCCAACCACAGTTTCGCGGCATTGCTGTTTTGCGCTTGCTGACTGATAAACGACACGCGCGACAGCACCAGGGTGTAATCCTTCGGATAGGAAATCCCCAGAGACGGATCGGTTTTGGCGCGAGCTTCAGCGTAAGAACCCAGAATGTTAAAGCCGATCAGGTTTTCACCTGATGAGACCCTCTCCATCATGGTGCCGGTGGACGACTGCACAGACAGGCCGCCTTTAGCGATATCAGCCAGAGTTTTGAAGTAATTCGGGTCAGCTCTGAAATCCTGTACAGAAAGCATGAAGCCGAGACCGGATTTCTCAATGTCGTAAGTGGTGACTTTTTTGCTGAATTTATCAGGCTGGCTGGTGATAAGTTTTGCCAGCGCGGTGTGGGAATCTGGCACTTCATTCGCCGGAATCAAACGTTTGTTATAGATAAACACTACCGGCTCATAAGTTGTGCCGTAGGCTTTGTCTTTCCACACAGCCCATTTTGGCAACTGACCCTGCTCAGGGGATTTATATTCCTGGGCATAGTCGACAGCCAGTTTCAGCGCGGTGTCCATTGAGGAGCTCCAGACCACATCGCCGCTGGTGCCACCCGCCGCTTGTTCGCTGATATAACGGTTATACAGTTCGGTACTGTTCATATCGTTATATTCAACTTTAATACCTGGGTATGCAGTCTCAAACCCCTGAATTAGCGGGCCAGCGGCTTTGGTATCGGTGGTTGAATAGATGACCACTTTGCCTTCTTTAGTCGCAGCATCGACGACTTTTTGGTAGTCAGCCGGGTAGCCTTGAGGAAGTGCAGACATTGCGGAGCAAGACATCAGTACAGCGGTAGTGATTACAGAGAGATGTATTTTATTTAACATTATTATTAACCTTTAGCTGCATTTGAGTAACTAATGGTCAACATAGCGCATGGGGTTTGACAGGCAATGGGGGGAGTTTTTTAACTTTCCGAATTGTGATTCGGGGCTTTTTTTCGGCAATTAACACCATTAAAACCGCGAAAGCGTGCGGCTATATCGGATGACGCTACGCTGATTCGCGCTACAAAAATATGCATTTACCCACCGTTGAAGGTGGGAGAAACCGCAGGTGTTATCCCCCAATTTTGCGGTACAGACGTCGCGGATGGCCGATATTTCCGTATTGCATCTCGACGCCGATAATACCCATTTCCACGCAATACTCGAGATAACGGCGCCCTGTGGTTTTGCTTATTCCGACTTCTTCTACCACCTGTTCTACCGACCAACTGATATCAGGTCTGCTCGTAAAAATGCGCTGAACTTTCTCCAGCGTGTTTGGCTCAATTCCTTTCGTGGATGGGGCTGAGGCCGCATTGATGACGGGTAGGTTATACAATCGGTCCAGCGCATTCTGATCAACTGTCTTCACATGACGCAACGTTTTGACCAGTTGCATAAAGCGCTCCAGCGAACTGCGCAGGCGGTGAAATGAGACGGGCTTGATGATGTAGTCAAACGCGCCGCTGCGCATCGCCTGGCTGCAAGTTTGCATATCGCTGGCAGCAGTAATGAAAATCACCGAACAGTCGAAGCTCTTAAGAAGCGGGCTGTCGATTAAATCCACCCCCTGGCCATCCGGCAAAAAGTTGTCGAGCAATATCAGTCGTGGCTGATGTAGTTCCAGCAGGGAGCGAGCGTGCTCAAGTGTTGCGGCAATTCCCACGACGCGCAGGTGAAAGTTTTGCTCGATAAAGTCGCGATGCAAACCGGCAAGGTGGGGTTCATCTTCCACGATGACGACATCAAATGAGTTGCTGTTATTCATGGTATTACCCTGCTCAAACACTTACCGGAAAGGGGATAAAAACAGAAAATATTGTACCTTGCGGCGTATTGTCTGTGATTTCGATACTGCCGTGTGCCTGATGGACGTAGCTGGCAACCAGATATAAACCGATGCCATGTTCTGAGCCTGCCATCTCATGAATGCTTGATGGTTTAGTGGTGACGCCTTGCTCAAAAAGATGGGGTTTTAGCGCGTCATCCACACCGCAGCCCTGGTCGGCTACTTCAATCACCAGTTCCTGATTTCTGTCTGAAATATAGAGCTCCACAGGTACCGAATGTATGGGGGCTTTCAACGTGGCGTCCACAGCGTTATCGAGTAAATTGCCGATCACAGACATAAGTTCGGTTTCACCAATTGTCGCGGGAATACGGGTTAACTGGCAGGCCGGGTCAAATGTAAGCTCAATACCTTTTTCGCGTGCGCTGACGTATTTCCCTAATAACAGGCCACAAAGGGCAGGGGAGGTGAAATGCGCTGAGACAAAATCCAGCACATTCTGAGCACCCTCGGATTGCGCCTGGATATAGCGCATCGCATCGTCATAGCGCTGCATCTGCAACAAACCGGCGAGTGTTGCAGTCCAGTTCAACTGTTCGTGGCGCATAATGCGCAGGTTGTCTGCGTAGCGCTTCACCTGGCTTAATTGGCTGCTCAGAGTGTTCATGTCATTTTTGTCGCGGAAACTAAAAACCCAGCCGCTTTCAGCCCCTGGTTCGAGTTCAATCGGTACACGGTTAACAATCACCTGCCGTTGATTCAGCACGGTTATTTGATCGTGATGGCTGTTATTTTCTGTCACGCCATGTTGATTAAAAAATGTGGGTGGCGTTTGTAATATCTCATCCAGTGGTTTGCCGAGTAGTTCATTTTCAGGCTGGCGAATATCCAGCAATTCGCGCGCGGCACGGTTAATTAATATCAGCTGCTTCTGCGCGTTAACGGCAAATACACCTTCATACATTGCTTCGAGCAACGCTTTTTGTTGGAGAACAAGCAGAGCAATATCCTTTGGCTCCAGCCAGAACATTTGTTTTTTGACATTGCGGGTGAATACCCATGAAAAAATAAACAGCAGAATCAATAACAGCAGGCCATATAAACCCGCTTGCCAGAGCCGGTTGGCATTAATATTGGCGATATATGAAGTGAGATAACCAACAGAGACAATGCCAATCACTTGGTTTTTAGCGTTAAAGATTGGCGCTTTGCTACGTAATGAAACACCGATACCACCTTTACGCATAGAAATAATCGTTTTGCCTTGCAAAACTTCGGCGTTATCTCCTCCAATCATTGGTAGGTTAATGCGTTCCGGGGATTCAGAGTGGTAAAGATGCTGTTCGCGGACGTCGCCAATTACAATGTAACTGGCGTCACTTTGTTTACGTAAGGGCTGGATTAAACGGGCAATTCCCGCCATGTCCCGGTTTGCTACCATTTCCGCAAGCCCCGGAATTAGAGCAATTTCACTGGCCTGAACACGTGCACGTTGACCCAGGTCGTGTTGTATTTGCCGGTCCATAAAGTGGAACAACATCACACCCAGCAAAGCCAATAGCAGGCACGAAAAGAGCACCAGAGATAAAAAGAGTTTTACCTGAAAAGGTAATCTACGCTTCATATAACCTGCCGTAGGGAAAATAACGAAAACAGACCAGGCAAGCGTATCATGCGAAAATCACGGTTGTACTCTGGCAAGAGGTGAGTTGTGAAGTCGCCAGAGAAATAATCATTTATTCTCACATAGAAATAAGGGTTAATAGCCATGTGACCTCCCGTCTTTTAATTTTCATTAATCAGACAGGATCAACCTTATAAAAACCTTAGTTTTCGATTTTAATTGCGAGAGGCTATTCGGGGAGTTTTACAATTGCTGGTGGTCAGAAACTCATAGCCAGGCCGATACCATAACCCGTGGTGTTATTACCGAACATGTAGCGAGCCACCAGGCGAGTTCGGGTAATAAAAACATCATACTTACTGCTATCAAGCTCAAAGCCCAGCCCCACAGATGAGAGACTATTAAAGCCAAGTTGGCCGCGTTGATCGCCAAGATATTCAGTATGTGCACCTTCAAGCACATAGCGAACCGGGCTTTTAAGCAACTTCCAGTCAAATAACGGTGCCCGACGACGCAGATAAAGCCCGAGGTTCTCCGTGCTGGCGTGCCCTTTGACGGCACGTGAGGTATTACCGAAGGTTTGCAGGCTCATTCCGGAATAACGCAGCTCAATATCGATGTCCTGTTGCCTGGAAAATAGCTCGTAGTCGAGCATTAACGAGCCTCCCAGGCCATAAGCGTTGAGCCGTCCACCATCAAGAAAATCAAAATCACTATCTCTACGCTGCTTAAGCACGTAAGTGCCAACGCGCAAATCACTCACCATGGTGCCCAGCATGAAATTGGCAATCGGGCGTAGCACCAGATTTCCCCCTCGTTTATCGGTATACAGATGAAAATCCCAGCCAACGCCACCGGTCGCGGTCACGCTGTTCCATTTTGTTGGGATCTTGCGGCTCTCTTCACCGTTGGTCAGCACAAATTGCGGGTCATAACGGCTGTAACTCATCGTCCCTTCAAGATAAAGGGGAAAGGATTCACTGAGTGTTGCTCCGCCGCCAAATTGGGTAATGGTAAGTTCATGGCTCTCGTTATTACCATTGCCAATATTAAGATCGCTGGCGGTGACGTCTGGCACGACGGTGTAGCTCATCAGCGTGAGAACCGCATCTGCGCGTTGCTTAAGACGACCGCCGTCTACTGCAAAACAGATCGGGCTGAATAGCAGTGCTGCCAGCAAAATGTGAGCGCCAGGTAACGGGACAGTCATATGTGACTAGTAGCCTCCGATGGTCTTGACGACGTGACAGGCGAAAATAAGCAAACATAAAAGTCCGGCTAACTGGCCCAGCTTTAAAGTTTAGAACTGATAGCTGTAATTGACACTGGTAAACCAGAGATAAGGGTGGTCATAACTGCCCTGGAATATTCCGGGTGACTGTACTTTTGAAGACTGCATATGCAGGTATTCGACGGCTACACCAATATTACTGGCTGAAGTAATCTGGTATTGCGCACCGGTACCAAAGCGCCATTCATCCCCGGTTGGTATGGTCATGGCTACATCGCTTTGATCTTTGTACGGCGTGCTATCAAACGCGACGCCAGCATTCAGACGCCATTGTTCCGTCGGGCGATACTGCACCCCAAGTGCGGTATGCCAGGTATCTTTCATTCGGCTATTTTTATCCACCTGCTGGCCGACCACGGTAATTTGCGGTGCACCAAACTCACTCCAGTCCTGCCAACCCAGGTCACCCATCACTGACCACTGTTTATCAATGTCATGCACCAGGCTCAACATTATCTGCTGTGGAGCATTAACCTGGGCAGTAATCGGCAGGTCATATTGCACGTTTGGCAGGTTTGGTAAGCGAGCCTTGCCGTCAATATTAAAATCGTATTCGGTTTTACTGTTCCAGGTGACACCAGCCCGAGTCTGGTCGGTCAACTGCATCAATAGGCCAAGACGGTAACTCATCGCCCAGTCATGATCTTTTTGTTTGTCATCAACGCCATCGACATCACGTGTCAGTGATAGGAAACCGTAGTTAATATTGGCAGAAGCCCCGATAGATACGCGATCGCTGAGCTTATACGCTAAAGAAGGGCTAAGAGTCATCGCCATCAATGTGCTTTTCTTGATCAGGCGCTCGCCTGCCCAATTGCCAAAATCGATACCCAGCCCGTAGTTACCATAGAGCCCGATGCCCGCGTAGAGGTCGTCATTAATTTTTTGGCTGTAGAAACTACTGGCATTTGGCATCACATTCATCACGTTGCCAGGGCTGCGCTGTGCTGAATTATCTAACTGGTAGTCTATGTCGCCACCTAATGCTTGCAGGCCACCGGTGAACATATGATCCGGCAGGCGAGTCATCCCCGCCGGGTTGGTCACAATCGTTGACGCATCCTGCGCACGAGCGGCCTGACCAGCACCAGCCAGAGCCGTATCTTCCGTACCAATTTCATAAAAATAGAGTGCACTAGCGTGTGAAAATGTTGAAAAGAACAACCCAGAGAATATTACGGCGATTTTTTTCATGTGCCTGCAGCCTTACTTTTGCTTCATTATTATCATCTATTAATGATTTATGTTTATCCGCCATCTGAAAATGTATTAGCACCTGTACTTCGGGCCTGCGGATTGATAAACAACATTAATCAACTAACTTCAGAGATGATGTATTTTATTGTAACCACACAAACGCCACGCTATAGCCGAAACGTATGTATTATGAACAATATTTGTTATAGCAAATTCTATTTAGACACTACAATTTGTAGCAGGTGGATTGTGATTTCGCCAATATCTGGAGGGAGTACAGAGGTCTGTCCCCTGGTAATGTTTGAGTTATTTGGAATGCAGGGGAAGATGAGCAGAAAATATTCGTCTTAATCGCGAGAAACTTAATCAACCTTGGTATTTATCATCTTTTCAATAAAATGCAGGCTTTCATAGCAGCGGGACGAATCCCGCGCTTTACGCTTATTGCTTCTGATATCGCGGAGCAGGAATTCCTGTTCGGGAAGCATCGAAAATCGCCAGTCGTGCTGATTCATAGGCTTCCCACAATGCCAGATCGTGCAGGGGTGGCACCGTTACCTCCTCGCCTTGATCCAATCCCGCCAGTGCGGCATCAACCATATTATCAGCGGTCATAATGGAATCCGGGGCTAAATGATCCATTGATACACCTGATACTTCCCAGATTTCCGTTGCGGTGACCGCAGGTAATACCGCCTGAATGCGCACATTGCTGCCCGCAATCTCTTGCTGCAAACCACGCGTGAAATTCAGCACATAGCCTTTGGTACCGCTATACACGGCGCTCCCCGCGATGGCGTGGAGTGAGACGACCGAGGCGATGTTGATAATGGTGCCACTATTTTGTGCCTGGAAACGGCCCAGGACGGCGAGGCTTAGACGGGTCAGCGCGGTGATATTCAGCATTATGTCCGTCTGGTGTAATTCAGCGCTGCCTGCGGTGAAAGGAGCAAGGTGCGCGGTTCCGGCATTATTGACCAGCACACTGATTCGTTCATTACTGCGCAGCGCTGCTTCAACCACCTGAATACCGCTTTCTGCCGCCAGATCGGCCGGTAGTATCTGAACGGAGATGCCATGCAGGGCTTCAAGCTTACTCGCCAGTTCACGCAAACGCTCTTCACGGCGTGCGACTAATAACAGGTCGAAACCGCGAGCAGCAAAGCGCTCAGCATATATCGTGCCAATACCTGAAGATGCGCCCGTGATGACTGCAACAGAAGGGGAAGTGGTCATGGTAAAGCCTCGTCGTGAAAGTTGATTTGTGGTTTCATAATGAAACTAAATTAAAATTAGGCTTATTGGTTCTATAATGCAACCACATTGCGTGAATTTTTTTATTTCTGCATTGAGACGAACGCTTGCTGGTGGATTAAGAGATTAATAATAAAAGGGAATCGGCGAATAGTGGATGTCGTTGCACTAGTCGCCCCGGATATCTCGTTCTTAAACTAACTCAGGGCGCTGTGCCACCACCTCATCAGGCGCAAGCGTGCGGCCATCCTGCGCTTGTAGCTGGAGTTTACGCAGCGGCTGATGATGCTCGCCATCAACAAGTACGCTGCATTTTTCATGGCTATCAAACAAGTAGTCACCACCCCATTGTGCCAGCGCAACCAGCACCGTTTGCAGAGCGCGGCCTTTTTCGGTCAACACATACTCATTCCAGGCGCTGCCGTCAGTGGCAGGACGCACGGTCAAAATACCTTGTTCCACCAGTTGCTTGAGTCGCTGAGTAAGCATGTTTTTGGCGATGCCGAGATTTTTCTGGAACTCACCAAAACGTGTCAGGCCGTTTAAAGCATCGCGCACGATAAGCAATGACCACCAGTCACCAATGATATCCAGTGAACGGGCAACCGGGCAGACGTTACCCTCCATACTTTTGCGTTTCATTAATCCTCCACAGGCTTAGGGCCTTTATTAGTTTTATTATAAAACCTCCCGCCGGGATTGAGTAGTTTTCCTTCATCTCACCGTTTTGCGAGCGGCCCGGAAGGCGGTGTCAGTTTTTTCTGCCAAACTGAATGCGGCACTTTTGTGCAATAACATCTTGAGGATGAAGAGATGAATAAAAAAACGATCGCGGCATTACTGGCAATGGCTTACTTCGCTCCTGCGTTGGCTCAAGCCGAAACAGAACCACAGGGTTACCAGCTTCAACAGGTTTTACTAATGAGTCGTCATAATCTGCGTGCGCCTCTTGCCAATAATGGCAGCGTACTGGAACAGTCGACGGCGCAATCATGGCCGGAGTGGGATGTGCCAGGTGGCCAACTCACCACCAAAGGTGGTGTGTTGGAAGTGTATATGGGCCATTATTTGCGTGAATGGTTTGCGGAGCAGGGGTTGGTGACCAGCGGTGAATGCCCAACGCCACAAAGCATTTATGCCTACGCGAACAGTTTGCAACGCACCGTTGCCACAGCACAGTTCTTTATCACTGGTGCGTTCCCTGGTTGTGATGTGCCTGTCCATCACCAGGAGAAAATGGGTACGATGGACCCAACGTTTAATCCGGTGATCACCAATGGTTCACCTGAGTTTCAACAAGCAGCTGTGAAGGCGATGGAAACCCAGCGCGAGCAATACAAACTGGGCGACAGCTATCAGTTGCTTGAGCAGATAGTTGCTTTTAAAGACTCACCAAGCTGTAAAGAAAAGCAGCAGTGCGATCTCACGGCGGAAAAAGATAAATTCACTGCTAATGCCACAGAGGAGCCGGGAGTGAGCGGCCCACTAAAAGTGGGGAACTCGCTGGTCGATGCGTTCACATTGCAATATTACGAAGGGTTCCCACTGGATCAAGTTGCCTGGGGGCAAATCAAAACGGATCAGCAGTGGAAAGTGTTATCGCAGCTGAAAAATGGCTATCAGGATACATTATTCACCTCACCACAGGTTGCTCAGAATGTGGCGGCACCGCTGATTAAATATATTCAGAAAGCGTTGGCGGGCAGTAATAATAAAGGGCCAAAAATCACTTTGCTGGTGGGGCATGACTCCAATATTGCATCGCTTTTGACGGCATTGGATTTCAAACCTTATCAGTTGCCTGAACAGTATGAACGCACGCCAATTGGCGGGAAAATTATGTTCCAGCGCTGGCATGATGCGAATAACAATCGTGAATTGATGAAGGTGGAATACGTTTATCAAAGCGCGGAACAACTGCGTAAAGCTGATGTGCTAAGTCTACAACAGCCACCGCAGCGGGTTACGCTTCAGCTTAATGGTTGTCCAACTGATGCTAATGGTTTTTGTCCGCGGGATAAATTTACGCAAGTATTGGCGCAGAGCGTGAAGTAAGTGACTGTCTCCCCCGCCTGATGCGGGGGAGGTCGGTGCAGACTAAACGTTTCTGCGTTCTATAGTCTGTTCGCCCCAAAATAGCGAATCTTTATCTGTTTTTTCAAATGCCAACGCCAGTACCTCATCGTTGCCATCTTCCCAAATTTTCTCCGCCATTTTTTCGTCGTATTTAGCCACTTCAAAAATAGCCTCAGCGATTTCAGGAGAGGTGTTACGTAAACTCGCCCATTCACCTACGTGATGAACTTTTGATTGTTGATTCTGCATGTACTCCTCCAGAATTATTTAACCATGTAGTTTAACGGCAAGGCCCGCTACGTGTTCACCTTGATAGCGAGCAATGGAAAGCTCTTCCTGGCTTGGCTGACGCGAACCATCAGCTCCGGCAATTGTTGTTGCACCGTACGGCGTCCCGCCGCGAACCTGAGAGACATCAAACAATTCTTGCGCAGCATAGCCGATGGGAACAATGACCATCCCGTGGTGAGCAAGAGTTGTCCAGGTTGAGGAGATTGTGTGTTCCTGGCCACCGCCGGTGCCTGTCGAGCTAAATACGCTGGCAAGTTTGCCGTGCAAAACGCCCGATGCCCATAAGCCGCCAGTTTGATCGAGGAATGTGCGCATCTGACCGGCCATGTTGCCAAAGCGAGTGGGAGTGCCAAAAATAATAGCGTCATAATCGGCAAGCTCTTGCGGTGTGGCTTGCGGGGTATTTTGCGTCTTCCCCCCGGCTTTTAAGAAAGCTTCACCTGACATGGTTTCCGGGACTCGCTTCACCGTCACTTCCACGCCATCTACTTTCTGTGCACCCTCTGCCACAGCACGTGCCATGGTTTCGATGTGTCCGTACATTGAGTAATAAAGCACCAGAACTTTAGCCATTTCGCTTCACTCCTACTGTGACGCAGCGAGTTGCTGCACTCCTCTAAAGATATGTGCTGTGGCCCAGAGTGCAACCTGGAGAGCTGTTTCCTTGATTTTGCACAAGAGGGGGCCTATTTCCGTAAAATTACGTCACATTTTCATTAGGTGACTATTTCATTAAAAATAAGAAAGTCTTATGGATTAAGCGGCAAAGAAATCACCCATTTTGGCGATTACATGTTGCAAGATATTACGGTTAACTGGTCAATTGCCCTGACTGCACTAAGCTTAGTTCCACGTAGCGGTACTTAAGCTGCGCGGTGAAAGAATCTTCTTTGACTGAATGCAATATGATGACTTAACTATTTCACCAATCCGGAGGTTAGAAATGGCAAACCATCGTGGTGGTTCAGGTAATTTCGCTGAAGACCGTGAAAGAGCATCAGAAGCAGGTCGTAAAGGTGGCCAGCATAGTGGCGGGAATTTCAAGAATGACCCGCAGCGCGCCTCAGAAGCAGGCCAAAAAGGGGGCAAAAATAGTCACGGCAAAGGCAGTAGTAAGTAGTCACTCGCCAGACTAACCCCAACCGCCGGTTTTTACCGGCGGTTTTATTTTGACTCCCCCATTGCATGGCTCTGCACCTCATCGCACACTATCCGGCTTGCTTATCTCGTCCAGGTCATGTCATGTCTGCCTTACTTCGTCGTTATCAACTATCCGTCAAACCTCAAGAAGCGATTCTGATCCTCATCACCATGTTCTGGGGTGGGACTTTCCTTGCTGTACAATATGCGATGACCATGAGCGGGCCATTCTTTTTTGTTGGTTTACGTTTCGCGACGGCCGCGTTAGCCGTTGGGTTGCTGTCAATAAAATCGCTGCGTGGCCTGACCTGGCTTGAAGTGAAGGCCGGTGTATTTATCGGGATTTCTATTGCCATCGGTTACAGCATGCAAACCTGGGGTTTGCAGACTATTCCCAGCAGTAAATCAGCGTTTATCACGGCGATGTATGTCCCGCTGGTGCCTGTGCTGCAATGGATATGCCTTGGTAAAATGCCGGGGGTGATGTCCTGGGTGGGTGTGGTGCTGGCATTTATTGGCTTGGTCTTCCTTGCCGGGCCGGAAAATACCTCACTCACACTCGGCGCGGGCGAAATTATCACGCTGATAAGCGCTCTGGCGATTGCCGCAGAAATTATCCTCATCAGCGCCTGGGCGGGCAAAGTGGATATTAAGCGTGTCACCATTGTCCAGCTCGCTACCGCCTCGATTGTGGCTTTTGCCACCATGATACCTGCCGGGGAAAGCGTGCCATCGTTTACCCCCGGTTTGCTGGTGATTGCATTAGGGCTAGGCATTTTCAGCGCCATTATTCAGGTGACGATGAACTGGGCGCAACGCAGCGTTTCACCAACCCGTGCTACGGTAATTTACACTGGCGAGCCGGTGTGGGCAGGGATTTTCGGGCGTATAGCCGGGGAACGCTTACCTGTGTTAGCTCTGCTTGGCGGCGCGTTAATTGTGTTGGGCGTTCTGGTAAGTGAGTTGAAGCTTAAACGTAAGAAGAAAGAAACATCATTATCAGCTTTGTAGGGTAGCGCCATCCACCCACTCCAGCAATTGTGCCGGATGACGCTTCGCTTATCCGGCCTACGGAATGACGGTACTTTGGCCTATAACAACCGGGCGTCGGCTCAGAATAGCGTTCAATATAATCGCGCCGAACGTTGCCGTGCCAATGCCGCCAAGCGTGAAGCCACCCAGTGTTAAGGCGAAATCCCCCGCGCCTAAAACCAGGGTTACCGCCACCATAATCAGGTTGCCGTTCTGGCTTAAATCAACATTGTGTTGCACCCAAATGCGTGCGCCTGCCACGGCAATCAAACCAAACACCACAATAGAGGCCCCGCCGATAACCGGGGCAGGAATGGTATGAATCAAGGCGCCAAATTTAGGTGAAAATCCCAAAAGCATCGCGATCCCGGATGCCGCCACAAATACCAACGTTGAATAGACTTTGGTTACTGCCATCACGCCGATATTCTCGGCATAGGTCGTGACACCGCTGCCGCCAACGGAACCTGAAAGCATCGTTGCAAGTCCATCGCCAACAAAGGCTTTGCCGATGTACGGGTCCATATTTTTGCCCGTCATCCCGGCGACGGCTTTCAGGTGCCCAAGGTTTTCAGCCACCAGAATCACCGCAACGGGGGCAATCAACATCATCGCCTGCGCGTTAAATGTCGGGGAAGTGATTTGCGGAATGCCAAACCAGGCGGCTGAACTTAGCAGGGCGAAATCGACCGGTTTGCCAAAGCCAAACCCATTCGCCAGAACCGCATAAATGGCGCAGGCGAGAATCAAGCCAATGAGAATCAGCAAGCGTTGAATCATGCCGCGGGTAAACACTGCGACCAGCCCGATACACAACACCGTCATGACTGCCATCCAGCTATCAAAACTGCTGGCTGAAACGCCGCGCACCGCAATTGGCGCGAGATTAAGGCCGATCGCCATCACCACCGCACCGGTCACGACTGGTGGCATTAAACGCTCAATCCAGGCTGTTCCAGCTTTCATCACCACAAAACCAATCAGCGTATATACCAGGCCGCAGGCGATAATTCCGCCGAGCGCTACGCTCAAATGCGGGTTCAGCCCTTGCCCGTTAAAACCAGTAACGGCTATCACCACACCAACAAACGCAGCACTTGAGCCTAAATAACTCGGCACCCGTCCGCCAGTCACGATAAAGAACAGCAATGTCCCAATACCCGACATCAATATCGACAGATTCGGGTCAAGCCCCATCAGTAGCGGCATCAGCACCGTGGCGCCAAACATCGCTACCGCATGTTGCACCCCCATCACCAGCGTCTGGCCCAGCGGCAGCGTTTCGTCCGGAGCCACCACACCACCTTCTACCGCAGTTTTTTTACGCCATTGTGGAAACCAGGTATTCGCCATATTCATCTCCAGCAGATATCGTGTCGGCTAACAGGCAGGCCGCATCAGTTGATGGTAGCCACGGTCAAACCACACCAGGCCATGGGTATCGTCGTTACGTTCAAGGGCGACTAATTCACAAAATAAAATGTCATGTGTACCTACACTGACGACCTGGCTAATGCGGCAGTCGAACGATACGAGTGCGCCTTCCAGTTGCGGGCAGCCGGTTACACCGTGCCGCCAGCGGGCAGCTGAAAAGCGTTCGCTCATCGCCGTCTTCCCACCAAATAAATTCGAAAGATCTTCATGCCCGGCCGCCAGCGTGTTGACGCACAGCGCCTGATTGCGGCTAAAAATTGGCCACACGGAAGCGCTACGATTCAGGCAAACCAGCAATGTTGGTGGCTCATCCGTTACGCTACATACCGCCGAGGCGGTAAACCCAGCACGTCCGGCAGGACCATCGGTGGTGACAATATTCACCGCAGCGCCAAGGCATGACATCGCATCGCGAAAGGCTTGTTTTTCGATCATCTTTAACTCCTCAGGCGAGAATACATGCTTCTTCAAACGCTAAACGTGGCAAGCGTGAATGGGTTTTCGCCGGATCACCGTAGCCAATATTAACCAGCAAATTACTTTTCCAGCCGCTTGTACCAAAAAACTCGGCATCCACTTTTTCTGGGTCAAAGCCGGACATTGGTCCGGTATCTAAACCGAGTGCCCGGCAGGTAGAAATCAGATACGCCGCTTGCATCGAGCTGTTGCGAAAGGCGGTCTCCTGCGCCAGTTCCGGGCTTGAGGTAAACCAGGCGCGGGCATCGGCGTAAGGGAACAATTTGGGTAGTTGCTCAAAGAATACCGGGTCCCAGGCCACAATCGCGGTAACCGGGGCGGTCATGGTTTTCTCGACATTGCCCGCAGAAAGAGTGGGTTTCAGGCGCGCTTTCGCTTCAGTACTGCGCACAAACAAAAAGCGGGCAGGCGAACAGTTGGCTGATGTTGGGCCAAGGCGTAGCAGGTTATAAATCTCAGCAATTTGTTCATCACTCACTGGTTTATCCAGCCAGACGCTATGGGTATGCGCGCCAGTAAATAAGGTTTCCAGCGCTTCGGAAGTAATAGCATGACTCATACAATTTCCTTGTGATAAGCAGGTTCGGTTTCCAGCAAACTCAGTAGTCGCTGGTTAAAATCACTGGCCGCGGTGACGTTGCAGGCGTGCCCGCCCCACGGCATGATTTCAAGCTGGCTGTCAGGTAGTGCATCATGCAGTTCTTCAGAGCAACTCCACGGCACCAGCAGATCGTCACGGGAACAAATCACCACCACCGGTTGGTGGATGCGGGCGGCGGTGGCGTGAAAGTCAGCGGCCTTTAACGCATTCAGGCGGCGAGTGAGATTCTCCTGCCCTTGAAAGTGCGCGTTATGCATCGCTTCTTCGGCTTCAAGGCGCGGCTGGTTGGCGGCCATCCAGTCTGCCGGGTAGAGAAACAGCGGTTGCGCCTGCAAATAAGCAGCGGGGCCGCTAGCTTGCAACAGCGTTTCACGTACCGCAAAGCAGCGCCGGGTATGGGCGTTGAGCTGCAACCAGCCGTTGATTATCGCCAGCTTGTCGATGGCTGCGGGATAATCCAGCGCCAGCTGCATTGCGACCAGGCCACCCAGGGCGTGTCCAAGCACGCTGTAATGCGTGATGCCCTGTTGCAGCATGGCGGTGTGAATTTCCTGCGCCATATCAGACAGGCAATAATCATTGGGCAGCGGTTGCTTATTCACACCGGTGCCGCGCTGGTCATAAACCACCAGTTGATAATGTTCAGCCAGTGCCGCACGTTGTGGCAGCCAGTAGCTGCCCATGCCACCGATCCCGGCTATTAGCAGCAAGACCGGGGCGTTGGGGAAGGGCGCTTGAGTCAGCTCAATCTGCATAAGCTATTTCCCGATGTGCGCGATGCTTGCGATTTCGACCAACGCATCCGGTTTGACCAGACCACACTGAATGCAGAACCGTGCAGGCTTATCACCTGGGAAAAACTCGGCATACACTTCGTTGATGGCGGCGTAGTTTGTCCAGTCGGTAATAAAAATCTGATTAAAGGTCACGTCATCCATGGTGCCACCTGCGGTTTCAATCACCGACTTAATGGTTTCCAGCACATGGCGCGTCTGGGCTTTAGCGTCGCCGACATACACCACATTGTTTTGTTTATCGAACGGCAACGTACCGGAGACATACACTACGCCATCGGCGAGGGTGCCTGGCACAAACGGAGCGATAGGCGTTGTGGTTCCTGGCGGAATGATTACGGATTTCGGCATGGGTTATTCCTTATCAGGCAATGCGGGCGAAAGATTGTGGCTGCAACGCCTGGCAAAATGTGCCGACGTCGCTTACCCAACCAAAGAAGGTTTCGATATTGAATAAGGCAGCTTGCTGCACAAAAGCAGGCCCGGCCTGATGGGTGGCATCGGTAAGCACCACGCCGAAATACTCAAGGAAAAACCCGTCGCGCAGCGTCGACTCCACGCAGACGTTAGTCGCAATGCCGGTAAACACCAGGTGGCGAATACCGCGCGAACGCAAGATGCTGTCGAGTTGCGTGTTAAAGAAGCCGCTGTAACGTGGCTTGGGCAAAACGATGTCACCTGCCTGTGGCACCAGTTCGTCCACCAGTTGGTAGTCCCAACCGCCTTTTGCCAATAGCGTGCCCTGTAATTCCGGCTGCTTGCGCATGGTTTTCAATGCATTGGATTTATGGAAGTTTGGCGAGCCTGGACCGCCTGCTTCGACGTAATCGCTATCCCAACCGTTCTGGAACCAGACGATCAACATCCCCGCTTCACGCGCAGCGGCAACGGCGGTTTTAATGTTTTCGATAACCGGCTTAGTTGCCGAAACATCAAACCCGGCAAGATCGAGATAGCCACCTTTGCTTGCATAAGCGTTTTGCATATCCACGACAATCAGTGCCGTTTGTTCAGGTGCGAAAGTAATGGCTTCCGGGCGAGCATCCAGGGTGATGTTTTTCATTACGCCACCTCGCGGGTTGATGGGGAAAGGTACGCGCGTGATTGCATCAGCGGCTGGATTTTTTCGCCAAAGGCTTCAATGCCACTCAGGAAATCATCAAAGGTAAGCAGTACACCTTCAGCGCCCGGCACGGTAGCCACTTCATCCAGCAAGCGGGCGACGGTGGCATAAGAGCCAACCAGGGTGCCCATATTGATATTCACCGCTGAGGTTGGGTCGGCCATTTGCCGCACGTTGGTATTAGTGCCCGAACGGGTGTCTTTCTGGCTTTGCTCGGTTAGCCACGCCAGGGCTTCTTCGTCGGCCCCGGCTTTGTAGTGCTCCCATTTCGCGCGAGCGGCTTCGTCGCTTTCATCGGCGATGATCATAAACAGCACGTAAGAGCCGACATCGCGCCCGGTTTTCTCAGCCGCTTCCATCATGCGTGCGGCAGTGGGGGCAAACGCGGTTGGCGTGTTAACACCTTTGCCAAAGCAGAAGTTGTAGTCGGCGTATTCTGCGGAGAACGCCATGCCCGCGTCGCTTTGCCCGGCACAGATCATTTTCACTGGTTGGGCAGGGCGCGGGCTTAAGCGGCAGTCGTTCATGGTGAAGAACTCGCCTTTTAAATCACTTTGCCCGGTTCCCCATAAATCGCGCAGCACGGTGGCGTATTCAGACAGGTAGTCATAGCGGCGAGCGAAATATTCGTCCCCTGGCCAGATCCCCATTTGCTCGTATTCTGGTTTTTGCCAACCGGTCACCAGATTGACGCCAAAACGCCCCGGCGCGATGGAGTCAATGGTTGATGCCATGCGGGCCACAATGGCGGGCGGTAAAGTCAGCGTGGCGGCAGTGGCGTAGATCTGAATTTTGGTGGTCACCGCGGCAAGGCCCGCCATCAGGCTGAAAGACTCCAGGTTGTGATCCCAGAATTCTGTTTTTCCGCCAAAGCCACGCAGCTTGATCATCGAGAGGGCAAAGTCGAAATCGTAGTATTCCGCTTTTTGCACAATCGCTTTATTGAGCTCAAAAGTGGGCATGTATTGCGGCGCAGTCGTGGAGATTAACCAGCCGTTGTTACCGATAGGAATGAATACGCCAATTTTCATCGCAAGCCTCTCATCACAGGTGGTATACCCATCATCCTTCAAGCCGCAGTGGCGTTGGCTGCAAACGCTCGCCCCAGTCACTTACTCAAGTAAGCTCCTGGGGACAATCGTCCTTGGTGCCTTGCTGCAACTCGAATGCTAATGGGTAAAGATTTGTCATTTCAGTCTTTGCAAACCTGATGCCAGGTTAAGAAAGCCATTTGTTATCAGTGTGTTGTTTATTGGTTGCTGTTTATGGGTGATTGAAACCAGACTGTTTGGTCAAAACTGGTGCACAAAAAACAGGCGTTCGTGCGCGTTCAGGGTGCATACAACGCGCACTTCTGACGTGGTCTTTGCTATGCTGTCGGGCAAAACAGAACGATGAGAGGGCGCATGGCACAAGGTGCGGCAGCAACGAAAGAAACCGGACGGCGTTCCAAAGCGGTAGCGGCGAAAAAGCAGGCTATTCTGGCGGCAGGACTGGAGTTCTTCTCCCAATATGGCATTCACGGCACCAGCATCGAACAGGTAGCTGAGCGTGCGGAAGTGTCAAAAACAAACCTTCTCTATTATTACCCTTCTAAAGAAGCGCTCTATATTGCAGTGCTTAAGCAGATCCTTGATATCTGGCTTGCCCCTTTGCGTGCGTTTCGTGAGGATTTACAGCCGCTGGTAGCGATAGGCGAATACATCCGGCTGAAACTGGAAGTTTCCCGCGATTACCCGCAGGCTTCGCGGCTGTTCTGCCTTGAAATGCTACAAGGCGCTCCGCTGCTGAAAGAAGAGTTGAGCGGAGATTTGAAAACGCTGGTTGATGATAAATCCGCAATCATTGCCGGTTGGGTTGAAAGCGGAAAACTGGCGGCGGTCGATCCGCATCATTTGATCTTTATGCTATGGGCAACCACTCAGCATTACGCTGATTTCGCAAGCCAGGTTGAAGCAGTGGCGGGCAGCAATCTACAGGACGAGGCGTTTTTCCGCCGCACGGTGGAAAACGTGCAGCGAATGATTATTGAAGGAATTCGAGTGCGTTAGTTTTGTTGTGGATGGAAGACACAACTGACATCCCCTTCTTCGCATTGCAGCGTGCTTTTTAGCAGTTCAGTGCGTTCGCGGGTTTTATCCGTCATGCATTGCGCGTGAACCATCGGTGCGACGGATGCGCCGTCAGCACCAGACGTTAAGAATGCACAGTCGGCGTCGCGAAATGCAATCCACGCATTTTGCGCCGCTTTGAGCTGGGTTTTCTGGGTGTCCGTGGCGAGTTTCATCGCCTCTTTGTAAGTCTGATTAAGTAAATCATCCTGCTTTTTATATTCGTTACTGGCGCACTCGTTAAGCCCGGCTTGTGAAGTTGCCGAGTCGCAACTATCGGCCAGCGCATTGGCGCTCAACAACAACCCCGTTATCAGTAAACAAACGCGTTTCATCATTATTCCTCGAAGAAAAGGCTCCCAAAAAGGAGCCTTTTTAGCGTAGTGAAAACTTAGCCGATTGTCATCAAACTGGCGTTACCACCTGCTGCCGCAGTATTCACGCTCAGTGAGCGTTCAACGTATAAACGCTCCAGCAACAGGTTAGTTTCACCGCGTGCGAAGCCTTGCACCGAAACAATGGCCCCATCCCGCGCCGCTACCTGTTCACACAATGCGCGTAACTGGTCGGAATCACCGTGGTAAATCACCGCATCAAACGGCTGGCTCAGCAACGAATCTTCTTTCGCGAAATCGATATGCTTCTGTACCAGATCCGGTAGCGCTTTCGCCAGTTCGCGATGGAGTTTGTCATCAGCCCATAGCGCACGGCTGCCCACGCTCGTCACTGCTGCTAGTTGCACCAGTACGTCTTGCTCATTATCTGCGATACACAACACTCGCTCGCGCGGCATAAGGGCGTAGGTGTTACGTTCACCCGTTGGCCCCGGTAACTGGCGTAACGTGCCGCTTTGTGCCAGTTGCGCGAAGCGTGCGCAGATAGCAGGCAATTCGCCTTTTTTTACCGCCCATTGTGCGAAAGCCTGATGAGCTTCCTGAAGGCTGGCTTTAAGCGTGGAATCTACCGGTAGCTCAGCATCCTGGCGGTTAAAGGTAGTTTGCAGCGCGTTGTCCGGGCGGTTTGCCAGCAGGCGATACAGATACAGTGGGCCACCGGCTTTCGGGCCGGTGCCCGATAAACCTTCGCCACCAAATGGCTGCACACCGACGACCGCGCCAACCATATTGCGGTTGACGTACATATTACCGACGTGTGCGGAACCTGTAACTTGGGCAATGGTTTCGTCAATACGCGTATGTACGCCAAGCGTCAGACCGTATCCCGCCGCATTGATTTGGTTAATCAGCGTTTCCAGGTTGTTGCGGTTATAACGCACCACATGCAGCACCGGGCCAAACACCTCTTTTTGCATCTCATCGAAGCTTTCCAGCTCAATCAATGTAGGTGCGACGAAAGTACCGCTCTGCCACTCTTTCGCATCCACGCTGTTTTCACGAGCCGCCTGGAATACTTTGCGGCCTTTGCTGCGCAGCGTTTGAATATGCTTCTCGATATTCTCTTTGGCTTCTGCGTCGATAACCGGGCCGATGTCTGTGGTTAAGCGACCAGGGTTGCCCATACGGCATTCCGCCATCGCACCGCGCAGCATTTGCAGCGTATGCTCGGCGACATCTTCCTGGATACACAACACGCGCAGTGCGGAACAACGCTGGCCTGCGCTATCAAAGGCCGAGGCCAGCACATCAACCACCACTTGTTCGGTAAGCGCTGAAGAATCGACGATCATTGCGTTCAGACCACCGGTTTCTGCAATCAGCGGCGTCGGGCGACCTTGTGGATCAAGACGGTCGGCGATATTGCGTTGCAGCAAAGTAGCCACTTCGGTGGAACCAGTAAACATCACGCCACGCACACGGGCATCGCCTGTTAACTGTGCGCCCACGGTTTCACCACGGCCTGGCAGAAGTTGCAGCACGCCCGCAGGTACACCGGCTTCCAGCAGAATATTGATACCGAGGGCGGCAATCAGCGGGGTTTGCTCAGCCGGTTTTGCCAGCACACTGTTACCGGCTGCGAGGGCTGCAGCAATTTGCCCGGTAAAGATAGCCAGAGGGAAGTTCCACGGGCTGATGCAAACGACCGGGCCGAGCGGGCGGTGTGTTTCGTTATCGAAATCATCGCGTACCTGGCCTGCGTAGTAGTGCAGGAAATCCACGGCTTCACGCACTTCGGCAATGGCGTTGCTAAAGGTTTTACCGGCTTCACGCACCAGAACGCCAATCAGCTTCTGCATCTGGCCTTCCATCATCACGGCCGCTCGCTCAAGAATCGCGGCGCGTTCTTGTGGCGGGGTGGCGAACCAGATTGGTGCATTGTTAACGGCACTCACGAGTGCTTGTGAAACCTCTTCGCGCGTGGCTTCACGCGTATAACCAACGACATCTGTCGGTTCCGCTGGGTTTTTCACTGCCACCATATCGCCTGGTGCGACGGCATTCTCCAGAATCGGCAGCGCCTGCCATTTTTGCGCCGCACTGTTAAGCAGGGCAGAGGAGAGGGAGGCGAGGCGATGTTCGTTCGCCAGGTCCAGGCCGCTGGAGTTGGTGCGGTTCGGGCCGTAAAGCTCTTTCGGTACAGCGATTTTTGGATGTGGCAGACCGAGTTGGCCTTCTTTAACCGCGATAGCTTCAATGGCGGTAACCGGGTCGGCAACCAATTCATCTAGCGGCAAGGTGTTGTCGGCAATACGGTTAACAAACGAGGTGTTCGCGCCATTTTCCAACAGGCGGCGCACCAGGTACGCCAGTAGCGTTTCATGGGTACCAACAGGTGCATAAATACGGCAAGGGCGGTTCAGTTTGCCATCGGCAATTTTGCCCACCACTTGATCGTAAAGTGGTTCACCCATGCCGTGCAGGCACTGGAATTCATACTGGCCCGGATAGTAGTTCTGCCCGGCCAGGTTGTAGATTGCTGCCAGCGTATGGGCGTTGTGTGTCGCAAACTGCGGGTAAATCAGGTTGGGTACTGCCAGCAGTTTTTTCGCGCAGGCCAGATAAGAGATGTCGGTGTAAACCTTGCGGGTATAAACCGGGTAGCCTTCCAGCCCATCCATCTGGGCACGTTTGATTTCACTGTCCCAGTACGCGCCTTTCACCAGACGAATCATCAGGCGGCGACGGCTGCGGGTGGCGAGATCCACCAGGTAATCAATCACAAACGGACAGCGTTTTTGGTACGCCTGAATCACAAAACCAATACCGTTCCAGCCGGCCAACTCAGGTTCGAAGCAGAGTTTTTCCAGCAGATCGAGTGAGATCTCCAGGCGATCGGCCTCTTCGGCGTCAATGTTGATGCCGACATCATACTGGCGGGCCAGCAACGTCAGGAATTTCAAACGCGGGTACAACTCTTCCATTACGCGATCGTACTGCGCGCGGCTATAGCGCGGATGCAGTGCGGAAAGCTTGATGGAAATGCCAGGGCCTTCGTAAATGCCACGCCCATTAGAGGCCTTACCAATCGCGTGAATCGCTTGCTGATAAGAAACCATGTAAGCCTGTGCATCGGCTTCGGTCAGTGCTGCTTCACCCAACATATCGTAGGAGTAGCGGAAACCTTTATCTTCCAGTTTGCGGGCATTAGCTAACGCTTCGGAAATGGTTTCACCGGTCACAAACTGCTCGCCCATCAGGCGCATCGCCATATCCACACCTTTGCGGATTAATGGCTCACCGCTTTTCCCGATGATGCGGTTCAGGGATGTCGACAGACTAGCCTCGTTGTGTGTGGACACCAGTTTGCCGGTAAACAGTAGACCCCAGGTGGCAGCGTTCACAAACAGTGATGGGCTACGGCCAATATGCGAGTGCCAGTTGCCGTTGCTGATTTTGTCGCGGATTAACGCATCGCGCGTGGCTTTGTCCGGGATGCGCAATAACGCTTCAGCCAGACACATCAACGCCACACCTTCTTGTGAGGAAAGTGAGAATTCTTGCAGCAAACCTTGTACCATGCCCGCCCGGCCTGATGCGCTCTTCTGATTACGAAGCTTTTCAGCGAGTTGGTACGCCAGTTTGTGAGTTTTTTCTGCAATATTCACTGGCAAACGTGCCTGTTCCAGAATCATCGGCACCGCATCGGTTTCCGGTCGGCGCCAGGCTGCGGTAATAGCTGCGCGAGTAACGGACTGAGGAAGAATTTGTTCTGCAAAATCAAGGAATGGCTGATGTGTTTCTTCAATATGCGGGGCAGATTCTTCGCTTTCATTCGCGGCACCTGCCAGCATGGCCGGAAGTTCTGGCAGTTCATCGTTATTTTCCAGGCGTTCGAGATAATTAAAAATCGCCTGTTTAATTAGCCAGTGTGGTGTGCGGTCAATACGTGAAGCGGCGTCTTTAATGCGCTCGCGGGTCGCGTCGTCCAGTTTTACGCCCATGGTGGTGGCCATGCCAGTAACTCCCATACCCGTTATTACTCGGGTAAATATTGAAGGGTTGATAAAAGTTATCGGGCAATATCTATCATGTTGCAACTTTGTGCAACCTTGTTAAATGTGAGCCAGATAGCAAGCTGGGAAATAGATTGAATTGTTAAATCTGGAATTAGAAAACAAGCGGGCTAATTATTCGCAGACAGGGTGAATTTACTGACAGAGTTAACACTTTCTAAGGGTGCAACCGTGAAAAGCGTGAGCGAGTGCAACCTGGTGGAAAAAGCTATTTTTTGTACGGTGAATTTATTGTGAATAGTGTGTTAAAACGCTTGTGAATAAAAAATACTAACCCCCCTAAATAATTCAAGTTGCAGGAAGGCGGCCAGGCCGTATGTCTCCAGGAGCATAGTTAACTATGTGACTGGAGCGCGCGGATGCAGCCAACGCATCTGCGGCTTGAAGGATGACGGGGGAAAAAATCTGGAGAACTTGCATGAACATGAGTACACCAATGCTGGTGACCTTCTTTATCTATATCTTTGGCATGATATTGATAGGGTTTATCGCCTGGCGTTCAACGAAAAACTTTGATGACTACATTCTGGGCGGTCGCAGCCTGGGTAGTGTGGTTACTGCATTATCAGCGGGCGCATCCGACATGAGCGGCTGGCTGCTGATGGGCCTACCGGGTGCCATCTTCCTTTCCGGTATTTCGGAAAGCTGGATTGCCATCGGCCTGACGGTTGGCGCATATATCAACTGGAAACTGGTCGCCGGACGCCTGCGTGTTCACACTGAGGTGAACAACAATGCGCTGACGCTGCCAGATTATTTCACCGGGCGTTTTGAAGATAAAAGCCGTGTGCTGCGTATTATCTCCGCGTTAGTGATTCTGCTGTTCTTCACCATCTATTGTGCATCTGGCATCGTGGCCGGGGCGCGTCTGTTCGAAAGCACCTTCGGCATGAGTTACGAAACCGCACTTTGGGCGGGTGCCGCGGCAACCATCATTTATACCTTTGTCGGTGGGTTCCTGGCAGTAAGCTGGACGGATACCGTACAGGCGAGTTTGATGATCTTTGCTCTGATCCTGACACCGGTAATGGTGGTTATTGCGGTTGGCGGATTTGACGATTCGATGGCGGTTATCAAGCAAAAAAGTATCGAAAATGTCGACATGCTGAAAGGTCTGAACTTCGTGGCGATTATTTCGCTAATGGGCTGGGGCCTGGGTTACTTCGGCCAGCCGCATATTCTTGCGCGCTTCATGGCGGCAGATTCGCATCACACAATTGTTAAAGCACGTCGCATTAGTATGACGTGGATGATTCTGTGCCTGGCGGGTGCGTGTGCTGTAGGCTTCTTTGGTATCGCTTATTTCAACAACAACCCGGCGCTTGCGGGTGCGGTCAATCAGAATAGCGAGCGTGTGTTCATTGAACTGGCGCAGCTTCTGTTCAACCCATGGATTGCCGGTATCTTGCTGTCGGCCATTCTGGCGGCGGTGATGTCCACTCTGAGCTGCCAGTTGCTGGTTTGTTCCAGTGCGATCACTGAAGATTTATATAAAGCCTTCTTCCGCCAGGACGCCGGGCAGAAAGAGTTGGTGTGGGTAGGGCGCTTTATGGTGCTGTTGGTCGCATTGATTGCTATCGCACTGGCGGCTAACCCTGAAAACCGTGTTCTTGGCCTGGTCAGTTACGCGTGGGCAGGCTTCGGTGCCGCGTTTGGCCCGGTTGTGCTGTTCTCGGTAATGTGGTCACGCATGACGCGTAATGGCGCGCTGGCAGGGATGATCATCGGTGCGCTGACTGTTATCGTCTGGAAACAGTTCGGTTGGTTGGGCCTGTATGAAATCATCCCAGGTTTCATCTTCGGCAGCATCGGTATTGTTGCAGTCAGCCTGCTTGGCAAAGCGCCAAGTGCAACCATGCAAAAACGCTTCGAACAAGCTGACGAAATTTATCACTCCGCACCACCGAGCAAATTACAACCTGAGTAATTCACAACATCCTCCGAAGGCCGCTTATCGCGGCCTTTTTTACAGCTGTACACAAATATACAAATTCTCTGCTTGTGTTTATTTTTGCGGTAATGATAATCACAATCGTTATGGTTTACTTTTCTTTACGCCATTTGACCTGAGTTCACAGTTGGGGTGTCAGTAATGTTTGTCCCGTTTCTCATTATGTTACGCGAAGGCCTGGAAGCCGCGCTGATTGTTAGCCTGATTGCCAGTTATCTGAAGCGTACTCAACGTGGCCAATGGATTGGCGTCATGTGGATTGGCGTTGTGGCGGCAGCTGCACTGTGCCTGGCGCTGGGTATCTTTATCAACGAAACCACTGGTGAATTCCCGCAAAAAGAGCAGGAGTTATTTGAAGGCATCGTGGCAGTCATCGCGGTCTTCATCCTGACGTGGATGGTGTTCTGGATGCGCAAAGTGTCGCGCAATGTGAAAGGGCAACTCGAGCAGAAAGTGGACGAAGCGCTGCACAGTAAAGGCAACCACGGTTGGGCGCTAATTTTAATGGTGTTCTTCGCTGTCGCCCGTGAAGGACTGGAGTCAGTATTCTTTCTGTTGGCAGCATTCCAGCAGGACGTGGGCATCATGCCACCACTCGGTGCGATGCTTGGCCTGGGCACCGCGATTGTGCTTGGTTTCTTACTTTACTGGGGCGGTATTCGTCTGAACCTGGCCGTGTTCTTCAAATGGACCAGCCTGTTTATTCTGCTGGTGGCCGCAGGGCTTGCAGCAGGTGCAGTACGTGCTTTCCACGAAGCGGGACTTTGGAATCACTTCCAGGATATCGCTTTTGACCTCAGTAATGTTCTTACCACTCATTCTCTGACCGGTACGCTGCTCGAAGGTATTTTCGGTTACCAGGAAGCGCCGAGCGTCAGCGAAGTGGCGATGTACTTTATCTACCTGATCCCCGTGCTGGTGCTGTTCTTTATGCCGCCTCGCTTGAGCGTTCAGGCAACAAATAACATTCGTTAGTTACAACATACTAATTTTGATAGGGATTGGCCATGACTACACACTTTCGTCGTAAAGCCTTGCACGCCGCGCTTTTCGCGCTGGCATCTTCTGCATTTGCCGCACAGGCCGCTGATGTTCCTCAGGTAAAAGTCACTGTGACTGATAAACAGTGCGAACCGATGAACATTACGGTTAACGCCGGTAAAACTCAGTTCATCATTCAGAACAACAGCCAGAAAGCGCTGGAGTGGGAAATCCTGAAAGGGGTGATGGTGGTTGAAGAGCGTGAAAACATCGCACCAGGTTTCTCGCAGAAAATGACTGCCAACCTGCAAGCGGGCGAATACGACATGACCTGCGGCCTGCTAAGCAACCCTAAGGGCAAGCTTATCGTTAAAGCGGCGGGCGATCAGACTGCACCGAAAAACGACCTGATGGCATTGGCCGGGCCAATCACCGAATACAAAGCTTATGTGACTGCCGAAGTTGCAGAATTGGTTAAAGGCACAAAAGCCTTTACTGACGCGGTGAAAGCCGGCGATATCGAAAAAGCTAAATCTCTGTATGCGCCAACACGCCAGCATTACGAGCGCATCGAACCTATTGCTGAACTGTTCTCGGATCTCGACGGCAGCATTGATGCCCGCGAAGATGATTACGAGCAGAAAGCCAATGATCCAAAATTCACTGGTTTCCACCGTCTGGAAAAAGCGCTGTTTGGTGATAACTCCACTAAAGGCATGGAAAAATATGCCGATCAGCTCAACAGCGACGTGCTGGATCTGCAAACACGTATTTCTGAACTGGCATTCCCACCAAGCAAAGTTGTCGGCGGTGCTGCGGGCCTGATTGAAGAAGTGGCGGCCAGCAAAATCAGTGGTGAAGAAGATCGCTACAGCCACACTGACCTGTGGGACTTCCAGGCAAACGTTGATGGTGCACAGAAAATTGTTAACTTGCTGCGCCCGTTGCTGACTAAAGACAACGCGCCATTGCTGGCAAAAGTGGATGCCAACTTCAAGAAAGTGGACACCATTCTTGCTAAATACCGTACTAAAGACGGCTTCGAGACTTATGACAAACTGACCGATGCACACCGCAATGCGCTGAAAGGGCCGGTAACGGCGCTGGCAGAAGATTTGTCACAACTGCGTGGCGTACTGGGTCTGGACTAGTTTTTATGGAAGATAAAAATAAAAACGGCGGGCATATTCCGGCTCGCCGCCGCTTACTGAAAGGTTTGGGCGCGCTCGGTGGCGCCCTTGCCGTTGCGGGCGGATGCCCAGTGGCTCATGCGGCGAAACAAGAGACTTCTCCTGGCACATTACCCCCAGATGCGCGCATGGAAAAACAACCGTTTTACGGTGAGCATCAGGCTGGTGTACTGACGCCACAGCAAGCTGCAATGATGTTGGTTGCCTTTGATGTGTTGGCCAGTGATAAAGCTGACCTTGAGCGTTTATTCAAGTTGCTGTCTGCGCGTTTCGATTTCCTCACCACGGGTGGGCCTGCGCCGGATACCCCTAATCCACGGATGCCACCGATGGACTCAGGGATTCTTGGTGCGCAGATTTACCCGGATAACCTGACTTTTACGCTCTCTGCGGGAGCATCGTTGTTTGATGAGCGCTTTGGGCTGAAAGGGCAGATGCCGAAAAAGCTGCAAAAGATGGAGCGCTTCGCTAATGACTCGTTGGATGCCAGCTTGTGTCATGGTGATTTGCTGATCCAGATTTGCGCGAATACAGCGGATACGGTTATCCATGCCTTGCGAGATATCATCAAACACACGCCGGATCTGCTAAGCGTGCGTTGGAAGCGCGAAGGGTTTATCTCCAACCACGCAGCGCGTTCGCGTGGCAAAGAGACACCTATCAATTTGTTAGGATTCAAAGACGGTACGGCGAACCCTAACAGCGCAGACAAACCGCTGATGAATGATGTGGTGTGGGTGACGGCAGATCAGCAAGAGCCAGCATGGGCGGTAGGCGGCAGCTACAAGGCCGTGCGTATTATTCAGTTCCATGTTGAGTCCTGGGACCGAACGCCGCTAAAAGAGCAGCAGACTATTTTTGGCCGCGACAAACATAGTGGTGCGCCGCTTGGCATGAAGAATGAGCACGACGAGCCGGACTATGCAGCAGACCCTGATGGTAATGTGATTGCGCTGGATGCTCATATTCGTCTGGCGAACCCGCGCACTAAAGAGACGCAGTCCAACCTGATGATGCGCCGTGGTTACAGCTATTCATTGGGTGTATCAAAGTCCGGGCAACTGGATATGGGATTGTTATTTGTCTGCTTCCAGCATGACCTTGAGAAGGGTTTTTTGGCTGTGCAGCAACGTCTTAACGGCGAAGCGCTGGAGGAGTACGTGAAGCCGATTGGCGGTGGGTACTTCTTTGTATTGCCGGGTGTTGTGGATAAGCAGCACTATTTAGGGCAAGGGCTTCTGGAAGCTTGATTCTGTAATCTCGAAATCACTTCATCCTAAGCATCCCCTTCTTCTATATAAGAAGGGGATGCTTAACTTTCTCTTCTCCTGCTAATTTTTCTTTTGCTAACAATTTGCCTGCCAGGTATTCATTCAATTTCTATATGTCTACATCATTGATATAAAAGTGTAATATTTTTATGTCATAAATTTAATAAGCGAATGACGAAACGCGAATGTTGATTTAAAGTAAAATAAAAGTTGCAATTTAGATAATTTTTGATGTAATTAAAGCACGAGCGGTAGTTCCCGGCTGTGAATCTTAATCACAATGGAGATCGCGAATGGTAGGGTCCTGTACTGGACGATTGAGCAAACTTCTTACCCGCACTACCCAGCGCGGAGGTGTCTCCTCCGGCTTCGCTATCTTCACCGCTAAAAAACCTGATCCTTTTACAACTCAATGTATTAACGATGCGCTAAGCGGCGTAATTCGTCTAACTGGTGCATCCTCTCAACCGGCAGTTCATGGCTTAAAAGGAAGCCAAACCTCATCCGTTAGTGAACATAATCGCGCACTGTGTTGTGGCGCGGGAAATGAAACCAACTGTAAGGTGCCATCCATGGGAAGACAGAAAGCAGTGATCAAAGCTCGTCGTGAAGCAAAACGTGTGCTGAGACGGGATTCGCGTAGCCACAAACAACGCGAAGAGGAATCGGTCACAACGCTTGTGCAGATGAGCGGCGTTGAATCTATCGGTATGGCAAGAGATTGCCGTGATAACTCCCCGATAGCGGCGCGAAATGAGGCTCAGGAGCACTATCTTAACGCCATCGAGAAAAAGCAGCTGATATTCGCCACCGGTGAAGCCGGGTGCGGCAAAACGTATATCAGTGCGGCGAAAGCCGCTGAGGCCCTGATACATAAGGATGTCGACAGGATAATTGTCACCCGCCCGGTCCTGCAAGCTGACGAAGATCTCGGCTTCTTACCTGGGGATATTTCGGAAAAATTCGCTCCTTATTTCCGCCCGGTGTATGACATCCTGGTGCGACGTTTAGGGTCGTCTTTTATGCAGTACTGTCTGCGTCCCGAAATTGGCAAAGTAGAGATTGCGCCGTTCGCCTATATGCGCGGACGTACCTTCGAAAATGCGGTGGTTATTCTTGATGAGGCGCAGAATGTCACCGCAGCGCAAATGAAAATGTTCTTAACGCGCCTTGGGGAAAACGTGACGGTCATCGTCAATGGCGATATCACGCAATGCGATTTGCCACGGGGTGTTAAGTCCGGCCTGAGTGATGCTCTGGAACGTTTTGAAGAAGATGAAATGGTAGGTGTAGTTCGCTTTGGCAAACAAGATTGTGTGCGCTCGGCCCTTTGCCAGCGCGCATTGAATGCCTACGACTGATTTCTGGTGTGAAAGAATTGTAAAGCCCAAACTCTGTTTGGGCTTTTTTCTTTGCGCGAATTATTTACCCAAAATGTGAAGGGTATCAAAACGGATGGTCAAGGAGAGACAATTTTGGGCTCCATAATATTATTCCCCGCCGACGTGTTGCCGTATACTTCTCTCAACAAGAAACAATCAGAACTTTCCAATCAGTCCCTTTTGCAGGCGTGGGTTGTGCTGATTTCAGACATGCAGGCTATTGCAACGTGAGGAATTTATTATGACCAAAAGACGTATCTACCTATTTTGTTCTGCCGGGATGTCCACCTCATTGCTGGTATCAAAAATGAAGGCGCAGGCAGAGAAGTATGAAGTGCCTGTAATTATCGAAGCCTGGCCTGAAACTCTGGCTGCTGAAAAAGGCAAGGATGCGGATCTGGTATTACTTGGACCACAGATCGCTTATATGCTGCCAGAAATTCAGAAAGTATTACCAGGTAAACCGGTAGAAGTTATTGATTCAGCAATGTACGGCAAAATTGATGGGTTAGGCGTGCTGAAAGCAGCAGTCGCATCTATCAAGAAAGCAGCAAATAATTAATTTTATATTTTGTTTTATTTTTCCGTCAAAGAACGACCTTACACAACCTGGCCGCAAGACTCTTGCGGCAATAAAGGAAATTCCAAATGAGTAAAGTCATTGATTCACTTGAAAAGATATTGCTTCCTTTCGCAGTGAAAATTGGGAAGCAACCGCACGTCAACGCAATTAAAAATGGTTTCATCAAATTAATGCCATTGACCCTTGCCGGGGCCATGTTTGTATTAATCAATAACGTATTTCTGAGTTTTGGCGCTGGTTCATTTTTTTATTCTTTAGGTATTCGTTTAGACCCCTCAACCATTGAAACCCTTAATGGGTTAAAAGCCATTGGCGGCAACGTATATAACGGTACGTTAGGTATTATGTCGCTAATGGCTCCTTTTTTCATTGGTATGGCGCTAGCTGAGGAACGTAAAGTTGACCCTCTTGCAGCCGGTTTATTATCCGTTGCGGCATTTATGACTGTTACTCCATATAGCGTAGGCGAAGCTTATGCTGTTGGCGCTAACTGGTTAGGTGGTCAGAATATTATTTCCGGTATTGTTATTGGTCTGGTTGTCGCGGAGCTATTTACTTTCGTTATCCGCCGAAACTGGGTAATTACTTTGCCAGATAGTGTGCCGACATCGGTATCACGTTCTTTCTCTGCATTAATTCCAGGCTTTATTATCCTGTCTATTTTCGGGATTATTTCCTGGCTGCTGGCAAATCACGGTAGCAACTTCCACCAGATCATTATGGACTCTATCTCTACGCCGCTGGCGTCGATGGGTGCGGTAGTGGGCTGGGCGTACGTTATCTTCAACTCCCTGCTGTGGTTCTTCGGTGTGCATGGTTCGCTGGCGCTTACTGCGCTGGACAACGGCATCATGACCCCATGGGCGCTGGAAAACATCGCAATCTACAACCAGTACGGCTCTGTACAAGCGGCACTTGACGCGGGTAAACAGTTCCACTTCTGGGCGAAACCAATGCTCGACTCCTACATCCTGTTGGGTGGTTCTGGGGCGACACTGGGCTTAATTATCGCAATCTTCATGGTTTCACGTCGCGCCGACCACCGTCAGGTTGCGAAACTGGCACTGCCGTCAGGTATCTTCCAGATTAACGAACCTATCCTGTTCGGTCTGCCAATCATCATGAACCCAGTTATGTTCATCCCGTTTGTGCTGGTTCAGCCGATTCTGGCAGCTATCACACTTGCGGCTTACTCTCTGGGAATTATTCCACCGGTTACCAACCTGGCACCGTGGACGATGCCTACAGGCCTGGGCGCCTTCTTCAACAGTAACGGTAGTATCGCAGCATTGTTAGTCGCACTGTTTAACTTGGGTGTCGCGACATGTGTCTACATCCCATTCGTTATCCTGTCTAACAAAGCGCAGGCTGTAATCGAAGAAGAAGAAAGCGAAGAAGATATTGCTAACGCACTGAAGTTCTAAGTAGCTTGGGTTGGGGATAGGGTTATCCCCAACCGTTTTAAACCGGGAGAGAATTTGATGTTTGATTTAGAAAATGCAGTAGAAAACGAAGTAGATACTAACGACCTTGAAGAAGTGGTAATGGGTTTAATCATCAACTCTGGACAAGCCCGCAGCCTGGCTTACGGCGCACTCAAAATCGCTAAAACCGGTGATTTTGAAAAGGCATGGGAGTTGATGGCGCAGTCTCGTGAAGCGCTGAACCAGGCGCACCTGGTACAGACCAAACTGATTGAAGGTGACCAGGGCGAAGGCAAAACTAAAGTGAGCCTGGTGCTGGTTCATGCACAGGATCACCTGATGACTTCTATGCTGGCGCGTGAGCTGGTTACAGAACTTATTGAGCTTCACGAAAAAATAAAATAAGTTGGAGTCCCTATGCAGCCACCGGTAATCAGTATGGAAATCAATACGGCACGCGAGAGCCAGCTTTTTGATGGTCAACATTTCCACATGTTCATCCACAACAAAGTCGAAAGTGTCTCCGGGCTGCACCAGCATGATTATTACGAATTCACGGTGGTATTGACGGGACGTTATTACCAGGAAATCAACGGTAAACGTGTGCTGTTGGAAAGAGGGAGTTTTGTTTTCATTCCACTCGGTTCTTATCATCAAAGTTTTTATGATTTTGGTGCGACCCGAATTTTGAATGTTGGTATTAGTAAGGCCTTTTTTGAACAGCATTATTTACCGTTATTCCCAGCGTATTTTATTGCGTCACAGGTTTATCAAATTAAGAATGAATTTTTGACTTATATTGAATCTGTGACTGCTTCATTAAACTTCCGTCAGGGCGAGTTTAGTGAATTTCTTGAGATGGTGACGTTTTATATTGTGAACCGTCTGCGTCATCATAAAGAATCTGAGTCAGGTGGTGATATTCCTGGCTGGTTAAAAAACACCATCGAGTTGATGCATGGCAAGTCGATGTTTGGTGATAAAGCATTAGTGAATATGGTGGAGTTGTCCGGTAAGTCACAGGAGTACTTAACCCGTGCTACACAGCGCCACTATGGCAAAACACCGATGCAAATTATCAATGAGATAAGAATTAATTTTGCCAAGAAACAACTGGAGATCACGAACTATTCTGTCACCGATATTGCTTTCGAGTCCGGTTACAGCAGCGCCAGTATGTTTATTAAAAACTTTAAGAAGTTAACTTCTTTTACCCCGCAGCATTATCGGAAGCAGTTATACAGCATTAAATAACTTGTAAATGTATTAATGATGGTTGGTCTTTGGCTCCAGTAAAATTAATTACTGGATATAACCTTCAATAATACATCTATAGATCTCACTTATATCGAGCGAAAGTTCTAGCGGAGTCCTCATGAGTAAAAAATTGAAAGTCGTCACAATCGGTGGTGGTAGCAGCTATACCCCTGAATTACTCGAAGGTTTTATTAAACGTTACGAAGAATTGCCGATTACTGAATTATGGCTGGTTGATGTTGAGGCGGGTAAAGAGAAACAAGATATTATCTTCGACCTCTGCTTGCGTATGATTGAACGCGCGGCAGTGCCAATTGCACTGTATAAAACCCTCGATCGCCGCGAAGCCTTGGTTGATGCCGATTTTGTTACTACGCAATTGCGTGTTGGGCAACTTAAAGCCCGTGAACTTGATGAGCGTATCCCACTAAGCTATGGCTATTTGGGCCAGGAAACTAACGGTGCGGGTGGTTTGTTTAAAGGCCTGCGTACTATTCCGGTGATTTTCGACATCATTAATGATGTGAAAGAGATCTGCCCAGACGCATGGGTTATCAACTTCACTAACCCGGCCGGCATGGTAACCGAAGCGGTATATCGCCACACTGACTTCAAAAAATTCATCGGTGTTTGCAACATTCCAGTGGGCATGAAAATGTTCATTAAGGATGTATTGAAACTCGCACCAACAGATGAGTTGAATATCGATTTGTTCGGCCTGAACCACATGGTATTCATCAAAGATGTCATCGTTAACGGCACTTCTCGCTTTGACGAACTGCTTGATGGCGTGGCGTCCGGTACGCTGACTGCAGGTTCGGTGAAAAACATCTTTGATCTGCCATTCAGTGAAGGTCTGATTCGTTCTCTGCGCCTGCTGCCGTGCTCTTATTTGCTCTACTACTTCAAGCAAAAAGAGATGCTGGCTATCGAAATGGGCGAGTTCTACAAAGGCGGCGCGCGCGCAACCGTTGTGCAGAAAGTTGAGAAGCAACTGTTCGAACTCTACAAAGACCCTGCGTTGAATGTGAAACCAAAAGAGTTGGAACTGCGTGGCGGGGCTTACTATTCTGATGCGGCTTGTGAAGTTATCAGCGATATCTATAACGACAAGCAAAGCGAGCATTACGTTAACGTACCACACCATGGGCATGTTGATAATATTCCTGCTGACTGGGCGGTTGAAATGACCTGTACCATCGGCCGTGATGGCGCCACCCCAAGCTCGCGCATCACTCATTTTGATGAAAAAGTGCTGGGCCTGATTTACACCATCAAAGGGTTCGAAGTGGCGGCCAGTGAAGCGGCGCTTAGCGGAAACTTTAATGATGTTCTGCTGGCGTTGAATCTAAGCCCGCTGATTCATTCTGATAAAGATGCCGAGAAAATTGCCCGCGATATGCTGTTAGCTCACGAAGCTAATCTGCCAAACTTTGCAAAAGCAATCGCTGCACTTAAATAACTGGAGGCCTTCCCTGCAAAGGGAAGGCAGCTTACCGAGGCGACAATGGATAAGTTATTAATTGTTAACGCGGACGATTTTGGGCTGTGTAAGGCGCAAAATTACGGAATTATCGACGCATTCACCAACGGTGTAGTGACGTCTACCACCGCGATGGTTAACGCCGCAGGTATTGAACATGCTGTTGCACTCAGTGCAAAACATCCAGGTCTGGCTATTGGGATGCATTTTGTACTGACGCTGGGTCGACCATTATCTGCAATGCCAGGCCTGGTTGATGAAAAGGGCGAGTTGGGTAAATGGATTTGGCAGCGAGCGGAAGATGACACTCTGCCACTTGCCGAAATCGAGCAAGAGTTGGCGTGCCAGTTCGCGAGATTCGTCGAATTATTTGGCCGCAAACCTACGCATCTCGACAGCCATCACCATGTGCATATGATCCCGCAGATCTATCCGATCGTCGAAGCCTTTGCGAAAGAGCAGGGCGTGGCAATCCGTTTTGATTACGATGCTGCCATACCTGGCGGGCTTGAGTGCCAGGGCGTAAAAACGGCGCAAGGTTTTGACAGTGGTTTTTATGGTGAGGCGATATCGGAAACGTTATTCCTCGATACACTTGACCGTTCCATGGCGCGTGGTGAGCAATCGTTAGAAATAATGACTCACCCTTCCTTTATTGATAACACCATTCTTAACAGCAAGTATTGCTATCCACGTCTTGCTGAACTGGATGTACTGACTTCTGCGTCGTTAAAATATGCGATTGCGGAACGTGGCTATCGGTTGGGTTCGTTTAAAGATTTGTAGTCTCCAGGGGCAATGGTTCAAACCATTGCCCTTTTTGTCACACTGATTTTGTCAGCATGATGAAAAGGCTGTCGACCACATCAGGTGCTTGCTCATAAAGATTAAGATTCTCCGGCTGCATTAGCCAGTTTTTGATGATCCCGCTCAGATAGCCATGAATAAGCGTTATGGTGAGATCGATATTAGTATTAACAGGAATTTGACCTTTCGAAATACAATTGCGTAATATCTTCCTCATTCTTTCCCGGTTAAACCAAAAACGCTCTCTTATTTCCCTCTCCGAATACATTTCCCCAGTAAATTCACACGTATGATAAAGAATTTGTAGTAATTCGTGCTGGCAACGATCGGTAGCAATGAATCTTAAGGCCTCAATAATCATTTCACGAAGCAGTATTAAATCGTTATCGTGATATTTCGCTTTAAGTTTCTTTCTTATCTCTTCACCGATATAAGGTTGAGTGTTCCAGATTTCATTAAATAACGAGACCTTACTATCGAAATGCCAGTAAATCGCACCACGAGTCATGCCCGCTGCATCGGCAATGTCAGCAAGTGTGGTAGTAGATACGCCATTTTTAGCAAAAAGTGTGATTGCGACATCGATCAGGTGCTGACGCGTTTTTAATGCCTCAGCTTTAGTTTTTCTGGCCATAGTTAATTAACTCTTTCTGGATGTTAGTTACAAGAATTAACAGGGTTAAATATTATTTTTCTTTTAGGTGTTATTTAAA
This sequence comes from Buttiauxella cochleicola, assembly GCF_021282435.1. NCBI lineage: Bacteria > Pseudomonadati > Pseudomonadota > Gammaproteobacteria > Enterobacterales > Enterobacteriaceae > Buttiauxella > Buttiauxella cochleicola. The sequence continues at coordinate 1,220,178 of NZ_JAJSOT010000001.1, read as the reverse complement.
AACGGTTTCTAATTAAATAAAGAATTATTGTGGGCTTTAAATTTTTCGATGTCCAGTAGCGATATGGAAGATTATACATACAAGCATGAATCATTAATCGATAAAGCCTCTGTTAAGCTAATTCCCTCTATATCCATTACAAAATTAGACTTTAAACAGAGAACTTTTCACATGGCGAAGTTTTTTATCGAGCGCCCCATATTTGCCTGGGTGCTGGCGATCATTTTGATGCTGGCGGGTGTCCTGTCGATCATTAATTTGCCAGTGGCGCAGTACCCGACAATCGCTCCACCTGCGGTTGCCATTAACGCAACCTACCCAGGAGCAGACGCCAGTACTGTTCAGGATACCGTGACCCAGGTTATCGAGCAGAACATGAATGGTCTGGATAACCTGATGTACATGTCTTCTACCAGCGATGCCTCAGGTAGTGTGACGGTGACGCTTACCTTCAAGTCAGGCACCGATCCAGATATCGCGCAGGTTCAGGTGCAGAATAAACTTCAGCTCGCCATGCCTTTGTTGCCGCAAGAAGTGCAGCAGCAAGGAATCAGTGTGAAGAAGTCCTCCAGCAGTTTCCTGATGGTTGCCGGTTTTATCTCGGAAGATGGCAGCATGAGTCAGGACGACATCGCTGACTATATTTCCTCGAATATTAAAGACCCGATTAGCCGTACGGCGGGGGTGGGAGATGTGCAACTTTTCGGGGCGCAATATGCAATGCGTATCTGGCTTGATCCTAACGAGCTAAATAGATACCAACTCACCACTCTTGATGTGATTAACCAGATAAAAACCCAGAATGCGCAGGTAGCCGCGGGGCAACTGGGTGGCACTCCAGCCATTCCGGGCCAGCGGTTGAATGCTTCTATTATTGCGCAGACTCGTTTGCGCGACCCCGAACAGTTCGGGCACCTTTTGCTCAAGGTGAAGGCAGACGGTTCCAAAGTTCAATTACACGATGTCGCCCGCATTGAACTGGGTGGTGAAAATTATAACGTTATCGCCCGCTACAACGGAAAACCGGCTGCGGGTATTGGGATAAAATTGGCGACGGGTGCTAACGCGCTGGATACCGCCAAAGCCGTCCAGACACAAATGGCCCGCCTGCAACCCTTTTTCCCGCACTCCTTGAAAGTGGTGTACACCTACGACACCACGCCATTTATCAAAATCTCCATTCGCGAAGTATTTAAAACCCTGGTTGAAGCCATCATTCTGGTCTTCCTGGTGATGTACCTATTTTTACAGAACTTCCGCGCAACGCTGATTCCTACCATTGCCGTGCCGGTTGTGTTGCTCGGCACTTTTGCTGTGCTCGCTGCGTTCGGTTACTCCATTAATACATTAACGATGTTTGGCATGGTGCTGGCGATAGGCTTGCTGGTGGACGATGCCATTGTGGTGGTGGAAAACGTTGAACGCGTGATGGCTGAAGAGGGACTGTCCCCTAAAGAAGCAACCCAAAAATCAATGTCGCAGATACAAGGGGCGCTGATAGGGATCGCGATGGTGCTCTCGGCGGTGTTTATTCCGATGGCGTTTTTCGGTGGTTCGACCGGGGTTATTTATCGCCAGTTCTCGATAACAATTGTTTCGGCAATGGCACTGTCGGTGTTGGTTGCGTTGATCCTCACCCCTGCGCTTTGTGCCACTTTGCTCAAACCGGTCGTCAAAGGTAGCCATGGTAAACCCCGTGGCCTATTTGGCTGGTTTAATGCTCGTTTTGAGCAAAGTACCCACCATTACACCAATAGCATAAGGCTGATTTTACGTTCTACCGGGCGCTATATGGTGGTTTATGTCTTGATTGTTGCGGGCATGGCAGCACTCTTCCTTCATTTACCTACCTCATTTTTGCCCGAAGAAGACCAGGGCGTTTTCCTCACTATGGTGACTTTGCCCGCAGGAGCGACGCAGGCCAGAACTGAGAAAATCATGGATCAGATAACCGATTACTACCTGACTCATGAATCCGCCAATGTTGATTCAGTCTTCACCGTTAATGGCTTTAGTTTTAGCGGCAAAGGCCAGAACAACGGCCTGGCTTTTGTGCGTTTGAAAGACTGGAGTAAACGCCCTGGCAAAGAGAATGAAGTGACCGCTATCGTGGGTCGCGCAACCCGCGCTTTTAGCCGAATTCACGAGGGAATGGTATTTGCTTTTAATCTGCCCGCAATTACGGAGCTGGGCACTGCCACAGGTTTTGACTTTGAATTAATCGATCAGGCAAGTCAGGGCCATAAGGCGTTGACGCAAGCGCGAAACCAACTTTTAGGCATGATTTCCAAACGCCCGGATTTGCTGGTGCGCGTGCGCCCTAATGGGCTGGAAGATACACCGCAATTTAAGTTGGTAGTTGATCAGGAAAAGGCGCAGTCGCTGGGCGTTAGCATTTCCGATATTAACCAGACTATTGCCACTGGGTTGGGCAGCACTTACGTCAATGACTTCATCGACCACGGACGTGTGAAAAAAGTTTACCTTCAGGGGCGGGCATCGAACCGTATGCTGCCGAGCGATATCAATACCTGGTATGTGCGCGGAAGCAGTGGGCAAATGGTGCCGTTTTCCGCTTTTGCCAGTTCACACTGGATCTATGGTTCACCACGACTTGAACGCTACAACGGTCTGCCTTCTATGGAGATCCTTGGTGAAGCGACTCCGGGTAAAAGTACCGGTGAAGCTATGTTACTGATGGAAAGTCTGGCCGAGAAATTACCCGCGGGTATTGGTTTTGACTGGACCGGCATGTCTTACCAGGAACGTTTATCCGGTAATCAGGCCCCGGCTCTGTACGCCATCTCGTTGCTGGTTGTCTTCTTATGCCTGGCGGCACTCTATGAAAGTTGGTCAATTCCGTTCTCAGTCATGTTGGTGGTACCACTTGGCGTCATCGGCGCACTGCTTGCGGCCACGCTGCGTGGATTAAATAACGACGTTTATTTCCAGGTTGGGTTGTTGACCACCATTGGCCTGTCGGCCAAAAACGCCATTCTGATAGTCGAGTTCGCCAAAGATCTTATTGATAAAGAAGGTAAAGGATTAATTGAAGCCACGCTCGACGCGGTGCGTATGCGCCTGCGCCCAATTCTCATGACTTCGTTGGCATTTATTCTCGGTGTTATGCCTCTGGTGATTAGCCGCGGAGCGGGGAGTGGTGCGCAGAATGCCGTCGGTACAGGCGTTATGGGCGGGATGGTTTCCGCAACGCTGCTGGCGGTCTTTTTTGTCCCGGTATTTTTTGTCGTGATTAGCCGCCGCTTTGGTAAGGCGAAATAACAGGAATACGTTGCCGGTGGGTTTCATTTCCCCATCGACGTTCGGTTTTTACTTTAAGAGTCATGCTTTAAGGAATCGTAATGAAGAAATATGGCGAGTTCATCATCCTGTCATCCATGCTGTTGTTAGCAACGGGTGCCTTAACGGGTTGTAATGATAAAGGCGACGAGAAGGCAGCAATGCCCACGCCGCAGGTCAATGTGTTTACCGTTAAAGCGGCGCCACTGGCTGTGACGACTGAACTTCCAGGGCGTACCGATGCTTTTCGTGTGGCGGAAGTTCGCCCGCAGGTGAGCGGCATTATCCTGAAACGTAACTTTGTTGAAGGCAGCGATATCGTTGCTGGAAATTCCCTCTATCAGATTGACTCGGCCACGTATCAGGCCGCCTGGAATAGCGCACAAGGCTCACTCGCAAAGGCTAAAGCTGCTGCAAACATTGCACATTTAACAGTGAAACGTTATGTGCCATTGCTCGGTACCAGTTACATCAGCAAGCAGGAATACGATCAGGCCGTCGCGAACGCACAACAGGCTGATGCAGAAGTGAAAGCTGCGCAGGCTGAAGTGGAAAATGCGCGCATTAACCTCGCTTATACCAAAGTCACCTCGCCAATCGATGGGCGTATTGGAAAATCGAATGTCACCGAAGGGGCATTAGTGACAAACGGGCAGGCCTCGTCGCTGGCTACTGTTCAGCAGCTTGACCCAATCTACGTTGATGTCACGCAATCCAGCACTGACTTTATGCAACTGAAACAGGCTGTGGAAAAGGGCAGTTTGCAAAAAGCGAACGGTAAAACTACGGTGCAATTGCTTATGGAGGATGGTCAACCTTATCCGCTAAATGGCGATCTGGAGTTCTCCGATGTCACTGTTGATCAAACGACTGGCTCCATTACCTTGCGAGCCGTATTCCCCAATCCGCAGCATCAATTACTGCCAGGTATGTATGTGCGGGCAAAAATCGATGAAGGCATTCAGCCCGAAGCGATTTTAGTGCCGCAACAGGGGGTCACGCGCAATCCGCGTGGTGACGCCACCGTGATGGTGGTCGACGAGAATAATAAAGCGGTCGTCCGCGAAGTGGTGGCCCCTCAGGCGATTGGTGATAAATGGCTGGTAACCAAGGGTGTGAAGCCTGGCGATAAAATCATCGTCAGCGGGCTTCAGCGCGTGCGTCCTGGGGTCGCTGTCCAGATAGTGCCAGATAGCGCTGACACTCAAACACGCTAAGGTTTGCACAATGGCTAAGTTTTTTATCGAACGACCAATTTTTGCCTGGGTGCTGGCGATCATTTTGATGATTGCTGGTGGCTTGGCAATTTTACAGCTTCCGGTCGCACAGTATCCAACGATTGCGCCACCGGCTGTTGCGGTGACGGCAACCTATCCTGGTGCTGATGCCCAGACGGTGCAGGATACCGTGACGCAGGTTATCGAACAAAATATGAACGGTATCGATAACCTGATGTATATGTCCTCCACCAGTGATTCTGCGGGTGGCGTGACTATTACCATGACCTTCAAATCAGGCACCAGCCCGGATATTGCGCAAGTCCAGGTGCAGAACAAGCTGCAACTGGCGATGCCATTACTGCCACAAGAAGTGCAGCAGCAGGGGATTAGTGTCGAAAAATCCTCGAGCAGTTTCTTGCTGGTAGCGGGTTTTATCTCTAATAACCCAAGCCTGACACAGGATGATATTTCCGACTATGTGGCATCGAATATTAAAGATGCAATCAGCCGAACCAACGGGGTGGGGGATGTGCAGCTATTTGGCGCCCAGTACGCGATGCGTATTTGGCTTAATGCGAATGCGCTGAACAAATACCAGCTTAATCCGGGCGATGTAGTCAATCAGCTCAAATTGCAGAATGACCAGGTGGCTGCCGGGCAACTCGGTGGCACGCCTGCGGTTAAAAATCAGCAGCTTAACGCATCGATTATTGCGCAGACACGCTTACGTGATCCGGTTGAGTTCGGCAAAGTAACCATGAAAGTGAACCCGGATGGTTCAGTTGTTCATTTAAGCGACGTGGCGCGCATTGAGCTGGGTGGTGAAAACTACAATACGGTTGCGAAAATTAATGGCCAGGCGGCGGCAGGCCTGGGAATTAAGCTTGCGACGGGTGCAAATGCCCTGGATACCGCTGCCGCTATCAAGTCAAAGCTGGCCTCACTACAACCTTACTTCCCCCAAGGGATGACGGTTGTTTATCCCTATGACACCACGCCGTTTGTGAAAATATCCATTCACGAGGTGGTGAAAACACTGTTCGAAGCGATCATCCTGGTGTTCCTGGTAATGTATCTCTTCTTGCAAAATCTGCGCGCCACGCTGATTCCGACTATCGCGGTGCCGGTCGTATTACTGGGGACATTTGCCGTCCTATCTGCCTTTGGCTACTCGATAAACATCCTGACGATGTTTGGCATGGTGTTAGCGATAGGCCTGCTGGTGGATGATGCGATCGTGGTGGTGGAAAACGTTGAGCGCGTGATGGTCGAAGAGCATCTCTCACCGAAAGAAGCCACCAGGAAATCGATGAGCCAGATCCAGGGGGCGTTAGTCGGTATCGCTATGGTGCTGTCGGCGGTGTTTATTCCGATGGCCTTTTTCGGTGGCTCGACCGGGGCAATTTATCGCCAGTTCTCGATTACTATCGTTTCGGCAATGGCGCTTTCGGTGTTGGTTGCTTTGATCCTGACACCAGCACTCTGCGCGACTTTGCTAAAACCAGTTGACCCGCAGGTGCATGAAAAAACGGGCTTCTTTGGCTGGTTTAACAAGAAATTCAACCAAAGTGCTCATCACTACACAGATAGTGTCAGTAACATTTTACGCAGCACCGGGCGTTATTTACTGGTGTATGTGATTATTGTTGCAGGAATGGCGGTGCTATTCCTGCGTTTACCTACCGCATTCCTGCCCGAAGAAGATCAGGGTGTGTTTATGACGATGGTGCAGCTGCCCGCTGGTGCGACGCAGGAAAGAACACAAAAAGTGCTCGATCAAATCACCGATTACTACCTGAATACCGAAAAAGCCAACGTCGAATCCGTGTTTACGGTGAATGGTTTTAGCTACAGCGGGCAGGGGCAAAACTCCGGGATTGCCTTTATTAGCCTGAAACCCTGGGAGGAACGGTCTGGAAAAGAGAATGCGGTCGGTGCGATTGTTGAACGCGCGACCAAAGCATTTGGTCGGATTCATGATGGACTGGTGTTCCCGTTTAACTTACCGGCGATTATCGAATTAGGTACGGCGACGGGTTTTGACTTTGAACTGATTGACCAGGCAAACCTTGGCCATCAGCAATTAACGCAGTCCCGTAATCAATTATTGGCGATGATCGCCAAACATCCTGAGATATTGACGCGTGTTCGCCCTAATGGGCTTGAAGACACCCCACAGTACAAGCTGGAAATTGACCAGGAAAAGGCGCAAGCCCTTGGCATTAGCCTTGCGGATATTAATCAAACCATAGCCAGTGCTCTGGGTGGTACTTACGTGAACGATTTTATCGATCACGGCCGCGTGAAGAAGGTTTATGTGCAAGCTGATGCCCGCTTCCGCATGTTGCCGCAGGATATTAATAATCTCTATGTCCGTGGTAGCTCTGGGCAAATGGCTCCACTTTCGGCATTTTCGTCATCGCACTGGATGTATGGTTCGCCGCGTCTGGAGCGATATAACGGTTTGCCATCGATGGAACTATTGGGCGAGGCAGCACCGGGAAAAAGTACCGGAGAGGCCATGGTGTTAATGGAGCAATTGGCTTCAAAATTACCCGCTGGAATAGGCTATGACTGGACGGGAATGTCATATCAGGAAAGGCTTTCTGGAAACCAGGCTCCTGCACTCTATGCCATCTCGTTAGTGGTCGTGTTCCTTTGTCTGGCTGCACTCTATGAAAGCTGGTCGATACCATTCTCGGTCATGCTGGTTGTGCCATTAGGCGTGGTTGGCGCACTTCTGGCGGCGGTAATGCGGGGAATGAATAACGACGTTTATTTCCAGGTCGGATTGTTGACCACTATTGGTCTGTCGGCGAAGAATGCAATTCTAATCGTCGAATTTGCTAAGGACCTGATGGAAAAGGAAGGCAAAGAGATAATAGAGGCCACGCTTGAGGCAGTGCGTATGCGTCTGCGACCTATCCTGATGACATCACTGGCATTTATTCTGGGGGTGATGCCACTGGTATTAAGCAGCGGTGCTGGCAGCGGGGCGCAGAATGCAGTGGGCACAGGGGTAATGGGCGGAATGCTCTCGGCAACCTTGCTCGCCATCTTCTTTGTGCCGGTGTTCTTTGTGGTGATACGAAAACGGTTTAGCAAAGGTAAGGTATAACAGCACTGACAAGCCCGAACTAAGGTTCGGGCTTTTTTATGGTAAATCGTGCACCCCTACAAAACCATTTGAAACCGGGTAGGCCGGATAAGCGCAGCGTCATCCGACAGGCAGAACACAAAATCCAGACGAAAAAAAGCCCGCATTTTCATGCGGGCTCTTCTTAGAAGATGGCGGTGAGAGAGGGGTTCGAACCCTCGATACGTTGCCGTATACACACTTTCCAGGCGTGCTCCTTCAGCCACTCGGACACCTCACCGTTTTGAATCTGTTGCCAATATCATGGGGCAACGGGGCGCTACTATAGGGAGTAGACCGCATTCGGTCAAGTTTAATCTTCTGTTTCTATACCGTTTGGTCAAGGCATGAACGATGCCGGATTTTAGGCAAAAAAAAGTCTGAACGCGAATTCAGACTTTCTCCTGGAATATGGCGGTGAGAGAGGGGCTGACTGCGCTGCGCTTGCCCTACGGGCGTCATGGCCGCAAGCGTCCCTGACGTCCAAATGCTAAAGCATTTGTCGAACCTCGGGTCGAGGGTTCTCACCCATCTCTCCACGGGTTTCGGGCGAAAAAAAAGCCCGCATTTACATGCGAGCTCTTCTTTAAATATGGCGGTGAGAGAGGGGTTCGAACCCTCGATACGTTGCCGTATACACACTTTCCAGGCGTGCTCCTTCAGCCACTCGGACACCTCACCGTTTTGTTGTTCCCTGACATCTGGAACGGGCGCTAATGTAGGGAAAAGAACGGCCTGCGTCAATTCACTTTTGAGTAAATCTGGTGCGTTCAGCCAAACTTCAAGCAACTTGCTTCTTAAAACAGCATTACACGCTGATTTTTTATTACATTCATCTCATGTATTGTTTAGGGCTGCGCGTAAGCCTAAGAATAAATGGAGAAAGCATGGACATTATTTTTCATCACCCAACATTTAATACGCAACTGTGGCTGGAAGGTATGCAGCAGCAACTTCCTGGTGTCACGGTTCGCCAATGGCATCCTGGTGATAACCAGCCTGCGGATTACGCCCTGGTGTGGCATCCCCCGGTGGAGATGCTCAGTGGGCGCGAGACGCTGAAGGGGGTATTTGCATTGGGAGCGGGTGTGGACTCTATTCTGAGTAAGCTTCAGGCTCATCCGGATATGCTGCCAGCAGGTGTTCCACTATTTCGCCTGGAAGATACCGGTATGGCGCTGCAGATGCAGGAATACGCGGTGAGTCAGGTATTGCACTGGTTCCGTAGGTTCGATGATTATCAGGCATTAAAGCAGCAGGCAAAATGGCAGCCGCTGGATGATTATCGCCGTGAAGACTTCACTATCGGGCTGCTTGGCGCGGGTGTACTGGGCGGGAAAGTTGCAGAAAGCCTGGCGGCCTGGGGGTTCCCGGTGCGTTGCTGGAGCCGCAGCAAAAAAGAGTATCCGGGCGTAACCAGCTTTGCGGGTACTGAACAACTGGGTGACTTCCTTAAAGGCACTCGTGTGTTGATTAACCTGCTGCCGAATACTCCACAAACTGTGGGTATTATTAACAGCCAGTTGCTCAATCAACTAGCGGATGAGGCTTACGTTATGAACCTGGCGCGTGGGGTGCATCTGGTTGAAAGTGATTTGCTCGCCGCTCTTGAGAGTGGAAAAGTGAAAGGGGCGATGCTCGATGTCTTCGCCAAGGAGCCGCTTCCAGTGGAAAGCCCACTGTGGAAACACCCGCGTATTGCCATAACCCCGCATCTGGCAGCCGTCACTCGTCCTCAGGAAGCAATGGAATATATTGCCAAAACGATTCGCCAGATTGAAAACGGTGAGTCGCCGAGTGGCCAGGTTTCTTTGCATCACGGTTATTAATGCACAGCCCGGCTTGCGCCGGGCTAAAAAACCACGGTGATAACTGCTATCCTTGCGAGAAAGACATATAAGGAGAGAGCCATGTATCCCGTTGACCTGCATATGCACACCGTCGCCAGCACCCACGCCTATAGCACCCTTCATGACTACATTGCGATTGCTAAAAGCAAAGGCATCAAGTTGTTTGCTATCACCGATCACGGCCCGGACATGGCTGACGCGCCTCATTACTGGCACTTTGTGAATATGCGCATCTGGCCGAGATTGGTTGATGGTGTCGGTATTTTGCGTGGTATCGAATCTAATATAAAAAATACCGCTGGTGAAATTGACTGCACCGGGCCGATGTTGGACTCACTGGATCTGATTATCGCTGGTTTCCATGAGCCTGTTTTCCCGCCTCAGGATAGTGCTACTCACACCGAAGCGATGATTGCTGCAATGGCGAGTGGCAATGTCCACATTATCAGCCATCCAGGCAACCCGAAATTCCCGGTCGATATTCCTGCTATAGCGCAGGCGGCAGCAAAATATAATGTCGCGCTGGAGCTCAATAACTCCTCATTTACTCATTCACGTAAGGGTAGCGGCCCGAACTGCCGTGCGATTGCTGCCGCAGTGCGTGATGCCGGTGGCTGGTTATCGTTGGGTTCAGATTCCCACACCGCCTTTACTCTCGGGGATTTTGATGAGTGCCGCAAAATTCTCGACGAAGTTGAGTTCCCGGAAGATCGTATTCTGAATGTTTCAGTCGCCCGTATGCTTGGCTTCCTTGAAGCTCGCGGTATGGCGCCAATCGAAGAGTTCGCCACACTTTAATTTCTATTTGTTAAATCTCTACTAAATGGATCGTTAGCATGAATGAGTTTTCAATTATTTGCCGCATTTTAGGATCACTTTATTATCGCCAGCCTCAGGATCCGCTTTTGGTTCCATTGTTGACGATGATCCGCGAAGGCAAACTGGCAGAGCACTGGCCGCTGGAACAAGATGAGTTACTGACTCGTCTGCAACAGAGCTGCGATCCTCAACAACTGGCTGCTGATTACAATGCGCTGTTTATTGGTGAAGAGTGTAGCGTGCCGCCTTATCGCTCAGTATGGGAAGCTGGTAGTAATGAGGGCGATGTGCGCGAGTTTCTAAAACAGCGCGGCATGCCGCTTGCCGAAACACCTGCCGATCATTTTGGTACTTTGTTGCTGGCAGCCTCCTGGCTTGAAGATCAGTCACAGGAAGATGAGTTTGAAGCGCAAGTTCGCTTGTTTGACGACTATCTGATGCCGTGGGCTGGCACTTTCCTTGGCAAAGTCGAAGCGCATTCTACAACGCCGTTTTACCGCACACTGGCGTTAATTAGCCGTGAAGCCATTCAGGCAATGCGCGATGAACTTGAAGAATCTGACGATGAGTAATGTGATTTAAATCACATATAAAGTGCAACTTGGATTTTTGGTTTACAAAAAATGTGCGGCAGATCGTAGTCGAACGATAAGGCTCTGCTATGATGTGCCGCTATGAACATACTTATCTCTCTTGCATTGACCACCGGTATTCTCTCTGGCCTCTGGGGTTGGGTTGCGGTGAGTCTTGGTTTAATCAGTTGGGCAGGCTTCCTTGGTTGCACCGCATATTTTGCGTGTCCGCAAGGCGGTATCAAAGGTCTTTTCATTTCTGCATGCACATTATGTAGCGGCGTATTATGGGCTCAGGTCATCATTCACGGTAGTGCGATAGCGCCTCACCTGGAGATTTTGGGCTACATGGTTACGGGCGTTGTGGCATTTCTGATGTGTATCCAGGCTAAGCATATGTTGCTCTCGTTTGTACCGGGTACATTTATTGGTGCTTGCGCGACCTTTGCAAACCAGGGTGAATGGCGGATTGTCGTGCCTTCTTTATTACTTGGTCTGGTGTTTGGTTTTGCGATGAAAAATAGCGGACTGTGGCTTGCAGCACGGAAAACGAAGTCTGAATCTCAAGTGATAGCCGAATAAATAAAAAAACCAGCCGAGGCTGGTTTTTTACTATCTGTTGATTATCAAGATTCAGGAGGTACGGACATCTCTCTGTATTTAGCCAGTATCGGATTGTTAATATCTTTCGGATTTTGTAGATCCCACAAGCCGCGATTAATACCATCATTAACCAGATAAATAACCCCTGTTTCTATTGCTGACATCAGACACATCATTACAGGTTCATTGGTGGTGTAGCCGATTTCACCTTCCAGTAAGCGTTGATAATCAACGAAACGGAATACCCCGGCCTGCACTTCATAAGACAAAATTGTTTTGCTGGTATTGACCGATGACAATACTTCACCGGTACTAACATTTACTACTCGTAAATTCACTGCTATTTGATCAAGCTGATATTGTGTCTCGCCACCGATACCAAAGTAGCGTGCGCCAACACCGCCCGATTTCACGTTGCTTTCATAACCGATAATTGAACCTTCAACCATCACGTTTGCCGCTATTAGAGAATCTAGTGGTCTACGGTTGTTCTCTGCAACGGTGCCATTTTCCTGAGCTGCACGAATGATCTTACGTTCGTTTAACAGGTTTTGCAGGCCCTGACGTTCCAATGGAACAAACCAGCGTGAATCTTTTAAAGCAGTAACCAACATAGAGGTTGCGCTCTGTGGTACCGCGGTTGAAAAGTTACTTGCAGGATAGGGTTTAAATTGCCCTGTTTCATCCTGAATATTATAAACTGAGACAAACAGCTTACCTTTTGTCGGTGGTAAGTGGGTTAAGTCACGGTAACTTTGTGCCCGAGGCAAAAGTGTAGGTTTCGCAGCTTCTTTAGGTGGTGCGGTTAAACAACCACTTAATAAACACACTGCTACGATGAGAAGTAAGCGCTGCATAATGTTTATCCTTAAATACTTTTTTTGTCGTTTAATGCCCACTAAAAATTAGTAGCGTTGTTTTGTAATCCTGAGACATCAATTATGGAAATCTGGCCAGTTTTACGGTCAGTGACGCTAAGTCGTAACTGACCATCAACGTTAGCAATGTCTACGATAAAGTCGTTTGTGACCATCCGGCCTGGTTTACCGGTATTTATATTGGTCAATAACCCACCGAGCAGCTGCGACTGAATTGCGGAAGTAAAACTATCCAGTGCAGAAGGCGCGGTATAACCAAAATCACTTGAGCTAGGGTCTTTATAGGAATTCTGAGCCTGTGCCTCATTAAGTAAAAAGGACCCATTATTTGGGTTACCACCAAAATTAGGGTTTATAAACTGAAAAGTCATATTTCCTCCCCAGGATAAAGGGGATATCAGCAGTAAAGATAAAACTGCATGAGTGATACGCATGACAGCCTCCTAAAATTCGTCGCTGGTTAAATCACCGGTACTCAATAATGTTTTATCAATTTGCCGGCGTTTAATTGCTTCATCAGTCTGGATTAATGCAATAGTGACATTTCGGTCAAAATCACGTTTTGAGGGGAATAAAAAAGCCTGATAGATGACATCCTGATCAACAGTAATGGTTATCCAGCTTCCCCAACGGGCACTGGGCCGCTCATTTATGGTTAAGTTTCCGGTAAAACTGCTTTCCCACTTGTCACTAAAGGCACGATAAAACTCATGCCCTACAGATGAAACGGTGTGATCCGTCAACAATCCGGGAACTTCCACTTCTACGGCGCGAGCGCCCCCGGAGGCGCAGACTAATACTGACGCCAGCAGTAAAGCAGCTTGTAATTTCATCGCCTTATCGCCTGAGATTATCGTTTGCCCAGGAAACCGCCTGAGTGCGATTTTTTACGGATATCTTTTTGAAAAGGTTATAGAGATGCGTTTTTACCGTATTTTCACTTATAAATAGCGACTGAGCGATTTCGATATTCGAGGCACCAATACGCAATTTATTAAGTATTTCCTTTTCACGGTGAGTCAGAAGGGAGGACTCAACATTATTGAAACGATAATTCCCTGAGTGATTAATAAGATAGCTGGCTAACTTTTGCGAGAAGTAGCATTCTCCATCCATTACACCACGGATACCCTCTACCACACGCGGTTCTTCCTCTGACATATAAAACACACCATTAATATGTGGCCAATTTTCTATGTCACGGAATTGATACTCTTCAGGAGTGTTTAATAACAACAACTTAATGCTGTTATGTTTACGACTTAAGTTATCTTGCCAATAGTTAATCAGCTTTTTATCGGCCTCGACCATATCGAAAAGCACCACAACATTTCCAGCGACCTCTTCAAGAGAGCGTTGAATATTATGAAGTTTCCCATTTATAGAGAGTGAGGATTTTAAATGCTGTAATAACGCAGTAGCTTGTAGCGAGGGTTTTGTGATCAACAATAAACTTTGAGCACTTAACGCCTGACTATTTATTGTATGGGCTTCATTAAACATGATGAAACTCCGTCCGAGTTTGCGCATCAATCAGCTGAATTAACAGAAAGTTAATTCACCAGAAGTACTGATAGGTGCTGCACTGCTGTGTTTGAAATTAATATAACACTGTCAAATATCGTTAAGTTACGACCTGACTTAATGTGTTAAACAAAATGTTACTGCTGATTTCAATCTAGCGGTTACTAATCTTAAAGCAAGTGTTAAAGCTGTTACAGGATGTAACTGTAGATATTAAAATGTTGCAGGTGGAGATTTTTTCTATTTAGTTTTAGCACTAAAGTTGTACATAAATTATAAGTTGCATAGTTTTAAAAATCATACAAATAAGTATATATCATTGATTTGTATTGATTATTTATTTTTATCCTTATGCGTTTTTCAACTTAACACATGTAAATTGTTGGCATTACATTCGCAGTTGTTAGCTGTCTTAAGAAAACTCATCACCGTGACATGGACACACTAAAAATTGCCAAATAGCAGTCTTTAAATTCAACCAGACGGCAAATCCATGCTTGATAAATGTGATGAATTTAAAAAACATACGCGAATTAAAATAATCGTTTTTGAACCCTTTGTTGTATTTGGTTTTTTTTACTCCACTAATACTTTGTAATGAGTGGAAATATAAAAATACAACATGCGGGTGAGATATTTTAAATGTTTCGACGGACATACTCATTTTCGTAACGCAGAGATAACATTTCTTCTCAACGTTTACGGCAAGTGTTATTAGTAGAAGTATTTAGACCCAGGGTGACAACATGAAGAACAGATCGTTACTTGTGATGTTAGCATTGTTGGGAACGCCTGGTTATGTTCTTGCAAATAATCCCGATCTTGCCAGATCAGAATATAACTTTGCGATGAACGAATTAAGTAGGTCATCGCTAAATCAGGCAGCAATTATTGGTCAGGCTGGCAATTATAATAATGTCAACGTTGACCAGAATGGAAGCAAGCAATTAGCACTGGTCTCTCAGACAGGTTCTTCTAACAGAGCTAATGTTGAACAATCAGGGAGTTATAATCTTGCTTATATTTCACAAGTTGGCAGTGCTAACGATGCGAATATTGAGCAAACAACTTCGGGTAATACTGCTTTAATTAAACAGATAGGTTCTGGTAATAAAGCAAATATTATCCAAACGGGTACTGGTTATACCGCAGTTGTAGTGCAAGTAAGGTCACAAATGGCAGTCCGTGTTGTCCAAAGATAATACACTAGCTATTTGGGCTTAAATTATCAATCCGATGGGAGTTTCACCATGAACTTTATTAAAGTAGCAGCAATCGCAGCAGCATTGGTGGTTTCGGGAAGTGCACTGGCTGGTCAAATCTATCAGGGCGGACATGGTAGTAGTGGTGGTCATGGCAATTATGGCGACACCAATCAAGGTCTGACTGTGACTCAACTTGGTAATTTTAACGGCGCTAACGTTAACCAAAGTTCAAAATCCAGCAGCCTTGATCTACTGCAAAGCGGTAATAATAACCAGGCTAATCTTGTTCAGGCAAGTACTCGTGCCGAATTGAATGTCCAACAATACGGCAACTTTAACGGTGCCAATGTGACACAAGCTACAACTGGCGCTTCGGCAGCTGTAACTCAGTCTGGCTGGGGTAACCAGGCCAATGTCTATCAGCACTAACTGCTAATCCAGACAAAAAAGAACAGGGCCTTTATGCCCTGTTCTTTTTATTGGGGGAAACTATGCACACATTACTTTTATTAGTCGCGCTAAGTAATCAGCTTGCTTTCGATACCCAGCAGCAGGGAGATATGTACACCATCGTACCTGTCGCTACGCTTACTCAGGACTGCCAGTGTTCCTACAAATTCACCGCGCTACGTTCCGGCTCAGGAGGGCAAAGCAACAGCACCCAAAGCGGGAATATTTTTATAAAAGCGAATGAACCTGCCAGGTTAACGCGGATGAGCATGAATATCTCTCCTGGAGATAATGTGACCATTACGGTAACCGTGTCGGATGGAAAAGATATTCATCTGGAAAAAGAGTGGGCTCCGCCGGGCAATGTTTAATAAATGTTGCGATTATGTAGATTTTATTTCTTCTATATACCAGGTTTTAACTGTAGCGTTCACCGTTTTGTGCCGATAACCCTCATACCACTTCAGTTGAGGAGTCCGTAGCGTGAAAACAGTAAGCTTGAGACGTTCATTGCTTTTGCCTATTTTTGTTCTTGCTTTCCCTTTACTTAATGCTCATGCCAGTGGTGGTGTGATTCATTTTCAGGGGGCAGTAGTAGAAGATGGTTGTCGTTTATCGCAATCACCTCAGGCACAGTCAGTTAAATTTTCCTGTACCCAAAACGGAAAGCCAGTTGTTCAGACCATTGCACTCAATAAGCTGAATAATTATACGGCTGGTGGCGATGCTCCGTTTTCTACCAAAATGCGCTACATTGACGCGCAACACCAACTGGCAGTGCTGGAAGTCACATACCGTTAGAATCCGCGGCCTGTGATTAGCAGGCCGTTGGAATTGATGTATGAATATTTATTTCCCAGTCATTTTTGTTACTATTCCCCGCCGTTGATGAATTCAACACGCGCAAAATATAAGCGGCTTAAGAAAAATCCCGTAAAATTAAGACTTATTTTATAGTCGGCATAAATTCGAAGATATATATCTGACGGGACGTCGCAGATGATTGATGGTACAGAGCATGAAGTTAGCGTTTAACATTGTCGACTGGCAGGCCAGTGCACCAGGTTTATCTGAACATGATGACTGGCAGGCATGGGGGAAAACCGCAGCGATTATTGATATTTCATCCCCGATTGCCAAAAGTCGCCATCTACCTATGATGACTGCGCGCCGTCTGGCATCAGGTAGCAGGCTTGCTGTTGATTGTGCCCTTGCTATTTTGTCCCGACAAAATGTTGATGCGTTGGTTTTTTCCAGCCGCCATGGTGAGCTGGAGCGAAACTTTCGGATTTTAACCGCATTAGCGTGCGAAGAAAGTCTCTCACCAACTGATTTTGCGATGTCAGTACACAATTCAGCGGTAGGCAATACCACGATTGCCGCCCAACAAGCATTGGTTTCGTCCTCTGTTTCTGCGGGTTTTGACAGCTTTGCGCAGGCATTAATTGAAGTGGCATCGCTGCATCACTCCGGGTATCAACGCGTGATGCTGGTGGATTTCGATGGGCTGATTCCTGAGTTTTATCACTCTCATCTTCCAGATGAGACGGTCAGCATGCCATTTGCGGTGGCCTTGTTGCTGGAAGCTGGCTCGCAGATCCAGTGTGATACAACACCGAGCCAAACCCCTGGTGCGCAAGGTTTACCGCAGGGGCTGGCATTTTTGCACGGCTGGCTCAGTGACGAGCAGACCTTTACCCTTATTGGTGAACGCCTGTGCTGGCGTTGGAGTCGTCATTAATGTGGGGGCGCTTAGAGTGGTGCTGGCGCGTGCTGATGACCGGTTGGTTGTTCATTCTGTTTGGTAGCGGTGGCCTGGCGTTGTCACTGGTATGGTTTAACTTGCTGTTACTGTTTGTTCGCGATAATGGCAAACGCCGTGAGATTGCTCGCCGTAGCATCTCCGCCAGTTTCCGGCTATTTTTACGCATCGGACGCCTGCTTGGCGTGTTTGATTATCGCTTCGAAAATTGTGCGCAATTAGCAAACGATCATGGATGTTTGATAGTCGCAAACCACCCGACGCTGCTCGATTACGTGTTTATTGCTTCTCAGGCGCCGCATATTGGTTGCCTGGTGAAAGCAAGCCTTGTGAACAATCCCTGTTTTCGTGGCGTGATTAAAGCCGCTGACTATCTGGTTAATAGTCAGGGCGAAACATTACTTCCTGAAAGCCAGAAACGCATAACGGCAGGGGAGGCGATACTGATTTTCCCTGAAGGGACGCGTACCCGCCCGGGTGAACCGCTGGTTATCCAGCGAGGTGCTGCGAATATTGCTTTGCGTTGTAGATGTGAATTGCGTCTGGTGCATATTCACTGTGACCAGCGTTATCTGGACAAACGCAGCCGCTGGTACCAGATACCTCAGCGCAAGCCGATGATTACCGTGAGTGTTAAACAGCGGGTCGACAGCCAAAGCTTTATGGCAAACCAAGACGATGCCCCGACGATTGCGGCGCGCCGTCTTAGCCAATATTTAAGTCAGGAATTGGTTCCTGACCCTTTTTAAAAGTCTACTCAGATAGACTCTAAGACTCGGATGGTGATATGCAATCTCTAGAGACCGATATTAAACAACTCATTATCGACACCCTGAATCTCGAAGAGATAAGTGTCGATGAGATTGAAAGTGGGGCTGCGTTATTTGGTAACGACGGTCTTGGCCTTGATTCCATCGATGCTCTGGAATTGGGTCTGGCGGTTAAAAAACGTTATGGTGTGGTGTTATCCGCAGAAAACGAAACGATGCGTGAACATTTTTACTCGGTCGCGAATCTGGCCGCATTTATTAATAGTCAAAACCCTGCGCACAGCGCCTGATTGAAACCACGAGTACGCTATGAATAAAGAAGATATTTATCAGGAAGTCACCGGGTTACTGGTTAAGTTATTTGAACTCTCTCCTGAGCAAATCACCCCGCAATCTCGTCTCTACGAAGATTTGGATCTCGATAGTATCGATGCGGTAGATATGGTTGTGCATCTGCAAAAACGCACCGGTAAAAAAATCAAACCGGAAGATTTTAAAACGGTTCGTACCGTACAGGATGTCGTAGACGCGGTTGAGCGTTTGCATAGCGGGTCTTAAAGCGTGCTGGCAAAACGTGCGCTAAGTATTGTCGGAGGGCTAGCCGTAATAGGTTGGCCCTTTGCCGTCTGGTTAGCCCTTTCATATCCAAAATTACACATTTTGCTGCCTATTCTGGCGTTGTGCTTTGTGCTGCGTTTGTGCGCATTACGTGGCAAAACGGGTGCATTGAGCCGTGCGTTCAAAGGGCTGGCCATTGTGGGGGCGGTGTTATCTATTGCCAGTATTTGGATGCGTGAAGCACAGCTGTTGCTGTGGTATCCGGTGGTGGTCAATGTGGTGATGCTGGCACTATTTGGTGCCTCACTGTGGAGTAGCCAGTCTTTAATTGAACGCCTGGCTCGTTGGCGTGAAGGGGATCTACCGGCTGCGGGTGTGCGATATACCCGTCGCGTGACGCAAGTGTGGTGCATTTTCTTTATCCTGAATGGCAGCATGGCACTATTCACCTGCCTTGCGGGTAACATCCACTGGTGGACATTGTGGAATGGAATGGCGAGCTACCTGCTGATGGGGGCGTTATTTGCCGGTGAATGGTTGGTGAGGCAGCGGGTGAAACGTCGCTATGAATAATCCTTTATCACTAAAGCTGTGGCTAAGCGGTCGCCATCCGCAACATGTTGTGGCGTTTGAAGGGGCGCATCTTTGGACCCAGGCCGATTTAATCGCTGATGTTCAGCGTATTTATGGCTGGCTAAAAACACAGCCGGGCGATCGCTGGGCGCTTTGTCTTGATAACAGCTACGCCTTTATTACCGCGCTTTTGGCGACACTGCATGCGGGTAAAACCCCAGTGATCCCTGGGCATTGCCGGGAAGCACAGCTTCGCGAACAGCAAATGCATTTTTGCGGCGTCATTAGCGATGTGCCGCTCAACCTTAACTGCCCGGTGATAAACCCGCAAACTCTGGCGTATACGGCAGTCCAATCCTTCGAACTGGTTCATGTCGATGCGGGTGTGGTGCTATTTACCTCGGGCTCTACTGGTGAACCTGCGCAAATCTTCAAAACGCTACAGGCGTTGGATGAAGAGATTGCCTGGCTTGCGGCATTGTGGGGCGAAAAGCTACGTGATTGTCGCGTGGTGGGCTCGGTGTCACACCAGCATCTCTATGGTTTTACTTTCCGTGTGATGCTGCCAATGGCCCTTGGTCTTGCCAGTGATGCTGCAATGATTCACTTCCCTGAGCAACTGGTGGCGTATTCAAACCATCCTTTATTGTTTATCAGCAGCCCGGCATTTTTAAAACGCCTCGATGCGAACCTCGCGGCTCCAACTTTTAAAAGCGTGATTTCCGCCGCCGGGAAACTCGATGACGATACCGCGCAAAATGCACGAGCGTGGCTTAAAACACCGGTATCAGAAATTTATGGCACCACCGAAACGGGTGTGCTGGCGTGGCGGCAACATTCGCAAATCTCGCCTGAATGGCAGCCCTTCCCGCAAGTGCGTTTTACCCCGCAGAGTGATGGCTGGCAGATTGAGTCAGCATTGATTCATCACCGATGCGTGCAGTTAGACGATATTCTCGAATTTAGCCCGCAGGGAAGTTTTCGCTTATTAGGTCGCCGCGATCGCATTATAAAAATCGAAGAAAAGCGTATCTCACTGAGTGAAATCGAACGCCGATTACTGGCGCTCCCCGGTATTGAGGATGCCGCTGTCGTTCCCATTATGCGCGGTAACCGAATTGCGCTGGGGGCGGTGGTGGTTGCTTGTGAACAAACGGCTAATAAACAACTCTGGCGTGAAGCACTCCGCGCCTGGCTTGAGCCAATAGCCATTCCGCGTTATTGGCGTGTCGTCGAGCTTATTCCGCACAATAGCCAAGGCAAGCGTTCATGGGTGCAATTACAGGAGTTATTTGATGAAACCCGTTGAGTTACAGCGCTCGCAACCCGAAGCAGGAAAACTGTGCCTACGTTTAGCTGTTCCGGCAACGGTAGGCTGGTTCGCTGGCCATTTTCCCACTCAACCGTTATTACCTGGCGTGGCGCAGCTCGATTGGGTGATGGCTTATGGAGCGACACTTGCACCGGGAATGCGCTTTTGTTCGATTGATAGCGTTAAATTCCAACGCCCTATTGTGCCGGGCAGCGAACTTGAGCTGAATCTGCAATGGGATGCTACGCGCTGTGTGTTGAGTTTCATTTACACCCTGTTAAACGAAGAGGGTGGTGTTGCTGCCAGCAGCGGGAAAATTAAGCTATGTCCGTAACGACCACGGCTTTTCGCCCTTGTGTGGTGATCCCATGTTATAACCACGGCGCGACAATGGCGGTGGTGCTGAAACGTCTGCAACCTTTTGCACTGCCGGTGATTATTGTTGATGACGGTAGTGATGCTGCAACAAAGCAGGAACTGGCGCAGTTAACCGGAGTCACCCTTATCCATTTGGAAACCAATCGGGGAAAAGGGGAGGCAGTCATTACCGGCCTTAAAGCGGCGTCACAGGCAGGGTTTAGCCATGCTATTCAACTTGATGCTGACGGGCAGCACTGCATTGAAGATGTGCCACGTTTTTTAGATGAAGCGCGCAAGCATCCTGGCTGCCTGATTTCTGGAATGCCGGAGTACGATGATTCTGTTCCAAAATCGCGTCTTTACGGGCGCTATGTCACGCACATTTGGGTATGGATTGAGACTCTGTCACTGTCGTTAAAAGACAGCATGTGTGGGTTCCGTGTTTATCCGTTAGCGGCAACGCTTGCGGTTATTGCGAAACATTCCCCAGGTAAACGCATGGATTTCGATACCGAAATTATGGTGCGTTTATATTGGGCTGGCACCGACAGCCATTTTTTGCGCACGCGAGTGATTTATCCGGCAGATGGCCTGTCGCACTTTGACGCACTTCGCGACAACCTGCGCATCTCGTGGATGCATACGCGACTCTTCTTCGGCATGTTACCGCGCGTTCCGGCATTACTCTCGCGTCGTCGAAAGAGCACTCATTGGGCGCAAGTGCCAGAACGTAAGGGGCTGGCGGGAATGCGCTTAATGTTGAATATCTACCAACGTCTGGGGCGGCGTGCATTTAACGCATTGCTCTATCCGGTGGTGGCGTGGATGTGGTTAACCGGCGGCACGCAGCGTAAGGCATCACAGCAGTGGTTGGCTCAGGTTCGTCAACAGGCACAATGCCTGGGCGTCACACTGCCCACAGGGTTAAACAGCTATCGCCACTTCTTACGCTTTGGCGATGCAATGCTTAACAAAATTGCTGCCTGGCGCGGTGACATTCTCTGGGGGCGTGATATCGAGTTTGCCCCCGGTAGCCGTGAAGTTTTACAACCGCAGGCAGGGCAGGGGAAGTTAATCCTCGCCGCACATCTGGGTGATATCGAAGCCAGCCGCGCATTGGCTCAGGTTGAGGCTGGGCTTGTGATTAATGCGCTCGTCTTCACCGATAACGCCCAACGCTTTCGTCAGATTATTGAAGAAATTGCTCCACAGGCCGGTGTGAATCTGCTGCCGGTTAGCCATATTGGCCCGGAAACTGCCATGCTTTTACAAGAAAAACTCGATGCCGGAGAGTGGGTTGCGATCGTCGGTGATCGGGTTGCCGTTAACACGCAACGTGGTGGTGAGCGGCGCGTATGCTGGAGCCAGTTTATGGGCAACCAGGCCCCTTTCCCGCAAGGGCCGTTTATTCTTGCCGCCGCATTACGATGCCCCGTCATTTTGATGATGGTTTTGCGTGAACAAGGCAAACTGCGTATTCATGCTGAGAATTTTGCCGATCCTTTGGTGTTGCCACGTGCAACTCGGCAACAAGCACTACAAGAACATATTGATAATTACGCGCGTCGTCTGGAGTGTTATGCACTGCGTTCGCCGCTCGATTGGTTTAATTTTTATGATTTCTGGCAATTACCTCCAGAAAAGGAGTCCGGATGTTAAATGACCCACGTTTTACTGTGGAGGTCAGCATCAAAGTCCCATTCCATGATGTCGATGCGATGGGCGTTGTGTGGCATGGCAACTATTTCCGCTACTTTGAGGTGGCGCGCGAAGCATTGCTCAACCAATTTGATTATGGCTATCGTGCCATGAGTGAGTCTGGTTTTGTCTGGCCGGTTGTCGACACTCGAGTTAAATACCGTGATACGGTGAAATTTGAACAACAGATTCTGGTGCGCGCAACGGTACTCGAGTATGAAAACCGCCTAAAAATCGGCTATGAAATTGTTGATGCCCAAACGGGCAAACGCGCTACATCGGGTTACACCATCCAGGTTGCCGTTGAGGCAACAAGCGGAGAACTTTGTTTCGTCTCCCCTCAGATACTTTTTGAACGCATGGGCTTGAGTCATGAATAAGATTATTTTAATGGCTTTGCTGTGTATCAGCTTTATGGCGAACGCAATTACCCTCGATGACGTGCAACGTAGCTTTGCATCGCAGCCGGTGGTGCGGGCAAAATTCCAGCAAGACCGTCAAATTAGCGGAATGGCGCAACCGCTGCATTCCAGCGGTGAAGTGTTGATCGCTAAAAGCAAAGGCTTGTGGTGGCAGCAACAACACCCATTCCCGATGACGCTGGTGCTTGATGATAGCCACATGGTGCAGGTCATGGGCAGTCAGGCCCCGCAAATCATTACCGCAGATAGCAACCCGCAAATGTTCCAGTTCAATCATTTGCTACGCGCTCTATTCCAGGCCGACCGTAAAGTGCTTGATGAAAACTTTTCCAGCGCCTTTACCGACCAGGGCAATGGCAAATGGCAACTGGTCTTAACGCCAACTACGACGCCGCTCGATAAGCTGTTTAGTACGATTACCCTGGAAGGCGATAAATACCTTAATCGCATTGCACTGAATGATTTGCAGGGCGATTTTACGGAAATCACCTTTAGCGACCACCGACTAAACCCACGAAAATTGACTCATGAAGAGCAGCAGCGCTTCGCTTTCTAATATGCATCGTCGTCTGGCATGGGGCTGGCTTGTGATAGTCACTGTGCTGGTGGTGTTGCTCGCAACTTTGTTGCCAAAGGCGCGGCTCGACAGCAGCGTGCTGTCCCTGTTGCCCGCCAGCAGCCTAGGTAAAGTCCCACCACAAATCGAGAACGGTTTTCTGCAACGTCTCGACAGGCAAATGATGTGGATGGTCAGCCCCGGCAATCAACCAGACTCAGCCGCGGCCCAATGGTGGCAAACGCAACTGCAACAGCAGCCATTCCTTGCGGGTGTGCAGGGGCCAATGGATGCAAAAGGCCAGCAGGAGTGGGGGAAATTCTACTTCGAGCATCGCAATGGCCTGGTTGATAACCAAACTCGCGGTCGTTTGCAAAATGGTGGCGAAGTGCAGGCTCAGTGGGTGTTGTCGCAACTGTACTCGGCGTTTTCTGGGGTCAGTGGTAAAGAGCTGAAAAACGATCCGCTGATGCTGGTGCGTGGGTCTCAACTGGCGCTGCAACAAACGGCCAGTCAGATGCGATTGATGAACGGCTGGCTGGTGGCACGTGATAAACAGGGGCGTTACTGGTATTTGCTGCATGGTGAGCTGAAAGGTTCATCGTTTGATATGCAGCAGGGGCGCAAAGCGGTTGAGCAACTGCAAGCCTTGCAACAAAACCTGAAACAGCACTTCCCGCAGGCTGAAGTGATGTCGCGTGGCACGCTGTTCTACAGTGATTACGCAAGCCAACAGGCAAAGCATGATGTTTCAACGCTTGGCCTGGCGACGGTGATTGGCGTGTTGCTACTGGTGCTTGCGGTGTTTCGCTCAGTTCGGCCTTTACTATTGTGTGTCACATCGGTTGCGATTGGAGCACTGGCAGGCACCGCTATCACACTACTTTGCTTTGGTGAACTGCACCTGATGACGCTTGTTATGAGCATGAGCATCGTTGGTGTTTCGGCCGATTACACGCTCTATTACCTTACCGAACGAATGGTGCATGGCCGTGAAAACTCACCCATCGCGAGTTTACGCAAAGTGCTTCCTGCTTTACTGCTGGCGCTGGCAACAACCGCTATTGCCTACCTGATTATGATCCTCGCGCCGTTCCCCGGTATTCGCCAACTCGCCGTTTTTGCCGCCAGTGGTTTAATTGCTTCCTGCCTGACGGTGGTTTGCTGGTACCCGTTTGCGGTGCGCGGCTTGCCGGTTAGGGCTGTGCCTTGTGGCCGGTTACTTACTGCCTGGCTTGAGGCATGGCAAAACCAAAAAGCGGTGCGCGTTGGCGTGCCGTTTGCGTTGCTGGTGGTTAGCCTTGCGGGAATGGCATCCTTAAAAATCAATGACGATATCGCCAGTTTCCAGGCATTGCCGCAGGATCTGGTACGTGAAGAGCAGGCCATTACCGCTTTGACCGGGCAGGGCATGGATCAGAAATGGTTTGTGGTTTATGGCGACACCGCCGAGCAAACGCTGCAACGCCTGGAAAAACTGGCTCCTGAACTTGCAGAGGCTAAAAAGCAAAAAGCTATCGATAGCTACCGCCTGATTCCGTTAGCCTCTCTTGAGCAGCAACAGGCGGATTTGCTTCTGCTGCGCGAAGCCGCACCCATTTTGCAAAAACGCCTTGCCGAAAGCGGCATTCCGGTGACAGCGCCCAATTTACAGCAGATGGCAGTGACCCCGGATCTTTGGCAAAAGAGCGTGATCAGTAGCGGATGGCGCTTGTTGTGGTTATCGTTGCCGGACGGTAAAAGCGGTGCGCTGGTGCCGGTAAATGGTGTTCACAATAGTGAATTTCTTGCCAATATTGCGGCAAAGTTACCTGGGGTAAGTTGGGTCGACAGAAAAGTGATGTTTAACGAATTATTCAGCCACTTCCGTAGTTTGTTGACTATTTTACTGGCAGCGGCTGTTGTGGCGATTGCCATCAGCTATGTGCTGCGACTCGGTGTAAAACGCGGGTTATTAAGTGTGGTACCTTCGCTGTTATCGCTGGGTTGTGGGCTTGCAGCACTTGCCTTCAGTGGACATACATTAAACCTGTTCTCGCTATTGGCGCTGGTGCTAGTCCTCGGGATTGGCATTAATTACACGCTGTTCTTTAGTAACCCACGCGGCACCCCGTTGACGTCGCTTCTGGCAATAAGTGTGGCATTGCTGACCACACTCTTCACATTAGGCATGCTGGTCTTTAGCCAGACTCAAGCTATCGCAAGCTTTGGCATTGTGCTCAGTTGCGGCATCTTCTGTGCATTCCTGACTGCCCCCTTAGCCCTACCTACTCAGGGAAAGAGAGAATAATGAAAATACTACCTACACTGGCATTGTTGCTTGGCTCCTTATTATTGAGTGCGTGCAGCACAACAAAACCAGATACCTCAAGGCCGCAGGCCTGGTTAAAAGCCGGCACTTTAGTGACGTTGCCCCCGCCTGGGATTACGCCGTCAATTACCCAACAACAATTGCTGACTGCGCAAGTCAAAGGCAAAACCCAATCATTGATGGTGTTGCTCAATGCCGACCAGCAGAAAATCATGCTGGCTGGTTTGTCGCCATTAGGGATTCGTTTATTCCGCCTGACGTATGACAGTCAGGGCGTGAAAACCGAGCAGTCAATGACGTTGCCAGAATTGCCTCCAGCAAGTCAGGTTCTTGCCGATATTATGTTGAGCTACTGGCCGATAAGCGCCTGGCAGCCGCAGTTACCTAAAGGCTGGACATTAAAAGATGTCGATTCCCGCCGCGAACTGCGCGATGACCAGGGGGCGTTGATTGAGACAATTCATTATCTGATGCGTAACGGTAGTCGACAGCCGGTGAGTGTGCACCACCATCGTTTCGGTTATGTCATCAGTATTCAGCATCTGGACAGCTAATTATGATTACTCTATCTGCTGCCGGAATGGTCAACGCCCTGGGCAACAACCTTGACGAAATCGCAGCAAATTTGCAGGCCAATACTGCACCAGGTATGGGGCCAGATACCGATGGCTGGTTGCAGCAGGGAGAATGTTGGGTAGGGCGTGTTTGTGGCGAATTACCAGAAATAGCGCCAGAAATGGCGCAGTACAATAGCCGAAATAACCGTCTGTTATTGGCTGCTCTGGTACAAATTCGCTCGCAGGTGGATGACGCCATTGCACGATACGGAAACGAGCGCGTGGCAGTCGTGTTAGGGACCAGTACTTCCGGGCTTGATGAAGGTGACCGTATGGTCAGCGGCAGCCACGAAGGTTCTCCGCCCGCTTCTTATTATTATGGCCAGCAAGAGCTTGGCGATCCCTCACGTTTTCTGAGCGACTATTTGCAACTGTTTGGCCCGGCGTTGACCATTTCAACCGCCTGTTCTTCCAGCGCGCGAGCAATGATTACCGGTAAAAGGCTGATTGAGTCGGGAATGGTGGATGCTGCGATTGTGGGTGGCGCAGATACCCTCAGCCGGATGCCTATCAACGGTTTCAATAGTCTGGAGTCATTAAGTAACGTGCGCTGCAAGCCGTTTAGCGCCGAGCGCAACGGCATTACCATTGGTGAGGCTGGCGCCTTGATTTTACTCACCAAAGAGCCGGGGAAAGTCTGTTTACTGGGAGTGGGTGAGTCGTCTGATGCCTGGCATATGTCAGCTCCACACCCGGAAGGAACCGGGGCAATTCGCGCAATTGAAATGGCGCTGCGTGAGGCCAGAATCGGGGCGCATGATATTGGCTATATTAATATGCACGGCACTGCCACGCGTCTGAATGACGAAATCGAGGCCAAAGTGGTGAATCAACTTTTTGGTGAAAGCGTGCCTTCAAGCTCTACTAAGCATCTGACCGGGCACACATTAGGTGCCGCAGGGGCTTGTGAAGCGGTGCTCTGTTATTTGCTGTTAGCGCGCGACTTACTGCTGCCTGCGCAAGATTTCACTGACGCGCATCAAGACATGAGCCTTGCGCCCTGTGGTCTACTCACCGCGCCACAACCATTCCTCAAACCGATAATGCTATCGAACTCATTTGCTTTTGGCGGCAATAATGCTTGCCTGATTTTTGGAGTTTCTCATGACTGATTTTCTTGCCCCACAACACTACTTACCGCACGAAGCACCAATGTGCTTGCTCGAATCGGTAGTGGCGGTGGAACAAGAAAGTGCGCATTGTCAGGTAACGGTGAGCAACCTCGGTGTGCTTGCACCTTTTCTTGATGGGGAAGGCAATTTACCGGGCTGGTTTGCTATCGAATTGATTGCCCAGACGGTCGGCGTGTGGTCAGGCTGGCATGCGAAAAAAAACGGTGAAGAAGAAAGCCTGGTTGGAATGCTGCTGGGTGGGCGTGGAATACGCTGCCCGGCTGGCGTTTTCCCACAAGGTGCGTTACTGGAATGCCACGTCACGCTGCTGATGCGTGATGAAAAGATTGGTAGTTTTGAAGGACAAATTCTCGCGGACGGCAACGTACTAGCGAGCGGGCGAGTTAATACATATCAGCCTGATAATAATGAATTAAAACAATTATTTTGATGAGATAGCAAGATGACACAGACGGTATTAGTAACCGGCGCCAGCAAGGGGATTGGCAAGGCGATTGCTCTGGGGCTTGCCGCCGACGGATTTGCAGTAGTGGTGCATTACCATCGTGACGAAGCGGGTGCCCAGCATACGCTTGAGCAAATTACGGCTCAGGGTGGAAAAGGGCGGCTGATGCAGTTTGATAGCTCAGACCGTAGCCAATGTCGCAACGTCCTCGAGGCTGATATCGAAACTCACGGTGCGTATTGGGGAGTGGTCAATAATGCGGGTATGACTCGCGATGGCGCATTTCCTGCACTCAGTGATGATGATTGGGATGGTGTTATTCGTACCAATCTCGACAGTTTTTATAATGTAATTCAACCCTGCGTCATGCCGATGATTGGCCTGCGCAAAGGCGGGCGAATCATTACGCTCTCGTCGGTTTCTGGCCTGATGGGCAACCGTGGTCAGGTGAACTATAGCGCTGCAAAAGCGGGCATTATCGGCGCCACTAAAGCGCTGGCTATAGAATTGGCGAAACGCAAAATCACCGTTAACTGTATCGCACCGGGCTTGATTGATACCGGCATGGTTGAAATGGAAGAGGCGGCGCTAAGTGAGGCGATGCGCATGATTCCGCTGCAACGCATGGGCCAGCCTGAAGAAGTGGCAGGACTTGCGCGCTATTTAATGTCACCGGTTGCAGGTTATGTCACACGCCAGGTTATCTCCATCAATGGAGGTATGTTGTGATTCGCCGTGTAGTAGTAACTGGAATGGGTGGCGTGACTGCTTTTGGCTCTCACTGGCAGGATGTGGCTGCGGGCTTGAAGTCTGGTAAAAACGCGGTCCGTCATATGCCAGAGTGGCAAATTTACGATGGGCTGAACACCATGCTCGGTGCGCCGGTCGATAATTTTACGTTGCCGGAGCACTACACGCGAAAGCGTATTCGGGCGATGGGGCGCGTTTCGCTGCTCGCGACCAGGGCCACGGAACTTGCGTTAATTCAGGCGGGTTTGCTCGACGACCCTATTCTCACCAGTGGCGAAACTGGCATTGCCTATGGTTCTTCGACCGGTAGCACCGGGCCGGTGAGCGAGTTCGCCACCATGCTCACTGAAAAACATACCCGCAATATTACCGGCACGACCTATGTGCAGATGATGCCGCATACCGCAGCGGTCAATACCGGATTGTTTTTTGGCTTGCGTGGGCGGGTGATCCCAACCTCCAGTGCTTGTACGTCAGGTAGTCAGGCCATTGGTTATGCCTGGGAAGCGATTCGCCATGGCTACCAGACAGTAATGGTTGCGGGGGGAGCTGAAGAGTTATGTCCTTCGGAAGCGGCAGTATTTGATACGCTTTTTGCCACCAGCCAGCGTAACGACCAGCCAAAGAGCACACCGTCACCGTTTGATAAACAACGAGATGGGCTAGTCATTGGTGAAGGTGCAGGGACGTTGATCCTTGAAGATCTCGATCATGCCCTGGCACGTGGCGCGACGATCTATGCTGAGATTGTCGGTTTTCATACCAATTGTGATGCAGCACATATCACGCAGCCGCAGAAAGAAACCATGCAAATCTGTATCGAGCGCGGCCTGGTTTCGGCAGGGCTTGAGGCTCGCGACATTGGGTACATTAACGCCCATGGCACCGCAACCGATCGTGGTGATATTGCGGAAAGTCACGCTACGGCGGCAATTTTTGGTGCCAATGCCCCCATCTCTTCACTGAAAAGTTATTTGGGCCATACGCTCGGTGCCTGTGGTGCGCTGGAAGCGTGGATGAGTATCGAGATGATGCGTGAAGGTTGGTTTGCCGAAACACTCAACTTGACTGAGCCAGATGAGGCGTGCGGTGAGCTCGATTACATCATGGGTGAAGCGCGTAAAATCGACACTGAGTTTGTGCAGAGCAATAACTTTGCCTTTGGTGGAATTAACACGTCACTGGTGATGCGCCGTTGGCGGTAAACGGCTATCACCTGGCGGTGGGCGATGCGGCGTGTTTAGCGGGCGCTACACGCTGGCTGTCACCTCAATTGCTGGAAGAAGCACCTGTGGGGTTACGCCGCGCAGAATGGCTGGCTGCCAGAATTTTGCTGGCGATGCTGCTCAATGACGGCCCGTTACCTAAACTGGAGCGGGGCGCTCACGGCAAACCGTTTCATCCGGCACTGCCTGCTTTCAATATCAGTAACACAGGTTCATCTGTTGCGGTGCTGGTGGGTGAAGGGGATGTGGGTTGCGATATTGAATTCATTCGCCCGCATGCGCGTTTTATGGCGATTGCCCGGCATAGTTTTGGTGCGCCACTTTGTGATTGGCTGGAATCGTTGCCTGAAGATGAAAAAATGGTGGCGTTCTGGCGTTTGTGGACGGCGCACGAGGCGGTGCTTAAACAGCGCGGAGGAACGGTCTGGCAAATGAATCAGCTCAATTTACCGCTGGAGTCACTTTGCCCGCCAGACCGATATCTTCATCATGTTTGCGTCGAGAACCGGCTGATCGCGTGTTGCGGCGAACAGCCTTTTCCCGAGATTTTTTCCCCAGAGCTAATTATTGTTTAAGCGCCCAGATGTGATAAACCCCATCAATTAACTCTGCTCCTTCCAGTTCTTTCTCAAAACCAGGGAATTTCTCGCCCCATTGCGCGATGCTGCGAATGTATTTCAGCCACGGCCCGTCTGCGTCACCAAAACTCTCGCCCGGCATCACAATCGGAATGCCCGGTGGATAAGGGATCACACCGACGGCGGAAATCCGGTTCGGTAATTGGTCGATAGGTAAATGGTCTGCTTTGCCTGCCATATGTTGTTGGAAGGCAATGCGCGGACGTTTTGCCGGCACGGGAATATTGCCAAACGCCTCTGCCTGCAGTTTGTCCATCTGGCTGGTTTTCATGTAGTTAAACATCTCATCGCACAGATCTTTTAGCCCCATACCCGCATAGCGTGCGGCGTCCGCACTGATAAGGTCGGGCAAGCAACGTTTGAGTTGCGTGTTGTTGTCGTAGTCATCTTTAAACTCCAGCAACACGTTAATCAGCGTGCCCCATTTGCCTTTTGTTACGCCGATTGAGAACAGGCACAGCACCATAAAATCGGTGGTTCGCGAGGGAACGATCCCACGCTCGCCAAGGTAGGCGGTCACCATCGCGGCCGGAATACCTGACTCAAGTAAGTTGCCATCATCTCCCATCCCGGGAGCAAGGATCCCTGCTTTGATCGGATCAAGTAAACACCACTCATCTTCCAGTTGCTCAAAGCCATGCCATTTATCCCCAGGCTTGAG
This sequence comes from Buttiauxella cochleicola, assembly GCF_021282435.1. Taxonomy (NCBI): domain Bacteria; kingdom Pseudomonadati; phylum Pseudomonadota; class Gammaproteobacteria; order Enterobacterales; family Enterobacteriaceae; genus Buttiauxella; species Buttiauxella cochleicola. The sequence goes on along the minus strand of NZ_JAJSOT010000001.1, from coordinate 1,188,829 downwards.
TGTCCAACAGGCGGGATCGGTGGTGAGTTGCTCACGTGAGGCTTGAACAAACGGCACTTCAGCACCGGATGCATCGGTAATGGTTGGCGCATTCCATGGCGAGAAGAACCACTCGCCTTTTTTGGCAAATGCGGCATGCACTTTTGCCAGCGCAAGACGGAAATCCACCGCTTCAACGATAACTTCCTGGGTCAGTGCTTCACCCTGGCCGCCATCCATCATCGCTGCACCGATTTCGTTGGAAGCGATAATCGCATACAGCGGGGAAGTGGTGGCTTGCAGCATATATGATTCGTTAAACCGTGAATGCTCGACGGGCTTTTTGCCGTTGCGAATATGGATGTATGAGGCTTGCGACAGTGCTGCCAATAGTTTGTGTGTGGAGTGAGTAGCAAAAACCGTTGGCCCATTACGGTCGAAGTCTTTCGGATCTCCACGCATGGCAAAGCGACCTTTGTACATCGGATTGAAGCGGGCGTAGGCATACCATGCTTCGTCGAAGTGAATCTGGTCAACGCTTTGCGCCAGCAACTCCTGCGCCGCTTCGGCGTGATAACACATACCGTCATAAGTACAGTTAGTTACCACGGCGTACACGGGTTTATCGCTCACTACTTCATGCTTGAGTGGGTTGGCATCAATGGCTGCACGAATGCTTTCTGGCGTGAACTGGCGCTTCGGAATCGGCCCGATAATGCCAAAACGGTTGCGCGTCGGCACGAAATAGACTGGCAGCGCCCCCGTCATCACTAACCCTTGTTCGATGGACTTATGGCAATTGCGGTCGCACAGCGCAATCTCCAGTTCGCCCACAACCGCCTGCATAATGGCGCGGTTAGAACCGGAGGTGCCATTTAACACCGAATAGCTTTGATGTGCGCCAAACACCTCGGCTGCGTAAGTTTCTGAGGCTTTAATTGGCCCGCTGTGGTCAAGCAGCGAACCCATGGCTGCGCGTTCAATACCGGTATCTGTGCGGAACAAGTTCTCCCCGAAGAAATCGAGAAACTCTCGTCCCACCGCCGATTTAGTAAAGGCAACACCACCCTGATGTCCCGGTGCCGCCCATGAATATTCCGGGTTTTCCAGGGTGTAATTAAACAGTGCGCGGGTGAAAGGTGGGAGCAGTTGTTCGTAATAGCGCTGGATCAGCGAACGTGCACGGGCAGCAATAAATTCGGCAGTATCTTCATGCATCCAGACGAACTCATTCACCAGCCGCATTGAATCGAGCGTTAATGTATCGACGCAAGAGTGCTCGGCCATTAACAGCACCGGCACACTCTTATTGCGGCGGCGAATAGTTTGCAACAGCGCGAAAGCCTGGCTGTGGGATTGGTCGTCATTGCCGCCGGAAGTCCAGTCAACAAAAATGCAGCACAGTGAGGCATCGGAGGTGACCGTTGCGATGCCATCTTCAAATGTTGCCGCTGAAATCACGGCAAAGTTGTTCTCTTCAAGCGCCTCGATAAGCTCTGCCACTGCGCGCCCGTTGGCGGTGTTAACGTCCTGAATACTGCTATCGACCACCAGAATTTTACGTTTTTGATGCGTGCCTAAATCAAGCATAGCGATCTCCAGTTAGTCGTTAACCACAGGTTTATCCAGCGGGTAGGGGTTTTTATGACGACGGTTGTAGTTAACGGTGTACATCGCAGTAATCACCATGATGGCGACAAACGACCACATCACTTCGGTCGCGCCTGTGCCAACGACGGCCCAAATACAGTAAATGAAAGCAATCAGCGTGATGAACAGGAACGGCAGACGTTGGTTGCCCAAATGCCCCTGACCGACCAGCATTAAAGCCGCGCAGGTGTAGATATACGGCACCAGCGTAAAGATGACCGATACAGATGAAACCACCGCGAACTGTGAGGTAGCGTCAGGCGAGATACTGGCAAGCTGGAAGATGGTCATCAGGACGCCAACAATCAGCAAACCCGCGACTGGAGTCTGATCTTTATTCACTTTGGCAAAAATAGGTGGGAACAGACCATCGTCGGCGGCGGCTTTCGCCGTTTGCCCGGCGAGTAGCGTCCAGCCGCCAAGGCTTCCTAAACACCCGGCTGCGGCACAGAACGAAACAATTGCCCCGGCAGTGGGCCCCATCGCCATGCGTGCGGCATCGCCAAATGGCGACGCAGAAAGTCTCAGCTCGGCGTTAGGAATCATGCCCATAATGGCAGTGCTGGAAAGCACGTAACAAACTGCGGCAATCAATACCCCGCCAATGGTGGCGATGGGCACGTTGCGTTTGGGATTTTTAACCACCGCTGCCGCTACAGACGCACTTTCCACGCCGATAAACGACCACAGCGTGACGCTCAAGGTACTCTGAATCGCACCAAAAGTGCCTTTGCCGCTGACGTTCCAGGCTTCCATATAGGTATCGCTTTTAAACCAGAACCAGCCTAAGACGGCGACGGCGACTATTGGAATCAGTGCCAGAATAGTGGCGACCGCCTGCACGCGGGTGATCATTTTCGGGCCAACAATATTGAGCCCGACGAACAACCACAAAATGGCGATACAGGTGACGGTGAGCGGCCATGGTTGGTTTAACATCGGGAAGAAATAACTCAGATAACCGACGCCAATTACCACCATGGCGACGTTACCTATCCAGCAGGCCAGCCAGTAAAGCAGATTGGTTTGATAACCCAGGAACGGGCCGAATGCCCGCCGGGCGTATGCATATGAGCCGCCTGGGCTGTCATCGAGAGATGACATTTTGGCGTATACCATGGATAGCGACAGCGCACCGATAATCGTCACCATCCAGCCAAAAATGGCAATTCCGCCCGTTGCTGCAAGGTTCGCCGGGAGCAGGAAAACCCCGGAACCCATTATGTTACCCGCAACCATTAACATCACCGGGACCAGCCCGACTTTTTGCGCTTCACTAGCCATAGAACCTCTCCTGAAACGAAGTTGCCACTGAAATGCGTTAATAAACGCATTAGCTTTGCTGGGTCTTGTAGTAAACGAGAAAAAAGCTGGGGTGGGGCAATGTCAACAAATCCTAAGTAAGGGATATACGCCGACTATTCGGTAAGTTTAGACTACTCTCAAAGACTAACTGGAGATTTCCCAATGAGCGAAAGAATGTCGGTGATACAAGGTGATATCACCCGCGTCGAGGTTGACGTCATTGTCAACGCGGCGAATTCATCCCTGATGGGGGGCGGTGGTGTTGATGGTGCGATTCATCGTGCGGCGGGGCCTGTTTTACTGGAAGCCTGCAAAGTGATTGTTCGCCAACAGGGCGAATGTGCGCCTGGACACGCGGTGATTACCGAGGCTGGGAATATTCCGGTTAAAGCGGTGATTCACGCCGTTGGCCCGGTGTGGCACGGTGGCGAAAAACACGAGGCCGAGTTGCTCGAACAAACCTATCGTAACTGCCTGGACTTAGCCGCCGCCAACGGTTATCGCACCATTGCCTTCCCGGCAATTAGCACGGGTGCTTATGGTTATCCGAAAGAGGAGGCCGCGAAAATCGCCGTTGATACCGTTTACCGCTATATAGGCATACGTCCATTACCTGAAGAGGTCGTTTTTGTCTGCTTTGATGACGAAAATACCCTCATCTATCAACAACTTCTTGCTCAACTCTAATTTGAAAAATCATCACGCCACACGTCTTGGAAGGGCGATTACTCCATCGCTTGCCGAACATCCTGGGTTTAGCGGGATTCACCCTTTGTCGGATAGCCTCGACGCTTTTGCTGCGCGCTATCTGCTGTGCGGGATGGCCGAGAAAACCCTCGATGTGCAGTATTACATCTGGCAGGACGATATGTCCGGGCGCTTGCTGTTCAGCGCGTTGCTGGCGGCGGCTGACCGTGGAGTGAAAGTTCGCCTGTTGCTTGACGATAACAACACCAACGGCCTTGATGATATTTTAGAGTTGCTCAATTCCCATCCGCAGATTGAAGTGCGCCTGTTTAATCCTTTTTCATTTCGCCTGTTTCGCGCCATCGGCTATCTGACCGACTTTGCCAGGCTTAACCGTCGTATGCACAACAAATCATTCACTGTTGATGGTGAAACTACGATTATTGGCGGGCGAAATGTGGGGGATGAGTACTTTGGTGTGGGTAAACAACCGCTGTTTTCAGACTTAGATGTGCTGGCCGTAGGCCCGGTTGTCGAGGATGTCAGCCAGGATTTTGAGCGCTACTGGAATAGCCAGTGTGTCTCGACACTGGAAAAGGTGCTGGATGTCGATACCGATGCCTTGCAGCAGCGGGTGCAATTGCCAGATGACTGGCGCGATGACCCGAAGGCTCGCCGCTATCTTGACCGCCTGACAACCAGCCAGTTTGCGACCGATCTGGTCGCCCGCACGCTTAATATGTACTGGGCGAAAACACGCTTACTCAGCGATGACCCGCGTAAGGGGCAGGGCAGAGCGCGCAATCACACGTTACTGCCGCAACGCCTGATGAATGTGATTGGTATGCCGGAGCGTGAGATAGATATTATTTCAGCCTATTTTGTGCCCACTCGCGCGGGCATCGCACAAATCTTAGGGCTTGTGCGTAAAGGGGTAAAAATAGCCATCCTGACTAACTCACTGGCCGCAAACGATGTGGCGGTCGTTCATGCTGGTTACGCGCGTTGGCGCAAAAAACTGATGCGCCACGGAGTCGAGCTTTATGAGTTAAAGCCTGAGCAGGATGGCCTACGCAGACCACATGATCGTGGCTTAACAGGGAATTCAGGTTCCAGCCTGCATGCCAAAACGTTTAGTGTAGATAAACAAAAGGTGTTTATCGGCTCATTTAATTTTGACCCGCGCTCGGCGATGTTGAATACCGAAATGGGATTTGTCATTGAGAGCGAAGCGCTGGCGCAAGATATTCACCAGCGTTTTACCCAAAGCCAGAAAGAGAATGCCTGGGCGCTGCGTCTGGATAAGTGGGGGCGAGTGAATTGGGTGGAACACAGTGAAGGCAAAGAGATTGTCTGGAAGAAAGAACCGCACACCCGCTTTTGGCAGCGGGTGTTGGTGAGGTTAGTTTATCGACTGCCTATTGAGTGGTTACTTTAACCGCTACATTCTGCGGCTTGCCGGAGAACAGGAAACGCAGCAACGGAATGCGCAGGTGGATTTCATACAGAATCACCGCGATACCAATCACGAAAATTAATCCGGTGATAAAGCCCAGCGCGTTAGACGCAATATGCGGCGTGATGTACGCGCCAAAGAACAGCGTCAACGGATGGTGCACCAGGTAAATAAACAGCGACGCATTCACGAAATAGGTCACACGTTTTGACTGGAAGTTCAGCAGCTTATGGCCCAGCGAGAACACCACGTTGACCATCCACAAACCCATCACCGTGGTGATCACGCTCTCGGTTTCATACATCCAGGCGTCACCGCTACCGTAACGTTGGTTAAGCAGATAGGCGCAAAATGCCAGTGCCGCTCCCACCGCACACCATGGGGACGGTGTGGTAAATAGCGCTTTTAACTGTGGGCGTACAAACACCAGAGCTCCGAGCATGAAGAATGGTAGATAAAACAGCGTTTGCATCACTACGAAGTTAAATAATCCATCACTTAATATCGGTGAGTAAATAATAAAAATAGTACGGCGAATAACACCGTATAGAATACCGAACCCCAGGAAGGCGATTGAGAGCTTTCCTAAAGTAATAGAAGATGGGATATTTTCTGACTTTTCAGTAATACGTGCTTTCATTTGTTGAAACAAAAATAAACAAATAGTCGTCAGCACCACCATGACTAATAAGAACCAGAGGTGAGAAACTAGCTCCCACACCAGTGTGTTGTATTTTTCGTATGGCGTCAGTCCTGGCCAGTTTTTTGCTTTGTCATTAACGTGTTGCAACATTAAAAATTGCGGCAAGGTTAGCAATGGAATGGCCGTCAACATAGGGATGCCGACGCGCTCCACGCGTACTTTCCACCAGCGTTTTAGCGGGTAGCGCAGAAACAGCATGTAAGAAAAATATCCTGAAATAACAAAGAATACCTGCATGCGGAAGGCATGAATAAAATCATTAAACAGGGTTAAACCCCACGATGCTTCAGTGCTGTTGACATGCCAGGTATGGCTTGAATAGATGAGCGAGATATGAAACGGGATGCCTAAAAGCATTAACCAGGCCCGGATAGAATCCAGGAAAAACTCGCGTTGTTGTGGTGCTTTACTCATAATACTCCAAACATTATCGGACGAATCGCCTTATCCTTAAGAACATATCCCAATAGGCTTAAAGTCCCGAACGGTATCAATTCCGTGGCAACCCTACACTAACCATGACATCCTGTCTCCAGGATGGATGCTGAAAGCGTAAGCAGTTGTCTTTTTTTGCTTAAAGGCTGAGCCGGTGCGCTGAACAATGCGGGTAATTGGTTGTCGGAAAGCAGAAGTTTCCATTAAAATGGATTGGATTGATTTAAGCACACAAAGGGGGATGTGCTGGTTAATATGAAACATAAACTAAAAATGATGAAAGTGTGTGGGCTCGGTGCTGCAGTCATGCTGTCACTTTATACCACCTCAGTTTGGGCCTTCAATATCGATGATGTCGCAAAACAAGCGAAAACATTAGCGGGCAAAAGCTACGAAGCACCTAAAACTAATCTGCCATCGCAGTTCCGTGACATGAAATATGCGGACTACCAGCAGATCCAGTTCAATCACGACAAAGCCTACTGGAGCAAGTTAAAGACCCCATTTAAGCTTGAATTTTATCACCAGGGTATGTATTTCGACACCCCGGTTGCTATCAATGAAGTGACAGCAACTGCGGTTCATAAGATCAAATACAACCCGGATTACTTTAATTTCGGTGATGTAAAACACGATAAAGACACCGTGAAAGATCTCGGCTTTGCCGGGTTCAAAGTGCTCTATCCGATCAACAGCAAAGATAAGAACGACGAAATTGTCAGCATGCTCGGGGCGAGTTACTTTCGTGTGATTGGCTCAGGTCAGGTTTATGGCCTGTCTGCTCGTGGTTTGGCTATTGATACTGCTTTGCCATCTGGCGAAGAGTTCCCACGTTTCCGTGAATACTGGATTGAACGCCCGAAAGCTGGCGAGAAAACGCTGACTCTTTATGCGTTGCTCGATTCCCCACGTGCAACCGGTGCGTATCGCTTTGTGATTACTCCTGGTCGCGACACTGTGGTTAACGTGCAGTCGAAGGTTTATCTGCGCGATAAAGTCGGCAAACTGGGTGTTGCACCGCTGACCAGTATGTTCCTGTTTGGGCCAAATCAGCCGTCGCCAAGCACCAACTTCCGTCCGGAATTGCATGACTCCAACGGTCTGTCTATCCATGCCGGTAACGGTGAATGGATTTGGCGTCCGTTGAATAACCCGAAACATCTGGCGGTGAGCTCGTTTGCAACCGAGAATCCAGTTGGCTTCGGTTTGCTGCAACGCGGCCGCCAGTTCTCTCGTTTCGAGGATTTAGACGATCGTTACGATCAGCGCCCAAGTGCATGGGTTGCGCCGCAAGGTGATTGGGGTAAAGGTCGCGTTGAGCTGGTTGAAATTCCAACCAACGACGAAACTAACGACAACATCGTTGCTTACTGGACTCCGGATCAGCTCCCGGAACCCGGCAAAGAGATGAACTTCAAGTACACCATTACCTTCAGCCGTGATGAAGACAAAATGCATGCGCCTGATAACGCATACGTTGCGCAGACTCGCCGCTCAACCGGTGATGTGAAGCAGTCGAATCTGATTCGCCAGCCAGACGGCACTATTGCGTTTGTCGTGGATTATGTCGGCGCGGACATGAAAAAACTGCCGCAAGATACGCCGGTTACCGCGCAAACCAGCATTGGTGACAACGGTGAAATCGTTGACAGCCAGGTACGTTACAACCCGGTCACTAAAGGCTGGCGTTTGACTGTACGTGTGAAAGTCAAAGATGAGAAGAAACCGACTGAAATGCGTGCAGCGCTGGTCAATGGTGATCAAACGTTGAGTGAAACCTGGAGCTACCAGCTACCTGCCAATGAATAAGATTACTGATACTGCGTCTGATTATATTGATGCTCTTCCGCTTTCTGCGCAGCAGAAGGCGGCTCTTCCTGCATCAGATCTTCAAGCGGTGCATGAAGCGCTTGATGCGCAAGGGCACCACTATGACAGAGCCGATGATTCCCCTTTAGCCTCGGTAAAGGCCCGGCTTGAAGCAAGCTGGCCTGGATCGTTGGGCGGTGATCAACTGATTGAGGACGAAGAGGGGCGCACCCAGTTGCAGGCAATGCCTAAAGCTACGCGCTCTTCAATGTTCCCCGATCCGTGGCGCACCAACCCGATTGGTCGTTTCTGGGATCGTTTACGCGGGCGGGAAGTAAATCCTCGCTACATGTCGAAAGAAGAGGCTGAAGCTGAGCAGAAATGGCGTACCGTCGGGACTATCCGACGTTACATTCTGCTGGTGCTGACTATTGCTCAGACTGTCGTAGCAACCTGGTATATGAAGACCATTCTTCCTTACCAGGGCTGGGCGCTGATCAATCCGTCAGACATGATTGGCCAGGATTTATGGGTTTCCTTCATGCAGCTGCTGCCGTATGTGCTGCAAACGGGCATCCTGATCCTGTTCGCTATCCTGTTCTGTTGGGTGTCGGCGGGTTTCTGGACCGCGCTGATGGGCTTCCTGCAACTGCTGATGGGCAAAGATAAATACAGTATCTCTGCCTCAACGGTGGGCGATGAACCTATTGACCCGGCGAACCGCACCGCGCTTATCATGCCTATTTGTAACGAAGACGTTGACCGTGTGTTTGCGGGCCTACGCGCGACGTGGGAATCGGTAAAAGCAACTGGCCAACAGCAGCACTTCGACGTTTACATCTTAAGCGACAGCTACAACCCGGATATCTGTGTTGCCGAGCAGAAAGCGTGGATGGAACTCATCAACGAAGTGCAGGGCGAAGGGCAGATTTTCTACCGTCGCCGTCGTCGTCGCGTGAAGCGTAAAAGTGGCAACATCGATGACTTCTGTCGTCGTTGGGGTAATCAGTACAGCTACATGGTTGTACTGGATGCCGACTCAGTAATGAGCGGTGACTGTCTGACTAACCTGGTACGCCTGATGAATGCTAACCCGAACGCGGGCATTATTCAGTCTTCACCAAAAGCGTCGGGCATGGACACTCTGTATGCACGTTGCCAGCAGTTTGCGACACGTGTATACGGGCCGCTGTTTACGGCGGGTTTGCACTTCTGGCAGTTGGGTGAGTCCCACTACTGGGGCCACAATGCGATTATCCGCGTTAAGCCGTTTATTGAGCACTGTGCGCTAGCACCGCTGCCAGGTGAAGGTTCATTCGCCGGTTCCATCCTCTCTCATGACTTCGTAGAAGCAGCGCTGATGCGTCGTGCGGGTTGGGGGGTGTGGATTGCCTATGATCTGCCAGGTTCTTATGAAGAGTTGCCGCCGAACTTGCTGGACGAACTCAAGCGTGACCGCCGCTGGTGCCACGGTAACTTGATGAACTTCCGTCTGTTCCTGGTAAAAGGTATGCACCCGGTACACCGTGCGGTGTTCCTGACGGGCGTTATGTCTTATCTGTCTGCGCCGTTGTGGTTTATGTTCCTCGCATTATCAACTGCCTTGCAGGTGGTGCATGCGTTGACCGAACCGCAATATTTCCTGCAGCCGCGCCAGCTGTTCCCGGTGTGGCCGCAATGGCGTCCTGAACTGGCGATTGCGTTGTTCGCGTCCACCATGGTGCTGCTGTTCCTGCCTAAGCTGCTCAGTATCATCCTGATTTGGTGCAAAGGCTCGAAAGAGTTCGGTGGATTCTTCCGCGTAACGGCTTCTCTGTTGCTGGAAGTGCTGTTCTCCGTGCTGCTGGCACCGGTACGTATGCTGTTCCACACAGTGTTTGTGGTGAGCGCGTTCCTCGGTTGGGAAGTGGTCTGGAATTCACCACAGCGTGATGACGATTCAACCCCTTGGGGCGAAGCGTTTATGCGCCACGGTTCTCAGCTTCTGCTGGGTCTGGTGTGGGCTGTTGGCATGGCGTGGCTGGATTTACGCTTCCTGTTCTGGCTTGCGCCAATCGTGTTCTCGCTGATCCTGTCGCCGTTTGTTTCGGTGCTGTCGAGCCGCGCGACCCTCGGTTTACGCACCAAGCGCTGGAAGCTGTTCCTGATCCCGGAAGAGTATTCTCCTCCGCAGGTGCTGGTCGATACCGACAACTACCTGAAGCTGAACCGCAGCCGCACGCTGGACGATGGCTTTATGCACGCGGTGTTTAACCCGTCGTTTAATGCCCTGGCAACCGCAATGGCAACTGCACGTCACCGTGCCAGCCAGGTGCTGGAAATCGCCCGCGATCGTCACGTTGAACAGGCGCTGAACGAAACGCCTGATAAGCTGAACCGCGATCGTCGTCTGGTGCTTTTAAGCGACCCGGTGACTATGTCCCGTCTGCATTATCGTGTGTGGTCCAACCCGCAGCGTTACTCTTCGTGGGTGGATAGCTACAAAACGGTTGAGCTTAACCCTGAGGCGTTGCCGACTAAGTAACCCGGCAAACGCGCTCACAATGCCGGCCTTCGGGCCGGTATTTTTTTGGAGTAAAAGCATGTTAAGAATGATGGTTGTGATAACGGTTGCGTGCTTGCTCAGCGGCTGTGGCAGCATTATCAGCCGTGCAGTACCGGGGCAGGGACATGGTAATCAGTATTACCCCGGCGTGCAGTGGGACGTGCGTGATAGTGCATGGCGCTATATCACGGTATTAGACTTACCGTTTTCGCTGGTCTTCGACACCCTGTTGCTGCCGATTGATGCCAGCCACGGCCCGTACGAATAAGCGTTACCGCTCATCCCATTCATCAGCCGCAGTTTGCCCTTCCTCGGTATCTAACGGCGGCTCAAGTTGAAATTCACCTTCGTCCCATTCATGCAGCGTGTTTTCTTCAATCCATTCCTGACGTAACTCGATTTCATCAAAGTCACCATCAAACACGCTTTGTGCCGCTTCACCGCTCAGCATCGGGAAACATTCGCCATCTTCACTATCATCGGCAAAGAATTCAGCCTGCCACATGATGTCGCCATCCTGAAGAATGTACTTCTGAATGTTCAGTTGCTGAACACTGGCACTCTCTTCATCAAGTTCAGGGTTGTCTACAAGGAAAAGCTCGCGTGCGGCATCAATGGCCTCTTCCAGCGTCGCGTACAGACTCATACTCATCTCCTTTTGTTACAGGTCAGGGAGCACGCGCTCCGGTGCAATTTCAAGTTAATTGTTGACGCTGTTTGCAAAGTTGCAAGTATGAAATTTAATCCTCGTCGTACTTCGAGTTGTCTCTGCTCCTTAATCGGGAGCCGTCACTCGTTCAGTAGGGCGTCGCAAGCTAATCCAGGAGTAAAGCGCGTTGAAAAGCACCACGCAAGCGGTGACTAAAAATACCGTGCGGAAGCCGTAGTTGGCCGAAACGGCGGCCCCGACCAGCGGGCCGGTGACGTTACCAATATCGCGGAAAGACTGGTTGTAGCTAAAGATACGCCCGGCAATCTGGTTGCTGGAGTTGTAGATAAGCAGCGTTTGTACGGCGGGTAACAGCGCGCCGTCGGCGGCACCGAGCAGAAAACGTAACACGCCAAGCTGCCATGGCGTTTGCACCATCGACATGGGGATAAGTAGCAGAACCGAAATCACCAGCGCGCAGATTAAAATTCTCTCCGGCCCGATTCTGTCACCCAGCTTCCCGAGGCGCGGTGCGCTTATCAACGCGGCCACACCGGGAACGGAAGCAATCATGCCGCTAATAAACGCCAGGTTACTGACATTCCCTGCCAGCTCGCGCACATAAAGCGTCAGAATTGGTGCAATCGAACCGGTCGCCACCTGGATAATCATGGTGGTGACAAACAGACTCAGCACTAGTTTTGGGTTTTTAAGCGACATGAGAACCTGACGCGCGTGCAGCATATCTTTCTTGTTAACCGGCGTGAATTGCTCGCGGATGCAGAAAAGAGTGAAAACGAAGCAGGTAAATAACACGGCGGCGGTGATGAAAAACACCGGGCGCAGGCCGTAAGTATCCGCCAAAAAACCGCCAATCATTGGGCCGAGCAGCGCACCGCTCACGCCTCCGGTCGATAACGTGCCGAGCGCCCAGCCGCTTTTATGGCGCGGAACCTGAGTCGCAATCAGCGCGTTGGCATTGGGGACAAATCCACCCAGCAAACCGAGCAGGGCGCGCAGCGCTAAAAATTGCCAGATATTGCTCGCAAAGCCCATCAACACCATCACGATAGACATGCCAAGCGCTGAACGCAGCAGCATGATTTTGCGGCCTTTACGGTCGGCAAGCCCGCCCCAGAAAGGCGATGCTATCGCGGAGAAAAGGAACGTAATACTGAAAACGATGCCCGACCACATATTCAATGCGCTGTGGCCCGTCACGCCAAGACTTTCGACGTACAAGGGCAGGAAAGGCATGACCAGGCTGAATGCGACGCCGGTCAGAAAACACCCAAGCCAGGCGACGGTGAGATTTCTTTTCCAGTTGATGTTGCTCTCGGGGAGAGTCATAACGCTCCAGTTTAGTGCAGAGAAGATATGCGGGGGAATTATTACCTTGCTAATTATGCGCCTGATGAATGGAGAGTGGCAATGTTTATGAAATGCAGTTTTAGAACGATTAAAGGCGACTTTACGTCGCCCTATGACTTAATCGAATAGCGAATCAGTAACGCGACGGCACACCCTCTGGACGTGTCTTAAAACGGCGATGCAGCCACATGTATTGCTCAGGCGCCATCATGATGCATTCTTCGATGATTTTGTTCATCCACAGCGCTGTGCCTTCCGGGGTTTCTAATGGTGGTGAAAACTCTGCAGGTAGAATAATCAACTCATAGCCTTTTCCGTCAGGTTTGCGGCGTGGCACCATCGGGACAATCGCCGCACCTGACATGCGTGCCAGCGTATAGGTGCCGGTGGTTGTAGCCGCCTGATCAACGCCAAAAAATGGTACAAAGACGCTGCCGCGCGGGCCGTAGTCATGGTCAGGCGCGTACCAGATGATCTCGCCCTGTTTGAGCGCGCGGATCATCCCTTTGAGATCTTTACGATCGATCATGCTTTTGTTGGAGCGCATTCGACCCCAGGTTTGCAGCCAGTCTAACAGGGGATTGTCATTCGGACGGTAAACGCCAATGCCGGGTGTGTTCATGCCGAACATGCGTGCACCTAATTCAAGCGTCAGGAAGTGAATACCAATCAGGAGTACGCCGCGTTTGGCTTCTTGTACCGCATGAATCTGGTCGACGCCGCTAACGTCGCACCAGCGCCGGATACGCCATGTTGGCCAGAACCAGGCGATGCCGGTTTCCATCAGCCCCATCCCCACGGACTCGAAATTTTTCTTCAGATAATATTCACGCTTTTCGGGCGTGACGTGTGGGAAAGCGAGTTCAATATTCCGGCGGGTAATTCTGACGCGGCGTTTCATAAACCGCATAGCTAAATGGCCGAGGCCGCAGCCAATTCGATAAATCACGGGGTAGGGGAGCAGGGTAATGAGATACAGCAGGCCAATACCAAACCAGATTCCCCAATAGCGGGGGTGAAGCAAAGCGCGCGAGAATTGCGGTAAGTTCGTCATGTAAAACCTATTGTGACGGCAAATGCCGGATCTTCTTGAGTCGGTCTATTGTGACATTAATCATGGAACATCCAAAATTAACGGCAGCAGAGTGTTTGATATTTCAGCAATTGTTGAATTAAATGCGAAGTAATAATTGAAATGTAGCGCAAAATACGTGGATGTAAATTAACGATAATTGCTTTATGATGCTGCCCAGTTTTTTCTTATCAACGATAGCCGAGCGAACACCATGCCAGTGTTACACAACCGCATATCGAATGATGAATTGCGCGTGCGTATGTTGGCTGAAACCGAGCCACGCACCACAATCTCATTCTATAAATATTTCCATATTGAAGAACCTCAAACCACGCGCGATGCGCTTTATCAGGCTTTTACCGCGCTGAATGTTTTTGGTCGCGTGTATCTCGCCCATGAAGGGATCAACGCGCAAATTAGCGTTCCTCAAAGCCGTGTCGATGCCTTCCGCGAAACACTCTACGGTTTCCATGCCGCGCTCAATGGCGTGCGTCTGAATATCGCGCTTGAAGACGACGGAAAGTCGTTCTGGGTGCTGCGCATGAAAGTGCGTGACCGTATTGTTGCCGATGGGATTGATGACCCGTCGTTTGATGCCAGCAATGTCGGTGCTTATCTGAAAGCCGCAGACGTTAACGCGATGCTCGACGACCCGGATGCCGTGTTTATCGACATGCGGAACCATTACGAATATGAAGTGGGCCATTTCCAGGACGCTATGGAAATCCCCGCAGACACGTTTCGTGAGCAGTTGCCGAAAGCGGTAGATATGTTGCAGGACGACAAAGACAAAAAAATCGTCATGTATTGCACCGGTGGGATCCGCTGTGAAAAGGCCAGCGCCTGGATGATGCATAACGGATTCAAGAACGTCTACCACATCGAAGGCGGGATTATTGAATACGCCCGTCGTGCTCGTGAGCAAGGGATCCCAGTGCGCTTTGTCGGCAAAAACTTTGTCTTTGACGAGCGTATGGGCGAGCGCATTTCGGATGATGTGATTGCGCATTGCCACCAGTGTGGCGCTTCCTGCGACAGCCACACCAACTGCAAAAATGACGGCTGCCATTTGCTGTTTATTCAGTGCCCAAGCTGCGCTGAGAAATATGCCGGATGCTGTAGCGACATTTGCCGCGAAGAACTGGCACTCTCACCTGAAGAACAGCGCCGCCGCCGCGCTGGCCGTGAAAACGGCAATAAGATTTTCAATAAATCGCGTGGCGTGTTGAACACCACGTTGGGCATTCCTGACCCAGAGTGAAAAAATGGATGTCGCTTGCGCTTAAGTAGGTCGGATAAGCGTAAGCGTCATCCGACATTATTCAATACTAGCTAAATCGTGAAAGCGAAAACGGCGTCAGATCGAAACTCGACTCTTTGCCCAGTGCAAATTGACAGGCAATTTCCCCCAGCACCGAAGCGAATTTAAAACCATGCCCGCTCAGGCCGGTGATCACCATCGTGTTGTCATGACCGGGCAGGGTATCAATAATAAAATCTTCATCCGGTGACATATCGTAAGTGCAGGCCGCGCCATGCATACAAACCCCCACACCTGGCATTATCTGGCGCAAGAAGCTGAACACTTCGCTGCCGTCGGTGGCGATAGCGCCAAACGGTTTACGCTGTTGCGGCTCGCTTATCATCTGCCCGCCATCATGCTTGCCCAGTTTCAGCTCGTTATCTTCACCAGCCGGGAACCCGTAGTACTGGCTCCCGTCAGGCAATTGAGCGGTAAACGCTGGGAAGTTATTTTTTTCGCTATAGCGCCCGTCGGCCTGATGCCAGCTAAAGATTTTGCGCCATGGCGTTACGGGCAGTTCGGGTAATAATTTAGAGACCCAGGTTCCTGCGCTCACCAAAAGTTTATCGGCGGTAAATTCGCCTTCTGGGGTATCGACTACCACACCGTCTGAGGTATGGCGAATGTCCGTCACCGGGCAATTAAACAGCTGCGCGCAACCACCCTGGTTTGCCAGACGGATATAAGTTTCCACCGCCAACTCGCTGCGCAGCACACCAGAATCTGGCTCAAACAAGCCAAGATAGTTTTCAGGAACGGTAATTTGCGGCCAGCGTGTCATCACTTGTTCAGCCGTCAGCGTTTCAAGCGGTAGTGACCAGGTTTGCGCACTGCTTTGCACCGTTGATATAAATGCTGAATCCTCAGGGCCGAGGTTAATCACACCAGTGCGATGAAAGACTTTCTCACCGCTGATTTCCTGCAACGCATCCCATAAAGTCTGAGCGCGTAACACCAGCGGGACATATTTTTCCCCTTCGCCATAAGCGTGGCGCATCAGGCGAGTATCACCATGATGGCTACCTTGCTGGTGGGGAGGGTGGTTGCTGTCGATCATAAGCACGTTTAAGCCGGAGTGAGTGGCATAGCATCCGGCGGCTGCGCCAACGGAACCACTACCGACGATGATAAGGTCATAATGCATGATGCTTTTCTCTTCTCTCTGGCAAAAAGTATATAGCAGGTTAATTAATTCTCGACCGACTGGCAATTGAGCGAAACCTGAATAATAAAAAAGGCACCTCTACGGTGCCTTGCGTTATTTGAGCAGCATCGACAATCAATGCTTACGATAATCGTTTACCTGGTAATCACTAGATTCAATCTTAGCAATCCCGGCTTCTAAAATAGAAATAAATTGCCGGGCAACATCCGTGGTCAGCCATAAAGTTTGACCGATTTCAGTTTCGTCGTGCTTTTGCGTATTCGAGGTCAGGTAGTGCAGGCGAAGCATCAGCGCATCGTAGCTATCAACGGTGCTGATGTCCCATCCGATAAGGGGATGGGTCTGGATAACATCACTATTTTTTTCCATCATAACCCCTTTTATACGTGTGTTTGAGACAACGGTTCGTGAGGTTTAATGCTTGTTTAATGTGAAGCCAGTTAAGTATATCAATGATTAAGCTAATTCGACGGAGAAATAAATACCCTGCAACACTTTTTTTACAATAAAGCGCTTAATTGCACAATAAACCGGCATGATATTCTTTATTGAATCAGATGATTCTGGGTAACGTATAAGAAGGGAAATTATTTAAATGAGTAAATTTCATACAATTAAAAAAACCGGATGGCGACACCCGGTATAAAGATAACAACGAGGGAATTTTTACCTGAAATGAACGGCGAATTGATCTAAAGCCAGCCTATTCCCATTATGTTTTTTAATCCGCAGCAAACCAGTCGTCAGCGCTTTCCCAGGTCTCTTGCAATATTTCGCTAATGCGATCGCGGTCTTCTTTGGTAGCCCCTAAAACCGACAGGTTATTTGCAGCTGCATAACGTACCTGAACGTGGTTAACGTTTTCAGGATAGTGTTGAGTAATACGGCGTGAAAGTTCATTGGCAAGCGCATCAATAGCGCCTGGTGGCAGAGATGTAGTTTTGGCAATAGTGACTTCAATACGCATAACAGCCCCCTATATAATATACTGGATATTTATACAGTCATATTGCCAGTGATGCAACAGGGGGCGGTAAAAATTATGCTTTAACTGACCAGGCTACTTTCTCACCGGCCAGGAATGGCACGATGCTGTCATCGGATGTTTCGATGGTTTCTGGCATTTCAACCGGCGTGCGAACCAGTTCGATAGTCTCTTCGTTAACAGGTAAACCATAGAAACGCGGGCCATTGAGGGATGTGAACGCTTCGAAGTGCTGCATTGCATTAATCTCTTCAAATACCGTCGCGTAAGCACCCAAAGCAGAAGGGGCGTTAAAGCAGCCAGCACAACCACAACTTGCTTCTTTACGATGACGTGCGTGTGGTGCGGAGTCAGTCCCCAGGAACACACGGTCGCATCCGCTTGCTACCAGCGCGCGTAACGCTTCCTGATGCACGCTGCGTTTTAAAATAGGCAGGCAATACAGATGAGGGCGCACGCCGCCAACCAGCATGTGGTTGCGGTTAAACATCAGGTGTTGCGGGGTAATAGTTGCACCTAACAGGGAATTGCCTTCCTTCACATACTGTGCGGCGTCTTTGGTGGTGATATGTTCAAATACCACTTTTAGTTCCGGCAGTTGCTTACGCAGCGGTTCCATCACAGTTTCGATAAAGCGTGCTTCACGGTCAAAAATATCAATGTCAGCGTGAGTTACTTCACCGTGAATCAGCAGCGGCATACCGATTTTCTGCATGCGCTCAAGTACTGGCAAAATCGCAGCAGTGCTGGTGACACCATGGCTTGAGTTAGTTGTCGCATTTGCCGGGTACAGTTTTGCCGCAGTAAACACACCTTCGTTAAACCCACGTTCAACTTCGTTCGGGTCCAGAGAGTCAGTCAGGTAGCAGGTCATTAAAGGCTCAAAACTATGCCCTTGCGGTACGGCGTCGAGAATACGCTGGCGATAAGCAATGGCAGCTTCAACCGTTGTCACTGGCGGCGCCAGGTTTGGCATCACAATCGCGCGACCATAAATTTCGCTGGTATAAGGCACAACCGTTTTTAGCATATCACCATCACGAAGGTGAACATGCCAGTCGTCTGGGCGGCGAATTTTTAATACCTGAGGTAATACGGTCATGAAAGTGCTCCGGCGTAGGAAGGAAATAACGATGATTTATGCCGGGCACAAAGGATAAGCGCAAACGTTTAGCTTTGCACCATTTTCGTTGAGATTTTCTTGGGGAGGATGTGCCTCCCCTGTGTTTGAGGGCTTACTCGGTGAACGGGATAATGATTTCGCCTGGCTTGACCTCAATCCCTTTGGCATATTTCTTCGCCAGTTTTTCGCCTGCACTGTTATCTTCACTCAACACGTAAGCTGGCTGTTGGTTGAAGTAATTGCGTAGCGACTGATTGAGATAGGGAATCAGTGTCTGGACAATCGTCTGCATTTTCTCAGGCTCGACGGTTGCCTCTACCACTTCCATTTCTTGCAAATAGATAGCACCTTGCTCTTTATTAAAGGTTGGCAGGGCTTTGAGTTTAAGTTTGATATTAGCTTTTTGATTGCCGAACAAAGATGTCATATCCAGTTTGGCATCACCAGTCAGGGTGATTTTGTTTGGTTCTTCTCGGCCAATCGCACTGGCTAAATTAGTTAAGACAATGTGGGCATCGGCAACGCCTGGCAGGCCAATGTCTTTAGAGAAATTATTCCGTTTATGCAGCGCCTGGTTGATTTCCTGTTCGCTGACGGTGTATTGCGTTAGCTGGTTACAACCCACCACTAATCCGCTGAGCATCAAGGCTGCGGCTAATACTATTTTTTTCATGGATATCCTTAACATGCTGCATCGGTCACAGATCCTGACATAAAGCATCATGATGTACCAGTGCCGGGCGTGCTACAGGAAAAGGCTTAATTTTTTATTAGACACAATGAGTTTCTTAATCATGAGATAAAGGCGGGTTAACTTACCCGCCTTAGAACCATTAACAATCTTTAAATAGCGTGGGATGACAGCAGGTTAATTTGAGTCTGTTTGGCCATATTATCGCGGTATGCCGCAACACGACTCGGCCACTCAATTCCGGCAACCAGCGTCAGGTTACGCAGCAGCGGGAAGAGGTGGATATCGTCATCGGACAACTCACCGTTGACGGCATTGGGCTGTACGATAAGTTTATCGAGCTTGCGTAAGTCGTCGCTGATTTTTTTGGTCAGACCCGGTGAATGCGTCAGATGATCGGCAAAAGAACCGATCATTGCCTCTTTTTTCTGTGTGAAGTAAGCACGGGCAGCAGGCGTGGCAAACTCATCAAAAGGCGCTTTCGCAATACGCGGCAATAACAGGTGTTGGACATAGCTATTGACGTGACGCAACCAGTCACTGATGGCCGAATTAGTAGCGCCGATCAAAAGTGGTTCACCATCAAGTTTGTCGATGTAGTGCACGATATCCATGCTTTCAGGCAGGTAGCGACTGTCATCTTTTTGCAGGATTGGCGCCATTTTCTTGCCAATCATTTTCGTCGGGGTTGCTTCATCGTCGTTTAGCAAGACGACCAGCTCAACGGGGATATTCTTTAAGCCAAAAATCATGCGTGCTTTAAGGCAGAAAGGGCAGTGATCGTAAATATAAAGCTTCACGTTACTCCTCCATATCAATCGTCAGGAAAAATCCGTCAATTTTTGAGTATGGAGGAGAATACCAGGGGCTGCAAACTAGCTGCCGGGCTCAAGCATAGAGGGGTCTATCGGTTTCGGGCTAAATTGCCACCATAATGCGATAAGCGTGATGAAACCTATAATCCCTAACATCAGCCACGGAAGTTCCGGCTGGTTGATGCTTTTCCCGGCATCAAATAACCAACCGCCACCGGCGTAACCAAATGCGCCGCCAATCGCCAGACCCAGTCGGCTAAAGCCCATGTAACTGCCGCGAGCGCGGGAGTCAGCAAGTGATGCGCCCAGCGTTTCACGGGCAGGTTCTGCAATGATTGAACCAACATAAAACACGCAAATTAGAGTGAACAGTTGTTGGAGGTTGTTAGCCAATCCCATCGGTAACATGGCGAGTGACATCAGGAATAAACCCGCCATCAGGCGCTGCTCGAGACGGAAGCGTTTTTCGCTCCAGCGCGCGATCGGGTAGAGCAGCGTTAAGGATAGTGCCGCTTCAATGGCATACATCCACTTCACGGCGGCAGGCGTACCGGCAATTTCGTTCACCATAATCGGCAGCATTAACATCACCTGCACCGCCAGCATGTAATATCCGGCCAGCGTTAACACATAAGTGATGAAACGTTTGTCGCGCAGCACGCGCCCCATGCCTTCAAGCATTGGCGTGCGAATGGTAGAGAGTTTATAAGCTGGCAGCAGCCAGGCGTTGACCATCGCACAAATCACAAACATCACCGCGCCCGCACCGCACACCAGACGAAAATCGTATTGCAGCAGCCAACTGCCGAGCAGCGCCCCAATGACTGCTCCAGCGCTGTCTTGCATCATTAATATCGAGAAGAAACGACCGCGTTGATGTGGACGCACCAGTTTGACGACAAGGGCTGCGCGCGGTGGGTCGAATAGTGTGCCGCCGATAGCGGAAATAAAACACGACAGCCACAAAACCCAGGGTTCATGAGCTATACCCATCAGCGCAAAACCAACGGCTCGCAGCAGCATTCCGGTGACAATCATCGGTTTGGCACCTAGCCGGTCGGCGATGGCGCCACCGAAAATACCCAGCCCTTGCTGAGTAAGCTGACGCAGGCCCAGCGCAATGCCGACCATTAACGCCGCCCAACCCATTTGGTCGACAAAGCGAATGGAAATAAGAGGGAAAACCACGAAGAAGCCTAATACAACTAACATGTTATCGAGCAATAAGAAGTATTTACCCAGGCTCCTGGCCTGCGCTACCCGTGACATCTCCCCTCCAGGGAACTTAAAAGTGTGACAAACCTCTATTCTCCACTGCTCTCAGAGTTTTTGACAGGGCGTACGGCGACAATATTTTTTTATCAATCCGGCGCTTTGATTTAACTCGTTAATCGAAAAAAGTATGACCGGATGAGAAATCTGCATGTTGTTGTTTTCCTTCCATCGCAAGGGGCAGGTATAGTAATTACGTTGGCTCAAAAATACGTGGGATGTGAGGAGTAGGGTGAACATGTTTGGCTACCGCAGTAACGTGCCGAAAGTACGCTTAACAACGGACCGCATGGTGGTGCGTCTGGTGTACGAGCGAGATGCCTGGCGTCTGGCAGATTATTACGCCGAAAACCGTCAGTTCCTGAAACCCTGGGAACCCATTCGTGATGACAGCCATTGCTATCCTTCCGGCTGGCAAGCGCGGCTTGGCATGATTAGCGAAATGCATAAAACCGGTAGCGCTTATTACTTTGCGCTGCTCGATCCAGAAGAGAAAGAGATCCTTGGCGTTGCCAACTTCTCCAACGTAGTACGGGGCTCATTTCATGCCTGCTATCTCGGCTACTCACTTGGTGAGAAATGGCAAGGGCAGGGAATGATGTTTGAAGCACTGACCACGGCTATTCGCTATATGCAGCGTAGCCAGCATATCCATCGCATCATGGCGAACTACATGCCGCATAACCAGCGCAGCGGCGATCTGCTCGCTCGCCTTGGTTTTGAAAAAGAAGGCTATGCCAAAGAGTATTTACTGATTGATGGCGTGTGGCGGGATCATGTTTTGACCGCGCTAACCACCAAAGAATGGACCCCTGGCCGTTAAGGACAAGAAATGAAATATCAGTTAACTGCGGTTGAAGCGCGAGTTGTGGGTAGCTTGATGGAAAAGCAGGTGACCACTCCCGAACAGTATCCGATGTCGGTCAACGGTGTGGTGACGGCATGTAACCAGAAGACCAACCGCGAGCCGGTGATGGATCTGAAAGAGCATGATGTTCAGGAAACGTTGGATATTCTGGTCAAACGCCACTTTTTGCGCACCGTCAGCGGGTTTGGCAATCGCGTAACGAAATATGAGCAACGTTTCTGTAATTCAGAGTTTGGTGACCTTAAACTTTCTGCGGCAGAAGTTGCGGTGGTCACTGCCTTACTGCTACGTGGCGCCCAAACGCCAGGCGAATTGCGCACCCGCTCCGGAAGAATGTTTGAATTCAGCGATATGGCGCAGGTAGAAGCGACCCTTGAACATCTCGCGAATCGCGAAGACGGCCCTTTTGTGGTGCGTTTACCGCGCGAACCAGGCAAACGCGAAAGCCGCTATATGCATCTTTTCAGCGGTGAGGTTGATGCGTCCCAGGTAACAGCGCAAGAAAGCAGCGTTACACCTGCTGGTGATTTAACGGCGCGTGTCGAACAGCTCGAAAATGAAGTTGCCGATCTTAAGCAACGCCTGGATTCATTGCTCGCTCATCTCGGAGATTAATTGATGACTAAACTTCGCGTAGGCGTTGTCGGTTTAGGTGGCATTGCACAAAAAGCATGGTTACCAGTTCTGGGGGCCTCCAGCGACTGGACGCTTCAGGGGGCATTTTCCCCAACACAGGCGAAAGCGCAGAAAGTCTGTGACACCTGGCGTATTCCCTATATTCCTTCTATTGCTGAACTTGCGGCACAGTGTGATGCCGTGTTCGTTCACAGTGCGACCAGCAGCCATTACGCGGTAGTGAGCGAGTTATTGCAGGCAGGTGTCCATGTTTGTGTGGATAAGCCGCTTGCTGAAAACCTTGCCGATGCTGAACGTTTAGTGGAAATGGCACAGCGTCAAAAGCGTACGCTAATGGTTGGTTTTAACCGCCGTTTTTCACCGTTGTACCAAGATCTCAAAGCGACACTGGCGAATGGTTCATCAGTACGCATGGATAAACATCGAGCAGACAGCGTTGGGCCCAACGATCTGCGTTTTACCTTGCTTGATGATTATCTGCATGTGGTTGATACCGCACTGTGGCTGTCTGGCGGTGAAGCACAATTGCAAAGTGGAACCCTGTTGACCAACGACCAGGGGCAGATGCTTTTTGCTGAGCATCACTTTGCCCGGGGCAACCTACAAATCACCACCAGTATGCATCGCCGGGCGGGTAGCCAACGTGAGTGGGTTCAGGCGGTCACAGAGGGTGGTTTGTACGATGTTACAGATATGCGTGAATGGCGTGAAGAGTGCGGAAATGGTGTGGTGAATCGTCCAATTCCAGGCTGGCAAACCACACTCGAGCAACGCGGTTTCGCTGGATGTGCGCGTCATTTCCTTGATTGTGTGGCAAATCAGACAGTTCCTGAAACCTCAGGTGAGCAGGCATTGATGGCCCAGCGCGTGGTCGAGAAACTGTGGCGCGATGCCATGAGCGAATAATGCGGTAACATCTGATAGTAGTATTTCGGCTGGGTATCGGTAGACTAAGCGCCTGATCGAAATGCCCTTAACAACGCCTGCCTTGCAGGCGTTGATGTTTGTGGAACCATATAATAAATGAATCTATTAAAATCGCTGGCAGCAGTCAGCTCGATGACGATGTTTTCTCGCGTGCTCGGATTTGCACGTGACGCCATTGTGGCAAGGGTTTTTGGGGCAGGGATGGCGACGGATGCCTTTTTTGTGGCATTCAAATTACCGAACCTTTTGCGCCGTATTTTCGCCGAAGGTGCATTTTCGCAGGCGTTCGTCCCGATTCTTGCTGAATACAAAAGTAAGCAAGGTGAAGACGCAACACGCGTGTTTGTCTCTTATGTTTCCGGACTGCTGACGCTGGCACTGGCGGTTGTTACTGTTATCGGGATGATTGCAGCACCGTGGGTTATTCTGGTCACAGCACCTGGCTTTGCGGATACTGCCGATAAATTCGCGCTCACCTCCAGCCTGCTACGAATTACTTTCCCGTATATTTTCCTGATCTCTCTGGCCTCGCTGTGTGGGGCGATACTGAATACCTGGAACCGCTTCTCGGTCCCCGCGTTCGCGCCAACCTTCTTAAACCTCAGCATGATTGGCTTTGCACTCTTTGCCGCACCCCACTTTAACCCGCCGATTCTGGCGTTGGCGTGGGCGGTTACCGTTGGCGGCGTGTTGCAACTGGCGTATCAGTTACCGCATCTGAAAAAGATTGGCATGCTGGTTTTACCGCGTGTGAACTTGAAAGATGCAGGTGCAATGCGGGTGATTAAGCAGATGGGACCTGCGATTCTTGGCGTCTCCGTCAGCCAGATCTCATTAATCATCAACACCATTTTCGCCTCATTCCTCGCATCCGGCTCTGTGTCCTGGATGTACTACGCTGACCGTCTGATGGAATTCCCATCTGGTGTGCTTGGTGTGGCACTGGGTACCATTTTGCTGCCTTCACTGGCGAAAAGTTTTGCCAGCGGTAATCACGATGAATATTCACGCCTGATGGACTGGGGTTTACGTCTGTGTTTCCTGCTGGCGCTGCCAAGTGCGGTTGCATTGGGGATTCTGGCTAAGCCGCTCACCGTTTCACTGTTCCAGTACGGCAAGTTCACCGCTTTTGATGCCTCTATGACGCAACGTGCGCTGGTGGCTTATTCTGTCGGCTTGATGGGGTTGATCGTAGTGAAGGTGTTGGCGCCTGGTTTCTATTCGCGCCAGGACATCAAAACCCCGGTTAAAATCGCTATCGTGACGCTGATTTTGACCCAGGTAATGAATCTTGCGTTTATTGGCCCGCTCAAGCATGCAGGGTTGTCGTTGTCGATTGGTTTGGGGGCTTGCCTGAATGCCAGCCTGCTATACTGGCAACTGCGTAAACAGGATATTTTCCAACCTCAGCCGGGCTGGAGCGCATTCCTCTGGCGTCTGTTTGCTGGTGTCATTGTGATGGCGGCGGTTCTGCTTGGCGTGATGCACATTATGCCTGCCTGGGATCTGGGCACCATGCCGTACCGTTTACTGCGCTTAATGGCCGTTGTCGTGGCTGGTATCGCGGCTTATTTCGCAACGCTTACGGTGCTGGGATTCAGAGTGAAGGATTTTGCCCGACGCACAATGTAACGTGATGGCAATTTATCGTGCCGACACGTGCCAAAGGCATAGTCGGCACGCGCATTCTGCATTAAACTGCGCGCTGCAAAATTTGACTTATTGAACGATTAATTAGGCGGTAATAGCGATGCACGGGACAATCACAACCTGGTTTGAAGATAAAGGTTTCGGTTTTATCAAAGATGAAAACGGTGACAATCGTTATTTTCATGTGATTAAGGTCGCCAACCCTGAACTGATTAAGAAAGACGCATCAGTCACTTTCGAGCCAACGACCAACAATAAAGGCCTGTCGGCGTTTGCTGTGAAGGTTGAACCTGATAGCAAGTACATTTATATCGCAGGCGAGCGCATCAAAATCACGTCGATTAAATCCTTCCTGGTTTACAGCGAAGAAGTGCCTGCCGAAACCAAGATTGATAAAGAGAATGCGGTGCTGTCTGTGGGCGTATTGATGAATAGCATTCGTCCGAAGGCTGACCCGAAACAGGGTGAGATGCGTACCTTGAAAAAGCTGGCAGTGACCACTTTCCAGGGCACAACGTTGATCTTCTCTGAAGATGAAATTGATGTAGAAGCGACAATGAAGATTCTGAAGGGTCTTTAACGCGTTACTTGGGCGGTGCTTTGAAACCGCCCTTATTCTTTCTGGCACTAAATCGTTATTTTCTTCCCACCACGACTGACAGTGGTCGCCTGCCCATCAGCCCCATAAAGATTAGGTTCCTGATGCGGTTTGAGTACCGCCAGCGCTTGTTCATTACGCGCTAACTGATCCTCTAATAGCCAACCGTTATGCTGGTTGATATCACGTAAGTGCTGCGTTTTCTGCGTAATCGTCTGCCAACGCTGGCTAATATCCGTGCTGCTGGTGTTTTCGGCTTTCTGTGCGTCACGGCGAAGCTGTTCGAGATAATCCAGCGTCGCAAGTAGCGAGCTTTTATCTTCGGTAATGCGCTGCAATGCACTGCCATTCACATGGCCTGCGGATAGTTGTTGCTGCTCGGCGTCCATCACCTCTTTAAGAGAGTTGAGCACCGCAGTCATTTGATCCATCACTTCTAACAGACGATTCATGCAATTATTTACTCGATATATACCCGTCATACTTCAAGCTGCTGGTGCGTTGACTGCACCCGTGCGCCCCAGTCACATAGTTATCTATGCTCCTGGGGACTTACGGCCTGGTCGCCTTCCCGCCACTTAAATTATTTTGGGTATCGCTGAGAGCTTCCTGGATTAATGCATCGGCGATTTTGCCGGTATCCATTTTAAGCTCACCGTTGCGGATCGCCGTTTTGAGTGCTTCAACGCGTTCCATATTAATATCACCGCTGCCTGGCTGAATTAACTTAGCCTGCGCGTCACTGAGTGTCACATTGGTGCTGTTTGGCGTGGTACTTTTTTCCAGACGGCTCTTTTGAATCGGAGCTTCTGTTGTTTCACGTGGTTGTACGGTACTTACCGGCTTTAAAGGAGAAGTGCGATCAATGCTCATTATTCTATCCTCATCGAGGTGGCTCGCAGCATTTGAGCCTGCCAATATCTATCATCTGTTAACACACTATCGGCAGTCGCCGCAGAACCTTTATACCCTTCTTAATCACCCGTTGAATATTACAAGTTAATCAGAATATTCCCATCAACGTCGACTGTTCCGCTCACAATCTGACCAGAATCCATTCGTACCCGCGCATTCTGTGCGACAGCGGCATTGTTCAGTGCTTTACCTTCGCTATTCACACTAAAACCTTCACCTGCAGCCACCACCTGGACTCGTTGCCCGGCTTTGACTCGCCATGATTGACGCACCATCGACAGCATAATTGGCTGATTTGGTGCGATGTCGCGCAGAGTTACAGCATCATTTGCCTGGCGGATATCCAACATGGCACGCGGAGGGAGTTGATCCAATCTCCCGCGTTTAAGTTGTACCTGACTTTCATTAATGACACTGCCACGTGGTAGCGCCTGGGCTGCAACGACGTAATTTCCAATAGCCTGCACATCTGCCTGAATAAATCGTTTGGTATCACCACATCGTGCTAACACGCTCACGGTTCCCCAAAGGCGACCATTACCCGGCATTGAAAAATCCGGAAGCGGGCAGGAGGGTAATTGTGCATCGGGTGTTTTCACTTTTACCGATACTTCATCGCTGATGCCCGCCAGACGTTGCTGAAAAAACTGGTTCAAAGGTGCATCCAGAATACTGGCAAATGCCGGTTGGCATGCCAGTAAAAGCGCAATCGTGCTCCAGGTTTTCAGACCGTTCATAACGTCTCTCCTTGTTCAGGTTGCAGTGATTTTAACCGCACACGGAATTGATCAAGGCGACAAATAGCGACGCATTTTGTGTCTATTCCAACGATAACGCACGCGTAAGGGGCTTTAAGCTGTC
Source organism: Buttiauxella cochleicola (assembly GCF_021282435.1). Lineage (NCBI taxonomy): Bacteria > Pseudomonadati > Pseudomonadota > Gammaproteobacteria > Enterobacterales > Enterobacteriaceae > Buttiauxella > Buttiauxella cochleicola. The sequence continues at coordinate 1,161,356 of NZ_JAJSOT010000001.1, read as the reverse complement.
GGACAAATCCTAATTATGCGGAGGGAACATGCTAGACAAACTGGATGCCGCGCTGCGATTTCAGCAAGAAGCGATAAATTTGCGCGCCCAGCGTCAGGAAATTCTGGCAGGGAATATCGCTAATGCCGATACCCCAGGTTATCAGGCTCGCGATATAGATTTTGCCAGTGAAATGAAAAAAGTGATGGACAGAGGACGTGTTGAAGGCAGCGGTGTCTCGCTTGCTCTTACCTCTTCGCGCCATATTCCGGCACAAACTCAAACTGTCCCACAGCTTGATCTCCTCTACCGCATTCCTGACCAGCCATCAATGGATGGTAACACCGTCGACATGGATCGCGAACGTACACAATTTGCCGATAACAGCCTGAAATACCAGTCAGACCTGACGGTTCTCGGCGGCCAAATCAAGGGCATGATGTCTGTGCTGCAACAGGGTGGCTAATAGATGGCTTTACTGAATATTTTTGATATTGCCGGTTCAGCGATGGCCGCGCAATCCAAGCGTATGAACGTGGCGGCGAGTAACCTGGCTAACGCCGACAGCGTTACTGGCCCAGATGGTCAACCGTACCGTGCCAGGCAAGTTATTTTCCAGGTGGATGCAGCACCGGGTGCTGAAACCGGTGGTGTGAAAGTGACGGGTGTTGAAGAGAGCCAGGCACCGGACAAGCTGGTATTTCAGCCCGGTAATCCGCTCGCTGACGCTAAAGGTTACGTGCGGATGCCAAACGTTGATGTGGTAGGTGAGATGGTCAACAGCATGTCTGCCTCCCGTAGCTACCAGGCAAATGTGGAAGTACTCAACACTGTGAAAAGCATGATGTTGAAAACCCTGACTCTTGGTCAGTAAAGGAGTGACTGATGGGCATAGCCGTTAATATGAACGACACCACGACCAGTGGTGTTAATACTTTATCGGGTAATAGCAGCATTACCGGGAACAATGCTGCCGATCTTCAAAGTAGTTTCCTGACCCTGCTGGTTGCGCAGCTCAAAAACCAGGACCCGACCAACCCTCTGCAAAATAACGAACTGACTACGCAGCTTGCGCAAATCAGTACCGTGAGCGGTATTGAAAAACTCAACACCACGCTCGGTTCAGTGTCAGGCCAGTTAAACAATAACCAGTCGGTTCAGGCAAGCGCCCTGATTGGTCATGGCGTGATGATCCCTGGTTCTAAAATTCTGGCAGGCAAAGAGGCGACCACGCCGTTTGGTGTGGAGCTGCAACAAGCCGCCGATAAAGTTACCGCAACGATCACCGATAACACCGGCAAAGTGGTACGCACGCTCGATATTGGTGGCCTAAGCGCAGGCGTTCATACCTTTACCTGGGATGGGACGATGACGGACGGTTCGACGGCGCCAGACGGTGCTTATAACGTCGCTATCAATGCCACCAATGGTGGGACACAGCTGGTTGCTCAGCCGCTCAATTTTGCGATGGTCAACGGTGTGACACTCAGTAATGGCAAGACCTTGCTCGACCTCGGTACTTACGGCACCTCCACTCTCGACGACATCAGGCAGATTATTTAAGCCTATAACCCTTTGCAGGAGTAAGACATGGCCTTTTCTCAAGCGGTCAGCGGCCTGAATGCCGCCGCCACCAACCTGGACGTAATTGGTAACAACATTGCCAACTCCGCCACCTATGGCTTTAAGTCCGGCAGCGTATCTTTCGCTGACATGTTTGCAGGTTCTAAAGTGGGTCTGGGCGTTAAAGTCGCAGGCATCACGCAGGACTTTGGCGACGGTACTACGACCAACACCGGGCGTGGCCTGGATGTGGCGATTAGCCAGAATGGTTTCTTCCGTATGGTGGACACTAACGGTTCGGTCTATTACAGCCGCAACGGTCAGTTCAAACTGGATCAAAACCGCAACCTGGTGAACATGCAGGGTATGCAACTGACGGGTTATCCGGCAACCGGCACACCGCCAACGATTCAGGAAGGGGCAAACCCGGTAGGGCTTTCAATTCCGAATACTTTGATGGCGGCGAAAATCACTACCACGGCCTCAATGCAGATTAACCTGAACTCTACTGATAAGGTGCCCGCCAACGCGAAGTTTGATCCAGCAGATTCAGAGAGTTACAACAAAAAAGGCTCAATCACTGTCTATGACAGCCAGGGTAACTCCCATGATATGAACGTCTTCTTTGTGAAGTCTTCTACGGCAAATACCTGGGATGTTTATACCCAGGACAGCAGCGTTGCGGGGAGCCCGATTCAAAAAGGGACATCTCTGGAGTTCAGTAGTAGTGGTGTCTTAACCAAAGGTACCGCTAGCGATTTTAAGACTGAGGCTATTAATGGTGCAACGCCTGCGACATTCAATCTCAGCTTCCTCAACTCCATGCAGCAAAACACCGGCTCCAACAACATCGTTGCCGCGAACCAGAATGGCTATAAGCCAGGCGATTTGGTGAGCTATCAGATCAATGAAGATGGCACCGTAGTCGGTAACTACTCCAACGAACAAAACCAATTGCTCGGGCAGATTGTGTTGTCCAACTTTGCCAACCCGGAAGGCTTGTCCTCTGAGGGTAACAACGTCTGGGCGGCGACCAATGCTTCAGGTGTTGCGCTGTTGGGTACGGCAGGTTCAGGTAACTTCGGTACGCTGACTAACGGTGCGCTGGAAGCCTCAAACGTCGATCTGAGTAAAGAACTGGTCAATATGATTGTCGCACAGCGCAACTACCAGTCTAACGCGCAGACCATCAAAACCCAGGACCAGATACTTAACACCCTGGTTAACCTGCGCTAAGCACTGACGGGAAAGCTTAATGGATCACGCAATTTATACCGCCATGGGCGCGGCCAGTCAGACGCTGAATCAACAAGCGGTGACGGCCAGCAACCTGGCGAATGCTTCAACTCCCGGCTTTCGTGCACAGCTAACGGCTTTGCGCGCAGTTCCGGTGGAAGGGCTTTCTTTGCCAACGCGTACGCTGGTGACCGCATCAACGCCTGGCGCTGATATGTCCCAAGGTCAGCTTGATTACACCCAACGCCCGCTGGATGTTGCCCTGCAACAAGATGGCTGGCTGGCGGTACAAAGTGCTGATGGTACAGAAGCTTATACCCGTAACGGCAATATGCAGGTGAGTCCTGCCGGGCAACTGACCATCGGCGGGCAACCGGTGATGGGGGAAGGTGGCCCGATTGCTGTTCCTCAAGGCGCACAGCTAACTATCGCGGCTGATGGCACCATTTCTGCACTTAACGCGGGTGACCAGCCTAATACGGTGGCACCGATTGGCCGCCTGAAACTGGTGAAAGCTACCGGTACAGAAGTTGTACGTGGTGATGATGGATTTTTCCGTTTGAGCCCGGCTGCCCAAGCCACGCGCGGTGCGACTTTACAAGCCGATGCCAGCATCTCTTTGATGCCTGGCGTACTGGAAGGCAGTAACGTTAAACCGGTTGAAGCCATGGCTGACATGATTTCCAACGCCCGTCGTTTTGAAATGCAGATGAAGATTATTTCGAGCGTGGATGAAAACGAGCAACGGGCCAACCAACTGCTGTCGATGACGTGATAATCAGCCGCGAAACTAACAGGAATTCAAAATGATCAGTTCTTTATGGATCGCCAAAACCGGTCTTGATGCCCAGCAAACCAACATGGATGTGATTGCCAACAACCTGGCAAACGTCTCCACCAATGGTTTTAAGCGTCAGCGTGCTGTGTTTGAAGATCTTCTTTACCAGACTATTCGCCAGCCTGGTGCGCAATCTTCTGAGCAAACCACGTTGCCGTCAGGTTTGCAGATTGGTACGGGTGTGCGTCCGGTCGCCACTGAGCGTCTGCATAGCCAGGGTAACCTTTCTCAGACTAACAACAGTAAAGATGTGGCTATCAAAGGTCAGGGTTTCTTCCAGGTACAACTGCCGGATGGAACCAGTGCCTACACGCGCGATGGTTCATTCCAGGTTGATCAAAACGGCCAACTGGTGACGGCGGGTGGTTTCCAGGTTCAGCCAGCAATCACCATTCCTGCTAACGCCCTGACGATTACCGTTGGACGTGACGGCATCGTGAGTGTGACTCAGCAGGGGCAGGCGCAACCCGTGCAGGTAGGCCAGCTTAACTTGACCACCTTTATGAATGATACGGGTCTGGAAAGCCTGGGTGAAAACCTCTATGCCGAAACCCAGTCCTCCGGAACGCCTAATGAAAGTACTCCGGGGCTTAATGGCGCTGGTCTGCTGTATCAGGGGTACGTTGAGACTTCTAATGTGAACGTTGCAGAAGAACTGGTGAATATGATCCAGGTTCAGCGCGCTTACGAAATCAACAGTAAAGCCGTTTCTACCACCGATCAGATGCTGCAAAAACTGACGCAACTGTAAGGCGTTTGCCGGTGTGCAGTTTTGCACCGGCTGTCTTTATCTGAATGACCTGAAGATGAAAGCAATGCAAAACCCAATGGTTCTCCGTCCTATCGTGATGTGTCTGGTGCTCGCCTCAACGGGCTGCGCGCTGATACCAACAAAACCGCTGGTGGAAGGGGCGACAACGGCCCAGCCAGTGCCAGGCCCTGCGCCTATCGTCAATGGTTCAATTTTCCAGACGGCGCAACCGGTGAACTATGGGTATCAGCCTTTGTTCGAAGACCGCCGTCCAAGGAATGTCGGCGATACCTTGACTATTCAGCTCCAGGAAAATGTCAGTGCCAGCAAAAGCTCGTCGGCTAATGCCAGCCGTGATGGCAAAACAAACTTTGGCTTTGACGTAACGCCTCGTTATCTCGAGGGGCTATTCGGCAACGATCGCGCGTCAGTGGATGCCTCTGGCGGCAACAGTTTCAACGGTAAAGGTGGGGCAAACGCCAGTAATACCTTTAGTGGAACCTTAACCGTGACGGTGGATCAGGTACTGGCAAACGGCAACCTGCACGTCGTGGGTGAAAAACAGATAGCCATTAACCAGGGCACCGAATTTATTCGTTTCTCCGGCGTGGTGAATCCTCGCACTATTAGCGGCTCCAATACCGTGCCGTCTACGCAAGTGGCGGATGCACGCATCGAATATGTCGGTAACGGCTATATCAACGAAGCGCAGAATATGGGTTGGTTGCAACGCTTCTTCCTTAATTTATCGCCGATGTAAGCGAGGAAACTCATGACCAAATATTTATTCGGATTGCTGATTCTGGTGGCAACCTTTGCGCAAGCCGACCGTATCCGCGACCTGACAACGGTTCAGGGCGTGCGTGAAAACTCCCTGATTGGTTACGGTCTGGTGGTTGGGCTCGATGGCACAGGCGACCAAACCACACAAACACCGTTCACTACCCAGACACTTAACAACATGCTTTCGCAGTTGGGGATCACCGTTCCGGCGGGCACCAACATGCAGCTTAAAAACGTCGCAGCGGTAATGGTGACGGCAAAATACCCAGCATTTGCACGATCCGGGCAGAATATTGATGTGGTGGTTTCATCCATGGGTAACGCCAAAAGCCTGCGTGGTGGCACCTTGCTGATGACGCCGATGAAAGGTGTTGATAACCAGGTTTATGCGCTCGCGCAGGGTAACATTCTGGTAGGCGGTGCCGGGGCTTCAGCGGGCGGCAGCAGCGTTCAGGTTAACCAGCTTAACGGCGGTCGTATCACAAACGGTGCAGTTATCGAACGTGAGTTACCGGGCACTTTTGGCACCGGGAATATGATTAGCCTGCAACTTAACAACGATGATTTCACTCTTGCACAGCAGATAACTGACACCATCAACCGCTCACGTGGTTTTGGCAGTGCTTCAGCTTTAGATGCGCGCACTATCCAGATTCGTGTACCAAGCGGTAACAGTTCGCAAGTGCGTTTGTTGGCTGATATTCAGAACCTTGAAGTCAACATGCCTGCGCAGGACGCGAAAGTGATTATCAACTCACGTACCGGCTCGGTGGTGATGAACCAGGAAGTGACACTAGACACTTGTGCTGTGGCGCAGGGCAACTTGTCTGTAACGGTTAACCGTTCAGCACAGGTAAGCCAGCCGGATACGCCATTTGGTGGCGGCCAAACAGTGGTGACGCCGCAAACCCAAATCGATCTGCGTCAGAACGGTGGTGCGCTGCAACGGGTTAACGCCAGTGCCAATCTGAATAATGTGGTTCGTGCACTGAATACGCTGGGTGCTTCACCAATGGAATTGATGTCGATTCTGCAATCGATGCAAACCGCGGGATGTCTGCGTGCCAAAGTGGAAATCATCTGATGCTTAACGATACCCAGTCACTGGCGAATGCTGCATGGGATGCTAACTCTCTTAACGAGCTAAAAGCGAAAACCGGGCAAGACCCAAAGGGCAACATGAAATCGGTTGCTCGCCAGGTGGAAGGGATGTTCGTGCAGATGATGCTGAAAAGCATGCGTGAGGCGCTGCCAAAAGATGGCTTGTTTAGCAGCGAGCAGACACGCATGTACACCAGCATCTATGACCAGCAAATTGCGCAGCAGCTAAGCTCCAAAGGGCTTGGTCTGGCCGATATGATGGTGGAGCAAATGGGCGGTAATGCCGACCCATCGGAAGATGCTGGCAAAGTGCCGATGAAGTTTGATCTGCAAACTGTGACCAGTTTCCAGAACCAGGCGTTAACGCAAATGGTGCGCCAGGCCATTCCGAAAGCGCCTTCTAACGAAGAGCCGCTGACGGGTGACAGCAAAGACTTCCTGGCGCAGCTTTCTTTACCAGCAAGGCTTGCCAGTGAACAGAGCGGTATTCCGCATCACTTGATTCTGGCGCAGGCTGCGCTGGAGTCAGGGTGGGGCCAGCGGCAGATTCTTACTGAGAAAGGTGAGCCGAGTTTTAACTTGTTTGGCGTGAAGGCGTCGGGAAGTTGGAAAGGCCCGACGACGGAAATCACCACTACCGAGTATGAAAATGGTGAAGCGAAAAAGGTGAAAGCGAAATTCCGTGTCTATAGCTCTTACCTCGAAGCTCTTTCTGATTACGTCGGTTTGCTGACGCGCAACCCGCGATACGCCGCAGTCACTAACGCCAATACCGCAGAACAGGGTGCACAGGCATTGCAAAATGCCGGTTACGCCACCGACCCGAACTATGCCCGTAAGCTGACGGGCATGATTCAGCAGATGAAGGCGATGGGTGAGAAGGTCGCAAAAGCTTATAGCAATGACTTATCCAATTTATTCTGAAGCTCATCATACTTCGAGCTGCAGGTGCGTTGGCTGCACTCACAAACCCCAGTCACTTACTTTATGTAAGTTCCTGGGGATTTGCTCACTTGCCACCTTCCTGCAACTCGAATTATTTAGAGCTAACACCTCAAGTGTTGCCAGACGCTGCCGATACTTACCAACAGGAATCGTGATTAACGCGCTAAGGAAATTTCATGTCCAGTAGCCTGATTAACAGTGCCATGAGTGGCCTGGGTGCTGCCCAGGCGGCACTGAATACTGTCAGTAACAACATTTCTAACTATAACGTCACAGGCTATACCCGCCAGACTACCGTGTTGTCGCAGTCGCAAAGTACGCTTGGCGCAGGTGGCTGGATTGGTAATGGCGTACAGGTCAGCGGTGTGCAACGTGAATATGATGCGTTCATCACTAACCAACTGCGTGCGGCACAAACGCAAAGCAGTGGTCTGAATACTCAGTACCAGCAAATGTCTAAAATTGACAATATTCTGTCTGGCACTACAAATACCCTCGCAACAACCATGCAGAGCTTTTTTAGCGGCTTGCAGACTCTGGTTAGTAACTCCGAAGACCCGGCTGCGCGTCAGGCATTGCTCGGTAATGCCAACGGCTTGGTTAACCAGTTTAAGGTGACCGATCAGTATCTACGCGACCAGGATAAGCAGGTGAATACCAGCATCCAGAGCAGCGTGGAGCAAATCAATAATTACGCCAGCCAGATTGCCAATCTGAACAACCAGATTTCGCGCCTGACGGGTGTGGGCGCAGGTGCAGCCCCGAACGATCTGCTCGATCAGCGCGACCAACTGGTTAGTGAGTTAAACCAGATTGTCGGTGTTGAAGTCAGTGTTCAGGATGGCGGTACTTATAACGTCTCCATCGCGAATGGTTTGTCCCTGGTGCAGGGTGATAAAGCCAATAAACTGGCGGCAGTCCCTTCCAGTGCTGACCCTTCACGCACTACTGTTGCGTATGTTGACCCAGTTTCCGGCACTAAGGAAATCCCGGAAAACCAATTGAGCAGCGGTACGCTGGGCGGCGTGTTGACCTTCCGTTCTCAAGACCTTGATAGCGCTCGCAACCGCCTGGGGCAACTGGCTCTGACATTTGCCGATGCGATAAATCAACAACATGGCAAAGGGGTTGATGCCAATGGTGATGCTGGCGGCAAGTTCTTTTCAATCGGTGGGCCGACAGCCTGGGGGAATGCCAACAATGTCGCTAAAGATACCTCGCTTAAAGTAAGCATGACGAACAGCTCGGAAGTGCAGGCCAGCGACTACAAAGTGGTCTATGACGGCAAGGACTGGCAAGTCACGCGCCTGGCGGATAATAAGCAATTCAAAGCCACGCTCTCCACTGATGGCAAAAGCATGAGCTTTGATGGTCTGAAACTTGATATTAGCGGTACGGCGCCGAGCGAAAATGACAGCTTCATAGTTAAACCTGTTTCTGACGCTGTTGTGAACATGGGCGTGCTGATTACCGACGAAAGTATGCTGGCCCTGGCGGGTGACCCTAATGGTGGCACCGGCAATACCAGCGGTGGTGCAAGCGACAACCGTAATGCCCAGGCAATGCTGGATTTGCAAAGTGGCAAAATCGTTAACGGTAACAAATCGTTTAACGATGCGTATGCGAGCCTTGTAAGCGATGTTGGCAACAAAACCAGCACGCTGAAAGTCACCAGCACCACACAAAACAACGTGGTCACGCAGTTGAGTAACCAACAGCAGTCTATCTCTGGCGTCAATCTCGACGAAGAGTACGGTAACTTGCAGCGTTTCCAACAATATTACCTGGCCAATGCCCAGGTACTACAGACGGCATCAACTCTGTTTGATGCGTTACTGTCCATTCGTTAATTAAGGAATCTGGCGTATGCGTATCAGTACCGCAATGATGTACCAACAGAACATGCGCGGCATAACTAACTCGCAAAGTGAGTGGTTGCGTTATGGCGAGCAGATGTCGACCGGTAAGCGAGTTACTAAACCTTCTGACGATCCGATTGCTGCATCGCAGGCCGTAGTGCTGTCTCAGGCTCAGGCACAAAACAGCCAGTATGCGTTGGCGCGTACCTTTGCAACTCAAAAGATTTCGCTGGAAGAAAACGTGTTAGGGCAGGTGACAACAGCTATCCAGTCAGCACAAGAAAGAATCGTTAACGCCGGTAACGGTACGTTAAGCGATGACGACCGTGCATCACTGGCGACCGATCTGGAAGGTATCCGCAATCAGATATTGAACCTTGCCAACAGTACGGACGGCAACGGGCGCTATATTTTTGCGGGTTATAAAACGGATTCGGCACCGTTTAGCGGTGGGGCCAACAGCATCACTTATACCGGTGGTAGTACATCGGTAACTCAGTCTGTAGACGCATCTCGCACCATGACCGTAGGGCATCTGGGCTCAGAGATTTTCGAGTCACTGACCAGTAATGCGGTGCCTGAACCGGGTACTGGTACGTCTGAGAAGAGTCTTTTCAATATGCTTGACTCAGCTATTGCGACGCTGAGAACTCCAACAGAAGGTCTGGATGACACTCAGAAAGCTGACTTGGGCGCGGCTATTGATAAAACCAACCGTGGGTTGAGAAACTCCCTCAATAACGTGCTGACTGTACGTGCTGAACTCGGTACGCAGCTGAACGAGCTGGATAAGCTTGATGAGCTAGGTAGTGACCGCGCATTAGGCCAGGCTCAGCAAATGAGTGATTTGGTTGATGTGGACTGGAACTCGGCTATTTCTTCTTATGTGATGCAGCAGGCAGCTCTTCAGGCCTCTTATAAAGCTTTCAGCGATATGCAAGGGATGTCCTTGTTCCAGCTAAACAAATAAGCTTTAACATTTTGGGTGTGCCATGAAACTGGGCACGCTTTATATGCCCGCTTCTGCACCCCAGAGTGGGCTTTTTTTTTTGCCTAAAAATAGAGGGTAAGGGGGGCGCTGGCAATTTCCCTATGAATAGACAAATTGCTTTTGTAGGTAGGATCCGGGTTGCTACATGACAGCACACGCAGAAATAAAAAAGCCGACCAGAGTCCTGGTCGGCTTTTTAGCAACGCTTAGCGATTAGTCAGTGCTTTGCGGGCGTGTTGCTGGTGCTGCTGCCTGATGAGTTGCACTGCTACCACCGGCAGAACCGCGACCACTAAAGTCATAAGTTGGGCGTACCCAATCACTTTGACGTGGTGATTCTGGCGCATATTCCGGTGCTGGAGCACGAGTCATCGGTGCCGTCGCATGCTTAACGGCGTGAGCAACTACGGCTACTTCTGCAGGGGCTGCTTTCACTTCTGGCACAGTTTCAGCGGCAGTTTCTGCAACAGCTGCTTCTTGAGTAACAGAAGTTTGCACTTCAACGACATCGACTGGTTTTGTTTCTTCAACCGGAGCCACTGGCACAGTTTCTGCAACAATAACCGGCGCTTCCTGAGCCACTTCAGCGGCCTGCTGCGGATGAGTTTCTACAATTACTTCATCTTGTGCAGGTGCAACTTCGTCAATCACTTGTTCAGCGACAACGTCATCTTCAGGAGCAATCAGGTGTGGTTGCTCGCTAACTGGCGTTGCAATCACTTCCGGATGTGTCGTTTCAACATGTGCAGTCTCAACAACTGGTTGTGAAATAATCACTTCTGGAACTTCTTGCTCGTGAGAGACGAAGACCGGGGTACGGTCAACGTTGTCGTACTGCGACTCTTCTTGCGAACGGGCAACCGGATAGCTAATCCAGGCTTTACCAGAGGCCAGTTCAGGAGAAGCACATGCTACGATCAACGGCATTGGCGACTGTGCTGGGTAACGCTCATCACGGTAACGACGACGACGCTGGCCACTAACACGTAAATGACGTGGAGAGCGGCGAGAACGGCGCGGCATACCGTTAGAGTCGTTACGTGAATCGTTGTTGTCTTCTTGCTCAACAACTGGCTTCTCGATAACGGCTGGTAACGGGATAGTTGCCAGTTTAGTGTGGGTAACTGGTGCTGCAACTGTTTCAGCGATTTCAGGGGTAGCCACAACTTCAACAGCAGAATCCTGAGCTGATTCGAAGCGAACTTTCTGGCTCAGCTGACGCTGTTTACGACGAGGCATAACCTGGACGCGTTCTTCCTGCTCAGTCTCGACTTCAACTTCTACAGTTTCATCACGTTGCAGAACTTTAACTTCTTGTTGCGCCTGACGCTTGTCATCGCTACGACGACGGTTGCGCTCACGACGTGGTTGCTGCTCGTCGCGTGCTTTTGGCTTCTCAATTTCTTCAGCAACTGCAGGGCGGTTTTCACGCACTTCAGTATTTTGCTGCTGACCCTGACGGCGATTACGGCGGTTATCGTCGCGGTCACGGTTTTCACGCGGCTCGCGGTTGTCACGATTTTCGCTGCGATTTTCTCCACGGCCTTCGCCACGATTGTCACGATCGCGGTTATTACGATCGCCACGGTCGTTACGATCACGACGGTTATTCTGGCGACGGTTATTACGGCGATCCTGATTTTGACGTTGACCTTCAGTCTCAGTAGGTTTTGCTTCCTGAACTTCTTTGCTTTCAGTAGTTGGTTCACCTGCGAACAGGTTTTTCAACGCACCGAAGAAGCGGCTAAGCAAGCCAGGCTGCTCTGTTGTTGCTACTTTCGCAGCTACTGGTTTAGTCACTGGAGTTTGCACCGCAGTTGCCGCAGGAGCTGACTCAGGCGGAGCTGGCGGCACTTCAGGCATCACGAAGGTTGCCAGTGCAGGTTGCTCAGGGCGTTTACGCTCTGCGTACTCTTCTTCAGACGGCACAGCCATCTCTTCTTCATACCGCTTCGGCAGCATGTAGCTCAGAGTTTTGCTTTCTTCGCCTTTACGTACGCGCAATACGGAATAGTGTGGAGTTTCCATCTGATCGTTAGGAACGATGATAGCTTTCACACCACCCTGACGGGTTTCAATCGCGCTCACCGCATCACGTTTTTCGTTCAGCAGGTAGGAAGCAATTGGCACCGGAACAATCGCGTGAACTTCTTGCGTGTTCTCTTTCAGCGCTTCTTCTTCAATCAGACGCAGAATGGAGAGAGCCATGGATTCGTTGTCACGCACCGTACCTGTTCCGCTACAGCGCGGGCAGACGTGGTGGCTGGACTCGCCCAGAGAAGGGGAAAGACGTTGACGAGACATTTCCAGCAGGCCAAATCGAGAGATATGGCTGATCTGGATACGGGCGCGGTCTTGACGTACGGCTTCGCGCAGACGGTTTTCTACCGCGCGCTGGTGGCGCACAGGCGTCATGTCGATGAAGTCGATAACAATCAGGCCACCGAGGTCACGCAAGCGCAGTTGGCGCGCGATTTCATCAGCAGCTTCAAGGTTGGTATTGAATGCCGTTTCTTCGATATCGCCGCCGCGAGTTGCGCGCGCGGAGTTGATGTCGATGGCGGTTAATGCTTCGGTGGAGTCGATAACAATCGAGCCGCCGGAAGGCAGGCGAACTTCACGCTGGAACGCGGATTCAATCTGCGATTCAATTTGATAGTGGCTAAACAGCGGGATTTCACCGGTGTAGAGCTTAATTTTGCTGCTGAAATCAGGACGACCCAACGCGCCGATATGCTGGCGAGCCAGTTCGAGCACTTTCGGGTTATCGATAAGAATTTCACCGATATCCTGACGCAGATAATCACGGAAAGCACGGACGATAACGTTGCTTTCCTGATGGATAAGGAATGGAGCCGGGCGATTTTCTGCCGCTTTCTGAATGGCTTCCCAATGCTTCAGACGGAAACTTAAGTCCCATTGCAGTGCTTCGGCGGATTTACCCACGCCAGCTGTACGTACAATCAGACCCATGCCATCTGGCAGTTCAAGAGAAGACAGTGCTTCTTTCAGTTCGGTACGATCGTCACCTTCAATGCGGCGGGAAATACCACCAGCACGTGGGTTGTTAGGCATCAGTACCAAATAACTACCCGCCAGGCTAATAAAGGTGGTTAAGGCTGCGCCTTTATTACCACGTTCTTCTTTATCAATCTGGACAATCACTTCCTGGCCTTCGCGCAGAACATCTTTGATGTTTGGACGACCATGTGATGAATAATTAGACGGGAAATATTCGCGGGCAATTTCTTTAAGGGGAAGGAAACCATGACGTTCCGCGCCGTAATCTACAAATGCCGCTTCCAGACTTGGTTCAATACGGGTGATTTTGCCTTTATAGATGTTGGCTTTTTTCTGTTCGTGTCCAGGACTTTCAATATCCAGATCGTACAGGCGCTGCCCATCTACAAGGGCGACACGCAACTCTTCTTGCTGAGTCGCGTTTATTAGCATTCTTTTCATCGTAACTTACTCATTATTCTTACATTGGTGACAGAGCTACGGGCATGGTGACGCTGACCGGGAGTGAACCGATGGCCTCGTGACTAAACGCATTAAGTCGCCAACCTCACGGTTGTCGCTTGCTGAGAGGCGCAAAGTGTCGGTAGCCTGTATTTCATACGGAAATACAGCGCAATTATCGTGGGAATAACCTTAGAAAATTTCTTAAGAGTTGATTCCATTTTACCGGTCAGGCTGCAACCCGCAGCCCGCTAACTGCCTGAAAGTACAATACGTCTTACGCCATTGCTGCGTGGATGAACATTCAGGCAAAACTGGTAATTCCGCAAAATTCCTTGTTCTAACAAGTATCAACACGGAAAACCGCAACATTATTCCATTGCTAACCTTATTATAGCAAGATGACTTTTGCCTTTGATGCCTCGTTTCTTACAGTTTTTTAACTCACTTTTTCGCTGTGCGTCGCAGAAATTTGAAAAAGGAGAGTCAGGCGACTTAAAACCAGGCAATTTCTCAGTTAAGCACATAAAAATGAGTGGCGCTATGCGCGCACGCTATTTAGAATCGCCGACCATGAAAACTCAGACACCTTCAGTACAAATCGTTGCCATTTCGTCCGACGAAGCCGGGCAGCGTATCGATAACTTTTTGCTCTCGCGCTTAAAAGGCGTACCGAAAAGTATGATTTATCGCATTTTGCGTAAAGGCGAAGTGCGCGTGAATAAAAAACGCATCAAGCCTGAATATAAAATTCAGGATGGTGACGAAATCCGTATTCCACCAGTTCGCGTTGCTGAACGTGAAGAAGAGGCGGTTTCCCCGCATCTGCAAAAAGTGGCGGCATTGACCGATGCGATTCTCTATGAAGACGACCACATTCTGGTACTAAATAAGCCATCGGGTACGGCAGTCCATGGCGGCAGCGGTCTGAGCTTCGGTGTAATTGAAGGGTTGCGTGCTTTACGCCCCGAAGCGCGTTTCCTTGAGCTTGTGCACCGTCTGGACCGTGATACTTCCGGGATTTTGCTGGTTGCGAAGAAACGTTCTGCATTACGTTCGTTACACGAGCAACTGCGTGAAAAAGGAATGCAGAAGGATTACCTGGCGTTAGTTCGGGGCCAATGGCAATCGCATGTGAAAGCTGTGCAGGCTCCGTTGCTTAAGAATATTTTGCAAAGCGGTGAGCGCATTGTGCGCGTAAATAGCGAAGGGAAACCTTCAGAGACGCGTTTTAAAGTGGAAGAACGTTACGAGTTTGCCACACTTGTGCGTTGTAGCCCGATTACCGGGCGAACTCACCAGATTCGTGTGCACACGCTGCATGCAGGCCACCCGATTGCGTTTGACGATCGTTATGGCGATCGTGAGTTTGATAAGCAACTCGCAGGAACGGGTCTGAATCGCTTGTTCTTGCACGCTGCGGCCTTGCGCTTCACTCATCCTAACACCGGTGAAATTATGCGAGTTGAAGCACCGCTGGATGAGAAACTAAAGCGTTGTCTTACTGTATTGCGTAACAACGCGCGCTAGTTGTTGCTGCCAGGGTGGAGCTATCCACCCTTGGCCACTTATATCAGCAGCGGATTGACACCTTCGTTGCGCAGCATTTCACCCAAGCTAATAAGCGGCAGGCCCACCAGGGTATTGGGATCTTTTCCTGAAAGCCGCTCAAACAATGTAATGCCCAAGCCTTCACTCTTAAAACTTCCGGCACATTGCAACGGCTGTTCTTTACGCACGTAATTGCGGATTTCTTGCTCACTCAGATGACGAAAATGCACATCAAAGGGTTCGCAAATCACCTGTAAATTCCCTGCGGAGGAATTATAAAGTGCAAGGCCGGTATAAAAAGTAACAATACTGTTGCGCGCAATCAGCAATTGTTCGACTGCTTTTTCTTCTGTGTGCGGCTTGCCGACGATGTTCCCTTCTAAAACGCAGACCTGATCTGAGCCGATAATCAAATGATTTGGGTACTCCGGGCTCAACGCCTGTGCTTTGGCTTGCGCCAGTCGCATGACGAGATGACGAGCATCCTCACCGGGAATTGGCGTTTCATCGACCTGTGGGGCCGCGGTGATAAAGGGCATGCCGAGCTTTTCAAGCAGCTCTCGACGGTATGGCGAAGTTGAGGCCAGAACAATTTGCGTCATATTTTTTTCATTAATGATAGCGATCCGAGAAAAGGCATTTTAAACTATGCCACCGCAATGTGTGCGAATAAGTAGAAAAGGCACTGTTTACAGGCTTTTTCTTTGACTCTATGACGTTACAAAGTTAATATGCGCGCCCTATGCAAAAAGTAAAATTACCCCTGACTCTCGATCCGGTTCGCACGGCTCAAAAACGCCTTGATTACACGGGTGTTTACACCCCTATTCAGGTGGAGCGTGTCGCCGAGTTTGTAGTCAGTGTAGACAGTGATGTGGAATGCGATATGTCATTTGCCATCGATAACCAACGCCTCGCAGTTCTTACTGGTGATGCGAAAGTTTCGGTAACATTGGCGTGTCAGCGTTGCGGAAAGCCATTTGCCCATCAGGTTTACACACAGTATTGTTTTAGCCCGATCGTCAAAGACGAGCAGGCTGAAGCACTCCCGGAAGGATATGAACCAGTTCAGGTCAACGAATTTGGTGAAATCGATCTTCTGGCGTTGGTTGAAGATGAAATTATCCTCTCCTTGCCAGTTGTTCCGGTGCATGATTCTGAACACTGTGAAGTGTCCGAGGCGGACATGGTATTTGGCAAACTGCCTTCCGAGGCGGAGAAACCAAACCCATTTGCCGTATTAGCCAGTTTAAAGCATAAGTAATTAAGGAGTAAGGTCCATGGCCGTACAACAGAATAAACCAACCCGTTCTAAACGTGGCATGCGTCGTTCCCATGACGCGCTGACCACAGCAGCAGTGTCCGTGGACAAAGTTTCTGGCGAAACTCATCTGCGTCACCACATCACCGCCGACGGTTTCTACCGCGGTCGCAAGGTTATCGCTAAGTAATTGGCGATACCTTGAGACGTCTAACCCTTGCGTTAGATGCCATGGGTGGGGACTTCGGTCCTTCCGTGACAGTGCCTGCAGCATTGCAGGCACTGGACTCTAACTCTCAGCTAAACCTTCTATTAGTCGGCGACCCCGACGCCATCACGCCATTACTTGCCAAAGCTGATTTTGAAAAACGCTCTCGTGCGCAGATAGTTCCTGCAGAGTCGGTTATTGCCAGTGATGCAAGACCATCGTATGCGATCCGAAATAGTCGCGGATCCTCGATGCGAGTGGCGCTTGAGTTAGTAAAAGAAGGGCGAGCAGAAGCTTGCGTCAGTGCAGGGAATACCGGTGCTCTGATGGGCCTGGCCAAACTATTGCTCAAACCGATTGAAGGGATTGAGCGCCCGGCGTTGATGACAGTATTGCCGCATCAGCAAAAAGGTAAAACAGTCGTGCTTGATCTTGGCGCGAATGTGGATTGTGACAGTAATATGCTGGTGCAATTTGCGATAATGGGTTCAGTGATGGCTGAGGAACTCCTCGGCATCAACTCTCCACGTGTCGCATTGCTGAACATCGGCGAAGAAGAGACGAAAGGTCTTGATAGCATTCGCGATGCTTCAGCTTTATTAAAAACAATGCCTTCTATCAACTATATTGGTTATCTTGAAGCGAACGAGTTGTTGACGGGAAAAACCGACGTGCTGGTCTGCGATGGTTTTGTCGGTAACGTCACCCTCAAGACGATGGAAGGGGTTGCAAGGATGTTCCTCTCGCTTTTGAAATCACAGGGCGAAGGGAAAAAAAGGTCGTGGTGGCTAATTATATTGAAGCATTGGTTACAAAAAAGCCTGACAAGGCGATTCAGTCACCTCAACCCCGACCAGTATAATGGCGCCTGTCTGTTAGGATTGCGCGGCACAGTGATTAAGAGTCACGGAGCGGCCAATCAGCGAGCGTTTGTTGTCGCGATAGAACAGGCAGTGCAGGCGGTGGTGCGGCAAGTCCCTACACGGATTGCTGCCCGCCTGGAATCTGTATTACCCAAGAGTGACTGACGTACATGTATACGAAGATTATTGGTACTGGTAGCTATCTGCCAGAACACGTGCGTACCAACGCCGACCTGGAAAAAATGGTGGATACTTCTGACGAGTGGATTGTCACCCGCACAGGTATTCGTGAACGTCGAATTGCTGGGCCAGATGAAACCGTTGCAACAATGGCTTTTGCTGCGGCTACGCGTGCGCTTGAAATGGCAGAAATCGATAAGTCTGAAATTGGGCTGATTATCGTTGCCACAACTTCTTCAACTCACGCTTTCCCAAGTGCTGCCTGCCAGGTACAGGCAATGTTAGGGATTAAAGGCTGCCCTGCATTTGATGTTGCAGCCGCTTGCGCAGGTTTTACCTACGCATTAAGCGTGGCAGACCAATATGTGAAATCCGGCGCAGTAAAAAAAGCGCTGGTTATTGGTTCTGATGTGCTGGCCCGTACTTGCGATCCTACCGATCGCGGCACAATTATTATTTTTGGTGATGGTGCAGGGGCGGTTGTACTGAGTGCTTCTGAAGAGCCTGGTATCATTTCAACCCACCTGCATGCTGATGGTAGCTATAGTGAACTGCTGACGCTACCGAATGTCGATCGCGTGAATCCTGAAAATTCGATTCACCTGTCGATGGCTGGTAATGAAGTCTTTAAAGTCGCAGTTACAGAGCTTGCGCACATTGTTGATGAAACCCTTGAGGCGAATAATCTGGATCGTTCCGATCTGGATTGGTTGGTTCCGCATCAGGCTAACCTGCGCATTATCAGCGCGACGGCCAAAAAACTCGGCATGTCACTCGATAATGTGGTCGTTACCCTGGATCGTCACGGTAATACCTCTGCAGCTTCTGTTCCGGCAGCGCTGGATGAAGCGGTACGCGACGGGCGGATTAAACGTGGCCAACTGGTATTGCTCGAAGCCTTCGGCGGCGGCTTTACCTGGGGTTCAGCACTGGTTCGTTTTTGATTATTAGGGATTTAACCATGACTCAATTTGCTTTTGTTTTTCCAGGGCAAGGTTCGCAAGCGGTAGGTATGCTGGCAGAAATCGCAGCAGCGAATCCTGTTGTTGAAGCAACCTTCCGTGAAGCTTCAGATGTGCTGGGCTATGATTTGTGGGCGCTGACTCAACAAGGTCCGGCTGAAGAACTGAACAAAACCTGGCAAACTCAGCCAGCATTGCTGGCAGCCTCTGTCGCATTATGGCGTGTCTGGGAGCAGCTGGGTGGCAAAACCCCTGCAATGATGGCAGGACACAGCCTGGGCGAGTACTCTGCTCTGGTTTGTGCTGGCGTCATTGATTTCGCAGATGCGGTGCGTCTGGTTGAATTACGCGGCAAATTGATGCAAGAAGCGGTCCCAGCGGGCACAGGCGCAATGTATGCCATCATCGGTCTTGATGATGCGTCTATTGCAAAAGCCTGTGAAGAAGCAGCTCAGGGCGAAGTGGTTTCTCCGGTGAACTTTAACTCACCAGGTCAGGTTGTGATTGCGGGTAACAAAGACGCTGTAGAGCGTGCCGGTGCAGCTTGTAAAGCCGCTGGTGCAAAACGTGCTCTGCCACTGCCTGTTAGTGTGCCATCTCACTGTGCATTGATGAAACCTGCGGCAGATAAACTTGCCGTTGCGCTGGAAGATATTACTTTCAATACTCCAGTTGTTCCGGTTGTGAACAACGTTGACGTGAAATGTGAAACCTCCCCGGAAGCTATTCGTAGTGCTCTGGTACGCCAGCTCTACAGCCCGGTACAGTGGACTAAATCAGTAGAATTTATGGCAGCGCAGGGTGTGACCCAGTTGCTGGAAGTAGGGCCTGGTAAGGTATTGACTGGCCTAACAAAACGTATTGTTGACACACTGACTGCATCGGCCATTAACGAGCCGGTAGCGATGTCAGCAGCGCTCGAGCAATAAGACGAGGAAAACCATGAGTTTTGAAGGAAAAATTGCGCTGGTAACCGGCGCAAGCCGCGGTATTGGCCGCGCAATCGCGGAAACCTTAGTGGCCCGTGGTGCGAAAGTTATCGGTACTGCTACCAGTGAAAGCGGTGCGCAGGCGATCAGTGACTATCTGGGCGATAACGGCAAAGGTTATATGCTTAATGTCACCGATCCAGCTTCTATCGAAGCTGTTTTAGGAAATATTCGCGCAGAATTTGGCGAAGTCGACATTCTGGTTAATAATGCCGGTATCACTCGTGATAACCTGTTAATGCGCATGAAAGATGACGAATGGAACGATATCATCGAAACCAATCTGTCATCAGTTTTCCGTCTGTCAAAAGCGGTAATGCGCGCTATGATGAAAAAGCGTCATGGTCGTATTATCACTATTGGTTCTGTGGTTGGTACCATGGGAAATGCTGGTCAGGCTAACTACGCTGCGGCGAAAGCGGGTCTGATCGGTTTCAGTAAATCTCTGGCACGTGAAGTTGCGTCACGAGGTATTACTGTAAACGTTGTTGCTCCGGGCTTTATTGAAACGGACATGACACGTGCGCTTTCTGATGAACAGCGTGCGGGTATACTGGCGGAAGTTCCAGCGGGTCGTTTAGGCGACGCAAAAGAAATCGCCAGTGCTGTTGCATTTTTAGCCTCTGACGAGGCGGGTTACATCTCTGGTGAGACCCTGCACGTCAATGGCGGAATGTACATGGTTTAACCGCAAGATAAAACTATTTGCGTTATTTGGGCGAATGCCCGCAAAATAGCGTAAAATCGTGGTATGACCTGCCGGGATTTAGTTGCATCTTTTTCAACATTTTATACACTACGAAAACCATCGCGAAAGCGAGTTTTGATAGGAAATTTAAGAGTATGAGCACTATCGAAGAACGCGTTAAGAAAATTATCGGCGAACAACTGGGCGTTAAGCAGGAAGAAGTTATCAACTCCGCTTCCTTCGTAGAGGACCTGGGCGCTGATTCTCTTGACACCGTTGAGCTGGTAATGGCTCTGGAAGAAGAGTTTGATACTGAGATTCCGGACGAAGAAGCTGAGAAAATCACCACCGTTCAGGCTGCCATTGATTACATCAACGGTCACCAAGCGTAAGTGAACATCTCCAGGCGGTCATTCGACCGCCTGAGTTTTATCTAAGTGTCCCACTAGTAATATTTTTTCCCTCCCTGGAGGACAAACGTGTCTAAGCGTCGTGTAGTTGTGACCGGACTGGGCATGTTGTCTCCTGTCGGCAATACCGTAGAGTCTACCTGGAAAGCTCTCCTTGCCGGTCAGAGTGGCATCAGCCTAATCGACCATTTCGATACTACCGCCTATGCAACGAAATTTGCTGGCTTAGTAAAGGATTTTAACTGTGACGACATCATTTCGCGCAAAGAACAGCGCAAAATGGATGCCTTCATTCAATATGGAATTGTTGCTGGCCACCAGGCCATGCTGGATTCTGGTCTGGAAGTAACGGAAGAGAATGCAATCCGTATCGGCGCCGCAATTGGTTCTGGTATTGGTGGTCTGGGTCTTATCGAAGAGAACCACTCCTCGTTGGTCAACGGTGGTCCACGTAAGATCAGCCCATTCTTTGTGCCGTCTACTATTGTGAATATGGTGGCAGGTCACCTGACCATTATGTTCGGCCTGCGTGGTCCAAGTATTTCCATTGCTACAGCGTGTACTTCTGGTGTGCATAACATCGGTCAGGCAGCGCGTATGATCGCTTATGGCGATGCAGACGCTATGCTGGCAGGTGGTGCAGAAAAAGCCAGTACTCCGTTGGGCGTGGGCGGCTTTGGTGCTGCGCGTGCACTTTCTACCCGTAATGAAAACCCACAAGCGGCGAGCCGTCCGTGGGACAAAGACCGTGATGGCTTTGTACTGGGTGATGGTGCGGGCATGATGGTACTCGAAGAGTACGAACATGCTAAAAAACGTGGCGCGAAAATCTACGCAGAAGTCGTTGGTTTTGGTATGAGCAGCGATGCTTATCACATGACTTCTCCGCCAGAAAACGGCGCGGGTGCGGCACTGGCCATGGAAAATGCTCTGCGTGATGCAGGTCTGACTCCGGGCATGGTGGGCTATGTGAATGCGCATGGCACCTCAACACCTGCAGGCGATAAAGCTGAAACGCAAGCGGTTAAGACTATTTTTGGTGAAGATGCCTACCGTGTTCTGGTGAGCTCAACCAAGTCTATGACCGGTCACCTGTTAGGTGCTGCTGGAGCGGTAGAGTCAATCTTCTCTGTTCTTGCACTTCGCGACCAGGCTATTCCGCCAACCATTAACCTCGATAATCCTGATGAAGGGTGCGATTTGGACTTTGTCCCACATGAAGCGCGCCAGGTAACAGGAATGGAATACACTCTGTGTAACTCCTTCGGGTTTGGTGGTACAAACGGCTCGTTGATCTTTAAAAAGGTCTAACCTGCTAATAATAAAGGGCTCGCTTGCGGGCCCTTTATACATCTAAAGTTCCCCCCTCTTGCTGCAAATCTTCCACACTGGCACTCTTAATTCACGGAACATTGAGGAGCGATGATGTATTTAATCAATGGTGAGTTAACGGCAAATCTACCGGCGAACGATCGCGCAGTGCAGTTTGGCGATGGTTGTTTTACGACGGCACGGGTCAAAGACGGTAGCGTTCGCTTTTTAGCGCAGCACCTTGGGCGTTTAAAACAAGCCTGTGAAAAACTTCTTATCCCGTTTGTCGAATGGTCAGTGCTGGAAAGTGAAATGCAGCAGCTTGCATTGTCACAATCACAAGCCGTACTAAAAGTGATGATCACTCGTGGTAGCGGTGGGCGCGGTTACAGTGCAGCAAATTGCCAACATCCGACACGGCTACTCAGCGTTTCAGCTTACCCTTCGTTTTATCCACGATGGCGTGAGCAGGGGATTACCCTGGCATTAAGCCCCATTCGATTGGGCATTAATCCGCATCTTGCCGGAATTAAACACCTGAACCGGCTCGAGCAAGTGCTGATTCGTACGCATCTTGAACAGACGCAAGCCCTGGAAGCCCTGGTTCTTGACAGTGATGGGTGGCTTACGGAATGCTGTGCCGCTAATTTATTCTGGCGTAAAGGATCTCAGGTCTTTACCCCTTATATGGATAAATCTGGTGTAAACGGCACGATGCGCCAGCATATTATTGCCTGTCTTGCAGACTCACCCTGGCAAGTAACGCAAGTGCGGGAGCGTCCTGAAAGTCTGGCTCAAGCCGACGAGTTACTCATTTGCAATGCATTGATGCCGGTTGTCCCTGTGAACCAGGCTGAATTATGGCGATTTGAATCTCGCGAGCTTTATCAATTTTTAGCACCACTTTGTGAGTAACCGATTAACGATGAAAAAGATGCTACGTTTCTTTCTGCTGCTGTTAGTGGTATTTGGCGTGGCGGCAGGCGTTGGCTTATATAAAGTCCGTCAGCTCGCCAACAGCCATCTGACCATTGCGCAAGAAACCATTTTTACCCTTAAACCTGGAACCGGGCGCCTGGCGTTGGGTAAACAGCTTTATGATGAAAAGCTGCTAAACCGCCCGCGTGTATTCCAGTGGCTGCTTAAAGCTGAACCCGATCTCGCGAAATTTAAAGCGGGTACTTACCGCTTTACGCCGCAAATGACAGTGCGTGAGATGCTCAAACTGTTAGCGAGCGGCAAAGAAGCGCAGTTCCCTATTCGCTTTGTGGAAGGGACTCGCCTGAGTGACTGGCTTAAACAATTGCGTGAAGCGCCATACATTCAACACAAGCTTAAAGATGACAGCTATGCGACCGTCGCCGAGGCATTAAAATTCGAAAACCCGGAATGGGTTGAAGGCTGGTTTTTCCCTGACACCTGGCTGTACACCGCAAACACCACAGATATTGCCCTCTTAAAGCGTGCCCATGAGCGGATGCTCAAAGCGGTGCAGGTTGCCTGGGATGGTAAAAAAGAGGGGCTACCGTACAAAACGCAAAATGATTTGGTCACTATGGCCTCGATCATCGAGAAAGAAACGGCTGTTGCAGCAGAGCGCGATCAGGTCGCATCGGTGTTCATCAACCGTCTGCGTATCGGCATGCGTCTGCAAACTGACCCTACGGTAATTTACGGCATGGGTGAAAGCTACAACGGTAAGCTGTCACGTAAAGATCTTGAAACGCCTACACCGTATAATACTTATGTGATTAGCGGTATGCCGCCTGGGCCAATTGCGATTCCAGGTAATGCATCGCTACAGGCTGCCGCTCACCCTGCGAAAACGCCGTATCTCTATTTTGTCGCTGATGGAAAGGGCGGCCACACATTCAATACCAACCTTGCTGGCCATAACCAGGCTGTGCAGGTGTATATCAAAGCGCTGAAGGATAAGAATGGTCAGTAAATTTATCGTCATTGAAGGGCTCGAAGGAGCAGGGAAAACTAACGCGCACAACGTGGTAGTTGCGACTTTAAAAGAGCTGGGAGTAACCGATCTGGTGTTCACGCGTGAGCCCGGCGGTACCCCTCTTGCTGAGAGATTGCGCGAGCTGACGCTGAACAACAAAGGTATCGGTGATGAAATCGTTACTGATAAAGCCGAAGTGCTGATGTTCTACGCGGCACGTGTGCAACTGGTGGAAACGGTTATCAAACCGGCATTGTCACGTGGTGCCTGGGTGATAGGCGATCGCCATGATCTCTCTACTCAGGCTTATCAGGGTGGTGGTCGTTGCATCGATCAGGAATTACTGATGGCGCTGCGTAACACCGTGCTTGGTGATTTTTATCCGGACCTGACGATTTATCTCGATGTCACGCCAGAAGTGGGTCTGACACGTGCGCGTGCGCGTGGCGAGCTAGACCGCATCGAACAGGAGTCTGTCGACTTCTTTAACCGCACCCGTGCGCGTTACCTTGAACTCGCAGCAGCCGACAGCCGTATTCATACGATTGATGCAACACAATCGCTGGATGAAGTGTCGCAAGACGTGCGTAACGCCGTACTTGAGTGGGCTAAGGGGCTGGTGTAATGAAATGGTATCCATGGTTACGCGCGCCGTTTGAGCAAATACTCAGCCAGTATCAGGCCGGGCGTGGGCACCATGCATTACTGCTTCATTCATTGTCCGGTATGGGTGATGACGCGTTAATTTACGCGCTCACCCGCTGGTTGATGTGCCAGAAACCACAAGGGAGTAAAAGCTGCGGCCAGTGTCGCAGTTGCCAGTTGATGCAGGCCGGTACGCACCCGGACAGCTATGTGGTTGCACCCGAGAAAGGCAAATCAAGTCTCGGGATTGACGCCATCCGCGAAATTACAGAGAAGCTTTACAGCCACGCTCAGCAGGGCGGGGCAAAAGTCGTCTGGCTTGAAGATGCCGGACTGCTTACTGAAGCGGCCGCCAATGCGCTGTTAAAAACGCTTGAAGAGCCGCCAGCGAACACCTGGTTTTTCCTGGGTAGCCGCGAACCGGCTCGTTTACCCGCCACGCTCAGAAGCCGCTGCCTGTACTGGTATTTGACTCCACCGGATGAAAATTTTGCCCTTGCCTGGCTGGCACGGGAAATCACGCTTGATAACGCACAATTGCGTGCTGCGTTACGTTTAAGTTCTGGAGCACCAGCAGGCGCTTTGGCGTTGCTGCAACCCGAGCAGTGGAAACATCGGCAGTTGCTGTGTGACAAACTCAATGAGGCCTGTGCGACTAAAAACATGCTGGCGTTATTGCCTGCGTTAAATAGCGATGATGCAGCTGTCCGTGTTCACTGGTTATGCTCTCTTTTGGTTGATGCACTAAAATGGCAGCAAGGGGCTACACCTTGGTTGACCAATGATGACCAACACACATTGGTAGCAAACCTTGCCTCCAGCGCAACCCCCGCGATGCTACAAGCTATACTGCATAGTTGGTTTTCATGCCGTGAAACACTGTTAAGTGTTGTGGGTGTGAACCGAGAATTAATGCTGACTGAACAATTGCTCACCTGGGAGCGTTTAATGCAACCGGGTGCTGTCCTTCCTACCTTCCATCTTTAAAGAGTATTTGTATGTTCCTGGTTGACTCACATTGCCATCTTGATGGCCTCGATTATCAATCCCTACACAAAAGCGTCGATGATGTCCTGGAAAAAGCTGCCGCGCGCGATGTGAAGTTCTGCCTTGCAGTTGCGACGACGCTAGAAGGTTATCGCGATATGCGTCAGTTGGTGGGCGAGCGCCAGAACGTAGCTTATTCGTGTGGTGTACACCCGCTAAACCAGGCCGAAGAATATGATGTTGAAGAACTTCGCCGCCTGGCCGCAGATCCGGGTGTGGTGGCAATGGGGGAGACCGGGTTGGATTATTTCTATACTCCGGAAACCAAGCCACGCCAGCAGGAATCATTCCGCCATCACATCCAGATTGGCCGCGAGCTTAACAAACCAGTGATTGTTCATACCCGTGATGCTCGTGCCGATACCCTGGCCATTCTGCGCGAAGAGAAAGTGACAGACTGCGGTGGGGTACTACACTGTTTTACGGAAGATAGAGAAACTGCTGGAAAATTGCTCGACATGGGCTTTTACATCTCTTTCTCCGGCATTGTGACCTTCCGCAATGCTGAACAACTCAGGGATGCGGCGCGTTATGTGCCACTGGATCGCATACTGGTGGAGACTGATTCACCTTATCTTGCGCCAGTACCGCACCGCGGTAAGGAAAACCAACCGGCAATGACGCGCGATGTAGCGGAATATATGGCGGTACTGAAAGGTGTTTCACTTGAGGAATTGGCCGTTGCGACGACAAAAAACTTCGCCACTTTGTTCCATATTCCTGACTCCCGCTTGCAATCCGCATGATAAATCAGACTTATTTTAAAGCTCGTAATTAATTATCTAAGCGAGTAAAGTTCACCGCCATAAAAATGGCGGTGAAGGCTGTTTTTGTAACATTCAGATACGCATAATGTAAACTTATGAAAGTTTTTCACTGGGCTGTTTGAGAAACGTGATAGCCGTCAAACAAACTTTCTTCGATTTATTTTACTCTGCGTAATAAATCAAAAGGCACTTAGATGCCTGTTAATGGGCTGGATCTCCCCCCAGACCGATGCGCATAACGCGTAAAAAAAAGCACAAATACTCAGGAGCACTCTCAATTATGTTTAAGAATGCATTTGCTAACCTGCAAAAGGTGGGTAAATCGCTGATGTTGCCAGTATCCGTACTGCCTATCGCAGGTATCCTGCTGGGCGTCGGTTCTGCAAACTTCAGCTGGCTGCCAGCAGTGGTTTCTCATGTTATGGCGGAAGCGGGCGGTTCAGTATTCGCCAACATGCCGCTTATCTTTGCTATCGGTGTGGCGTTAGGCTTCACGAATAACGATGGCGTTTCTGCGCTGGCTGCTGTAGTCGCTTACGGCATCATGGTTAAAACCATGGCAGTTGTTGCACCGTTGGTTCTGCATCTTCCTGCAGAAGAGATCACCGCAAAACACCTGGCTGATACCGGTGTTCTGGGCGGGATCATCGCGGGTGCGATCGCGGCCTACATGTTTAACCGTTTCTACCGTATCAAGCTGCCTGAGTATCTGGGCTTCTTCGCCGGTAAACGTTTCGTGCCGATCATCTCTGGTCTGGCTGCGATCTTCATGGGCGTTGTGCTGTCCTTCATCTGGCCTCCAATCGGTACGGCTATCCAGACCTTCTCTCAGTGGGCTGCATACCAGAACCCGGTTGTTGCGTTTGGTATCTACGGCTTCATCGAGCGCTGCCTGGTACCATTCGGTCTGCACCACATCTGGAACGTTCCATTCCAGATGCAAATTGGTGAATACACCAACGCTGCAGGTCAGGTATTCCACGGCGATATCCCACGTTATATGGCAGGTGACCCAACTGCGGGCAAACTGTCTGGTGGCTTCCTGTTTAAAATGTACGGTCTGCCTGCTGCGGCTATCGCAATCTGGCACTCAGCTAAACCTGAGAACCGTGCAAAAGTCGGCGGTATCATGATCTCCGCTGCGTTGACCTCGTTCCTGACCGGTATTACCGAGCCAATCGAGTTCTCCTTCATGTTCGTCGCTCCAATCCTGTACCTCATCCACGCGGTGCTGGCAGGCCTGGCGTTCCCAATCTGTATCCTGCTGGGTATGCGTGACGGTACTTCGTTCTCACACGGTCTGATTGACTTCATCGTGCTGAGCGGTAACAGCAGCAAATTGTGGCTGTTCCCAATCGTTGGCTTGTGCTACGCGGCTGTGTACTACACCGTGTTCCGTGTGCTGATTAAAGCGCTGGACCTGAAAACTCCAGGTCGTGAAGACGCAACTTCAGAGACTACGACCACTTCCACAAGCGAAATGGCACCAGCTCTGGTTAGCGCTTTCGGCGGTAAAGAAAACATCACTAACCTGGATGCGTGTATTACCCGTCTGCGTGTTAGCGTGGCCGACATTTCTAAAGTCGACCAGGCTGGCCTGAAGAAATTGGGTGCAGCAGGTGTAGTTGTAGCTGGTTCAGGTGTTCAGGCAATCTTCGGTACTAAATCCGATAACCTGAAAACTGAAATGGATGAGTGGATCCGTAACAGCTAAGAAGTCGTTGGGGAGAACTGAGGGAGGCCATTGGCCTCCCTTTTTTATTGCCATCACATAGCCGTCATATTTCAAGTCGCAGGGGTGTTGGCTGCGTTCTCTCACCCCGGTCACTTACTTTAGTAAGCTCCGGGGATTCGTTCTCTTGCCGCCTACCTGCAATCTGAATTATTTAGGCAATATTGTGGAAATTAATTTGCTTTGTAGGGCGGATAACTTGCGTCATCCGCCATGGAGAAGACTAGAAAGCGTAATTAGCGCTTACAGAGAAGTTGCGTGGTGCGCCGTAGACGATGGAACGGCTGTCGATGTTGGTGTCGTAAGTTTTATCGAACAGGTTATCGAGGTTCGCCTGCATGGAGAATGCTTTTGTAACCTGATAACGGGCAAACAAATCAACCAACGCATAACTGCCTTGTTCCGAACGGAAAGTACCACCCGGTACTGGAACATCCGCCCACACATGATCTTGCCAGTTAACACCACCACCCACTGTTAGCTCGCGCAGTGTCGGGATGCGGTAACTGGTGAACAATTTAACTGAAGTGCGAGGCAG
The DNA here is from genome assembly GCF_021282435.1 of Buttiauxella cochleicola. NCBI lineage: Bacteria > Pseudomonadati > Pseudomonadota > Gammaproteobacteria > Enterobacterales > Enterobacteriaceae > Buttiauxella > Buttiauxella cochleicola. The sequence continues at coordinate 1,132,745 of NZ_JAJSOT010000001.1, read as the reverse complement.
GTTAGGGTTAACCGCTTTACCATCGCTGTCTTCTGCAACATAGCGTGTTGCACCAAATGTCATCTGCCAGTCATCAGTCAGCGCGCCGTTGATCTCAAACTCCACACCTTTACTTACGGTACCATCAGCTTCACGGTAGGCTGTCTCACCGTTGCTGTCTGGAATTACCATGCCGGTCGATTGCGCGAGGTTATCTTGCTCAATACGGAAGATGGCAAGAGACGTGGTCAGGCGGCTATTCATCCAGTCTGATTTCACACCTGCTTCATAGTTATTACCGGTGATGGGGGTGAGGTAGTTGCCTTGCTCATCGCGTTCGGTTTGCGGCTTAAAGACTGAGGTATAGCTTGCGTAAGTTGACCAGTCATCATTGATATCAAACACCACACCGGCGTAAGGCGAGGTGTTATTTTTTTCAAGTTCCTGGGTCAGGGTATGCAGGTTGTATTTGGTATAACGTGCGCCGAGGATCACGTGCAAAGGGTCGGCTAGAGTAATACGAGTCGCCATATAAGCAGACTTCTGGCGAACCGTATCTTCCTGAGCGAGACTCAACGGCGTCCAGTTGGTTTCCGGGAAGTTACCGTCATAGTCATTGTAATTACCTAGCTGGGTATCGCTGATATTTTCCCAGGAGCTGTAATAGGTGTTGTTCTGTTTGGTATAGCTGGTGCCAATCATTAGTTCATGCTGGCGGCCAAAGAGCTCATAAGAGCCATTGGCAAAGGTATCGAGAGCATCAACTTTGCGTTTACCTGTGTTGTAACCCGTGCCACCCACATAGGGGTAGGATGCGCCATATGGGCTAACCATCATGCCGCTGTTCTTATCTACCAGTCCATCCAGGTAAAGCTGCTTACTCTCGAGGTCCATTTCCGTGTGCGTACCGTTCACCGTGAGCTGCCAGTCATTGCCCAACTTTTGCTTCAGAGTGACGAAGGTGCGCTGCGATTCTTTGTCGTTGTAAGCCCATTCAGGGGCCGTGCTGTAACTGCGATCCGGATCAGTTTTGCTGCCATCGGTGTTCCAGCGCGGAATGCCACCCCAGGTCGGGCTGTTAACGTTGGTTTCCTGATAGTCATAACCGACTGAGAAACTGGTGGCCTCGGTCAAATCCGCATCGAGCACACCATAGAAGAATTTTTTCTTCTGATTGTAGCGGTCAAGCCAACTGTCGTTATCCTGGTAACCTGCAACCATGCGGCCGCGAACATTACCGTTGTCGGTCAGTGGCGTAGACATATCAGCAACATAGCGCTGTTTATTCCAGCTTCCATACTCTGCCGAAACGTTGGTCTGGAATTCACGGCTATCGGCATGTTTACGTACCATATTGACGGCGGCTGAAGGGTTACCGGAACCGGTCATCAGGCCATTAGCACCACGGACAACTTCAATCTGCTGATACATCGCGGTATCGGTCAGGGCGTCGCCCAGGTTCCAGCGCGATTCAAACAGCGTTGGGATACCATCGACCATGTAGTTGTCTATTAAAAATCCGCGCGAGTAGAAGTTGCTACGGTCGGAGTCGGCAACACTTTCGGATATACCCGTGGTGTTTCTCAGTACATCGCCCAGTGACTCCAGATTCTGGTCCTGCATGCGCTGTTCGCTGATGATGCTAACGGACTGCGGAATATCACGCGGTACCAGCAACATTTTCGTCCCGCTGGTGGTGGTTTTAACACTGTAATCCTTATCTTCTATATCGGGTGTATTGGACACCGAGTTTTCGACAACCAGCGTTTCTTCTGCATTTTGAGTGGCGGAGAAAGCGGTAGAAGGAAGGAGTGCGAAAGCAATACAGGATGCCAGCATAGAAATAGCGCTGGCAGGTGCGCGCTGCCCATCCCTGGTAGAAATGGTTAAAGACATCTTAAAACCCTTATGAATTGTTGGAGGTTGTGTCTCAGTGCCAAAGGAGTCCGGTCACGGAGTACATTGATTGTTTGCGATTTTACATATGTCATACGAATGAAAATGCAAATGAGAAATATACTCATTCATTGACAGGCTGTAAACATATGTTACAGCCCAAATGAAATATCGTTTTAATCACGAGAAGTGCAGGGTTTACGAAAGATCTGAGAAGCTGGTTGCCCAAAGAGTGATAAAGAAATAATGGGTTAAGGTTGAAAGAGCACGAGTAACTCGCTCATACTCTTACGTTATGCCTTTAAGCCTGTGCGCGCAGTGGCTTAAACGAGCAAATAGCCAGCAATTAATGAATAAAGGTAACGTCATGGCCGAAGAAACTATTTTCAGTAAAATTATTCGCCGCGAAATTCCGGCAGATATCGTTTATCAAGATGAGTTAGTTACTGCATTCCGTGACATATCGCCGCAGGCACCTACCCACATCCTCATTATTCCGAACATACTGATCCCAACAGTGAACGATGTCACTGCCGAGCATGAATTGGCGCTGGGGCGCATGTTGACCGTTGCTGCAAAAATTGCTGAGCAAGAAGGGATTGCTGAAGATGGCTATCGTCTGATCATGAACTGTAATCGTCATGGCGGGCAGGAAGTCTATCATATCCACATGCATCTGCTGGGCGGTCGCGTGTTGGGGCCGATGTTGGCGCATAAAGGATAAGTTGATGAAAAATAACCCGCTGTTAATGCTATTAGCCGTCGTTGTGATGGCAGGGTGTAGCTCTAAACCTGCTATCCCTGTCAACGATGGGCAAACGCTGGTCATGGAGGCATCTGTGCTGGCGGCGGGAGTCAGTGCTGAAAAACCTGAAATTTCAACTGACAAGGGCGCCACTGTTTCTCGCAGCCAGCTATATAATGAACAGTCTAACCCAGTCATCATCAACTATCGTTTCTATTGGTATGACGAAAAGGGTCTTGAGATTCATCCTCTCGAGCAGCCGCGTACGATTACGTTACCAGCGAAATCAAGCGTTTCGGTGTCATCCATAGCCAGTTATCCAGACGCACATAAAGTTCGTCTTTCTCTCTCTTTGTAAGGGGTGAATTTTGATTAAGGGAATCTATCGTTATCTGGTTATTCTCGCTGCGGCGATGATTTTATCCGGGTGTATTAACCGTGGTGAAGCGCCTGCACCTGTGGAAGAAGTAAAACCTGTTCCGCAGCAACCAGTAGAGCCGCAACCAACTGTTCCAACAGTGCCAACTGTACCCACTCAGCCAGGCCCGATTGAACAACCACAGCCAACCATTCCTGCGACACCAAAAGTGCGCAGCTACGATTGGGGCAGCACCATGCAGCCGATGGTTGGAAAAATGCTGCAAGCCGATGGTGTGACAGCTGGTGGAGTCTTACTGGTGGACAGCGTAAATAACCACACTAATGGTTCACTGCAAACCAGCAAAGCGACAGAAGCACTACGTGGTGCGCTGGAAAACAATGCCAAATTTACCCTTGTTTCAGCACAACAGCTTTCGCTGGCGAAACAGCAATTAGGGCTATCACCGCAAGACAGTCTTGGATCGCGCAGTAAAGCGATTGGCATTGCCCGTAATGTTGGCGCGCAATACGTGCTCTACAGCAACGCCAGCGGTAATGTGAACGACCCAACGCTGAAAATGCAGTTGATGTTGGTACAAACTGGCGAAATTATCTGGTCAGGAAGCGGTGCTGTACAACAAACTCAATAATTCGACACTGCAATGTGTGATTGAGAAATACCTTCCGGCGGCTCAGGCCGCCGGTTGCTTTTCTCATCTTCAGGGATTAAGCGGCGGCAGTCTGCATTTCACCCTTGGTAGGAAAGAGTATGTTGCCCGGCATCAGCTTGCGGCGCCAATGCCTGGGGTTTCTCTCAGCAGACAATATCGGGCACTGAGGCGTATTCCTACCGGAATAGGGCCTCGGCCCGTTTGTCTGGCAGAAGGCTGGCTTATTGTTGAATGGCTGAATGGGGAGGTGAAATCGGAACTCCCCTCACTGCAAGCGCTCACTTCGTTGCTGTATGATTTGCATCGTCAACACTGTTTTGGCTGGCGAATCAGTCTGTTGCCATTGCTTGAGCATTATTGGAAAAACGCCGCATCAGAACGAAGAAGTTTGCTCTGGTTGCGGTTGTTGAAACAAATGAAGCGGCAGGGTGAGCCGAAGCCACTGCGTCTGGCACCACTGCATATGGATGTGCATGCCGGAAATCTGGTAAATCAGCCGGACGGTATCAAGCTTATCGACTGGGAATATGCCGGTGATGGGGATGTGGCACTAGAGTTGGCGGCAATCACGCTGGCTAGTAATGTTGATAGTGAGCGGTTGCTTCATGCTTACGCGCAGTTAAGCCATATTCCGCCAGAGGCGTTAGCCCGACAGGTCGCACGTTGGCAACCTTGGGTCATCATGCTGATGGCATCCTGGTATGAATGCCGTTGGTCGCAAACGCAGGATAGAACATTTATAACTCTTGCAGACGAGGCCTGGAGCCAGCTGCAGGATAAGAATTGATAAAGAGAGGTTGATGTGGGTCCGGTAATGTTAGATGTGGCAGGCTTTGAGCTGGATGCCGAAGAGCGTGAAATTCTAAAACACCCACTGGTCGGTGGGCTGATTCTGTTTACCCGCAACTATCACGATCCCGAGCAACTGCGTGAATTGGTGCGTCAAATCCGCGAGGCTTCCCGCAATCGTCTGGTGGTTGCCGTTGATCAGGAAGGTGGACGTGTTCAGCGGTTCCGTGAAGGTTTTACCCTTCTACCGGCGGCTCAATCTTTTGCTGCGTTACATGGGCTTGAGCAGGGCGGCAAACTGGCTCAGGAAGCAGGCTGGTTGATGGCGAGCGAGATGATCGCTATGGATATCGACATCAGCTTCGCGCCAGTGCTGGATATTGGCCATATCAGCGCGGCCATTGGCGAGCGTTCGTATCATGAAGATCCGCGCAAAGCATTGGCTATGGCGACACGTTTTATTGATGGCATGCATGCTGCAGGCATGAAAACTACCGGCAAACACTTTCCGGGGCATGGTGCGGTTACTGCCGACTCACATAAAGAAACGCCGCGCGACCCGCGCGATGAAGCGCTTATCCGTGAGCACGACATGCAGATTTTCCGTACGCTTATCACCGAAAACAAACTTGATGCCATTATGCCTGCACACGTTATCTACACTGATGTTGACCCACTTCCGGCGAGTGGTTCCCCACACTGGCTGAAAACCGTGTTACGTGGTGAGCTTGGCTTTAATGGCGTTATCTTCTCTGACGACTTGTCGATGGAAGGGGCGGCGATTATGGGCAGCTATGCGGAACGTGGCCAGGCGTCACTGAATGCAGGTTGCGATATGATCCTGGTCTGCAATAATCGTAATGGTGCAGTGAGCGTGTTAGATAACCTGTCTCCGGTCAAAGCAGAGCGTGTTACAGGTTTGTATCATAAAGGTTCATTTACCCGTCAGGAGCTGATGTCATCAGCGCGCTGGAAGGCAGCAAACCAGCAACTTGAGGCGCTGCATGAGCAGTGGCAAGCCCACAAGGCGGGTCTTTAACTCCTCAGGCCAGAAGGCCTGAATTCGTGTGGTGAGGATGGATGTAATGATTATCTATTTACACGGTTTCGACTCTAACAGTCCTGGTAACCATGAAAAGGTTTTGCAACTCCAGTTTATCGACCCGGACGTGCGGCTTATCAGCTACAGCACGCGGCATCCGAAACACGACATGCAGCATCTACTCAAAGAAGTCGACAAGATGCTGCAACTGAGTGCCGATGAGCGCCCACTGATTTGTGGCGTAGGGCTTGGCGGTTTCTGGGCGGAACGCATCGGTTTCTTGTGCGATATTCGTCAAGTGATCTTTAACCCGAATTTGTTCCCGCAAGAGAACATGGAAGGGAAAATAGACCGTCCTGAAGAGTACACCGACATTTCGACTAAGTGCGTGCAAAACTTCCGCGAGAAAAATCGCGATCGTTGCCTGGCGATTTTGTCGCGTAATGACGAAGCGCTGGATAATGCCCGTGCCGCAGAATTACTGCATCATTATTATGAAATTGTATGGGATCAGGAACAGACCCATAAATTCAAAAATATCTCACCACATTTGCAACGTATAAAAGCTTTCAAAACCCTCGGCTAACCGGGGCTTAAAGGCGTGAAAATGAAAGGGTCAGCCATGTGCTGGCCCTTTTTGTTTATCTTTTCGGCATAAAAATTTGATGCACATCAATTTTGGTATGACCAATACACCATCCATGTTATTCTTTGGTCACATTAGTGAGTTTGTTTAGGTAACTTGTTGTTAATTAAATGCTATTTACATAACCTTTAATTAACAATTGGTTAATATTTTAAGGGGGTCACTTTGACTACGCCATTAAGAAAGATTGTCATTGTCGGTGGTGGTGCTGGCGGACTTGAACTGGCCACTCAGTTAGGTAAAAAACTGGGTCGTGGAAAGAAAGCGAAGGTTACGCTTATCGACCGTAACCACAGCCATTTATGGAAACCGCTGCTGCACGAAGTGGCAACTGGTTCACTGGATGAAGGTGTGGACGCGCTTAGCTATCTGGCTCATGCCCGTAACCATCACTTCCAGTTCCAGCTTGGTTCAGTGGTTGATATCAACCGTGAAAGCAAAACGCTGACGCTGTCAGAACTGCGTGACGACAAAGGCGAGTTGCTGGTTCCTGAACGCAAAATCCCTTACGACACGCTGGTGATGGCGCTGGGTAGTACTTCCAACGACTTCAACACGCCGGGCGTGAAAGATAACTGTATCTTCCTCGATAACCCGCATCAGGCGCGTCGTTTCCACTCTGAAATGCTGAATTTGTTCCTCAAGTATTCTGCAAATCTGGGTGCCAGTGGCAAAGTGAATATTGCTATCGTGGGTGGCGGGGCAACCGGTGTTGAGCTGTCTGCCGAACTGCATAACGCAGTGAAACAGCTGCATAGCTACGGCTACAAAGGCCTGACGAACGAAGCGCTAAATGTAACGCTGGTGGAAGCTGGTGAACGTATTCTGCCTGCGCTGCCACCACGTATTTCAGCAGCAGCTCACAGCGAGCTGACTAAACTGGGCGTGCGTGTTCTGACGCAAACCATGGTGACTTCTGCGGATGCTGGTGGACTCAATACCAAAGATGGTGAATATAGCGCAGCAGATCTGATGGTTTGGGCTGCAGGTATCAAAGCACCAGACTTTATGAAAGATATCGGTGGTCTTGAGACTAACCGTATCAATCAACTGGTGACTGAGCCTACTCTGCAAACCACCCGCGACCCTGATATTTTCGCGATTGGTGACTGTGCATCCTGCGCACGTCCTGAAGGCGGCTTTGTGCCTCCACGGGCACAAGCGGCCCACCAGATGGCCTCATTGGTTCTGACCAATATTCTGGCGCAGATGAAAGATAAACCGCTGAAGTCCTATGTTTATAAGGATCACGGTTCACTGGTGTCGCTGTCTAAGTTCTCAACTGTTGGCAGCCTGATGGGTAACCTGATGCGAGGCTCGATGATGGTAGAAGGGCGTATGGCACGTTTCGTCTATATCTCGCTTTACCGTATGCATCAGGTCGCACTGCATGGCTACTTCAAAACTGGCTTGATGATGCTGGTAGGTAGTATTAACCGCGTGATTCGTCCGCGCCTGAAACTGCACTAATCGCGATTAAGATTGATATTCAAACCCGGCCTTGAGCCGGGTTTTTTTATACATGGCAGTATAAAAATCCATAAATGAACATTTCATGCTTAGGATTTCTCTCAAACACATAGTTTCAGCCTATGAATCCGCATTTTTCATCCGTTGTCTGATTTGTGGAAAGCCTCCTTTGGCTGCAAAATTGTAAGCAATTGCACAATCAGGAGGATGTCCTGTGAATAAATCAATGTTAGCGGGTATAGGTATCGGTGTGGCCGCAGCACTGGGTGTGGCAGCGGTTGCCAGCATGAATGTTTTTGACCGTGGCCCTCAGTACGCACAGGTGGTGTCAGCGACACCAATTAAGGAAACAGTAAAAACACCACGCCAGGAATGCCGTAACGTTACCACCACTCATCGGCGTCCGGTTCAGGATGAAAACCGTCTGCTCGGTTCCGCGTTGGGTGCGGTTGCTGGCGGCGTGATTGGCCATCAGTTTGGTGGCGGCCGTGGTAAAGATGTTGCAACGGTGGCCGGTGCATTAGGTGGTGGTTACGCAGGTAACCAGGTTCAGGGCGCAATGCAAGACCGCGACACCTACACAACTAGCCAGCAGAAATGCAAAACCGTCTATGACAAATCAGAGAAAATGATCGGTTATGATGTAACTTATCGCATTGGCGATCAGCAGGGCAAAATCCGTATGGATAAAGACCCTGGTACGCAGATTCCGCTCAATGACAATGGCCAGTTAGTTTTAAACAAAATCTAACTGTTTTAAATTGATCGCTAAACGCCCGGTTCATTAATGAACCGGGCGTTTTAGTTACGATTCAGTAGATTAATTCCATCCCTGTTTTCCACGGCGTGCATAAGGTAAAACAGACAATAAAGCCAGAAGAGCTAATATCAGACCAATCCATAAAGCTGAACGTAATCCATACCCAGATGAAATAGCCATTCCACCTAAATAAGAACCGCCACCCAAACCAATATTAATTACCGAAGTATGAACCGCATTTACCATCGGACCTGGATGAGCCACACTAACAATACGTGCCATCATAGCCGGATTCATAGGAACACCAGATAAACCGATAAATATGACTGCCACAATTGCAATCGATTGATATTGTGCGAATAAGGCCATGCCTAATAATGAAATGCTTAAAACAATTAACCCGACAACCATAATGGCTAAGCTATGACGATATGCCAGCCTTCCGGTTATCATATTACCCACAATATTCGCCAGCCCATAGAGCATCAGAATAAAGGGAACTGTCTGCATATTAAAATCAGACACATCAACCAATACGGGTACGAAATAACTAAAGGCTGCGAAACTGGCACCTAAAATTAAGCAGCTTGTGGTACAGGCTTTCCAGTAAGCTTTGTTTTTAAAGGCTTTGATTTCTTCTGCCATTTTGATGGTACTACCGCCAGCCATAGGCGGTAGTAAACGCACTAATGCGCACAGGCATATGAAGACAAGAATGGCGACTAATCCAAAGCTCATTCGCCAGCCCCATTGCTGATCAATGATAGTCGCAAGCGGGACGCCAAAAACGTTAGATACCATAAAGCCAGCGATGACGATTGAAGCCGCGCGTGGACGGCTCTCCACTGGCACGAGTGCCATGCTTGTTGCCAAAGACAGACTCAAACAACCCGCGCACAAAATACCTGTCACAATTCGTATTACGACCAGAACATTGTAATCCGAGACAAACGCACTGAATCCTTGAACGATAACATACAGCCCTAATAGCCATAATAATGTTGTTCTATAGGGAGCTTTAAATTTTAGAAAAACGTAGGTTAATATTGGGCCGCCCAGCATCACGCCAAAAGCATAATAAGAGATGAGATGCCCGACTTCACCCACCGTAATATCGAATGCTTCTGATAGGGTAGACATCATACCCGCGACCATTAATTCAGCAGTGCCAAGTGAAAAAATAGCCAATCCTAAAATATAAACAACTAACGGCATAATTTTTAATTTTCTCCATGTATTGGAATGATCGTTACAAAATGAAAGGTGAAAATAGATGAATGTTTTAGATGGTAATTACAAGTTGATTAACAGGCCAACGACGACATCTTCGAGGGTTTTTCTATCTGAAATATTTTTGCTTAGAACACGTAAACCATAGTAACCCGCCATAAAACCTCTGGCCATTTCTATAGCAGAAGCTTTATTGCTTAGTTCACCATTCTGTTGACCCTCGGAAAATACCAATACCAAAGTTTGTTCTAAACGCTGGCGATATTCCCTGTTCAGGTTGGCAACTGTTCCGTCTTTACTGCCTTGCTCCAGAGCAGAAAAAAGGACCATTGCATCATGTTGTTCTGGCTGCGAGAGATCTTCGGTAATACCCCAGAGCAGAAGGGTATGTAATCGTTCTTTCACCGGACCAGATTGTGTAAGAATTGCTAGCTGTGCCGACATTGTTTGCTCATGGCTACGCAACAAAGCTTGCTCATACAGAGCCTGCTTGCTACCAAAGGCATTATATAAGCTTCCCCGCCCTAATCCGGTGCCATTGCATAAATCTTGCGCAGAGGTGCCCGCGTAACCATGAGTACTAAAAACAGCTACAGCGGCATCAATGACATCCTTGTCTTCGAACGTTCTTGGACGACCAGGATAAGTTGGTTTTTCGACACTCATAGGGAAGGGTGACTCGAAATGAGTTGAAGCGGCATAGTATTGATTATGGAACGATCAGTCAAATATTTTCCACAAACAAATAGCCGGTCTCTGGCAATCCATAAAGTTGTTCTTTCGCTCCCTGAAAATCCCATCAATGTGTGCCGCGTAGCTGCTGTTGCAACTCCAGCAACGCAGTGACTTCTGCTATCCGGCGCTGAGTGTAGGCTGGTATTTCTTCAGGCGTGCGCAAGAACAGCCTTTGCTCGCCAAAGACGACATCATGTAAACAACGGTCGTAAAGCGGCCCTGCGAGGGTGTTACGCTCGGTTCCCGGTTCAGAAATCCGTTCAACTACCTCATTCAAACCTTGACGATCGATATTGATAATTTGCCCGTTATGAAGATGAATTCGCATCCCTTTTTGGCCGCCAGCAGGCCCGGCATATTTATTAAGATGGAGCGTAAAGGGAATGCCGCTCATCGTTCCGGTTAACAGCGCTTCACCTTCCGCGGTAGTGAAGTCACCCGCCGCAATTGCATTCCCCAGGCGGTCGCGTGCGTAATTGAGCTCCACCATGAGCTGGTCATTACCACCTAACTGATGAACAGTTTCACGCATCATGGCGAGAGTATGTGTGCCGATATCCACAATGACACCGTCAGGATGACGCAACTGGCGGGTGTCCGCTTCACCCGTTGCAAAGTTCAGGGCAATAGGTTCACCCGCGGCATTAAAACCACTTGGCTCCAGTAGAAAACCTTCGATGCACTTTATTTCATTGATTCTGTGAATGTGATTACAGGCTTGAGTACGAACCATCCAGTGATCCAAAGCCAGAACACGCGCGGCATTTTTTGGTTTCGCGAGCAGCTTTTTAAGTGTCTCAAGTTGTGCAAGTGTGGCAGCAACCGGTTTTTCTACCACAATCGCGGGCACATCACTTTGCAAGACTCGCTCAAGCACGGGAAGGTGATGCAGAGAAGAAGTCGTGATTAGCACCACGTCGAGCGGCATTGCTAAAAGTGCATCCAGGGAATCACAACGGGTAATGCCGTCAATCTGACGCGCTGGGTCAGCGTCATAACCGTAACATTCGAGCAAGGGGGGCGAGATGCGGCGTAGCGCCGGAAGATATGCTGTTTCGATGACTGAACCTAAACCGATTAAACCTGCCAACATAAGATAATCCTACCAAATATAAGCTGTACCTATCATTAGAGTCCCTATGTTTTAAATGACTACTGGGTTTTGGTCGAGAAGGATTTTGTGTAGGAGAGTAAAAAACAGGCTGGTTTTTAGCCAGCCTGTTGTGGTCAATTTAGAATTGCAGGGAGTAATTCACACCGTAAGTGCGCCCACGCCCTTTATATTCGTACAGCGAAGGGCTGCCGTAAGTTGGGCTGTAAAGCAATGGTGCGCGCTGGCCCCACACGGTGGTGTAGTCTTTATCCAGCAGGTTTTCGATGCTGAAGCTGAGTTTGCCTAACGGTAGAGCGTAGCTGCCAATAAAGTCGACGGTGTTATAACCATTGATCTTATTGTCGCTGGCATCGGTTAAATCAAAGGTCTGCTGGCTTTGAATGCGCAGGCTCCATGGATCTGGCGCCCAGCCAACATACGCGGTGGCTTTTGAAGGGCTTGCGTAAATCACGTCCCATTTCTGCCATTTGCCATCCACTTTAGTTTCGGACTTCAGCACGTTAAAGTTAACGCCGGTGCTCCAGTTCGAGTCTGGAATAAAGTAATCCACAGCACCTTCAACACCGTAAATACGACGCTTGTCATCTTCCACATTGATGGTCATATCTGCACGGTTGATGGAGATGGACTTGTCAGACAACGAGTAGTACGCCACAATTTGGCTGCGCAGGTTATCGCCGGTATAACGCCAACCCAGCTCATAAGAATCGACCTTGATCCCCTGAAGTTTTGACTGCCCGACATTCACGCTATTTACCAGTTGGTAATGGCCATTCACCAGTCGGTAAGTGCCATTACCGTAGTATTTGCCAGGGTCAGGAAGCTCCACTCCTTGCGAGAAGTTAAACCACGCTTGCTGGCGGTCAGTAATATGCATTAACAGACCGGCATTGAATAACGCATTGTCATAATCCGTACTGCCGCCAGGGATTGCGTCCGCAGACTGAGCGATGCCGTTTGCAATACCTTGTTGCTGAGTAAAGCCAACAAAATCATCGACTTTGTTCTCGGTCCACTGATAGCGCACGCCGCCGCTTACGGTAAATAGATCGTTGATGTCATAACTGCTTTGCAGGAACGGAGCGAGGTTAGTGATGGTGTAACCCGGATAACGACCGGTTGTGTAAATACTTTGGTTATTCATACCACCAGAAGCATTGGCTTTTGCGAGGTCAAAGAACATCTGGTTCGAGGTAAAGCTCTCGTGATCGGCATCGACGCCATAGGTAATCTGCCAGCCATCCAGCGGTTGGCTGGTCAGAGCCAGTTTCGCACCGTACTGATCGGTATCCTGCTGGGAGGCCGAGAAACTGGTTACGGCTCCACGCGTTAGCGTCGGGAAAGGATAGAAGGTCAGAGACTCATCACGATAGTAAATCTGCCCAACCACTTCCTGGCCGAGGAAGTCGCTGTTGGAGTACTGCAGGCTAATCAGATGGCGTTCGGTACCAGGAATGCGGTCAGAATTAAGATTGTCACTGACAAACGCTTTGCCATTACCGGTCACTGCGGAAAAGTTTTCACCCAGATTCAGCCCGTAATCATCGTCTCCCTGGCTCTTATAATATTGTGTCACCACCTGCAGTTGCTGGGTTTCATCAATGTTTATCGTGCCGGTACCCATCACATCCAGGCGGTCGGAATACTGTAAACCGGTTTGCGTGTTATCAAGCAAGGTCTGGTCGCCGTTACCATCAAACCAGCCACCAAATTTCTGATAAGCCACAGATAAACGGCCAGAGGCATTATCGTTACCGCCAGAAATGGCGCTGGCGACACGTTCATCATGATCTTTACTGCTGTTAAAACCAGACTTAATCCCAGTTTCAAATTCGACCTGAGTGTCAGGCTGGCCCTTTTTCGTCACGATATTAATCAGACCGCCAGTACTACCACCGCCATACAGCGAAGTTGCACCAGAGATAACTTCGATGTGTTCGATGTTAAAAGGGTCGATAGAGTCGAGTTGGCGGCTATCGGTACGGGAAGAGTTCAGACGAACGCCATCCACTAAAACCACGATAGAACGGCCACGCATGTTCATACCGTAATTGGTACGGCTTTGGCTGCTGACATCCAGACCGGGAATTAACTGTGCAAGTGCGTCTTTCAGCTCCTTGCCTCCCTGAATCTGTTGCTCAAGCTCGGTACCTTCAATAACCCAGGTGGTCTGCGCCATTTCAGCTACCGTACGGTGCATACGGTTCGCAGAAACCAGAATATTTTCTTCGGAAGTTTGCTGCGCGAAAGCCGGGGCCATCATCGCCAGAAGCAACGGGTTAAGCACCCAGCGTGCGTTGTTATGCATCATCATCATTCCTTGGATGGGGAAATATTAACATTTGAAAATGTTTTGAAATAAGAACGAGCTGAATTCTGCCGATAACAGTTCTCATTATCAATCTCAATTGATAGTATTTCTCAAATTAATCTTATGAATAATCATATGATTTCTGTGTGTTATTTATTTGTTGATGGCAAGCCCAGGCAAAGGAGTTGAAATGGCAGAGGTACAAAGCTACAGATTGTTTAATGTGCAGCTATTGCATAAATCACACGTTTCACCTTCGCTGTTGAGTCTGGTATTCGGCGGTCCGGATGTGGCAAACATGAAATGTGATTCACCCGACCAGCGAATCAAAATGTTGTTCCCGTCTGAAGATGGCTCAATTCCGAGCTTGCCAGAACATGGGCAGTGGTATTCGTTGCTGCAAGAATTACCCAAAGAAAAGCGGCCGATTGTGCGCACTTATACCTTGCGCCACGTTGACCGCGAGCGTCAGCAAGTGACGGTTGAATTCGTCAGTCACGGCACGGAAGGGCCTGCCTCCGCATGGGCGATTAGCTCGCAACCCGGTGAAAAAATACAAATTGTCGCACCGAATGCCGATTACCCGGCAGACAGCGGCGGTTATGAATGGACGCCACCTGCGGGTTTGCGCCAGGGGTTAATTATTGCTGATGAAACTGCAATGCCTGCGGCGCGAGGCATACTTGAACTTCTGTCGAAACAGCAAGATCCGCCAGAAATTCAGGCGTTTTTTGAAGTCCCGGAGCAGGGGGATTGCGTGGATTTAAGTGAATTTGGTTTTGCGAAAATTCATTGGTTGCCGCGAAAGGCTGTCAACGCAAGGCATGGGGAGTGCTTACTCAAGGCGGTGAGTGAATGTGCCAAACTCCCTACAGCTGCGGGGATTACAGAAACAGTTAATGAAGAAGCTGAAGGTGAACTGTTGTGGGATAAAGCCACAACGGCCAGTAACGCTTTTTACGGCTGGGTTGCGGCGGAATCATCGGTTGTGAAAATGCTGCGCCGTTACTTAATTGGAGAATGCGGTGTGAGCCATGACGCTATCAACTTTATGGCCTACTGGAGCAAAGGGCGAGAGCGTTAATACAAAAAGGGCGGCAAAGCCGCCCATGGTTAGATTTTCTTTAGTTCCGGCAACAATCGTAGTGTGGTTTTCACGATCTGCATCAGCTCTTCATAGCTGGCATTTTCGATTGCACTGATCGACATCCCCTGAATGATACAACAGAGATATTTCGCCAGATTGCGTACGCTTGTGGTTGCCGGAATTTCACCTTTTTGCTGTCGCTGCTCAAGGAAGTGAACCAGAGTTGCTTCCTGCATCGACTGACGCATTTTTATCATCGCGGAGATATCTTCCGAAGAGACGGCCAGCACCGCAGAGGTACATATCATAAAGCAGCCTGATGGTGTCTCTTTGTCAGTAAACATCTCTGCCAGCAAAGAGAGATAATCTTCCAGGGTCTGTTCCAGAGTACGATCTTCGCAATAAAGGCAAGTCTCACGCTGCTGCGTTACTCGTGCGATATAGCGATCTAATACTGCCTTGAACATACCTTCTTTGTTGGTGAACTCTGCATAAAGCGTTGGCGCTTTTGCACCTGTTGCTTCAACTAAATGTGCCATAGAGGTGGCTTCGTAGCCGTGTTTCCAGAACAAAGCCATGGCCTTGTCAAGTGCAGCTTCCCTATCAAACACCTTCGGTCGGCCACGGCTTTTTTTAATGCAACTAGTGTCAGTGGACATGGGAACCGTTTAACCTTTGTCTGTTTAGTGAACGATCATTATAAAAATAATATCATGTAGGAGCCAGAGGCTTTAGGTATAAAAATAAATTAATTCTATCTTTATGAAAAATAGTGTTTTTATAAAATAATTAACGATCATTATAAAAATTATTTGACCGTGATTCAGATCACGTTTAATATTTACTTATCGAACGTTAAGTAAATAGATTTAACGGTCTTCCAAATAATCTGCTCAAGGTAAATAACATGAAAAACGTAAAAACTCTGATCGTTGCTGCTGTTCTTAGCTCCCTGTCTTTTGCAAGTTTTGCGGCTGTTGAAGTTCAGGCGACGCCAACCGGTCAACAGAAAGTCGGCACAATCACCGCAACTGCGGGGACAAACCTGGGGTCGCTGGAAGATCAACTGGCTGAGAAAGCCGATCAAATGGGTGCCAGCTCATTCCGTATTACTTCAGTTACCGGCCCGAACACTTTGCACGGTACTGCGGTAATTTATAAATAAGCATTCCCTTCATACTTCAAGTTGCAGCGGTGTTGGTTGCGCCCAGTTCAATAAAAAAGGCCCTGCTAACAAAAGCAGGGCCTTTTTCTATTCGAAGAAATTATATTTCGTTGGTTGCAACGGTATGAGCATTTACTTCAATTGGCATGCCCGAGCGGTGTTGCATCGCCTGTTCCATAACTGTCGCATCAGTTTCAGGTGCGGCCTGGAACTGTTTCATTTGTTCAGTCAGCGTAATCGGCAGCACTTGAGGATCATCATTAATATTTTTCGACAGTGGCTGATGCACCTCAACTAAACGTCTGCCATCTGGCTCGATGGACGTTTTAATCGCGGTATTAATAATGCGAACGGGCGTTCCGACAGGCATATCTTTGTACAGCGCTTTAATATCGTCATCACGCAGACGAATACAGCCCGAGCTGACACGCATACCAATGCCGAAATCTGCGTTAGTTCCGTGCAGCAGATAAACACCGCCAAAGGCTGCGAGACGAATCGCATGGTGACCCATTGGGTTCTCCGGCCCGGCAGGAACAACAGCTGGAAGCTTGATGCCATTTGCCAGGTAACGAGCGCGAATATTTGCAGTTGGAGTCCAGGTTGGATTGGCTCGTTTATCTGAAACACTGGTCACCATCGTTGGCGTTACCGTATCACCGCCAAGTTGGCCGATACCAATCGGATAAACCGTCACGCTGTTCTTTCCTTTGGGATAATAGTAAACGCGTAGCTCGGCAAGATTGAGAACCAGCCCTTCACGTGGCGCATCCGGCAATATCATTTGGCTCGGAATGGTCAAAACACTGCCCGCACGGGGAACATAGGGATCCACACCAGGGTTGGCCTGTAATAAAGCAAGGAAGCCAACATTGTATTTTTTTGCGATAGCCTCAAGTGAACCACCGTCATCTTTTACCTCATGGAAAAAGTTCTGACCGATAAGACGGCTGCCTTCTGCTGGCAGAGGATAAGAGTTGGCATTCGCGTTAAAAGCGGTGAATGCTGCGCTAAGCAGCATAATCGACGCCAGCCAACGCATAGCGCGTGCCTTGCGAGATGATAAAACGCTCAAAGAGGTAATCACGATAAACCCTATAAGTATTATGGTTAATGTTATAAAAAAGTTAATCGATGATTATGGCAGGGGGGGATGTCGGGAAATCCTGGCGGATTGAAAGGATGTGTAAATGTTACGATTAAATGGGGGATGGCGGGTAAGCGCAAGCGCTACCCGCCATCATGAGAACTACGCTACAGCGTTCTGCGCCAACTGATGCATAAAGTTACGTACCCAGTCCATACGCGCTTTACGATCTGCGAGGTCTTCAATAAATTTGAGTCGGGTTGGCCCATCCAGACGGTAATGTTGCGGCTGTTTTTGCAGCAAACCAATCAACCAAACCGGGTCAACGTGGTTTTTCTCAGCAAACTCAATCACACCACCTTTATCATGGCCTTCAATCTTACGTACGCCGAGTTTTTGTGCCTGCTGGCGCAATGCCGCAATATCCAGCAGATTACGAGCGGCATCCGGCAACAGGCCAAAACGGTCAATCAATTCCACTTTTAATTCATCAAGCTCATGCGCCGTTTTGGCACTGGCAATGCGCTTATAGAACGACAGACGGGTGTTGACGTCCGGGATGAAATCATCCGGCAACAACGCGGGCATACGCAGTTCAACTTCGGTTTGGCTACTGGTCAAATCCTCAAGTGACGGCTCGCGACCCTCTTTAAGCGCATCGACGGCGTTTTCCAGCATCTCCATGTACAGCGAGAACCCGATAGATTCCATCGAACCACTCTGGCCTTCGCCAAGTAATTCACCCGCACCGCGAATTTCAAGATCGTGAGTCGCCAGCGCAAAGCCCGCACCCAGGTCTTCTAGCGATGCGATAGCTTCCAGGCGTTTCTGCGCATCGGTGGTCATTGCTTTCGGATGTGGCGTCAGAAGCCATGCATAAGCCTGGTGATGCGAACGCCCGACGCGGCCACGCAACTGGTGTAACTGTGCAAGACCGAAATGGTCTGCGCGTTCAATAATGATGGTATTCGCAGTCGGAATATCGATACCCGTTTCGATGATCGTGGTACACACCAGCACGTTAAACCGCTGGTGGTGGAAGTCGTTCATCACTCGTTCCAGCTCGCGCTCGCGCATTTGGCCGTGGCCGATAGTAATACGTGCTTCCGGTACAAGCTCGGCGAGGCGATCTGCTGCTTTCTGGATGTTTTCTACATCGTTATAGAGATAGTAGACCTGGCCACCACGCAGCACTTCACGCAAGATTGCTTCGCGAACCACCAGACTGTCGTACTCGCGAACGAAGGTTTTAACTGCCAGTCGGCGTGCCGGAGGCGTTGCGATAATCGACAAATCGCGCATTCCGCTCATTGCCATATTCAGCGTACGTGGAATTGGTGTGGCAGTTAGCGTCAGGATATCGACATCGGCACGCATGGCTTTGATGCGCTCTTTATGACGCACACCAAAGCGGTGTTCTTCGTCGACAATCAGCAGGCCGAGATCTTTCATCTTCACGTCATTCTGCAATAGCTTATGCGTACCGATCAGAATATCGACTTTCCCTTCTCGTGCTTCTTCGAGGATTTGCGCCTGCTCTTTAGCCGTACGGAAACGTGACAGCATTTCAATGCGCACTGGCCAGTTGGCGAAGCGGTCACGGAAGTTGTCGAGATGCTGCTGGGCAAGCAGGGTGGTTGGCACCAGCACCGCAACTTGCTTATGGTTTTCAACCGCAAGGAATGCGGCGCGCATGGCGACTTCGGTTTTACCAAAGCCCACGTCACCACATACCAGTCGGTCCATCGCCAGCGGCTGGCACATATCACTTAATACCGCATTGATGGCTTGTGCCTGATCTGGCGTGGTTTCAAATGGGAAGGCATCGCAGAACAACTGATACTGTACGCGGTCATGCTTAAAGGCAAAGCCCTGTTTTGCGGCACGCTGGGCATAAATATCGAGTAATTCTGCCGCCACATCACGCACTTTCTCGGCGGCTTTTTGGCGCGCACGGGACCAGGCATCACTGCCGAGTTTATGCAGTGGCGCGTTTTCTTCGGCACCGCCTGCATAGCGGCTAATCAAATGTAGCGACGAAACCGGCACGTACAGTTTTGCATCGCCATGATAGGTTAGCATCAAATATTCAGCTGTTATGCCACCCGCTTCAAGGGTAGTTAAACCGGCATATCGGCCAACGCCATGTTCAAGATGCACGACCGGTTGCCCGGTACGCAGCTCTGCGAGGTTACGAATCAACGTATCCGGGTTAATGGTGCGACGGCTGTCCTGACGTCGACGACTAACGCGCTCGCCCAGCAGATCGCTTTCACAAATCAACGCGCGGTTGCGCAGCGTGTCGATAAAACCATGCTCACTGGAGCCAAGCATTAAGTAGCGGCCTTTATCCGTCACTTCATCGAGACGGTAAATACGTTTTGGTGCCACTTTAATGCGAGCTAACAGCTCGCCCAATGCTTCGCGGCGGCCTTCGCTTTCTACGGAAAACACTACCGGCCCGGCGAAAGACTCAAGAAATTTACGCAGGTTATCGAGCGGCGCTTTTTGCTGCGCCTGAACAGAAAGATCCGGCAGGGCGCGATAACCCAGATTGGTAAACGCGGCTTTATCGGCCAGAGAGTCGGTTATTAGCTGGATTCGCGGCCAGGCTTTTAACTCGCTGAAGAGTTCATCAACGCGCAGCCACAGACTTTCCGGTGGCAGCAGAGGGCGCATTGGATCAACACCACGGTTTTCGAAGCGGGCGAACGTATCCTGCCAGAAGCGCTCGGCACTGCTTTCAATATCGCCGGTGTTTATCAGCAAGGTATTTTTCGGGAAATAGCTGAACAGCGGCGGTAGTGGCTCGCTAAAGAACAGCGGCTGCCAGTATTCAATCCCTGCCGGGAGCATGCCTTTACTGACTTGCTGGTAAATATGCTCAGGCTCGCGCTTCACGTCAAACTTGTCGCGCCATTGGCTACGGAACAGCTCAATAGCCGTTTTATCGGTCGGGAATTCGTGAGCAGGGAGTAAGTTGATGGCATCAACTTCCTGGAGTGTGCGCTGTGTATCGACATCAAACACACGCAGGCTGTCGATTTCATCATCGAAAAAGTCGATGCGATAAGGCTGCTCACTGCCCATCGGGTACAAATCTAGCAATGCACCACGGGTAGCAAATTCGCCGTGTTCCATGACTTGATCAACGCTGCGGTAACCTGCCTGTTCTAATTGGCTACGTAGGTTATCACGCGATAAACGTTGACCTTTTTTCATCACCAGCGCGTGGCCATGCAAATAACTATGCGGGCAAACGCGTTGCATCAAGGTGTTGACTGGCAATATCAGCACGCCGCGCTGCATGGTTGGCAATTGATACAGCGTGGATAAACGCGAAGAGATGATTTCCTGATGCGGTGAAAAACTGTCGTACGGCAGCGTTTCCCAGTCGGCAAGATTCACCACCAGGCTATCCGTAAACTGGCTAATTTCGTCATGCAGACGCAGGGCATTCTGCATATCAGGGGCAATCAGTACCACAGGCCCACTATGGCGCTCGACGATCTCGGCAACTTCGGTCGCACAAGCTGAACCGGTGAGTTCTCCAAGCTGGCGCTGATCGCCAGCTTTAACAGGTAAGGAATAGCGATAATTTTCAGACATGGTGGACGTCAGCATCTCTCAGGTTGCGCCGTGTTTACCCTTCATCTATCAAGCTGCAGGGTATTGATAAGCACTCGAAAACAATGTTGTTTATTATCCGCGATCGTTTTGTATTAGCAACCCAATCGAGACCGCTTAACGTATGCCAGCCGCGTACGCCATTTTAGCCGGAGGAGTAAAAAGCATATCGCCCCATAGCGCGCGTGATAATTTCCTGAATCCCAAACCTATTAGAGTGCAGGTTGCCAGGCTGACAAACGGGTACACCAGTAAAACGACGATCAGCAGGTTATCGGAGATTCTGTCTGCGTTAATTTGCCCGATCATAAACAAACTCAACGCTTCGATGATGATGCGGTGGGTGGTGTAAATAGCGATGGTGTTTGAACCAACAATATTCAGAAATGCATCGGAACGGCTCTCGCGCCAACTATCCAGAATATAAAACAGCTTCATGATGACAAAAATCGACACCACGGAAATCACTACAGGGATATTCACCAGATACAGCGCCACGCAGAGCAGAGCGACTGCCGTACACAGCAACGGATGTCGGCGGAAATGGGTCGTTTTCATCCACGTCATCAATTGTGGGCCGAACCATGCGCCCAAACCGTAATAACACATATTGCGCACCACGCTGTTCATGCCCCACCACGGTAACGGCATAAAGCTGATTGCCACGTTTACTCCAAGCAGCATGATGATGACCGGAACTTTATAGCGACGCAGGCTTTTGAATATCGCGAAATAGATTATCAGCGCATAGAGATACCAAAGGCTGGTGCTGGCTTTTGCCATGCTGGTGGCAAATTGCCACAGGGTTTCCGAGTATGCAGCATTAGACGTGGGGTTGCGTACCAGGTCGGGGGCAAGCCACTGGTTGATAAGCGAAATCCCCAACCATTGCAAAACCCCCCATAGAACCAGGACATAGAAAATATTCCAGATGCGCTTATCCACGCAGTCACGCCATTTCACCGACTCGATATAGCGAGTGATCAAAAAGCCAGAAATAAAGAAGAACACTGGCATACGAAAAGGTGCCAGATAGAGATTCAGGTAGATCCAACTTTTCGCAATGTATTCAGGCAGACCAGCTTCGAGTTGCGTTAAATGCGGGTAAAAGGTGATCACCGAGTGATAGATAACGACAAGGCAGATACATAGCCCCTTGATATGGTTGATCCACAGTTGTTTGTTTTTCATGCGCGGGCTTAATCTTCTGTTGGCCTGTATTTGCTTTCAGGGTGGAAGATCGTCGGGCATTTTTTTACCTGATTTGTCTGTTTTTGTAAGAATCAGGAACAATTCAGAAATTCCGCATGATTAATTAATAACCGAATTGATGTGGCTTTACAGCGAAAACAAGATGTTATGAGTATGATTTAATTGGTATTTCACATGTTCTGAAATATCAAAAAAACGTTACGTTTCATTTACTTGATACGGTATCGCTTATATACTTCTTGCCAACTTTGCATCCGCAACTGCCACAAGACGGAATACATGTATCAACCTGTCGCGTTATTTATAGGCCTGCGCTACATGCGTGGGCGAGCAGCTGACCGCTTCGGTCGCTTCGTCTCCTGGCTGTCGACTATTGGCATTACGCTTGGCGTAATGGCGCTGGTCACGGTGCTTTCCGTGATGAACGGCTTTGAACGTGAGCTGCAAAACAACATTCTTGGCTTGATGCCACAAGCTGTAATCACCTCAACCAGTGGTTCTATTAACCCTGAAACACTTCCTGCGAAAGACCTAAAACTCGAAGGTGTTACGCGCATCGCACCGATTACTACGGGTGACGTAGTACTGCAGAGTGCGCGCAGCGTTGCTGTGGGCGTCATGCTAGGGGTTAATCCGGAAGAAAAAGATCCGCTTTCGCCGTTCCTGGTCAACGTGAAACAAACAGACCTGGTCGCTGGGCAGTACAACATTATTCTCGGCGAACAGCTTGCCGGGCAATTGGGTATTAAGCGTGGCGATAGCATCCGCGTGATGGTGCCTTCCGCCAGTCAGTTTACGCCTATGGGACGTTTACCAAGTCAGCGTTTGTTTAATGTGATTGGTACCTTCGCGGCTAATAGTGAAGTCGACGGTTATCAAATGCTGGTGAACCAGCAAGATGCATCACGCCTGATGCGTTACCCGCTAGGCAATATTACCGGCTGGCGCTTGTGGCTGGCTGAACCACTCAAGGTGGATGTCCTGAGCCAGCAAACCTTGCCTCAGGGCACCGAGTGGAAAGACTGGCGCGAGCGTAAAGGTGAGCTGTTCCAGGCTGTGCGCATGGAAAAAAATATGATGGGGCTGCTGCTGAGCCTGATTGTGGCCGTTGCCGCATTTAACATCATCACGTCGCTCGGTTTGCTGGTGATGGAGAAACAAGGCGAAGTTGCCATTCTCCAGACTCAGGGGCTTACGCGTCGCCAAATCATGGCAGTGTTTATGGTGCAGGGGGCGAGTGCGGGTGTTATCGGCGCTTTGCTGGGTGCGTTACTTGGCGCGCTACTTGCCAGCCAGTTGAACAACTTGATGCCGATTATTGGCGCGTTGCTCGATGGTGCTGCGCTGCCGGTCGCTATCGACCCTGTACAAGTTATTGTGATTGCGATTATTGCTATGGCTGTCGCTTTGTTATCCACGCTTTATCCATCGTGGCGTGCCGCCGCGACACTTCCCGCTGAGGCTTTACGTTATGAGTAATTCTGTCCTGTTGCAGTGTGACAAGCTGTGCAAACGCTATCAGGAAGGCAAAGTGCAAACGGACGTGTTGCATGATGTCAGCTTCAGCATCAATACCGGTGAGTTGATGGCGATTGTCGGCAGCTCTGGTTCTGGTAAAAGTACTTTGCTTCACCTGTTGGGCGGCCTGGATACGCCAACGTCAGGCGATGTCATTTTTAATGGCAAAGCAATGAGTTCAATGTCCTCTTCCGCAAAAGCGGAACTGCGCAATCGGGAACTGGGGTTTATTTATCAGTTCCACCATTTGCTGCCTGATTTTACCGCGATGGAAAACGTCGCCATGCCACTGCTCATCGGCAAAAAGAATACCGATGAAACAAAGCAACGTGCTCTGGATATGCTAAAAGCGGTAGGGCTTGATCACCGCAGTAATCACCGTCCGTCAGAGTTGTCAGGTGGCGAGCGCCAGCGTGTGGCGATTGCTCGTGCACTGGTAAATAACCCGCGTCTGGTATTGGCTGATGAACCGACTGGTAACCTCGATGCACGAAATGCAGATAGCATTTTCGAACTGCTGGGCGAGCTGAATGTGCGTCAGGGAACCGCGTTCTTAGTGGTTACTCACGACCTCAAACTGGCGAAGCGCATGTCTCGTCAGTTAGAAATGCAAGATGGTCGGCTGACTCATGAGCTGACTTTGATGGGAGCCGATTAATGGCTTCGCCACTGTCACTGCTGATTGGTTTACGTTTTAGCCGCGGGCGTCGTCGCAGCGGCATGGTGTCTCTCATCTCCATTATCTCCACGTTAGGTATCGCATTAGGTGTAGCGGTACTGATTGTGGGCCTGAGTGCGATGAACGGTTTTGAGCGCGAGCTGAATAATCGCGTGCTTGCCGTTGTGCCACATGGTGAAATCGAGCCGGTTAATCAGCCATTCCACGACTGGAAAGGTGTGTTGCAACGTGTCGAGAAGGTTAAAGGCATCGTTGCAGCTGCGCCATACATCAACTTCACTGGCCTGGTGGAAAGCGGTGCGAACCTGCGAGCCATCGTGGTAAAAGGTGTCGATCCGCAACAGGAAACTCACCTGAGCGCGTTGCCAGAATATGTGCAGAACAATGGCTGGAAGGATTTTAAAGCGGGTCAGCAGCAAATCATTATTGGTAAAGGTGTTGCCGATGCGCTGAAGGTGAAGCAGGGCGACTGGGTCTCCATCATGATTCCGAACAGTGATGGTGGTACCAAACTTCTGCAACCGAAACGTGTTCGCCTGCATGTCACTGGAATACTGGCTCTCAGTGGTCAGCTTGACCACAGCCTGGCAATGGTGCCAATGGCTGATGCACAGAGCTATCTGGATATGGGCGATAGCGTCACCGGTATCGCTATCAAGGTCAATGACGTCTTCAATGCCAATAAGCTTGTGCGTGATGCGGGCGAAGTGACTAATGCTTACGTTTATATCAAAAGCTGGATTGGCACCTACGGCTATATGTATCGCGATATTCAAATGATTCGCGCCATCATGTATCTGGCGATGGTGCTGGTTATCGGCGTTGCCTGTTTTAACATCGTTTCCACGCTTGTCATGGCGGTTAAAGACAAGAGTAGCGACATTGCTGTATTGCGTACCCTTGGGGCAAAAGATGGTCTGATTCGCGCCATTTTCGTCTGGTACGGTCTGCTGGCGGGGTTGCTGGGTAGTGTAAGTGGTGTGATTGTTGGGGTGCTGGCCTCCTGGCAATTGACCAATATTATCCACGTGATTGAAAAATTAATCGGTCACCAGTTCTTGTCAGGCGATATCTACTTCATTGATTTCTTGCCATCTGAACTGCATTGGCTGGATGTATTTTATGTCCTGATCACAGCATTGCTACTGAGTTTACTTGCCAGTTGGTATCCGGCGCGTCGAGCCAGTAATATCGATCCGGCGCGAGTATTAAGCGGACAATAAATTCTTCACCAAAAATATATACCCCGAATAATTCAAGTTGCAGGTAGGCGGCACTCCTGCAGCTTGAAGTTTGACGGGTATAGGGAGAAACGATGTATTACGGATTTGATATTGGTGGCAGCAAGATGGCTCTTGGGGTCTACGACAGTGAGCGTCGTCTGCAATGGGAAAAACGTGTTCCCACCCCGCATGACAGTTATGAGAACTTTTTAGCGGCTATCGCTTCCATGGTACAGGAAGCCGATAGCCGTTTTGGTATTAAAGGCTCGGTGGGTATTGGTATCCCCGGAATGCCCGTCACAGATGATGGCACGTTATACGCAGCGAATGTCCCGGCAGCCAGCGGGAAACCGGTACAGGCAGATCTGAGCGCGATGCTCGGGCGTGATGTACGCATGGACAACGATGCGAACTGTTTTGCGCTCTCTGAGGCCTGGGACGATGAGTTTCGTGATTACCCGGTGGTTATGGGCCTGATTCTCGGTACGGGTGTTGGTGGTGGCATCATTGTCAACGGTAAATCCATTACCGGGCGCAACTATATTACCGGCGAATTTGGTCATACCCGCCTGCCAGTTGATGCACTTAACGTGCTGGGCCGTGATATTCCCCTCACGCGCTGCGGTTGCGGGCAACATGGCTGTATTGAAAACTATCTTTCTGGCCGTGGATTTGCGTGGGTTTATCAGCACTTCTACTCTGAACCACTGGACTCTAAAGAAATTGTTGCCCGCTACCGCGCAGGTGATGAAAAGGCTGTAGCCCATGTCGATCGCTTCGTTGAGCTGCTGGCCTGCTGCCTTGGCAGCTTGTTAACGGCCATTGATGCGCATCTGGTCGTGATCGGCGGCGGGTTGTCTAACTTTACTGAGATGTACCAGCAACTGCCTGAGCGTCTGCCTAAGTATCTTCTGCCTGTGGCAAAAGTACCGCGTATTGAACCTGCGCGTCATGGTGATGCCGGTGGTATGCGTGGTGCGGCATTCCTCCATCTCACGGAGTAAATTATGCTATCGCGTCGTCAACATCGGCTAAGCCGGTTTCGCAAAACTAAGCGCCTGCTCCGTCAGCGTTTACGTCAGCGTGCTTTTTTCAGAGATATACCTGGACCCGAAGCGATGGAAAAACCCAGAGTTGTGGTTCTGACCGGAGCGGGAATTTCCGCTGAGTCAGGCATTCGAACGTTCCGCGCCACTGATGGTTTGTGGGAAGAGCATAGGGTTGAAGATGTTGCGACGCCTGAAGGCTTCGCACGCGATCCTGAATTGGTACAGGCGTTTTATAACGCTCGCCGCCAGCAACTTCAGCAGTCGGAAATTAAACCGAATGCTGCCCATCTGGCACTGGCTCGTCTGGAAGAAGAGCTGGGTGATCACTTCCTGTTGGTGACGCAGAATATTGATAACCTCCATGAACGAGCCGGCAATAAAAACATTATCCATATGCATGGTGAACTGCTGAAAGTTCGCTGTGCGCGCAGTGGGCAAGTGCTGGAGTGGAAAGGGGATATTACCCGGGAAGACCGCTGCCATTGCTGCCAGCTTTCTGCACCGCTTCGCCCACATGTGGTGTGGTTTGGCGAAATGCCACTGGGTATGGATGAGATTTATCAGGCTATTGCTACAGCTGACTACTTTATTGCTATCGGCACCTCGGGCCATGTGTACCCAGCTGCCGGGTTCGTACACGAAGCCCGTTTGCAAGGCGCGCATACGGTTGAGCTGAATCTTGAACCGAGCCAGGTTGGCAGTGAGTTCGAGGAAAAATTCTACGGCTTAGCCAGTGAAGTGGTGCCTGAGTATGTCGACCGCTTGTTGAAAGGTCTATAACAAATAGCGGGTAGCCGATGCTGCCCGCCTATTAATATCAACAAATTACGCTTTCGCCGTGACAAATAACTTCTCTTCCCGCAAAGCCACGACAATCAAAAATAGCGAAATATACGCGCAACAAAGTAATGCCAATGCACTGATATACCACGGCAATCGGGTCACATACACTGCGCTGCAAGAGAGGATCACCATAATGATTCCCGCGTACATGGGGTGAGCTATCCACGAAAAGATCCCGCTGTGTATTCGCTGCGCATGAGGAAGGTAATACCCCGCCCAGGTATGATGTGTCCCTAAATCGATTTTCCCTTTCACCACCAGAACGGTTCCTGCAATTGCTATCAGCAAACAAACCCAATCCAGCGGCGTAACGTATTCCACAAGGAAAAGGCTCCAGGCGAAGGCGATTATTGGCAGTAAATAAGTCAGCCGTAAGAGTTGTATCGCTCTGACATCAATCAGTGATTTAGCATCGGGCTTCTCTTTCCTCGCGAGAATAAACGCGGTGAAAATACCAAGGTTGAGCAGTTGGGCGAGTATAAAGAATGTATTCATCACGATTTTCACTCAGTCTGCAACGAGCGGGTAGTGAGATAACGGCAACAGTCAGGCGCTCATTCAAGCGTAGAAAGAGAGGGAAGTGATGCCATAAGGCGAAAGGATGAATTAAAAAGGCGGGACGATTGCCCCGCCTGGTATAAAAATTAACGTCCCGCCTTCAGCTTCTGATAGTAATTCTCATAAATCGTGCTGGTATCACCGACATCGTTCTGCCACTCACCATTTTTCAGCACCGCTTCATCCGGGTAGAGCGTTTTATCACCAGACACTTCTTTCGGCAGAAGTTTGCGTGCTTCAAGATTTGGCGTTGGGTAGCCTATGGTTTCAGCCACCTGTTTTGCCACGTCCGGGCGCAGCAGGAAGTTAATCAGTTTCAGCGCACCATCGACGTTTTTAGCATTTGCCGGGATAGAAAGGTTATCCATCCAGAAAATCCCGCCTTCTTTTGGCCAGACAATTTCCAGCGGAGTCCCCGCCTGACGGGCAACGTAAGCGGAGCCATTCCACACCATCCCAAGATTCACTTCGCCTTCCATAAACGGGTTGGCTGGGTTATCCGAGTTAAATGCCGCGACGTTTGGCATCAGTTTTTGCAGCTCGTGGTACGCCGCTTCAATCTCTTTTGGATTGGTGGTATTGCCGGAGTAGCCGAGCTTGCGCAGAGCGACCTGGAACACTTCGCGTGCATCATCAGTCAGCAACAGGCTTTGCTTATATTCCGGTTTCCATAAATCGGCCCAACGGGTGATGGTTTTCGGGTCTATGGCGTCGCTATTAACACCAATCGCCGTAGCACCCCAGATATAAGGAATGGAATAGTCATTATTCGGGTCGAAGGGCTTGTTGAGCATTTCCGGATCGAGATTCTTGAAGTTGCTCAGTTTGCTTTTATCGATCTTCTGGATCATGCCTTCATTGCGCATTTTCGCGACAAAGTAGGTCGATGGCACCACTAAATCGTAGGCACCTTCTTTATAGGTTTTCAACTTGGCGTACATGGTTTCATTCGACTCGTAGGTCGAATAAATCACCTTAATACCGGTTTCTTTAGTGAACTGCTCAAGCAGTCCTGGCGGCACATACTCGGTCCAGTTATAGAAGTAGAGCGTCTTGCTATCGTCGGCATGTGCAGCGCCCATACCCAGTACCAGAGCGCCCGCAGCGAGCAGGTGGCGTGGCCATTTAGTCATTTTAACGTCCCCTGAGTTTTATCACGAAGAATAAGCTGACTGGCAACAACCAGGACCAGCGAGAGTACTAACAGAATGGTCGCAAGTGCGTTCACCTCGGGTGAAACACCGACCTTCACCATTGAGTAAATCTTCAACGGTAAAATTTCATAACTTGGCCCGGTAACAAACGATGAAACCACTACATCGTCCATCGAGAGCGTAAAACTGAGCAACCAGCCTGCGGCAACGGCAGGCATTGCCAGCGGTAAGAGGATCTTGCGCAGAATTGTCAGTTCGCTGGCACCTAAATCTTTCGCCGCTTCTAACATCCGTACATCAAACCCTTTGAGGCGGGAATAGACGGTCACCACCACAAACGGCAGGCAGAAGGTGATGTGTGAGAACAGCAGCGACCAGAATCCGAGCGAAACGCCCAGCAGCATAAACAGCACCAACAGTGAAATCGCCATCACAATATCGGGCGACATCATCACCACAAACAACATACCGCTGACGAAAGGCTTGCCGCGAAAACGGTAGCGGTATAACGCCACGGCCGTTAACGAGCCAATTAACGTCGCCGCGGTGGCAGAAAACACCGCCATAGTCAGCGAGTGTTGAGCAGCTTGCAGCAGACTATCGTTGTTCATCAGCAGGCTATACCACTTGCCGGTAAAGCCTTGCCAGTTAATACCGAAACGCGAACTGTTAAATGAGTTGACGATCAAAATGATAATCGGGATGTACAGATACGCGTAGATGGCGGTCATAAAGCCGCCACGGAGCAGGCGACCCATCATTCTAATTCCACCTTTTTATTCAGCAATCTGGCGGCACGCCAGTAAATCAGCAGCATCAGACCCATCACCAGTGTCAGTGTAATGCTGGTGGCCGCCCCAAACGGCCAGTCACGAATATTCAGGAACTGGCTTTTTATCACGTTGCCGATCAGCAGGTTTTTCGCGCCACCCATCAGGTCTGACACGTAAAACAGCCCCATTGCAGGAAGCATAACCAACAGACAACCGGCAATAATTCCCGGCATGGTGAGTGGAACAATAATGCGGATAAAGGTCTGTAGTTTGCTCGCACCCAAATCACGCGCCGCTTCCAGTAGCGGTTTGTCGAGCTTCTCGATGCTCGAATAGAGTGGCATCACCATAAACGGTAGCAGGATATAAACCAGGCCGAGGATGACCGCGCTTTCGGTGTACATGATTCGAATCGGGGTATCAATCACGCCGAGCCACAGCAGGAACGCATTCATGTAACCTTTGGTGCTGAGGAAAATCTTCAGCCCATAAATGCGAATCAGTGAGTTAGTCCAGAAGGGAACAATCAGCAAAAACAACAGCAGCGGGCGCACGCGTTCTGGCAGGCGAGCAAGGAACCAGGCAAACGGATAGCCCAGCACCAGGCAGGCGAGGGTGGCTATCACCGCCATATTTAGCGAGTGAAGTAGCACTTGTGCATACAGCGGGTCGGCAAGCCGGGTGTAGTTATCCAGCGTGAAAACCATGCTGACGAAATTAGCATCATCACGCGTCAGGAAACTTGTCCCAATGATCATCAGGTTGGGCAAGAACACAAACAACAGCAACCAACCGACGATGGTGGCGATCACCAGATTCTGGAACTTACGTGAGCTCTTCATCTGCCAGCACTACCTCCCAGCTTTCAACCCAATTCACAGCCATCTTTTGATCAAGTGTATGGTCAAAATCAGGATCGTCTTCATTGAAGAATTCGCTGACCATCACCATTTTGCCGTTTTCCAACTCAACGTTAGATTCCAGCGTCATACCTTTATAGTTTCGTTCACGCACATAGCCAATTAAACCATCGGCAACGTGGGTATCGTTGATCTCTTCAACACGCAGATCTTCTGGGCGCAGCAGCACTTTCAGCCGTTGGCCTGCGGTGACTGGCATCGTTACGTAAATATGGCATTCGCGGCCTTCAACGTTCGCCAGCACGCGCTGCTCGTCAACCCGCTCAATGACGATGGCATCGAAGATATTGATTTCACCAATGAAACTCGCCACAAACAGGTTTTTCGGCTCTTCGTAAATTTCACGCGGCGTGCCGTCTTGCTCAATGTGACCATCACGCATCACCACAATCCTGTCGGACATGGTCAATGCTTCTTCCTGGTCGTGAGTGACGAAGACAAAGGTGATTCCGAGTTTACGTTGCAGCGCCTTTAATTCGTTCTGCATCTGCTTGCGCAATTTGTAATCGAGTGCGGAAAGTGACTCATCAAGCAGCAACAGACGGGGTTTGTTGACTACCGCACGCGCAATCGCCACGCGCTGTTGCTGGCCGCCAGAAAGCTGATGCGGTAAACGCTGCGCAAATTCCTCAAGCTGCACCATTTTCAACGCGTCATTCACGCGCGGAGGTATCTCGGCAGCGGGTGTTTTTTGCATTCTTAGACCGAATGCCACGTTTTCAAAAACGGTCATGTGAGGGAAAAGAGCGTAGCTCTGGAAGACGGTGTTGACGTGGCGATGCTCAGCCGGAACCCGTGTAATGTCCAGGTCCTCAAGAGAGATAGTCCCGGAGTCAACGCTTTCCAGTCCGGCAATTAAGCGCAGCACAGTAGTTTTGCCACAGCCGGAAGGGCCAAGGAGTGTCAGGAATTCACCATCATTAATGGTGAGAGATAAATCAGAAATAACGGTTTTACCATCAAAGCTCTTTCTTACTCCCACCAGTTCTACCAGCGGAGAGAGCGAACATTGCTGTTTATTCAATTTTTTACGCTGTCCCATATAAGACGCATCAAATTGCGGGCTGATGCGGGGTTTGTGATTAACCACCTTGCGGTTTCTGCACGTTTAAGTAAGGGCAGGCATTCTACGGCAAAGCATTGAAATCGCCAATCCTTGATGCTTTCCTGGGGATTGATTATGAAGATGTTTAAAGCAGCAAACACCAAATCCTCTCGCATTGCATTACATTCGTGACTATTTTCAACACTACCAGGCTAAAAGTGACCTAACGCAATATTTGCATCTGTGGCTTACTGATAATGAAGTCACAAAAATTGAGGGTAGCGCGACATGGATAAATTACTTGAACGTTTCTTACATTATGTCTCTTTGGATACGCAGTCCAAATCCGGCGTAAAACAAGTTCCCAGCACTGAAGGTCAGTGGAAGTTGTTGCGGTTGCTAAAAGAACAAATGGAAGATATGGGTTTAGTGAATGTGACTATTGCTGAGCATGGCACAGTCATGGGAACACTTCCGTCTACCGTCGATAAAAAAGTCCCGGCTATTGGTTTTATCTCTCATGTAGATACCGCGCCTGACTTTTCGGGCAAGAACGTTAATCCGCAGATTGTCGAAAACTATCGTGGTGGTGATATCGCGCTAGGCATTGGCGATGAAGTGCTATCACCGGTGATGTTCCCGGTTTTACACCAGTTACTTGGGCAAACGCTGATTACCACCGATGGCAAGACGCTGCTTGGTGCCGATGACAAAGCCGGTATTGCTGAGATCATGACCGCTCTGGCGGTACTCCAGGAGAAAAAAATCCCGCACGGTGATATTCGTGTGGCGTTCACTCCGGATGAAGAAGTGGGCAAAGGTGCTAAGCACTTTGACGTTGACGCATTTGATGCACGCTGGGCCTATACCGTTGATGGCGGTGGTGTCGGTGAACTGGAGTGCGAGAACTTCAATGCGGCGTCTGTAACCATTAAAATTGTCGGCAACAATGTTCATCCTGGCTCTGCGAAAGGGGTGATGGTCAACGCACTTTCGATTGCCGCGCGCATTCACGCAGAAGTCCCGGCCGATGAAAGCCCTGAATGCACCGATGGCTATGAAGGTTTCTACCATCTGCACGGCATTAAAGGCTCGGTTGATAAAGCGGAAATGCACTACATCATCCGCGATTTTGACCGTGAACAATTTGAAGCACGTAAACGCAAGATGATGGATATCGCCAAAAAAGTCGGCAAAGGCCTGCACCCGGATTGCTATATCGAGCTGGTGATCGACGACAGCTATTACAACATGCGCGAAAAAGTCGCCGAGCATCCTTATATTATTGAAGTGGCGCAGCAGGCGATGCGTGACTGCGACATCGAACCGATCATGAAACCGATTCGCGGTGGCACCGATGGCGCACAACTGTCGTTTAAAGGTTTGCCTTGTCCTAACCTGTTCACCGGCGGCTATAACTATCACGGCAAACACGAGTTTGTGACGCTGGAGGGGATGGAAAAAGCGGTAGCGGTGATTGTGAGGATTGCGGAGCTGGTGGCTAAGCGGGGGTAAACATAAGTCGGATGTCGCTTGCGCTAATCCGACCTACGGAAGACTGATGTAGGGTGGATTAACGCAAGCGACATCCACCCATACGTTTCTATTTAATCTTCGAAATACCAGTACCCGCTATTCACCAGCGCTGCCAGCATGGCAAGGAACGACGGGTCTTCTAACGCATCACCAAACATTTCTGCTTTCAGTGTGATATTGCTCGCCAATGCTTCAAGCGCCGGGCG
This sequence comes from Buttiauxella cochleicola, assembly GCF_021282435.1. NCBI lineage: Bacteria > Pseudomonadati > Pseudomonadota > Gammaproteobacteria > Enterobacterales > Enterobacteriaceae > Buttiauxella > Buttiauxella cochleicola. The sequence goes on along the minus strand of NZ_JAJSOT010000001.1, from coordinate 1,099,315 downwards.
ATGCGGGCTGTCAATTTTCTCGCCGTTGACGTAAATCTCATCGGCAATACGCAGCACGCGTAATCCACCGAGGCGAGTAATGGCATCACCTTGTTTCAGGGCGTCATAAATCTCGTCAGGCTGATATGGCGGCTCTGGTGGCGCGACGTCAAGTTCGTGGCGTGACTGGGAAACAAACTCGCCGAACCAGGTTTTGAAATGCTCTGGCTGGTTGATGAGCTCCAGCATCATTTCGCGTAACTTGTCCATTTCCTGTGGCAGAACATCAGCCGGGTGCTGGCGCGCAGGTACGTCAGGGTCGGTATAACGCTGGCTGCCCAGTTCGCGTTGCAGCACGTAATCGGCAAAACCACTGATCAGTTCACGGCCACTTGGCGCACGGAAACCGACAGAGTAGTTCATCGAGTTTTCCAGCGAGTAACCTTCGTGCGGGAAACCAGGTGGAATATAGATAATATCGCCCGGCTCCAGCTCTTCGTCGATGATGGCGTCGAACGGTTCTACTTGCAGCAAATCAGGATGCGGGCAGTGTTGTTTCAGGGCGACTTTTTCCCCGACACGCCAGCGGCGGCGGCCAACGCCCTGAATGATAAACACGTCGTACTGGTCGAAATGCGGGCCAACGCCGCCGCCTGGAACCGAGAAAGAGATCATCAGATCGTCAATTCGCCAGTCGGGCAGGGCACGGAATGGGCGCATCAGGCGGGCACTTTGTTCATGCCAGTGGTTAACCGCCTGAACCAGTAAAGACCAGTTGTTTTCGCCCAGGTGATCGTAGCTCTGGAATGGACCGTGACTGACTTGCCATCTGCCGTCGTTATGGCTGACCAGGCGGCTGTCCACCTCGTTTTCCATGGCAAGGCCTGCCAGTTCATCAGGGGAGATAGGGTCGATGAAATTTTTGAAGCCACGTTTTAGAACCACCGGGCGTTTTTGCCAGTAGTTTGCGATGAAATCGGGCCAGTTTAGGTCGAGTTGATAGTCCATATTATTATCCGGCAGGTGAAGGAGCCTGCCGAGGATTATAACGGATGGTGCCCGCCGTTACGGGAGTATTTTCAATCTTCTTCTCGGTCTGGACGCTGGCGCGCAAAAATCACTTCCATACGTGCACCACCCAGTTCACTGGTCGAGGTTTGAATCTCGCCGTCGTATTGCTCCACGATTTCACGAGCGACGGATAATCCGACACCTTGCCCAGGTCGCAAGGTGTCTGCGCGTTGCCCACGGTCAAACACCATGCTGCGTTTGCTTTCCGGGATTCCTGGGCCGTCGTCGTCAACGATTAAATGCAGCGTGTCATCGAGCTGGCGGCCTGATATCTCAACAAATTCGAGGCAGTATTTGCAGGCGTTATCCAGCACGTTACCCATCACTTCCATAAAGTCATTTTTCTCGCCCACAAAAGTGATTTCAGGGGAGATATCCAGCGTGATATTCACGCCTTTGCGTTGATAAACCTTGTTAAGCGCGGAACACAGGCTGTCAAGTAGCGGTGCCACCGGATGAAGCTCACGGCTGATAAGCGCACTGTCGCCACGCATGCTGGCGCGATGCAGGTAATAGCCAATTTGCTGTGATATTCGGCTGATTTGTTCCAGCATCAACGGTTCCGCTTCTTCAATATTCAGTTTCTTCGTGCGCATCGATCGCAAGGTGCTCTGTAAAACCGCCAGCGGTGTTTTCAGACTGTGCGTTAAATCGGTCAGAGTAGTGCGGTATTTATCGTAACGGTCGCGTTCAGTGCGCAGCAAGCGATTGAGATTACGTACCAGGCTGGTTAACTCGCGTGTGGTTTCGGAGTTCAGGCTGTCACGGTCGTGTTTTTCCAGTTCACGTACTTCTTTTGCCAACTCTTCGATAGGGCGCAAGCTCCAGCGGGCGGCTAACCAAAGCAACGGTATAACCAACAATAGGTTGGCGAGGAAAACACAGGTAAACAAACTCCAGACCGTATACGAGCGTTTTAACTCGATTGGAATGGTGTCGACCACCACAATGGTTAAAGCGGGCATTTTGCCCATTGCCGGGTATTTGTTGACCGCTACGGAGTGGCTGACTTCATCGCTGTAGTCGCCATCATAAAAATCTTTTAGCTGGTTCTGGAGATTTTGGTCGTTGCCCAACAAGTCATGGCTGGTATCAAAATTGGCTTCCAGGTCGTGAAAACCGTCGGTGACGAGCCACTCTTTTTTAATTTGCTGCACCACATGCGGCAAATCACGCTGAGCCCACATCAGCTTGCCTTTATCATCGTAGATAAGGGCCATAGTCGGAGTTTTCAGATTAAGGTTTTCAGGAATCACGACATTTATCTTGCCGTTCTCGTAGGTCGCGAGGGTATAAAACAGGTTGCTCTCCCCACGCAGCAAACGGAAAGTCGTTTTATCAAAACTGATGTTATAACCCACCAGTGCCACAACGCCGTAGGCCAGTGACAGCACCAAAACGACGGCGGCGGTTGCGAGTAAAAAGCGAACTCGTAACGATAACGGTAAAAAATGTCGGATGAATTTCATGGTTAACGCAGATCGAAGCGGTAACCTTGACCGCGCACCGTGGTGATGGCTTCGTGCGGGTATTCAGCCAGGATCTTCTTGCGCAGACGTCCCATCAATACATCAATGGTGTGGCTTTCGCGCAGTTCGGCATCGGGGTAAAGCTGGAGCATGAGTGAATCTTTACTGACCACTTTGCCATTATTGCGGATCAGCGTTTCCATAATGGTGTATTCAAAGGCAGTGAGCTTGATAAGGTTGTCGTTGATAAGCAGCTCGCGGCGTGACAAATCGACCTGGAAAGGGGGCAGGGAAATAACCTGTGATGCCAGGCCGCTGTTGCGGCGCATTAAAACCTGCATGCGTGCGACCACTTCTTCAAGATGAAACGGCTTAGTCACGTAATCATCAGCACCTGCTCCCAGCACTTCGACCTTGTCCTGCCAGCCCTCACGCGCGGTAAGCACCAGAATAGGAATTGTCACGTCGTGGCTGCGCCAGCGGCGAATTAGGCTCAGGCCATCTTCATCGGGCAGGCCTAAATCGACAATGGCAATATCGGGGGTATGTTCATTCAGGAAATAGTCAGCTTCTTTGGCATCTTCAGCAGCATCGACCTGATGCCCGGACTCACGAAGCTGAACCTTGAGATGGTGACGTAACAGAGCATTATCTTCTACAACCAGAACTCGCATTCTTTATCCCCCAGAATATAAACGGCATTGATAGTTTAACGCTAATTATCAACGAGGGGGCATAAACCATGTATAAACAGGCGGGGATGAAAAAAACGCCACCGCGGAGGGTGGCGTAGGAAGGTTATTTCAGCTCGTCAACCATGGTGATGGCGCGGCCAATATAGTTAGCCGGGGTCATCGCTTTCAGGCGAGTTTTTTCCTCTTCTGGCAGCTCAAGGCTGTCGATAAACTGCTTCATGCCTTCCGCATCAACGCGTTTGCCGCGAGTCAGTTCTTTGAGCTTCTCGTAAGGCTTTTCAATGCCGTAACGGCGCATCACGGTCTGAATTGGCTCAGCCAACACTTCCCAGTTGAGATCAAGTTCTGCCAGCAGACGGTCACGGTTCACTTCCAGCTTGCTCACACCTTTCAGGGTTGACTGGTATGCAATCAGCGCATAGCCAATACCAACTCCCAGGTTACGCAGCACGGTGGAGTCAGTCAGGTCGCGCTGCCAGCGTGAAACAGGCAGTTTGCTCGCCAGATGTTGCAGCATCGCGTTAGACAGGCCCAGGTTGCCTTCGGAGTTTTCGAAGTCAATTGGGTTAACTTTGTGCGGCATGGTGGAGGAGCCGATTTCGCCAGCAATCGTTTTCTGCTTGAAGTGGTTCAGCGCGATGTAACCCCAGACGTCACGATCGAAGTCGATCAGAATGGTGTTAAAGCGTGCGATGCAGTCAAACAGCTCAGCGATGTAATCGTGCGGCTCGATTTGTGTGGTGTACGGGTTCCACTGAATGCCCAGTGAAGTCACGAACTCTTCGCTGAACTGGTGCCAGTCAACTTCCGGGTAAGCAACCATGTGGGCATTATAGTTACCCACCGCGCCGTTGATTTTGCCCAGAATGTCCACTTTCTCTAACTGACGGAACTGGCGTTCCATACGGTATGCCACGTTTGCCATCTCTTTACCCATGGTCGATGGGGTAGCTGGCTGGCCGTGGGTACGGGAAAGCAGAGGAATATCACGATACTGAACCGACAGATCTTTCACCGCGTCGATCACTTTGCGCCAGTACGGCAGCACCACGTCCTGGCGTGCAGTTTGCAGCATCAACGCGTGGGACAGGTTGTTGATATCTTCAGAAGTACAGGCGAAGTGAATAAATTCAGATACCGCATGCAGGGCTGGAACGGCCTCTACTTTTTCTTTCAGGAAATACTCAACCGCTTTTACGTCGTGATTGGTGGTGCGTTCAATGGTTTTGATGCGTGCGGCATCTTCTTCACTAAACTCAGCAACAATTTTATCAAGGTAACCGATTGCGTCTGCGTCAAAAGCAGGAACTTCCTTGATCGCTGCGTGCGTGGCCAGTTTTTGCAGCCAACGTACTTCGACTTGTACGCGGAATTTCAGCAAACCAAATTCGCTGAAAATAGCGCGCAGAGCGCTGACTTTGTCGCCGTAACGTCCATCAACGGGGGAAACGGCGGTCAGTGAGGATAATTCCATAAGTTACAACTCCAGAGAGGTTAACATTGAGCAAGAATTTGTTTGGCCTGAGCACACAGGCGACTACGAGAAAACATTAACTGCAAGCGGCCACCGCCGACTTGATGCCACAACACGGCGGCGCGAATACCGGCCAGCAGTGAGGCGCGAACTTTGCTCTGCACCTGCGGGCTTTGCAGCACAGCAGGGGAGCCGGTGACCTGAATACGTGGGCCAAGTGGGCTAATAACATCAACATAAATCCCGGCCATGGCGCTCAGAAGCGTATCGGACTCAAGGTCAAAATGATCAAGCTGACGCTGCAACCCAGCAATGCTTGAGCCGAGTTTGTCCATGGCGCCTTTGCTGCCGTGAAGCTTACGTTCCAGCACCATGAGACTTAATGTGTAGCGCGTCAGTTCAGCGTTCAGACCCTGGCGATTACTGGCGTTCAACACGCCGAGCAAGGTTTCCAGACCGAGTTTAAGATTGGCTTCGTTGCCACCAAAAACATCCAGCGTGGAGCCTGGGTTTTGATCGATAACGCTGTTCAACGAGACATGCAGCGCATCGTTATCGCAATGCCCCTGGTGTGCCAATTGCTGAACCAGACGGGCAGACTGGCAGATCCCTGCCAGTGCGATGGTGATGTCATAGTAATTCTTGGCCACGGAGCTTCTTCCTTGCTGACAATTTTTAAACAGTGAGCGGCAGACGCTGCTCAATAACACCACCACCGAGGCATACTTCACCGAGATAGAACACGGCAGACTGGCCTGGTGTGACGGCAGCAACAGGTACATCAAAACGCACTTCAATACGGTCTGCATCCAGCGGTGTAATCACGCATGGAAGGTCAGTCTGACGATAGCGGGTTTTGACCGTGCACTTCAGTGGTTCGGTCAACGTTTCACGGTCAACCCAATGCAGCTGCTGGGCAATTAAACCCACAGACATCAAGCGCGGGTGCTCGTGACCCTGGGCAACCACCAGAATATTGTTCTCAACGTCTTTATCGACGGTGTACCACGGCTCTTCGCTACCGTCTTTGGTGCCACCAATGCCCAGACCTTTACGCTGGCCCAAAGTGTGGTACATCAAACCCTGGTGCTGACCAATGGTTTCACCATCAACGGTGACGATTTTACCCGGCTGCGCAGGAAGGTAACGGCCAAGGAATTCACGGAATTTGCGCTCGCCGATAAAACAGATACCGGTGGAGTCTTTTTTCTTCGCGGTGATCAAATCTAACTCTTCAGCAATACGGCGAACTTCTGGTTTTTCCAGCTCACCGACCGGGAACAGGCTTTGTGCGATTTGCTCGTGCCCCAGTGTATAAAGGAAGTAGCTCTGATCTTTGTTGCTGTCTAAGCCGCGCAACAGGCGACTTTTACCGTCCACATCTTCGCGACGCACGTAGTGACCGGTGGCGATGTAATCGGCACCTAAATCTTCGGCGGCAAATTCGAGGAAAGCTTTAAATTTGATCTCTTTGTTGCACAGAATATCCGGGTTTGGTGTGCGCCCGGCTTTGTACTCTTCCAGGAAGTGTTCAAACACGTTATCCCAGTATTCTGCGGCAAAGTTTACGGTGTGCAGTTCAATGCCGAGTTTGTCACAAACGGCTTGTGCATCCGCTAAATCAGCAGCTGCAGTGCAGTACTCCTCGCCATCATCCTCTTCCCAGTTCTTCATGAACAGGCCTTCCACCTTGTAACCTTGTTGTTGCAACAGGTACGCGGAAACGGAGGAATCGACACCGCCGGACATCCCGACGATCACTTTTTTTGGGCTTTCAGACATTGGAGTAACTCACGACATTGAACTTATAAGGCGGCGTATTCTATCACGCATCCCCAAAGCTATCACCCCTAACTAAACGGCCAGTTAAATGCACCCAGAATGCTGAGCGGATAACGTTCAGCACGTTGGTAGCAGCGGATACTTTCGGCAACCAGCGGTGAGCGCAAATTATCAGCGTTAACAATTTGTTGCGCATCAAGCCATAAACAACGATCGATGTCGCTATCGTGTGGCGTTGTCGGGAGTTGTTCGTCGAGATCGATGGAAAACAGGAATCGCAGGAAAGGGGTTTTATCCGGGGCTATCCACTGGTGCATGCGGATAAACGTCTGCGGTTGCGCACAAATACCGGTTTCTTCATATAATTCGCGCGTAGCAGCTTCTATTAACGTTTCGTCAGCTTCCAGGTGCCCGGCAGGCTGATTCCACGTGGCTTTGCCATTGATTGTTTCTTCAACAACCAAAAATTTCCCTTGTGCCTGAACCACGCAGGCGACGGTAACGTGCGGTTTAAACATCGTTATTCTTCCTGTCTCAAATTCGTTAGTGCGATCATTAGAAAGTGATCTGGATCACATATTTTTTCTGTGACCTATACTCTGTTGGATTTCAAAAATCCCACGAGGGTACCATCATGCAGCTTACCACGCGTATTATGCCGCAACAGAAACGTATCGCTTTAGTAGCTCACGATCCTTGTAAACCCGACTTGCTGAACTGGGCGGTTGATAACCAGACGGCTCTTAGCCAACATATCATTTACGCAACTGGCACCACCGGAAACTTATTGCAGGCGCACACTCGGTTATCCGTTCTGGCGCTGATGAGTGGTTCGATAGGGGGCGACCAACAGCTAGGATATCTGATTGCATCAGGCCAGATAGATGTGCTGATTTTCTTCTGGGACCCGCTCAGCGCGGTGCCACATCATTCTGATGTCAAAGCTTTGATGCGGCTGGCAACGGCCTGGAATATCCCGATTGCCAGCAACGCGTGTAGCGCTAACTTTTTGATTCACTCGTCGCTTTTTGAGCAGGCATTGGAAATCACCGTGCCTGATGGCGATGCTTTCCTCAGTAGCCGCGTTTCGCATGTCACTCAACACGGCGTGAATACTCAACACCTTTTATAGCGTGTCGATGGGGATTTCGCGCCATTCACCCGGCGCTAAATCTGCCAGTTCCAGCGTCCCCATTGCATAACGCACCAGGCGCAGAGTCGGGTAACCGACATGCGCCGTCATCCGCCGAACCTGGCGATTACGGCCTTCATACAACGTTATCTTTAACCAACTGGTTGGAATGGCTTTACGCTCACGAATTGGAGGATTACGTGCCCATATCCATGTTGGCTCATCAACTAACTCAGCGCCTGCTGGCAGAGTCGGACCATCGTTGAGCGTCACGCCATTTCGCAACGATTCCAGCGCCTCTTCCGTCGGTACGCCTTCAACCTGCACGAAATAAACTTTACCGGTGCGTTTACCTGGCTCAGTCAGTTTTGCCTGTAATACGCCGTCATTGGTTAACACCAGCAAACCTTCGCTATCTCTGTCCAGACGGCCCGCCGCGTAAATTCCTTGTAACGGTATGTAATCTTTCAGCGTGCTGCGCCCGGATTCGTCGGTAAATTGCGGTAGCACATCATAGGGTTTATTGAAGATAACCAGCCGCTTCGGTCCGCCATGCTGTGGTTTTTTGGCAGGTCGTTGTGTGCTGAATCGTTTAACTTGCTGGTTTCTAAAAGAAGTTTTATTCATAGTGTTTTCAGACGTTAGGTATTAACGCATTATAACGGAAATCACCAGTGATTGGCGCGGGCCTGATATTCAAGTAGTATTGACACGCACATTACAAATCATTAACAAAAAGAAGCGCTCGAAGGAGAAGGTTAATGGAAAGCAAAGTAGTTGTTCCGGCGGAAGGTAAAAAGATCACCCTGCAAGATGGCAAACTGAATGTTCCTCACAACCCAATCATTCCTTTCATTGAAGGTGATGGTATCGGTGTGGACGTGACGCCAGCTATGATTAAAGTGGTTGATGCCGCCGTGCAGAAGGCCTACAAAGGCGAGCGGAAAATTTCCTGGATGGAAATCTATACCGGCGAAAAATCTACCCAACTTTATGGCCAGGACGTCTGGCTGCCAGAAGAAACTCTGGACCTGATTCGTGATTACCGTGTGGCGATTAAAGGGCCACTGACCACGCCAGTTGGCGGCGGCATTCGTTCTCTGAACGTTGCTTTGCGTCAGCAACTTGACCTGTACGTGTGCCTGCGTCCGGTGCGTTACTACCAGGGCACACCAAGCCCGGTTAAACACCCAGAGCTGACCAACATGGTTATCTTCCGTGAAAACTCAGAAGATATTTATGCGGGCATCGAGTGGAAGGCTGACAGCGCTGAAGCTGAAAAAGTCATCAAATTCCTGCGTGATGAAATGGGTGTGACGAAAATTCGTTTCCCGGAACATTGCGGTATCGGCATCAAGCCTTGCTCAGAAGAAGGCACCAAACGCCTGGTTCGTGCAGCCATCGAATACGCAATCACCAACGACCGTGATTCCGTGACCCTGGTTCACAAAGGCAACATCATGAAATTCACCGAAGGTGCTTTCAAAGATTGGGGCTACCAACTGGCGCGTGAAGAGTTCGGCGGCGAGCTGATCGACGGCGGCCCATGGGTGAAACTGAAAAACCCTAACACCGGCAAAGAGATTATCGTTAAAGACGTGATTGCTGATGCATTCCTGCAACAGATTCTACTGCGTCCGGCTGAATACGACGTTATCGCTTGTATGAACCTGAACGGTGACTACATCTCCGACGCTCTGGCCGCTCAGGTTGGTGGTATCGGTATCGCACCAGGCGCGAACATCGGTGATGAATGTGCCCTGTTCGAAGCCACCCACGGCACCGCACCAAAATATGCTGGCCAGGATAAAGTGAACCCAGGTTCTATTATTCTGTCCGCTGAGATGATGTTGCGTCATATGGAATGGTTCGAAGCTGCTGACTTAATTGTTAAAGGTATGGAAGGCGCGATTAACGCGAAAACCGTAACTTACGATTTCGAACGCCTGATGGAAGGCGCTAAGCTGCTGAAATGTTCAGAGTTTGGCGATGCAATGATCGAACATATGTAATTAGTAAAGTTTGCTAATGCTAAAACGGGAGCCTGGTGCTCCCGTTTTTTATGGGCAAATTTATACTTCAGGTTTTTCGTAACGTGGCAATTGGGTGACTTGATAAACTTTCGTGCTTTCGATGGTGCATCTGTCCGGCGTCGGTATTCCTGAATAAAACAAAAAATACTGCTGTTTCTCCGGGAAGAAAACCAGATCATCTCCATTCTGGAAACTAGTTACGCGAAAGGGAATGTCATTTTTTGTTTTGGTTACCCTGATGCCAGACGCAACCATAAAGTGATCGTCCCATTTCATTGTCGAAAGATTGTGGCTAAACCGTGATATCACTACATTTTCGCGTTGGGGGCATGAAAGCTGGGTCGCTGTAGCAGCAAAAGCGGAAGATTGAGCAAAACCCAGAAGGGTAATTAAGAGAATGAGTTTCATAAAACGTCTTATTTGTAATGCATTGTAATAATAAGATAACACGTTTCGCTATGGAGTTTAACTTCACGGGTTACTCGCATCATGAGATATTAATCTGCAAATGGTGCTTTGGTTTTGAATAATTTAGCCCTTTTTAAATGCTTTGCTGCTTTTTTATGCCTGAAATGGTTCATTTAAAATCAATAAGTTGAATTTTTGAGCGAACGATTCACAGGGGTTTGCATAGCGCCTCGGCTTTGTATAATATGTTTTCCACGCCGACTTAGCTCAGTAGGTAGAGCAACTGACTTGTAATCAGTAGGTCACCAGTTCGATTCCGGTAGTCGGCACCATACATTAAAAAAGCCACCTTTTAGGTGGTTTTTTTTCGTCTGTATTTTAGTGAAAAAGGAAGGCTAGCTGTTGATAGCACTTCCTTCTTATTTCCTAGATCCAACCCTGCTGGCTTGCAAGCCATACAAGAATTGCTACCACTATTAATACGATGGTTGTTTTTCTCATAACTGCGAAACCCGTTTAAAACAACTGATGATGAGTGGCGAGGATGATATCAGGAGTTGAAGACGGAAAACCTAACGTTGTTTACTGAATAGGTTTGGTTTTACTCTTCGCAAACCAACCAAAAATCGGCTTCGTCGAACATCTCTTCAACCAGACGGTTAATCTTTTCTTTTTCATTCTTGGTGCAGTCGCTGTGAACTGCATTAGTCTGCATCGGTTTTACCCTGACATCGGCATCGGGGAAAATGACCTGAACCCTTCGAGTCAGTTCATTAAGAATTTTTTCATTTGCACCGGGAAGGCCCGCTACATTTCGTTTGTCGTAAACCAATTCAACGAACATTAAAATGCTCCTTCTAAAGCTGTATTTATATACAGTAATAAATATCGGTATTTAAGGCAAGCCTGTTCCCAAAAAACACAGTGTGTGCAGAGGTGAGGTGAGGGTTATTCTGCTTTAACTCCTGTTAGCGGAGTCTCATGTTCACGTGCTTTCATCTGTTCCATGATTAATTGATAAGCAATGTAATACTTGAAGATATTGCTCACGTATTGCACTGTTTCATTGCCAATGCGCAGTTGTGCGATGCGTTCGACATTATCAAACCAGACGTTGGGATCAAGACCTTTGGCCTCGGCTTCTTTACGTAGCCGGGCAATTTTAGCTGGCCCTGCATTATAGGAAGCAAAGGTGAACAGCAGTTTGTTCATTTCGGTCATGGGCTGGTCTGCAAAATAGCGGTCGCACATAAAGCGGATATATTTCACACCCGCGTTAATGTTTGGGTCGATTAACCGTATATCACCGACTTTTAACTCTTTCCCGGTCGTGGGGAGCACTTGCATTACGCCAATCGCACCGCTTTTACTGCGCACCTTCTGGTCAAGGCGAGACTCCTGATAGCCTTGCGCTGCCATCAATAGCCAGTCGACATTATATTGTTCGCCATATTTGCGGAAAATTTCGGTTACCTGGTAAAACTTATCTAACTCCTCTTGTGAACGGGAGTCTTTCACCCATTTTGTATTACGCAAATATTTATAAACTTGTTGATTTCCGAATGAAGTACCAATTTTATGTGCGGTGGTGAATTTATCTAATTGTTTACGAAGGAGAGGGGAGTTTTTGCGCATTGCCAACGCGATAGAACCATCATCACGAAGAGTAATGTCTTCATATACCACTAGATTGGGATAAATTTGCTTCCATAATAGTGCCAGGTACCTGTCGACAACGGTGTAATCCGCAAGGTTCGCATTCACCATCTCAAGAATATCTTCTGGTTCAAAATTACCAGGGGCTTTAGTGATGACCGCTGGAGGGAGTTTCTTCGCTACTAAGCTTTTATTCAGTGCATCAATACTGGAAATGTAACTGGTCGAAGGATTCACAAACAGAGACTTACCCGACAGGGATTCAACATTCTTTAATTCAGGCGCTTTGCTACTGGCAATAACGACTTCACGGACGTTTTGCGCCAATGGCGCGCTGAAGTCGACGAGTTTTTCGCGCTCCTCTGTAATCGTCATATTAGCCGCAATTATATCGCCACGCCCGGCGACAAGTTGAGGGATAAGTTGATCGCGTGCGGTCGGAATAAATAGAAGATGTGTTTTCTGAGAGGGTTTTAAGCCCTTATTAATCTGTTTATCAAACTCTTGCATCAGTTCGACCATGATGCCGCGTTGTGTGCCGCCGTTATCAATAAAGTAGAAAGTTTTACTGTATGGAATCAATACGCGCACGACGCGCCTTTTTTGCATCACATCAAAGTCGCCCAGAACGGTATTAACTTTGGTTTCGAATTTCAAAGGGGGGTCTTCGGTGGCTGCGTGCGTCATCGGCAAAAACGTGGTGATCAATAGTACTACCAACAGCAAGCGGATCATGGCTACACCATCTAAGCCTTCCAGCCGGGTACTGTTTAACTATAGCTTGCACAATGATGGCTTGATTAATAAATGCACGATTTATGATTGGAGTGAGAGTCACAGAGAACGGTCTGCCGCCTGGATGAGAAAATTATTATTTGAAAATAATTCTTGCTTCCAATGAGCGTCTATGAGTAAATGCGTCATCGGTTTGGAAGACAGACCTTATGAAAGCAGTTTTAGTAAAGCAGTCCTCAGTTCAAGCGCTATCAAGTCATCAGATACCCTTCTTCGTGAGTCTCCTCCTAAGTGCCTAAATAAGAAACGTTCTGCAATACAGACCACGTTCGCCATATTAAATGGCTATAAAATATCGAGGAAGTATCTATGTCTAAAATGACTGGTTTAGTAAAATGGTTTAACCCAGAAAAAGGTTTCGGCTTCATCACTCCTGACAATGGTAGCAAAGATGTGTTCGTTCACTTCTCTGCCATTCAGAGCAATGATTTCAAAACTCTGGACGAAGGCCAGAAAGTTGAGTTCTCTGTTGAGAACGGCGCTAAAGGTCCATCAGCAACTAACGTTGTTGCTCTGTAAGACTGCTAACGCATACTAAGACTGACGCATGCGAAGACGGTGAATAACCCGAGCCGTTAAGTCGAAGTGAATAAACCCGCCTGGTGCGGGTTTTTTGTTGTCTGATTTTCCTGAATCCCACCTTTTTTCCTTATTATCAATGCCATATATCTTCTGTGGTTACTCAATTATTTACATTAAATAACGCTGCACCCTCAGTAGGTTTACACCAGGTAGACTATGCTTCCAGTGAAATATACTTATTTCAGCTTCGCATGCATTAATAACTGGAGTTTTTTTATGGGCTTTTGGCGTATTGTTTTTACGATTATTTTACCACCGCTTGGTGTCTTGCTGGGTAAAGGGTTCGGTTGGGCATTTCTTTTGAATATTGTACTAACGCTACTGGGTTACATCCCTGGCCTGATTCATGCGTTCTGGGTGCAAAGCCGCGATAAATAAAATAAAACACGCAGGCTAGTTTTTTACGTACGTTACGCAAACTATATAAAGTGGCGTAACGTACGAGCGGTAACCCCACTTGCCGCGTTCCTCCCATTACCACTCTTCACCACCCTGTTTACATTTTCGCCTAAGAATGTTCTGATATAGCCAATTATTTAATGAGCTACAGAGTTACTTTATGTTTCAGTTAAAACCGGGAATGCTGGCAATAATCATCGGTTCCCGTACTGCCGCCGGGCGTGTGAATGTGGGCAAATCAGTCGAGCTTTTTGGGCTGTGTGAGCCGGGTGAAAGCTTTTTGAACCCAGTAACCGGTGTGGTGACACAACTCCCACATGATGCGAATTATCCGCTGTGGCTGGTCACGGGCAATGTCGTGGCATTTGATGGTCGCGAAGGTTATACCTTTGTTCGCGGCGAATATTTGATGCCACTGGATAAGACATTATTGCCTGAGGTTGATGAAGCGCAGGTGGTTTATTAAAGAGTATGAAGGCAGAGGAGGTGAGCTACTCGCAACTATTGCCTTCATTCACGACTATCAGCCGTTAGCCTTATCTAGCTCGTCGACTCTGGCAATCAGTTCGACGAGTTCAGTTTCCGCATAAACTTCGATACCGTGCTGTCGCAACAATGCGGCTGCAACGCCCATTCCAGGCTGCGTTACCCCCTGAAAAGAACCATCATAAATTTTCTGACTGCCACAGGTAGGGCTGCCATCCGTCATTAAAGCCAGCTGGCACCCGGAATCTTGTGCGGTTTTTAACGCAAGCCATGCGGCTAATAAATAGTGCTGGCTAACGTCCGTCCCATCACTTTCCAGAATGGTTGCCATGCCTTTTAGTGCTTCCTGCCCGCCGCCGCCAACCAACTCTGCCGGGAGTCGCGGCGTTGCAAGCCCCGCGGCTAATTCAGGACAATGAACGACCAGACGTTGCTCTTGCTGCCAGCGAGCTAACACCTCTGCAATCAGCGGCTTATCTTGACCGTTATAGCGAATTTTAAAGCCCATCAGGCAGGCACTGACCAGTATTTTTGTTTTCATTACATCACGCGGAAGTGAGAGACAGAGCACGTTACTACAGTATGTTGTGCTTACGCCACCCTGCTAATTTTGGGCGTTGCAGGGAAAAAGGTAATGGCATACTCTATCATTCCTTATGTAGTAGATGCTGTTAAACATAAGGATAATCAATTAAATGCCTCCATTACCTTTGAAACAAACCCTTCGCGTTGCGCTGGTTGGTGACTATAACCGGTCGGTCATTGCACATCAGGCTATTCCTCTTGCTTTAGATAATGCTGCTGAATATGTTGGCGTCACTGTTGACTACGATTGGTTGCCAACTCCAGAAGTCACAAGTCCGGAAGACCTGATAGGGTATGACGCTATCTGGTGTGTTCCAGCCAGTCCTTATCAGAATGAGGAGGGTGCTTTTTTGGCAATTCGTTTTGCCCGAGAGAACCAGATTCCATTCCTGGGAACCTGCGGTGGGTTCCAGCACGCAATTATCGAGTACGCACGGAACGTAATGGGCTGGGAAGATGCTGGTCATGCGGAAACTGAAAGCCAGGGCCGACTGGTTATTACGCCACTCATCTGCTCGCTGGTAGAGAAATCTGACGTTATAAAACTCGAAGCCAACTCAATAATTGCTAAAGCGTATGGCAGGGGGAGAATTGAGGAAGGCTACCATTGTAATTATGGGATAGCCGAAAATTTTGCCGAACAGCTGAATCAGTCTCAACTACATGCTACTGGGTGGGATGGACAAGGTGATATTCGTGTCGTTGAGTTAAGCGGGCATCCCTTTTTCGTCGCAACGCTTTTCCAGCATGAGCGTAACGCCCTGAAGGACAAACCTGCGCCGCTGGTTGAGGCGTTGCTCATAGCGGCGCAGCGTTAGTCAGGAAGAGTGATGAGAACGAGCTGGGCTGATCTCTGCATCACGCCCGGCAAGGCTACCGAATACCGCCATCACGCATGCCAGCACCGCGCAGCCAAGTAACGGCAGGCTCCACTGGCCAGTAATATCGTGAACTTTCCCCATGACTGGCGGGCCGAACGCCGCCAGTAAATAACCGACGCATTGTGCCATGCCAGACAGCGCCGCCGCCTGGTGCGCACTGTTAGCACGCAACCCGATAAACGTCAGGCCGAGGATCATCGTCGCACCCGTGCCAAAACCAAATAACACCACCCAGAGGCTGGCAAGAGCTGGCATAAACAGTAAGCCGATGGCGCTGGCCGCACACAGCAAAGCCATCAGGATCGCGATCCCTCGTTGATCTTTCAGGCGGCTTAGCATCAAACCAATCAGCAGACCCGGTGCGGCGGTCGCCAGTTGCATCAGCCCGTGGAGTGAACCGGCTTGCGCTTCGCTATAACCGTGGCTGATAAGTATCGAAGGCAACCAGCCAATCACGACATAATAAATTAGCGAGTTAATACCCAGGAAAAGCGTGACCTGCCACGCCAGCGCGGATGTCCAGATCCCACGGCTATGGAGAGCGTTACTTGAACTCAACGCAGCTTTGGTGTGGTTCGATAGCTGTGGCAGCCAGATAAGCAAAGCGACTATTGGGAAAATCATTAACGCCATTAGTGCACCGGGCCAGCCGTAACCATGCTGTGCGATCGGGACCACCATCATTGAGCCAATCGCCGCCGCAACGCCCATGGTCAGAGAGTACGCGCCAGTCAGGCGTGCGACCTGACCTGGAAAATCACGCTTAATCAGGCCGGGTAATAGCACATTACCCATCGCAATCCCGCAGCCAATAACAGCGGTACCGATATATAACAGTGCAGTATTTCCTGCAGAGCGAAGTGCTATCCCCCCGCAGATAATCACCATGGCAGCAAACAGGCTGCGTTCAATACCGAAGCGGCGGGCAATACCTGCAGCTAGTGGAGAAACTATCGCAAACGCTAATAGCGGGAGAGTGGTAAGAATGCCCGTTTGTGCCGTAGTCAGCCCAAAAGTATCGCGAATCATATCCAGCAATGGTGCTGCACCGGTAAACGTAACGCGAAGGGTTGTGGCAATCATTAAAATGCCGAGCAGCAACAAGCCGTGTTTTTTCACGCTTGTGGAAGAAATTGACGTCATAGAAATATCCCTTAATACGAAGCGCTCAAGATACACGCTTTAGGAATGGATGGAATCAACGTAAAATGCCAGTTTATCCCTAAATTCGGACAAGGTTATGGAGCGCGGTTTAGCCCTCGAAGGTTTCGACCCTGATAGCAATTGCCATCCTGCGCAGGCATTTCGTATCCTGGTGTCAGAAAGTGAGAACGAAATTGCCTTCCATCAGCATAGAAAAGGGCAATTGATTCTGGCTTTGCACGGTGGGATTACCTGCGAAGTTGAACAGGCGCTGTGGATGGTGCCAACTCAGCATGCGGTCTGGATCCCCGGAGAAATGCCTCACAGTAACCGGGCTACGGCTAATGCACGCCTGTGTTTTCTGTTTATTGAACCGGGGGCGGTAGAGATGCCCGCTCAATGCTGCACACTGAGAATTTCACCGTTGGTCCGCGAGCTTATCCTGCATCTGACTGAACAACATGAAGGTGATTTATCGCAGCCCACAACTCAAAGACTGGTGCAGGTGTTGTTTGATGAATTGCCGCGCCAGGCGGTAGAGCCACTGCATTTACCGATGTCAGGGCATCCGAAGATTCGCTTTATTGCTGACCAACTGGCGCAGCATCCGCAGCAGCGTCAGACTCTGCAACAATGGGCTTCACAACTGGCGATGAGTGAGCGCAATCTGGCCCGCCTGGTGGTGAAAGAGACAGGGCTTAGTTTTCGGCGCTGGCGGCAACAGCTGCAATTAATCATCGCGCTGAGGTTATTAATTAGTGGTTCGTCTGTGCAACAGGTAGCGAGCGAACTCGGGTATGAGTCGACCAACGCCTTTATCACCATGTTTAAGAAAGCGCTTGGCAACACGCCAGGGCGTTACCTTGCATCACTGGAACCACAGTAGCGCTGTTACTGTTTCCCTATGATTAGTGAAACCAGTCCGGCTGCGATAAGCGGCCCTACAGGTACACCGCGGAATAGAGCTACGCCAAGAACAGTGCCTACTAATAGGCCCGCCACTAAACTCGGCTGGCTACTCATGAGCGTAACGCCACGTCCGCCAAGCCATGAAACAAATACACCCACAGCGATAGCAACCAGCGATTTCCAGTTGGTGAAAGAGTGCAAAAGGGTACTGGCGGGCAGAGTGCCACTGGCAATCGGGGCCATCACACCGATAGTCAGAATAATTATCCCCACAGTCAGACCCTGCTTTTCAATCCAAGGGAAAAAATGACTTAAAGGCGTTACGCGGACAATAATCAGTACCAGAATTGATACAGCAACGGTGGTGTTATGGCTGACAAACCCAAGCCCGGCGAGAGCCAGCAGGATTAATAACGTGGAGTCGAAAATCATTTTTGTTCCTTGCGAAATATAATAAGAGAAAACTATTTTTATTGTTATTAACCACTTTACGCGCACGAGGGTTATGGCGTCAGCCTTTTTAAGTTATTCCCTGTGCTTTTGTGCAAATGCATGATGTTTATTGATATTGCAGGTTTTTCGCAGGTTATGTCTTTGCTGAGGAATATAAAAAAACAAATGACTTTATTTGAGGGATATAAAGAAAATCAGCCAGTATAAGGCTGGCTGATTTTGGGGTTAGTTGTAACTTTTACTCGCCTGCTTTTGGAAAAGCTCACGGAATACAGGGTAGATATCATCCTGGTCGCGAATATGCTGCATCGCGAAGTTATCAAATGTAGATTGTAAATCCTCATATTCACGCCACAGGGTTTGGTGTGCACGGCGCGTAATTTCGATATAGCTGTAATAACGCACCATTGGCAGTAATTTCTTCGCCAGTAATTCATGACACAACGGCGAATCATCAGCCCAGTTATCACCATCAGAAGCTTGTGCGGCGTAAATATTCCACAGTGCCGGGTCGTAGCGCTCCTTCATGACTTCATCCATCAGTTTCAGGGCGCTTGAGACAATCGTACCCCCCGTTTCCTGCGAGTAAAAGAACTCGTGCTCATCGACCTCTTTGGCCTGGGTGTGGTGGCGAATATAAACCACTTCCACGTTTTTATAGGTTCGACTCAGGAACAGATAGAGCAAAATATAAAAGCGTTTTGCCATATCTTTGGTTGCCTGATCCATCGAACCGGAAACGTCCATCAAACAGAACATTACCGCCTGGCTTGAAGGCTCAGGGCGTTTTTCGTAGTTTTTGTAGCGTAAATCGAAGGTATCGATAAACGGCACACGGGCTATTTTCTCGCGCAGTTCGGCAATCTCTTTGCGCAAGCGTTCTTCTTCAAGCAACTGGGCGGGTTCGCTGTTGCTCACCGTTTCAAGACTGTCTTCAAGTTCGTGTAACTGACGCCGTTTACCGGCAGTCATTGCAGTGCGGCGTGCCAGTGAGTTTTGCAATGAACGAACAACGCTGATATTCGCCGGTACGCCATTCGATGTATAACCCGCACGGTGTGATTTAAACTCGGTTATCTGGCGATGCTGATTCTTCTTCAGATTCGGCAATGCCAGGTCTTCAAACAATAAGTCGAGATATTCATCTTTAGAGATTTGAAAGACGAACTCATCCTGGCCTTCACCATCCTGACTTGCCTGGCCCTGGCCACCCCCTGAACCGCCACCACCACCTTGCGGGCGCTCGATACGGTCGTTCTGTACAAAGTGATCGTTACCTGGGTGAACACGATGGCGCAGTCCACCACGCCCCTGATGAAACATCGGTTCGCTAATATCTTCACTTGGGATAGAGACGGATTCGCCGCTGTCCACGTCGGTTACCGAACGCTTGTTGATGGCCTCGGAAATCGACTGTTTAATCTGTGCTTTATAACGGCGTAAAAAACGCTGGCGATTTACCGCGCTTTTATTTTTTCCGTTCAGTCGCCTGTCAATAAAATAGGCCATATTTCCCCCAAACTTCTTTGCCAACTGCGCAGGGGTGCCACGGTTGTGGCACCCATTTTGACTTAGACGTTATGAAGATTTGCGCACCCGCAGATACCATTCGCACAGCAGACGGACTTGTTTGCGGGTATAGCCTTTCTCCATCATACGATCGACAAAGTCATCGTGTTTCTTCTGCTCGTCGGTCGAGGTTTTGGCATTGAACGAGATAACGGGCAGCAGCTCTTCGGTGTTCGAGAACATTTTCTTCTCGATAACCGTGCGCAGTTTCTCGTAGCTGGTCCAGTTAGGGTTACGACCATTATTGTTGGCTCGGGCACGCAAGACGAAGTTAACGATCTCATTACGGAAATCTTTCGGGTTGCTGATGCCAGCCGGTTTTTCAATTTTTTCCAGTTCCGCGTTCAGGGATTCACGGTCAAACAACTGGCCGGTATCCGGGTCGCGGTACTCCTGATCCTGAATCCAGAAGTCAGCGTAGGTTACATAACGGTCGAAAATGTTTTGCCCGTACTCTGAGTAAGATTCGAGGTATGCCGTCTGAATCTCTTTACCGATAAATTCAGCGTATTTAGGGATCAGATAGCCTTTCAAGTGCTCAAGATATTTCTCTGCAATATCCTGCGGGAACTGCTCGCGCTCTATCTGCTGCTCCAGGACGTAGAACAGGTGTACCGGGTTGGCAGCTACTTCCACGTGGTCAAAGTTGAACACACGGGAGAGGATTTTGAACGCAAAACGTGTCGACAGCCCGTTCATGCCTTCGTCTACACCGGCGTAATCACGATACTCCTGGTAGGATTTCGCTTTCGGGTCGGTATCTTTCAGACTTTCACCGTCATATACCCGCATTTTGGAGTAAATGCTGGAGTTTTCCGGTTCTTTCAAACGCGACAGAATCGAGAAGCGTGACAGCGTTTCCAGCGTGCCAGGGGCACATGGCGCGTGCATCAATTCAGAGTGAGTCAGCAGTTTCTCGTAGATTTTGATCTCTTCGGAAATCCGCAGGCAATAAGGCACTTTGACGATGTAAACACGGTCAAGGAACGCCTCATTGTTTTTGTTATTACGGAACGTCACCCACTCAGATTCGTTGGAGTGCGCCAGAATAATGCCGTTAAACGGCAGGGCGGAGATACCTTCAGTCCCGTTATAGTTCCCCTCCTGAGTTGCAGTCAGCAACGGGTGGAGCACTTTAATTGGGGCTTTGAACATCTCCACGAATTCCATGATGCCCTGGTTTGCGCGGCACAAAGCACCGGAATAACCATAAGCATCAGGATCGTTTTGCGCGTGGTTTTCCAGTTTACGGATATCCACTTTACCGACCAGCGCCGAAATATCCTGGTTGTTTTCGTCACCCGGTTCGGTTTTGGCGATGGCAATTTGCGCCAGAATCGACGGCCAGACTTTTACCACGCGGAATTTGGTGATGTCGCCACCAAACTCATGCAGCCGTTTTGCCGCCCACGGTGACATAATCGTGCCGAGATAGCGGTTTGGGACGCCGTACTCTTTTTCAAGAATCGAGGCATCTTCTTGCGGATTGAACAGACACAGCGGGTGGTCATTCACCGGGCTGCGTTCGCCATTGGCACTCAATGTGTAAATCGGCACACGCTGCATCAATGCTTTCAGACGTTCAGCGAGTGAGGACTTACCACCACCGACCGGCCCGAGTAAATAGAGTATCTGTTTCTTCTCTTCCAGCCCTTGGGCTGCGTGTTTGAGATAGGCAACAATCTGCTCGATGGCTTCTTCCATGCCATAGAACTCTTCAAACGCCGGATATCGGGAAATCACACGGTTCGAAAAGAGACGGGATAGCCGTGGCTCAGTGGCAGTATCCACCATCACTGGCTCACCAATGGCCATCAATAGCCTTTCTGCCGCGTTAGCATAGGCACTGCGATCTTGCTTACATACAGCAAGAAACTCCTGCAGTGTGAACTCTTCGTCCTTGGCAGCTTCATAACGCTGGCGATAGTGATCGAATATATTCATGGCATGCCGTCCTTTCGTTTTTAGCACAGGTTAGAGAGCCGAAGGTAATAGTAATGGGGGCTCCCGGAAGACGTCTCCTGAATCTTGAGCAACCCTTATGCCAACTTCGTTAGTGGCAGTTTTATTGCTGCGTTCAGCGTATTTCATCTTCCTAAAATAAAGCGTAGATGGCATTTGCAAAACTTGCATACGGCCACAAGCCAATTTCAATGACATATCAATAACTCATCCATTTATTTCTCCTTTTGTTGTTAAAGGAAGCTACGGCGTTCATATGTCGTTCATAAAAATGAAAAGAAGGTGAAACCTGTATGCGAGATGTTGATAAGTTGCTTTTAGGTTTAATTTGAGTAAAAAATTTGGGGTGAGGAGCTTCGGAGGTTACACTCTTACCGCTGATTATTTGATTAAAGGACTTAATGGATTGTGAGCAAATTCAAAATTCTGACATTAGGGGCATTGCTTGCCTCATCTTTTTCTGTTGTGCATGCCGCTGACGGCCCATGGTCTTTAGGCGCTGCAGCCCTCGTTACCCCAAACCCATATAAAGGCGATCAGGATCGTGTGTATCCAGTTCCGATGGTGGGTTACGAAGGTGATAGTTTTTACTTACGTGGTTTAAATGCGGGTTACTACCTGTGGAATGACAAGACCGATAAATTGTCTGTGACTGCGTATTATTCACCGCTCTTCTTCCGTGCGAAAGACAGTGATTCAAAAAGTATGCGTCAGTTGGACAATCGTCACGCGACGCTGATGGCTGGCCTTTCTTATGTGCATTACACCGATTATGGTTTCCTGCGTACCGTGCTTGCAGGTGATACCCTGGACAACAGTAATGGCATCACCTGGGATACCGCATGGTTATATCGCTACAACAGCGACAGATTGACTCTGACACCAGGTATCGGTGTGCAGTGGAGTAGCGATAACCAGAACGATTACTACTATGGTGTCAGCAAGAAAGAGTCCAGCCGCAGTGGCCTGAGTTCTTACGAAGCTGAAAGCAGTTGGTCACCGTATGTTGAGCTGTCAGTGAATTACAAGCTGACAGACAGCTGGAATGTATTCGGTATGGGTCGTTATGTTCGTCTGGCAGACGAAGTTACTGACAGCCCAATGATCGATAAGCAGTGGACTGGGGTATTGCTGACTGGCGTGACCTACAGTTTCTGATGGTGCAATTTGTGCATTAATACGGGGCGCTTGCGCCCCGTTTTCATTATGGTGGTGCAATGATTTAAGGAGAGTTGTCATGGCGAATCAAATTTCTTTTTCTGCATCAAAACCTTTGCCTGGTATCGGGCAGGGTACCTGGTATATGGGTGAAAACACCTCGCAACGTGCGGATGAAGTGCGTGCGCTCCAAACGGGCCTTGATCTCGGCTTAACGCTTATTGACACCGCTGAAATGTATGCTGATGGCGAGGCGGAAAAAGTGGTGGGTGAAGCTATTAGCGGCAGACGCGATGACGTTTTCCTCGTTTCAAAAGTGTACCCATGGAATGCGTCGGGGCAGCAGGCAATTGCCGCCTGCGAGGCGAGCCTGAAACGGCTAAAAACAGATTATCTCGACCTCTATTTACTGCACTGGCGTGGTGAGATCCCCCTGCAGGATACGGTCAGTGTTATGCAGCAACTGATTGAGCAAGGCAAAATTCGCCGCTGGGGTGTTTCGAATCTCGACTATGTAGATATGCAGGAGTTATGGAGTACGTCTGGTGGGCGTGGTTGTGCTACCAACCAGGTGCTTTATCACCTTGCATCTCGTGGGATTGAACATGATTTATTGCCATGGTGCCAGCAACAACATATGCCTGTTATGGCTTATTGCCCGTTAGCTCAAGCTGGACGTTTGCGTAGTGGGTTGATGAACCATCCGGCGCTCAATGAGTTGGCAAACCGTAAGGGTGTGAGCGTCGCGCAGCTATTACTGGCGTGGGTCATTCACCATGATGGTGTGATGGCCATTCCGAAAGCGGGGAGTGTGGCGCATGTGAAAGAAAATGCGGCGGCACTCGAAATTGCCTTGAGTCAGGAAGAAATAGCACTGATGGAAAAGGCGTTCCCGGCACCGGGCCGCAAAACGCCTTTAGATATGGTTTAAGCTTTTTTCGCTACACGAATAGTTGTCGCTAAACGAGCTGGTTTATCAGCGGTCGCTTTCTGCGTTGCGCTTGCACATGCGGTTTCAACACACACGAAAGTTTTGTAACCATCATCTGGCATATCTGCCATTGAAGTAGACAGTGCCGGGCCTGGGTTCCAGCCAACCACATTGACGTGGTGGTGGTGAACAACGTCGATGGTGCGGTTCAGGCTCGCATCATGAATGACGCTGCACTCTTCTGGTTCCAGATAAACACGGTCTGTGCGATCCGGGAAGGTCTGCACGCCGTCGGTTAACTGACCTTCAGAAGCGTTAAGCACTTTATCGATATATTTTTTACCCAGACCACTCACTTTCACATCAGCAATATCGCCAACGTTGAAATAAGTATGCAGAGCGGAGTTAACTTCGAACTCGCCGTGCGCTTCCAGTTCCATCTCACAGGTTTTACCCAGTTTGTAACGAGCATACAGGGTAAAGTCATGTGGCCAGTACTTGCGAGTCGCATCGCTGCTTTGCAATTCGAAGGTCAGGGCTATGCCACTTTCATCTTCGTTATGCGCAGTCAGAGTCCATGGCAGGTTGCGGGCAAAACCATGTGCTGGCAGGTCTGCTTGTGCACCAGGGCCAAACCATGGCCAGCAGATTGGCACGCCGCCACGAATAGCGGTGCCGTGTTTGAACGGTGTATTGCCGCTAAGCCAAAGCACTTCTTCTTCACCTGCTGGTTTCCAGGACAACAGGTGTGCGCCTTGCAAAGTCACAGCACCACGAGCTTGTGGATGTTCAACCACGATAACTTCCAGCTCATCAATTTGACGGCGGGAAATAGAAGGAGTGATTTGTTCAACTACTGGAAGGGCAAAAATTTTGTTAATCATTGACTCACCTATCAATCGAAGGCAAAAAAAAGGCGACCGCATGGGTCGCCTTCAGGACTAATAGCTCATCTCAACTTATTTGGAGATGTGAGCGATCAGATCCAGTACTTTGTTTGAGTAGCCAGTTTCGTTGTCGTACCAGGAAACCAGTTTCACAAAGTGGTCGTTCAGTGCGATACCAGCTTTAGCATCGAACACAGAAGTACAGATTTCGCCGTTGAAATCAGTAGATACAACGTCGTCTTCGGTGTAACCCAGAACGCCTTTCATTGGGCCTTCAGAAGCCGCTTTGATTGCTTTCTTGATTTCTTCGTAAGACGCAGCTTTTTCCAGACGAACGGTCAGGTCAACTACAGACACGTTTGGAGTTGGAACGCGGAACGCCATACCAGTGATTTTGCCGTTCAGCTCTGGCAGTACAACGCCTACAGCTTTAGCAGCACCCGTAGAAGAAGGGATGATGTTCTGAGCTGCGCCGCGGCCGCCGCGCCAGTCTTTGTGAGACGGGCCATCAACAGTTTTCTGAGTAGCGGTAGTTGCGTGAACAGTGGTCATCAGGCCTTCAACGATACCGAAGTTGTCGTTGATAACTTTAGCCAGTGGAGCCAGGCAGTTAGTGGTGCAAGATGCGTTAGAAACGATATCCTGGCCAGCATACTTCTCGAAGTTAGCACCTTTAACGAACATAGGAGTGCTGTCTTTAGAAGGACCAGTCAGAACAACCTTTTTAGCGCCAGCAGTGATGTGCTTACGAGCAGTTTCGTCAGTCAGGAACAGACCAGTTGCTTCAGCAACAACGTCTACGTTGACTTCGTTCCACTTAAGGTTAGCCGGGTCACGTTCTGCGGTAACACGGATAGTTTTGCCGTTAACAACCAGGTGGCCGTCTTTGACTTCTACAGTGCCGTTGAAACGACCGTGAGTTGAGTCGTACTTCAGCATGTAAGCCATGTATTCAGCGTCTAACAGGTCGTTGATTGCAACGATCTCGATGTCAGAACGTTCCTGAGCAGCACGGAAAACAATACGGCCGATACGGCCAAAACCGTTGATACCTACTTTGATAGTCATATATTCCACCAGCTATTTGTTAGTGAATAAAAGGTTGCCTGTAAAATTACAAAAACCTTACTCAGCGTCAAGCGGAATCGTGTCAATCATTGCGACAAATCAATCCTATGGACATCATTTGAACGACTGAACCGCCTCGCGCTTCCCTTTTGGCTCTTTATCCAAATGGGGACGATGCGAGGAATTTTAAAGGACCATTCCAACAAGAATGTGACGGCGATCACAATTGACGCTGCGCCAGAAATTCAGGGCTAAGTTTAGAACAAAAAACAGCACGGCGTTGTTAATTTTTTGTTAGAATCATGCTGTTATCAGTTACAGTTCCCACTGCCCGAGATGTACGCATATGGCTAACCAATTACCTCCTGATTTATCGAAAAAAAACCTTTCTGAGATGCAGTTTTATGTCACCCAGAAGCATGGCACTGAGCCACCGTTTTCCGGGCGTCTGCTGCATAACAAACGGGAAGGGGTGTATCACTGCCTGGTCTGCGACGCACCGTTGTTTATGTCAGAGTCTAAGTATGACTCAGGCTGCGGCTGGCCTAGCTTCTATGAACCAGTAAGCGACAGCGCTATTAACTACATCAAGGACTTCTCACATGGTATGGAGCGGATTGAAATCCGCTGCGGCAATTGTGAAGCCCACTTAGGCCATGTTTTCCCGGATGGCCCGCAGCCAACAGGTGAACGTTACTGCGTGAATTCAGCCTCATTAAACTTCACCGACGACCAAAACGGTGAGCAAATCGAAGGTTGAAAAATCGATTCAGCAAATTATTCCACAGGAACTTGCCACATGATGAACCTGGACGAGATGTTAGAAGCAATGACACCGGAAGTTTATCAACGTCTGGTGACCGCCGTTGAGCTGGGAAAATGGCCAGACGGTGTGGCACTGACGCCCGATCAAAAAGAGAACAGTTTGCAGTTAGTGATGATGTGGCAGACGCGTCATAACACTGACCCGCAGCATATGACCATCGGGACTGATGGCAACATCGTGATGAAGAGTAAGCAGCAACTTAAAGCTGAGTTCGGCATTGAGCCTGCGCCGATTATGACCGTGAAGCTGTAAACTCAAAAAACTGGGTGGCATAGTTGCCGCCCAGTTTGATTTTAAAATTAATGCTCTGTTTTAATACCCAAATCTTTCGCTAACTCTTTTGCCAACTGATTATTGTCATCTGCGCCATACTCCCAGAACATCGCGCCACCCAATCCTTTAGCTTTGATGTACTCCGCTTTGGCTGCCACTGAACGTGGGTTCTCATACGAGATAGCAAAGAGATCTTTGCCCTCGGCAGATTTCATTGTCAGATAAGGCACTTGCGCGTCGTTATCCCAGTGCTCGGTAAAACGTTTTTGCGGATCGTTGAGCATTTTGCTGACAATATCGTTGTATTTCAGATAAGTGTCTTTCGACAGATCCAGCCCAAACGATGTAAACACGGTTTTTTCCGGTTCGCCAAAATAGGGTTGGGTGACCGGGTTTTTAGCTGCGTCTGGTTTATCCCAGTCAATGCCTGGCTCCACTGCGCGCTTAGGTACGCGGCCATAGAAACCAATACCCAGATTTAGCTGCGCCGGTTTCATGCCCGCAGCAATGTAGTTACTCACCACATAATCAGCGCTGTACTTATCCGCTTTCGCAACTGTTGGCCAAGCTTTCGAGTCATAAAGATTCGAGTTGAAATACTGAGTGCCGTACGCCATGTCGTAGGCCATCAGATTGATGTAATCAAGCGCTGGCGCAATGGCTTTCATATCGACCCATTCGGTCGGGCCTTTCACGTTTGCAGCCACTGCAATGGTCAGTAATTTTTGTTTGCCCAGCGCAGTACGTAACTCATTGAGCAACGAAGTGAAGTTAGCGCGATCTTCCGGCATGCTGGCTACCAGACCCCACGCACCGTTGACCGGATATTCCCAGTCCAAATCAATACCATCCAGCCCGTATTTGGCAATAACGTCTTGTGCCGAACGGATGAACACTGCACGATTTTCAGGTGTTGCGGCAACGCCTGAAAAACCACGTGCTCCCCAGCCGCCAACCGACAGTAAAACCTTCAACTGCGGATTTTGTTTCCGCAGAGCAGGGATCTTTTCAAGGTCTGAGATGACTTTTGGCGAGAGCCAAATTTGATGCAGTTTTGATGCGTCTTTCAGTGCCGCGTTGGTTTCGTCTTTCTCATCGTTGTAAATCAGGCCAAATGAGTAGTTGAGGTGGGTTATCTGGCGCACATCAAGTTTATTGATATCACCACCAGGCCCGGCAGTAACATCACCGCCACCATTGAAATAACCGACGGAGAGGTAAGAGCTTGCTTGAGCCACACCGGCACAAGCGATTTGTATTACTGCCAGCAAGGGCAGCAGTTTACGCGTGAAGACCATAGGGTAGTTCCTCTTTGACGAGCAATATCGATTAAAAGCCTGACGTAACCCAGCGGGGCGTCAGGTAAAAAACACAGCTAACATGCTGCATTAATAAACAAATTCATTATGAGAGCGCTCTCAAGAATGAGCGAGCAATAAAAGTTCAGAATGAGAGCGGAATCGAGAAAAGGGGAGGGGCGCGATTGCGCCCTGGAGGAATTTAGTAAGTAAAATCAGCAAACGTCATTAAAGTGGCACCTGCTGCAGACATAGTCTGGAATGCCTTCAGGCTGTCCTGAGGATGAAGATTCACACCCCGGCAACCATCTGTAATCACTATCACGTCATAGCCCAATGTCAGGGCGTCGAGTACTGTGAACTTCACGCAATAATCGGTTGCTAAACCCATCACCACTAGCTGTTTGATCTCATTGCGAAATAGCCAGCTGTCAAGCTCCGTTTTCTGGCGATGCCCATTATCGAAAAAGCCACTGTAGCTATCAATTTGAGTGTTTTCGCCTTTGCGAAAAATAGCATCGATCTCCTGAGTATTCAGCAAAGGGTGAAGTTCTGCACCTTCGCTGTGTTGTACGCAGTGATTAGGCCACCAGGTTTGTCTCAACCCGTCAAGTTTACCCTGGGTGTAAGGCTCGGTTTTTTGGACGCTGGCAAAGCTTCCGTGATTAGCTGGATGCCAGTCTTGTGTGGCAACAACTGCATCCCCGCGCGTTTTGCAAAAGCTAATCAGCGCATTTGCTACATCTACGATGCTATCCCCGTCAGGGACAGCAAGGGCACCACCGGCACAAAAATCATTCTGTATATCAACCATCAACAAAGCACGTTTCATGGCGTCTCCTTACTCGTCTGGGGTGAGTTCACCACGCAAGTTGCGCGTCATGACCTCGCGAATGGCCTGCACACCCAGATTCTGGCTGAGCAAATAGTGAAGCTTAGTCAACGTCGCTTCTACAGTCATATCATAGCCGCTAACCACACCAGCCTGAGCCAGTGCGTTACCCGTCGCGTAGCCACCCATATTGACTTTACCGGACATACATTGCGTCAGGTTTACAACGATAATGCCGCGTGAACAGGCTTCTTGTAACTCTCTGAGGAATGCGCCGTGCTGCGGAGCATTACCCACACCATAAGAACGCAGGATCAGCGCTTTTACCGGCTGGCGTAAAAAGTTGCCGACAACGTCTGCTGAAATCCCTGGGTAAATCGTCACCACACCAATCGGCTGTGGGGTAATCGGGTGAACAATTAACTCGCCTTCGCTGTGTGGCGCGGCTGGCGTATTCAGGCGGCGAATGTGGATACCCGCTTCAAGCAACGGTGCCAGATTGGGTGAGGCAAAGGCATCAAAACCGTCGGCATGCGCCTTGGTGGTGCGGTTACCGCGATACAAACGGTTATTGAAGAATAGAGTGACTTCATTAATTGGGAAATTGGCAGCGATGTACAAAGAGTTAAGCAGGTTAATCTGCCCATCAGAACGAAGCTCAGCCAGGGGAATCTGCGAACCAGTCACAATCACCGGCTTGCTGAGGTTTTCCAGCATGAAGGAGAGCGCCGAGGCGGTAAACGCCATGGTGTCGGTGCCATGCAGAATCACAAAACCGTCGTACTTGTCGTAATTGGCTTTAATGTCATCAGCAATGTGCTGCCAGTCTTCTGGCGTCATGTCGGAGGAGTCCATCAATGGCTGATATTCGTGAATCGTGAAATCAGGCATTTCCTGGCGATGGAATTCTGGCATCAAAGCCAACTGGCGTTGTAAATGGCCGGAAACAGGAATGTAACCGTGCTCTGAACGCTGCATACCGATAGTACCGCCGGTATAGGCAACGTAAATGGATTTTTTTTGCATGAATAAACTCAGAGAGTTGGCGTGATTGGCCGCAGTATAATGGGATGGGGCAAAAAAATCAGCCCGGTAAATACCGGGCTGGATTTAGATTATCGTACGTCACCACAGGTGAGGCAGAAGGCGTATCGGTTTTGCGGGTCATTCATCGTGCCAAACTTATCGTTTTGCGCTTTTACCGCCAAAGCCGCATCCGCCAACGGTGCTGGCAAATATGCCTGTAATGCTTGTGGCAGCATGGCACGTACCGAGCCGCTCACGCTGTTGAATACCATATCAAGCACGCTTGGCTCATCCTGCCAGAAAACCAGGTGCCAACTTTTAAGTTTTGCAAGCTCAGCGGCTTTCGCTACGGCATCATCGAAATCACCCAGGCTGTCTACCAGGCCGTTTGCTTTTGCATCCTGACCTGTCCAGACATGACCCTGAGCGATTGCATCAATTTGCTCCGGCGTTTTCTTGCGGGAATCTGCAACCAGGTTCACAAAGCGCTTATAACCGTTCTCGATGGTCAACTGCATCATCTGTTGAACTTCCGGTGGCAGTGATTTGGTCACCGCAACATCGGCTAATGGTGAAGTCGCCACTCCATCAGTATGAACACCAATCGAATCGAGGCTGTTTTCAACGGTATTGATGACGCCAAAGATGCCAATTGATCCGGTTAACGTATTCGGGCTTGCCACGATGTAATTGGCTGGAGTTGAAATCCAGTAACCGCCGGAAGCCGCCATACCGCCCATTGAAACCACAATTGGCTTACCCGCCGCGCGTGCCGCTTCCAGCTCATCACGAATCACTTCTGATGCGGAGACGCTGCCGCCTGGGCTGTTTACGCGCAGAACAATCGATTTCACTTTCGGGTCAAGGCGCGCCTCGCGAATTTGCATTGCAGTGGTGTCACCACCAACCTGGCCTGGCGTTTCTTCGCCATCCATAATTGCGCCATTGGCGATAATGACAGCAATCGCATCGCCGGTATCAGCCGGTTTTTTCACTACATAGTCATACATACTGGTGTAGCTGAAATCTTTGTTTTCTTTGTTCCAGCCAAATTGTTTCACCATGGCTTTATCGATGGTGGCGCTGCTGGCAAGTTCATCAACCAGTTTGTTATCCAGGGCATATTTCGCGGTATCGCCCCCCAGTTTTTGCAGGTTATCAAGCAGACCCTGCGCACCCGGGAACACTTCCTGCGCCGTAATCTGGCGGTTAGCTGCAATGGTGGTGAGATAGTTTTGCCATAGCTCGCCAATCCAGCGGCTATCCGCTTCACGCGCAGCAGGTGACATATCATCACGAATAAACGGTTCCACGGCAGACTTGTAAGTGCCGACGCGGAAGATATGCGTGGAGACTTTCAGCTTATCGAGCAGCGTTTTGTAATAGAGCGAGTTGGTGGCAAAGCCGTGAAGATCCACCACGCCTTGCGGTGAGAGCCAAATTTTATTGGCAAAACTTGCCAGGTAATATTGCCCCTGGTTGTAGCTATCGCCCACGGCATAAACCGGTTTACCACTGTCACGGAATTCACGCAGTGCTTTGCCGATATATTGCATAGAAGGCTGATCGCCACCGGCAAACTCTTTCAGGTCCAGCACAATCCCGGTGATATTGCGGTCATCTTTGGCCTGTCGAATAGTATCAACCACATCAAACAACGAATTTTCCTGCAGGCGGTCTGAGCTTGCGCCAAGCAACTGGCGGCCAATCACACCCAGTTTATTGCTGACAGAAGGCTTATCGACCACCACGCCGGTGATATCCAGCAACAACGCACCGCGTGCAGGTTCTGCTGGCGCGCTGTTAATCTGCATCCAGATCCCTACGCCAACCAGCACCAGCAACACTAAAAATAGGTTGAGAATAAATTCTCGAATAAAGTTAAGCAGACGCCAGGTCCACTTAAAAAAACCGGCAACAAATCGCCCAATGGTGCGCATGTATTCTCCGTAATATCTGGCAAGCTGCATATAACAGCTTAAGTGACCGCTATCCTAAATACCCCCAGGGCAAAAGTCAGTAGGAAATCTGCCCCGCGCTGTAACAAAATCTACGGCTGTGTTAATTTCGGCGCTAAATTTCATTGCAGGAGTTATCAAATGGATGCACTTGAACTACTTCTTAACCGTCGCAGCGCTTCCCGCCTGGCGGAACCTGCTCCAGCAGGTGAAACGCTGGAAAATATCATTCGTGCAGGTATGCGTGCCCCTGATCATGGAACCTTGCAACCATGGCGCTTCATTGTCATTGAAGGCGAAGGCCGTGAGCGTTTCAGTAAGGTCATGGAAGAAGCTGCAATTGCTGAAGAGCAAGACGAAAAGGGTATCGAAAAAGCCCGTACCGCTCCGTTCCGTGCTCCTATGATTATAGCGGTCGTTGCGCATTGTGATGACAATCATAAGGTTCCGGTCTGGGAACAGGTTGTTTCTGCCGGTTGTGCGGTAATGGCAATGCAGATGGCTGCAGTAGCGCAGGGATTCAACGGGATCTGGCGTACTGGCATCTGGACTGAAAGTGAAGCCGTGCGCGACGCGCTCAAGTGTCGTGAGCAAGATGAAGTGGTCGGTTTCCTGTATCTGGGAACGCCGCAGCTTAAAGCGTCTACCACCGTTAGCGTGCCAGACATCACGCCATTTGTGCACAGATTCTAAGCAATCACGCAAAAGCTGTCTGGATTGTGACCAGCAATGGCCCAATTCAGACACTGATACTTACTACTCCCAGGCGTAAGAGTTACCATAGTGGCATTGCCAATGACAGGAGTAGTCCATGAGTGAGCAAACCGTTCGTTTGACGCAGTACAGCCACGGAGCTGGTTGCGGCTGCAAAATTTCCCCGAAAGTCCTGCAAACTATTCTGCATTCCGAGCAGGCTAAATTTGTCGACCCTAACTTGCTGGTCGGAAACGAAACCAGTGATGACGCTGCGGTTTACGATCTGGGCAACGGCACTTGTGTCATCAGCACCACCGACTTCTTTATGCCGATCGTCGACGATCCGTTCGACTTTGGGCGCATTGCTGCCACCAACGCGATTAGCGACGTTTACGCGATGGGCGGCAAACCGATTATGGCTATCGCTATACTCGGCTGGCCGATTAACACTCTCGCACCAGAAATTGCCCGCAAAGTGATTGAAGGCGGCCGTTTTGTTTGCCAGCAAGCCGGTATTTCCCTGGCGGGTGGTCATTCCATCGACGCACCGGAACCTATTTTTGGCCTTGCCGTCACCGGGATTGTGCCGACCGATCGCGTGAAGAAAAACAGCTCAGCCACAGCAGGCTGCAAACTGTTCCTCACCAAGCCGCTCGGTATTGGCGTGTTGACCACTGCTGAGAAAAAATCCCTGCTAAAACCTGAGCATTATGGCCTTGCGGCAGAAGTGATGTGCCAGCTGAATAAGCCGGGTGCCGAATTTGCCGACATCGAAGGCGTTACCGCCATGACCGATGTCACCGGCTTTGGCCTGCTGGGTCACCTCAGCGAAATGTGCCAGGGCGCAGGCGTTCAGGCCGAAGTGTGGTTTGATAAAGTGCCGAAATTACCTGATGTTGAAGATTACATCGCGCAGGGCTGTGTTCCTGGTGGTACTTCGCGCAACTTCGCAAGCTACGGTTATCTGATGGGCGAAATGACCCAGGCACAGCGTGATCTACTCTGCGACCCGCAAACCTCCGGCGGTTTGTTGTTAGCTGTTGAAGCCAACGCAGAAGACGCGGTTGCCGCCGTTGCCGAAAGAAATGGCATCAAACTGACTGCTATTGGTGAGCTAAAAACCGCCCGCGCAGGCCGCCCGATGATTGAGATTCGTTAGTCTGATGCGTCTGTTTATTGCCGAAAAACCCAGCCTCGCTCGCGCTATTGCTGATGTGCTCCCAAAACCCCATCGTCGTGGCGATGGGTTCATTGAGTGTGGGAATGGGCAAGTGGTGACCTGGTGTATCGGTCACCTGCTGGAACAGGCTCAGCCGGATGCTTACGATGCGAAATACGCGCGCTGGAACCTTGCCGACCTGCCAATCGTGCCGGAAAAATGGCAGTTGCAGCCGCGTCCATCAGTCACCAAACAGCTCAACGCCATCAAAAAACTACTCGTCCAGGCTGACGAAGTGGTTCATGCGGGTGACCCGGATCGCGAAGGGCAGTTGCTGGTGGATGAAGTTCTCGACTATCTCGATCTTGCACCGGCAAAGCGCCAGCAGGTTCAACGCTGCCTGATAAACGATCTCAACCCGCAAGCCGTTGAACGCGCTATCAGCCGTCTGCGTGCGAACAGCGAATTTATACCCTTGTGTGTTTCCGCACTCGCCCGTGCGCGTGCCGACTGGCTTTACGGCATTAACATGACCCGCGCCTACACCATTCTTGGGCGCAACGCCGGTTATCAGGGCGTGCTTTCGGTTGGGCGCGTACAAACGCCGGTGCTTGGGCTGGTGGTGCGTCGCGATGAAGAAATCGAGAATTTCATCGCAAAAGATTTCTTTGAAGTGAAAGCGCATATCGTCACGCCTGCCGATGAGCGTTTTATCGCCACCTGGATCCCCAGCGAATCTTGCGAACCGTATCAAGATGAAGAAGGGCGCTTGCTTCATCGTCCGCTAGCCGAACATGTGGTCAACCGCATCGGCGGGCAACCAGCTATTGTCACTGCCTATAATGATAAACGGGAATCAGAAGTCGCTCCGCTGCCGTTCTCGCTCTCGAGTCTACAAATCGAGGCAGCAAAGCGTTTTGGGCTAAGTGCGCAGAACGTGCTGGATATCTGCCAGAAACTCTACGAAACCCACAAACTGATTACTTATCCGCGCTCGGATAGCCGCTACTTACCGGATGAGCATTTTGCCGGGCGTCACGCAGTACTGAATGCGATTAGTGTGCATCAGCCCGATCTATTCCCGCAGCCTGCGCTGAATACCGACCTGCGTAACCGCTGCTGGGATGACAAAAAAGTCGATGCTCACCACGCAATCATTCCTACCGCACGTAGCTCCAAAATTTCGCTCTCTGAAAATGAAGCTAAAGTTTACAACCTGATTGCCCGACAATACTTAATGCAGTTCTGTGCCGATGCAGTGTTCCGCAAATGCACCATTGATCTCGATATCGCAGGCGGCAAGTTCAACGCCAAAGCGCGTTTCCTCGCCGAAGCCGGTTGGCGCACGCTGCTTGGCGGCAAAGAACGCGATGAAGAGAACGATGGTACACCGCTTCCGGTGGTGGCCAAAGGTGATGAACTGCTGTGTGAAAAAGGCGAGGTGATTGAACGCCAGACCCAGCCACCGCGCCACTTCACTGATGCGACACTGCTGTCAGCGATGACCGGGATTGCGCGTTTTGTGCAGGATAAAGATCTTAAAAAGATCCTGCGCGCCACAGACGGACTGGGCACTGAAGCGACCCGCGCCGGGATCATTGAGCTTTTGTTTAAGCGAACGTTTCTGGTCAAAAAAGGCCGCTATATTCATTCATCGGATGCCGGACGAGCGTTAATTCACTCACTCCCGGAACTGGCCGCAAGGCCGGATATGACGGCGCAATGGGAATCGACGCTGACGCAAATCAGCGAAAAGCAGTGCCGTTATCAGGACTTCATGCAACCGTTGGTACAAACGCTGTATGACCTGATTCACCAGGCTCGAACCAGGCCGGTTCATCATGCTTTCAAAGGTGTTAAAGCGCCTGACGAGCAGAAAAAATCGCGTAAGCAATGGGCGAAAAAAGAGGGAAGTGATAATGCAACTAAGAAGCCTGCTCGCCGCCGCCGTAGCGCTGATGGTGACTCTGCCAGTGATGGCGCAGCGTCTTGATCCGCAGGTAGATATCTCGGTGCCGCCGGAAGTGTTCAGCCCTCAGGGGCAGCGTGCTGCACCCTGTAACCAATGCTGCATTTATCAGGATCAAAACTATTCTGAAGGGGCTGTGGTGAAAGCTGATGGAGGCGTATTGCTGCAATGCCAGCGAGATGAAAAAACGCTTAGCACTAACCCTTTAGTTTGGCGTCGCGTAAAGACATAAACGCTTCAAGTAACGGAATATCTGCCGGGGCGAGATCATAATCAAATGCCTCGGCAGGTAAACACCAGGCCAGTTCGCTATGGCAAAGTGCTGTTAGCTCCCCGCTAAATTCGCTTACATGCCACGCATGTAAATGAACGATCCTTCCTGATACTTCACGCTTATGGCTGGCAATATAATCGCCCACTAACGCTTCAATCATTAACTCTTCTTTCAGTTCCCGCACCAACGCCTGAGGTTGAGATTCCCCCGCATCGACTTTGCCACCGGGAAACTCCCACAAACCCGCCTGATCGCCGCCTTGCGGCCGACGAGCGAGTAGAATCTTATCGTTGTGCTCAATGATTGCCGCCACAACATCAATGGTTTTCATGATACCAATCCGTTCTTTGTCTATGGGCGTGGCATAATACGCGCCACCAAAGATTATCTGAAGATCTACCCGAATTATGATTAAAAACAGCTCTCCATGGGTGATGCCGCTTAAAAAATTGCCTGCCAGTTTGCGGCCTATTATCTCAATGCAGGAAAAGCACTTCGGTGCGGTGCTGAACCCTACACGTTGGTGGGGGCGTTTTCCTTATCTATTCTGGCTGGTGGCTTTGTTTGTTGGGTTTCTTGAAAGACGCCGCTCTGGTATCGACCCGGTGGTGCGCTCGCTGGTGATGACCCGTGTTTCCCAGCAGTGCTGTTGTGAATTCTGTATTGATGCCAATAGTTTACGGCTGGCGGAGCGCAGTGGTTCGATGGACAAAGTGCTGGCGGTGGCTAACTGGCGTGAAGAAACATTGTTTTCAGCCAAGGAGCAGGCTGCGTTGGCCTATGCTGACGCCATGACCGCAACACCTCCGCAAATCAGTGATGCGCTAAAAGCCGAACTGAAAACGCATTACGATGAGAAAACCATCACAGAATTAACCGCGCTAATTGCTTTTCAAAACCTATCTGCACGCTTTAATGCCGCGCTGGATATTCCGGCGCAAGGGTTATGTGTGAGCGAACCAGGGAAAAAGCCGAATGTTTGATAGCTACCTTCATCCGCGCATAAAACCTTCACTAGAACGCCTGGCAGCCAAACTGGACAAAAGTGTCATCACCCCGGATGGGCTGACGATGTTTGGTTTTGCCATCGGAGTACTGGCTCTACCTTTCCTTGCACTGCAATGGTATGGCGCAGCGCTCGTTGCCATCGTCCTCAATCGACTGTTCGATGGATTAGATGGCGCACTGGCGAGACGGCGCGGCTTGACTGATGCTGGTGGTTTTCTCGATATCGCTCTGGATTTTCTGTTTTACGCGCTGGTGCCCTTTGGTTTTATTCTCGCCGACCCTGCACAAAATGCGCTGGCGGGCGGCTGGCTGCTGTTCGCGTTTATTGGCACCGGCAGTAGTTTTCTGGCTTTTGCAGCGGTGGCGCAAAAACACCAGCTTGATAACCCAGGCTATGCGCATAAATCGTTTTACTATCTGGGCGGGTTGACCGAGGGCACAGAGACAATTGCATTATTTGTGTTGAGTTGCCTGTTTCCACAGTGGTTTGTCTGGTTCGCGTGGGTGTTTGGTGCGCTGTGTTGGATGACGACGTTTACGCGGGTGTGGAGTGGGTATGAGACGTTGCGGAGGGTGATATAACCTGGTCCCTCATCCCGACCTTATCCCCTGAGAGGGATCTGTAAGATGGGAGGTTTTTCCGTTCACCCGAACGTCTGGTTATCTCTACAACTGTTGTTAACGGTGAACGTGCCAAGGAGAGGGCGTTCTCTCCTTGGCACGTTCACCGTGCACTGGAATTTATGGGAGCGAATAACTTACAGGTGAACGGAAAATCACCGTCCTACTATATGGGCAAAAACGGAGCCTATTCCGGCTTCCGCTCCCCACTCACAACCGGGTTCTTCGGATTACTGCTCCACTCATACCAGCCACCGTCGTACACGCCCACATTCTGCCAACCCATCGCACGGGCATACATGAAGGTTTCTGATGCGCGCCAGCCGGTGCCGCAATAGAACGCCACGTGCTGATCCGGCGTAATGTTCCAGCTTTTCCACATTGCTGCGATGTCATCAGCAGAACGCATGGTGCCGTCTGGGTTATGGAAATCTTCCATATGGGTGGAGTCTGAACCTGCATGACCCCAGCGCGCCCCGGCAATTTCACCTTTTGGCTTGATATAGCTATAGCCGCTGGTAGTGCCGATAAATTCTGGCCATGAACGAATACTCACCAAAGAAGCATCTTTACGGCCGAGCAACCCGCGAGCCTGTTCTGTATCAAGCATCAGCTGTGGCTGGCCTGGGATTGGCGCTCCAAAGTCTGCCGCAGGTTTAACGTCACTCGGTAAGCCGCGTTCCACAGGCAGTTTGGCGTCAGACCAGCTCTGCCAACCGCCATCAAGCAAACGCACATCTTTCACACCTGCATACAGCAGAATTTGCGCAACGCGTGCCGCAGCGTAGACATCACGCCCGTACATCACCACGGTGGTGTCATGGCGAATGCCGTGTTTGGCTAACAAAGCCTTGAGCTTGTCGTCGGATACTTTATTCCACAACGGCTCGCTTTCGATATCGTTGGTATCGATGTAATCCGCGCCAGGAATATGGCTCAGCAAATACTGCTTAGGCGCGCCCCAGGCGGCTTCGATGATTTTAACTTCGCCCGCGGGCTTCGCCGCAACGGGTTTGTTCTGCATCAGGTTATGCAGCCACTGTGGGTAAACGAGCTGCTCGAAGTGCGCCATTTTCTGCAAACGCGAAGGCTGTTGCAAAGCATCGGAGAGCAGCGCGATATGCGAGTAGCCCAGCTTAGCCAGACGCTCTTTAACTGCTTGGGTTTCAGCGCTTTGACCATACAGCGCAATCAGGCTGTCTGGTGCGATGCTGTGTTGCTTTGCCCACAGTTGCAGTTGCTCATCGTTCATCATACCTAACCAACTGGCAGACAAATTCAGTGCAGCAGGTTCATGCCCACCCACACCATGAACGGTTTGTGGCCAGCCGTTATAAAAGGCACTTGGACGTGTATCAATTACCACGCCTTTTTGCGCCTGAAGATTGGAGAAAGTCATCTGAGAAGGCTGACCTGCGGCGAAAGCCATATGCGCCAACCCGGATAACATCAAGGCGGCGGTTAGTTGAGAAACACGTTTCATCTTATAACCTGAAAAGAAGAGAAAAAAAGAGCCGCTATTCTTGCCGAATAACGGCGGCTATTCCTTGCGATAACGCATAATTATGTATGACAAATTAATAGCCGGAATCATTGACCGTAATAATATGCCCGCCCGTGGGAATATCTTGCGGATCGTGTGTTACCAGTACCACCGGAATGGCTTGTTGCTCAACCTGCTGCCAGATGAACTGACGGAACTGCTCGCGTAAGGTTTGATCCAATCGTGAAAACGGCTCATCGAGCAATAACGCTTCGGGTTTCGCCAGTAATGCCCGCAACACGCTAACGCGCGCGCGCTCACCACCGGAAAGTGTTGCAGGGTCGCGTCGAGAAAAATTGGTTAGCTGCGCATTTGCCAGCGCTTGTTCGACATAATACTGCCGTTGTTCGCGCCCTTTAATTGTTGCGGGAAGGGCCATCGCCAGGTTTTGTCCAACATTCAAATGCGCAAACAGCAGGGCATCCTGAAAAAGAATGCCAATATTTCGCCGCGCGGTTGGGAGCGTATCGCGGCGTTGCTGATTCAGCCACAGCTCTCCTGTAACGCTAAATTCCACAGGCAGCGCACCAATCATCCAACTCAGAAATGTCGATTTTCCTGCCCCGGAGGGGCCCATCAGCGTCAATACTTCACCGGGAGAGACTGTGAAGCTTATATTTTGAATCAACGAGCGGGTGGCATTAGAAATGGAACAATCCTGAACACGCAGCATTAGCGTAATCCTTGTCGATAATGGGTGAACAAACT
The DNA here is from genome assembly GCF_021282435.1 of Buttiauxella cochleicola. Classification (NCBI taxonomy): domain Bacteria; kingdom Pseudomonadati; phylum Pseudomonadota; class Gammaproteobacteria; order Enterobacterales; family Enterobacteriaceae; genus Buttiauxella; species Buttiauxella cochleicola. Next base: position 1,059,617 of record NZ_JAJSOT010000001.1, on the reverse strand, counting down.
GCTGAGCTGTCGCATCACAATAAACATGATTGCCGGAAGTAGCATTTGTAGCAACGCCTGAATGGCCTGCTGCTGCGGGTCGCCGCCGCTACTGAGTGCCACAGTTTCTGTTGTGACGGAGGTAAAGCGCCCGGCACCTGCGTACAGCGTCGGTAAATATTGCGCGACGCTCACCGAAAACCCGACAGCCAGTGCTGCCAGTAGCGGTCGGGTAAGCAATGGCAGCTTAACCCAGCATAAAATCTTCCACGGTGACCAGCCAAATGTTTGCGCAGTAATCGCCAGGCGCGAGTCAAACTGTTGCCATGCGGGGCGTGCGACCAGAAGCATGTAGGGGACAACCCACAGCAAATGGCTCCAGATAACGCCCAGCCAACGACCGTCCTGCTCCATAACCAGCAATATCTGATATTGCCCAGCAACCAGCGGTAGAGCGGGTAAGAAAAGCGGGAGCGCAAGCCAGAGATCAAAGCGTGAACTTCCCCCTTCCAGCCACAGAACAACCACCAGTAAACCTGTCAGGCTGCTTGCCAGCGCCAGCACTAACGTGGTGATTAAAGGTGACAGTTCAGCCGCTTGCCAGCCGGAAAGGGCGAAGGCATCGGGCAAGAGTGCCGGGTAAAACCAGCCGTCTGCAAATGACCACATCACCAGCATTGCTATCGCTGCAACGCCTGTGAGGGTCATGATAAAACCTGATCCTAATGCCAGAGGCTGAATGCTGAGTTGATGGCGCTTCCCGGAAAATTGTCCCAGGCAGCGGCGGCTGAACCGCCATATGGCGTAACCAACGGTAGTAAAAATTACCAGCATCACCACCAGCAGCATTGACGTCAACATGCCCATTGCCACACGTTGTGGATCGGCATCGTTGAGCCACTGCCAGGCCAGAACGGCGAGTGTTGGTGGATTGGATGGACCCAGAATGATTGCCACATCCACGACAGACAGGCTGTAAGCCACCACCGCTAACAACGCCCATTTCAGGCGCGGCAATAACTGTGCGACCAGCACCCGCATGCGGCTTTGCAATGGGCCATAGCCCAGGCTTTGTGCCACGGTAAGCTGTTGGGAAAGGGACCGTTGGTTGAGCTGTGTGCTGGCAATCCATAGCAGGAACCAGCACTCTTTCAGCGCCAGTAAGATACCCAGCCCAACACCATTTTCATCAAGATGAAACGACACGCCGCATAGACGCGCCAGCCAGCCATTATCGGAAAGCAGGAATAAAAAACCGCTGGCAAAAGCGACGTGTGGTAGCGCTAAAAGTAGCGGCAGTCGCGAGGTCAAACGTTGCCAGTGCGCGCCTGGCCATAAGCCGCAAAGCAGTACAAGGCAAAGAGTCAACGAGCCGATAACACTAATCATGGTCGAATATAGTGTCGCCTGCAGCGCATCTGGCCACTGGTTGTCGGCCCAAAGCTGACGCCAGATATCGGGCATCAACATTGGTTTTGCCATCATCACTAAGCCTGGTAGCAGCGGAGCAAAAACGCACCCCACTGCGAGCAAGGCTAATGTGCGTTGCAGCCAGCGGTTACTCACTTCGCTCCGTAGCGCTGTAACCACTCTTTTTCTAGCGCATCAACCCAGGCAGAATGAGGTTCAGCCAGATATGGCACCGCTTGCTGATGGCCTGGTTTTTGCGCATCAAGCTGTTCATTTAATGGCGCAGGTAGCGTTGCGCTATCCAGAATGGTGGCATCACCCCAGATTACCGGGGTAGCTTTGCGAATTTGCGCTTGTGGCGACATCAGGAAATTTGCCAGCACCTGAGCTCCTGCCTGGGCGCGGGCATTGGCTGGAATAGTCACAAAATGGACATTGCCCAACATGCCTTTTTCAAAGCCAAAGGCTTGTGCTGTTTTCGGCAGTCGTTTGCGGTCGATAAGGTTATCGACGTGTGCGGGATTGAATGTCACAGAAAACAGCAACTCACCATCTGCCAGCATACGGTCCATACGCGCGGGTGTTGGTGGGAAAGCTTTACCTTCGCGCCACAATAGAGGATGCAGTTTATCCAGGTACTCCCACAGTGGAGCAGTGACTTGCTTAAAGGTCGCGGGATCCGGCGGCAGGCGTAGCGCCTGTGTGTCGTGGGTCAGCACAATCAGTAACTGCTCGATAAATGCGGTACCGGTAAAATCGGGTGGGCGAGGATAGCTCAGTTTACCTGGGTTTTTTTCGGCGAATACCAGTAGTTCGGCTGCGCTACGCGGGAATTTCACATCAGGTTGTTCGTTGCCAATCAACATCAACTGTGCGCTGCCCCAGGGGGCTTCAGCACCGTCCGTAGGCTGGGAGAAATCTTCGCGCACCGGTTTCTTCTGGTCTACATAACGCCAGTTGGGTAATTCCCATGCCCAGCCTTCTTTCAACAATCCCGCTTGTTTCAATGTGCGGAAGTTTTCACCGTTGACCCACAGTAAATCAACCGAACCATTTTCTTTGCGTCCGGCGGCGGCTTCACTCTGAATGCGTTTTACCGCATCAGCGGCATCAGCCAGGCGCACCACTTTTACCGTCACGCCGTACTGCTGCTTCATTTCACTTGCTACCCAGTCGAGATAACTGTTTACCGCCGGGTCGCCACCCCAGGCGTTGAAGTAAACGGTCTGACCGTTCGCCTGCTCGCGCAGAGTGTTCCAGTTGGTGGGTTGTGCAAAGGTTGTGAAGCTGAACGCAACAAGCGACAGCAAAAGCGTTAAAAGGCGCAAAGTGGGGTCCTTATGATTTTCGGAGCATGCGGACTAACCGGCGTGACGCCAGCGGCAGCAAACCCAACAAAATAAACATCACGATCATGCCGGGTGAAAGAATATCGCTAAGGGTACGCAACTGGCTTAGTTGGCGCCCAGCGTTGAGATAAACCACGATCGCCGGCAGCATCCCGACAAGGCTAACGGCAAAATAGCGCAGCGTTTTGATTGGCGTCAGGCCCATCAACAAATTTATCAGAAAGAACGGGAAAACAGGCGTTAGTCGTAGCGCAAAAAGATAGTACAACCCTTCGCGCTCCATGCCGCGGTTAATCGACGACATCGGCGCAGCAAAACGAAGCTGTACCCAGTCACGTAACAAATAGCGGCTGATGAGCATTGCGAGTGTTGCACCACAGGTTGCAGCCAGCGCCACCAGCACGGTTCCCTGAATCAAACCAAATTGCGAACCTGCCAGCAGCGTTAATAGTGTGGCACCGGGAATCGAAAGGGTGGTGACCACAACATAAATTACAAAAAATGCCATTGCCGTTTGCAGCGGATGCAGCTGATGCCAGGTAGAGAATTGTGCCTGGTAATGTTGCAGTGCCGCCAGGCTACCCGGCGGCAGGAAGATAATTAGCAGGATAAAAACAACCACCAGAGCGGCAAAAAGTAACTTACGCATTGGGCAAGAAACCGTAGCGCCAGGTGATGTTCATACAACGTCCTTACAGTTTAAATTCAGCCCACACTGGTGCATGGTCAGAAGGTTTTTCCATACTACGAATATCGTAATCAATGCCGGTCGCGATACAACGTTCGGCAAGCGGTTGGCTTGCCAGAAGCAGATCGATACGCAGACCGCGGTTGTCATCAAAGCCTTTTGAGCGGTAATCAAACCATGAAAACTTGTCGTTAGTTTCCGGGTTAGCGTGGCGGAAAGTATCAACCAGGCCCCAGCTTTTCAGGCGATCCATCCATTCACGTTCTTCTGGCAGGAATGAGCATTTACCGGTACGTAACCAACGCTTGCGGTTATCTTCGCCAATGCCGATATCCAGATCGGTTGGGCTGATATTCACATCACCCATAATCAACACCGGGTTGTCTTTATTCAGTTCGCTATCGAGGAAGTTTTGCAGGTCCTGGTAGAACTTCGCTTTGGCTGGGAATTTGGTCGGGTGGTCGCGGCTTTCGCCCTGCGGGAAGTAACCGTTAATCACCGTCAGGTTGCCTAATGGCGTTGGAAGCTCCGCCATAATGATGCGGCGCTGTGCTTCTTCATCGTCACCCGGGAAGCCACGGCGTACTGAAATCGGCGTCTCTTTGGTTAATAACGCCACACCGTAATGGCCTTTCTGACCATGATAAAAGACGTTGTAGCCCAGTTTTGCGACATCTTCGAGCGGGAACATATCGTCGTGGACTTTCGTTTCCTGCAAACCGATAACATCAGGCTGATGTTGTTCCACAATGGCTTGAAGTTGATGTGGGCGGGCGCGCAGGCCGTTGATATTAAAAGAGACGAATTTCATAAGTCGCTGCCGTGGTTGCTTAACAATGTTGCAGGATGGTAGCAGAAAAAGCGGGGAAGTGAGACTGATGGCCAATTTTTTCCCTGGGCGAATTTGAACTGAGCAAAATCTGCACCAAAATACGCCACGCCGCCCCGTTTTGGGGCGTAAACAACGTGCAAACCCCATCATCGATCACAAATCCAGTATTATATTTTCCCACTGCATAATCTTTCTTGTTTTTATCTGGCGATCCAAGCGGCACCGTAAAACTATGCACTATATATTCACTTTATGTGAATAGCCATGGTGCGTAAGCTATTGATTTAACAATCCAGCCTCTCTGCTATTCATTTATATCGCTGGCTGGCACGAAGCGTGCAATCTACATTTACAGCGCAAACACCCAATTAATTAACATATAAATAACTTTTTATTTACCGGAAGAGGTCGCTATGTCGCAGTCAATTACCCGCCAGAATTTCGACGAATGGATGATGCCCGTTTATGCCCCAGCTTCTTTTATTCCGGTACGTGGTGAAGGGTCGACGTTGTGGGATCAGCAAGGCAAAGATTATATCGACTTTGCGGGTGGGATTGCGGTGAACGCTCTGGGTCACGCTAACCCGGAACTGCGCAAAGCGCTGGAAGAACAAGCATCAAAATTCTGGCATACCGGCAACGGCTACACCAACGAGCCGATTCTGCGCCTGGCAAAACAGCTGATTGATGCCACTTTTGCCGACAAAGTGTTCTTCTGTAACTCAGGGGCGGAAGCTAACGAAGCGGCATTAAAACTGGCGCGTAAATATGCGCACGATAATTTTGGCCCACAGAAAAGCGGCATCGTTGCTTTCAAAAATGCTTTCCATGGCCGCACGCTGTTTACGGTTTCGGCGGGTGGACAGCCTGCTTACTCACAAGACTTTGCGCCATTGCCGCCGCAAATCAGCCACGCCATTTATAACGACCTGCAATCTGCCAGTGAACTGATTAACGAAAATACCTGCGCGGTGATTGTGGAGCCAATTCAGGGTGAAGGCGGTGTGGTACCTGCGGATCCAACGTTCCTGCAAGGTTTGCGCGAACTGTGTGACCGCCACAACGCGGTGCTGATTTTTGATGAAGTGCAAACCGGCGTTGGCCGTACGGGTGAGCTGTACGCTTATATGCATTACGGCATCACCCCGGATGTGCTTTCTACGGCTAAAGCATTGGGCGGTGGCTTCCCGATTGGCGCGATGCTGACCACCGATAAATTCTCCAAAGTGATGGTAGTAGGCACGCACGGCACAACTTATGGCGGCAACCCGCTGGCAGGTGCTGTGGCAGGCCGGGTAATGGAAATCATTAATACACCTGAAGTACTCAACGGTGTTAAACAGCGTCACGCCTGGTTTGTTGAGCGTTTAAACAAGATAAACCAGAAACATCAGCTATTTAGTGAAGTGCGCGGTCTGGGGCTGTTAATTGGCTGCGTGCTGCAACCGGAATACAGCGGAAAGGCTAAACTTATCTTACAGGCCGCCGCCGTCGAAGGCTTGATGATGCTTATCGCCGGGGCGAACGTCATACGTTTTGCACCAGCGTTGATAGTCAGCGAAGCTGAAGTGCAAAAAGGGCTGGATCGTTTTGAGCGCGCCTGTGAACGCTTTATTGCGGGAGAGCAATCATGATGATTATCCGTCCGGTTGAGCGCGGTGATTTATCCGGGCTGCTGGAGATGGCGGGTAAAACAGGCGGCGGCTTGACTTCACTGCCTGCGGATGAAAAAACGCTGTCTGAACGTATCGAACGCTCAATGAATACCTGGCAGGGTGGCCTGCCAGAAGGCGACCAGGGCTATGTTTTCGTGTTGGAAGATACCGCCATCGAACGCGTGGTGGGGATTTGCGCCATCGAAGTGGCGGTTGGGTTAAACGACCCCTGGTACAACTACCACGTGGGTACCCATGTTCATGCTTCCAAAGAGCTGAATATTTACAATGCATTACCAACGCTGTTTCTCAGCCACGATCACACCGGCAGCAGCGAGCTTTGCACGCTATTCCTCGACGCTGACTGGCGTAAAGAGGGCAATGGCTACCTGCTATCCAAATCACGCTTTCTGTTTATGGCAGCGTTTCGCGATCGCTTTAACGAAAAAGTGGTGGCCGAGATGCGTGGCGTGATTGACGAGCATGGTCATTCACCGTTTTGGGAAAGCTTAGGCAACCGTTTCTTCTCTATGGAATTTAGCCGTGCCGATTACTTGTGTGGCACCGGGCAAAAAGCGTTTATCGCCGAATTAATGCCTAAACACCCGATTTACACCGATTTCCTCTCGCCTGAAGCGCAGGCAGTGATAGGCAAAGTCCACCCGCAAACTGCGCCTGCACGGGCGGTGCTGGAAGCCGAAGGTTTCCGTTATCGCAATTACGTGGATATTTTTGACGGTGGCCCAACACTTGAGTGCGATATCGACCGCGTAAGGGCGATTCGCAAAAGCCGTCTGGTTGAAATTGCTATTGGCCAACCAGCAACCGAAGAGCTGCCGATGTGCCTGGTAGCCAATGAAAAATATAACGATTTCCGCGCCATGCTGATTAAGGCAAATCCAAAAGGTGACCGGCTTGTGATTGATGCCGTTACCGCAGATGCCCTGAAATGTAGTGCTGGCGATAAAGTACGTCTGGTGCGTTTGTGCCCCGAGGAGAAAAAAGTATGACTCAGTGGATTAATGGACAATGGCTTTCCGGGCAAGGCGAATCATTACAAAAACATAACCCGGTAAACGGTGATTTGCTGTGGGAAGGGGTTGCGGCTAACGCATCGCAGGTAGAACAGGCGTGTATTGCTGCGCGTAGCGCATTCCCGACATGGGCAAAACGCCCGTTTGCCGAGCGTCAGGCTATCGTCGAAAAGTTTGCAAGCCTGCTTGAAGCCAACAAAGAAGCCCTGACCGTGACTATTTCCCAGGAAACTGGCAAGCCGCGCTGGGAAGCGGCGACTGAAATTACCGCGATGGTGAATAAAATATCCATCTCGATTAAGGCTTACCACACCCGCACCGGAGAAACGCACACTCCGATGCCAGATGGTGCAGCGACATTGCGCCACCGTCCACACGGTGTTCTGGCGGTCTTTGGCCCGTACAACTTCCCCGGCCATTTGCCGAACGGCCATATCGTGCCGGGTCTGCTGGCGGGAAATACCATCGTATTCAAGCCTAGCGAACTGACGCCGCTGATTGGTGAGCAAGTGATGAAGCTGTGGCAGCAGGCGGGTGTGCCGGATGGCGTGCTGAACCTGGTGCAGGGCGGGCGCGAAACCGGACAGGCACTGGCGCAGCAATCGACGCTGGATGGCCTGTTATTCACCGGCAGCGCTAATACCGGCTACCAACTTCATCGCCAGTTTGCCGGGCAGCCAGAAAAAATTCTCGCCCTCGAAATGGGTGGCAACAACCCGCTGATCGTTGAAGATCCACAAGATATCGACGGTGCAGTTCACCTGGTCATTCAGTCGGCGTTTGTTACCGCCGGGCAACGCTGCACTTGTGCGCGTCGTTTGCTGGTAAAACAGGGTGCTCAGGGCGATGCATTCTTACAACGTCTGGTAGAAGTAGCGGGGCGTATTCGCCCGGACGCGTGGGATGCCACACCGCAGCCGTTTATTGGCGGGCTTATCTCCGTTCAGGCGGCAGAGCGCGTGCTAACTGGCTGGCAGGAACATATCGCGCGTGGCGGCAAATCACTGCTCGAGCCGAAACTGGTAAAAGCAGGCACATCGCTGCTCACCCCAGGAATTGTTGAATTAACCGGCGTGGCGAATGTGCCAGACGAAGAAGTGTTTGGGCCGTTACTGACCGTATACCGTTATGCCGATTTCGATGATGCTATCGCGATGGCGAATGACACACGTTATGGGCTGGCAAGCGGCCTGATATCTCCGCATCGCGAGCAGTTTGACCAGTTATTACTCGAAGCTCGCGCCGGGATTGTTAACTGGAATAAACCGTTAACGGGCGCGTCGAGTGCTGCACCGTTTGGTGGCGTGGGCGCATCTGGCAACCACCGCGCCAGTGCCTGGTATGCGGCTGATTACTGCGCATGGCCGATGGCGACGCTGGAAAGTCCGTCATTCCCGCTGCCAGCCACCCTGAGTCCGGGACTTGATTTTAGCGGTGAGGAATAATCATGAAAGCGCGTGAAGTTAATTTTGATGGACTGGTGGGTCTGACCCACCATTACGCCGGGCTTTCTTTCGGGAATGAAGCATCAACCAGGCATCAGTTCCGCGTTTCCAACCCGAAGCTTGCCGCGAAGCAAGGTTTGCTGAAGATGAAAGCGCTGGCGGATGCCGGGTTTGCACAAGGGGTTATCCCTCCTCAAGAGCGACCTAATATTCCGCTGTTGCGCCAGTTGGGTTTTAGCGGCAGCGATGAACAGATTGTTAAACGCGTAGCAAAACAAGCGCCACAACTGCTGTCGGCGGTGAGTTCGGCTTCCTCAATGTGGGTAGCAAATGCCGCGACAGTCAGCCCATCAGCAGATAGCCTCGATGGCAAAGTCCACTTCACCGTGGCGAACCTGAACAACAAGTTCCACCGTGCCAGTGAAGCGCCGACCACAGAAAACGTGTTACGGGCTATCTTCCGAAATGAACAGTATTTTTCTGTTCACGGTGCACTTCCACAGGTGGCGATGTTTGGTGACGAAGGGGCGGCAAACCATAACCGCCTCGGTGGTGCGTATGGCGAGCCATCGACACAGCTTTTTGTCTATGGCCGCGAAGAGGCAAAAGCAGGGCTGGTTCCTGCACGCTACCCGGCTCGCCAGACGCTCGAAGCAAGTCAGGCTGTTGTCAGACTCAACCAGGTTAACCCGGACTTAGTGGTTTACGCGCAACAAAACCCGACGGTTATCGATCAGGGCGTGTTCCATAACGACGTAATCGCGGTATCCAACCGCCAGGTATTGTTCTGCCACGAACAGGCATTTCTTCATCAACATGCGTTATACGAGCAGTTGCGTGTTAAAGTGCCCGGATTCACGCCTATTGAAGTTCCCGCAAATAAAGTTTCAGTGGCCGATGCGGTCGCAACTTATCTGTTTAACAGCCAGTTATTAAGCCGTGACGATGGCAGCATGACGCTGATTTTGCCTGAAGAGTCCCGGCAGCATGCAGGCGTCTGGCATTATCTCAACGAAGTGCTGGCAGCCGATAACCCAATCAGTGAACTCAAAGTGTTTGACCTACGCGAAAGCATGGCAAATGGCGGCGGCCCGGCATGTTTACGCCTGCGAGTTGTACTGAACGAAGCGGAACAAAAAGCGTTAAACCCAGCGGTGATGATGAACGAAACGTTGTTTGTCACGCTCAATAACTGGGTGGACCGTTGGTATCGTGACCAACTGACTCAGGCTGATTTAGCTGACCCACAGTTGTTGCGAGAAGGGCGCGAAGCACTCGATGAACTAACCCGTATACTAGACTTAGGTTCTGTTTATCCATTTCAACATTAAGAGCCTGCCTGGCAGGCTCTAACAGGAGGCACAATGTTGGATTTTTTGGCGCAAACCCTGGCGGGTAAAGTGCCAACTCCGAGCGCCGGAGAAAATGCCCATCTGCATTGGCAGTGGTGGGATGAAGGTATTTTGACACTGGCCCCACATCAGGCGACGCAAAAGACACTGGTGTTGTCGGCAGGAGTCCACGGAAACGAGACTGCGCCGGTAGAAATACTTGCGCAACTGGTGGATAGCCTGGTTGCCGGTGAAATAGCGTTGCAGTGGCGGTTGTTGGTGATTCTGGGCAATCCTGCGGCACTGCGCAGCAATCAGCGCTATCAGCACAGCGATATGAATCGTATGTTTAGCGGTGGTTGGCAGCAATTCCCTGAAAGCATTGAAACACAACGTGCCTGCCGACTGGAGCATGCATTGGATCTGTTTTTGGCCGAATGTGAAGAGACCATCTGCTGGCATCTGGATATGCATACTGCCATTCGCAGCTCTTATCACCCGCGTTTCGGCGTCTTGCCTTCGCGTCCATTGCCATATGATGAGGAATTTCTCTCCTGGCTGGGCTGTGCGGGATTACAGGCGCTGGTGTTTCATCAGGAACCTGGTGGCACTTTTACCCATTTCAGCAGCGAACATTTCAATGCGCTCAGTTGCACACTCGAGTTGGGTAAAGCACAGCCGTTTGGCGAAAACGATCTCAGCCAGTTTGAGGTGACAAAACAGGCATTGCAGGCATTGCTAAGCGGTGAGGCGCCAGAGCCCATTGAAGGTAAACCGTTACGCTATAAAGTGGCGCAGCAAATCACGCGACACAGTGATGCCTTTGTGTTGCATATGTCAGCGCAAACACAGAACTTCACCGCATTCCCGAAAGGCACATTGCTGGCCGAAGATGGCGACACGCAATATGTGGTGAAAGAAGATGTCGAGTTTGTTTTATTCCCTAATCCTAATGTTGCGCTGGGATTACGTGCAGGATTAATGCTGCACGAAATTTAATATGTATTGGCCTCAGTAGTGGGGCCAATAAATAATCAACGGGCAAACAACAATATACAGATAAATCTTAGCTGGCGGCTTTATCCATTCTGCGTATTGCTATACACTCTCTTCATAATTCCTTTAAAATCATTGCTTTGTTGTATTCTGTTTCAATTCCCCTTTGTTTATCCTTATTCTCTTCATAATTGCTGCAATTTTGTTTTTTACCCTTTCAATGCTTTACCGACGGGGACTATTACTTGACGCACAACCCCGTAAACTTAATTTCGTCAACGCGGCAAACCTTGTCGTAATAGAAATCAGAATAGGAATAAACAATATGCGTAAATTAACAGCTCTCTTTGTTGCTTCAACTCTGGCTCTCGGCGCGGCGAACCTGGCTCATGCGGCTGATACCACTACCGCTGCAAAAACTGATGCAACCATGACGCACCATAAAGGTATGCGTGGTGGTCACCACGATATGATGTTTAAGGATTTAAACCTGACTGACGCGCAGAAACAACAAGTGCGCGACATCATGAAAGAGCAGCGCGGTAAAATGGAGCGTCCTTCATTAGAAGAGCGCCGTGCGGCACACAGCATTATTGCCAGCGACAGCTTCGATAAGGCTAAAGCGCAGGCTCAGGTAGATAAAATGGCTGAGCAGAATAAAGCTCGCATGATGGCTCATATGGAAACACAGAATAAGATCTACAACATTCTGACGCCGGAACAGAAAAAACAATTTAATGCCAATTTTGAGAAGCGTCTGACAGAACGTCCGCAACATGAAGGTAAAATGCCTGCTGATCAGGAATAACTGATCGACTGACTTAAGACCGCCGGTTTTGTCCATAATAGCGTTATTGCTGCGGACAGAACCGGCGGTTTTCTTTTTACCCTTCATACTTCAAGCTGCAGGTGTGTTGGCTGCACTCGCAAACCTCAGTCACTTACTTTTGTAAGCTCCTGGGGACTTGCTCACTTGCCGCCTTCCTGCAACTCGAATTATTTAGGGTAAATTTTTGATGTTCAGGTTTTGTAGGGTGGATAAGCCGCAGGCGTCATCCACCAGTTTTTCAGATCAGGCTATCTGCTGCGCGCTGTTCAACATTGAACGGATAAGCAACTCAAGCAGCGGTTGTAACTGCGCGGCACGATCGGAGCGCCATGCGAACGGCGGTTGCTCATCCATATAATTACATTGGGCTAGCTCTAACTGCACCGCGTGGATCCCCTGTGATGGTTGCCCATAAGCACGCGTGATATACCCGCCTTTAAAGCGCCCGTTCGCCACCCAGCTAAATGGCTTTTGCGATGCCGCACAAGCCACCAGATGCTCTTCTATCAACTCATCACAGCTTTTACCGCCGTTAGTACCGAAATTAAGATCCGGAAGCTTACCTTCAAACAAACGCGGAATATGGCTGGCGATAGAATGCGCGTCGAACAACAGCGCGTATCCATGCTCCGCTTTCATTCTCTCCAGCTCACTTTGTAACTGCTGGTGGTAAGGCTGCCAAATTGTCTCAAGTGCGGCTTTGCGCTGAACTGGAGTCGGTTCTTTGCCCGGAATAAACACCGGAGTGCCATCAAATAGCGTTTCAGGATACAGACCGGTTGTGGCAGTGGTGTAGAGCGGTTTATCGTCCGCCGGTCGGTTGAGGTCGATAACCATACGCGAATAATTACCGGTAATAACGCTTGCACCCAATGCGTGAACAAAATCATAAAGCTTCGGGATATGCCAGTCGGTATCAGGCAATGGTTTTGCTGCATCGCTTAGGGCCGACTCAACTTCTGGTGTGAGTGCGGTGCCTGCGTGTGGAATGCTGATAAGGATGGGCAGTTTCCCACGACTGAAATTAAAAGGTGCTGTCACGTTTCTCTCCCTGATAAATAACGGTGCAGGGCAATTGCCCCCCTAACCAATAGACCAGTTCTGCGGGACGTGCCACGGGCCAGTGCACAAAGTTAGCAACTTTTCCGCACTCAAGGCTGCCGTGGCTTTCACGGATACCTAATGCCTGTGCGGCATGCAGCGTGACACCTGCCAGCGCTTCTTCAGGCGTTAAACCAAACAGAGTACAGGCCATATTGAGCATTAAACGCAATGATAATGCAGGCGAGGTACCTGGGTTGGCATCACTTGCGACCGCCATCGGTACACCATGTTTGCGGAATGCAGCAACCGGCGGTTGTTGCTTTTCACGTAACAGATAAAACGCTCCTGGTAGCAATACGGCAACGGTATTGGCTTCAGCCATTGCTTGCGCGTCAGCCTCGGTTGCGTATTCAAGGTGGTCGGCAGATAACGCCTGAAAACGAGCGGCAAGAGTGCTGCCAGCGAGTGCTGAAAGTTGTTCGGCGTGGAGTTTTACAGGCATTCCCAGAGTGCGGGCGGCGCTAAAAACCTTCTCGGTTTGTGCCGGGCTAAAAGCCAGATGCTCACAGAATGCGTCTACGGCATCAGCCAGTTTTTCTTGTGCTACACGCGGAAGTAACTGTTCGCAAACCACTTCAACCCATCTGTCGCTATCACCGCTAAATTCAGGAGGAACGGCGTGAGCCGCAAGGCAGGTGGCGTAAACTTCAACCGGTAAGGTTTCGCCCAGTCGGCGAATAACGCGCAGCATTTTGATTTCATTGTCGATATCCAGCCCGTATCCCGACTTAATTTCGACAGTCGTCACACCTTCTTGCAGAAGATGTTGCAGACGCTTGCGGGCAGAATGCAGCAACTCATCTTCATCGGCTTCGCGCGTACTGCGAACGGTGGAAATAATGCCACCACCACGTGCGGCAATTTCTGCGTAACTCATGCCAGTTAACCGCATTTCAAATTCCGCACTGCGATCGCCACCAAACACCAAATGAGTGTGGCAATCAATAAAGCCCGGAGTAATTATCCCGCCATCAAAGTGGTGATGTGCTTGCGCTGTAATGTCGGGCAGATCAGCACGAGCGCCCAGCCAAACGATTTTCCCCTGATGCACTGCGATAACGCCATCTTCAATCAACTGGTATTGCCCATCCACCATGGTGACAAGCGTTGCACCGCTCCACAGGCTGTCGATGCTGCGAGGGTAAGTCATGACATTCTCCACATCAGGTTGTATAGACAATTGACTACAAGCTAGCGCAGCATGTACTTTTCGGCAACTTCAGTCATGCGAATTATGACGGGGTTAAACAAGTTTAAAATTTGGTTTGCGTTAGTCTGATTTAATCGCTAAATCATTGGCATCGCAAAAGAAGGAATCAAATCCATGCCTGCATTTTTTGCTCCAGTTGTGATGCTCCCACAAGGTTGGGGGCACAATGTGCGTATTAGCGTCAACGAACAAGGAACGATTACTCACGTCGAAGTTGGTGCTTCAGGGGAAGATGCCACACTGCTACCGGGCATAGTGATTCCTTCTATCTCAAACTTGCACTCTCATGCGTTTCAGCGGGTGATGGCGGGGTTGACAGAAGTGGCAGGCAATCCGCAGGACAGTTTCTGGACGTGGCGCGACATGATGTATCGCATGGTGCAGAAACTATCTCCCGAACAAGTCGGTGCCATTGCCACTCATTTGTACATTGATATGCTCAAGGGTGGTTACACTCAGGTAGCTGAATTTCACTATTTACATCATGACGTTAACGGAAAACCGTATGCGTCAGGTGATTTGATGCTACAGCAACTGCTGCTTGCTGCCGATAACAGTGGGATAGGGCAAACGCTGTTGCCAGTGTTGTACAGCCACGCGGGTTTTGGCGCACAACCACCTGCCGCGGGGCAAAAAAGATTTATCCAGGATGTCGATCGTTATCTGCGCCAACAACAAGCGTTGGGCAATGCATTACGTCGTTATCCATTGATTAATCACGGTTTGTGTTTTCACTCATTACGCGCGGTGACACAGGAGCAGATGGAAGATGTTCTGGAAGCGAGTGATTACCGCTTGCCGGTTCATATCCATATTGCTGAGCAGGAAAAAGAAGTCGACGACTGTCTTGCCTGGAGCAATGAGCGCCCGGTGGAATGGCTATATAACCGCTTTGCGGTGGACGACCGCTGGTGCCTGGTTCATGCCACGCACCTGTCGCCTGAAGAGTTAACCCAAATTGTTGAAAGCCGCACAGTGGCAGGTTTATGCCCAACAACCGAAGCAAATCTCGGCGATGGCATTTTCCCAGCAACCAATTTCATCGCCCAGGGCGGCCATTGGGGAGTGGGTTCTGACAGCCATGTGTCGGTTAGTGCGCTTGAAGAATTACGCTGGCTTGAGTACGCGCAGCGCCTACGTGATAAAAGGCGCAACCGCATTGTGTTGCCAGAATTGCCTCAGGTCGGCGAGGTTTTGTGGCGGCAGGCTGCAGTTGGCGGGGCACAAGCCTGCGGTGTGACGATGGGGATGATTGCTCCTGGGCAGCGTGCGGACTGGCTGGTACTCGAGCGTGACTCATGGCTTGCGCATGTTGAAGATTACGCGATTCTTAACCGCTGGTTGTTTGGTGGACGCTGCGAACAAATACGAGACGTGTGGGTTGCTGGAAAACAGGTGATAACCGACAGGCAGCACCCACTCGATGAACAAAGTAATGCACAGTTTGCGCAGGTGATGCGCACTCTTCAGGAGTGGTGATGGAATTCTTTGATATACGGAAAGTGCCCGTCAGCTTGTGGCGTAACGGGGCCGGAGAAACCCGCGAAATTTGCTGTTTTCCGCCCGCTACGCGCGATTTCAACTGGCGCGCCAGTATCGCGTCAATCGCCAGTAGCGGCGAGTTTTCAGCTTTCCCTCAGGTAGACCGTGTCATCACCTTGCTTGAAGGGGGGGAAGTGGTTCTGGATGCCGGAAAGGCGTTTCGTCATACCCTAAAGCACTTTCAGCCTTTTGCTTTTGCCGGTGATTACACGGTTAAAGCCGAGCTAAAGCAGGGTATGTCGATGGATTTCAATATCATGACGCATCGTGACCGTTGCCGCGCCAAAGTGCGTGTCGCTGACCGCACGTTTACGACCTTCGCTCCGCGTGGCGGCATTGTTTATGTGCTCAGCGGTGAGTGGCAACTGGGTGACAAACTACTGACGCCAGAGCAAGGTGCGTGGTGGCAAGAGGGTCGCCACACCCTGCGCTTACTGAAGTCGGAAGGAAAGCTACTGTTTAGCGAAATTACCTATCTCTGATCATTGCCCGGTAAAACTGCCGACCAATTGATAACGCGAGCCCGGATACAGCAGTCGGGCTACAGTCACCACCTGTGAATGGTGCCAGGTGCGGCGTTGAATCAATAAACAAGGCTGGTTGGCCGTCACTTCAAGCAATCCTTGCTGCGTTTCATCTGCCAGCACCGCTTCCACAATATGTTCACCCGAAGTTAGCGGTGCGACTTTGCTC
Source organism: Buttiauxella cochleicola (assembly GCF_021282435.1). NCBI lineage: Bacteria > Pseudomonadati > Pseudomonadota > Gammaproteobacteria > Enterobacterales > Enterobacteriaceae > Buttiauxella > Buttiauxella cochleicola. Next base: position 1,043,520 of record NZ_JAJSOT010000001.1, on the reverse strand, counting down.
AGATAATGGTGTGGCGTTACCAGGCGGAAATCTTGTTGTAGATAGTCTGGGGCAAGCGCCGGGTTCACATGGCGCGTTTCCAGCTGTACTGCCATATCGTTGTCGTAGTGAACCAACTGCGAATAAAACAGCGGCTCGCCAACGTTGACTGAAAAGGCATGTGCCAGTTTTTCATCTGCCTTAACTTGTTCAAGCGCTACCACCTGATTGCGGTAGTGATGACCTCGCGCGGTAATCTCTTCGGCAATGCTGCCCACTTCAAGCATTGCAGTATGGCCTTTTTGCTCTGCCACAAAGGTTCCCACACCTTGCATTCGTACCAGCCAGCCTTCGCCAGTGAGTTCTCGCAACGCCCGGTTGATAGTCATTCTGCTGACATTCAGCGCATTCACCAGTTCGGTTTCCGAAGGCACTCGCTGATGAGCGAGCCAGTTCCCACTGCGGATCTGGCTGATGATTCCTTGTTTTACCCGTAGGTAAATGGGCGCAGGTAAATCACTGATGGCGGCACGCAATTGATCCAGAGGTTGGATATCAGACATCAACGGTTCCTTAAAAATTGCATTTTGCGGCGAAAGCGCGATCTCGCTCACTGTTCAATAAAAATTTCCTATGACCCGCTGGCGGTCATTTGGGTTTATTAGTTAGGTTGTCTATACAACTCTATACGTTCATATGAATTGATGCCATCAGGATGTCGCTATGTCGCTGCAAAAAAAGATTTGCTGTCTTACACCGGGGCACGTAACGCTCGCCACACTGCGTGAAATCTACCATGGGGTCGTGACTTTGAGCCTTGATTCCAGGGCCATTGATGCGGTCATTAAGTCCCAGCAAACCGTTGAGGCTATCGTCAATCATGGCGATGTGGTTTACGGCATTAATACGGGATTTGGCAAGCTGGCGCAAACCACCATTGCCAAAGAGCATCTGGCTGAATTGCAACGCAACCTGGTGCTTTCGCATAGCGTGGGTCTTGGGCAACCATTGCCAGATGATGTGGTACGTCTGGTGATGGCGAGCAAAATTATTAGCCTCGCGCGAGGCCACTCTGGTGTGCGTATGGATGTTATCGACAGTTTATTGCGCCTGTTTAACGCAGGTGTGATGCCGGTTATCCCGGAAAAAGGTTCAGTTGGCGCATCGGGAGATTTAGCCCCGCTGGCGCATCTTTCGCTGATGTTGTTGGGTGAAGGTAATGTGCGTATCAATGGCGAAGAGCTTCCAGCTATCGCCGGGTTGAAAATTGCCGGAGTCGAGCCGCTGGTGCTTGGGCCAAAAGAGGGGCTGGCGTTACTTAACGGTACGCAAGTTTCTACTGCACTGGCGTTGCGCGGCCTGTTTGAAGGCGAAAAAGTGTTTGGTGCTGGCCTTGTCGCCGGGGCGTTATCACTGGAAGCAATTAAAGGCTCAGTGAAACCTTTCGATGCACGAATTCATGAAGCGCGTGGGCAGACCGGGCAAATCGACGTTGCGGCGGCTGTCAGAGAATTGCTTGCCGACAGTGAAATTGTTGACTCTCATCAGCATTGTGGGCGTGTACAAGATCCGTATTCCATCCGTTGCGTACCGCAAGTAATGGGAGCATGCCTCGATAACCTGCGCCATGCAGCACGCGTATTGCAAATTGAAGCTAACGCCGCGTCGGACAACCCACTGGTATTTAGCGAAACCGGAGAGGTGATTTCCGGCGGGAATTTCCATGCTGAACCTGTGGCATTCGCCGCCGATATTATTGCGCTGGCAGTTGCTGAAATTGGCGCGATTTCTGAACGTCGACTGGCATTACTGCTGGATACCGGTCTTTCTGGCTTACCGCCATTCCTGGTGAAAGAGGGCGGAATTAACTCAGGCTTTATGATTGCCCAGGTGACAGCCGCCGCGCTGGCATCTGAAAACAAGTCATTGGCTCATCCGGGAAGTGTGGACAGCCTGCCAACTTCAGCAAACCAGGAAGACCACGTTTCAATGGCGACTTATGCCGCGCGCCGCCTTGGGGAAATGTGTTTCAACACGGCCGCCGTGGTGGGGATTGAAGCGATGGCTGCTGCCCAGGGGATCGAGTTTTCCCGCCCATTACGCAGTTCGCCAATCATGGAACAGGTCTTTAGTGGCGTGCGAGAACGTGTTGCCTTCCTTGATAAAGACCGCTTACTGGCTCCGGATATCGAAAGCATGCGCCAGTGGGGCTGTAGTGGCGAATTACCTGCTGTTATTACACAACTTTTCCCTTCTACGTCGGCCTGATGCCGGGAGCCACTACAATGACTGAATCTGTAAAACAGGCGGTAGCCCGCACGGTACGCGCACCGCATGGTACGACATTGCACTGCGAAAACTGGTTGATTGAAGCAGCTTACCGCATGATCCAAAACAACCTCGATCCTGATGTCGCCGAGCGTCCGGAAGATCTGGTGGTGTACGGCGGGATCGGTAAAGCCGCTCGTAACTGGGATTGCTTTGAACAGATCCTTGCCTCGCTGCGTACGCTCAAGGCCGATGAAACATTACTGGTGCAATCGGGCAAACCAGTCGGTATTTTCCGCACTCACGCTGATGCTCCGCGCGTGCTAATTGCCAACTCCAACCTCGTACCGCATTGGGCAAACTGGGATCATTTCCATGAGCTCGATAAAGCCGGGTTGATGATGTATGGGCAAATGACCGCGGGTTCGTGGATTTACATCGGTGCGCAAGGCATCGTGCAGGGCACTTTTGAAACCTTTGCCGAAGCTGGTCGTCAGCATTACGGTGGGGATTTGCGTGGCAAATGGATCCTGACTGCAGGACTGGGCGGTATGGGGGGCGCGCAGCCGCTGGCTGGCGTGCTGGCAGGCGCTTCGGTGTTAGCCATCGAGTGCCAGGAGTCGCGCATTGATTTCCGTCTGCGTACTCGTTATCTCGATTATAAAGCGACAAATCTTGATGAAGCGCTGGCAATGATCGAAAAAGCGAACGCGGAGAAAAAAGCGATCTCCGTCGGTCTATTAGGCAACGCCGCCGATCTGCTACCAGAATTGGTAAAACGCGCGAAAGCGGGGGGCATTAAGCCCGATATTGTGACCGATCAAACCTCAGCGCACGATCCCGTTAATGGTTATTTGCCGCTGGGCTGGAATGTGGATCGTTGGCAGGAAGAGCGCTCCACGCAGCCAAAAGTGGTTGAGAAAGCAGCTCGTGCGTCGATGGCCGTACATGTTCAGGCGATGCTCGATTTCTGGGAGATGGGCGTGCCGACGGTGGATTACGGTAACAATATCCGCCAGGTGGCGTTTGATGAAGGAGTGGAAAATGCCTTTGATTTCCCGGGCTTTGTTCCCGCCTATATTCGCCCGCTGTTCTGCGAAGGCAAAGGGCCGTTCCGCTGGGTAGCGCTTTCAGGTGATCCTGAAGATATTGCGAAAACTGATGCGAAACTCAAAGAATTGTTCCCGGATAACCAGAACCTGCATCGCTGGTTGGATATGGCGCAGGAACGCATTGCTTTCCAGGGGCTGCCGGCACGCATTTGCTGGTTAGGCCTTGGCGAACGTCATCTTGCCGGGTTGGCGTTTAACGAAATGGTGCGTAACGGCGAGCTGAAAGCACCAATCGTAATTGGCCGTGACCATCTGGACTGCGGCTCGGTAGCATCGCCAAATCGTGAAACGGAGTCAATGAAGGATGGCTCTGATGCGGTTTCCGACTGGCCATTGCTGAATGCACTGCTAAATACCGCGGGCGGCGCGACATGGGTGAGTTTGCATCACGGCGGCGGCGTCGGCATGGGCTTCTCACAACACGCGGGCGTGGTGATTGTGGCGGATGGTACGCCAGAAGCGGCGGTGCGCTTGGGTCGCGTATTGTGGAATGACCCGGCAACGGGCGTGATGCGCCACGCCGATGCGGGTTATGAAAGTGCTGTTGAATGCGCGAAAGCGCAAGATCTGAAACTACCGATGCTACCCATTCATAACGCAAAATAATTCGGGTTGCAGCAAGGCGGCAAAGGAGCAAATCCCCGGGAGCTTACTAAAGTAAGTGACTGGGGTTTGTGGTAGCAGCCAACGCAGTTGCAGCTCGAAGTATGAAGCGTTAACCATAACGTCGGGTCGCGAGCCAACAGAGTAACGACCCGCCGACTACCATCGCCACTCCCTGCCAGAAGCCCCAGCCCGGATGTAAACCCAACCACAAACTCGCAATCAACGCCGAAAGCACCGGCGTGAAATACGATGCCGTAGCCAGCAACGTCATATTCCCGCGCTGAATGCCGTGGTTCCAGGCTGAATAGGCTATCGCCGTGGAAGCGCCCATAAATAGCAGTTGCAGCGTTGAAGGCAGCGTGAAGTGAATCGGCGCTTCGCTAACAAAGGCGAATTTCACCCACAGCACGGTGGCGGTGGCGCAGAAGAACAGCGACACGCCATTTTTGCCTGCGCTCCAGCGGCGGGTGATGTTGCAGTACAGCGCCCAAATGAGCGCGGCGGCAAACGCCAGGCCGTAAGCCAGCGGGCTATCCAGAATGTTGTGCCACATCTGAATCGGTGACCAGTCACCGTCGCCTTTCATCACCTGAACGATGCCCGCTAGCGAAAGCGCCAGCCCCGGCCAGAGCCACAAATTGCTGCGTTGTTGGTTGATAAACAGCGCCAGCAGGATGGTCAGGCTTGGCCACAAATAGTTGATCATCCCCAGCTCAAGCGACTGGCTGCGGCTGTGCGCCAGCCCAATCGCTAAGGCGAGGAAAATTTCGTAAGTGACGAATAGCGCACCGCCAATCCACAGATAGCGCGGAGGGATTTCACGGAGTTTCGGTAATCCTCGCGCAATGCACAGGCAAAATGCGCTGACGGTGTAAATCAGCGCAGCGCCACCCACCGGGCCAAAATGCTCGCTGATACTGCGCAGTAAACCGACCGAGGTGCTCCAGAGGAGGATCGCCAGCAGGCCAAAAGCCGTGGCGCGTTTTGCAGAGGTGTCCATGTGTTTCCAGAAAGGGATTGTCGGATGACGCTGCGCTTATCCGACCTGGAAAACCTGCAGCAGGTCGGATGGCGTGATGCTATTTATTTCCAGAAATCATCAAACACGGTAATTGGCGTGCGGCGTTTGTGTTCGGTTTTCAGATACCAGCCTTCGATAATTTTGCTGGTGGCATCGTCCAGAGTTTTGCCTTCCAGGTAGTCATCAATTTGCTCGTAGGTTACGCCAAGGGCAGCTTCATCAGGCAGAGAAGGGCGGTCATCTTCAAGATCAGCGGTTGGCGCTTTCTGGTATAAATGTTCCGGGCAGCCCAGTGTTTTAAGCAGTGCTTTTCCCTGGCGCTTGTTAAGGCGGAAGATTGGGTTGATATCGGTGCCGCCATCGCCGTATTTGGTGAAGAATCCGGTTACCGCTTCAGCACCGTGGTCAGTACCTACAATAACGCCTTTGGTCATGCCAGCGATGCTGTATTGTGCTTTCATACGTTCACGAGCTTTTTCGTTACCACGAATAAAATCGCTCAACTCAATACCTGCTTCGCGCAGTGCTTGTTCGCTCGCCAGCACAGCACCTTTGATATTCACGGTTAGCACGCGGTCTGGCTCAATAAAGGCGATGGCATCCTGACAGTCTTGTTCATCGGCCTGCACGCCAAATGGCAAGCGTACTGCGATAAACTGGTAACTTTCGTCACCGGTTTCATCACGCAGTTCATTGATGGCGAGCTGACAGAGTTTACCGGTAAGGGTTGAATCCTGGCCGCCGCTAATACCCAACACCAGCGATTTAATAAATGAATATCTTTTCAGGTACGACTTCAGGAAATCAACGCTGACACGAATTTCGTGTGCTGGGTCGATTTGTGGTTTCACCCCTAGTGCCTGAATAATCTCTTGTTGCAGAGCCATTTAACCCTCCGGTGCAATTTACCTGCGTATGCAGGTAGCAAAAGTCAGATTTGTTAAAACTACCCGTTTGTGGGTAAAACGACAAGACTCATGGGAGAGTGGTTGTGCCGTTTGGTGTGATTTAGAGCTATTTGGTACGTTTTGGAGCTAACCTGGTGTTTTGTTTAATAATCCTAAAATTTGTTCATTTGGTCTGCTTAGTTGAAAAATGCGCTTTTATATTCCAGGCTTATCTAACACGCATGAGCAATACCCTGAAAAACGAGGATAAAATATGAACAAGACTTTTGCAGGAATTTTAAGTGCAGCAGCGGTTATGACAATGCTTGCCGGTTGTACAGCCTACGATCGTACTAAAGATCAGGTAGCAACACCGGTTGTAAAAGATGTGAAAAAAGGCATGAGCCGTGAGCAAGTTCAACAGGTTGCAGGCAAACCGTCTTCAGAAGTGACCATGATTCACGCACGTGGTACTTGCCAGACCTACATTCTCGGTCAGCGTGATGGCAAAACAGAAACTTATTTCGTAGCGCTTGATGAAACCGGGCATGTGATGAACTCGGGTTATCAGACTTGTGCTGAGTACGATACTGACCCGCAGGTCAAAAAATAATTACACGTTAGAAATGGAAAAGCCGTCACTGATGTGACGGCTTTTTTGTGGGTTAAGCCGGGATATGGCTGATTTTATTGCTGCGCGACCAAATACGGTGCGCGGCTAACAGTTTAAGGAAATCATCGGTAAATGCAGTCGTGACAGTGTCACCTTCAACCACGCCTTCCTCGCCCTGGTTATTATCGATTCCTAGCTGAGTTTTAAACTGGCGGGCATCCCCTGCAAGACCAATGACCTTTAAGTGTTTATAAGCTTCCAGTAAATAATAAGCTGCGTCACCGTTGTTGAGAATTGAAGTGAGATCGCCCCCGGGAACAATCACCGCATCTACCGTGACCGAAGGCGAACCGGTAAACGTGGCGGCAATCGGGAGCAGGGATCCGTCATCAGCGCTTGTTTCACCCATGCGGGAAAACAGTAGTTTGGTATGCACGCCCTGAGCTTTCAGCGCCTTCATCGCAACCAGAACATCCGCAGCATTGGCTTTTTCACTCAGCAAAATAGCCACCACGCGGCCTTTCACTGAACCACTTGGCACGGCATACAAACTCAGGCTTGGATCTTTCTTCAGGCCGTTCACATCTTTTGGCGGCGCAACATGCATCTGCTCATCAGACAGTTCAATTCCGAGATTTTCTGCGACCGGATGAGCAAGGGAAATATCAATATGTGTCAAATGATCCAGTACACGTTCGCGGATATACGGCCTCGCGACTTTAGATAATTCGAAACTAAAGGCACTGATGATGTGCTGCTGTTCCACAGGAGTCTGGCTTTGCCAGAACAACCGCGGTTGCGAATAATATTCACCAAACGACGGGCTGCGCTCGCGGACTTTATGGCCCTCAATACGCTCCTGATAGCCTTCGAAACCGCCGCGTTTTGGCCCCGGAGGTGTTTCACGCGGCCAGTTGTCGTTGATGGAATTGGGTTCGTAGTTGGCAGGATTGCTGTCGATATCCATGCGATGCATGCCGTCACGCTGGAAGTTGTGATATGGGCAGGTCGGACGGTTTATCGGAATTTCATGGAAGTTTGGCCCCCCGAGACGACTGATTTGTGTATCGGTGTAAGAGAACAAGCGGCCTTGTAGCAGCGGGTCGTTACTAAAATCTAAGCCTGGAACGATATGGCCCGGATGGAATGCCACTTGTTCATTTTCGGCAAAGAAATTATCCGGGTTGCGGTTGAGCGTCATTTTGCCCACCAGATGAACCGGCACCAGTTCTTCCGGGATCAGTTTGGTTGGGTCGAGCAGGTCAAAGTCATATTTAAATTCATCTTCTTCCGGAATTAATTGTAGGCCCAGTTCATATTCCGGGAAGTCACCCGCTTCAATCGATTCCCAAAGGTCGCGGCGGTGGAAATCAGGATCACGTCCGGTCAGTTTTTGCGACTCATCCCAAAGCAGAGAAGCTTTGCCCGCGGTCGGTTTCCAGTGGAAGCGTACGAAAGTCGCTTTCCCTTCTGCGTTAATCATGCGGAAAGTATGAATCCCGAAACCTTCCATGGTGCGGTAGCTGCGCGGCAGACCGCGGTCAGACATCGCCCAAATAACGTTGTGTAGCGTTTCAGGTTGCAGCGAGACATAGTCCCAGAAGGTGTCGTGCGCGCTGCCACCTTGCGGGATAGCCCAGTGTGGCTCAGGTTTCACTGCATGGACGAAATCAGGAAATTTATGCGCATCCTGAATGAAAAATACCGGAGTATTGTTACCGACTAAATCGAAAATGCCTTCTTCGGTGTAGAACTTAGTGGCAAATCCGCGGATATCACGCACTGTATCGGCCGAGCCTGCGCCACCTTGTACCGTTGAAAAACGTACAAATACCGGAGTGATTTTGTCGGGGTCGGAAAGAAAATCTGCTTTGGTCACTTCCGCCATATTTTTGTATGGCTGGAAATAACCGTGTGCCGCTGATCCGCGCGCGTGAACGATTCGCTCAGGAATACGCTCATGGTCAAAGTGGGTGATTTTCTCCCGCAAGATAAAATCTTCCAGAAGCGTAGGCCCACGCGTACCAGCACGCAGCGAGTTCTGGTCATCGGCAATGCGCACGCCCTGATTGGTGGTCAGAGGGAAGTTTTCACCGTTCTTGCGATGCTTATCGAGCAATTTTAATTTTTCGTTGGAGGTGTCCGGGCTTTTATAACTCCCTGCCGCAGTGGGTTGCGCTCCCGGAGGGCTCGGTTCAGTTGAAGGGCGATGAGAGCCATCATCGGGTGCCAGTGAATCCATACCAGGCTTCGATTCATTGGCGTCATGTATAGGTGCACTGTGATTCAGAGGGTGCTTATCGTTCGTCGACATTGAACTCATCTCCTGTTTTAGTTCTGCTCTCATTGGGCTTCGTATGGCCCAAAACAGCTTTAACTATAGGACAAGGTCATCTCGACGCGAGACTTATGGGACAGTTCTCCGCTATCATAGCGAAGTTGTTCATCAATTTAGTTTTGATTCCATTGCCTATGAAACCTTTACGCCAACCGAATACTCGTCCCGTTCTTACGTACCAAGCGCGTGTTGAACCCTCACCACCGTCTCATGCTTTTCGAGTGGATGGGTTTAAGGATGTGTGGCTGCTACGCAACCGCTACGTGGCTTTTGTGCTGGTAGGAAATGCGTTCCGCCAGTCACCGCCCTTTACCTTACCGGAATCGGCACAACGCTGGGCAATACAGGTCAGACATGAAAATGAGATTTACTGAGAGAAGAACGAGCTCAGAGCTGTTTTAAGAGACTTGAATTTAAAGGCCTGTCGAGTGCAGGCCCTGCAACGCAGATTGACTTACCCGCCGTTACTGAGCCGCTCAAACTCTTCGCAACCGGTATCAAAGCCTTCCATGCAGCTCAGATTTAACCACTGCAATGCACGCTGTTTATTGACAGCGATAAAACCCTTTTCACCGTTTAAAAATAACATTCCAGCCCAATACTCGGCATATCCGGTGCGGGAGAGCGTAGAGCTGCGTTTAAACCAGAAAGTGGCTTTTTCATCATCTTGCGCTGTCCCTACACCATTGGCGTAGAGTAACCCCAGAAACATTTGCGCATCGACTGCTGAGTCACTTTCTATATCCTGCGAGGCGCTTTCCAGCAGTTCAATGGCCCTGGTGTAATCGGGTTTACCCGCTTGGGTATTAACGAAAATGCGTGCCAGAGTCACTTTTCCAGACTGGCTGCCTCGTTGTACGGCCTGTTGTGCTAACGATTTAGCCTGTTGGTAATCAGCGGTGGCAGGGTCATGAATTTTGAGTTGAGCCAATAATGCCATGGCATCGGCATCACCCTGAGCGGCTGATTTGGCAGCCCAGCTTTCTGCCTGCTGATATTCGCCTGCGCTAACCAGAGTATCGGCAAGATAGAATTGCGCACGGCTGTCACCTTCCTGCGCATGTTTCAGGTAAGGGCTATCGACATTTTCTGCCCAGGCGCCAGAGACAAAGAAGAAAAGTAGAATGCAGAGTCGTTTCATTGAGGGAAGAGGTCCGTAGAAGGCGAAAGTGTTTTGGCACCCTGAGAGGGGCTCTAAGTTATAAATAAAAAAACGGTTCCCTGTTACAGGAACCGTTTATTGTCGCAGATTATAAGGTGGTTTTGCTACTGATTAGCGATGCGCCAATTCCGCTTCTTCATCACTATTGAGTAATTCTTTATCCGTCTGCTTCATCAACTGGCTGGTGATAGTACCGGCAGTCATTGAACCGCTAACGTTCAGAGCAGTACGACCCATATCAATCAGTGGCTCAACAGAAATCAACAATGCTACCAGTGTGACCGGCAAGCCCATGGCTGGCAGAACAATCAGGGCTGCGAAGGTTGCACCGCCACCAACGCCCGCAACACCTGCGGAGCTTACGGTGACGATACCAACCAGAGTTGCAATCCAGACCGGGTCCAGCGGGTTAATACCGACAGTTGGAGCGACCATCACCGCCAGCATGGCAGGATAGAGACCAGCACAACCGTTCTGGCCGATAGTGGCACCAAAGGACGCCGCAAAGCTTGCGATGGACTCAGGAACTCCCAGACGGCGAGTTTGCGCTTCAACGTTCAATGGAATGCTGGCGGCGCTAGAACGACTGGTGAAGGCAAATGTTAGTACCGGCCAAACCTTGCGGAAGTATTTGAGCGGGCTTACGCCGTTTACGGCCAGCAATACTGCGTGCACACCGAACATAATTGCCAGACCGAGATAAGACGCAACCACGAAACTACCGAGCTTGATGATGTCTTGCAGGTTTGAACCGGCAACAACTTTAGTCATCAGTGCAAGTACACCGTATGGCGTCAATTGCATGACCAGGCGTACCAGCTTCATTACCCAGCTTTGCAGCGTATCAATCGCAACCAGAACACGCTCACCTTTCGGTGCATCGTCTTTCAGCAATTTCAGAGCAGCGACACCCAGGAATGCGGCGAAAATCACCACGCTGATGATGGAGGTTGGGTTCGCCCCAGTCAGGTCAGCAAACGGGTTTTTCGGCACGAATGACAGAATCAGTTGCGGCACGTTCAGGTCAGCCACTTTGCCCACGTACGTGGTTTCAATGGTGCTCAGACGGGCGGTTTCAGCTGTACCTTGTACCAAACCTTCAGCGGTCAGGCCGAACAGGTTGGTCACCAACACGCCGACAAGTGCCGAGATCAAAGTGGTAAACAGCAAGGTTCCGATAGTCAGGAAGCTGATTTTCCCCAGTGAAGAGGCATTATGCAAACGAGCTACCGCGCTCAGAATTGAGGCGAACACTAATGGCATGACGATCATTTGCAACAGTTGTACATAACCGTTACCAACGATGTTAAACCACTGGATAGATTGTTTAAGTACCGGGCTGTCTTCGCCATAAATGGTATGCAGCGCAAGGCCAAATACTACGCCCATTGCTAAACCAAGCAGTACTTTCTTTGCCAGACTCCACTGTTTGTGGCGAGTTTGCGCCAGCAACAGCAGCAGAATAACGAACACGATAACGTTCGCTATAAGTGGAAAATTCATCCCCGTATCTCCTGAGTGTTTTTTAAATAGATGGACTGATTGCCATCTTTATTCTGTAAATCGTACCAGAAGCTTAGAACGACACTTATATTCAAAAGGAATTGATTATTACATTTTGAATGGTTTCGTCTAATTATTGTGCTGAATGCTGATTTAAAAGGCTGTTGAAGGTCATTTGCATTGAAATTATCACCTGTGATGACCAACGTACCGCACTGTTATCGGGCAAACTTTGCGGCATCCACACAGCCAGACCAAACAGCGCCATACACAAAACGCGTTCAAGTTGGTTGCCTTTTTGCGGTCTGACAATCGGAAAGCGAAAGCGCAAACGGCATGGCCACAGCAGTGGAACACCAGCAGGCGTAAGCATATCTGCCAGAATATGGCTCAAATAACCCAACACCATGCCTTGTAGCGCATCGGCGGGAATAACCCAGGTTTCAGGGACTTTAAGATAGAACAGTGCAAGGCTTGCAAACACCGCAAACAAACTGTGTGTAAAGCCCCTATGACCGCAGGCTCGGGCAATAGGTTTGGAAATCCACGGCAGACGCTGGCCCAGAAACGACTTTGGATGGTCGATATCTGGTAATAAGCAGGTCAGAATGGCTGACGGCACAATATGCCACCAGTCTCCTTGAGCAAGCACGGGCGTGAGTTCGGCGTTTTTTGCGAAAACTGCGCAGGCAATGGAAAAAAGAAGATGGCCTTCCGCCGTCATGATACTACCTGGATGAAAACTGTCGATTCATACAGTATAGGGATTTTATACAGTAGACGGAAGAGGTGACGGCGTAACATTTTGCTACCGCCGGTTACCCGGCGATAGCGGATTTACCGGGCTAGCCAGCCCCCGTCGACTGCAATGGTATATCCGTTGACGTAATCGGACGCGCTTGATGCGAGAAAAACTATTGGGCCTTGTAGGTCCGCGGGAACGCCCCATCGACCTGCCGGAATACGGTCTAGTATTTCCTGGCTGCGCACTTCGTCATCACGCAGTTGTTGAGTATTGTTAGTAGCCATATATCCGGGTGCAATAGCATTCACATTAATATTGTGCTGTGCCCATTCGTTTGCCAGCAGTCGCGTGACACCGAGCACCGCGCTTTTTGATGCCGTATAAGAGGGAACCCGTATACCGCCCTGGAATGACAACATTGAGGCGATATTAATGATTTTCCCGCCGCCACCTTGCCTGATGAATTGCTTTGCTACCGCCTGAGAGAGAAAGAACACTGATTTAATGTTCAGGTTCATCACGTCATCCCAGTTTTTCTCGCTAAACTCAAGGGCATCTTCGCGGCGAATGGTGCCCGCGTTATTGACCAGAATGTCTATTTTCCCCATTCCCGCCACGGCTTGTTCGATGATGCCCGGAATGACCTCGTGCTGGCTTAAATCTGCCTGGATGGCGAGAAAACGTCGCCCCAGCGCTTCCACTTTTTGCGCGGTTTCGTGTGGAATTTTGCGGTTCACACTAACGATGTCACAACCAGCCTCAGCAAGGCCGATCGCCATTCCCTGACCCAATCCAGTGTCACAACCTGTGACGATAGCGACTTTACCCTGCAGATTAAAAGCATCGAGAATCATAGTTACCCCGGTATCCGGAAAAGCGCATATGCGCGTGTAAATAAAGAATAGATACGGGATGGGGGAAATTCAAATTAATATGAAATAGCGTTTCAATAATTTTGACGGAGGTATGATTTTGAGAAAGATGCGGGGTAGCCCCGCACCTTATAAAAGATTAGCCAAGCAGGTGTTCGGCGCGTAATTCAACCAGTGACGGCAGTTTTACGTTGGCCAGACACCAGCGCACGTCATCATGGTTTTCTTCGGCGGGAACCACGATTGAACGCATACGCGCAGCTTTGGTGGCAATCATCCCATTTACGGAATCTTCAAGCGTCACACAAGATAGCGGGTCGACGCCAAGTTTAGCGGCGGCATCGAGGTAAACCTGAGGGTGCGGTTTGCTGTAAGACAGGTGTTCAGCTGAGGCGATGGCATCAAACTGGTCACGTAGATCAAACATTTCCAGAACGCGTTCAAGCATATGCAGAGGTGATGCAGAAGCTAAACCTACTTTCAGCCCCTGTGCTTTGCACAATGCAACGGCTTCACGCACACCAGGCAAGAGAGGGCGTTTCTCTTCAACTAAGGAAATGGCACGGGTAATGACGCGGTTAGTCACTTCTTCACGCGTTGGACCATTCCACGGTTGGTGGGAGAACCACAGGTCGACGACCAGATCGATACGCAAGCCGAGCGTATCGGGCAGTTCGCAACGGCGGGAGATATCCACGCCAATGCTTGCCATAACCTCTAGCTCTGCTTCATCCCATAACGGTTCTGAATCAATCAACAAACCGTCCATATCAAAAATTGCAGCTACAATTTGGCGAGTAACAGCCATTTAACGACTCCTGTCATTTATGTATTAAAGATAAGATCTCTAATCAATAGCTGGAATTACCTGAGGATGCCACTGCTTTATGAAATTCGCCCGTAAAGCTCAGGCGAAATCACACCGGACAAGGTAGACTTTGTGCGTACAAGTTACGTCTTAACCAAGGGGAACGAATGACGTATCAACAAGCTGGACGCATTGCCGTACTCAAACGTGTGGCTGGCTGGGTAATTTTTATCCCAGCGGTAATTTCTACACTGATTTCGATTTTGAAGTTTATGGATGCGCATAGCGAAAAACAGGCGGGCATTAATGCCGTGATGCTGGATTTTGCTCATGTCATGATTGAGATGATGCGTTTCAATACGCCATTTTTAAATTTCTTCTGGTACAACTCGCCACAACCGGAGTTCCATCAGCAGGCAAACATTCTGTTCTGGGTCATCTACGCGCTGATATTTGTTGGCCTCGCATTACAGGCATCTGGCGCACGTATGAGCCGCCAGGCGAAGTTTCTGCGTGAAGGTGTGCAAGATCAATTGATTCTGGAACAAGCAAAAGGCCCGGAAGGGTTAACGAAAGCGCAGATTGATGCAAAAATTGTCGTGCCGCGACACACGATTTTCCTGCAAATTTTCCCGCTCTATGTTTTACCCATCATCATTATCGTCATCGGCTACTTCTTCTTTTCATTACTGGGTTTCATCTAGAAAACGCCACTCCTGTTTGAGGAGTGGCGAAGTCATTACGCCGCCAGAACTCTATCCAATGCTTTTTCTGCGACCACTAAATGCTGGCCGCCAAAAAGAATCGCCCGGTTAAGTAGGGTATAGAGTTGATAGATCGGTTGTCGTAGAAGGAAATCGGAGGGAAGAGGGGATATCGACTGGTAACCGTCGTAGATTTGCGGTGGTTGATCAGGATGCAATGGCAACATTGCCAGGTCGCATTCGCGGTCTCCCCAGTAACACGCCGGGTCGTAAATAAATGGACCATCAGGCCCCATTGCGCAATTTCCTGACCACAAATCACCATGTAGCAATGATGGCTGCGGCTGGTGGGAGGCAAGCGTTTGGTGTACAAAATCGACGATGAGATCGATATCACCAAAATGGATCCCTTTTTCAGCGGCGAGTTCTAACTGCCAGCCAATGCGTTGTTCCGCAAAAAATGTAGACCAACGTCGTTGCCAGGCATTGGGTTGAGGGGTAGTGGAAAGATCATTATCAAAATCGAGGCCAAATTGCGGTTGCTCGCTCCATAGATGCAATCGTGCCAGTTGTTGCCCCAGCAAAAAGGCGTTATGCGCATCCAGCGGTTTTGATGGCATGTATTCGAGCAGCAGGAAGCTGTAATCGCGATCGCTGCCAACGGCCCAGACTTTTGGTACGCGTACCGTATTGCTGCGCGAAAGTAACTCAAGCTGGTCGGCTTCAGCAGTGAAGATGGGCAACATTTCACGCGCATCGCTTTTGACAAAGATCTCATGACCGGCATAGTGAATTCGCCAGGCGGCATGAATTTCGCCGCCGGGTAATTCCGTGCGTTGTTCAATTTCAGCAGTGCCGAGTTGTTCACTTAACAGACGACTAATAGCTTGCCACATGATGCTTCTCCCCAGGTTTTCTGGTAGATCATTAGCTTATCGCTGTTAACCGGGTCAAACTTCGAACTGACGCACATCCCCGGTCATGATATTTAAAACTTGGTTATTTACTCTCTTGTAGCCAGTTTTCCCATGTTGTTACTGACACTTCGGGTTCGATACCCAGTGCTAACTGACCAAGGCCACGGGATAACTCTTCAACTTCTGCCTGGCTTGACGTGCTTATTAACCCAAATGTGTTGATACCTAACTCGTGAATTTTACCTTCGTCATCTGACATAGTGAGCAAAAAACCGCCGCGTGTCAGTTGGTTATTGAGCTCGTTAAGATCCGTGAGATTATTTTCCTGGAACTTAAATGTGACAACATAGCGCACGATGTCTCCGCTACTCATTATTCACCTCATTGTTATCCCGAAGGTTTCAGCATAGTTGATCTATATGAAATGGCGACTTCTGACGAAACGACAAGCCGCCATTCAGGATGTAGTCGCTAACTACGCAAGTAATCGTAGATTTTTTGCGTATTTTCCAGTGAACACAAACGAGTGCCATGATTTAGGGTGGCTGCACTGCCTGCGGCGACGCCGAAACGAACCATATCTAATAAAGGTGCGCCTTCTGCCAGTTTCAACGTCATTGCGCCGACCATGCTATCGCCTGCGCCAACCGTACTTTGGTTTTTGACTGGCGGTGGTACAACTTGCACGCAACCGCTGGCATCAACACCAAGAGCACCTTGTGGACCCAGAGAAACCACCACGCGTTTCGCTTTGCCACTGTCGACAATCTCTTGGGCGGCTTGGCGCACATCGTCAGGTTGAGTGAGATCACGGTTTACTAATGCACTGAGCTCTTTTTGGTTTGGTTTAACCAACTCAATATTGCCGATTTCAAGGGTTGCTTTTAAGGCTTCGCCAGAGCTATCCACGATGCAGCGGATACCTGCTTTTTGAGCTGCTTTTACTAATGCACAAAGTTTAGAAACGTTAATGCCTGGTGGGAGACTGCCACTGATAACCAAAATAGCTTCGGGTTCAATGGACAAAACTTTTTCTTCGAGCAGACGGAATTCATCATCGGTGAGTGCGGCTCCAGGCATTACAAAACGATACTGTTCGCCGGTTGATTCCGCATGAACATGTAAGTTTTGCCGAGTCCAGTCGCGTGCATTAATAGTATCAATAGCGACATGTTCATCTAGCAGGAGGGCACAAAGGTGTTCCCCGGTCGCGCCACCGGAAGGAAATATGGCTGTTGCCTGGCCTCCTAAGTGCACAATCGCACGTGCAACGTTAATGCCGCCACCGCCAGGTTCAAACACTGGAGCGGTACAGCGGAGTTTTCCCTCCGGGTAAATTTGTGCGGTTAATGTTGCGCTATCGAGTGAGGGAGCAAGTGTCAATGTATAAATCCGAGCCATATATCCTCCTTAATTGAGCGTTGGGTTAAAGCGTAGCACTGTTTCAGCCCAAAGAATGTCAATTAACACAATGATTTATCATATGATTTGTAAAAAGCAATAGAACACTATGTTTATGAAAATAAAGATGTTTTAAGAGCTCTCTTATTCAAAAAATGAAAGAAGAATTCATTGCTATGTTATTCGGGCTTTTTTATAATTTGTAACCTTTCTTGGCTCATAATTATTTGATCCACAGAAGAGATTCCGGAACCTTGATGGTTTCTTTTTATGTTGTACGGACGATTAAATGAATTTAGTTAAGACAGTACCGGCTGCAATTTTGCTGACCGGAAGTGCGCTATTGAGTCACTTTGCAATTGCAGATAATTCGGTTTTCACTGTCATGGATGACCCATCTACCGCTAAGAAACCGTTCGAAGGTAACCTGAATGCGGGTTATCTTGCGCAATCAGGCAACACCACAAGTTCTTCGTTGACTGCGAACACCAACATGACCTGGTACGACACCTCTACCGCGTGGTCACTGTGGGGTAATGCAAACAACACGTCTTCTAACGATGAGCGCTCTTCTGAGACTTATGCTGCTGGTGGTCGTAGCCGTTACAACATGACTGATAGCGATTATCTCTTTGGTCAGGCCAGTTGGTTAACAGACCGCTACAACGGATATCAGTCGCGTGATGTGCTGACCGCAGGTTATGGTCGTCAGTTCCTCAGTGGCCCGGTACACAGTTTGCGTGTGGAATTTGGTCCAGGCGTGCGTTATGACGAGTACACTGATGGCGGGCATAAGACTCAGCCGTTGGGTTACGCGTCAGGTATCTATAACTGGCAACTGACCGATAACGCCAAATTTATCCAGGGTGTTTCTGTGCTGGGTAGTCAGGATACGACGGTAAACTCTGAAACTGCGCTTGAAGTTGCAATCAATGAGCACTTTGGTTTGCGGGTTGGCTACAACGTCACCTGGAACTCAAATCCACCTGATTCAGCTCCAGAGCATACAGATAGACGCACCGCAGTTACTCTTGGTTATAAGATGTAATTGGCAAAGCCGGGTAATTCCCGGCTTTAATGTTTTATTTTATCGTAATGTGCTATTATTATTTTGGTCCATGGTTTTATTTTAAATAAAAAGATCTTTTTTTAATTTTCTTCACAATCTCTCCTTAATCATCTGTCTCGTCATATTTTCTTTATATTTGGCACAAATTGATAAATAAATCACCTTGTGAAAAGTGTGATCTGGATCTACTCTTATTTCATAGCGAGATAATAACTTGCTGTCCCACTAAATAAGAGAATCAAGAATATGAAAAATATTAAATATATCGCTACTGCAGCCTTACTTTCTGTGATTTCATGCGGTGCGTTTGCCGCTCAACCTGTAACGGCCACTACTTTAACAAGCACTACAGCCGCCTCGCAGACTGCACCTTCCAACACGTGGCATGCGACTGATATCGAAGCTGGTTCAAATATCCAACCGGGTGCTCAATCAACTGGCCGTTCAATGGATGATGCTTTTGATGTCCATACACTTGTTGCTGGCGAGTGGTATTAGTAATTGAGCAATACTGATTAGTTTTCATTTATACGAACTTGCTAATTGATCGCTCATTTTTCAAATTCGTATGAAATAAAAAACCGGAGCAAGATGCCCGGTTTTTTTATTTTCCTAATCTTATAAACCGATAATGTAATTATTGGTCAGCACAATGTTTAGAAAATCTTATTAGTTTCATTTGCATGTTTTTCGAGAATACAAACGTATTTTCACTGATAGTTGCGTGAAAAAATGGGGATAAAACAGTCAGTTATTATTACCGGTATCAAGATGACTCTGGACTGCAAAACGCGACATACCCTCCTTAAAGTGATAGTATTCTCAACCGTCGTGAGGCTGTGAACTTCGCACTCACGCATAAATTGTGGAGTCGGCCTTGCAATTGTGGGCGAGATGACGACACAACCGGTTGAAACCAAAGTAAAATACATGTTGCATGTGATCTTGCGTATGGGTCACCACTGCGAATAAGGACTTATAATGCCTGTTATTACTCTTCCTGATGGCAGCCAACGCCATTACGACCATGCTGTTAGCCCGCTGGATGTAGCCCTGGACATCGGTCCTGGCCTCGCAAAAGCGTGTATCGCTGGCCGTGTTGATGGCGAACTGGTTGATGCATCTGATGTTATTGAGCACGATGCTAAACTCGCGATTATCACCGTTAAAGATGAAGCTGGCCTGGAGATTCTCCGCCACTCATGCGCCCACTTATTGGGTCATGCCATCAAACAGCTGTGGCCGCACACTAAAATGGCGATCGGCCCGGTTATTGATAACGGTTTTTACTACGACGTTGACATTGACCACACGCTGACGCAGGAAGATCTTGAGCTGCTCGAGAAGCGTATGCACGAGCTGGCTGAGAAAGATTACGACGTCATCAAGAAGAAAGTGAGCTGGCACGAAGCCCGCGAAACTTTCGTTAACCGTGGCGAAAGCTACAAGGTTGCGATTCTTGATGAAAACATCAGCCATGATGATAAGCCAGGTCTGTATCATCATGAAGAATACGTTGATATGTGCCGTGGTCCGCACGTACCGAATATGCGTTTCTGCCATCATTTCAAACTGCAGAAAACATCCGGTGCATACTGGCGTGGCGACAGCAGCAACAAAATGCTGCAACGTATTTATGGCACCGCGTGGGCAGATAAAAAGCAGTTGAATGCTTATCTGCAACGCCTGGAAGAAGCGTCTAAGCGCGATCACCGCAAAATTGGTAAGCAACTCGACCTGTATCATATGCAGGAAGAAGCGCCAGGTATGGTGTTCTGGCATAACGACGGCTGGACTATCTTCCGTGAGTTGGAAGTGTTTGTACGCTCCAAACTCAAAGAGTACCAATATCAGGAAGTGAAAGGCCCGTTCATGATGGACCGTGTGCTGTGGGAAAAAACTGGCCACTGGGACAACTATAAAGATGCGATGTTTACTACTTCTTCCGAGAACCGTGAATACTGCATCAAGCCAATGAACTGCCCGGGTCACGTGCAGATCTTTAACCAGGGTCTGAAGTCATACCGCGACCTGCCATTACGTATGGCTGAGTTTGGTAGCTGTCACCGTAACGAGCCGTCAGGCGCGTTGCATGGCCTGATGCGTGTTCGTGGCTTTACTCAGGATGATGCTCACGTATTCTGTACCGAAGAGCAGGTTCGCGATGAAGTGAACAGCTGTATCCGCATGGTTTATGACATGTACAGCACCTTCGGTTTTGAAAAAATCGTTGTGAAACTGTCTACCCGCCCGGAAAAACGCATCGGTACCGACGAAATGTGGGATCGTGCAGAGGCGGATTTGGCCGTAGCGCTGCAAGAAAATAATATACCGTTTGATTATCAGCCGGGTGAGGGTGCATTCTATGGCCCTAAAATTGAATTTACGCTGTATGACTGCCTGGATCGTGCATGGCAGTGCGGCACTGTACAGCTGGACTTCTCTTTACCATCACGCCTGAACGCGTCTTATATCGGCGAAAGTAACGAACGCCTGGTTCCGGTAATGATTCACCGTGCAATTCTCGGGTCAATGGAACGTTTCATTGGTATCCTGACCGAAGAATTTGCGGGCTTCTTCCCAACCTGGCTGGCGCCGGTACAAGCAGTGGTTATGAATATCACTGATGGACAGTCTGATTATGTCGAAGAATTGACCCGTAAACTGCAAAATGCAGGCATTCGCGTAAAAGCAGACTTGAGAAATGAGAAGATTGGCTTTAAAATCCGTGAACACACGTTGCGTCGTGTCCCTTACATGTTAGTTTGTGGCGATAAAGAGGTCGAAGCAGGCAAAGTTGCCGTTCGTACCCGTCGTGGCAAAGATTTGGGGAGCATGGACGTCAACGAATTGATTGAAAAGCTGCAGAATGAAATTCGCAGTCGCAATCTTAATCAACTAGAGGAATAGAGTTATTAAAGGCGGAAAAAGAGTTCAACCGGCGCGTCCTAATCGCATAAACAGAGAAATTCGTGCCACTGAGGTTCGTCTGACAGGTATAGACGGCGAGCAACTAGGTATTGTGAGTCTGAATGAAGCTTTAGAAAAAGCCGAGGAGGCTGGGGTTGATTTAGTTGAAATCAGTCCTAATGCTGAACCGCCTGTTTGTCGAATTATGGATTACGGCAAATTCCTCTACGAAAAAAGCAAATCTTCTAAGGAACAGAAGAAGAAGCAAAAAGTTATTCAGGTCAAGGAAATCAAATTCCGACCTGGTACCGATGATGGCGACTATCAGGTAAAACTCCGCAGCCTGGTTCGCTTTCTGGAAGAGGGTGATAAAGCTAAAATCACACTGCGTTTCCGCGGTCGTGAAATGGCTCACCAACAGATTGGTATGGAAGTGCTTAACCGCGTCCGTGACGATCTGAGTGAACTGGCAGTCGTCGAATCCTTCCCATCGAAGATCGAAGGCCGTCAGATGATCATGGTGCTCGCTCCGAAGAAGAAACAGTAAGGCCATCAAGTAACAGTTCTCGCGAGGTTTCGGCCTCGTGAGTTTTGTTCGCCTTCTGGTTCGTTTTATTAACAATGCGAAGTGGAAAGTTATTAAATGCCAAAGATTAAAACTGTACGCGGCGCTGCTAAGCGCTTCAAAAAGACCGCCGGTGGTGGTTTTAAGCGTAAGCACGCTAACCTGCGTCATATTCTGACTAAAAAGTCTACTAAGCGTAAACGTCACCTGCGTCCGAAAGGTATGGTCTCCAAAGGGGATCTGGGCCTGGTCATCGCTTGCCTGCCGTACGCATAAGTAGCATTTTTTAATTAATTCAGAATATAGAACAGGAGAGCTAATATGGCTCGCGTAAAACGTGGTGTTATCGCACGTGCTCGTCACAAAAAAATCCTTAAACAAGCCAAAGGCTACTACGGTGCGCGTTCACGCGTATACCGCGTTGCTTTCCAGGCTGTTATCAAAGCTGGCCAATACGCTTACCGTGACCGTCGTCAACGTAAACGTCAATTCCGTCAGCTGTGGATTGCACGTATCAACGCTGCAGCTCGTCAGAACGGGATCTCTTACAGCAAATTCATCAACGGCTTGAAAAAAGCTTCTGTTGAAATCGACCGTAAGATCCTGGCTGACATCGCGGTATTCGACAAAGTGGCATTTACTGCACTAGTTGAAAAAGCGAAAGCAGCTCTGGCGTAAGCCAGTTATTAGGGGGAGCTTGCTCCCTCTTTTAATTTCTAACGGTAATGTTTAACACTGTTCAATAAGGTAACTGCAAGCATGAATGCTGCTATTTTCCGTTTCTTTTTTTACTTTAGCACCTGAACTCGGGGGCTTTGCGCGTAAGAAAAGAAACGAAAAATAGCGCCGAAAGCCTCCATAATGGAGGCTTTTTTTTTGCATCCTTTTTATCTTTGTATACGAATCAACTACCCCGGTAATTATGCCGGCATAAGAGGAATACCATGCCACATCTCGCAGAGCTGGTTGCCAACGCAACGGCCGCCATAAACGAGGCCCAGGATGTTGCCGCGTTAGACAACGTACGCGTCGAGTATTTAGGGAAAAAAGGTCATCTGACCCTCCAGATGACCACCCTACGTGAATTGCCAGCAGAAGAGCGCCCAGCAGCGGGTGCAGTAATTAACGAAGCCAAAGAGAAAGTGCAGGAAGCATTGAATGCTCGCAAAAATGCACTTGAAAGTGCTGCACTGAATGCTCGCCTGGCGGAAGAAACTATCGATATCTCACTGCCTGGTCGCCGTGTTGAAAATGGTGGTTTGCATCCAGTAACACGCACCATCGACCGTATTGAAAGCTTCTTCGGTGAGTTAGGCTTCACCGTGGCGACTGGCCCGGAAATCGAAGATGACTATCACAACTTCGATGCGCTGAATATTCCAGGCCATCACCCGGCTCGTGCTGACCACGATACATTCTGGTTCGATGCAACTCGTTTACTGCGCACCCAGACTTCTGGCGTTCAGATTCGCACCATGAAAGACAAGCAGCCACCGATTCGTATTATCGCGCCGGGCCGCGTGTATCGTAACGACTACGATCAGACTCACACGCCAATGTTCCACCAGATGGAAGGTTTGATTGTTGATACCAATATCAACTTCGCCAACTTGAAAGGCACGATTCACGATTTCCTGAACAACTTCTTCGAAGCTGATTTGCAGATTCGTTTCCGCCCGTCCTACTTCCCGTTCACCGAACCATCCGCAGAAGTTGATGTGATGGGTAAAAATGGTAAATGGTTGGAAGTATTAGGCTGTGGCATGGTGCATCCGAATGTTCTGCGTAACGTTGGTATCGACCCAGAGGTTTATTCAGGCTTTGCTTTCGGTATGGGCATGGAACGTTTAACCATGCTGCGCTACGGTGTAACCGATTTGCGTGCATTCTTCGAAAATGATTTACGTTTCCTCAAACAGTTTAAATAAGGGCGGGATATCCAATGAAATTCAGTGAACTCTGGTTACGCGAATGGGTAAACCCAGCCAACAGTAGTGAAGAGCTTTCCGGTCAAATTACTATGGCTGGTCTTGAAGTTGATGGTGTTGATGCCGTTGCTGGCGAATTCAACGGCGTGGTTGTGGGTGAGGTGGTTGAGTGCGGCCAACATCCGAATGCTGACAAGCTGCGTGTAACAAAAGTTAATGTCGGTGGCGACCGTCTGTTAGACATCGTTTGTGGTGCACCAAATTGCCGTCAGGGCCTGAAAGTTGCTGTGGCAACCGTTGGTGCTGTTCTGCCAGGCGATTTCAAAATTAAAGCTGCAAAACTGCGCGGCGAGCCATCAGAAGGCATGCTCTGCTCATTCTCCGAGCTGGGTATTTCAGACGACCATAACGGTATTATTGAGCTGCCGCTGGATGCGCCGATTGGTACTGACATCCGCGAATACCTGAAGCTTGACGACAACACTATCGAAATCAGCGTCACGCCAAACCGCGCCGATTGCCTCGGTATCATCGGTGTTGCCCGTGATGTTGCGGTTGTGAACCAACTGCCATTAAACGTGCCAGAAATAGTTACTGTAGCGGCGACTATTACCGACACGCTGCCAATTCGTGTCGATGCACCTGAAGCATGTCCACGTTACCTGGGCCGTGTGGTTAAAGGTATCAACGTCAAAGCTCCTACGCCGCTGTGGATGAAAGAAAAACTGCGTCGTTGTGGTATTCGTTCTATCGATGCGGTAGTTGACGTAACTAACTACGTGCTGTTGGAACTCGGCCAACCGATGCATGCGTTCGATAAAGACCGCATTGAAGGTGGCATCGTTGTACGTATGGCAGAAGAGGGCGAAACCCTGACACTGCTTGATGGTAACGAAGCGAAGTTGAATGCCGATACTCTGGTCATTGCTGACCACAACAAAGCGCTGGCAATGGCCGGCATCTTTGGTGGTGAACATTCTGGTGTGAATGATGAAACCCAGAACATACTGCTTGAGTGTGCATTCTTCAGCCCGCTGTCAATTACCGGCCGCGCGCGCCGCCATGGCTTGCATACCGATGCTTCTCATCGTTATGAGCGTGGTGTGGATTCAGCGTTGCAGTACAAAGCAATGGAACGTGCTACTCGTCTGTTGACTGATATCTGTGGCGGTGAAGCAGGCCCGGTAATTGATGTGACTAATGAAGCACATCTGCCAAAAGCTGCCACAATTACTCTGCGTCGCAGCAAGCTGGACCGTCTGATTGGCCATCATATTTCAGATGCGCAGGTTGGCGATATTCTGCGTCGTCTTGGCTGCGAAGTGACTGAAGGCGATAACCAGTGGACGGCAGTGGCTCCAAGCTGGCGCTTTGATATGCAGATTGAAGAAGATCTGGTTGAAGAAGTAGCGCGCGTTTATGGCTATAACAGCATTCCTAATGAGCCTGTACAAGCGGGTCTGATCATGGGAACTCACCGTGAAGCTGACCTTTCGCTCAAGCGTGTGAAAACCATGCTGGTCGATAAAGGCTACCAGGAAGTGATCACCTACAGCTTTGTTGATCCTAAAGTTCAACAACTGCTGCACCCGGGTGAAGAAAATCTGATTCTGCCAAGTCCAATTTCCAGCGAAATGTCAGCAATGCGTTTGTCCCTGCTGACTGGCCTGCTCAATACCGTGGTTTATAACCAAAACCGCCAGCAGGCGCGTGTGCGCATCTTTGAGTCCGGTTTACGCTTTGTTCCTGATACGCAGGCAGACCTGGGTATTCGTCAGGATCTTATGCTGGCTGGTGCGATCTGTGGCAACCGCTACGAAGAGCATTGGGATCTGGCGCGTAACACCGTCGACTTCTATGATTTGAAGGGCGATCTGGAAGCTGTTCTGGATCTGACCGGTAAACTTTCAGACATCGAATTTAAAGCAGCAAGCAACCCAGCCTTGCATCCAGGCCAAAGTGCTGCCATTTATTTATGCGGGGAATACGTTGGTTTCATTGGTGTTGTGCACCCGGAACTTGAACGTAAGCTTTCACTCAACGGTCGTACACTGGTGTTCGAAGTGCTGTGGAACAAGCTTGCAGACCGCGCTGTGCCTGAGTCTAAAGAGATTTCTCGTTTCCCTGCGAACCGTCGTGACATTGCAGTTGTGGTTGCAGAAAACGTTCCCGCAGCAGATATTTTGGCAGAGTGTAAGAAAGTTGGCGCAAATCAGGTAGTTGGCGTAAACTTGTTTGATGTGTACCGTGGTAAAGGTGTAGCCGAAGGTTATAAGAGCCTTGCCATAAGCCTTATCCTGCAGGATACGGGCCGTACACTCGAAGAAGAGGAGATGGCCGCTACCGTTGCAAAATGTGTAGAGGCATTAAAAGAGCGATTCCAGGCATCATTGAGGGATTGAACGTATGGCGCTTACAAAAGCTGAAATGTCAGAATATCTGTTTGATAAGCTAGGGCTTAGCAAACGTGATGCTAAAGAGTTGGTAGAACTGTTTTTCGAAGAGATCCGTCGCGCTTTGGAAAACGGCGAGCAGGTTAAACTATCAGGCTTTGGTAATTTTGACTTACGCGATAAAAACCAACGTCCCGGGCGTAACCCGAAGACTGGTGAAGATATTCCTATCACGGCACGCCGTGTAGTGACTTTCCGACCTGGTCAGAAGTTGAAGAGTAGGGTTGAAAACGCGTCGCCGAAAGACGAGTAACCTGAATTAACCAAAAAGGCCGCTTTAGCGGCCTTTTTCTTTGCTTCTGGCACCTGAAAGTGCCGACCTACAACGGTTTAATGCGGCTTAGAAGCCCATCAGTGACCACCTGAAAGCACCTATGTGTGGACGCATTGTGGATGCAAATTTCCCCTAAGTGGATTAAGTGCAATGGCATCCTGTAGGAACTCAGGAGCAAAATGAGCATACGCCATCGTCTGCTCAATTCTGGTATGTCCCAGTAACCGCTGCAGAGTGATAATGCTTCCTCCATTAATCATGAAGTGAGTTGCGAAGCTATGTCTCAACGAGTGAGTCGCCTGGCCTGATAGTAAATCAGGTTTCACCTGTTTCAACGTTTCTCTAAACTCCCGATACGAAGCGCGAGGGAAGAGAAATCCTTTTTTATCGCCTACCAGTTCCTGCGCAACTTCTTCAGAAATTGGAACCGTTCTGGGTTTGTTTTGGTTTTAACAAATGACACCCGATTATGGACAATATGCTCCGCTTTCAGACTTTCAGCTTCACCCCACCTGGCTCCAGTACTCAAACAAAGCACTGCGATCAACCGATTATCGCCATCCAATCTGGAAAGCAATAAATCAATCTCATCAGTGGTCAGATAACCCGTTTCAGGTGTTTGTTCCTTGAGGCGCTTTATTCCCCTGAATGGGTGCTCCCCCATGAACAACTCGGACTCAACTAACGAGGTGAACATGCCACCCAGAGTAGTGAGCTCTCGATTTATCGTTGAGGGTTTAATCCCTTGAGCTCTACGAGCTGCACAATACTGCGCAAGCTCCTTCTGCCACCCCCTGATTCAAA
This sequence comes from Buttiauxella cochleicola, assembly GCF_021282435.1. Taxonomy (NCBI): domain Bacteria; kingdom Pseudomonadati; phylum Pseudomonadota; class Gammaproteobacteria; order Enterobacterales; family Enterobacteriaceae; genus Buttiauxella; species Buttiauxella cochleicola. The sequence continues at coordinate 1,016,581 of NZ_JAJSOT010000001.1, read as the reverse complement.
GCACCGGCAAATCATTTGTCGGTGCTTTTCCCTGAAACTCTCCGCGCGAGGCTATCTCGCGAGATCCCTATGACAGACCTCTTACACGTGACGAACACCGTCAGGTGCAAGCGGTTTTAGCTGAGATAAATACACTCCCGCATAACCTCTGCACCAAATTCAGTAACCGCTATGACTGGCTGAAACGCCACTCAAGCCAGCTTGATGCATTGCGGTTCCTGACCTCCACTTTCAAGCGGCGCTTATGGCCACGCATTGAACGCGTAAATCGCAATCACCGGATGAGCACCGACGCTTCAATACGTTTTTTGTCCGAACAGGATGCTTACTCACATCTGCCGGGTATGAACGATAAAGCGCTGGAGAAGTTCGCGGGACGGATAGCGGCTCAGTTATTCAGTCCATATGAAGAACTCAGCGACAGCTATGCCAGCGAACATGAGGGCGATAAAAAGGAAGTGCTGTTTACCGATGAGGCGCAATCCTGGCTTTACGGTGAAATTGCGGGAGCAGCCCGCGCATTCAATGTTACGCCGCTGCACTGGAAAAAGTATCGCAAAGGAAAGCTGACTGCACGTGAAGCGTTTTCAGCAGTTTTCCGTCTTATTACGGATGACTGGTGGGTTGGTCAGTTTAAAGCACAGCGCACCCGCTGGAATGAAGCACTGCTAATTGCAGTCGGTGAGGTCAGTAAAAAACGTTCACCTTACGCCAGTAAACAAGCCATCCGCGATGTACATGCGCGTCGCCTGGCTAATCTGGAATATCTGAAAAGCCGCGAACTGGAGAACGTGGAAACCGGCGAGCGGATCGACCTGATTGATAAGGTGCTTAAAAGCATTTCTAACCCTGAAATCCGCCGCATGGAATTAATGAACACTATTGCGGGGATTGAGCGTTACGCCTCCAGCAAAGGTGATGTCGGAATGTTTATTACCATCACGACTCCATCAAAATATCACCCCACACGCGTCACTAGCGCGGATAAAACCGTCCAGCTTAACCATAAATGGAACGATGAAGCCTACAGCCCAAAAGAGGGTCAGCGCTATCTGTGTGGCATCTGGAGCAAGATGCGCACCGCATTCAAAGACAATGGCCTTAATGTGTATGGCATGCGCGTCGTCGAGCCTCACCATGACGGCACTCCACACTGGCACATGATGCTTTTCTGCCAGCCTTACCAGCGTCAGCAGGTTATCGGGATCATGAGTCGTTACTCTTTAAAAGAAGATGGTGATGAGCGTGGTGCGGCGGGTTATATCGCAAAATACATCGCGAAGAACATCGACGGTTACGCACTGGATGGCGAACTGGATAAAGACACCGGCAAGCCGTTAAAAGACACCGCAGCAGCAGTTAATGCCTGGGCGTCCACATGGCGCATCCCTCAATTTAAACCGATTGGTGTACCGACAATGGGCGCTTATCGCGAGCTGCGTAAATTACCGCGTGGCGTGAGCATCGCCAGTGAGCTTGATGAGCGAGTCGAAGATGTCAGAGCCGCAGCCGACGGCGGTGATTTTGACCTGTACATTGCCGCACAGGGTGGGGCAAACGTACCACGTGACGCGCAAACCGTCCGTGTCGCCCGTAAGGTGGCTGACGAGCTGAATGCGTATGACGAGGAGGTGCAGAAGGTTGTGGGCATCTTCGCCCCGCATCTTGGTTCTGACAATGTTCATGTTACGCGTACAACTCAATGGCGCATCGTTGCTAAAGCCGTTGACGTTGACCTTGGTCTTTTGACCTTAAAGAGCGGCTCTGCCGCGACTCGGAGTCCTGTCAATAACTGGGGGTTGGTCGGTTTTAACAGCGAAGATGATTCCATCCCTGCAACTACTGAACAAACCGTAGTAGTGCTTAAGATTTTGAATGTTAGGGATGTTAGTTGTGATGGTAAAGTTCCAGAGACGATATTCAGATAGTGTTTAGATGTAGAATTAGATTAATTCATGATTTGATATTTTTTTAGAGTATAAATTTATTCGTATTTTTTATTACCTTAAGTGTTTTATATCCCTGTTCAAGTGTTTGCTGTTAATAACCTCCTGCTTTTAAATAGGTTTAACTGTAATTGCTAAGGCGGTAGGGTAATTATGAGAAAAAGTGGCAGCATTGCTGCCACGATAATATTTTGCTAGCTATTACACAGTTCAGAGCAAATTATGAGAAGAAATGAAAGCTGCAAGATCATGACTTTATCCTTTAAATCAATCAACGTATTGATATATAAGGAGTTTTGAAAATCATTTCCATGCGCTATTGTATGCCTTTTCATATTTAAGTCATCAAGAAAAGTTTGCCACATACTTCTTCCGCGATATTTTACCGGTTCAGTGCCATATGGGTTTTTTTCAAATTGATAAGGGAATTTTGATAGCTTTCTTTTGATTCTTTTCGATACTATGGGTAATGCTTTTTTTATTCGAGTTGATGTCATTGAGAATACTTCATCAAATAGTGATTCATTTAAATTTTTGAATATATCTGAAACACCAAATCGAGATGCAATTGAATCTAATGAATCAGGTTTAGGATTCCTATTCTTATCAAAAGTAAATGCTTCATGGGATATTTTGAAATCAGAAGATGTTTCAAGATCAGCGATAAGATGACGTATTCTTTCATGATAATTTGCGAAAGCTGATTCATCAAACCCAAGGTGTTTTTTACAATATGTAATTTTTACAGCGTTAGGAAGGTTTTTAAACTTAACTGAATTGTAATCACTAATAATGTTTTTAACAGCACCTTTGAGGAAACCTTCCATATGTGCAACAATTAATATTGTTATTGAGCGGCAGAGTGCATTATATAGCTCACTATTACTTGTTTCAACGCGCATTGCCTCATTGGCTAAAATGTCAACCTCTTTCCATTGTAGATCTACAGTGTCAAGATAGTCTGCAATGAATGTGGTTATTATACTAAGCCTCTTGCTTTCTCAATACGGAAATTTAATTTTGATACATCGTTTACACTTCCTTCACATGCAGTGAAAAAATCAGGATCTGTAAACATGTTAATTACCGTATTAGAATCAAGCTGTTCACCTTTCTTATTACGTAACATAAATAAGTGTGTCACAGCATCAAAAACAGAGGCATTAAAATCTGACATTTTTTTCAAGCCTTTTGTTGTGATTCTGTATTTCGCAAAAGGATACTGCAGATCCGTTGTAGCAATACTTCGAAATGTTTGAACAAAATCCTTTTCCATTCCTTTTAATGATTTTTCATCTAGCTCATTGAATTCACTCATTTTATTTGTTAAGAATTGTTTAAAACCACCTTTGTAGTCACTGTATCCATTTTTATAATTAATGGCGAAAAAGCGTAGAATAAGCTCTTCATCTTCCATTTTTTTGACTCTTTTACTATTAGGAGTCAATTTACATGCAGTCAGGAAGTCTTGATTACATACAAGTTTCTTGACTAAATCTTTGAATGGTCCACGACAAGTTGCATTTCTAAGCTCTTGGGACTCTAATTTTACGGAGCCAGAGTTTAGTCGTTCGAAAATATCATACTTTACTTGAGGGTCGACGGTTGAATCAATTCTTAGACAACGGATGCTTCTTTCTTCAAGTCTACGAATTAAAAATGATGGCAGGTCTTTATAATAAGAGCCATTTAGCTTATCTAATACCTCTAGCCCCTCTAGTTGATACTCATTTTGAAAGAAATTGAAAATTGCAGTTAGTCTCTGCTGCCCATCAATTACAGAAAACCTCGAAGATTCAGTATCAACTTCTTCATCAACATCTACATCTTGCGAAATGTAAATGAATGGAATTGGAATGTTTAGTATTAAACTCTCGATAAGTCTTGATGAGTTTGCATCGCTCCAGCGATGTTTTCTTTGATATTCTGGATTCAGCTTGATTACGTTTTTTTGAATTTTTTTTACAAGAGTTTCCAAATCATACTCAATTGTTTGAGTTTTTACCGTACGCTCTTTGGCAATCTGCTGTAGTTCGTCAAGATTATGTTTAAGTGTGACCATGCCTTGTCCTTAGTTACAAATACAGTACATTAAAGAAAAATGTGTATGTTGCTCATAAGACATCATAAATCATTTTTGTAAGTGATTTAAACTATGCATGCATCAAATGCATGTTTTTGCATTCAAATGGATATCATCAAAGGTTCTTGTTACGCCTTATCTGTAAAGGCTTCAATATTAGTAGGCACCTGCATTAAAACCGACCCATGAAGCGGGCAGGCGTGGTATTTATTTTATTTAATTTACGTCTGAGCGAGCCATGATTGCGATTTTTGGCGTGTCGCTTTGCCTTGGGTGAGGTTATCGGTGTTAGGGCTGTGTGGCGCGTCTGAGAGCGTGAGGCGAGGGCGTAAAAAAGCCGCTTTATGAGCGGCGCAAAGTGGGGCATTCGACAGGTGCCAGCTCGCTACACAAAAACATCTGTCTGCGAGGCTACCGGGCCCGCTGGTATTGTCAGGATGATAAGTGATCTGAACCAACAGTCGGAAAAAAAATCGATTTATTCAATAACACCCTTCACGTGCTCAATAGTGTTCGATATGAATGGAGTTTTACTTGCATTTAATGATAGATGAAACAGTGTTATAAATAACAGAGTTATCAGGAATGTCTTTATTTACAAAAGTCATTGCACCGATAGTGACGTTGTTACCAATTTTTATATCACCAATAATACAGCTATGCGCTCCGATATCTGCATTGTCTCCTATAGAAGTAATTCCAATTTCACCTTGTGAGTTTTTACGGCCAATTGTAGTGTTTTGTCGGATGTTCATATTCTTACCAATAATGCATTCCGATCTAACTACAATCCCCAGATAGTGATTAATCTTCATGCCAGCACCAATGTGTGCAGCTATGCTTATATCGGCTCCATATTTATGGCGAAGGTTTTCATTTATTTTTCGCGCCATTTTCTTATAACGTTTATTAGGTGAGCCATACATGTAGTTAGCAATGCGCCACCAGAAGTAAAACCGTTTCTTTCTACTAAAAGCAACTCGGTGAAAAACCTTTAGCCATGAAAATTTCTTTTTACCACTTCGGCTTATAACTTCTATTTGTAAACATTCTTTGAGGTGATCTAATGTGTTTTTAGATTGAATGCTGCATAGTTGGTCGCTATTCATAAACGAAAATAATCCATTAGGTTTTTTTAGTGAAATTTTATATTTATGGTGTATCGAAAAATCTTTGGAATAAAACGGAAAAAATGAAAGTGTGCTCTTGCATCAACTGATTTCAGTTTAATCACGTTTTGGCTAGTGTCTTATCTGGGGCGAATTATAGCGATAGTAGGTATGACAATCCATTGATTTGATCAATGTTTTCGGGTTTTATGGACGCAAGTGCAGGATGACAATAAAATTAAAAAATTTACGCTAATTCAGCGGCTTACTTTTAGTTTAATGGGTTTCCGTTAGTTCATAGGTTTTGAATTGGATAACCTCATCACCCACCAATCATTCACCTCATTGATTCTTTCCTGCAATGGCGTCAGCTCATTACGCACAAATACCTGTGCCGCTTTCACCACGTCACCAAATCCGCCAGTATTGTTGGGAATCACACCCATCATTTGCGGCGGTACACGGTGTGCACTCATTAAATCCTCGGCACTGGCTTTCTTGATGTTAAAGAAATCATCTTTGGTCGCCACCTCACTGAGCGGCACGATTTTAATCCCGTCCGGTTTGCCGTTCGGCGCGTAGAAAAACAGGTTTTTAAAATTCCCTAATCCCTTAGAACTACGCATTGCCTCGCGCAGTGCTTCCACGTCGGTTCTGCTCTGCGCGGCATCGGTCACATACATGATGTAACCGGCGTGTGCGCCGTTCTGGTCATACTTGCGCCGGAACAGGGCTGCCGACTCATTGAGCCAGGCCGAGTTAAGTGCGCTGAGATATTCCGGCAGGCCGTAAAGCTCCTGGTTAATATCCGGTTCCAGAAGGTGGAATACCGAACCCGGCGCGAACTCATGCGGGGTGACAAACGACTGCACAAACCAGTACGCATCTTCCCCGGTGCCTTTGCGGGTGTATTTGGCCGGTGAGGTTTCGAGCCGTAACAGCTTGCCGGTGACGCTCATGCGCTTTTCTAAAAACGCATTCACGACGTCCTTAGAGCTTGAAGTGAGGCTTTCTGATGTTGAGTATCAGGAGGAGGGTGAAAGCGAATGAAATGTTATAACTCATTGTTAATAAATGATTTAATGGGTAAGGTATCAGCATCGGCATCAGCATCAAACGAACTCAGTCGAGGTGTTGAAATGTTCCATTGCCCATTGTGTCAGACCGCCGCCCACGCCCGGACAAGTCGCTATCATTCAACGGAAACAAAAGAGCGTTACCACCAGTGCCAGAATGTGAATTGCAGTGCGACATTTGTGACGATCGAGACTGTGAAGCACTACATCGTAAAGCCTGGCGAGAGAACACCAGTGTTGCCTCACCCGATGCAAGGTGGACAACAAACTATGTGGATGTGATAAACGAAAAAGCCCCGGAAAACCGAGGCTTGGATTTTTCGATGTGGACAGCGCGTGGACGCTGTTTGAAATAAATCCTTTTATTTCAGTTGATTAAATTTAGATCTCAAGGCCGCTTTAGCGGCCTTTTTCTTTGCTTAAAATCCAGCAATTTATCTCAGTTTAATGCCGCAGCAAGAAACGTCTCTACGACAGATTAGCAATTTGCGCCGCCATATCATCCAGTAGCTGGAAGCGGCGACGATATTCCGCACGTTTCTTACTGGCGATGCTCTCAAGAGTTTTTCGTTTCAACTGCAAAGGGAGCTGCCAACGGCATGCGTTGTCTTTTATACCTTCAATGGATTGCCAGAAATCATCATAACTTGCGTGGAAATGGCGACCTTTACTTAACCGGTATCGCAGCGCCCTGAAGACATGACCATTATCGCTGACCCCATATACACTGGAAATTCCGCTCCGGGCTGCAAATTGCCAGATAAACTCCATCAGCAGACGTTTAGGGAACAGACCGTAGCAGGCTCGTGTTGCCTGTTTGATTACCTCGTGAGGTATTTCCCGTCTTGGCCCTTGCAGGCCACCAATCACAAGCTGCCATTGGTCTTTGGAGCGTAAAACGCTAAAAGTGAGGCTGGCGAGAACGTGTTGGTTGCTGTCCCGAAGCCACAGTGTACTTTCACCTTCACGTTCGGCACTTCCTGCACAAGAAGCGGAGAGCGAAAACTGACTGTCATCTTTTCCTGTAAGGGTCACCAGTGTTTTTTCTTGTACCGCAATTAATGCGCTAGCCAACTGCTTTGATGATAATGAGTCCACGAACTGATAATGCCCGATCACCGCATCAGCACGTTGGCTGGCGTTTAATCCCCGAACTAAATATTGGCGATGTGGCTTACTTGGTAATGTTATTTGCGCCTTTAACATCTGCTCAAAATCAGGTCGCAGGGCAAGACTCTCGAGCATCCGGCGAGTGGGATTGTAGAACAGGGCTGTGCGCATCATAAATTTAAACCGATAATTACGCTTGTGCCATATTGCACCCGGGAGCAGTTTTCCTGTAATGAGATCAGAAATAAGGTTTCTGTCGGGAGTTTGCAGATATGTATTTTGCAGAGTGTTGTCAGACACGGTAATTACCTTTCCTTGAATTTTTATTTATTTTAATCCCTGCAGTCTGCAATGATCACGCCTTGCCTTCTTATAATCACACTTCGTTTATTCCCGATTTAATATTCGTAATGCCGTTGATAAATAATGGTTATCTATTAAATAATTACAAAGCTAATTATGACGTGATGGAGTTTTATAGTCGCTATGGTTGGTTATATATGGAAGTGAAACTATCAGTGCTATTTCCTCCATAAATTATTATCTATTTACCTTTCATGTATTATTGGGAGCGTAGAATAGAAGAAATCTCACGCGCAGGCCCGCGCGCTTCCTTTAGCGCTTGTCGGATGTAGGAAACTCCCCGTAAAATCAGTTGCATGAATTCTCTCTCATCGGATCTTTCCAAGCAGATGCTCACTTTTGTCGCTCAACAACGCCGCCACGAACGCCGCTGGCTACTTGCATTGTTTGCCACAATGTTGGGGATGGTGGTGCTGAGTTTAAGCGCCGGGGACCAGTGGTTTGCTCCTCAACACTGGATGCGTGAGGATGCACAGTTGTTCATCTGGCAGATCCGTACGCCCCGTACCTTAGCAGTGCTCTTGGTTGGCGCGGCATTGGCGATTTCTGGCACCATTATGCAGGCCCTATTTGAAAACCCACTGGCCGAGCCTGGTCTGCTTGGTGTCTCCAATGGAGCAGGGGTTGCGCTGGTAGCAGCAGTATTACTTGGACAAGGGATGCTGCCAGACTGGATTCTGGGTATTTGCGCGATCGCCGGTGCGCTGATTATCACTTTTATCCTGCTGCGTTTTTCGCGGCGCCATCTTTCTAATAGTCGATTGCTGCTTGCAGGTGTGGCCCTGGGGATTATCTGTAGTGCGCTGATGACCTGGGCTATCTATTTCAGTTCAAGCCTCGACTTACGCCAGTTAATGTATTGGATGATGGGTGGTTTTGGAGGTGTAGACTGGCGGCAATGGTGGCTGATGATAACTCTGCTTCCGGTGATGCTGTGGCTATGTCGGAACTATGCACCATTAAACTTAATGGCATTGGGTGAAATGTCTGCTCGTCAGCTAGGTCTGCCCGTCTGGTTGTGGCGCAATATTATGGTTATTGCAACAGGCTGGTTGGTCGGTGTGAGCGTGGCACTTGCCGGCGCTATTGGTTTTATCGGCCTGGTCATCCCGCATATGCTGCGTCTTAAGGGGCTAACGGATCATCGTATTTTATTGCCTGCCAGTGCGCTGGCTGGAGCAACAGTGTTGCTTGGCGCTGATGTCATTGCACGTCTGGCGCTGGTTTCAGCCGAATTGCCGATAGGTGTTGTGACAGCAACGCTGGGCGCTCCGCTATTTATATGGCTACTATTAAAAGCTGGGAAATAATCCATCGTTTGATTTCAATTTAAGGGGACACAATGCAAGACATTCTGAATACTGAAGTCACCACCATTGACGGTGAAGCGACAACGCTCGAAAACTGGAAAGGTAAAGTATTGCTGGTGGTAAATGTAGCCTCTAAATGCGGTCTGACGGTGCAATACGAACAGTTAGAGAATCTGCAAAAAGAGCTGCAGCACGAAGGTTTCTCGGTTCTCGGTTTCCCATGCAATCAGTTCCTGGGCCAGGAACCGGGCAGCGAAGAAGAGATCAAAACCTTTTGCAGCACCACTTATGGCGTAACGTTCCCGATGTTTAGCAAAGTGGATGTCAACGGAGAGAATCGTCACCCGTTGTACCAACAATTAGTGGCTGCTGCGCCAACTGCTGTTGCGCCTGATGGGAGTGGTTTTTTTGAACGCATGAGCAGCAAAGGCCGTGCGCCCGCTCATGTAGGCGATATTCTGTGGAACTTCGAGAAATTCCTTATCGGGCGCGATGGCCAGGTTATTCAACGTTTTTCACCGGATATGACGCCTGAAGATCCAGTGGTTATTAATGCTATTAAGTCGGCGCTAGCGAGATAATGTCGTTATTACAGCTTATCGATGTGGTTGTGGCGGAGCGGCTAGGGCCGATTTCCGCCACGGTACGCACGGGCGAACTGGTGCATCTTGTCGGGCCAAACGGCGCGGGGAAAAGCACATTATTAATGAGGGCTGCGGGGTTGAGTTTGGGGGGCGGGGAAATTACCTTTGCCGGCAGCAACCTGAACGAATGGCAACCTACGCAATTGGCTCGCCATCGTGCTTATCTCTCTCAGCAACAAATGCCACCATTTTCCATGCCTGTCTGGCACTACCTGCAAATGCATCAGCAAGTCAGTCCTGACGATAACGTGATGCTCAAGCTCGTTAGCAGTCTGGGTCTGACAGATAAACTCACGCGCAGTGTTAACCAGCTTTCTGGTGGCGAGTGGCAGCGTGTTCGCCTGGCAGCAGTTGTATTGCAAATTCACCCTGAAATTAACCCGCATGGGCGCTTGCTCCTGCTGGATGAGCCAATGAACAGTCTGGATATTGCTCAGCAAACTGCGCTGGACAGAATTCTGATGGCGTTATGCGAAGCTGGCATTGCGGTGGTGATGAGCAGCCATGATTTGAACCACAGTTTGCGTCATGCACATACTGTCTGGTTGTTGCGTGCGGGTAAAATGATTGCGCAAGGTCAGCGGGATGATGTGCTGTCTGTGCAGCATTTAGCGACAGCCTATAACATGCACTTTCGCAGAATGCAGGTTGAAGGGCATAGCATGCTGATAGCCACACTTTAGTTGCTGGTAAAAACTTGCACCAAATCATAGGTAAGCGCTAAATTACTGGAAATTATAAACGGGTGAGGACTAGCCTGAAAATGCGTGTATGGATTCTTGTAGTGGCATGTCTGGTGCTCGCTGGGTGTAGTCATCATGCGCCACCTCCAAATTCTCGTCTTTCAGACTCGATAACGGTAATTGCCAGGCTTAATGATCAACTCAGCGGCTGGCATGGCACTCCGTATCGTTATGGTGGCATGAGCCGTCGTGGCGTCGATTGCTCCGGTTTTGTGTCAATTACTTTCCGTGACCGGTTTGATCTGCAACTGCCACGGGAAACGCGCCAACAGGCTAAAATTGGCACTGAAATTGATAAAGATGATTTACTCCCGGGCGATCTGGTGTTCTTTAAGACGGGGTCTGGTGAAAGTGGCCTGCATGTTGGTATTTACGATACGGACAACCAATTCATTCATGCCTCGACCAGTCGCGGCGTGATGCGTTCGTCTCTCGATAATGTCTACTGGAGCAAGAAATTCTGGCAGGCCCGCCGTATCTAGCACAGTTTTTTCTCGGGCAGGGCCAGTCTATTGGCCCTAAACGTGACTCCCTTCAGCAATTGCGTGGCTAACCCAGGTGCGATTCACGATATCAGGTAATATCTGGCAGCATTTCGCTCCCACTAAAGGATAGTTCATGGTTACTCTCGAAGATGTTGCCGCCAGCGCAGGTGTATCCCGGGCGACCGTCTCGCGCGTGGTGAATGGCGATAGTAAAGTTAACGCGCAGACCCGAATCAAAGTTGAAGCGGCGATCATCGAATTAGGCTACACGCCGAATCCTGCGGCCCGAGCTTTAGCATCCAGTCAAAGCAATACCTTAGGGCTTGTCACGACCTCTTATCGTGGCGGTTTCTTTGGGGCACTGATGGATACCATTCAGAGTGAAACTGAATTACAGGGAAAACAGCTATTAGTGACTCAAGGGCGTGATACTGCTGAGAAAGAACTCAATGCTATTCAGCGACTGTTTAATTTACGTTGTGACGGTCTGATATTACATGTCCGCGCCATCACCGATGACACTCTTGTGCAATTGGCTGAACAAGACCGCAAATTTATTATTCTGGACCGGGATGTACCGGGGCTTGAACCACGCTGTGTGGTGTTTGATCATCTTGCGGCGAGTGCTCTTGGTACTCAGGTTCTTATTGATGCTGGCCATACTGCAATTGCTTGTTTGCATGGGCCGGGTGGGCGGTCTTCAAGCTTACTGCGTCTTCAGGGCTTTATTAATGCCATGAATCAGGCGCAGCTTGTGCCTATTACGGTACTGGGTGGCGAGTACGACATGCCGGCTGGCTATCAGCTGGCATCTCAGTTACTTGAAAGTAGCCAACCGACGGCTATTTATTGTTGTAATGAGGAATTGGCAGTAGGTGCGATGCTGGCAATCACTGAACGTGGGCTGCGAATTCCCCAGGATATCTCACTGGTTTGTTACGACAGTGGAGAAAGAGCCGCGTTTGTTCGACCTGCAATTACCAGTGTTCATTTTCCGATAAGTGAAATGGCGCGTTTTGCGATCCGTAAATTATTGGAAAATGATTATGAGAATGAATCCTTTTCTCCCGAGATAATCCACCGTGATTCTGTCCGTCATATTCGCTAAAACTGGCGATAGGAAGATAACCAGGATAATATAATTATATTCGAAAAGAATCTGATACACATATCAAGGATGACCTTGCGTTTAAATACAATCAAATCAATCCAGTTAACGCTGGATGTTCATCGTGTCACGATGCCATCCACCTCATTCGAAACACGGCTGGCAACATGATCCTCTCACTCGATGCACAATATCGTTCGGATTTTTATTTCCAGCCTGTTTACTTACCTAAGGGGGAAGTTTTAGGTGTTGAATTATTAGTTAATTTTGTTGGAGTCGATGCGCCGGTGCGTATTCCAACAGAATTAGTTGCGCCAGTTATTAAATCAGAACAGCAATTAATATTGTTTCATGAGCAAATAGAATTACTCGAAAACTATCAAGAATTCTTTAAGACTCAGAGCATGGTTGTCTGGGTAAATATAAGCGCGGTAATCGTTGATGAGATTTTAGCCAATCCGGTGCTGGCTTCCCGCCTGGCGCAGCTTCCGTTCATTGAGTTTTCTATCAATGAAAACTTCCCCGAGTTAAATTGTGGCAATGAAAATATGCGTTTAGTAACAATGTGTAAGCATTATTCATTAGTGTTGGCTAATTTTGGTGCGGGAGTGGCGACGACTAAACCGATTTTTGACGGGCTATTTAAACGTGTATTTATGGATAAATTATTTATTCATAAACAAATTAAACAACGCTCTTTTGAACCCTTTATGTTAGCAATGCTTGCCCAACTTACTCCTTTTTGCCAGACATTAGTTATAACGGGTATTGATGAAGATGCAGCGCGTAAGAAAGTCCTCTCATTAACTGCCTTCGCCATGCAGGGTAATTGCTGGCCGGCTATTTCACCTGAGGCATTAACCGACTGGTTTCATTCTAATTAACCCGATCGAGTGAATACCCCTGCCAACGTGCTGTGTTTAAAACCTCGTACAAGCACTACACTATCGGCAGGAGGTAACATGACCAATAAACCTGTATTTAACAATAGCTGGTACGACGAATTGCCCGGCTTTTACACGGCTCTGAAGCCAACGCCGCTGCATCATTCCCGGCTTTTTTATTATAACCGTCCATTGGCTGATGACCTCGGGCTTGATGCCTCATTGTTTGACGAATCTCATGCGGGTATCTGGAGTGGCGAAATGCTGCTTCCGGGTATGCAGCCTTTAGCTCAGGTTTATAGCGGTCATCAGTTTGGTGTCTGGGCGGGGCAACTTGGCGACGGGCGCGGTATTTTGCTCGGTGAACAACAGTTGGATGACGGGCGAAAATTTGACTGGCACTTGAAAGGTGCAGGCTTAACACCTTATTCGCGGATGGGGGATGGCCGCGCTGTGTTGCGCTCAACGGTACGTGAATTTCTCGCCAGTGAAGCGATGCATGGCTTAGGGATCCCAACCACGCGTGCGCTCAGTATCGTCACCAGCGACACCCCAGTACGCCGCGAAACCACTGAGCAAGGCGCTATGCTGATTCGTGTGGCGCAAAGCCACGCCCGGTTTGGCCACTTCGAGCATTTCTACTATCGTCGTGAACCCGAAAAAGTACAGCAATTGGCAGATTATGTGATTGCCCATCACTGGCCGCATCTGGTTGATGAAAAAGATAAATATCAGCTTTGGTTCCGAGATGTTGTCGAGCGTACCGCACAGATGATTGCTAACTGGCAAACTGTCGGTTTCGCCCATGGCGTGATGAACACTGACAATATGTCGATTCTCGGCCTGACGATGGATTACGGCCCGTACGGTTTCCTTGATGACTATCAGCCTGATTTTATCTGCAACCATTCCGATCATCAGGGGCGTTATGCTTTTGATAATCAACCAGCAATAGGTCTGTGGAACCTGCAACGCCTGGCGCAGACGCTGTCACCGTTTATCTCGGTGGAATGGCTCAATGAATTGCTCGATCACTATCAGTTCGCGCTGATGAAAGCATTCGGGGAATTAATGCGCGGCAAACTGGGCCTGCTGAGCGAACAAACGGCAGATAATGAAATTCTCACGGAACTGTTCGGCTTGATGGCAAAAGAAGGGAGCGACTACACGCGCACTTTCCGAATGCTAAGCCTGACTGAGCAAAATTCAGCAAGCTCGCCGCTACGGGATGAATTTATCGACAGAGCCGCTTTTGATAGCTGGTTTACCCGCTATCGTACTCGTCTCCAAATTGAGCAGGTCAGTGACGAGCAGCGCCAGCAGGCAATGAAAGCTGCAAATCCTTCAATTGTTCTGCGTAACTGGTTGGCTCAGCGTGCTATCGATGCCGCCGATAAAGGTGATGTGAGTGTTCTGGCTGAACTACATGAAGCACTGCGCCAGCCATTTGCGGAACATTCGGAAGATTTGACACAGCGTCCGCCGGACTGGGGCAAACGCCTGGAGGTTAGTTGCTCTAGTTAGCCTATTATTGCTGTAACCAAACCTGAGGCACCGGGTGTTCTGGATGATTGAACACCCGTAAATCCGCCTGATACCAATGTTGCAAGGTCGATTCATTCAACACCTGTTGCGGCGAGCCATTTGCCACCAACTTCCCTTCATGCAGCAATACAATCCGGTCAGCCCACAACGCGGCCAAATTCAAATCATGCAGCACCACGCAAACGGACAATGTTCCCATCAGCGATAAACGGCGCAGTAAACGCAAGATATGTTGCTGATGATACAGATCGAGCGCCGAGGTCGGTTCATCTAAAAACAGCCAGCCGTGGGGTTGCCCATCCAGCCAAAGCTGCGCCAGTGCGCGAGCCAGTTGTACGCGCTGTTGTTCACCACCAGAAAGCTGGCAGAAATCGCGCCCGGCAAGCGTATCGCACCCCGTTAGCGCCATCACTTCCTGGACGACAGATTTAGTCTCTTTTTCCGGCCACGGCGCGCGCCCCATAGCAATCACATCCTCAACGGCCCAGCTAAAGGCCATACCACTGCGCTGGCGCATTACCGCACGTTTACGCGACAGAGCATCTCCAGACCATGAAGTGAGTGGGCGCCCAGCAAGGGTAATTTCACCACCGTCTGGTGGCTGGAAACCAGTCAGTACTCTCAGCAGGGTAGATTTTCCGGCACCGTTAGGGCCGATTAGCGCCACGACTTCACCGGCAGCCAGCGTCAGATTAATGTCATCGAGTAATTTTCGCTCGCCTGGCCGAAACGTAACGTTTTTCGCCTGTAATAAATCAGCCATCAGTTTCCCTCCCCGGGCGGAAAATCATTGCTAAAAACCATGGGCCGCCAAGCAGACTGGTCAGCAGGCCAACGGGCATTTCAGCGGGCGCAACCAGCGTGCGGGCGAGGGTGTCGGCAACCAACAGGAGCATTGCGCCAGCCAGCACCGAGCCGGGAATCAGCCAGCGATGATCGGCACCTAGCCACATCCGTACTAAGTGCGGAACAACTAAACCAACAAAGCCAATCACACCGCTTACGGCAACGGCTGCTGCGACTAACAACGCACTTAAAATCAGCAGTTGCCGTTGGGTTTTTTTGACATCCACGCCAAGATAATGGGCTTCTTCATCTCCAAGCTGTAACAGGTTAAGGCGTCTGGACAGAAACGCGATAGCCAGCGAAGCCGGGAGAATAAACGAAGCGGTAGCAAGTAAAGTTGACCACTGGGCTTGCCCAAGGCTACCCATTCCCCAAAGCGATAACTGTCGCAATTGGGCATCATTACTTATCCAGGAAAGCACGCCGACCGCCGCACCGCAAAGCGCATTGATGGCAATCCCTACCAGCAGCAAGCGCGAAAGACTGTTGTTACCCTGGCGGCTTAAGAAGAAGATCACCAGCGTGACCGCGAGACTGCCAACAAATGCGGCAAGCATTGGAACATATAATGCCAGGACTGCCGGTAGTGCGATCGGCAGGACTACTGAAAACCCAACCGCAAGTGCAGCACCGCTACTGATCCCAAGTAAACCTGGATCAGCCAGCGGGTTGCGAAATAGCCCCTGCATCACGCAGCCTGAAAGTGCCAGTGCGCCGCCCACAAACGTTGCTAGCAATACTCGCGGCAGACGAATGTTGAGCCAGATATGACGCAACGCTTCATCCTGAGTTTGCCACAGCACGGCGATGGAAAGGCGCATGGCACCTAAATTGGCGGCAACCAAAGACAGCGCCAGTAACGCCAGAATCATGGCGAACAGAGCGCGTTGGGGCAGGGGACGGCGTATCAAGGCAATTGCTCCGCTTTATGTCGTAACGCAAGGATCGCATCGGGTGTTTGCAGGCCAAAACCGAGCAACGCCATATCATCAACAACTAGCAGCTGGCGGCTTTTTCCTGCGGGAGTTTGCGCAAGACCCGGCAGTTTCCAGACGTTATCTTCACCACCCAGCGTTTTCACGCCGTCGGCTGTGACCAGTACCAATTGCGGCTGGCTGGCAATAACGCCCTCCTGCGACATTGGTTGATAACGCTTGAAACCTTGCATCGCATTTTGCAAACCCGCGGCGTGAATCGCAGCATCAGCCGCCGTCTCTTGCCCGGCCGCCATGGCAGTCATGCCACCGTGACTCATGATGAACAGCACTTTCACCGGCAATGGTTTCTCAGGAATCGAAGCCAGTTTGCTATGCACTTGCTTGCGCAAAGCATCGCCCTGAGCCGTTTTCCCCATCGCTTGCGCGACTGCGTCAATCTTCTCATCGATAGCATCCAGTGAATTACTCGCCGGAATAGTGACCACTTTGACGTTGCTACTGGCGACTTGCTCAAGTGCGAGCGAAGGTTTGGCCTGCGCACTCGCGAGTACCAGCGTCGGGCGCATAGCCAGAATCCCTTCGGCATTAAGCTGGCGCAAGTAACCGACATCAGGCAGCTTTGTTGCAGCCTCCGGATGCAGACTGGTGCTGTCCCGGGCGACCAACTGGTCACCCGAACCTAGTGCAAAGACAATTTCCGTAACGTCGCCACCAATTGCCACCACTCGTTCATTGGCAGCGGCAATCACTGGCATTGCAAGCAGGGCAATTAACCAGCGTTTCATGCGGCCAGCCCTTTGCTTACCAATGCTTCCAGTTGTGAGCGCCACTGCTGCTGCTCAGGTTCGCCTTCTGTACGTTGCCCGTAAAGCTGCGCGATTTGCGTGCCGTCAGCCGCAAACAGTTCCAGGCTTGTCACGAAGCCATCGCCGCTTGGTTTACGCGTCACCCAGCTTTCCGCGATGGTGTCGCCCATCAAGTGCAAGGTGAACTGAGGGTTGAAGATATTGATCCAGTTATCCATTGGCACAACTTTTTCCACCTTGCCAGTGAAAATCTGCACGGTGCCCTGGTTGCCGACGAAGATCATAATTTCATTTTGATCCTGTTTCGCCTGAGCTAACAGCTGTGCCAGTGCGCTGTTATCAACCTGGCAGGCCAGGTCTTCAGCGACAAGGCGAAATGCCTGCTGGCGTGTTAGCTGGTGGCGTTTGAGCAGACCAAAGAACTGATGCACGTCACGCAGGCTGCGCCATTCGGAGTCAACCTGTTGGCCATCTACCGCAGGTGTCATCACGCTTTCTGCTGCTGCTTGCAGCTCAAGCTCCGGGTTATCGGCATAAATAAACTTCGCCAGCATATCGCCCCAGGCAGCGAAATCGGTGTTGTCGGTGGTATACACCTTCAGCAGCGCATCACCCTGATGGTCAAAAAACTGAATGCTCTGGCGCTCACCGCGTGCGGTTTCTTCACGGATGTGGAAAGCGAAAGCCCATTGGTTCAGAAATAGACGCAAATCCAGCGCGCGGGGGTTAAGAACCAACCCTGCATGGCCATGAAGTTGTTGGTTCTCAAAACGTCCAACTTGTTCATGCACCGCATATTCGTTACGGCAAATGGACTTGATTTCGCCGACGTTTTCAAGGGAGGCGAGAATGTCGCGAACTTCACCTTTTAAGCGCCATGCATCATGCCCTACACGTGCATGAGTCAGTTCGGCCTCGCTGATGTTCATCAGACGAGCGATGTCGCGAGCATATTTTTTAGGGTGCTGTTGTTTGAGCTGCAACCAGTTTTCATAACGCTGAGTCATATTGCTTCCTTACCATTGATAACTAACGAAGATTTTGCCGTTACGGCCATCTTGTGGGAGCCCCTGTGGCGACCAGTATTCCTTATCAAAGGCGTTACCCAGTACCAGGGAAGTGGTGAGCCCGCGCAACTGCTGCTGGCCTGTATAGCTGATATAGAAATCGTTTACACCGTAACCCGGCTGCGTGCTGTAGCTGCTGCTGATATGAGTTGAGCGCTCGGCGAAGGTGCCAACCCAGCCCACGGAGAAGCCACTTTGTGCGACAGGCACATCCAGTATGCTGGTGACAGTGTCTGGGTTCAGGCTTGAAATCCAGTCACCGGTATCGGTGTCTTTACCACGGGTGCGGTTGTAGGCCAGATCTAAACTGAACCACGCACTGGTGTATTTCGCCGTCATATCCCAACCCCAGATTTTGGCATCAGGAACGTTATAGGACATGGTGGTCGCTTTGGCGAAATCGACGGTGGTAGAAATGTAGTCTTTTGCTTTGGTATCGAAGTAGCTGGCTTTAAATTCTAGGCCGTCTTCAGCCAGCATTAAATCGTCGAAGCGTAAGCCAAAGCCGTATTCCTGCGTTTCGTTAGTTTCCGGGCGCAGATTCGGGTTCGGAACCCAATAGTTGGTGTAACGAGTGCCGATAGAGAAGTGTTTCGCATCGTTATACATTTCGCCCATGGTTGGGGCGCGGAACGCCTGCGCATAAGATCCAAACAGCATCAACCATTCGGTTGGCGTAATGGACAGTGCGCCACGCGATGACCATTTATCGGCGTTCACGTCGTCATAGCCGTCGCTGCTGCCGCTGTAATTGTCATAGCGTGTGCCGGCTAACAGGGAGACAGGCAGGTCGCGCAGGGTGATTTCATCCTGCAACCAGCCGGAGCCGAAGTCGATGTTGGCCTGTGGGAAGCCCGTGGTGTTGCCGCCAGGTTTTTGATCCTGGCGATAATACTCACCGCCGTAAGTCAGCAGGTGGGCGGCGAAACTGTCGGTAAATACACGGCTGCGGTTTTCGACTTTTCCACCAGTGGTGGTTTGCTTGCGGAACTCAGCACCATCAGTTTGGCCCTGCGCGTTGATACGCGCTTCAGACCAGTAGGCGGTAGCATTGGCATTTAGCCAATCGCTTTGGTCCGGCCCAATGTGGTATTTCAGCTGTGCGTCGCGCTGAATGGTTGAGCGGTCAACCATCGGGTTGCTTGAGTCAGCGTTAGTCGTCTGTGGGTTTTTAGGCTCCTGTGCGGCGTTATTGTAATAACGCAGAGAGCCTGCCAGTGACTGCGCCGGGTCGATATACCAGGTGCCTTTAGTCAAGAAGTTACCGATGTTTTCATCGTTTGGCGCGGTTTCGCCGTCGCTCTGGCGGATGTCGCCACGGTCGCGGCTCGACCACGCAACCAGGCCATCAAGGTTATCCGTGCGGCCAAAGGCGCTGGCACCCATTCCGACACTGTGATCGCCCGTCGCACCGCTACCAAACACGCGGAAACCACTGTTCTGGCCTTCATACAGCAAATCGCTGGCATCTGCGGTTTCGTAAGAAATCACACCGCCGAGTGCGCCGCTGCCGTACAGCAGAGCTGCCGGGCCGCGCACCACTTCGATACGCTTGATTAAAGCCGGATCAAGAAACGTGCTGTTGAGATGCCCGGTGTCCGTGCCCTGGCGTACGCCATCAACCAGCATCAACACGCCACGGCGATCGTAACCGCGCATGCTGACGTCCTGACCATTGGTGCGGCCGGTGCCGGAAAGAGTGATCCCGGGCACCCGGCGCAGCATGTCAGCGGCAGATGATGAAGTTTGGCTTTCAGGGGTATTGGCATCAATAACGGTAACCATCATTGGTGCTTCAAATGTGCTGCGTTGGTTGCCAGTGGCCACCACGGTCATTTGATCGTCTTTCGCGAAAGCGGGCAGGGCAGAAAAAACCGCAACAGTCAGTAATGACAGACGGAAGCCGACTGTGTGTAAAGCAGGCATGCGCAAATCTCCATAAGAAAATTTAAAAGCGCTGGCTGCCTGGGATGATGAAAAACCTGGGTGGCTTGCGTTTCTCCTTCATATTTCAAGCCGCATCTTTGTTGGCTGCGTCACTCACCCGAATCACTTACTTATGTAAGCTCATCGGGATTCGTTCACTTGTCGCCGCGATGCAACTCGAACTATTTCGGAGAAATAATTTGGGTTGTATTTAGGTTCTATTCCCCTCAATAATTCGAGTTGTAGGAAGGCGAGTCGCCAACGCACCTACAACTTGAAGTATGAAGGGAATTTATTTGGTCAGGATTAACTTCCCGGCCTGAGTTTGTCTTAACTGATATTGCTGGCCTTCGTGAACAATAACCACTCGTCCGTCAGGGCCGAGCAAAAGCTTGCTGTCTATCTGACGTGGGCCAGCCGCAGATTGCGGATTCGTAGGGGTGAATGCTTTATCCATGTTTCACTCTGTTTACAAATGACAATCAATGTAACAATGATAATCATTATCAATAAACTATGTTTCATCATCAAGTGTTATTTGTAAGAAATTTGTGAATGGATCAATTTTGAGCGGAAGAGGGGAAAGGGTCGGATGTCGCTTACGCTAATCCGACCTGGGAAATGCGGTTATAGTGCGGATGATCGTCATCCACCGAAAATTTAGAAACGGCTATCCGTTGCGTCTGCCAGCATATCGAGCAGCGTTTCGGTGTCTTCCCAGTTCAGGCAAGGGTCGGTAATTGATTGTCCGTACACCAGTGGCTGCCCGGCAACAATTTTCTGTGTGCCTTCACGAATGAAACTTTCAGCCATAATGCCTGCAATCGCCCGCGAACCGTTGCGAATTTGGTTACAGACATCTTCGCAAACTTCGAGCTGGCGACGGTGCTGCTTCTGGCAATTACCATGGCTGAAGTCGATCACTAGTTGTTCTGGCAAATCAAACTCATGCAGGCTGTCACACGCCGCGGCGATGTCGGCTGCGTGGTAGTTCGGCTGTTTGCCACCGCGCATGATGATATGGCCGTACGGGTTGCCGCTGGTTTGGTAAATGGTCATCTGGCCGTGTTTGTCAGGCGAAAGGAACATATGGCTGGCGCGGGCGGCCCGAATGGCATCAACTGCAATACGCGTGTTGCCGTCGGTGCCATTTTTGAAACCGACCGGGCATGAAAGGGCAGATGCCATTTCACGGTGGATCTGGCTTTCGGTGGTACGTGCGCCAATCGCACCCCAGCTAATCAAATCGGCAATATACTGCCCGATCACCATATCGAGGAATTCGGTCGCCGTTGGCACGCCGAGTTCATTCACTTGCAGCAACAGGCGGCGCGCCTGCTCGATACCGTGGTTTACGCGGTAACTACCGTTTAAATCGGGATCGGAGATCAAACCCTTCCAGCCGACTACCGTGCGCGGTTTTTCGAAATAGGTACGCATTACGATTTCAAGGCGATGCTGGTGTTTCTCACGCGCAGTCTGCAATCGACGGGCGTAATCCATTGCCGCATCCAGATCATGGATTGAGCAAGGGCCAACAATCACTAGTAGGCGATTGTCTTCGCCATTAAGAATTTTTTCGATGCGACGACGGGAAGCCGTTACGTTTTGTGCAACTTCCTGGGATACAGCCAGACGCTGTGCGAGTTCCGCAGGTGTTACCAGACTATCGATGCGCGCTGTGCGCAATTCATCTGTTTTATTCATTGGGTGTCTCAGAAATTTTGTCTTCAGCTCGGCAGGAGTACCGGGAAGTGATGGCAGTCACGATAAACCAATTTATGTTGAATTCAACCGTAGAACTGAATCGTTACCACCAGATTCTGTACACCCTACCATACAAAATTGCACCTTTGCACTAGTTTGTTAGTACATGCGACGATTTAAGCCCATGATATCGAGGATCTTGGTCGCCATCTCTTCAACCGAGTAATTGGTACTGTTGAGATAGCGAATCTGATTTTTACGAAATAGGGCTTCAACCT
This sequence comes from Buttiauxella cochleicola, assembly GCF_021282435.1. Lineage (NCBI taxonomy): Bacteria > Pseudomonadati > Pseudomonadota > Gammaproteobacteria > Enterobacterales > Enterobacteriaceae > Buttiauxella > Buttiauxella cochleicola. The sequence goes on along the minus strand of NZ_JAJSOT010000001.1, from coordinate 994,607 downwards.
CAGCCACTTCCAGGCGGCATTGGCGCATCGACGCATAACGGCTGTTTTCACGGCGCTCTTCACGAATTGCCGCAAGACGTTCTGGGTTGATAGTCAAACCAAAGAGCTTATGTTGTAAAGGTTTCAACACTGCTGGCAGCTGAATGTTATCCATATCATCGGCAATAAACGGGTAGTTTGCCGCTCGAATACCAAACTGCATCGCAAGGTACAAACTGGTTGGGGTTTTGCCACAGCGCGATACGCCAAGCAAGATAACTTGTGCTTGATCGAGATTGCGCATTGAAATGCCGTCATCATGCGCGAGTGTGTAGTCAATGGCGGCAATACGCGCATCATATTTGATTAAATTGCCCGGATTAAGACCGTGAGTTCGGTGAGCAATCGGCGTCGGTTCCAGCTTTAATTCCTGCTGTAAAGGCGCAACCAGCGCTTGCACGATATCCTGACAAAAACCTTCACTTTGCAAAATAATATCGCGAATTTCTGGTAAAACGATGGAGTAGAACACTAATGGACGCACGCCAGATTGTTGATAAATGGCATTGATTTGTTCTTTCACCGCATTGGCCCGGCTTTCGTTTTCAACAAACGGCAGCGTGATGCTGTTAATGGCAACAGGAAACTGAGACATAACCGCATGTCCAAGGACTTCGGCGGTGATCGCGGTGCCATCGGAAATATAAAAAACTTGCCTGTCTGCTGAGTTATCCATTTTTTATTCCTGAAATGTTTCACATAGGCTGAAGCATAAATTAAAACCTTCCATCCTGGATCAATCTCATTTCATTTTTAAAACTGAAACGTAGTTTTTATTTTTAATGAAATGTACGGTTCATTTTTACTTTCTTGATAAACCTTTATTAATATAGGGATTAAATTAAGAATCAACAAGTTAGATAAAATGTAAATATATCTGAAAAATTCAAATTTTTATTTTGCTTGAACGATTCACCTGTTTTATTCCCTCATCTAATTATGCCAATCTAAAAGGGATGTAATGTAATTCTCATTTATATATCACAAAAGGATTGTTTCGATGTCCAACTCGTCACCGCTGGTGCTTTGGTACAACCAACTCGGCATGAATGATGTAGACAGGGTCGGGGGCAAAAATGCCTCTCTGGGTGAAATGATTACTAACCTTTCCGGTATGGGTGTTTCCGTGCCGAATGGTTTTGCCACCACGGCCGAGGCATTTAACCTGTTTCTTGATCAGAGTGGTGTTAACCAGCGTATCTATGAATTGCTGGACAAAACGGATATTGACGATGTGACTGAGCTTGCAAAAGCCGGTGCGCAAATCCGCCAATGGATAATCGATACACCATTCCAGCCTGAGCTTGAAAAAGCCATTCATGATGCTTACGAACAGCTTTCCTCAGACGATGCTGATGCTTCTTTTGCCGTGCGTTCTTCTGCAACAGCTGAAGATATGCCAGATGCGTCGTTTGCCGGACAACAAGAAACTTTCCTCAACGTACAAGGTTATGACGCGGTATTGATTGCCGTGAAGCATGTATTTGCTTCCCTGTTCAACGACCGTGCTATCTCGTATCGCGTCCACCAGGGTTATGATCACCGTGGTGTTGCGCTCTCGGCTGGCGTCCAGCGCATGGTTCGTTCAGACCTTGCATCCTCTGGCGTGCTCTTCTCCATCGACACTGAATCTGGTTTTGACCAGGTGGTGTTTATCACCTCCGCCTATGGTCTGGGTGAAATGGTGGTGCAGGGTGCCGTTAACCCTGATGAATTCTACGTTCACAAACCAACTTTAGCTGCCGGTAAACCATCGATTGTGCGCCGCAATATGGGCTCGAAAAAAATCCGTATGGTTTATGCTCCAAGCCAGGAGCATGGCAAGCAGGTGCGTATCGAAGATGTGCCGCAAGCTGACCGCGATAAATTCTCTATCACGCCGGAAGAAGTGCAGGAACTGGCGAAGCAGGCTGTACAAATTGAGAAACACTATGGCCGCCCGATGGATATCGAATGGGCCAAAGATGGGCACACTGGCAAGTTGTTTATTGTCCAGGCTCGCCCGGAAACCGTGCGTTCTCAGGGTCAGGTGATGGAGCGTTACCAGCTGCATTCTCAAGGCAAAATCATTGCTGAAGGACGCGCTATCGGTCATCGCATCGGTGCGGGCCCGGTTAAAGTGATTCATGACATTAGCGAGATGAACCTCATTCAGCCAGGCGACGTTTTAGTCACCGATATGACCGACCCGGACTGGGAACCGATCATGAAAAAGGCGGCGGCAATTGTCACCAACCGTGGCGGCCGTACTTGTCACGCGGCGATTATCGCTCGTGAACTGGGGATTCCTGCTGTTGTGGGTTGTGGCGATGCCACTGAACGCATGACGGATGACCAGAACGTTACGGTTTCCTGCGCCGAAGGGGACACCGGTTATGTTTACCAGGAACTACTGGATTTCAGCATCAACAGTTCCACGGTAGATACCATGCCGGATCTGCCGCTGAAAATCATGATGAACGTTGGTAACCCGGATCGTGCATTTGATTTTGCCTGCCTGCCGAACGAAGGCGTGGGACTGGCGCGTCTGGAGTTCATCATCAACCGTATGATTGGCGTGCATCCGCGTGCGTTGCTGGAGTTCGACCAGCAAGAGCCTGCGTTGCAAAAAGAAATCCGCGAGATGATGAAAGGTTATGACGATCCGGTTGAGTTTTACGTCGCTCGCCTGACGGAAGGGATTGCGACACTCGGTGCGGCATTCTGGCCGAAGCGCGTTATCGTGCGTCTCTCTGATTTTAAATCTAACGAATACGCCAACCTGGTGGGCGGCGAGCGTTACGAGCCGCATGAAGAAAACCCGATGCTCGGTTTCCGTGGCGCAGGCCGTTACGTGGCTGACAGCTTCCGCGACTGTTTCGCGCTGGAATGTGCTGCAATGAAACGGGTACGTAACGACATGGGCCTGACTAACGTCGAAGTGATGGTGCCGTTCGTACGAACTGTTGCGCAGGCCAAAGCAGTGGTGGAAGAGCTGGAACGTCAGGGTTTGAAACGCGGTGAGAACGGGCTGAAAATTATCATGATGTGTGAGATCCCATCTAACGCCTTGCTGGCAGATGAGTTCCTGCAATATTTTGATGGTTTCTCCATTGGTTCAAACGATATGACTCAGCTGGCGTTGGGGCTGGACCGCGACTCCGGTGTGGTTTCTGAACTGTTTGACGAGCGCAACGACGCAGTGAAAGCACTGCTATCGATGGCAATTAAAGCGGCGAAGAAACAGGGCAAATATGTGGGAATTTGTGGTCAGGGTCCATCCGACCATGAAGATTTTGCAGCCTGGTTGATGGAAGAAGGGATTGATAGTCTTTCCCTGAACCCGGACACGGTGGTGCAAACCTGGTTAAGTCTCGCAGAAACCAATAAATAGAGTTCTTTATAGGGTGGAGTCATCCGCCAAAAGTCTATAAAGGCTCCTTGTTCTTGAGTAATGTCGTTCACTTAAGGAATGGAGGCCCGATAATTCGGGTCTCCGATTCAAGGAAACAGAACTGTAAGCAGAGTTCCTTCGGTTTTCCTAAATGCAGTCACAATCCCGTTTTCACTTCCGAACGGTTTACTATTGGACTTGATTCGCGTTAAGTGATGTCTAAGCCAATCTAAAAATAGGGCGATGAATCAAAGCTGATTTTAATGAAAACGAGCAGCTAGCCACAACCAGCTCTTGCATGCGGCGGTGCTATTGCTGCAGAGGGATTGAAGGATTAAAGGTTTTTAATTGTGACGGTGTCTGCAGATAAAGCCTGTCTGCTGACACCGGTGGTCATATCCGATCAAGTCATGGGGTTTAACTGTAACTACTCTGCGCGACCAGTATTTGAATGAACCGGGACTGGGCTTAAGTACATGAAGATAACCGTTGATTACAGCCAAACGAAGAGATACATCGACTCCTGAAGCTCAAATATTATGGCCAGTTATAGTTGACCATAATATTTAATAATTTACGCTACAACGACACTTCCGTGAAGTAAACCGTAAATTTCGTACCTGATTGAGCTAACACAAATCACATTATCTCTGTTATTCCCCACGGAGAAATAGCTAAAAGCTTCTCCCTGTCTGCTGAATATCCAGTAATACAACCAGAGAGGGTAGTAATCATAATTATAGTCAATATTAGTTTCATGGTTCAATTCCATTGAAGGGCTATTAACCCGAGTTCCCTAAACCATCATTTAACCATATTAAATTAGACTTGCAAATAGGGCCTTAAACCATCAATTCTCTTTAATAAGATAGTTCAGCACATAACATACAAAATATTTCTATATAAAGGGCAGCAGACCAAAAATATCAGGTAGTTAACTCACCCAATTATTCACTGCCATTAGGGTTTGATTCTTTCCAGGGAAATACCAGTAGAAGTGCTCGCCGTACAGAAAGCGAGATGGACATAATTGGCTACTTACCAGGTGTTGTTGCATCAATGTGGCAATGCCCGGTATGTTTTTAGCGCTATAGATAAAGACTTTCCGCTGGCTCTGGCGGCCAGATGATTGCAGATTTATCCTCTCCCGGTACCCCTCGCGTCAGTAATACTCTGTAATCCCCCTATCAATTCTGGCCGCGCCAGCGGCAGAAACTACCCATCTGAAGCTGATAGGGCTCATCGCATATATGGCAGCATTGAAGTCTTCAAGCGTTAAGTGAACGGCATTACCTTGTTCATAATGGGTCTTTTTTTATGACATCTGGCATGCAGGGTAGCCCAAAAAAAAAGCCCATCGTTGAGATGGGCAAAGACTACACACAGCAATTCGTTGTTTCACTCAGGGGATTTCCATGCTTATAAATCAATGTGTTGATTCATAGCCGTGAAGTAATAGTAGGCATCTCATCCTGGAGCGTCACTCGGATTCGTCTCAATAGTTAATAGAAAGTAAACGGTTGGGGTCACATTACGGGATGTTTGATGCATCAAGGAGTTCTGGAGAGGGGTTCAAGCCTGGAATTGATAAGTAGTGTTAATCAGTTTGGTTATGTTGCTCCTACAACTGTAGGAGCAACATTCGTTTTAGATGGTGTACTTATTCGTGCTCTTCAAGGACTTCCACGACTTCATTCGGATCATCCTGAGGCGCTGGTGCCTCGTGCATCCATACCGAAATCAAACGGTAAGAGACTGCCAGCAGAACCGGCCCGATAAACAGGCCAATCATGCCAAAGGCAATCAATCCACCGATAACGCCAGAAAGAATCAGGATCATCGGCAAGTCCGCACCCATACGAATCAGTACCGGACGAATAAAGTTATCCATCGTGCCGACTACGCAACTCCATACCAGCAGCACCGTGCCCCAGGTGTTATCACCGGTCCAGTACAACCAGGCAATTGAAGGCACCAACACCAGCAATGGGCCGATTTGCACCAGGCAACATAACATCATCACTACGGTTAGCAGTGTCGCATTTGGGATACCGGAGATGGCAAGCCCCACGCCACCTAAAACCGACTGAACCAGTGCGGTGACAACTACACCAAGTGCTACAGCGCGAATCGCTTGCCCTGCAAGTAATACAGCCGCATCACCACGCGTTCCCGCGAGGCGGAATGCAAAGTGGCGAATCCCATTGCCCAGCGTTTCACCTTTCGCATACAGCAGCACACTAAACAGCAGCATCAGGCCGCAATGCATCAGGAAACTACCTACGTGTATCGCCTGGCCCAGGAACCAGGTTGTTGTGGTGCCGATATATGGACGCACTTTCGCCATAATGGCACTGCCACCACTCTCGACCAGTGTATTCCAGCCTGCGTAGAGTTTGTCGCCAATAAGCGGAATGGTATTAAGCCACTCAAATTTCGGTAACTCCATATTGCCTTTGGTAGCCCAATCAATAACCGGGCCGCTGTTATCTACCAGGCTGTTCACCAACAACGCCACCGGAATAACAAACAACATCAACAGCAATAGCGTCATAACCAGAACGGCGAGTGAGCGTTTTCCCCACAATAATTTCTGAACTTTGAGCATCAGTGGCCAGGTGGCGAGCACGATTGTACCTGCCCAGGCAAAACCAAGAACAAATGGGCGCACTATCCACAAACAGGCGATGATCATCACCGAGATAAACAACACCGACAGCAGGATTTGTAGCAGATCCTTTGGCTGACTCACTTTAACCATAGATAAAATCCCTTAATTACTGATAACGGGCAAAACGCCACGTTAAAACCGCGAAGCGGATGTGTTAATGATGATGTATTTCCTCGATTTTGGACAGGGACAAAACAGACGGGAATGTCTGAATAAAATGTGTTAAAAACGAATGCCCGTCATAATTCGAGCCGCAGGTGTGTTGACTACACCCGTGCGCCCCAGTCACATAGCAATCTATGCTCCTGGGGACTTACGGCCTTGTCGCCTGCCTGCAACTAGAATTATTTAGGGTATTAGAATTATTAAACGCAAACGATAACTCACAACTTATAACGTCAGGCAGGGTCGACCCACTAATGATCCCACAAATTTCTCAGGCACCAGGTCTTGTTCAATTGGTGCTCAATTTTTTGCAGGCACTGGAACAACAAGGTTTTACCGGCGATACCGCCACCAGCTACGCTGACAGGCTCACCATGGCCACTGACAACAGTATTTATCAACTGTTGCCAGATGCGGTGTTATTCCCTCGTTCTACGGCAGACGTGGCATTACTTGCCAGATTGGCCTCTGAGGAACGCTTCAAAACACTGGTCTTTACACCACGTGGCGGCGGCACCGGCACTAACGGTCAGTCCTTGAATAAAGGCATCGTTGTCGACATGTCGCGCTATATGAATCGCATCATTGAAATTAACCCCGAGCAGGGTTGGGTGCGGGTCGAAGCAGGTGTGATTAAAGATCAGCTCAACCAATACCTGAAGCCGTACGGCTATTTTTTTGCACCGGAACTTTCTACCAGTAACCGCGCCACGCTCGGCGGGATGATAAATACCGATGCTTCAGGGCAAGGTTCGTTGGTTTACGGCAAAACGTCTGACCACGTTATGGGCGTTCGTGCTGTGTTGTTGGGCGGCGATATTCTCGACACGCACCCGATGGCGACAATGCTTGCTGAAGAAATGGGGCGCGACGAAAGCCCAACCGGCAGAATTTATAACACGGTGCTTGGGCGTTGCCGCGAACATCGTCAGTTGATTATCGATAAATTTCCGAAACTTAACCGCTTCCTGACCGGCTACGATCTGCGCCACGTCTTCAACGACGACCTTTCGCAGTTCGACCTGACACGCATTCTTTGCGGCTCAGAAGGCACGTTGGCGTTTATTACCGAGGCGAAACTGGATATCACGCGTCTGCCAAAAGTGCGCCGCCTGGTGAATATCAAGTACGACTCCTTCGACTCCGCGCTACGCAACGCGCCGTTTATGGTAGAAGCCCGTGCGCTCTCCGTCGAAACCGTCGATTCAAAAGTCCTGAACCTGGCGCGTGAGGATATCGTCTGGCATTCGGTCAGTGAATTAATCACCGACGTTCCAGGCAAAGAGATGCTGGGTCTGAATATCGTGGAGTTTGCGGGTGATGACCTGGCGCTCATCGAAGACCAGGTTGCGTCACTATGTGAGCGTCTCGATTCGCTGATTTCACAAGGCGAAGGTGGCGTTATCGGCTGGCAGGTTTGTACCGAATTGGCTGGTATCGAGCGCATTTATAACATGCGCAAAAAAGCCGTTGGCCTGCTGGGTAATGCGAAAGGGCAGGCGAAACCTATCCCGTTTGCGGAAGATACCTGTGTACCGCCGCAACATCTGGCTGATTACATCACTGAGTTCCGCGCGTTGCTTGATAGCCATAACCTGAGTTACGGCATGTTCGGCCACGTCGATGCGGGCGTTTTACACGTGCGTCCGGCGCTGGATATGACCGATCCTCATCAGGAAGTGCTGATGAAGCGCATTTCTGACGATGTGGTTGCGCTCACCGCGAAATATGGCGGTTTATTGTGGGGCGAACACGGTAAAGGTTTCCGTGCCGAATACAGCCCGGCATTCTTTGGCGAAACGTTATATGAAGAACTGCGTCGCATCAAAGCGGTATTCGACCCCGACAACCGCCTGAACCCTGGGAAAATCTGCCCGCCGTTAGGTGTGGATGACCCAATGATGCAGGTCGATGCGGTGAAGCGCGGTACTTTCGACAGGCAAATCCCGATTGCGGTGCGCACCTCATGGCGCGGTGCAATGGAGTGTAACGGCAATGGTCTGTGCTTTAACTTCGATGTGAAAAGCCCGATGTGCCCGTCGATGAAAATTACCAGCAACCGTATTCACTCGCCAAAAGGGCGGGCGACGTTAACACGTGAATGGCTGCGTTTGCTTGCCGATCGTGGCGTTGACCCGGATGCACTCGAAAAACAGATGCCGGAAAAACGCGCCAGCCTGCGTACGCTTATCGAACGTACACGCAATACCTGGCATGCTCGTAAAGGCGAATATGATTTCTCTCATGAAGTGAAAGAGGCGATGTCGGGTTGTCTGGCCTGCAAAGCGTGTTCAACGCAATGCCCAATTAAAATCGACGTGCCGGAATTCCGCTCTCGCTTCTTGCAGCTCTATCACACCCGCTATCTGCGCCCAATGCGTGACCATTTGGTGGCAACCGTCGAAAGCTATGCACCGTTAATGGCGCGTGCGCCAAAGACCTTCAACTTCTTTATGAGTCAGCCGTGGGTACGTAGTCTATCTGCCAAACATATCGGCATGATCGATCTCCCAATGCTCTCGACGCCATCGTTGCAGCAGCAGTTAGTAGGGCACACTTCAGCAAATACCACACTTGAGCAGCTTGAGAGCTACAGTGCTGAGCAGAAAGCTAAAACGGTGCTGGTGGTGCAGGACCCGTTCACTAGTTACTACGATGCGCAAGTGGTGGCGGATTTTGTGCGCCTGGTGACAAAGCTGGGATACGAGCCGGTCGTTCTGCCATTCTCACCCAACGGCAAAGCGCAACACATCAAAGGCTTCCTGCAAAAATTCGCTCGCACCGCGCGTAAAACGTCGGACTTTCTCAACCGCATTGCGAAATTGGGAATGCCAATGGTGGGGGTCGACCCGGCTCTGGTTCTCTGCTATCGCGACGAATATAAGCAGACGCTCGGTGAAGAACGCGGTGATTTCCACGTTCAACTGGTGCATGAATGGTTGCCTGCTGTGTTGGAAAACCGTGAAATGACAAGCGTTGGTGGTGAGTCGTGGTATCTGTTTGGTCACTGTACCGAAGTCACAGCACTACCCACTGCGCCAAACCAGTGGGCGGCAATATTTGCGCGCCTGGGCGCAAAACTTGAAAACGTCAGCGTCGGCTGTTGCGGCATGGCGGGAACCTACGGGCATGAAGTTAAAAACCATGCTAACTCACTGGGGATTTACGAGCTTTCGTGGCACCAGGCAATGCAGCGCCTGCCGCGCCAACGCTGCCTGGCAACCGGCTATTCCTGCCGCAGCCAGGTCAAACGTGTGGAAGGCAACGGTGTTCGCCATCCGCTACAGGCACTACTGGAGATTATGGGATGATCTGGCGACGTGAAGTAAACCTGGATGCGCTTAATAAAATGGGCGCTGACAATATGGTGGAGCATGTGGGTATCGTATTTACCCGCATCACAGAAACCGAGCTGGAAGCCACTATGCCGGTTGATAACCGCACTCGCCAGCCATTTGGCCTGTTGCACGGCGGTGCGTCGGTGGTGTTAGCTGAAACACTCGGTTCTGTGGCCGGGTACTTGTGTACCGAAGGCGAGCAGAAAATTGTCGGGCTTGAGGTTAATGCCAACCATCTGCGTTCCGCGCGTGAAGGTATCGTGCGCGGTGTTTGTACTGCAGTGCATGTTGGGCGTAGGCACCAGGTCTGGCAAATCGAAATCAGCGACGAGCAAGGGCGGCTTTGTTGCACATCGCGCTTAACAACCGCGGTGGTGTGATAAATAGCCTGAATCAGGAATTATTCAAAAATAAATAATAATGGCGGTGGGATATTATCCCGCCGCTTTTTATTTACATCCTGAAATGAATAATCGTGCTTTTCTGTATTTATTGAGTGATCCACTTCACCTTTCCCCATTAGTTGCCGAAATTTGTTATTCCCTTTTGCGGTTTATTGTCAGCATGGAGGTAATTCTTCAGGAGGCGCAATGGAAAAGGAACGCATTATTCAGGAATTTGTTCCTGGAAAACAGGTAACACTGGCGCATTTAATTGCCCACCCAGGCGAAGAACTGGCAAAGAAAATAGGTGTGCCCGGCGCTGAAGCCATTGGCATTATGACGCTGACTCCCGGTGAAACGGCAATGATAGCGGGTGATCTCGCCACGAAAGCTGCCAGCGTACAAATAGGTTTTCTGGACAGATTTAGCGGCGCACTGGTGGTTTACGGTTCGGTCGGGTCGGTAGAAGAAGCGTTACAACAAACGATTACCGGCCTGAGCAGCATTCTTAACTATACCGTCTGTACCATGACGCGGAGCTAGGTCTGATGAAACGCATCGTTTTTGTCGGCACCGTGGGCGCGGGAAAAACAACGTTGTTTAACGCATTACAGGGAAATTATTCACTGGCGCGAAAAACTCAGGCGGTTGAATTTAGCGATGCAGGGAATATTGATACGCCGGGGGAATTTATCAGCCACCCTCGTTTATATTGTGCATTAATAAATACCCTGATTGATGCGGATTTATTGATATATGTCCATGCTGCCAATGATTCGCAATGCCGTATTCCCGCCGGTTTATTGGATATTTACCCGCACCTGCAACAGGTTGCGGTAATAAGCAAAATTGATTTGCCCGATGCAAATATTGCCCAAACGCAGGCGATGCTAATTGACTCAGGATTTACGTCGCCAATATTTGCACTGAACAGCCTGGATGCTGAGAGCGTCAGGCAACTTGAGGATTATCTGGCCGAAGTCGCAGGCCTGAAGGAACCTGTTCAATGAAAAAGCTGATTACTGCAAACGATGTTCGTGAAGCCCAGACTCGTGGCCTTAAAACTATCGCTTTCGTGCTAAAAGAATCGATTGTCACGCCCGAAGCCCGCGTGGTTGCCGACCAACTCGAGATAACCTTAGTCGAAGAGGATGCAGGCCCGGTGGCAGCAGACCATACGCCGCCTCGTTCTGAACGTCAGCGTATTCGTGAAGAAATCCTCTCTCAGTTACCTGAAGGTAAGTTCACGGAAAGCCTGATGGCACAACTCATCGATAAAGTTGAGCAAGAGCAGAAAACCCGCTCGGGCAGCGGAATGCAGCCCAGCTTCCACGCGGTCACGGGCAAGGGCGGAATTAAAGTCATTGATGGCAGCTCGGTAAAGTTTGGTCGTTTCGATGGTGCGCAAGAGCCGTGCGTTGGGCTAACTGATCTGGTGACAGGCGCAGATGGCAGCAGCATGGCCGCGGGTTTTATGCAGTGGGAAAACGGCTTTTTCCCCTGGACGCTGAATTACGACGAAATCGATATGGTGCTGGAAGGGGAATTACATATTCGCCACGAAGGCGAAACGCTTATCGGCAAAGCCGGGGATGTGATGTTTATCCCGAAAGGCTCCAGTATTGAATTTGGCACCCCAGGCCACGTTCGTTTTCTTTATGTTGCCTGGCCTGCCAACTGGCAGGAATGCTAAGGCGAGGCGCGTATGAGCACCTTCATCACCGAAGACTGGCTGCGGGCAAACCATACCCTCAGCGAAGGGAGCGAAATTCGTCTGCCTGCTGACAGCCGTATGACGCCATCCGCCCGCGAGTTGATTGACGCTCGCCATTTACTGGTGAAATTCCAGGATGACGACGGACGGTTGTTTGTTGAAATGCAGGAGCAGTTACAGCCAGTTCATGGCTTGACGAGTGAGGCAGTAGCGCAGGTAGCCCATTGTGAGTTGTGCCAGCAGCAAGTGAAGGAAAAACCAGACACGCTAACTCATCTCAATGCGCAGGTGTTTGTGGCGAAAAACGATCCTCGTCTGGCGTTTCGCGCAAGCCTTGATAGCACCATTGCGACTGCGGTGTGGCTACAAACTGAGTTTGATAAAACAGCGGCACTTTGGCTTGCAGATATCCGCTCTTTGCTTGGGAATATCATGCGTGCTGATGCTCTGGATCAGGCGCTACCAGAACAGCAAATCGTTGGGTTATCGGCTGACGATTTACACCGGTTATCTCATCAACCGCTGAAATATCTGGGGCATGATCATCTGGTGCCAGATGCCGCTCACGGGCGTGATGTGGCATTGCTCAATCTTCTGCGTACCAAGATCCGCGAAACCGAAATTTGTGCCGCAACAGTGTTTATCGGTGTGGATTACCACGTACAAAAAGCTGATTTGTTGCAGGCGCTGAATCGCCTCTCGAGTGCGGTTTATGTACTGATGATCTTGTGCCTGAAAAAAGAGTGGCCGGATGCATCTGCGCTACAACGGCGCCTGGCAGGAGGCCAACATGCTGCTTGATCGCTGTCGCCACCAGGCCCAAAACCAGCCACGCCGGGTTGTTTTCCCGGATGCGAAGGATGCTCGCGTAATAGAAGCGGCGCATTACCTGCAACATCATGGCCTGGCACAACCCATCATCCTGGCCAATCCATTTGCCTTGCGTCATTTCGCCCTCGCGGCGGGGTTGCCGCTCGATGGGTTACATATTATTGATCCGGCAACATCACATGACTGGCTGGTGCAATTTCATCAGCAGCTTTCTCAGCGCCTGGGTGACAAAACTCCGGATGACGCAACAGAACGCTTGCGTGACCCTCTCTGGTTTGCCGCCGCAATGGTTAAAGCCGGGAAAGCTGATGTGTGTATTGCGGGGAATATTTCATCAACTGCAGCTGTTTTGCGTGCTGGGTTAAAAGTCATTGGACTACAACCGGGCGTTAAAACGCTTTCCTCACTGTTTCTGATGCTGCCACCCGAAGGGGAGCGGATTCTTGGATTTGCTGACTGCAGCGTAGTACCACAACCAACCGCGGTGCAGCTTGCTGATATTGCTATCAGTAGTGCACAAAGCTGGCAGGCCATTACCGGGCAACCCGCTCGCGTCGCCATGTTGTCATTTTCTACCAACGGCAGTGCCAGGCACCCTTGTGTCGCCACCGTTCAGCAGGCAACAGACATCGTGCGTGAACGAGCACCTGAACTGTGTGTGGATGGTGAATTGCAATTCGATGCGGCATTCGTTCCCCAGGTTGCTGCGCAAAAAGCGCCTGAAAGTGTGCTGGCAGGGCAGGCGAATGTGTTGGTATTCCCGTCGCTTGGGGCAGGCAATATCGGCTACAAGATTGCACAACGATTGGGAGGGTTTCGCGCTCTCGGCCCGTTGATTCAGGGGTTAAGCGCGCCCTTGCACGATCTTTCCCGTGGATGCAGTACCCGTGAAATTATTGAGTTGGTGCTGGTGGCACAAACCACCCTCACCCCAACCATCTCCCTCAGGGAGAGGGCAAACAGTGAAGCTGGATAAAACTAGATTTTTAACCGAGTGAGAGGAAATAAATCATGGAAGCATTAGGACTGATCGAAACCAGAGGTTTGGTAGCAGTGATTGAAGCATCGGATGCGATGGTCAAAGCGGCTCGCGTCAAACTGGTTGGAGTAAAGCAAATCGGCGGTGGGCTGGTAACAGCAATGGTTCGTGGTGATGTGGCGGCCTGTAAAGCGGCAACCGATGCCGGAGCTGCTGCAGCCCAACGCATTGGTGAATTGGTTTCCGTTCACGTCATCCCACGTCCACATGGCGATTTGGAAGAAGTGTTCCCGATTGGCCTGGGTAGCGACAAGACTATCGATTGATAGCCGGTGACGTCACCCCCGGACGTCACCTTTCCTTAATTCAGTCATCTGGCAGCCTCAGGGCGGCACGGGATAGCTGTACCTGAATTTTGTCCGGAGGCGAGCATGAAGCTGGCAATGGTCATTGGTCAAATCGTTTGCACAGTCCGCCATAGCGGACTTGAACACGACAAGTTGCTGATGGTGGAGATGATTAACCGTCAGGGTGAGCCGAGCGGCGAGTGCGCAATAGCCACCGACAGCATTGGTGCCGGAAACGGCGAGTGGGTGTTGCTGGTGGGCGGTAGTTCCGCTCGCCGTGCGCACCATAGTGAAGCCTCTCCGGTCGACATGTGCGTGATAGGCATTGTCGATGAAGTGGTCATGGACAGAGAAATCATCTTCCATAAATAGTGAGGATTGAACGACATGGACAGGCAACAAATTGAGCAGGTGGTGAAAGCCGTACTGGCAGGAATGGCCGCTAACAAAGCGCCAGAACCTGTTACCCCACCTTGCGGCACAGGCGTTTTTGCCTCACTGGATGACGCCGTTCAGGCAGCCAGTGTCGCACAAAAAGCCTTAACCAGCGTGGCGATGCGCCAGAAAGCCGTTGCGGCAATTCGCCTGGCGGGCGAACAACATGCGCAACAGCTTGCCGAAATGGCTGTCGCGGAAACCGGAATGGGCCGTGTTGCAGATAAATGCGCCAAGAATATTGCTCAGGCTCGTGGTACTCCGGGTGTTGAGTGCCTGATCCCTCAAGTGTTAACGGGTGATAACGGCCTGACACTCATCGAGAATGCACCGTGGGGAGTGGTGGCCTCGGTTACACCTTCTACTAATCCTGCAGCGACCGTCATCAACAACGCCATCAGCATGATTTCAGCCGGAAATAGCGTGGTATTTGCACCACATCCGGCGGCAAAAAAAGTCTCGCAGCAAACTATCACCTGGCTTAACGATGCCATCGTTGCGGCAGGCGGCCCAGCGAATTTACTGGTCACGGTGCTCAATCCTGATATCGAAACCGCGCAGCGATTATTCAAATATCCCGGCATCGGTTTATTGGTGGTGACAGGCGGTGAAGCGGTAGTAGATGCCGCACGTAAGCACACCAACAAACGTTTGATTGCGGCGGGTGCGGGTAATCCACCGGTTGTAGTGGATGAAACTGCCGACATTCCTCGCGCAGCAAAAGCCATCGTGCAGGGCGCTTCATTCGATAACAACATCATATGCGCTGACGAGAAAGTGCTGATTGTGGTGGAAAGCGTGGCCGACGCCCTGCTTGAAGAAATGCAGCGCAATCACGCAGTTTTACTCAGTGACGCGCAGGCTGAAAAACTGCTGCCAGTGCTACTGAAAAATATTGATGAACAAGGTAAAGGGCAAGTCTGCCGTGACTGGGTCGGGCGTGATGCTACCAAAATTGCCGCAGCTATCGACCTCAACGTTGCCTCTGAAACACGTTTGCTGCTGGTACAAACCCCTGCGCGCCATCCGTTTGCTGTAACAGAAATGATGATGCCAGTGCTGCCGATGATCCGCGTGGCAAACGTCAGCGAAGCCATTGCGCTTGCGGTGAAACTGGAAGGTGGTTGCCATCACACCGCCGCTATGCACTCACGCAATATCGACAATATGAATGCCATGGCGAACGCCATCGACACCAGTATTTTCGTCAAGAACGGCCCTTGTATTGCCGGACTGGGATTGGGTGGCGAGGGCTGGACTTCCATGACCATCACCACGCCAACCGGTGAGGGTGTGACATCAGCCAGAACCTTTGTGCGCCTGCGTCGTTGCGTACTGGTAGATGGATTCCGCATCGTTTAAGGAGGCAGTAATGGCACGCACCGAGCAGACCTGGCTCAACGACCGTTTAAGAAACGCGTCTTTGCTGTGTAACGGGCAACCGAAAACGGTACAGCAACCGCTGTGGCTGGGTATCGATCTTGGCACTTGCGATGTGGTGTCGCTGGTTGTCGATAACGACTGCCAGCCCGTTGCCGTTTGCCTTGACTGGGCCGATGTAGTTCGTGACGGCGTGGTGTGGGATTTCTTTGGTGCGGTGCAGATTGTGTGCCGCCACCTCGACACGCTGGAGCAGCAACTGGGCTTTCGGTTTAGCCATGCTGCGACCTCATTCCCGCCGGGAACAGACCCGCGAATTTCTCTCAACGTGCTGGAGTCCGCGGGGCTTGAAGTGAGCCGTGTGCTGGATGAACCGACAGCCGTTGCCGATATGTTGCAGCTCGACAAAGCGGCCGTGGTGGATATTGGCGGTGGCACAACCGGCATTGCTGTGGTGTCACAAGGGCAAGTGATTTACTCAGGGGATGAAGCGACTGGTGGGCATCATATTTCCCTCACCCTCGCAGGTAATCAACGCATTGCACTGGAAGACGCCGAAAAAATGAAGCGCAGTAGCGACGGCAGCCTCTGGCCGGTGGTTCGTCCGGTTTACGAAAAAATGGCAGACATTGTTGCTCGCCACATTGAAGGTTACGACGTCGAACAACTCTGGCTGGCGGGTGGGTCTTGTATGCAACCGGGTGTTGCAGGGTTATTCCGCCAACGTTTTCCAGGTATCACCGTTCAGCTTCCCCCTCATTCCATTTTCATGACGCCATTAGCCATCGCGGTGTGCGGCATGGCACAAGTGGAGGGTGCTCATGCACAGTGAAGAAATGCAATCCGCGCTATATCAGGCGCTGGACATGATGAATGCTCGCAACGTGCGTGAGTTTGCTGTTCCGCCCGCCACGTTTATGGGACCGGGGGCGGTGGCGCGTTGTGGTGAAGCGCTGCGCGAGCGCGGTATTAATCGCCCTTTGGTGATGGTCGATGGCATGTTGCACCGTGCTGGAATGACTGAGGTTCTGGAACGTAATCTGAAACATAGCGGCATCGCATATGAAATCTGGTCTTGCCCGCCGGGTGAGCCTGTCGACAGTGATATAGGTGCGGCGGTTGAACAAATCAGCCGTTGCCAGTGTGATGGCATTGTCGCACTAGGTGGCGGTTCCGTTCTGGATGCGGCGAAAGTAGTCGCCGTTATTGCTACCAATCCTGAGCTCCCCCTGGAAAGTCTTGTCGGCGGAGCACGCCTCAATCGCCGCCTGCCGTTTATCGCTATTCCAACTACATCGGGAACAGGATCGGAGGCCACCAATGTAGCGGTGATTATTGCGGCACAAACTCACCGTAAACAGGTGCTGGTTCACGCCATGCTGATCCCAGACTTAGCGATTATTGATGCTTGTCTGACGCTTGGTGTCCCGCCACATATTACCGCCGCAACAGGAATCGACGCCTTAACCCACGCCATTGAAGCCTACGTAGCAAGTAATGGTACACCGCTGACTCGTGGGCTTGCTTATCGCGCGATTAACAGCATCTGTCAGGCGTTACCGCAAGCTGTTGGGCAGGGGCATGATTTGGTGGCGCGTGAAGCGATGATGCTTGCGTCTTACATGGCGGGAATGGCGTTTTCTAACGCGGGACTAGGGTTATGCCACGCGACAGCTCACCAGATTGGCGCGGCATACGACATTCCACATGGCAAGGCAAACGCCATCATGTTACCCGCAGTCATGAAGTTTAATCAGTTAGTTTGCAAAACAGCGTATAGCGAAATTGGCCATGCGCTGACGGGAAAACCTTGTGCGGCAAGCGAGAGTATCGCTTTTGTAGAACACCTGATTGATGAACTTGAACTTGGCAGCGGATTACGCGCCGCTGGAGGGCGTGATGCCGATTTTGCCGGTTTTGCCCACGCAGCCATGAGCGACATTTGCATTACCACCAATCCACGCACTGTGACGGAAGCCCAAATTATCACGCTGTATCAGGACGCCTGAACGGACATTACACCCGCCTGCCCGCAGGCGACGAAGGAGAAGGGATATGGGTATTAACGACGTTATCATGTACATCATGATGATTTTTATGCTGATCGCTGCTGTTGACCGGGTGTTTACTCAGTTTGGCGGGTCAGAAAAAATCCTTGGTTTTATCGGGCTTGGCAAGCTCGGCAAAAGCATTTCCGGTTCTGGCAGCCAGTTTGAAGAGGGCTTCATGGCAATGGGCGCGCTGGGATTAGCGATGGTCGGGATGACTGCGCTGGCCCCGGTTCTGGCGTACCTGCTTGGCCCGGTGATTATCCCGGTCTATGAAATGCTTGGCGCGAACCCTTCGATGTTCGCCGGAACACTGCTGGCTTGTGATATGGGCGGTTTCTTCCTCGCTAAAGAACTGGCCGGGGGCGATGTAGCAGCCTGGCTATATTCAGGGCTTATTCTTGGCTCAATGATGGGGCCAACCATCGTATTCTCGATCCCTGTAGCACTGGGCATTATTGAACCTTCCGACCGGCGTTATCTGGCGCTGGGCGTGTTGGCGGGAATTGTGACGATCCCAATTGGTTGTATTGCCGGTGGCCTGGTGGCGATGTATTCCGGCGTAGAAGTGAACGGGCAGCCGATTGAATTCACTATGAGCCTGATTTTGCTCAATATGATCCCGGTTCTGATCGTGGCAATTCTGGTGGCACTGGGGTTGAAGTTTATCCCCGAAAAAATGATTAACGGTTTCCAGATTTTCGCCAAAATTCTCGTCGCGATTATTACTGTTGGCCTTGCGGCAGCAGTGGTGAAGTTCCTTGTAGGCTGGACACTGATCCCAGGCCTTGATCCCATCTTTATGAGTGAGGGTGATAAACCCGGCGAAGTGATGCGTGCTATCGAAGTGATTGGTTCGATTTCTTGCGTGTTACTGGGCGCTTACCCAATGGTACTGCTGCTGACTCGCTGGTTTGATAAACCACTGATGCGTGTTGGCAATCTGCTGAAAATTAACAATATTGCAGCGGGTGGCATGGTGGCGACACTCGCTAATAATATCCCGATGTACGGCATGATGAAGAATATGGATGCGCGTGGCAAAGTCATCAACTGCGCGTTTGCGGTGTCGGCTGCTTTTGCACTGGGCGACCACCTGGGCTTTGCTGCGGCCAATATGTCACCGATGATCTTCCCGATGATTGTCGGCAAGCTGGTGGGTGGCGTGACCGCGATTGGTGTCGCAATGCTGCTGGTACCTAAAGAAGAAAGTGCTCAGGTTGTGGCTACGTCTGTGGAGGCACAATCGTGAAAATCCGCGAACTGATTAGCGTGGGTATTGATGTCGGTACCACGACAACACAGGTGATTTTCTCCTGTCTTGCGCTGGTGAACCGGGCTGCTATTTCGCAGGTGCCGCGCTATGAGTTCGTGAAACGTGAAATTACCTGGCAAAGCCCGGTGTTCTTTACCCCGGTTGATGTTGATGGCCATCTGCGTGAGGACGAGCTATTAAGCCTTATTCTTGCGCAGTATCAGGCTGCGGGGATTGCACCTGAAACAATCGATTCTGGCGCAATTATTATTACTGGCGAAACAGCAAAAACCCGCAACGCGCGGCCTGCCGTGATGGCGCTAGCCCAGCGACTGGGCGATTTTGTTGTCGCCACCGCAGGGCCGCATCTTGAGTCGGTCATTGCTGGTTACGGCTCCGGGGCGCAGGCGTTATCGCAGCGTCAGTTAAACCGGGTGATGAATATTGATATCGGAGGCGGCACGGCAAACTACGTGCTGTTCGAAGGCGGTAAAGTTGTCGCCTCGGCTTGCCTGAATGTGGGTGGGCGCTTGTTTGAAACCGACACCCAAGGCAACGTCACTTTCCTCCATCGCCCAGGGCAGTGGATTGCCGATGAGCTGTTCGGTGAAGGTAAAAAAACACTAACGCCTGCACAGCTTGAAACCGTTGCCGACCGCATGGCACAACTGCTTTATGAAGTTATCGCAGGCGAGATTTCACCACTGTCGCAACGTCTGTTAATGACGGATGCGCTGCCCGCCGGAAAGCCTGCCGATGTGATCACGCTGTCTGGAGGCGTGGGGGAATGCTACCGCCAGCCACCAGAAACGCCATTTATCTTTGGTGATATTGGCCCGCTTCTGGCTCAGGCGATTCATCGCCATGCTGGATTTGCTTCGCTACCGGTACAAGTTCCCGATCAAACCGTTCGTGCCACCGTAATTGGCGCTGGCGCACATACACTCTCGCTTTCGGGTAGCACCATCTGGCTCGATGAGCTGACATTACCGCTGCGCAATATTCCGGTTGTTCATCCTGTCGGGCACGACGGACTGGCTGAAAACTGGCAACAGGGGCTGGCACTAATGGACCTTAATGCCACGCAAGACAGCTACGCGCTTGCCATTCCACCGGAGCTTTCCACAAGCTACGCCACCGTGCAGTTGGTCATCAATGCAGTGAATATTTTTACCCAACGCAACCCAGGTCTGCAGCCGCTTATTGTTGTCGCGGAACAGGATCTGGGCAAAGCGCTGGGGATGCTGCTGTATCCACAAATGGAGCAGCGCAAGCTTGCGGTGATTGACGAAGTGGTCACCCGCACTGGCGATTATATCGACATTGGTTTGCCGTTGTTTGGCGGAGCCGTCGTCCCGGTAACCATTAAATCACTCGCCTTTCCTTCCTGAGGGATCGACACAATGAAACTAAAAACCACGCTGTTTGGGCAAGTTTATCAGTTCAAGGATGTTAAAGAAGTGCTGGCGAAAGCCAACGAATTACGTTCCGGCGATGTGCTGGCGGGCGTGTCTGCTCACAGTTCACAGGAACGTGTGGCGGCAAAACAGGTGTTGTCTGAGATGACGGTTGCGGATATCCGCATGAACCCGGTTATCGCTTATGAAGATGACTGCGTGACGCGCATTATCCAGGACGACATCAACGAAACGTCCTATGCGCGGATTAAAAACTGGAGCATCAGCGAGCTGCGCGAGTACATCCTCAGCGATGAGACCAGCGTTGATGATATTGCCTTTTTACGCAAAGGCATCAGTTCCGAAGTGGTGGCAGCAGTGGCTAAAATCTGCTCGAACGCGGATTTAATCTATGGCGGCAAAAAAATGCCGGTCATCAAAAAAGCGAATACCACAATTGGCTTGCCGGGCACCTTTAGTGCGCGCCTGCAACCGAACGATACGCGTGATGATGTGCGCAGTATCGAAGCACAAATTTACGAAGGGCTGTGTTTTGGTGTGGGCGATGCGGTGATTGGCGTCAACCCGGTGACGGATGATGTAGGCAACTTAACCCGCGTGCTCGACACCATTTACAGCGTTATCGACAAGTATTCGATTCCGACGCAAGGCTGCGTACTGGCGCACGTCACCACGCAAATTGAGGCCATCAAGCGTGGCGCGCCAGGCGGGCTTATCTTCCAGAGTATTTGTGGCAGCGAGAAGGGGCTAAAAGAGTTCGGCGTTGAGTTAGCTATGCTGGATGAGGCTCGTGCGGTAGGAGCGGAGTTCAACCGCATCGCCGGGGAAAACTGCCTGTACTTCGAAACCGGGCAAGGTTCGGCACTTTCCGCCGGGGCAAACTTTGGTGCCGATCAGGTGACAATGGAAGCCAGAAATTACGGCCTGGCACGCCATTACGATCCTTTCATCGTCAACACCGTTGTCGGGTTTATCGGGCCGGAGTACCTCTATAACGACCGGCAGATTATCCGTGCCGGGCTTGAAGACCACTTCATGGGCAAGTTAAGTGGCATCTCTATGGGCTGTGACTGCTGTTACACCAACCACGCAGATGCGGACCAGAATCTCAACGAGAACCTGATGATCCTGCTGGCGACCGCCGGATGTAATTACATCATGGGGATGCCGCTGGGTGACGACATCATGCTCAATTACCAGACCACGGCATTCCACGATACCGCTACCGTGCGCCAGCTTCTAAACCTGCGCCCATCGCCGGAGTTTGAAGCGTGGCTGGAAACAATGGGATTGATGGCTAATGGCCGTTTAACGTCCCGGGCTGGCGATCCGTCGCTGTTCTTCTGAAATCATCAGGGAAATCATCATGGACCAAAAACAGATTGAAGAAATTGTACGCAGCGTGCTGGAGAATATGGAAACCCCAGCCAATGCCGTGCAGCCTGCGGTTGTTGCTTCCCCAACTACGCCTGTCGTGGCGCAAACAACAACAGAAGAAAGTTGCAGTGTCGATTTAGGTTCTACCGAGGCCAAAATGTGGATTGGCGTGCAGAACCCGCATCGCGCTGATGTGCTTGAAGAGTTGCGCCACAGCACGGTTGCCCGAGTATGCACCGGCCGCGCTGGGCCGCGCCCCCGCACTCAGGCTTTGTTGCGCTTCTTAGCTGACCATTCACGCTCGAAAGATACCGTTCTTAAAGAAGTGCCCGCCGAATGGGTGCAGCAGCAAGGGCTACTGGAGCTGCAATCAGAAATCAGCGACAAAAACCTCTACCTTACACGCCCGGATTTGGGGCGCCGCCTTAGCGCTAATGCCATCGAATTGCTGCGCACCAGTTGCAAACAGAACCCGGATGTTCAGGTCGTCATTTCCGACGGCCTTTCAACAGATGCTATCACCGCCAATTACGGCGAGATTTTGCCGCCGTTGTTGCAGGGGCTGGAACAATCCGGGCTGAATGTCGGCACACCGTTCTTTGTGCGCTATGGGCGCGTGAAGATTGAAGATCAAATCGGTGAGCTACTGGGGGCGAAAGTGGTGATTTTGCTGGTGGGCGAACGCCCAGGGCTTGGGCAATCGGAAAGTTTGTCTTGCTACGCCGTTTACTCACCAAAAACTGCTACCACGGTAGAAGCCGACCGCACCTGTATCTCTAACATTCACCGGGGTGGTACACCGCCAGTAGAAGCGGCTGCCGTTATTGTCGAACTTGCTAAACGTATGCTGGCGCAGAAAGCGTCGGGCATCAACCTGACTCGTTAAAGGGAGCATTACCATGCCAGCTTTAGATTTGATTAAACCGAATGTGAAAGCGATGCGGGTTATCGCTAACGTCAGTGAAGGGTTTGCCCGTGAGCTGAAACTGCCTGCCCATATTCGTAGCCTGGGTTTGATTACTGCTGATTCTGATGATGTAACCTATATTGCCGCCGACGAAGCGACTAAACAGGCACAGGTTGAAGTGGTGTTTGGGCGTTCGTTGTATGCTGGCGCCGCACACGGCCCGTCACCTACAGCCGGGGAAGTTCTGATTATGCTGGGTGGGCCAAACCCTGCGGAAGTGCGTGCCGGGCTGGATTCGATGTTTGCCACTATTGAACAGGGGCCTGCTTTTCAGTGGGCTAACGATGCGGAAGATACCGCATTTCTGGCTCATCTAATCTCCCGGACAGGTTCGTATCTTTCAACAACGGCAGGGATCTTGCTGGGAGACCCTATGGCTTACCTGGTTGCACCGCCGCTGGAAGCCACGTTTGGCATTGATGCTGCGTTGAAATCTGCTGATGTGCGCATTGTCACTTACGTGCCGCCACCGTCGGAAACCAACTACTCAGCAGCGTTTATGACGGGCAGTCAGGCCGCTTGTAAAGCCGCTTGTAACGCCTTTAGTGAAGCTGTGCTTGAGATAGCGCGTAATCCAATTCAGCGTGCATAGGGGCTAAACGATGAACTCACTCGGTTTGCTCGAAGTGTACGGCCTGGTCGCGGGAATTGATGCTGCGGATGCGATGCTAAAGGCAGCAAACGTGCGCTTATTGAACCACGAAGTGCTCAATCCTGGCATGGTGACGTTGGTTGTTGAAGGGGATCTTGCGGCTTGTCGTGCAGCGCTGGATGCAGGCTCTGCTGCTGCCAGCCGCACCGGACGAGTGGTTAGCCGTAAGGAACTGGGCCGCCCTGATGAAGACATTGAGCGGCTAGTTTGCAGTTTTGGCCGTAAGCCCGCAGCCAAACGGGTGGCAGTCAAACCCATGGAAACACAAGCGTTACTCGATGTGCTGCAAACCCAGGAGCACGGGATGACGGCGGGTGAAGTCGCGGCGCATTTTAACTGGCCGCTCGAAGAAGCCAGAACGCAACTTGAGGCTTTATTCCATGACGGAAAATTGCGTAAGCGTAGCAGCCGTTATCGTCTGAAGTCTGAGTAGTATCGCAAGGAGTCGCGTATGAGTAAGAAAATTAATACTGACTTACATCATCTGCGTAAAACGGAGTATGCGCGGGACGAAAAGGTGACACCTCTGATTGAAGATGATGTCATTCAACAGCGTGTGACAAAAGATGTCTATGAACATGCCTGCACCATCACTGCGTGGCAGCAACTTTACGATCAGCTCCAGCCTGGGCATTTTCAGGGTGAACTGACTGAGATGCTATTTGATGACATCCAAATGTTTCGTGAATACACCAGCCTTGCTCTTCGCCAGTCTTGCATGGTGTGGCCGAATGCCTTCTGGTTTGGCATTCCGGCCACGCATGGCGAAAAAGGGTTTATCGGTACTCAACTGTTGGGAAAAGAAGAGATCGCGGCCCGCCCCGGAGGGACGGAGTTTGAGCTTAGCACACCAGATGAATACACTATTCTTGGCGTGGTGATTGCCAACGATGTGCTATTTCGTAATGCAGGGCTGTTTCAGCAACCCGATGTTTTATTTGAGCTTTTGCAAAATAACTCTGCGCTGGATGTGTGCCAGCAGAAAAAAGAGACAATCTGGCGTTTTATCAATGAAGCGCTGGCACATGGCAGTCATGACCCTGAATGTATGCGCAACGAAAACGTGCGCAGAGTACTGACACATAATTTGCTCTCGGGGATGAGTGAACTACTGGAAAGTGCCCAGCCGGTAGCATCAGAACTGATGTCCCGTAAAATCAGCTATCAACGCCTGGTATCACAGGCACGTGACTGCGTGTTAAGTCGCACATCGGAACCGTTAACGGTACTCGAGCTATGCAATGAGTTACACGTTAGTCGCCGTACTTTGCAAAATGGTTTCCATGCAGTACTGGGTATCGGGCCGAATGCATGGCTTAAAACACTCCGTTTAAATGCAGTTCGCCGGGAATTGATAAGCCCGTGGTCTAACTGGAATACGGTGAAGGACGCGGCGATGCATTGGGGCTTTTGGCACCTCGGACAGTTCGCCACTGACTATCAACGCTTGTTCCTGGAAAAACCTTCTGAGACATTGCATTTGCGTGGTCGTGAATGGCAGTGATAGAAGGAATTAATGTTGGATGACGCTGCGCTAACCCGACACCGTTTCAAGATACAAGGGTGGATTAGCGCAAGCGATATCCACCGGTTTTTTTAAGCTATGTTTGTGGTTCGCAGGAGTCGGTGTTTTCAAATCATCCACCCGCGCACTCACCAGGTACATCAATACTCCATTAAGCAACCGCAATTATTTCGATAAATTCTAATGACCTTTCTCCTCGCAAATATCTAATTATCAGCGCCATAGGCATTATGCCAGGTGAGACTCACGAGCGCATTTCTGCTAACGTCAGCAAAACTAAAAACATCAGGAGGTCGTATGCGCCAGAGAGTTATTGTTTGCCCAATTATTGAAAATAACGGTGAAGTGCTGCTGTGTAAGATGGCAGACGATCGCGGTGTGTTCCCTGGGCAATGGGCGTTATCCGGCGGTGGAATGGAGCCGGGTGAACGAATGGAAGAGGCGTTGCTACGCGAAATTCATGAAGAGCTGGGCGCAGAACTGCAGATAACCAGTATTAAACCCTGGACCTTTGCCGACGACGTGCGCGTGAAGACCTATGCTGATGGCAGCAAAGAAGAAATCTACATGATTTATCTGTTGTTTGACTGCGTGAGCGCCAATCGCTATGTCACGTTTAACGAAGAATTTCAGGAAATCGCCTGGGTTAAACATTCTGAACTGGGCAACTATGATTTGAATGAAGCGACACGAGCGACCTTCAGCAAAAAAGGTTGGCTTTGATCTCTGTTGAACATCTCCGAAATTAAGGAACTCGATGCGTAAAGTCCTTATCTGGCTGATTCTCTCTGCGCTTTGCGGCGGGGGAGTGGTTGTCTATGCTCTGCATCAGCAGTATGAGGAACAAAGCGCTGAGTTCCGTATTTTGTATCGCGATATCACGGTCAAACTTGCGCAAAACGATGTCATTCTCGCCTTGCTTTCAAACAGTAGCGACCCGGCGGTAGTGCAACAGAAATTCCCCTATATTTTGCGCTGGCAAACCACGCCTCATAATCCTCCACGGCCGGATATCAACCCTGCACGCGCGGGGACCTACTGGATCAATTCACCACAAGGTTCTTTGTTGATTGATTTACCCACATTGCTTACTGATCTGGTGCGTACACAGAAGTTTCATCACTTTAGTCTAAGCTGGCAAGGTGTCGCACTTCTCACCCAGGGCGCTGCCGGGAATGATGATTGGTGGCGTTGGGAGAAACAGATTACCAGCCCCTCGCAACCGCTAAATCTGCAGGTGACGAATAATCCTGACTGGCGAAATTTACCCTGGCTAATTCTGGTGCTGGTGGGTGTTTTCTGGGCAATGGCTATCTACTTATATAACCAGCATCAGACGACGAAGCGCCAGCGCAATATTGCTGATTTACGCGCCCATTTTTCAGAACTAGCCCGTCTTAACGCGATGGGAGAAATTGCTGCAGGAATGGTGCATGAACTCAATCAACCGCTTACGGCAATTTTGAGCTATACACAAACCGCGCAGCGCCTGATTGCACAACAACAGGCTGAAAAAGCTCAGCCGCTGCTGGAAGCTTCGGTTATGCAAACAAAGCGTATTAGTGCATTGCTGCTGGAGTTTCGGGAGAAATTGCACAGTGATGAACAGACGTTGCAACCGGTGGATTTGTACAGTACCTGGGAAAGAGTAGCGATGCTGCTGGGTAATGAGATTGAACGTGGAAAAGTCACGGTAATAAACCAAATCCCTGAATCATTCCCTTCACTTATGGCCTCACCACTAGGTATTGAGCAGATATTCCATAACCTGCTCAATAACGCGATTCAGGCGCAGCAGCACAATGACAAAGCCTGGGTGTCAATCAATGCCCGCCAGGCCGGGAACGACATCGTGTTGACCGTCACTGACGGTGGGCCAGGGCTGAGCGAGCAAGCCTTAGAACAGGTGTTTATGCCTTTCTTTACCACCCGTAAAGAGGGGTTAGGACTAGGAATGGCGTTGACCGAAACGCTGGTACAGCGGCTAAATGGCAGTATCTACGCAGAAAATAGTGCTGCGGGTGGCGCGTGTTTCACCCTGACTTTTCCACACATACACCAGGAGGCGTGATGGGGCAGCGAATCTATCTTATTGACGATGATGAAGCGATACGCTTTTCATTAACCGCACTTCTGGCAACGATGGGTTGGGAAACACAAACCTACACCAGTGTACAAAATTTCCTGGAATCCCAGCCAGATATGCCAGCCCTGAATGGTTGCCTGTTGCTGGATATTCGTATGCCTGGAAAGTCCGGGATCACGCTTTTGGAAAGCTGGAAACAAATGGGATGCAGCCTGCCAGTTATCATGATGACCGGGCATGGCAGTATAGATCTTTGCCGTCGCGCATTTAAAAATGGGGCATTTGAATTTTTAACAAAACCCATTGATGCCGACCTGCTAATTGAAACTGTGAGTGCTGCGCTTGAGCAACAAAAACAAAGCCAGCAGCAGCGTGAAAACCAGTCCGATTTGCAGGCCAAACTGGCGACGCTTTCAGCGCGCGAACAAGAAGTGATGAATCTAATCATGCAGGGGAAATCGAACAAAGAGATGGCGCGGGATCTGTCGTTGTCACCACGAACCGTCGAGGCACATCGCGCAAGTTTGTTTGCGCGGCTTGAAATCAACTCGTTGGCGAAGTTAATAAAAATCTACGGCGGGCTGAAAGGCACTACGTAAAATTACCTGGTTTCCCTGGTATTCATCCGAATGGTTTTGCGCAACCTGGTTCGCTACCTTAACTCTCGTTAATTAATCACAACCGAGTTGAGGGAAGAAACCATGAAAAAATCCATCCTGTTAGCCGCTGCTCTTTTCAGCACTGCCGCAGCAATGCCTGCGTTTGCAAGCAATGTTCTGACCGAAAAAAATCTCTCTCTCGAGTTTGCCGATAAGCTCGCACAGAGTGCCATTCAGGCCTGTAGCGCCAAAAATTACAATGTCGCGGTAACCGTTGTTGACCGTGCAGGCGTTGTGAAAATCGTTAAGCGTATGGATAACGCAGGCCCGCACACCGTTGAAGCCAGCCGTATGAAAGCCTATACCGCACTGACTACAAAAAATACAACTGGCGATGTTATGAAGAGTGCACAGGATAACGCTGGTGCGCAGAACATGCGTGATATCCCAGGTTTCTTATTATTGGGCGGTGGGATCCCAGTGAAAGTTGATAACCAAACCATCGGTGCCATTGGTATTGGCGGTGCGCCGGGTGGCCACTTGGATCAGCAATGTGCCGTTGATGCGTTAGAGGCAAATAAAGTAGCCCTCAACGCTTCCTGAAAGCGAATTTCATGATGTTGCAGGCGTATTGTGGAGTGTAATGTCATGTATAAAAGCACTTGTGCAACATATTCTCCTTTGCTCCTCTTGAGATTTTTTGTCAAAATAATGTATTCAGCGTCAAATACTTTGCGTATTACACGGACGTTTTTTATACATTGATGAGAAGTAAGGGAGTTAAAATGAAGTATATGTTCGCGCTTATGTTGAGTCTGACATTATCCGGGTGCACCGCGAGTGATTGGGTAGATGCTGCTGGTGGGATAATGCAGGCTACTGATAAAAATGAAAAAGATTCAAGAAATAAGCGCATAAAAGCGGCTAACAAAGCTGCGGGTTATTAAGATTTAAACAAACTGTGAAAGCGGATTAAATAACTCCTCTTCTGGCTGTATTGAGTAAGAAGAGGAATATTGATCATGTTAATGGCGTCTGAAAAGCTGATTATTTTTCGTATAAGCGTTCTAGCTTGAAGCACTCCGCTCCTTTATATAAGCACTCATCATAAATACGGTAACCGATATGTTGAGCAACGCGAATTGATGCTGGGTGATGTTTCACAATCAGGCACACAGTTTTGACTGGCGAAAACGAATCGACATACCAATGGTGTGCGGCATCGGCAGCTTCTTTTGCAATCCCTTGGCCCTGGGCAGCGCTTGTAATAACCCATGAAGCTTCAGCGCATTTATCAAACTTCTCATCAACACTACGATGAAAATTAGCCAGCCCCGTTTCCCCTAAAAAAACACCATCAGATTTTTGGAAGATGGAGAAGATCCCGAATCCAAATGTTGACCAGTGCCCGATGTTTCTCAAAATACGATTCCATCCCTCTTCCGGTGTAAAACCTGGAGAATTGGTCACATGGAAAATTTGAGGGTCTGCATACATGGGCAACCAAACATCAAAATCTGCAATGGTTTGAGGACGTAAAATTAATCTTTCGGTTTCAATGATTATCATCTACTTATCTTTTTTATAGGGTTGTAACTGTATTCCAAGCAAAAGGCTAAAAGGGTGACTTCTGGCCGGGGTAAACTCATTCAGCAGCTGTTTCGCCAGGCATACTTCTCAGAGCTTCAAGATCAATCTCAGCATCGTTTGTTTCCAGCAGTTGTGTTAACAAAAGAAGGTTATTGAATTCATTTAAAAGTATCTCGGCATCAGTCTTCAGGGGAGTATCAGCCGCGTCTAAAGCCGCATTGATTGCTTTTCTGACGTTCTCCAACATTTCATTCATACCGCCATTTTTACCAATGGTCAGTAACAATGCGCCGATAAGCAGAGACTGAGCTTCGACTTTTGCCGCCAGTTGCTTTGCTTCGGCATCCATTTTAGAAATTTTTGCTATCACACCCAGTATCAAGTTTTTCATAAAAGCCCCATTTCTAGCCAGATAACCCCTAAACAAAATCAGGGGGAGATGTATTTGATGAAAATGAAAATAGCCTAAGTTGTGACTGTGCACCACTCCACCGGGTGAACATGCTATGCCAGGCGTTTATTACAAATACTCATGTATGCATTGCCGATGGAGATCATCGTGCTCCTGGGGCCACCAATCGCATAAATCGGTATTCTCTATACATCTTTTACTTTCTATCACCTAAGCTTTCTTATTCCAGTTAAATGCTCTTAATTTCATTGAGTTAAATAGCTCATTTCACCGCCTGCAAGACTTTCAGCAGGGTCTATCCTTAGTTAAGACGCCTAAAAATAGCGCATTTCGTGAATACCCCTGTTATCAGGATGTTGTATTGATAATAGTTATCATTAACATAGGGTATTAGCCTTTGGGCGGCAAAACATAAAGAGGTGAACTATGGATGTGCAAACCGGTAGCTTCGATCCCAGTGAATTTGCCTGGAAGGGACTGACGTTAACTCCTGATGCTGCTGCTCATATTCGCAAACTGGCAAGCCAGCAGCCGGGCTTCCTAGGTGTGCGTTTGGGCATTAAACAGACCGGGTGCGCGGGTTTCGGCTACGTGCTGGATACCGTTAAGGAACCTAAGTCTGACGATCTCCTTTTTGAAATGGACGGCGCAAAGTTGTGGGTTCCACTTTCAGCGATGCCGTTTATCGACGGAACGGAAGTCGATTATGTGCATGAAGGATTAAACGAAATATTCAAATTCAACAACCCGAAAGCCCAGCACGAATGTGGCTGTGGTGAAAGCTTTGGGGTGTAGGCGGGATTATGTCACGTAACACTGAAACGTCTGAAGAAGTGCAAACCTGGGCGGGAAGCCATTCCTATAAAGAAGGCTTTTTCACCCAGCTAAAAACCGACGAAATGGCGCACGGCATCAACGAAGATGTGGTGCGGGCAATCTCTGCGCGGCGCAATGAACCTGAGTGGATGCTGGAGTTTCGCCTTAGCGCCTATCGCGCATGGCTTGAAATGGAAGAGCCGCACTGGCTGAAGGCCCATTACGATAAGCTTAACTATCAGGATTACAGCTACTACTCTGCGCCGTCGTGTGGCAGTTGCGATGACAATTGTGAATCGCAACCTGGCGCTGTCCAGCAGCCAGGCAGCAACGCGTATCTGACAGGTGAAGTGGAAGAAGCTTTTAAACAGCTCGGTGTTCCGGTGCGCGAAGGTTCTAATATCGCCATGGATGCAATTTTTGACTCCGTATCTGTCGCCACCACTTATCGTGAAAAACTTTCCGAACAGGGGATTATTTTCTGCTCCTTCGGCGAGGCGATTCACGAGTTTCCTGACTTGGTGCAAAAATATCTTGGCACCGTGGTGCCGAGCAATGACAACTTCTTTGCCGCACTAAATGCCGCAGTCGCCTCCGATGGCACTTTTATTTATATCCCAAAAGGCGTGCGCTGCCCGATGGAGTTGTCGACCTATTTCCGCATTAACGCCGAGAAAACCGGCCAGTTTGAACGCACTATTTTAGTCGCCGATGAAGGCAGCTACGTCAGTTATATCGAAGGGTGCTCGGCCCCGGTGCGCGACAGCTATCAGCTTCACGCTGCCGTCGTGGAAGTCATCATTCATAAAGATGCCGAAGTGAAATATTCCACGGTGCAAAACTGGTTCCCGGGGGATGGCAACACGGGCGGTATTTTGAACTTTGTGACCAAGCGTGCGCTGTGCGAAGGGGCGAACAGCAAAATGTCCTGGACGCAATCAGAAACCGGTTCGGCAATTACCTGGAAATACCCGAGCGTGATTCTGCGTGGCGATAACTCCATCGGTGAATTCTTCTCGGTGGCGCTAACGGCAGGGAACCAGCAGGCCGATACCGGTACCAAGATGATCCACATCGGCAAAAACACCCGCTCGACGATTATCTCGAAAGGCATCTCCGCCGGGCACAGCCAGAACAGCTATCGCGGGTTGGTGAAAATCATGCCGACGGCGACCAACGCCCGTAACTTTACGCAGTGTGATTCGATGCTTATCGGCCCGGACAGTGGCGCGCATACCTTCCCGTACGTTGAATGCCGCAACAATACAGCCCAACTCGAGCACGAAGCGACGACATCGCGCATCGGTGAAGACCAGTTGTTCTATTGCCTACAACGCGGGATAGCCCAGGATGATGCGATTTCAATGATCGTCAACGGGTTCTGTAAAGACGTGTTCTCGGAATTGCCGCTCGAATTTGCGGTGGAAGCACAAAAATTATTAGCGATTAGTCTTGAGCACAGTGTTGGTTAAGGATTAAGGGAAAATTATGCTGAGCATTAAAGATCTACAGGTAAGCGTTGAGGACAAAGAGATCCTGCGCGGTTTAAGCCTTGAAATAAAACCGGGCGAGGTGCACGCCATTATGGGGCCGAACGGCTCCGGGAAAAGTACGCTTTCTGCAACGCTTGCCGGGCGCGACGACTATGAAGTGACCGGTGGTGAAGTCCATTTTAAAGGCAAAGATCTGTTGGAATTGTCACCTGAAGATCGCGCGGGTGAAGGCATCTTTATGGCGTTCCAGTACCCGGTAGAAATTCCCGGCGTCAGCAACCAGTTCTTCCTGCAAACCGCGCTGAATGCGGTGCGCGAATATCGCGGGCTCGAAGAGCTCGACCGTTTCGATTTCCAGGATTTGATGGAAGAGAAGATCAAATTACTGAAAATGCCGGAAGATTTACTGACACGTTCGGTCAACGTTGGTTTCTCTGGCGGTGAGAAAAAACGTAACGATATTCTGCAAATGGCGGTGCTTGAACCCGAGCTTTGTATTCTTGATGAGTCCGATTCCGGGCTGGATATTGATGCGCTGAAGATCGTTGCTGAAGGGGTGAATTCCCTGCGTGATGGCAACCGTGCGTTCATTATCGTCACGCACTACCAGCGCATTCTTGACTACATCAAACCTGATTTTGTCCATGTGTTGTATCAGGGGAAAATTGTGAAATCAGGTGATTTCAGTCTGGTGAAACAACTGGAGGAGCAGGGTTATGGCTGGCTTACCGAACAGCAGTAACAGCAACGCCCTGCAACAGTGGCACCACCTGTTTGAAACACAGGGCGAGAAACGCAGCAAAGAAGCTCAGGAACATATGCAGCAAATGCTGCGCCTGGGGTTGCCGACGCGCAAAAATGAAAACTGGAAATACACCCCGCTGGAAGGGTTGCTCAATAACCAGTTTGTCTTGCCTGCGCCTGATGAATTGACTGAGGTTCAACGCGATGCGCTGGCGCTGTCAGTGGATGCGTGGCGGCTGGTGTTTGTCGATGGGCGCTTCAATGCGCAATTGAGTGACGATTTAACCCACAGTGGTTTTGACGTGACAGTGGATGAAACTCGCGACTTTCTACCGGCGGCAGTACAGGGCGAAGTGTTTTTGCATCTGACTGAAAGCCTGGCTGAAACGGTGACGCATATACGCGTGGCACGTAATCACAGCCCAGCGAAAGCACTGTTGCTGATGCATATTAGCCGGGGTAGTGAGCAGGGCGAGATGAATACCGCGCATTATCGCCACCACTTGTCGCTTGGTGAAGGCGCTAAGGCAAAAGTGATTGAGCATTACGTCAGCCTTGATGAGCACGCCCATTTTACCGGGGCGCGTTTTACGGCTGAAGTTGGTGCAAACAGCCAGTTGCATCATGACAAATTGGCTTTTGAAAACGCTCAAAGCTACCACTTTGCTCATAATGATTTAATCATTGGTCAGGATGCGGCGGTTGAAAGCAGCAGCTTCTTGCTGGGAGCCGCGGTATTACGCCACAACACCAGTACTCAATTAACCGGCGAGAACACACAACTGCGCATGAACAGCCTTGCGCTGCCAATTAATAACGAAGTGTGTGACACCCGCACCTGGCTTGAACATAACAAGGGTTACTGCAACAGCCGTCAGCTGCATAAGACGATTGTCCGCGATAAAGGCCGCGCAGTGTTTAACGGCATGATCAAAGTGGCGAAGCACGCGATTAAAACCGACGGGCAGATGACCAACAATAACCTTCTGTTGGGGCGTCTGGCGGAGGTAGATACCAAGCCGCAACTGGAAATTTATGCCGACGACGTGAAATGCAGCCACGGTGCCACGATTGGCCGTATTGACGACGAACAGATGTTCTATCTGCGCTCGCGCGGGATTAAAGAGCTGGCCGCACTTCAAATGATTATTTTTGCCTTTGCCGCAGAGCTTACGGAAAGCATTCGTGACGAGGCATTAAAACAGCAGGTTCTGGCACGAATCGGCCAGCGCTTTGCAGGGGGCGATGCATGAGTTTTTCCATAGAACGGGTACGCGCTGATTTCCCGATTTTAAGCCGGGAAGTGAATGGGCAGCCGCTGGTCTATTTAGACAGTGCTGCCAGCGCGCAAAAGCCGCAGGCGGTGATTGATGCCGAGCTGAATTTTTACAGCCATGGTTATGCGGCGGTACATCGCGGTATTCACACATTGAGTGCTGAAGCCACGCAGCTTATGGAGAACGTGCGTAATCAGGTGGCAGGCTTCATTAATGCACGAACCCCGGAAGAGATTGTCTTTGTGCGTGGCACCACCGAAGGGATCAACCTGGTTGCAAACAGCTGGGGGCGAGCCAATATCCAGGCTGGTGACAACATCATTATTTCCGCGATGGAGCACCACGCCAATATCGTGCCATGGCAAATGCTCTGCGAACAGACGGGTGCGACGCTGCGCGTTATTCCGCTTAATCAGGATGGAACGTTGCAGCTAGATGTGTTCCCGACGTTGATTGATGAGCGCACAAAACTGCTGGCTATTACTCAGGTTTCGAATGTACTGGGTACGGAAAACCCGGTACGTGAGATGATTGCCACTGCTCATCAGGCTGGCGTAAAAGTGCTGGTGGATGGCGCACAGGCCATCATGCACCATGCCATTGATGTGCAGGCGATGG
The DNA here is from genome assembly GCF_021282435.1 of Buttiauxella cochleicola. Lineage (NCBI taxonomy): Bacteria > Pseudomonadati > Pseudomonadota > Gammaproteobacteria > Enterobacterales > Enterobacteriaceae > Buttiauxella > Buttiauxella cochleicola. The sequence goes on along the minus strand of NZ_JAJSOT010000001.1, from coordinate 960,075 downwards.
ATTGCGATTTCTATCTTTTCTCCGGTCACAAAATTTATGGACCGACGGGGATTGGCGTGTTGTATGCGCGTGAAGAAATCCTGCAAAAGATGCCGCCATGGGAAGGGGGCGGGTCAATGATTGCCAACGTCAGCCTGACGGAAGGCACCACTTATGCCGCAGCCCCGTGGCGTTTTGAGGCGGGTACGCCAAACACTGCCGGGATTATCGGACTGGGGGCCGCTCTACGCTACGTAGAAAGCCTCAATCTTGCCGAGGTGAGCGAGTATGAGCACTCTCTGATGCGCTACGCACAGCAGGCGTTACAAGCGGTTCCCGATTTAACCATCTACGGGCCTGAACATCGTCTTGGGGTTATCGCCTTCAATCTCGGTAAACATCATGCATATGACGTGGGAAGTTTCCTCGATAATTACGGCATTGCAGTGCGCACCGGCCACCATTGTGCGATGCCGCTGATGGCGTTCTACAAAGTGCCGGCAATGTGCCGCGCTTCATTTGCTATGTACAACACCGAAGAAGAGGTGGATCGCCTGGTGGCTGGTTTACAGCGGATTCATCGCCTTTTGGGCTAACAGGGAGCAAGCCATGGCTACGTTGCCAGATAAAGAAAAACTGCTGAAAAACTTTAGTCGGTGCAGCAATTGGGAAGAGAAATATCTCTACATCATAGAGCTGGGCGCGCGCCTCCCGGAGTTGCTGCAAGCTGAGCATAAAGCAGAAAACATTATTCAGGGCTGTCAGAGTCAGGTATGGATTGTTATCCATCAACAGCCTGATGGTGTAATTACGCTTGAGGGTGATAGCGATGCCGCGATAGTCAAGGGGCTGATTGCTATCGTATTTATTCTCTACCAAAAGATGACTGCGCAGGATATTGTCGCGTTTGATGTGCGCCCCTGGTTTGAGAAACTTGAACTGGCTCAACATCTTACCCCCTCGCGCTCGCAAGGGCTTGAAGCAATGATCCGCGCTATTCGTACCAAAGCCGCCAATCTTAGCTAAACTCAAAGAACAGCTTTCATCCTGTTAACGCGAGGTAATTTCATTGCCTCGCATGGCTTTCAGCATTCCGGCATTCAGCCGGTGAATACAGGAATTCAGTATGAAACGCGCGTTCTCTCAAATAACATTATTTTTAATTAGCGCTCTGGCGGCAAGCCAGTCGGCGTGGGCTGTCGATTATTTACTCCCGCCACCGGGCAGTCGGATAATCGGTGAGAATCAAACTTATATTGTGCCTAATGACGGTAAAAATCTCGAAACAGTCGCTGCAAAATATAATACCGGCGTGTTACTTCTTCTTGAGGCGAATAATACCGTTGACCCATTCCTGCCTAAACCCGGCAGTGAACTGACTATTCCTTCACAAATGCTCCTCCCCGATACGCCACGTGAGGGAATTGTTATTAACCTTGCTGAGTTACGGCTCTATTACTATCCGCCAGGACAGAATCGTGTTGAGGTTTATCCATTGGGGATTGGTCAGCTGGGGCGTGAAACCCCCGTGATGGTGACCCGTATCAGCCAAAAGATCCCAAATCCAACCTGGACACCAACTGCTAACATTCGCGCGCGCTCAGCGGCTCAAGGCATTACGCTGCCTGCTGTGGTGCCTGCGGGTCCAAATAACCCGCTTGGGCGTTATGCTCTGCGCCTCGAGCAGGGCGGGGGTGAATATCTGATTCATGGCACTAATGCGCGTAACAGTATCGGTTTGCGTGTGAGTTCGGGTTGTATGCGTATGCGAGCGCCAGATATTAAAGCGTTATTCAGCCAGGTCGCCTGGGGCACGCGTGTGCAAATCATCAATGAACCGGTGAAATATAGCATTGAGCCGGATGGCCGGCGTTTTGTGGAAGTACATCAACCGCTGTCGCGCAACGATTGGGAAAACCCACAAACGGTCCCGATTGCCATTTCAGCCTCGTTCGGTTCGTTTATCGACAACCCGATGAGCGACAAGGCGCAGGTTGATAGTGCCATATCACGGCGAGCGGGTTATCCGGTACTGGTGAATGCACCGCAGGGTGTGCCGTCGCAACCGGTCAATATCACGCCTATACAGAGCGTCAGGACGACGACAGGCAGTGCGCCCGTAACAAGTAGTGGTGCAAGTGTGATAAGTGGGCAAAGCAGCGTGGTGATGAATTAGCGGGGTATTTTGAGTTGCAGGAATTTCAGGCAAAAAAATGGCGCACAATGTGCGCCATTTTAATACAAGTACTCTTACTTACGGTAAGAGTGAGCTTGGTTGTCCAGACGCTGGTTAGCGCGTGCTGCGTCGTCTTTAGCAGCTTGAACGTCAGAACGCATTGCGTTCACGTCGTTGCTCAGCTGGTCAACTTTAGCGTTCAGAGTCTGAACGTCAGAAGACAGTTGATCGATTTTAGCATTAGAAGAACAACCTGCCAGCATAGTAGAAGCCAGGATTACCGCGCCCAGTACCAGTTTAGTACGATTCATTATTAATACCCTCTAGATTGAGTTAATCTCCATGTAGCGTTACAAGTATTACACAAACTTTTTTATCTTGAGAATAAATTTTTGATGGGAATGCACTTAAATTTGATCGTTCGCTCAAAGAAACACCGAACCGGGGCTAAAATCTAAAAAAAATAGAAAAAACAGAGGATTTTAATCGGATTCATCTTACTAAATTGCGACTTAAATAGAGCAAGCCGATTTGCTTTTTAGTGCAGATTGTCTATTTAACCGAATAAAAAAAGCGCCCGAAGGCGCTTTTTAAGCAAATTATTCGTTCACAGGAAATTTACAGTACGTGAACAGACGCAGTATTGGTGGTGCCACTTGGTACCAGAGCACCAGAAACCATCACTACGATGTCGCCTTTACGAGCCAGACCGCTCTCCAGTGCAACTTCTTTACCCAGACGGTAGAAATCATCAGTAGATGCGATTTCTTTCACCAGCTGAGGAACAACGCCTTTGCTCAGAACTAACTGGCGAGCAGTTACTTCGTTGGTGGTCAGAGCCAGGATAGTTGCGTTAGGGAAGTATTTGCGCACAGCTTTAGCAGATTTACCGCCTTGAGTCGCAACAACAACAACTGGAGCATCCAGTTTTTCTGCAGTTTCTACTGCACCACGGCAAACTGCTTCAGTGATACGCAGTTTACGGCTGTCTTGATTGTTATCCAGACGGCTGGTCATCACGCGGTCAGTACGCTCACAGATGGTAGCCATGATGGTCACAGCTTCCAGTGGGTATTTACCTTTAGCAGACTCACCAGACAGCATTACTGCGTCGGTGCCGTCGATGATGGCGTTAGCCACGTCACCAGCTTCTGCACGGGTAGGGCGTGGGTTTTTGATCATGGAGTCGAGCATCTGAGTTGCAGTAATAACAACTTTACGAGCGCGAACACATTTCTCGATCATCATCTTCTGAGCGAAGATAACTTCTTCAACTGGGATTTCAACGCCCAGGTCACCACGAGCAACCATGATGCCGTCAGAAGCTTCGAGGATTTCGTCGAAGTTGTTCAGGCCTTCCTGGTTTTCGATTTTGGAGATGATCTGGATGTTTTCGCCGCCATGAGCTTTTAAGTGTTCACGGATTTCAACAACGTCAGAACGTTTACGGATGAAGGACGCAGCAACGAAGTCAACGCCTTGCTCGCAACCGAACACCAGGTCTTGCTTGTCTTTTTCAGCCAGTGCTGGCAGTGCGATGGAAACGCCTGGCAGGTTAACGCCTTTGTTTTCGCCCAGGTCGCCGTTGTTCAGTACTTTACAAACAACGTTTTTGCCTTCGATTGCAGTCACTTCCATACCGATCAGACCATCGTCTACCAGTACGGTGTTGCCCACGCTCAGGTCGCTGGTGAAACCTTCGTAAGTTACAGCAACGATATCGCTGTTACCCACAACAGTTTTGTCAGTGGTGAAAGTAAAGGTCTGGCCCGCTTTCAGGGAGACGTCGTTGCCGCCTTCCAGTTTGATTGTGCGAATTTCAGGACCTTTGGTGTCCAGCAGGATAGCTGCTTTCTTACCAGACTTTTCCATCACGTTGCGCAGGTTCTTGATACGCTGACCGTGTTCTTCATAGTCACCGTGGGAGAAGTTCAGACGCATAACGTTCATGCCAGCATCAAGCATTTTGCTCAGCATTTCTTCGGATTCGGTTTTTGGACCGATGGTGCAAACAATTTTAGTCTTTTTCATGACAGTCTTATCTGTAAGTTGAGAAGGATTGTGAAAATTCGGTTCCGGTCGATACGGGCGCCGGAGCGCAAACTAAAGCTGGTATTGTTCATGTGCCACCCGGTAAGGATAGGTGACAGAAATAAAGCGTGCAGAGGAAAGTGTGCTTGCGGTTCAGCCTGCCGGGGATATTGATTGCTTTCTAGTATATTAGGACAGTTCAATGCGCTGAAACCATTCAAGTCAAGACGCGCACATTATAGAGGTAACTTGCACCGAAAGGAATTGAAAACGCTGTTTCAAATTCAGAATGCACATAAATACAGCGAGGTGTTATCGGTGGGTTACAAAAACATGAATGAAATTGGTGGGCAAAAACGGATAAATCAATTTTTTCCTGAGAAGAAAATTTACTTAAAATATATTTGTATAATATAATATTTTTTTGAATGAGTTAATCAACAACCAGGCAGTTCTCCTCATTCAGTGTTTTTATTTAATGAAGAAAAAGATTAATGATTAAGTTTATGGTTCCTGCTGTCATCGCTGTTGCTTTTTTTGTTGCTTGTGGGAATGCCCCGGCGAAACGGATTGCGCAATGTGAGAACCACGGCAACAGTGACGGTGTTTGTGCTGCGCAAGAATGGGACTTTTCCATGGAAAGCCCATTCCCCGATAACGACCTCTCAACGCTTGCGAGCCGCGTAACCGCTCAGAAGTAAGCCGTCACGCGGTTTCTTTCAGCCGCCATGCATCCCTGCAATATAATGAGAAGCTCGCCTACAACGCGCGAGCTATTTTCTCACCCGCCCGGCGTGCGGTTACAGGCAAAATACTTGCCGTAGCCACATAGCCGTCGGGATCGAGACAGCGATCCCGCGCCAGCGCCTGCTCAATAATTTCTACATCCCAGTAGATTTTTTTACGATGATCGCCCTGCGTCGTCAGCGTCGCTTCCATCACGCCGTCAACCGCGCGGTATTTACGCCAGCTCCCCGCAGGCACGGAAATCACTGAACCTTCTTCAGCCACAATCGTCACTTCTTCGCCAGGGCGATTCCACGTCACTTCCAGCGTCCCTTTAAACACCATCAAAACCTGAACATCCGGGCAGCAGTGCAGGCCAATGTGATTGTCGTGCTGAATGCGCAACCACTCCACGGAGAACCCGTGCGGGTTAAGCATTGGCGGCGTGTTATGCAGATCTTGCGAAACTCCGTAGCCAATCACCGGTGCTATTTCGCCACCGTGACCCGGCAAAACCGAATCCAGCAGCGCATTTACCGACCATTTTCGTTGTTCGCCCGTCACCGCTCGCTGGCTCATTTCCTCAACCGAATAATCGCGCAGCGCGGCGATATGCTCCGCGCCCAGCGGCTGTAACAAATCGGCTTCGTCAGGGACTTTTCCCCCGGCTTCCACATCAATCAGCATATTATCGCGGCTCAGATACAGGCCGTATTCGCTAGCCGCGTCGAGAATCGACGGATGCCAGATAATCCCGCCGGTGTTATTACCGCCCAATACGGTGAACACCATGCCGCAGGTATCCGTTGGGCTGACGTTGGTAAAGCCACGGAAAATCCACGTCGGAATCGACAAAATCGCCGGAGCGCTAAATTCTGCCTGATGCTCGCCGTTAGCGCCCCAGCGGAAACGCCAGCTCCCTTCATGAATCAAAAACACTTCGGCAGTGAAATGCAGATGCAAATTATTGGTCACGCCTTTTGGCATCGCCGCCGCACCGATATTAAAACCGTGCGGCTCGGGAATATTCACCACCTGCGAAGCCGACTGAGTCACGCCTGGGCCAATAAATGAATAGTTTTGTTTGAGGTGCGATCCCGGCAACTTGCAGTCAATAAATGCCACGCTACAGGAAACGCGATCTTCAGGGCGCACCAGACGGCGCTGGGCTTCTTCCTGGGTCAGAGTGATGGTTTGCATAATGTTCTCCATTAATATCCAGATGCGCCACTGGCTGGCGGGGTTTCACCGCGCGCGGCGGCGATAGCGGTACGTGACGCGCTGCCAAGCTGCATAACGTCATTCGCCGGAGTGACGAAGTTAAAGCCTTGGGCAATGCGATTCGCGGCGGCCTGCCCGGAAGTACAAAAAATCCCGGCGAGCTTGTTATGGGCGCGACAGCGGCTGAGCACTAACTCAATCGCCGCCAGCATTTCCGGGTGTTGAGACTCGGCGCTCGCGCTGCCGGTGAGCGTTAAAGAAAGGTCGTTCGGCCCGATAAACACGCCATCCAGCCCGTCGGTATCGAGAATCGCATTGAGGTTTTGCAGCCCTTCGCGGGTTTCAATCATCGCCAGCGTCAGGATCTCTTCGTTGGCATACTGCGGATAATCTTTGCCGCCGTATAAAAGGGCGCGCGCCGGGCCAAAAGAGCGGTTGCCAAGCGGCGGGTAGCGGCAGGCTGAAACAAACTGCTGGGCTTGTTCAGGCGTTGAAATCATCGGGCAGATAATTCCCCAGGCACCCGCATCAAGCAGACGCATAATTTGCGCCGGTTCGTTAGTGTTCACGCGCGCCAGCGGAGTGGCAGGCGTCGCGGAAATCGCCTGCAGCATCGACAGCGCGCTGGCGAAATCAATCATGCCGTGCTGCATATCGACGGTGACCGAGTCATAACCCTGATGCCCGACGATTTCGGCGCTGTAGCCCGATGGGATCGCCAGCCAGCCGTTAATAACCGGTTGCTGCTGGCGAAAGGCCGCTTTGAGCGGATTTTTTCTCATAATGCTGACTCCTGTATCCAGTTGCGCAGGGCGATTGCCACTAACTGCGGTGATTCAAGGGGGAGGAAATGACCGCTTTCCGGCAGCGTTAACCAGCGGGATTGCGGGGCGGCAGCGGCAGCCGCCTGATGATGCTGTGGGGTACAAATGGCGTCATAAGCGCCGTTGATTATCAGAATCGGCGCGGTAAAAGCGGCCAGCGCTGCGCGATGATCATCGCGGGAAATCGCCACTTCCGTCTGGCTTGCAAAAACGTCGAGGCCGCATTCCTCCGCCATCTGAACAACCTTTTGATGAAGTGCCGCGTCATCCAGACGATGCGGCGCGACATACTTCGCCCACATATTTTTAGTGAGCCACGATGCGATCCCCTGGCTTGCCGCTTCCTTTATTGCCGCCCGGCGCGTGGTCGCATTTTCCGGCAGATCCCGCAGCGGGTTGATGGACAACAACGCCAGCCCGGCAATTCGCTGCGGCGCCTGCGCCACCATTTCCAGCGCGACCATCGCGCCGAGGGAAAATCCCGCCAGGCAGAAACGTGGCGGTAGTACCTCAAGCAATTGCTTTGCCAGCGCGTGAGCAGAATCGCCGCCGCTGAGCGTGACGCAACTATAATTCGCGACATTCAGCTGCTCGACGAGCGGCTGCCACAACCGCCCATTGCACAGCGTTCCGCCGAGCAAAATCAGCGGCACATCATGATTTTCCAGCAAAGGCGAAGTATTCATGTTGCCGTCCATCCGCCGTCGACCATTAACGACGTGCCGGTAATCATTGCCGCAGCAGGCGAGGCGAGAAACACAACCGGCCCCATCACATCTTCCAGCGTTCCCAGCCGTTTCAGCTTAATGTTATCCAGCACGTATTGACTGAAAGCAGGATCGGCCAGATTGGCGCGCGACAGTTCAGTTTCAATAAACGTCGGGCACAGCGTATTCACGCGAATGCCCGATTCGCCAAGCTCCAGCGCCATAGTTTTGGTCAATCCTTCGAGGGCAAACTTCGACGCACAATAGACGCTGCGCTGCGGCCCGCCGACATGGCCCATCTGCGAGGAAATATGAATGATTGAACCGGCGACCTGGCGCAGCTTCATGCTGCGGGCGACTTGTTGACTCACAAAGAACGTGGCTCGCAAATTCAGCGCCATCACCGCATCAAAATTATCTTCGCTGACCTCAAGGAACGGCTGGTGGCGCGCCAGCCCGGCGCTGTTTACCAGAATGTCGAAGCCCGGTAACTCCGCCAGCGTTTTGCCAACCTGCGCGGTATCGGTAATATCCAGCGCCACGCTGTGTAATTGCAGGCCTTCTGCAGCGGCACTTTTGACCGCCTCGTCAAGCTGTTCGGGCTGGCGGGCGATAATCCACACCTGCGCACCGGCACGCGCCAGCGCGATGGCTGCGGCAAAACCGATGCCACGGGAGCCGCCGGTGACTAACGCCCGCTGGCTATCAAGGCGAAATTCCGGTGTGCAAGGAAGCGCCATCATTACGATGCCTTCTCGATATCCACCGCCGGAACGGTGCCTGCGTAAGGCACATCCTGATTGCCGTAGCGGCGCACGCGAATATTGGCCTGTTCCGCATGGCCGGAAAAACCTTCCAGCTGGCACAGGCGCGAGCAGTAGCTGCCAATTTCCGTGGAGGCTTCATCGCTCAGCACTTTCTGCCAGGTGCAGGTTTTCATGAATTTTCCGACCCACAAACCGCCGGTATAACGCGCGGCTTTCTGCGTTGGCAGGGTGTGGTTGGTGCCGATGACTTTATCGCCATAGGCGACGTTGGTGCGCGGCCCGAGGAACAGCGCGCCAAAGTTGGTCATGTTGGCGAGGAACCAGTCGTCGCGGGTAGTCATCACCTGCACATGTTCGGAGGCGATGCGGTCGGCTTCCTGCAACATCTCTTCGTAGCTGTCGCAGACAATCACTTCGCCGTAGTCGCGCCACGCCTGGCGGGCAATTTCCGCGGTTGGCAGCTGCGTCAGCAGGCGCTCAACTTCACGCATCGTTTCCTGAGCCAGTTTCAGCGAGTTGGTGAGGAGAATGGCCGGAGTCGTCACGCCGTGTTCGGCCTGGCCGAGCAGGTCGGTGGCACACATTTCGGCATCGACACTTTCATCGGCAATCACCAGCGTTTCCGTTGGCCCGGCGAACAGGTCGATTCCCACGCGGCCAAACAGCTGACGTTTGGCCTCCGCCACAAATGCGTTACCGGGGCCGACCAGCATATCGACAGGCGCGATAGTGTCGGTGCCGAGTGCCATCGCGCCAATCGCCTGAATCCCGCCGAGCGCGTAGATCTCGGTTGCACCCGCCATTGCCTGAGCGGCAACAATTGCCGGGGCAGGGCGGCCATTAAACGGCGGAGCACAGCTAATAATGCGCGAACAGCCCGCGACGTTGGCGGTAATAATCGACATATGCGCGGAGGCTAATAGCGGATATTTACCGCCTGGCACATAACATCCGACGGCATTAATCGGAATATTCTTGTGGCCGAGAATAACGCCGGGGCGCGTTTCAATTTCCAGATCCGTCAGGCAGCCTTTTTGCGCCGTGGCAAAGTTGAAAACTTGCTGCTGGGCAAATTCAATATCTTTAATATCCTGGCGGCTTAACTGTTTAATGCAGGCATTAATTTCACTTTGCGATAAACGGTAATCCTGGCGGTCGTAATTATCGAACTTAATGGATAACTCACGAATCGCTTCGTTACCGCGTTGTTCAATATCTGCCAGCGTATTTTCAACCACAATACTGATTTGTTTATTGGCCTGCTGACGTTCAGATAAAGATTTACTGGTTTTTAAATATTGCGCCATGACGCTCTCCTTTCCTTTTATATGCGTAACTGTCCCGCCCGGCAAAGCGGGTGAATGGGTCGAATCGGATTAAATAAAGTGTGACGTATTACATTTACTGGCTGGTCTTATTGGCATATTCCTGTGCGGATGAAACTTTCGGCATATTTCTTTGTGTCGCTCTAATCTGGCGTTGCTCCACGCTGCGAGCCGCCATCGGCGTCAAGAATGCAGCCACCACGCAAAGCGCGCCAATCACCAGATAACCCGACGACAGATTAATATGTTGCAGCATTAAGCCCATGGCGACGGGGCCAATAAACATGCCGACGGAGTAAATGGTCTGGAACAAGCCCATGCGCGTGGACTGCTCATCTTCAACCGTGTTCACCACGCTCAACGACATAAACACCGCGAACGCCATGCCGAACGAGAAGCCCGCCATCGCCTGTAAGAAATAAATGAGATACATATTGCTGGTGAAGGGAATACCGATACTGGAAATCACCTGCAGAATAATGCCGATCACAGCGGTGTTCACCAGGCCCAGGCGCTTATAAAAGACCGAACTACACAGGGCGATAGCCAGCGCGTAGAAAATCAGATGAATATTGCTGAGCAGAGTCAGAATCCCCGCTTTTGCGCCGAGCTGCTGCGCGTAAATTGGCGTCAGCGTGTCGCGTGTCGCAAACGGCACGAGAATAACAATCGTCGCCAGTAAGCCGATAAACCAGACCGAGGGATCCGCCAGCTGGCGCTTTGCGCTGGTCAGGCAGGCTTTCAGCGTTGGTGCGCGGGCGGCATCGTGAATTTCTTTAATGCGGAAGGTCAGCACAAGCGCGAGCATTGCCGCAATGCTTGAAATAAAATAGCCGATGTTTTTATCAAAGAAGTGCATTAACAAACCGCCGATACAGTTGCCAAGGAACACGCCCAGCGGCCCGGCCAGTGCCAGTAAAGCAACGGCAGCGGGAGCGTCTTTCTTATCAAAGTAACGGATAAACAGAATGTTATAGAGCACCCAGGTGGCGGCCGTGAAACCATCGGCCGCTTTTGCCAGGTACAGCGTGGTGGCGTTAGGCTCGAAGTAAGCAATCGGCCAGGTCACCAGCGGCAGCAGCAGGCTGAACTGGATAAAGATTTTTCGGCTTTTTACCACATCGGACAAAATGCCAATCGGGAAGCGCACGAACAACGTTGCTAATCCGCTGGCTCCCATAATCATTCCCACCACTTCAGGCTGCATTCCTTCGCTGATTAACATCGGGGCGAGGAAGGCATCAATACTGTGGATGCAAATGAAGAACAGCACGCTAATGGTAAAAAACAGTCTGACTTCGGAACGACTAAAGAGTGCACGAAACATGTGGTGAACCTCTTAAATATTAATGGGTTGTAACCAATCAAGTACGGCATTAACCGGTGCAATCCTTTGTCGCTCACTTGCGTCACCGGTAAAATTGACGGCGTATTTTTTGTCTTCTGCATACGTATTCAAAAATTGAAGTTACGAAAAGGTTTCAATTTTGTAAAGGTCGATAGTGTAAATGTGAAAAAAATAATTTTGTCTGTTGCATACGCATGCAAAGATGGTGTAAGTATAAAAAACAGGCATTCCAGTGGGATGCGGACAAGGAATACCAGACCATGAAACGTAAGACTTTTGGCCCCGTGACTTCGCAGCAGGTGGCGCAAGTGGCGGGGGTGTCACAATCGGCGGTATCGCGAACCTTCACTCCGGGGGCGAGTATTTCGCCAGCCACCCGTGAAAAGGTGCTGAAGGCGGCGCGTGAGTTGGGCTATCGGCCAAATGCCATCGCCCGTTCACTGAACACCGCTCGCTCGCGCATCGTCGGCGTGGTGATGTCCTATTTTGATAACCAGTTTTACCCGCAGGTGCTTGAAGCGCTGGCACAGAAACTCGATGAGCTGAACTACCACTTGCTGCTGTTTGTGGGCGACCGCGACGGTAACGTCGACCGGATTTTTGACCAAATCATGCAATACCGTGTAGATGGTATTGTGCTGGCCTCGGTATCGCTTTCGGTTGAGCTTTCAGAAGAGTGTGTCGCCGCGGGTATCCCGGTGGTGCTATTTAACCGCAGTGAAGAAAATGCCACGGCGTCGAGCGTGAATACCGATAACCAAGCCGCCGCCCGGCAGATTGCCGAGTTTTTGCTGGCGGGCGAGCATCAGCGCTTTGCTTATGTCGCCGGGCTTTCCGATTCTTCGGTCAACGTAGCGCGCCAGAACGGATTTATCAGCACGTTAGAACGCAATGGGATCCAGAATGTGCGCGTGGTGCAGGGCGATTACGATGCCAAAACAACGGCGAAAGCGGCCTGGGAACTGTTTTCATCGCCCAATCCGCCGGATGCCATTTTTGCCGCCAACGACCATATGGCGCTCACCGTTATGGACGTCGCCCGCTTTGAGTTTGGCCTGCGCATTCCTGAAGATCTCTCGGTCATTGGCTATGACGATACCGGCCCGTCCGGCTGGCCATCTTATGCGCTGACATCGGCGTCGCAGCCCGTAGATGCCATGGTCAGCGCCACGTTAGCGCTGCTGATGAAACAGATTGAAAGTGAAAACATTGAGCCGGAACAGGTTGTGGTTCCCGGCGTGCTGGTGGTGCGACACTCCGCAAGGCGTCCACGCTCTGGCGTTATCGAAAAAGATGGGCTGTTTTTATTCCAGCCGCAGGAGGTTGAATGACCAGGTTGCCGGGCTTTAGCCCTCAGTTTGACTCTATCCAGCAGTTTATTTTGACGCTGACCCATGTGGTGTGGGAGCAAAAAGATATCGGCCAACTGGCGGATTTTTACGCCACGCCGGTGGTGTTTAACACCCCGGAAAGACAGCTCAATGACCTTTCACAGTTTATGCGCCTGACGCTCGAAGCGATGCACAGCTTCCCGCAGCGCACGGTATTGACCGAAGATATTCTCTTTTCCCATTCGCCGCAGTCGGAATATTACGCCGCCCAACGCACCGTGGCCTGTATTCAGCATCAGGGCGAAGGGTTCTTTGGTAAACCGAGTGGCAAATCTATTTGGGTGCGTACCTGGGCTGACCGCGTATGTGCAGAAGGCGCAGTGCGCCAGGAGTGGTTGTTGCAAGACCGCGCCGCCATCATTTTGCAAACCGGTGTGGAAGTGCGTGATTTTGCCCGCCAGCTGGCGGATGCACGCCGCGAAGCCGGGCTTGAAAATATCAGCGCCGAAGAGATGGACGCCCGTTGGGCTGGCGGCCCGGAAGGCGATGACGTCGACGGCCCATTAGCAGGGCTGGTGGAGCGCTATTTGTCGATGTGGGCGGGCGGGAACAGCGGCGTGGTGCCGGGGCTTTATCATCCTGCTGCTACATTGCACGGGCCGGGGCATGTGCTGTGCACAGGCGAGCAGGATATTGGCGGGTTCTTATCGGGCTATCGCGCCTCGTTTGCTGATAGCGAAACGCATCTGCACCATTTGGTGGTGCGCCGCGATGCAAACGAACCGGTACGCCTTTCATTACGTTGGTCGCTTTTAACCTGGCACGACGGTTATGGGAAATTCGGAACACCAACACGACGCCCGGTTTCTATTACCGGTATTAGCCAGCTGGAATTACGCGACGGTTTAATTATTCGTGAATATTTAGGTGTGGATGAATTAGCAATTTGGTCACAGATTTTTAATTAATTGCAATTAATTACTCATTAATAGTGGCGGGGATAAGCTCCTCGCCAAATATCTAAGCAAAGAAATAAAGATTATCGCCATTTGCAGGTGAGGGATATTCCTATCCCTGAATAATGTGCGCTGACAAATTCTGTCGCGCATTCAAATAACGCAGGAGGTCATATGTCTTCAACTGAAACAACCAATAAAACGCCAGTAGCTTCAGAGAAAAGCAATACCAAACCCACTCGCGATGAACCTGTATTACAAGTCGAACGCCGCGACTTTGTTGATTTAGTCCCGGAGAAACGCCCACGCGTGCAATCATTACGTGGCTTTGATGATTGTTATACCGATATTGTCGATTACATCGTGCGCTGCACGCATAAAATATGGGATGAACGCGACGTCGGTTTAATTTATTCCCATTACACCCACAACTGCGTTTTATATAACGCACTCGGCACCATGTATAACCGCGAGCAAGTGGTGCAGGATACCTTGCAGCGTTTAATTGCTTTCCCGGAACGCCGCGGCATGGCGACTCAGGTTATCTGGAATGGTAACGATGTTGACGGTTTTTACACATCCCACCTGGTGACCGGCACGGGCCGCCACACCCAATACAGCCATCTGGGCAAACCGACCAACCGCACCTTCGTGACCCGCACCGTGGCGGACTGCATGATTCACGAGAATAAGATTTATCGCGAATGGGTGGTCAGCGACAACATGGCGATGATGCGCCAGTTGGGGCTTGATACCGATGTGATAGCGCACGGCATGGCAAAAGAGCAGTTCGATAAAGGCTTCCGCGTGACCGATATCGGCGAAAACCGCCGCATGGTTGGGCAATACCCGCCGGAAATGGAATGCGACGTTTCTATCGCCCACACCGATAGCGAAGAACAATGCCTGCGCTGGCTGCACGAAATTTATAACCGCCGCATGCTAGGCAAAATTAAAGATGTTTACGCCCCGAACGTGCAGTGGCACGGCCCATTAATGAAAGAGCTGTACGGCCAGGCGGCGGTGATCCATCAGACGCTGGCGCTGATTGGCATGATCCCGGACGGTGCATGGATGCCGCAGCACATCTGTTCCAACCCTTGCGACGAAGGCGGCACTAAAGTGGCGGTACGCTGGATTATGGAAGGCCATCACCTTGGTTATGGCGAATTGGGCAAACCGACTGGCGAACGTCTGTTCGTGATGGGTATGTCTCATTACCACATCGTTAACGGCAAAATCGTCGATGAATGGGTGGTTTACGATCACCTGGCACTGCTGGCGCAAATCAAACTGGGACAAATGGAGGAATAAGAGATGGGCACGATTTCTGAAGCTGATGTTGAGTTTATTAAACGCCCGCTGGGGCAGGATGTTCAGGCCGACCGCACGCTAACCGAGACGGTGCAAAATATTATCGACCAGGTGCGTGAGCGTGGCGATGCCGCACTGCGCGATTATTCGGCCAAATTTGATAAAACCACACCGGACAAATTTGAAGTTTCAGAGCATGAAATCGCCAGCGCGCTGGCGGAGCTTGACCCGCAAACCCGCAAGGACAGCGAGTTTGCCATTGCCCAGGTGAAGCGTTTTGCGCAGGCGCAACTGGCCACCATGCAGCCGCTGGATATCGAAACGCTGCCGGGCGTGCATTTGGGGCACCGCATTATCCCGATTCAAACGGTGGGCTGTTATGTGCCAGGCGGGCGCTACCCGATTTTATCCGCGCCGGTGATGTCCATCGTCCCGGCGGTGGTCGCGGGTTGTGATGAAATTATTGCCTGCCTGCCACCGGGCGCGCATCCGGCAATGATCGCCATTTGCCACCTGGCGGGCGCACATCGCATCTTTAAAGTGGGTGGGGCGCAGGCCATTGCCGCCATGGCCTGGGGTACGGAATCTATCCCGGTAGTGGATAAAGTTGTCGGGCCGGGTAATGCCTTCGTTAATGAAGCAAAACGCCAGGTGTTTGGCAAAGTGGGGATAGACGCGCTGGCGGGGCCAAGTGAGATTTATGTGATTGCCGATGACAGCGCCGACCCGCGCATTTTGGCCGCCGACCTGCTGGCTCAGGCCGAACATGACGTGCATACCCGTGTTGGCATGGCGACAACCAGCCCGCAAATCGCCCGTGCCACGCTTGCAGAAATTGAGCGCCAGCTAACGAATTTGCCTACGGCTGTAACCGCTGGTGAAGCCTGGAAACGGCAGGGCGAAATTGTTATCTGCCGCGACGAAGAGCAACTGATCGCGTGGGCCGACCACATGGCAACCGAACATTTGCAGGTGCACACTCGCGACCCACATGCTACGGCCAGCAAAATCCGCAATTACGGCTCGCTGTTTATCGGGCAAAACGCCAGCGTGGTGTTCTCCGACAAATGCTGCGGCACCAACCATACTTTGCCGACCATGGCTGCCGCCCGCTATACCGGCGGATTGTGGGTAGGCGCGTATGTGAAGATTTGCACGCACCAGTGGATCGACAACCACGGCATCGCGGCGGTAGCGCAGCCCGCCGTTCGTCAAAGCCGTACCGAAGGAATGCAGGCGCATCGCCGCGCGGCGGAAATTCGTCTGTTGCCTGACAGTATTGATGCAATAACCAACGGGGAGCGTGATTAATCATTATTTTCAGGTGAACAATATAGCGGCAATTCACCTGAAGATTTTTCAACTTAAGTTTTATTAATGTTTATTATCTTGCTTAGGGTGTTTCTTAACGACATTATTATCCTGAAAGGGATGGGTGGTAAATGAATTACCCCCAGAGTGTTATTATTAATCATGGATTTGGATTATGCTGTCACTGGAAATGGAAGAAGATGTTGTCCTGCGGGTAAAAGGCATGGAAAAAATGCTTGAAGGAATTGTCCGCGAACTCAAAGCCAACAACGGCGTTGTCGATGAGTTTATAAGGGATGATATCGCAAGGTTCCGGCACTGTTCAAAAGATGTCATAACACACCATACTCAGGTTTCGCGCAACGTCCGTAAAAGACTGGAAGATGTCACCATCCATTCTCAAAAACGTGTACGTAAAACGGCCCAGAGTAATTTGTTATATGGTGTTTTGTGCGGAATGTCTTTCTGCATGTTGCTTCAACTGATGTAATGAATATCAGAGCAGTGGGGAGAAAGTTACCTTTCTCCCTTTTTTATTTCTGAAAATCTTTGTGCTGGCTGAAATACGGTTAAGATTTTTTAGTGATGTATTGATACATTTCAGCAGAAAGAGGAAGGTGTAGGTTAATGTTCTTCCCTGGTAATTTACTATTAAACCATTGCTCATAAAACTGTTTGAAATCGCTACGATTGAAGCGTGTATTAAGATTTTCATCAACCATGTGTTTTAGCGCTATATCATTATGTCGCAGCATTATGCCTAAGTCTTGCGGCGGGCCTAATGTCAATGTAGATATCTGATATCCTTTCATATTTTCGCTGCTTTCAATGAGTTGTTTTAAGGATACCTCATTCATTGCAGTGGCATAACTTTTATGGCTACTCATTGCAGAAAATGAATCTTTCATAGTGGGTTGCGTAAGAACCATAATGTTAAGTTTCTGCAAGCGGTTAAGGCTGTTAACATTGAATAAATCAGTAGTACCTTTTACCACGCTGACCGTTCTACCGGCTAAGTCTGTATTGGAATTAATATTACTTCCACCAAATGAACCGAAGCGTGTATAAACGGACAGATAATGTCGGGAAAATAGCACAACGCTTTCACGCTTCACTGTATCAGTATTAACAGAGCAATCCATGTCAATAATGTTATGGTTTAGCATTGTGGTACGCATAGAAACTGGTGTTGGAATATAATTAACAACCAAGTCTTTAATGCGCAGGTTTTTTTTCAAAGATTCGGTTACATCTTTGCATAAATCAATGACATAACCGACTACATGACCATCACTGGTTTTATAAGAGTAGGGTGGTGCATCACGATAGCCAATATTAATCACTTTATGATTGGAAATTCTTTCCAGCGTCGACATGTTTGTCTCTGCCTTTAAAAGAACCGCATAACAAACTAAAAATAAACTCAGTACGTAGTTAAGAAAGTGTTTCTTTTTCATTTATATTTTTTGTGGTTGTTTGTTATCTTCGTGGTGGAAAAAAGACGAAGAGTAGTTAATAAGAATAAAGTTCAGTTGAAGAAATCGACTGTTTCAATTCAGGTGGCATTGGCCAGTTGAGAGTAATTCCCTGAGGCATGATGGACTCAAAAAACCATTTGTTATAAATGTTGGTAAACTCTTTACTGAGCATCAGGCGTTTCATGGAGCGATTAATCACATCGGTAAAATCGCCATTATCTTTTTGCATCGGCATACCAATAGGCAATCTTGGACTAAGGGTATCTGCTGATATCGCAAACGCCTGCGGATGCCCAGAAAGTGCAATTTGCCCAAGTAGCAGAACGTCGCTTGAGACTATGGCAGGTGTTTGTCCGCTTTCAAGGTCGGAGAACGCTTTAGCATTGTCGGTTCCAAGATCAATATTTAGTGATAGTTGATGCTCTGAATTGGCCTGCTGGATGTGTCGGACAAACACGGTACCGCTTTTTACCATCACGGTATGGCCATTGAGCTCGCTGATATCGGAAATATGATCTTCTTTACGAGATACATAGCGGGTTGCCGAGAAAAAATAGGGCTCTGAGAACGTCACTAATTTTTGGCGTTCCACTGTGTAGACCGTGGGAATGCATCCCATATCGATTGTTTTATTCTCAATGGTTAAAAATTGAGTGGCCGTGGAGACAGGTACCCAATGAATTTTTAAGGCGGGAATATTTAGCTCCTGCTTAAGCATATCGACCAGTCGATTGCATATTTCAATGGAGAAGCCTTGTGGTTTATTGCCCTCAACATATGAAAAAGGAAATACATCAGTCTGGTAGCTAAGTGTAATAGTCCTGGTCTGTGCGATGCGTGATAAAAGCTCATCGGCTCGGCTATCGGAGGGGGTCAGCAGACCAATACTGAGTAGAAGTGTGACTGCCAGAAAAAAAAGCGACTGATATAAATGAGTGGTTATGAATTGCATGTGTTCTCCATTCTCTCCAGTTCGAGCTCTGCCATAACGCTGGCATTTTCTACGGCCCGGCTAAAATAATATCCCTGAACAGTTATTTCTTCTTCTCTAAGGGAGGTCAAAAACTCATATTGTTGTTGTGTTTCAACACCTTTTGCGGTGACTTTCAATCCGCGCTGTAGTGCATAACGAACCAGCATCCCCACCAAAATCTGACTGTCTTCACACTTGTCGAGAACATCAATAAGAGAGCGGGCAATTTTAATGTGACTGAATGGGAAGATAATCAGGTAATCCAGCGTGGCGAAACCTGTTCCAAATTCGTCCAGAACAATACCCACTCCCAGAGCCTGAATTGCATTTAGTGTCGGCAGGATGACTTCGCGGTCAAGTTGCTCAGATCCTGTAATTTCAATTTCCAGACGCGCAGGGTCCAGGCCACTGTCTTGTAATGCGTTGCGAATAATGTCCAATATTCTTGGGCTACGCAGTTGATGTGGAGAGACATTCACCGCAACCATTTTTGCTGCTGGCCAGTTAGCTGCGTCCATACAGGCGCTGCGTATCAGCCATTCACCTAACCTGGCAATGAGCCCAATATCTTCAGAGACAGAAATAAAGTGGTGTGGTTGTAGTAAGCCTCTACTCGGATGTTGCCAGCGAACAAGAGCTTCGTAGCCTTCAATGCCATAATTTCCGAGGCTGATAGTTTTTTGATAATGGAGAAAGAACTCATTATTTCTGATGCCATCTTCAATTTCCTGGCTAAAGAGGAGGTTATTAGATGGGTTCATCGTCATGCCGTGAGAATAGAAATGGAAGCAATTTCGCCCGAAACTTTTGGACGTGTAGAGCGCAAGGTCAGCATGAGTGAAAAGATCTTCTCGGGTGTTACCATGTTGAGGTGCACAGGAAATCCCAATGCTACAACTGATAGAGAAAGCGTGCCCACTGCAGGAGAACGGCTTGCTGAGTGCCTCTAAAACTTTTCGAGCAAGTATCTCAGCTTCAGATATCGAGTCTTTGTTAACCTGCTGAAGAATGGCAAATTCATCTCCACCGAGGCGGATCGCCATATCGCTTTGATTAATTAGGGCTGACAGGCGTGTAGCAGATTCTAAAAGCAGTTCATCACCTACGACGTGTCCGTAGGTATCATTTACGGGTTTGAAATTGTCCAGATCGATCAATAGCAGGTTGAAGATACAGCCTTCAGTTCTTAATCTTAATAATCTGTCGTCGATCGAGTTTCGGTAAGCCACTCTATTTGGTAGCAATGTCAGAGAATCATGGTGTGCCATGTACTCCATCCTTTGCGCCATTTCTTGCATGCGTTGTAGATAACCGCGGTCAACCATTGCCACGCGTAGTTTTTCAATCGCTTTTGCCAGTTCGCCTATCTCATCTTCTTGATTCTGGAACGGGGTGAGCTGGTCCGTTTGCTCATCAGCTATCAAAGTCACCGCTTGCACAAGTCGAGGAACCGGACGGAAAAGATTACGCACTAGCCAGTTCACGACCACAACTGTAATACCCAGGATCAAAATTAGCATCAACAAGGTGTTTTTCAACAACTTATTATGAGTAGCCGAGAGGGCATTGCGCTCACCAATGCTACTGACAACAGCACCGATCAACTCGCCGGAAGGATTAACGATGGGAATTGAGCCTACGAAATACTCTTTCCCACCAATAGAGACAAAGCCACGGTAATATTGCTCTAGTGCCGCACTGTTTGCAGTGCCGTCAGTGGCGGTCATTTTTTGCGCTGCCTGAGTGTCGATAAAACCTTTATTCTTATCGTATAACAATAGCCACGTCGGATTGTGTGTTTGTGTTGAAACCAGGGTCAGCATATCGGCCGGATCGAAGCCTGTCTGAATTACCGTCTCGTCATCGCAGAGTGGGTGTTCTGATTCGATGGAAATGACCTGACCTTCATGGTTGGATTTTACCGTTACTGAGGTGTAGATATTGCGGATGATATAACTGGTAATTTGCGAGTTAGTTGATGCTTGTTTAAACCATTGCTCATGAGATATTCGGTTAACCTCAAAAAGGCCTGCCCCAGAGCCAACGCCATAGGCAATCAGAATCCCCAACATAAGGTAGATAGCAACTTTCCCGGTAATCGAATGATACCAGCGATATTCCCCACGTAAGTTGGAATCCTTTTTACAGGGAGGCGCAACCTCATGTTGAACCAGCTCTTTATCTACCATTTTTCTATTTGTACTCTTTTGTAAGCGACTAAAGAAGGCTCAAGAGAGATCTTTAAATATAAACTATTATTTTCTTTGTTGTTTATATGACGATATTTGTTAATGCTTTATTTGTATAATGTTATTGCACGGTGTATTTTTGCCGATGAGTCATGCTGTTAAGAAAACATGTTCATAGGGCAGGGTATACTTTAATTGCAAAGTCAGGAGTATAGGGATGGCTAATTAATGCGTCAACGATAAATATTAACATATCCATGATTACGTACATGTGTTTTGATCTTCTCATAACAAGCGTAATATCCAAAAAAATAGATTTATTGCAAATAATAATATCCATTATGGATTATGAGTATCGTTAAGTATCAACCTCTAAAAGTTTGCATAGATTGTTCATAGGTTGTGGCCGATGAAACAGAAAGCCTTGTGCCAAATGGATACCACAGTTCTTAACTATTTGATGTTCTTTCTCTGTTTCCACACCCTCAATCAATACCAGGCTGCCGGAACTTTTGCAAAGTTGCACAACGTGATGGAGAAATTCTTCACCACCTTCACGTGCTAACCCGAGCACAAGCGTACGGTCTAGTTTGATTTTATCCAGCTCATATTGCGTTAAATACGAGAGCGTGGAATAGCCTGAGCCAAAATCATCAAGAGCGATTTTAATGCCATATTGTCGTAGTTCAGCGAGAACCTCTATAACTTGCTCAGGTTCTTTAACTTTTTGCGATTCGGTAATCTCCATCTCTAACTTCCAGCCTGATGGTAATGGATTACGTAGTAGCTTACTCACCAGACTTAGGAAATTTGGATCAAGTAAAGTTTGTGGTGAAATATTTACCGAAAGCGTCATGCCAGGAAAGCGAGAGAGTTCATGATGAATGGCTTCTACAGCATTCTCCAATACCCAAAAATCGACCTCTGGCATCATGCCAATTCGTTCATAATATTTTAAAAAGTACGGTGGTGTTATTTTTCCATCATCACCTTGATGACGAAGCAACACTTCCATTGCTACAATTTTCTGGCTATCAACCGTTATTTGCGGCTGATACCACAGTACGAAATTACCACTACTTTGCAGATCGTTAATATTACGTCTGGCATCAATATACTCATTTACTTCAGAAAGATAATGATGCGGTGATTCAACTTCGCTATGGCCTGGTACAGGTAATTGAAACTGGTTTCCTTTCAATGGAACAAAACTTGTGTTGCCACAAGGCAGAGTGATCTCTTTATAGTCACGTTTTTCCATATAGCGCAGGAAAGGCCAGTAAATTCCAATACCGGTAAAAATTAAAAATATCTGGAACAACACAGCGCTTATTGCTCCATTTGTACCCAACCAGGCGTTAATGATGGCCGGTGTTGCCCAACCTACCATTTGCTGAAGAGGGGGGATAATGTGCCAAAGGGTGGCGTAGTAGGCAATGATGTAATCCACTGCAGGCGTCATTAGAAAAGGGATAAACATCACCGGATTCAGTACTACCGGTACACCAAAGATGAGTGGCTCATTGATATTGAAAATGGCTAGCGGCAAAGAGACATTGATCAAATGTCTATTTGATGGGTTACGGCTAATGAGTAAGCAAATCAAGAGACTAAGTGTGCCTCCGCTGCCACCTGATGCGCACCAGGTCTCATAAAAGGGAACACTTAATATATTTAATGAATCGTGGCCAGCTTTCCACGCATCCATATTAGATATCGTTTCATTCATGAACCTGAAGCCGATATCCTGGAAAATATAATAGCCATGTACGCCAAAGAACCAGGTGGCTTCTCGCACTAGCTCATAAAGTAGTCCATGGGTGAAATTGTCAGGGTATATTACGTCGGAAATGTCCTGAGTAAGCCAATCACTGGCATGCAAAATGAGATGACCAATCAGAACCAAACCAAGCAGTTTACTGAAAAATATTAATAGTATTTTTACGGAAGGCCAGTTGAATTTTATTCTATTGGTGCGGAACAGTTTAATGTTCTTTTCTAAAATTAAATTGGTAAAGATTGCAGCCAGCAGAGCAACTGGCAGGCTTACACCAATAAAAAAGTTAGTTTCATTATTATGTTCAAGGCCGGTAATACCAAGTAAAACCGTTAAGCTAAGAGAGATGCTGAGCATGATAGATAAACGATATCTGACAGCCCATTGCAGAGAAAAAATGATATTTAAAAGTATTGGGAGAAAAACAAGCATACTTTGCTGTAGGTTTTCTAACCAAGTCGAAATTTTTACCCAGTGAACATTCAGACATAACGTGCCTGCAACAATAACTAATCCGCGTAACACGGAAAATGGCATAATCGCCATAGTAGAACTCAGCACTGCCTGTGAAATACGATTGTTAATGAAGTTTAGTTTTATTTTGTGGAATATGCTAATCGCGTTTCTTTTAGTTAAGTTGTAGTTCATTCGTTACTTAATTGTGGGTTCATATGTTATTGTTGTTGCGATGTTAAAAGCTACTATATCACCATATGAAAAGTGGCGATATTGAATTTTATTACTGATGCTAATTAAATGAGTAGCTATTCTCAAAATATTACATTGTTTAAGCAGTCATCTGACCTGATGTATTTACTGTCCAGAAATATACATTTATTTATTGGTGATTTATTTATAGGTGGGTTTGGTAACAAAATTACTGACAAATTTATATATTTTGATGTCGGTCGTGATGTGAAGTAAATTGATTTAATGTTTTGTGTTTTTTACCAATGTGTTAAATAAGTTAATACTTCTGTCAATCCCACAATCCATGGCATCAAAATGAACAAAAACCGCAAAGACTGGGCCTGATGGTGGTTCCTCTATGCTTTTGGGCTGTTTCAAACACTGATACAGAAATATATTGTGCGGAGAGCCGAACTTTTACACGATATAGTTATATTGTCCCTGCTACTAATGTGCATAATTCCCCCCAATTAATAAATTACCGCAAGTAATAATAAATAAACAGTTAAGGGATATCGTTTATGGCACAGTCTGAGCAAAAACAGTTGCGGTGGTATAACATCGCGCTGATGTCGTTTATTACCGTCTGGGGGTTTGGCAATGTTGTCAATAACTATGCCAACCAGGGGCTGGTCGTTATTTTTTCCTGGGTGTTTATTTTTGCACTTTACTTTATTCCCTACGCGCTGATTGTTGGGCAACTGGGGGCAACATTTAAAGATGGTAAAGGAGGAGTCAGCACCTGGATCAAACACACCATGGGCCCAGGCCTCGCTTATCTGGCTGCATGGACTTACTGGGTGGTGCATGTTCCATATCTTGCGCAAAAACCACAGGCAATTTTGATAGCCCTTGGGTGGGCCATTAACGGCGATGGTTCGCTAATCAAAGAATACAGTGTGGTTGCCTTGCAGGGGATTACGCTTGCGCTGTTTGTCCTGTTTATGTGGGTGGCCTCCCGAGGGATGAAATCACTGAAGATAGTGGGATCGGTTGCCGGTATCGCCATGTTTGTCATGTCGTTACTGTATGTTGTGATGGCAGTAACCGCACCTGCCATCACAGAGGTGCATATTGCCACGACGAATATCACGTGGGAGACATTCATCCCCCATATTGATTTCACCTATATCACAACCATTTCGATGCTGGTGTTTGCTGTCGGTGGCGCTGAAAAAATCTCTCCTTATGTCAACAGTACCCGCAACCCGGGCCGTGAGTTTCCCCGTGGAATGCTAATACTAGCCGTGATGGTTGCCGTCTGCGCGATCCTTGGCTCTTTGGCGATGGGGATGATGTTTGATTCGAATAATATTCCCGATGACCTGATGACGAATGGCCAGTATTACGCCTTCCAGAAACTGGGTGGGTATTACCATATGGGGAATTGGTTAATGGTTATCTACGCGGTGGCTAACACGCTTGGACAAATTGCTGCCCTGGTCTTCTCCATTGATGCGCCGCTGAAAGTATTACTGGGCGATGCTGACTCCCGCTATATTCCTCAGAAACTATGCCGGACAAATGATGCGGGTACGCCTGTGAATGGCTATCTGATGACGCTGGTGCTGGTGGCTATTTTGATAATGCTGCCAACGTTGGGTATCGGGGATATGAACGACTTGTATAAATGGCTACTGAATCTGAACTCCGTGGTTATGCCATTGCGTTATTTGTGGGTCTTTGTGGCCTTTATTGCGGTACTGCGCCTCGCGGAGAAATACTCACCAGAGTATGTTTTTATCCGAAATCGCAAGCTGGCTCTCACGGTGGGTATCTGGTGTTTTGCTTTTACAGCTTTCGCCTGCCTGACGGGGATTTTCCCGAAAAAGTTGGATGCCTTTACGCCTGAGTGGATTTTCCAGCTGTCACTTAACATTGCCACACCAATAGTGCTGGTTGGGCTAGGGTTCATTTTCCCTTTGCTGGCAAGGCGGCATACCCGAGGGCAGACGCCAGCCGTGCGGAGCAGTTAATATCCTGATGCAGTGTTAATCTGCGGTCACCACAAGCCGATTAGGGCTTTGTGGTGACCGCCTAAATCTTAGATCCTGTTATTTCAATGTAATGGACCTGCCGATAGGTATCATTCAGTTGGCGATATTTTCCACTGGCACAGCATTGGTTTTATTACTGGAGTAAATAAAGAAAAGCGCTATTCCGAGGCAGACCACTGCACCAAGGCGTGTCACAGAAAAATGAATCGCAACGTTTCCTAACCAGCCAAAATTATCAATGAGCATGCTCATTGCCAGTTGGCCAAAGATGACCGCAACAGTCGCAACCGCCGCTCCAATTCGCTGAACAGCCAGAACCATAATGACAATGTAAGGAACGCCACAAAGTGCGCCAAGCAATTGCCATTTCGGCACATCCAGTAAGCTCACAGCATGCCTGGGTTCGAAGAAGAAAATGAGCAGAGCGGTCACCAGTGCGCCAACCGAGAAAGTCAGAAATGCACTGCGAAATACTCCAACGTTGCTACCCAACTTGCCATTAATTGCAGCCTGCATGCTAAGAAACGCACCGCCAACGACAGCCAGAATGATCATTAATATATTCACGAGTTCACCTCAGCCTTTTGCCATGAGGAATAGGGCCGCAACAATAAAAATCAGCGCGATAAGACGCTTACTGTCAATTTTCCGATGAGAAGAACCAAACAGCCCGTAATGGTCAATGACCAGACTTTTGGAGACCTGTCCTGCCAAAATACCAATCATGGTCATCGCAATTCCAATACTTGGAACGGCAACGGTGAGGATCACGACGTAAACAGGGCCCAGAATGCCGCCCAGCAGAGTCCATGATGGTTGGGCAAAGAAGGAAGGGCTGTTTCGTGGACTAAAGAACAGCATTAACAAGAATGTCAGCGCAGCACCGACTCCGAAAATACTGAACGTTGCCCATAAGTCTCCGACTTCGCTGCCCAGTGGTCCTAATAATCCGGCTTCTACGGATAGTCCCATCCCGCCTGCAACGACGAGCAATATAAATATAAGCTGCATTAAAACAGTCTCCAGTGGTTGAGGTGGAGAATCCTATAGCAGTGATGTGTAATGAAAAACGGTATAATCCAGGAAACACCTTTGCAGAAGTTGAGATAATGTACGATCCAGGCACGATAAATTTTCGCACACTGTTATTTTTTATCGGTGTTTTTGATGCTCAAAGCTTTTCAGTCGTAGCTCGGCGTGAAGGGGTCTCCGTATCAATGATTTCACGCGTCATCCTTCAACTGGAGGACGCACTTGGTCAGCAGCTTTTTTATCGAAATACCCGAGCAGTTATTCCCACTGAGGCTGGACGGTTATTTATTAGCTATGCCCGTACCATGACTGAGCAAATGAGCGAAGCTCGTAAAGAGATGCAGGATAGAGCCCTTGAGCCTGCAGGGCTGATAAGGATTAATGCGCCCGTATTTTTCGGCCAGCGCCATATTGCCCCCTGGCTTAGCGAACTTTCAGCTCGCTATCCCCGATTGCTGATTGAACTGACGCAGACTGATGATTACATCGACCCGCACAGGGATGCCTCAGATGTTATTTTCAGAATTGGCACGCTGACGGACTCTTCTTTCCACGCGCGCATATTTGGAGCTCAGCGTTATCATCTGGTTGCCTCTCCCGGCTATATTAAAAAATTTGGAAAACCGGAATTTCCAGCCCAACTGAATAACCATAAATGCCTGGTTTACAGAGGATCATCGGGTCCAAATCGCTGGTTATTCAGGGATCCAGCTGGCTCCTGGACCCACTATCCCATTACTGGATTACTCACCTCCAACAATGCCGAATCTCTTCTTACCAGCGCACTTAGCGGCATGGGAATGGTGCTGTTTCCTGACTGGCTGATTGGTGACAGTCTTAAAAAAGGTGACCTTGTCAGATTGATGGAGGGATTTGAGGCCGCGATCAATACCGAGCCGCAGCATATCGCTGCTATATATCCCAACGCACGCCATCCTCCGCTAAATGTACGGGCAGTCATTGATTATTTCGTCGAAGTTTACGGCACACCGCTTTACTGGCAGTTTGATTGAAACTTAGCGACCATAGTTGGGATATAGTTCCCTATGTGGATAGAGAAACGAGCAATAACCGGGTTATGAAAACCTGAATTAACTGAATCTGGTAAGGGGCCTTATAATGAGTGTGATTGAAGAATTGAAGACGAAATATCCGGGAGCTCAGGCTTTATTGCCTGCAGCATTTCTCAACCATCAAGTGAAGAAAGGTTTGCATGCTTCTATAGTTTTAACCATGTTTTCAATAAGGTTTAAGGCTGAGCTATACCAGCGGTTTCTCATTTTCTCTGCTCTTAATAAAATTAAAGCAGAATAAAATTTACCTCCATTATCTGCGCTTTTTTCACTTAGAATCAGTAGGCGATCAATATCCTTACTTATTTATGGTTATTATTAAACTGGGGCTGAATCGGGGTGAGGCTATGGTCTTTCTTCAGGCCGAGGATGTTCGATTATAAGATAATATAATCATATATATCATAATGATATGCGGTTATGTCTTCCCTTGTAACCTCACCCTATGTCTACCCAGTTAACCGCTTCCGTTCCGCTGAATTCCAGCGTTGAATCCTATGAGAAGGGGACTGCTTTCCTGATATTGACTATGACCATTCACCTCAACATGAAGATAATTCATGTTCGCTGAAATTTAATCACTTTTCCTCAATCAATGACTCTGGCATAAATTACCTACTGCAATTAGCTACAGACAATATGAAAACTACTGAATAAATCACCTGAAAAGAAAGTTTGGTAATGAAGAAAAGCAAAAAATAAATTCAGGTTTTATCAGAAATTAGGATACCCAATCGCGATGAATAAACAATTTGAATTTATTATTAAAAGCCTTTCTTTCGATGAGAATTATAATCCATCCGAAAATACGCGCATCACGACTAACTTTGCTAATCTGGCTAGAGGAAGTAAGCGTCAGGAGAACTTGCGCAATGCTTTAAAGATGATTGACGATCGTTTCAATTCATTGGCGCATTGGGATAATCCTAAAGGGAACCGTTATTTTGTCGAACTCGAAATAATTTCCGTTGAGATGGATGTTGAAGGCAAGGGTGATACCTTCCCAGTGATTGAAATATTGAAAACAAATATTGTCGATCAAAAAACTAACGAGCGTATTGAAGGCATTGTGGGGAATAATTTTTCCTCTTACGTGCGAGATTATGACTTTAGTGTCGTGCTGTTAGATCATAACAAGAATAAGCCTGGATTTAGCACACCAGATAATTTTGGTGATTTGCATGGCAACATATTCAAATGCTTCATTAACTCAAGCGCTTACACAGAACGTTTTAAGAAACCGCCGGTTATATGTTTAAGCGTGTCCAGTAAAAATACGTACCACCGCACTGAAAATCAGCATCCTGTATTGGGCGTAGAATACCAGCAAAATGAACCCTCCATGACCGATCACTATTTCAACAAAATGGGGTTGCAGGCTCGCTATTTTATGCCACCAAATAGTGTTGCACCGTTGGCATTTTATTTTGTTGGTGATTTGACTGGCGATTACACGGATCTTGAACTGACGGGTACCATTAGCACGATGGAGACCTTTCAAAAGATTTATCGTCCTGAAATTTATAATGCTAATTCTGTAGCAGGAAAAGAGTATCAACCTAGCTTGAATCAACAGGACTATTCATTAACTCAAATTGTTTATGATCGAGAAGAACGCAGTCAGTTAGCGATTGAACAGGGTAAGTTTACTGAAGAGAATTTCATAAAACCATACAGAACTCTCCTTGAGAAATGGTCCGCAAATTACGTTCTTTGATTAACTAAAAATATAAGGTCATCTATTATGAAAATATTATTACCTACATCGACTGCGGGCAGTTTACCTAAACCCTCCTGGCTTGCACAACCTGAGACACTTTGGTCACCCTGGAAATTGCAGGGCGAGGAGTTAATTGACGGTAAACAAGATGCTCTGCGTTTGTGTCTGCAAGATCAGCTACAAGCAGGTATTGATATAGTCAGTGATGGCGAGCAAACGCGCCAACATTTTGTCACTACGTTTATTGAGCACCTCACTGGCGTTGATTTTGAAAAACGTGAAACGGTAAGAATTCGCAATCGCTATGATGCCAGCGTTCCTACAGTGGTTGGCCCTGTATCCCGGCAGAAGCCTGTTTTTGTTGAAGATGCCAAATTCTTACGCCAGCAAACCAGCCAACCTATTAAATGGGCGCTGCCAGGTCCGATGACCATGATCGATACGCTTTATGATAGCCATTATAAAAGTCGTGAAAAGCTGGCCTGGGAATTCGCCAAAATTCTCAATCAGGAAGCTAAAGAGTTAGAGGCTGCTGGCGTCGATATTATCCAGTTTGATGAACCGGCATTTAATGTGTTTTTTGACGAGGTGAACGATTGGGGTATTGCCGCTTTAGAGAGAGCAATTGAAGGCCTTAAATGTGAAACTGCCGTACATATTTGCTACGGCTATGGCATCAAAGCCAATACAGACTGGAAAAAGACATTGGGCTCGGAATGGCGGCAATATGAAGAGTTCTTCCCGAAGTTGCAGGCATCCAATATCGATATCATTTCGCTGGAATGCCAAAACTCTCGTGTTCCAATGGATCTCATTGAACTCATCCGAGGCAAAAAAGTCATGGTCGGGGCCATTGATGTGGCAACCAATATCATTGAGACACCTGAGGAAGTCGCTAATACGCTACGAAAAGCACTGCAATTTGTAGATGCAGACAAGCTTTATCCAAGCACCAACTGTGGCATGACCCCCTTATCTCGCCAGGTAGCAAGGGGCAAGCTAAATGCTTTAAGTGCTGGTGCGGAAATAGTACGTAGAGAACTCTTAAACAAATAACTTCGGCAAAAATTAGATCATAGAAGTGGAGTGACACACTGAATTTAGGCACTTGGATAGAGGTGATATGTTCACCTCTTTTTGAGTCGGGATCAGGCAGCCAACCAGCGCTTACCTTCAACTTTCATTTTTGCTTCCAGTTCACTGCCGCGAGTAGCGAATACGCGCCCAAGAGGGAAACCGCTCTGCTCCAGTAAATAGGCCAGCGCTGCATATTCACGCGGATACTTCGTCACAATCGCCTGGTCAATTTCTACAGGGCCTAAAGGGAAGGTGAAGGTGCCGATATCGTAAACACTCTGACGGTGGAACAACCTCCACACTCCATCTCGTTTTTCTGCCAGGTCGTAAAAACGGTTATGACACTCACAACCAATGTTCAGTTTTACGTTCTCAGCGATGATGATGGCATTGGTTTCCAGAATTGCTTTATCCCCGGCTTCATTAAAGGTAACAGCAGGTGAAGCAATGAGATGCTTGGTACGCAGGTCAGAAGCGCCCATTCGCATTGAACCATTAACAAAGTCGCTTCCCAAGCCTTCAAACCAGGTGATTTCAATCGTGCCGTCAGGGTGGAACAAGTCGCGTAACTGATCCCATTCACCTAAATCACGGTGCATCCAGCCATTCATCAGGTCGTTAAGTTGTTGGCGGTCTTGAAGTTGATTTTGCATATTTTTAGTTCCTGTTGTTTGACTGGATTCAGTTTGGTCCCGAAAGTAGTTAAACTCAAATATATAGATTTTACTGATTAATCATTTTTAATGATTAATGGAGCGATTTATGGATTTACGCCACCTGAAGTATTTTCTGGCTGTCGCAGAGGAACGGCATTTTGGCCGGGCGGCGGAACGGCTCAATATTGTTCAACCCGCGTTAAGCATGCAGATTAAAGCCCTTGAGGCTGAGCTGGGTGGGCCATTGTTGATTCGGACCAGCCGTCGTGTGGAACTGACCGAAGCCGGGAAGCTATTGCAAGCGGAAGCCACGCGCACACTAAAGCAAGTAGAACATACCCGTCTTGCCGTGGAGCGTTCTATTCGCGGTGAAACAGGCCGGGTGCGGATAGGGTTTGCCGGTAATGCTGTCTTCAGCGGCAGGCTGATGCAGGATGTCCGATCTTTTCATCGGGCCTACCCGGACGCTGAAATAATTTGCCAGGAGCTTGCGCCACAGCTTCAAAATGAAGCCATTCAGAATGGGGTGCTGGATGTAGGCTATATGCCTGATTACGATCCGGATCATGAATCAACCCTTGTCTACGAATCTGTGGGTGAATGGGGACGGGTCGTGGTGATGTCCAGCGAGCACAGATTCGCCGATAAAGAGAGTCTGACGGTAGATATGCTGGCCCATGAGCCTTTGATTATGTACGCAATAAATGACGTGGATTCTCAACTTGATACGCAACTCCATAAACTGCTTGGCGACGCTTTGCATATTGCTTATCGGATATCAAGTTCACTAAGCGTCCTCGCTATGGCTGGAGCCGGGTTGGGTATCGCCCTTGTCCCAGCACCATTAGCACAGGTGGCGATCCCGGGTGTGGTTTATCGAGTTCTTGATTCGAAGGAGTTGGCAGCTAATCTGATGATGGTCAGTCGTAAAGACGAACCCAGTGCCGCCGTGCTTGCCTACCTCAAGCACACCCGGAAACACGGTCTCTTTATAGGGTGAACAACTTCCCGGCGTGACCGTAGGCGATTTTTTCCTTATTTCCTCAGTGAAATCATGACTTGATGCAATTCATTGGCAAACAGTGCCGGGTCGGTGGTTCATCTCGCACTCTCTGGAGTTTATTAATTACTTAACTAAAATTATTTGTGCAATATATATCCAGAGGCGTTCGAGTGAATTTTATATGAAATGGAAATGCCGCAGTCTGAGCGAATGAAAGAAAAATCCACGCAAAAGCGTGGATTTCCTGATGTTAACTGTTCTCTATGAGAATTAACTCGCGCTAACAACCTGGCCCTATAGAGCGTGAAAACTTAAAGGAAGCGGCGTAGCAGGTCAGCTTTGTCGGTCTGTTCCCAGCTAAAAATATCACGTCCAAAATGACCGTAGGCCGCTGTTTGCTGATATATCGGTTGCAGCAAATTCAGCGAGCGGATTAACCCATGTGGGCGAAGGTCGAAAAACTCACGAATAAGCATAATCAGTTTTTCATTATCCAGTTTTCCAGTACCGAAGGTTTCCACCATTATTGAGGTGGGTTCTGCAACACCAAT
This sequence comes from Buttiauxella cochleicola, assembly GCF_021282435.1. NCBI lineage: Bacteria > Pseudomonadati > Pseudomonadota > Gammaproteobacteria > Enterobacterales > Enterobacteriaceae > Buttiauxella > Buttiauxella cochleicola. The sequence goes on along the minus strand of NZ_JAJSOT010000001.1, from coordinate 927,843 downwards.
GGCATAAGAAATCTGAATCTCACAGCGATCAGCTAACCCGGCGGCAACAATATTCTTAGCGACATAGCGTGCAACATATGCGGCTGAACGATCAACTTTAGATGGATCTTTACCGGAAAATGCACCGCCGCCGTGACGCGCCATACCGCCGTAGGTATCAACAATAATTTTGCGGCCCGTCAGCCCACAGTCACCCATTGGCCCACCAATAACGAATCGGCCGGTTGGGTTAATAAAATATTTGGTATCGCGCGTCAGCCACTCAGGCGGTAAAACAGGCTTAACGATCTCTTCCATCACGCCTTCACGTAGGGTTTGCTGGGTGACTGCTTCACTGTGTTGAGTGGAAATAACCACGGTATCAATACCGGTGATTTTGCCATTCTCATATGCAAAGGTAACCTGACTTTTCGCATCTGGTCTTAACCAGGGTAATAAACCGCTCTTCCGCACCTGAGCCTGGCGTGCCATTAAACGGTGAGCAAAGGTAATAGGAGCGGGCATTAGCGCATCGGTTTCGTTGGATGCATAACCAAACATAAGCCCTTGATCGCCTGCACCTTGATTTGCTTCATCTTCACGATCTACTCCACGATTTATATCGGGAGACTGTTTACCAATCGCACTTAAAACGGCGCAAGTGTGGGAATCAAACCCCATTTCTGAGCTGTTATAGCCGATGTCATGGATCGTGCGGCGCACAATCTCTTCTATATCCACCCACGTGTCGGTGGTAATTTCTCCCCCCACCAAAACCATGCCGGTTTTTACCAGCGTTTCACAGGCCACGCGCGCTCTGGGATCTTGTCCAATAATGGCATCGAGAATAGCATCAGATATTTGGTCGGCTATTTTATCAGGATGCCCTTCAGAAACAGATTCTGAGGTGAATAACTGTTGTGACATACAAAATCCTTAAATTAATAACTAAATCATTTAATACTGATAATAAAAATAGTAGTTATATTATCGAAATTAATTTGCGATTAAGGTTATAGCCAATATCAGCGATAAACATACATTCCACCTTCTACACCACGGCTAAATAAAACTTGCCACAGCTGAATATCGCGGGCACGGAAAGCTCCTGCACAAGATGTGAGGTAATAATTGAACATGCGTTTAAAAGATTCGCTGTAATTATCCTGTATCTCAGGCCAGAAAAGATTAAAACGTTGGTGCCAATCCATTAATGTCAGGTCATAATCTGCACCGAAATTGTGCCAGTCTTCGACGACAAAATGGGGTTCTGAGGCGCTGGCTATTTGTTTTACAGAAGGCAGGCAGCCGTTAGGGAATATATATTTGTTAATCCATGGATCAACGTTGGTATCTGATTTATTCGCACCAATAGTGTGTAGCAGGAACATTCCGTCCGGTTTAAGGCAGCGGTTCACCACTTCAAAATAGGTGTCGTAATTTTTTGGCCCAACATGCTCGAACATCCCGACGGAAACGATACGGTCAAAATGGCTGTCGAGATCGCGATAATCCATTAGCTTGATGGACACATCCAGCCAGGTGCAACGCTCCTGTGCCATTTTCTGCTGTTCTTCAGAGATGGTCACACCGGTAACATGAACATTGTAATGTTCTGCAGCGTACTGTGCCAAACCGCCCCAACCGCAGCCAATATCCAGCAGTTTCATACCGGGTTGAAGCTGCAATTTTTCACATAACATTTTCAATTTGGCTTCTTGCGCCTGACGCAAGTTGGTCGCATCTTTCCAGTAGCCGCAGGAATACTGCATATACGGATCGAGCATTTTTGCAAACAGATCATTGCCGATATCGTAATGTTCTTTGCCAACAATCCAGGCGCGTTTACGTGTCTGTAAATTAAATAAGCGCATACCCGCGACACGGGCTAAATCCCTGAAGTTTTTTGGTGCTTTCTCATCGAGTTTTGCACGAAGGATTTTCTCGAATAAAACATCCAGCGCGGCGCAATCCCACCAACCTTCCATGTAGGATTCACCAAGGCCAATAGAACCTTCCTGCAAAACACGTTTATAAAAGTCAGGATTGTGTACTTGAATATCCCAGCGGCGGCTGCCGTTAAAACGGACATCAGCCTGGTTCACAAGATCTTCTGCAATCCGATACCAGTTGTCTTTGCGTACGACGGGTGCACTTTCAACTTCAACACTCATATCTCATCCTCAATAAAAGCCTAAGCTAAATTTCTACTCGACTATCTGAACTCATTTATGTTTCGTTAAAAGAAAGTTTGAATAACAAATATATAAATTTGTTATTGATTGACTGCTGCGGTATAAATAATTAGCTCATGCTAGCTATATATTTTATAAATAGTAGAGTGGCTTATTATAAATACCTCTGAGTTTTTTATTGGCTAAACTAATGGCGATGTCAGTCAACGCTTTATTCTGGGTGCGATTAAATATTTCATGTTACTACTTTACTGATTTTTGGTTACTCATTGACTGGGCTGATGAATTAATTATCGCAGCTAAGAAGGTTTGTGTATCATGAAGGGATGCCAAGTTGTGTCGATCAAGCGTCAATTTAGGTGAGTCAGATGGTTAAAACAAAAAAGGTATTACACTCATTCCGCTACACGGGCGATGCAACAGGGGCTAAACTTGCACGCCCTGTTTTCTTCCGTTCGTTTATGCTGGCGGAAAACGTGCAATCAGAACTGCATTCTCATCCTTTCATTCAGTTCCACTACGCCCGTGAAGGCTCCCTATATATTTCCGTGGAGAATAATTCATACATTATTCCTGCCTGTTATGGGTTATGGATACCGGCATTTATGCCTCATCGGGTGCAAACTGCCAGTGAAGTGATGCTGGAGAACCTTGATATCGACCCGGATTACTATGCGGCTACGGGTTGTAAAGCGGAGCTAAAGTTGGTAACTGTCTCTGACTTTGCGCGTAGTTTTATCCACCATGCAACGCAGACTATCCCCGAGTTTTATGATGCTAACGGTAAAGAAGGGCGCCTGGTATCCACTTTAATCGACGTGCTAAACGATCTTCCCGCCGCAGGATTTGCAATGACCTGGCCTACGGCACCGGCATTGCTGGAAATGTGCCAGGTGATCAGCGAATCACCCGATTTACCCCATTTAATGGAAGAGTGGGCCGAGCGGATAGGAATGTCGCCACGTACTTTTTCACGGCATTTTATTAAAGAAACCGGGATAACGTTCAGCAACTGGAAACAACGACATCGTTTACTGCATTCAATTATTTTACTACGCCAGTCACGCAGCGTGACCGAGATTGCGTTAATGCTGGGTTACGGTAGTACGTCAGCTTATACCTATGCATTCCGCCAATTATTTGGCGTATCTCCCTCGCGCTATGAAGCTACACCTCCACCGCCAGCTGCGATTTTATATGATTAAAACCAGATGTTTGCTGGGGAGGTAGCTTAATAAAAATCCGGAGATGCTAAACATTTCCGGATTTTTTATGGCTAATCAAAAAATGGAGTAGGGGCAATCAGTCAGAATGAAATACGCTTGTAACCCTGATATTCAGGTTTCCAAAATATCTTCTCTAATTTTTCTTCTAATTCATAAATTCCCATGCTGGTAGCAACGCCATCTTCAGCACCTGCAAGCGCAACGGCAATGGCGATTTTTTTAGATATTTCATGAATCTTTGTAAGCTCAGGTAATAATGCTCCATGCGGGTCTTTGAGCATAGGCGATGATTGTGCAAGGACTTTACTGGCTGCCAGGAACATACTTTCGGTTACACGTTTCGCATTTGAGAGTAAAACGCCCAACCCAAGACCCGGGAAGATATAAGAGTTATTGCATTGAGAAATAATGTGTTTATTACCATTGTAGATAACCGGCGCGAATGGACTTCCTGTTGCGATGATTGCGTTACCTTCGGTCCATTCGATAATATCGACAGGTTCAGCCTCAACGCGTGATGTTGGATTCGACAACGGGAAAATAATTGGCGTGGAAGTGCAAGAATGTATCGATTTGATAACTTCTTCCGTAAACAGGCCTGGTACACCCGATACCCCAATTAATATCGATGGTTGGATGCAATTAACCAGCGCCGCAATATTTTTGCCATCAGGGGAAAATGTTAAGCTTTCTCTTGCATGAGCCAGTCGATACTGGAAATCAGTTAATGCAGGGGTGTCTTTTAATACCAGACCATCTTTGTCGACAAGAAATATATGACTTCTGGCGATTTCCTCATCAATACCATCAGCCTTAAGTGCTGATACAATGAGCTCGGCAATGCCACAACCAGCAGACCCAGCCCCAACGAACATAATACGTTGCTCGGAAAGTGATATTTTATTACGCAGACAGGCTGCGAGAATAGAGCCTAATGCTACAGCCGCTGTTCCCTGGATATCATCATTAAAGCAACATAACTTATCCTGGTATTCTTTCAACAATGGCGTTGCATGTTGTAGTGCAAAATCCTCAAACTGCAACAACACTCCTGGCCAACGGCGCTCAATTGCTGACACAAAAATATCAATGAACTCAAAATATTCCGCATCAGAAATGCGTGCGTGGCGGGCTCCCATATATAATGGATTACTTAGCAGTTCTTTATTATTAGTCCCGACATCGAGCATTACGGGTAAACACTGGTGCGGGTCTATACCGCCGCAAGCCGTGTATAAAGACAATTTCCCAATAGGAATACCCATTCCACCAATGCCCTGGTCACCTAAACCGAGAATTCTCTCACCGTCTGTAACCACAATAATTTTGATATCATCGCTAAGAACATTTCGAAGAATGCTTTCAATATTGTCTCGGTCCTCCCAGGCAATAAATACTCCTCGGTTTTTACGCCAGATTTCCGAAAAGTGCTGGCAGGCATAACCAACCGTTGGCGTATAAATTAATGGCAGTGAAGCTTCGATATCAGATGTGATGTAATGATAAAAAAGCACCTCATTTGTATCTTGCAAGTTACGCAAAAAAATATGCTTATCTTCATCAGTAATGAAATTATTTAGCTGGAAGCGTATCCGGTCGCTTTGTTCGTCTATTGTTTCGACAATTGTGGGGATAAGTCCATGTAAGTTAAATTCATTACGCTCACTGTTACTAAATGCGCTTCCCTTATTAAAGGTAGTATTGCTAAGCAGGGATTGCCCGGAAAGGTGGGTGTATCGCATTTTACTCTCACTTTGTTAAATAGCTGACTCTCTGAATTTGTAGAGATATATATTCCTAATTATTTTCTTATGCAAATGTGCCAAATCAGTAGCCAGAAGCTATATTCAAAAAGGCTATATGCAATGTGAGTAAGAGACTAAATCAAGAATAATAAAAACAAAAAAGCAACATCGCTAATTCTGAATAAATTTATCTGAAACATTCAGGTGCACAAAAGAAACATAATTAAGACAGGTGTGTTGTTTTAAGGTGAAGTGCAACAAAATATAACAGAAAGGTGGGTGTTGGTTTAACTAACAACATCAACGCCACCTTTTCTGCCGACCAACCTTTTATCAGTCCTGATAAGATTTATTTTGTGATGTTAATTTGTACAGGCAAGCCTGCGCGCATTGCCAATGCTTTATCCACAACGTCATGTTGCACCTGTTTATCCTGTAAGACGGATTCAATTTTCTGAGACAGGTGAAGAGGTGATACGTTTGCCGTGTTAAATTCTGCCTCATTTGAAGACAGTGGGTTATGAACCTCGACATAACGAGATCCATCTGGCTCAACAGTGGCTTTCACCGGTTCGTTAATCAATTCAACGCGAGTACCGACAGGGACTTCATTAAAGAGTTTTTTCAAGTCATCGGCCCTTAAACGAACGCAACCGTGGCTGACTCTCAGGCCAATCCCAAAGTTTGCGTTTGTGCCATGAATGGCAAAAAGATTACCGATATACATCGCATATAAACCCATCGGGTTTTCAGGCCCAGCAGGAACCACCGCCGGTAATATTTGGCCTTCTGCTGCAAACTCAGCCCTTTCATTCGGCGTAGGAGTCCAGGTTGGACCTGCTTTTTTACGTTGTACGCTTGTGACCCATTGTTCAGGTGTATCGTGGCCAACCTGACCTATACCCACCGGGAAAATCTCAACCACATTCTTGCCTTGCGGGTAATAGTAAAGCCGCATTTCAGCAGTATTAATGATGATTCCCTCATGTACCGTATCAGGCAGAATCACTTGCAGAGGGAAAGTGACAACGCTTCCCGATTGCGGCAACCAGGGGTCAATACCAGGATTCGCTTCCAGCATATTGCTTAAACCCACATGGTACTTAACTGCAAAATTTTCCAGCGGCTGCTGGTTGTGGGAAGGGATTTGCTCAACAGCGTTTTGCCCAACCAAACGACTGCCGTCAGAAGGAAGAGTGAATGTTGAGGCGAATGAAGAATGTGAGGCCAGGAGTCCAATAACCAGGAGAGAGGGTGTGCGGAATTTCATGATGAACCATTTGTATGATGAATTGATGTGATATTACTCCCAATATAATCATCGCTCCATATTCATATTAATTTACACCGAAATTAAATGGAGGGGGATTACATGTTCCGTACGAGGATTTATCTTTTATATGAACGTTATGTTACATCCAGATAACATTTGGCATTATTCAAATATTTGCAACGATGTCGTATTTCTATCCGTTTTACTAATGTGCAGTTTTATCTATTGCTCGAATAAAATAATGTCTATTTTTACCTATTGCACATAATGTATTTAAAATTTCGAAGGGCGTATGCTTAATATTCAGGATGAACTCCTGCTTTAATGCATTTTTATTTTATAAAAATATCCAGCCATTACTTTAACTGCACTCTATCTGTATTGCGAGGATGTTATCTATATGTTTAAAAAACTCTCTTTTCACATTATCCCGGTACAAATTTTCCTTGGTATTTTTTGGTTTAAAAACGGGTTCATTGATAAGGTTTGTGGCATTTTCAACGGTCTCATCTCGCCTGAGACGGCTTACCATGGGGATACCTGGGCAGGTTGGAAGGAGTACATCGTTGGAACCTGGGATAAGAGTCAGGTTGCCCATGTTGCATTAAGTCCGCTATTTGATGCACTTTTCCCTGTTTTGATTATTCTTCAGTGTCTTCCTTTCCTCTTCATTATTGTTTCTATTCTGAAACTGGAGTTTCTGACGGATGCTAATGCCCGTCCATGGCTAATGAAAAGTGCTGTGGCGTCACTGTTTGTTACCAGTGTGATGTTGTTTAGCCAGACACTGTCCGGCGCAAGCGATGGTGAATATCTCTGGCATCTTCTGGCTGCGGGAATGGTTCTAATAATGTATATCAAAAATATTAATACTATTATTGGAAAAGTATAAGACGGCGGGGCGGTCAATGGGGGATATTAAACCCCTCATTATCGATACCGTTGTTATACTCATCTGTAATGTGCTTTTTCGATATCATCTAAGATACGATTAAATAAAAAATCCACGCAATTGCGTGGATTTTATGGGATTTGTCGGCCCTCATGAGATTCAATGAAATCTCATGAGACAACAGAAGCTATTTAGACGTTGAACCGTGATTTATAAGTTAACCATTTGTTATTTAATGAAATAATTATTGGTATATGTTTTTATACTCATAAATGTACTCACTTTTATTGATGTTGTTATCTGGGGGTTAGTTACCGCAGCGCCGACCAATTCTTATGCATTAGGATTTATTACACCATTTCTTATGTTTGTTAATGGTGATATGTCAAATCCAGGAGAGCAGGCCAAATTCACTCTTCTATAGCGGGCTACTGTCACGGATTGAAATGATTAGAAATTGAATTGTTTTTGAGATTGTTCTAATTACGATCTTGATTTTATTTGTTTTTGTATCAAAATTCACAGTTTCATCCTCTGTTCCCACATCAAAAACGAGCATAAAGGGATTATTGTGAACACGATATACATACCATTAGACAGCGGAGAGTCTGCGGTCCTTAAGGATCCAGATACCTTACTTCCCCGTAAAATTTACGAACAGCTAGCTCGGTTTATAGCAAAGGCTGTTGATGATGTGCCGAAAAACTCGGAATCGCTCAACGAAACGCGCAGTCATAAGGCGATATCGATAGACGGTGAAAGGGGGACGGGTAAAACTTCTGTGCTTGTGAATTTAAGTGATTACCTAGAGAGTAACTATAATGACCTTGCTGGGAAGATTCACATTCTCGATCCTATCGATCCGACTCTGCTTGAAGATGGCGAATCGCTGTTCTTGCATATCATTGTTGCTGCCGTACTTCAGGATAAGGAGATAAAAGCTGCCCAGTGCAGAGACATTAATAAATCTAGGGCGTTCACTCAAAAGCTTGAAGAATTAGCCCATGGTCTGGAATCGGTTGATTTGCAACAAAGTCAGCGCGGGATGGATAAAATTCGCTCGTTATATGGCAGCAAGCGTCTGGCAAATTGTGTTGAGGAGTTTTTAATCTCTGCGTTAGAGTTGATTGGCAAAAAATTATTAATACTTCCGATTGATGATGTAGATACATCACTTAACCGGGCATTTGAAAACCTGGAAATATTGCGTCGCTATCTTACCTGTCCGTATGTATTGCCGATTGTGAGCGGTGACCGCAATCTTTACGATGAAGTCTGTTGGCGTGACTTTCATGGAAGACTTAATAAAGACTCATCTTATAATCGTAAGAAGTCTTATGATATCGCCAAAGAATTGGCCATTGAGTATCAGCGTAAAATTCTACCACTGCCGCGTAGACTGAGTATGCCTGCTGTGAGTGATTACTGGCAGCAAGCCGGTATCAATGTTACTCTGAACAAAGACGGTATTCCTCTGCGTAACTTTATGGCATGGCTGAAGATATTTATCACCGGTCCGGTGAACGGCCTTGAGGGTAGCGATTTACCGATACCGATCCCATCGATACGTGCCCTAACGCAGTTCATTCATCATTGTGGTGATTTAGTAATAGAACTCCCACCAGAACTTAAAAGTATGGATACTCCTCTTGCTGTTCGCCGTTGGTGGCAGATGCCTGATGTTCCACGCCCAGTAATTGAAGCTTTTGCTTTGAAACACCGGGAGCTAAGTAAAGAAGCTAAGAGAGAGTATGCTGATGCATACAAAATCTTCAATGAAAAATATATAGCCTGGAATCCGCAATATTCTGAATTAGGAGCGGAAAGTAAGGGTAACGGTAAGTTTGATGATATTGAGTGGATAAATAGGTTGTTGAGCTATTTCCAGTTCGAACCGAAGGCAGGAGCAGTCTATTTAACCCTTGGGGCTCATCTTAATTGGATTGAATGGCGGAAAGGTAAAAATCGTAACAATTCCATATTTGATACCGCGCTTTTCCAGCCTTTGATGCAGGAACGTCCTGACTTCGCCATTTTTAATGCGGGAGAAAGCTTAGCAGATTGGGAGTCGCAATTATCAAAAAGCTTACCAGAAGGTTGGCTTTCAGTAATCAAAGGAAAGATGACAATTCTGCCTTACCCTATTGCAGAAATGGGTATTAACTCTGGGTTAAGATGGAAGTATTGGGAAGATGTTGAGAGTAATGACGCTAATGAAGAATTGAAGGATAAGGCAATTTTTCTCATCAGTACTTTAACTCAAAGAAATTTCTACACTAATGCCAAACAGTCTATTGTTCTTAATATCGGACGTATTTTTGAAATTATCATTGCCAGCTTGATATCAGATTTGGATTTATCAGACTTGCAGCGAATCATACAACGGTCACCATTTTATTCTGCCAGCGCTCTTGCTCCAACTAAAAAACTACAAATTAATGAACCTGATGGGGAGGACTCTGGAGGTACTGCGGATGATCTCGAAAAAGAAGAATCTTATGACCGTGAAGATAAATTAGAAAATTCATTGAGATTGCTTGATGATGATATTAAAACATGGCGAGAAGAAAATAATGTTGAGAGATTAAAAATATCGCCTTGGATGGTATATAAAGTTTTCAATAAAGTATACAGTCAGGTTGCAAGCAATGCTATCGACCAAAAGGGTATGCAGGATATTACTAAGGCAATTAATATTGTAGGTCGTATATTTTATTCAACATGGTCGGCATTCGGTAGTTTTGAAAAAGGTGAGTTGTTCGGGTTACCAGACGTGGTAGCGACGACTAATATTAACTCTTCAAGAAACTTCTATCAACATGCTAATTTCCGTACCAATCTCGGACCATTTACTCCTGAACAGAATTTACAGCAAGGGCCGTCAAGTCGGAGTGCTCTGAACCGAAAGACTTTTGGTGAGATGAGTAGAACTGTCAGTTATGTTCTGAGCTCACACCCTCTCAAAAGATGGATTGATGCAGTATTATTAGCGGATTTTAAACAGCCATCAAAAAATAATGATGATGCGAAAAAAATAATTAATCAGCGAAAGCTGACCAAAGCTCGGCGATTTATTATTGACAATCTAGATATTGATGAGGATGAAAAGTTAACAAAAAAAATTATTAAAGAGCGGCTAACGGGATTGTTCAAATCTCCACAAGAGGCCGATCAATTTATCAATAATGTAACCCATGAGTTCTCTCATAGCGATCCGGCAGTGAGAATACTGCTAGATGCATACAGTGAACTTAACTCAAGTGGTGACAAATAATGTTAACTCGGTCGCTGAGTGAACATGCAGCAGGGTGTTTTTTCACCGACGAGCGCTTGTCGCGGCGCTTTTGGGCGATCCTGTTATCGCCGCCGACGGATTTTAAGCACTGGTTGTCATTGCAGGAGGAGTGCTACCAGCTGCTCGTTGAGAGTATTGATAGCCGTTACCCTCGTACCTACCGTCTGACCGATGTGCGTCAGCTAATGGGGAACATCTGTGACAACGGCTTGTTGACCAGCCCGGCACTGCCCTGGCTTGAGGTCATTGCAGAACAGCTGCTACTGCGCAATGGTGATTTGCTCTATTATCGCGAAAATAAGGTACAGGACTACGTGCGGATAGCTGCAGAGCTTGATCCGGCTCTGCTTGCGGGCTGGCGTCTTGGTGACTGGCTGCAGCAAAGTCCTCCTCCACGCAAGTCGGACATCACCAGGGTGGTGATGGCACAGAATCCGTTTTTCGCACCACCTGCCAGTTCGAGCAAGTCTTTTGCGGAGGGGCACGTCCATCTGGGGGGGGTGACGGCGGGAGATACCATCCTGGATGGTTATCTTTTTGAAGAGATTGAATTGCCAAAAAGCAAAAAAGCATCGTTGTGGGCGCATGGAGAGCGCGATGGTTTAACACTGTTGTTAAATCGAGCGAAGTCCTTGCTTGCACTGTTACTTTCAGACCCTCCTCAAACGGTTTCTGATCAATTTCAGAATATTGCGGAGTATCGTGAAACGGTTTCCGATAAGTATGCGACCTTAAGTGACCCGATGAGGACGAGCCAGAATCTCCCGGACTGGCTAATTCTCGCTAAAAAGAATCGTGGCAATGAAAACGTCAGCCCTAGCTGGCTATTAAGCCAACTGGCACATGCCTCAGACCGAAAGCATCCTTCACGCTGGCTGTGGCTACAGCTTTACCTTTGTCACTCTTACCAGCTGAAAGACACTCACCCGCTGGAGCGCACGGCAATACTCTGTTTTTGGCTTACGGTTAATGCACTACGGCGCCGCATTATTATGGACGGGCAGGGGCTTACGCGTTTTACCGAACGCTATTTCGGCGGCGCGTTACGCTCGGGTAAGAAAACTGACAGCAGTAATATGCGTTATCTGTTTGCCGGCAAAGACGATATGGCCGAAGTGAAGGCATCCCCGAATGCTTTTGGTCATGAAATGGTAACAGGGTTTTCCTCGACACTGCTCAACACCCTCGGTGTACCGCCCATTTCTCCGCCGTATGTTTTTGGTGAACATGAGATTAAGCCAGACGAACGCACGTCACGCTACATTGAAGCTCTTGAGCGCTGGCAGTTTTGTGGACATTTTTCACGCTCTAAAACAGCAAGCCGCGGCAAGCGACCAAAGGCCGATTTGCAGGCCAACTGGAAGGCAGCAGAGCGATTGTTGCAGAAGCTCTACAGCCATAATGGCTGGAATCACCCGGTTTTTTTAGGGGGGAAACGCAACCCGCACTTTCATTTTCAGCCCTCGAATTGGTTTCGGGGTCTGGATGTTGCAGGGGATGAAAATGCGCTGAAAATTGCGGGTTTTGCACCAATGCTACGATGGCTGCGCAGTGGGCTATATCCGGTACCCGATGGGCTCCGCGCCAGTACGAGCTTTCATTTCAGCATCCATGCCGGGGAGGATTACGCACATCCGGCGTCAGGGTTACGTCATATCGATGAAACGGTGCGCTTCTGCGAAATGCGAGAGGGGGATCGGTTGGGCCATGCGCTCGCGCTGGGAATTGAACCTGCGCTCTGGGCGAAGCGGCATGGTGAAATGATACTTCCGGTGGATGAGCATTTAGATAATCTTGTCTGGCAGTGGCACTATGCCACGGTTTTGTCGGGTTCGTTGCCACTAGCTCAGGCGGTATTACCTCTTTTTGAGCGGCGCATTGCGCGTTTTGTTGCGAGGTGTGATTGGTGTAAAGAAAGACTTCCTCAAATAGACAATAGCGTGGGGGATAAACGAGTACGCGTTGATGAACTACCTCTAAAAGGCATCACGCCTGATACGCTCTACCGGGCCTGGCTTTTGCGGCGTAATTGCTCGTATCGCCTCCAGCAACTCCATGGTGGAGCGCCGTTGACCTCGCAGGAGAAATGCGCGCTGCCAGATTGGTTAACGTTAAGTGATAAAGACAATGTGGCGGCGCAGCTTTATCAACAAAGACACTCCAGCCTACTTGTCGATCTCTCTCCGCAGCTGGTGGTTATTCGAGTTGCCGATGAATGGAGCACGCAAGAGCTAATCGGTCTGGGGAACCCTGGAAAACTGAGTCAGCAGGCAAGTGGTGGTAAAGATATCCTCCAGGATATTGATACACCAGTAGAGCTGGAGTTTATGCATGCACTACAGGACTATTTGCTCGATCGTTACGATCGTAACGGGTTAATTATCGAAACAAATCCGACGTCAAACGTCTATATTGCTCGGTTCAAAAAGCACGTGGAACATCCTATTTTTCGCTGGAACCCGCCGGATGAGGAACTCTTAAAACCAGGTGCTGAATTTAATCGCCATGGTTTGCGTAGAGGGCCTGTAAGAGTTCTGGTCAATACTGACGATCCTGGGATTATGCCAACGACATTACGGACGGAATTTTTACTGCTGCGAGAGGCTGCGATTGAGCGTGGCATCAGTCGAACTATGGCTGAATATTGGTTGGAAAGGCTGCGACTTTACGGGCTGGAGCAATTTCAACGTAATCATTTAAATGTATTTGAAGTTATTGAATAGAGGATTTTATCGTGAGTGGTACATTGCCTTTCCTACAATATTCGGATGCTAATGGGTTACAATCTAAGCTCAAAGAAGAGTTGAAAATTTTACGGAAAAAAGAGTATTTGTCGTACTGGCCTCGCTTCCTGATACGTAGAATTTCGCTTTATGCTATTCCGTTCCTCATGTTCTTCACTTTTTTCTTTTGTCTGAGTTTGACGAAGAAAATTGGGGTTGAGAAAGTGAATAGTATGCTTGGAACCTTCAGCATATCCTTCAGTGGCTGCCTGCTGCTGGGGATTGTTATTTTTGTTGTAGTGTTACTCATGCAGTGGAGGTGCTTCAACTGTAAATACAGTCCGCAGGATGCGAATGGAGTTGTTGGGTCTCGTAAGTTAAATTATAAATTACTTGCTCATGTTATATTTTTTATTTCGCATGTTTTTTTATTTGTTTTTATTTATTGCACCGATAATAAAGTATTTTATGGTTTTATCGTGTTTCTCATTTTGACATTGTTACCATTGATAATTGACCGTATATTGGGGGTGACACGTCAAAATGAACGTATCAAACTTTATATCAGAAGGTTAGAGCGCCTCGATGAATTGAATGTTCTCCGAGGGAAAATGAATATTAAATTCGAAGAATCTCATTTTATCGAGTATATGAAGCTTGTTGATGAAGTCGATTACAGTAAAAACCAGGATACGGTTAGCGATACATCCTATTTTATGACATTGATTGAAAATAATCTAAAAGCTTAATAGGTTTTAATATTATCCTATATAAAAAATCCACGCAATTGCGTGGGTTTTTGTCAGACCATCAGGGCAATGTTGCCCTAAAACAGACGTACACGTTGAACCGTGATTTCAAGTTTATCTTATTGATTGATTTAATTTATATGTACTCATTATCGTACTTATTTTAGAGTTGGCTTACATTCGTAATGGCTTTGTTGAATAAATCGAGTTTAGATAAAACTGTCCCATATCAATCATTATCTTAGGCAATCCGCACATTTTTTGGCATCCCTACAAGCGTCATTTTGTTTAATGCACGGGTTACTACGTACTGATGCAGACAGTATCGAATGCATGCCCCTAACCAGAAATAAACGTGCCAGGCCAGCTAAGCGCGCCTTAACCTTATGTGCAGGACAACGCGCGCTTACTCTTCCAATATCAGCGGTAATCAATGGCGATCCCGGCGATAAACTCTGCGGGCGGTTCGAAATAGGTATCGAACGGTGCGTCATCAAAACTCTCATAATGTTCCGGCTCATCCAGCGGGCCGCTGTGGACCACAACCTCACCGTAGCTGTCCACGGTAATGCCGTTTACCACCGAACCACGACCGCTCGTTTCATAGGATAAATTGAACCCAATAGCATCATCGCCCGGTATTGCATGTTCGCCGTAAACGGCGCTCAGACTGGATGATGAGAACTCAACGCACTCTCCTTCGTAAGTGAATGACTCGGGGAGGGTGATTGTCATTGCACCTGCTGTGTACTTAATCATATTTCACTCCATTTCTCGCTTTATGAATGACGCTGCTGGTATCAGCGTGCCATTTACGCTATTTAACTATCTATATTTAGTCAACTTAATTTTTGTGTTTAGGAATAACATCTAAAAAGCTATTAAAATATCAAATTAAAAAACTGATAGTCAAAACCTACAAATTAAATAAGATTGAAATCAATATTTATTCATGTGATATTTAAATTTTTGTCAGGGAAGGGCTCGTCAGCGGATATGCGGCACGGTGACAGGTCCTTTGGGTGGAAGCGGGCACGGCTGACACCTTTAATGAATAAAGGAGTAGGCTAAGTGGCTTCTGAAAATATTGATGAGATCGCTCAGGAAGTGAACGATTATCCGCGCATTATTCATAAAAATCCGTTTGTGAACTGCTTGCAGGCGGTGTGTTCCGAATGGTTACAGCTTTTGCTGGTGGTGGAGCGCATCAAACTTAATACCCGGGCGAATAAAACCCTGGATGAGGTCGTGACGATCGCCAAAGAGGTGCTGGTTCATCCTCAAATCCAGGAAAGCTATGGTCATAACCCGGACGATTATGCCTTACGAAATGACGCCGCCTGGAACCCGCAGGTTGATGAAAAGAGAAGGGCGTTAAATGCGGCAACCACGCTATTTGATACCCTAGATCAGGGCGGGAAAATCAACGCTTATTTTGCCGCTGTGCATAAGGTGGATTACGGTAGCTTTGTGCCGGATGCGGTGGAAAACCCGTTTCTGACGATCGCCACAGAGGCGATCCCCACAATACTGGATGCGCAAAATTTTTCCTGGGACAACTTAAATGCCTGGCGATTAGGCTATCCGCATCAATTGATCGTCAGAAGCATTGTCTTTAACGATAATCTGCTGCGCGCCATTGATGCACTGCTCACCTTTGCCGAAAATGGCGTCTTGTTTGACGCGTTGCGCAGGAAAACAATCCAGGCTTACGTACAACGGAAAACGTTCCAGGAAGGGTCGTTCTATCACCTTAATTGCCATTTTTTAGCCAACAGGGCGGATATTGTCGCCGAAGTAAACCATCAGATCCTTTTAGCCACGGCGCAGCAATGCCTCTTTCTGGCGCGTGCAATACCCGTTTCCATTGGGCTATCCGCCGTTATTTTTGATCATCCGTTCAGAATGCAGGTTTCCCCGCCGGAAAATATCAAAACCCATTTTGGCCGCATCTTGGAGCAGGAAAAAGAGCGTAAAGTCGTCACCATACAAATAGATGTTGAAGATTTTACCTTAGCCATTAATAACGAAGCCAGCGGTGAATTCTTCCGCCAGTTAAATGAAATGCTGTTCGCCTCCATTCGACCCGAAGTGAAAAATAGTTACGGGAAGTACAGCGATATCGATTTGCCTGCATGGTTGTATCAGGCCATCTGGAAATATAAAGGCTGGGTGGAGCAGAGCTCACATATTTTATTGCTGGGCAACAAAGAGGATTATCTGGCCGCACGCATCATATTGCGTGGCGTGAAGTTCTCACACTGGGACTGGTATCACCCTACTCCGGGCAAGATTTCCATCGAAAGGAAACTTGCGCAATATAAAACGGAAGGGGAAAGCGAATCGACGATCAAACAGTCCTATGAGAAAGTTCGCGGTTATGCGAAGAACAAAATCACCGGGCTGATAATTAAGCAGCTTGAGGAACGCCTGAATATGAAAAATATGATGGCCGAGGGGCTAGAGGCTCCGCTTAATCATCGCATCATTGATAAGTGCTTACGCTTTCGCGATGTGCTTGCACGCTATTTCCCATGGGATATTTTCCACCAGCACGGGCTGCACTGGGGTCTTGCGGGAGCCGGGAAACTGGCGGAGAAATTCAACAGTAGCGACGCTTCTGATGTGCTGCTGCGACACCATCTGTATGACTGTTTTGCGCTTGATGATCACACGCGTTCGACGTTGTCGGCAGGCGATGCCCCCCTAGAGATAGTCGATATTCGCGAACTGCGATCCCTTCTGAAACAGCCGCTTTTATCCTGAACGTGACGAATAAATCCACGCCCTGGCGTGGATTTTTGTTGTACACAGAAAACCCCAGCTAGGCTCTGTCTCTTATACACAAATCCCCCGACACTGTGGCCGGAGGATTTGTGTATAAGAGATATGGCTATGCCGGAGGATATTTATTGCGCACAATTAACCCGTCCCCTCACTTCCTGCCGCCAGCAGCGGAACCAGCACGTAGCTGATTGGCACAGGAATGCCGTGCGCGTGGCCCGTATCGTTGTATCACGCCGTTGCGAATATCCCACTCCAGCGGGCGGTTGGTCTGCCGGTCAGGGGAATGGACGTGCCCCAATCCGCCGGGGCTTGTTGAAAATTATAAATATTCTCCTGCACCACCCGCTCGCTCAGTTGCGCACCTTCCGCTCGCGCAACGGCCAGACACTCCCGACTTAAGCCAGTACTCAGGCACCATGACATTTGTTATACTTTTTTCCCGAGCCGCACGGGCAGCGCACCTGACACATCGCTAGGAATGATCTGCTTCAGGCGGGTTTTAACCTGAACGTAAATGTGCTCCTGCTCGGAATTCAGCTCAATATCCTCATCAAACTCAACGGTCACTGCCTCCATGCTGGCCCTTTGTGCCAGCAGCAAGCAGCCAACAGCATACAAGTGTTGATAAAGAAATCCACGGTGTACGGCTTCAATACGTACCAACTGGGCAGAGTCCAGAACATCCGGCGAAGGTTTGTCTTCACTTCCCAGCATTTTTGTTCCTCATGTTACTTGTCAGAAGTGCCCCAGATTTACATCTCAGGATATGCACCGGAATTTAGACATGGCAACCGTCGAAGCCGTCGATTTGGTCGACCTCACCGACTTTGGTGCTGCGTTTACCCTAGATGCTGCGGGTGCGCTGACGCGCCTGGTGCAGTTTGCCGCAGGCGTCATGACTCAGGTTGGCCCCGCAGCATTGTTGCTCCGCCTAGAGACGCTACGAAGAGGGCGAGCCCGCAACCCGCCGACAATTGCAGAAGCAGCTTTAGTGGCTTTTGCGGAGGGGCTGAGTTTTACGCTGGCGGCAGAGGCGTTGCGCCTGCTGACTCGCCAGGAAAATGCGTGGGTCTATCGGCCAGATGTTTTGCGCTACTGTTTGCGTGCTTTGCTGTCAGCAGTTGCTGGTGAGTGTACTTTTGCCGAAGCCACGGTAAACGAACGTGAACGTAATCGACACGAAAGTCGACCACTGGCCCGCCGTGTAATAGGGAGTACATTGTTGTTAAAAGGGCTAGAAGGGGAGGTAGCAGTTATAACAGCGCCCGAGGAGATGGATGCGCGGCATTTCTATGTTGCTATGACGAGAGATTCTGCGAGGCAGGTTGTGTGCTCGTCAACGCCAGTGATTTTGCCTCGTTAGGGAGCTACAAATAAGATGGAGATGTATAGAGATGAACTAAATAAAGAGCAGCGACAGCTGCTGCATCATCAGGGACAAGAACACAAATAGCAGGATGTGGCTGACCTGAGCCGGAATGCGGAAAACATCAACGGCAGTATTGGTACGATTATAAGCATTAACACAGCATTGAAGTGTGAGAGTCTAAATTTTCTTCTGTACTCATTATGACGTTGAGGGCAAAAATGGTTAAAGGTTCACGTATATTATCTCGATAGTGTATGAGGACGCAATAAAATACTGGTGCAGGTATGTGGCTATTCAATAATACATGTAAAACTACGAGATCTTATTCCCTTTTGAACATCCCTGAGTTATTAATGAATTGGTAAGATATTTAACAAGTGGTCATCGATGTTGAACTGTATAAAAATACAGTTCAACATCGTTATTGGGTAAATCTACAACTAATTAGAAGGCTAATGCTTTTGATGACGAAATTGCTGTCGAGTTCTAGGGGGGGGATAAATGTCCTCTTACTGTACTAAAATTGGTCCGATGGATGGAAACTCGTGGGAAGAGATCTGTCAGTTAGTTTTCAAAAAGCTTTATAGACAATTTGGTTATCAGGAAATGCCTGCTTCACCAGGGGATTATGGTATTGAAGGTTTTGTCAAAGACTATGGTATAGCAATCCAGTGCTACTGTCCTGAGAGGATGTATACGCAGGAGGAACTCTATGATAAGCAACGCGACAAGATTACCAGGGATCTCGCCAAGCTCAATACATATAAAGATGAGTTAAAAAAGAGGCTTGGTGACTGCAAAATAAAAAAATGGATATTTTTATGTCCAGAAATAAATCGTAATGAGCTTCTTTCTCATGTTGTAAAAAAACAGAATGAGATGAGGTCGTTAAATTTGGATGTATTGGATGATAAATTTGAGGTCGAAATTCAAGATGTCGATTTTTACATACATGAAATTCAAGAAATCATGATGTTAAAAAGTGGTAAGGTAACATTTGATATCACTCCTCAGCAACTTAAATATTTCACTTCGGCCACAGAGGAAATAGAATTAAATATCCAAAGAAAAAATGAAAAGAGATGCATTACTAATGGCGTGTTAAATTTTGAAAAACACAAAAGACTCAATCTATTAACAGAAAAAAAGTTTCTTGATGGTGATTTGTTGTTACGACGAATTGAAAAGGATTCGGCATTAATTTATTTTGAATTGGCGAGAGTCATCAATCAGTATGAAAATGAGATAGAAGAGTTGTGTCTTACATGGGATGCATTGCCTGAGCAATTGATTGAAAAAATAAAGGAGGTTTTAGCATTGAGAATTAAAGAATCTATTCCAATGCTTGGTGACTCTGAAAGACATACCCTTGTTGACAGCTTTGCTGCAAAATGGATAGCGTTGTGTCCATTGGAGTTATACTAATGAGTCGAATTACATTTAAACGCAAACCTATGCCAATATATGCAGGGTTTCGTCCTTTATTTAAAATTTGTCAGATTCTCTTGATATTGGATCTGGCATCTAGAGGTAAATGTTCAAGTTTAATAAGATTGCATCTTTTTGTATGGGCGTTAAAAGATGAACAACGTAAAGAAATGCTATTAAAAACAGTAGAAGAGAAACTTGAAATACCAAGTGTTTGGGGGGTAGAACCTTCTGTTAATTTTGCGTTGCAATTTGCTATCGCAGAAGGTTTAATTATAAAGTCCGGTACCTCATACAAACTTGCTCCTAAAGGTATGCTTTTTCTAAGAAATAGCAATTCTTATGATTTATTTTTCGATGATACTGTTTTTTTAAAGAAAATAGGTTTAAAAATAACAGAGAAACTGATTGATTCTGCTACAAATCTTTGGAAAGAATAGATGAAAATTAATAAATTTAAACTATCTATAGATACTGACTCCGGCGATTATGGTTTTAATTGTACATTTACTGATGGTCTTAATATAATCAAGGGCAATAACTCATCAGGGAAAAGCACACTCATTCAAGCTATATTCTACGCATTTGGTATGGAAGAACTTCTTGGAGGAGAAGGTGCATCAACTATGCCTTATGCTTTGAGAGATCATATAGTTGATAGCCATCTAGCCGGTAGTCGGAAAATTCCAATAATTAAATCTTCCGTTTATGTAGAGATTTCTAATGGTAAGCGAACTATTACCATTAACAGGGCTATAAGATCAGCGGATCATGATACTAAACTTGTTAAGATTATTGATGGAGAATACTTATCTAAACCTAATGATAAGTACTCTGTTGAATATACTTATCTGCATGATAAAGGTTCAGCACAGCACAAAAAAGCTGGTTTCTTTAGATGCTTGGAGGATTTTTTAGGACTAGAATTACCATTAGTGCCTGATAATAAAGGTGGGGAGAGTAAGTTATATATTCAAACGATCTTTGCCGCTTTATTTATTGAGCAGAAGAGAGGGTGGACTGATTACATAGCAAATATTCCCTATTATGCAATAAGGAATGTTAAAAAAAGAGTAATTGAATTTTTGCTTGATTGTGACACTTTCTCTAATGAACGAGCGATTAATACCATACAGAGTGAAATATCTAGAATTCATAATAATTGGTCTGAGCTTAAAACTGAAATAAGGTTGATCTCAGAAAGAAATTCCTTAGTTGTTGATGGTATTGATGAAAGAGTGCCTGTAGATTTTAATAAGGATCTTGTTGGTATAAAATATTTCAAAGGTGATTACCTTGTTGACATAAGTGAACAATTGATAGAACTCAACGGTCAAGTTGAGAATGTTGGGAAGCCTATTAAACCCACAACGGAATTACTTATTAACTCTCTCGAAAGTGAGCAGTCTGAATTAACTCGATTATTATCAGTACAGGATGCGCTGTATCGTGATGTTTTGAATGAAAAGAGTAATATTTCTCAATATGAAGTTAATAAAACTCAAATAGTTGTAGATCTGAATAATAATAAGATTGCTAAGAAACTCAAAGATTTTGGTGCCGAAAGTAATTTGAGTATCGCAAAAGAGATTTGCCCTACGTGCCATTCTCCGATTAAAGATTCATTGCTAATAATGGATGATGCTTTTGAGCCTATGAGCATTATCGAAAACATAGCATACCTTGAAAGTCAGCTCAGGATGGTTAAAAAATACATTGATGGTTCAAACCATATTATCTCTCAACGAGAGCGGGAACTAAAAGCTGTTAGAGAGGAGATCATACGTGTGCGAGGGGTTATCTTATCATCTAAGATTGATATCAAGAATAGTGACTCTATATCTGAAAAGGATATAAGATTAAAAATACAGGCTGAAGAGAAAATACAAAGCTTAACAAATGATGTAGAAGCTATCTCTAACTTGTTAGAAAAAATGACTATGATGAGTCAAGTTTATAAAATTAAAGTTGGTGAGCTATCAAAAACACCAAAAAGTACCTACACTTCAAATGATATCAAAAAGTTGAAAGATCTTAATGTTTCGTTTAAAAAACTGGCTAGTGATTTTGGATATAGAAGTGCTCCAGTTGCAGATGTGGAAATTAATTATGATACTCTATCCCCGTTCCTGTCTGGCTTGGAACTGCGCGAAATAAAAACTAAAGAAAAAATTGATTTAAAAACAGATTCTTCTGCTAGTGACTTTGTAAGGTTAATTTGGTCTTATTTAATATCTGTTTTCATAGTCTCCAGAAACAATGATGGTAATCATCCTGGTGTTATAATATTTGATGAGCCCGCTCAACATTCAATGGGTACTAACGGTTTTAATAAGTTATTACGGACATTAGCTAGTCAACCAAGTTTACAGTGTATTGTTGCGGCCTCATTTGATGAAAGTGAAGAGGTTTTTGTAGAATCGACTAAAGACGTTGTTTTTAATCTGATCGAATTAGGTAGTAAGTTAATTACTGCTGAAGAAGTTGAGTGTTAATTTTATTAATTTCGATAATTTTTATTTGTAAAATAACAATTAAAGGCCACTAACATGGCCTTTAATTGTCTTTGATGTGTGCTACTATAAACCTGATTTGTTAGTATAACTCCCTTACCTACATCAATTTTCTGTGTCCGGTAAGCTATCGGCAATGATTCTTCTGCTCTTGGCTTTGCAAACGCTAAATTATTTATGCAGTGGCAGACCAGAATTGGAAAGCTATACAAATTATATGTGACGTAACGTATTTGTGCTGTTAACTAGTTTTTTCATCAGGTTTGTAATTCGCTCATAACAGCAGGTTTGATATAATCGAGTCCTTCGAGCGGGCACATCGGCAGAAAAAACTTTAACTAATGCAGATTAGTTGTGCCAACTTAAGTTTGGTGTTCACCCCTTTTTCGCAACCAGCATGTCAATCATCATGAGATAAACCCTGTCGCATTTAATACCTGGATTCTGTACAGCAAAATTCCATCCTTCGTCTATTGCGGCTGCAACTTCGGTTGTGGAGGCGATGGGCCAGTCAATTACTGCATCGTAAACTCTACTGATTGCCTTGTCCTTATCTATACCAGTCCGCTGTTGTTGACACGTTCTGACCATGATTTCAGCAGCCTGTGCAGGCTGGCTTTTGGGATATGCAGCGATAGCATGAGCAGAGGCTGTTATGGTGAGCAAAGCAGTCATCATCCATTTATTCATTGTATTTTCCCTCAGCGTACCTGAATACCCTGCACCGGACTGTTTTCCCATGTCATGGGGCGGTCCTCTGGGATAGTCGGAGCGTTGTGATTACTCTCTTTACTAAAAACAGGCTTTGCGCTTTCAGGCAAATTATCCGGGGAAATAATGTTGGCCTTAACCCCTAACCGATCACCCAACGTGGTATTGAGCTGGTCGCACAATGTTTTTATCTGAAACCGTATCCCGCTCTGGTTAATGCTATAGCTTTTTGATTGCTGGTCCAGAATGAACTGGTCATGAAGTGAGTGGTAATAGTTGATGTTATCCTGCGTTAAAGCCGTTACGTTCCCTAAATTATCCTGATAGCGGTTTGCCTGTATGACCTTATCAAGGCTGTTCAATACCTCATCACCAATGTAGCCAAATTTATGGCAGCTATTCAGGTTTGCGTAGGCATCATAGAGTACCTGCAATGTCTCCATCGGTAATGTTTTTGCACTGGCGCATCCGGAAATGGCCAGCAGCAGAACAACTGCGGATTTCTTCATTTTGTATTATCTCCTTTCATCAGTTCCTGATGTATCGATCGGGCCAGATGAACTCTGGTGTGGTTTCCAGCGCATCTGCAATAATCTTTTCTGCACGTGGGTAGTGACGCTCAAAGGCATTGCTGAGTGTGCGTGAAGCCAGCCCATGCTGGCGGGAAAGCGCAGACAGTGAGAGCCCCCGTTTGTGCAGGGCCGCCACAATATCCGCCCGGTGCCAGTTTTCGACACTTCCCTTAGTTCGCTTTTTTTGCGAAGCTGTTGAGTTACTCAATGTATTAACTCCAGGTTGTAAGTACCTGAATCATTAAAAGCGAATAAAGGGAAGTTATCAAGTTCCTTTTGTGGGTTATTTGCACTCATTTAACTAACGCTTTGATAAGAGGTGAAATTTTTATGAGTACTGAGAACGTGACGGTAACAGACGGTGATGAATTTTCTGATGGCGGTGAATGGCTGACGGCAGAAGGTTTTGTGGGGATGGAAGGAATGCCGGGGACAGCAAAAGGGGCGCGTCTGCGACTGGAAAAGCTGACGACACTGCACCCTGAAATTCGACGCAAGCGAACACGAGGGAAGGGCTTTCTGTACCATATCAGCGCAGCCGGGATGTCACTGCAAAGTGAAAGGGATGCCGCTGGCTCCTCAACAGACGAGCAGCTCAATCTGTGGATACAGCTTTTTCGTACCATGAAACCAGCCTCCAGGGAAAAGCTCCTGCAACTGGCGCTGACGCAGGTGGCGGCTGACCTTGGAGCAGCGTCAAAGCTCGACTGAGTGGCGAATTGCTATGGCTGGGCTTCTTTCAGTCCCGATGGATGGGAATGAGAATTGTTTGCAATAACTCATTGATTTTGCTATAATTAATACAGTGGTGACCATCATGCGCCAGCCACTACCACACCATCATCCAGGCTGACTTTCAGCCATCAACTCATCCCCGGAACGTTAAAATGAAACTTCCCCGAGACGTGCAGGCGTCCCGCCAGGGTCAGCACGACTATTTGTGCGGTATATACAGCCTAATTAACACCATGAGCTATCTCTACGATGGCAGAGTACAGAGAGAAAAACTGATGTACCGTCTGCTCGACAACTACCGGCGACGATGGGACTTATTTGACCTTCTGACCCTTGGCCTCGATGAAGAACAACTGGACCATCTCATCAACAGCATTCTTCTCACAGGTCACTACTCCCGGCATTACCCCCTGCATTTTCATACCCCGTTTCGTTCACGCTCTCTGCGTACCCGACAGATTTTCCAGCATATAAGCGACTGGCTGGCTGAACCTGAGAATCATGCGCAGCGAGTGGTGATTCTGGGCACCACCTGGCACTGGTCAGTGGTGATTCGTACTAATGCTACCCATCTGTTTCTGTTTGACAGTCTGGGGATTCGTAGCCAGAGAAAAGAGACTTTTTCAGTCCAGCCGGAGCTGAAGCGTCACACGCTGTTGCCCGATGCCATCTACTTTGTTGAACGTGAATTCTGACCTGCAAGGTAAGGAGTACACCATGACGTTTATTGACTGTGACCGTAGCGGTCATTACCAGACCCAGGAGCCGGTGACCCGCGAAGAGATTATCCGCTTTGCCCACACGCTGCTGTCCCGCCAGTTTCGCAATCGCCGTAAAATCACTTCATCTGAAGATGTTCGCCAGTGGCTGGTCATGAAGCTGGCGCTGGAAACTCGTGAAGCTTTTGGTGTGATAATGCTTTCGCAGCAACACCATATTCTTGGCTATCAGACACTGTTCACCGGGACGCTAAGCCAGACCATGGTTTACCCACGTGAAATCGTCAGTCTGGCGCTGATTCATAATGCAGCCGCAGTGATACTGGTGCACAACCATCCCAGTGGCGAGCCGGAGCCGAGCCAGGCCGATAAATTCATTACACAGAAAATTACGGACGCGCTGGCGTTGCTGGATATCCGCGTTATAGACCACCTGATCGTCGGTGGCGACAGCGTGTATTCCTTTGCCGAGCACGGACTGCTCTGAGTTAGCTGGTTTAATACACATTATCCACGTTAAGACACATCCGCTTTACCCCTTCATCAATTTCAAACTGTAAACAATGAGGTTTTGCTCATGAACATCAATGCCGTTATTCAACCGGCAGGTTTTTTGCTGCCTGTCAGTCTGCATCTGTTCGAACTGCTGATGACGGAGGCGGGCGACATTCCCGCCCATAAACACCATATCCCCGCCGTGACACTCAACTTTCGTGACCCGGACTATAGTGCGGAGCGGGGCGGTTATCACCCGGTCGAAATCCGGCTGGTGCATCAGGAGGATGAATGGTGCCTGGACTACGCGACTGACTTTGGCTATGTCGGCACGGTGTACCCGGAGCTGGAGAAAATCATCGATATCAGCTGGTCACAGGGCTATGTCTGGCACTGCCGGACAGGCGACATGCCGCAGAGGGATGCCCGGGAACTCTATAAGCTCTGGGAGAGCAATTTCCTGAGCTACCACGCCGGCGGGGTCTACACCACCCGTGTGCTGTGGGAAAGTTGAATCACCACCATGCACTGCCGGTAGCGATGCACCGGCAGTGCATCACTTGAGAATACACAGAATGACGAATCCAACTGATTTGACTGACCCTGCGCTCACGCCACAGTGGGGACTTCCGCTCAACGTGATACCGCGCTTCGGGGCGCGCCTGGTACAGGAGGGCGGTCGTCTGCATTTTCTGGCCGACCGGGCCGGGTTCACCTCTACGTTCAGTGAGAGTGACGCGCGCCATCTGGACCAGGCTTTCCCGCTGCTACTGAAGCAGATGGAGGGCCTGCTGCTGTCCGGTGAGCTGGATCCGCGCAGGGCGAACGGCGTGATGCTGCAGGCAAAAGGGCTGACCTGCGAGGCTGACACGCTCGGCTCCTGTGGTTATGTGTATATCGCCATTTATCCGACTCCAGCGGTAAAAGCCTGAGCCATACAGAACTATCCACGTTAACCCCTTCTTTTTTGACTTACGAGATAACCAATATGAAAAAATCACCCGATTCGCCGACGCGGGCGGCGCAGTGCTGCCCGTCACCCGTTATGGTCTGGCGTACCCTGCTGACGCATCTGCTCAGTCAGCACTATGGACTGACTCTCAACGACACACCGTTTGGCGATGACTGCGTTATTCAGGAGCACATTGATGCCGGGGTTTCGCTGGCAGACGCCCTGAACGCCGTAGTTGAAAAGTATGACCTGGTGCGCACCGACCAGAAGAGCTTCAGTTTTACCCCTCGGTCCTCGCTTATCACATCCACTGATGTCATGCGTGCACGAAAGGCCGCGGGGCTTCTGACGCGAGGCTGTTACCAGTCGGTAAAAAGCACTACTCAGGAGGCTTTCCCACCATGTGGCAATGTGCCTGCTCAAAGGAGCCCAAAGAGCCTAACTCTCCCGCCAGATTCATTTACCCGACGGGAAGCTGAAATTGTGGCTGCTGCATATCGCAACGTCACCATTGAAGATGACCAGCTTACCCACTTCCGGTTGGTGATACGCGATGCTGGCGGCCTGCTTATCTGGCGGGCGTGGAACTTTGAGGCTGATGCGGGGCAGGGACTGAATGCGTATCTGCTGAGCCATGGCGTGAAATCACGCTGACTTCATTCCCCGGCACCGTACTGGCGTCGGGGACAGTCCCATTTTCAGGGAGAGGATAATGACCACAAAAATCACTCAGAACACTCCACGACATGGCCCTGCCAGCGCTGTGGAAAACTTAGCCCCAAACCCCGCTCGACTGTGGCTGGATGGTCTGACAGCGGCGGGGCGCAGGGGGATGCAGAGCCAGTTGCGGCACTGTGCGGACATACTCAGGCCGGGTACCACAACTGACAGCTATCCCTGGCATATGCTGGACTATGCCAGTGTGATGCGGGTGCGTGCGTACCTGCTGGATGCGGGGTACGCAGTTGCCACGGTGAACATGGCGCTGTCAGCACTGAAATCCGTCGCCGGAGCCGCGTTCAGTATGGGCCAACTGGACGCCGACAGGCTAACGCGCATCCGGTCTGTCAGGCGTGTCAATGGCAATGCACGGCGCCAGGGGCGGGCGCTGGACAGTGGGGAGGTCCGAGCGATGCTGGACGCCGCCGCAGCATTTCCTGCAGTGCGTTGCCAGCGCGACAGAACCATTTTGCTGATTCTATGCGGGGCCGGGCTACGCGCAAGTGAGCTGGTGGGGTTAAATGTGGAGGATATTAATACTACCGATGGCATCCTGCGTGTAAGGGAAGGCAAAGGGCGTAAAAGCAGGGAAGTCCACCTTGCCAGGAAAGTGCGCACACAGCTCAGGCGCTGGTTGAAAGTCAGGGGAGGCCGTGACGGTCCGTTGTTCAGTCGCATCAGCCGTGCTGACCGCTCGGGCGCACAGAGGCTCACCACCACGGGTCTGACAGGGCTGCTGGCACAACTGCGGGATGCAGCGGAGGTGGCATACTTCACTCCCCATGATTTGCGCCGGACGTTCATCACGCGTTTACTGGAGCAGGGGGCTGATATCAACATTGTGCGGCAGTTGGCAGGGCATGCTGACGTGTCGACAACCACCCGCTATGACTGTCGAAACCGGAGCGCTGTGGACAACGTTTCCAGAGCATTTCGTTGCTGGTAGATGGTCGGGGTGGGGGATATTCACCGCTGTCTGCAGTTTAACCCCAAAAACGGGGCCAGAGACTATTTTTAATGGTCCAAAAACAGGGTAACGGAGAGTTTTGATGCTACCAGTTAAGCTACCGGGAAAGCACGGTCAATTCACCACCCCTGATGAATGACAATTCCGAACTTCCCGGTATAGTGATTCTACGACATTTGCTCCAGTGTAAAGCCCCGTCGTTGCATACCTGGTACACCGGGGAGTCATTTCTCAAGCATGATGTCATTACTGACATAGCGACTGATATCAATTTCATTCCATCCTTGGTTTGTTTCCCTCGGATTTCTAAAACTGGTTTCGTTCATAGTTTCAGCTACCTCTGCAAGCCTGCGTCGATGCTGAGGGCATGTTCCGTTCCTGTAGATATGGTTAATCATGGCCCGCAGAAGGAACTTATGTGGCTTGCCAATCGCTTCGTCTGGATTGCAATCCGCACCCATATGCTCTTCCATAACACCAGATACCAGATGCTCATTCAGCCGCTCTTTTGCCAATCTATGGATGCTGGCTGTGACAGCCATACTGCGAAACATATTGCGCTCATCCCGCTTTATATCCCCGTCAGATATATCTTTCTGGAGTAACTCCAGTAACTGCAGGGTGGTTTGATCCAGATAGACCTTTACCTGAGTCAGTCCGGCATCATTTCTCCTTTTTTCTGACCGCTTCTGGCGGCTCTGTTGCTTTTTATCTGCCATGTTGTGCTTCCTTTAATGAATCCGTTTTGTTCATTTTAACATTGAATGTGTCGGGCCGACATTGATCTGAATTAAATGTCGGCCCGACACTTCGCGGTGAAATATGTCTTCCGGAACCTCAAAAGCTATCTCAGAAGCCCAGTTTTCAATCTTGTGAATAAGCGTTCCTTAAAATTGCTGAGGAATACAGCACATGAACGACATGAAACTGGTAAAGATTGAACACGTACTGGGGCGCTGTGCTATTAGCCGTGCAACGCTGTATCGCATGATGGAGAAAGGGACTTTTCCACGCCAAAAATCCCTTACAGGAGGGCGAGCGGTAGCCTGGCTGGAAAGTGAAGTCAGTGAGTGGATTGCTTCCCGTATTTCCAAGGGAGGGTGCTGATATGTTTGGTTCAGCTAAAAGCATCGACCCGAAAGTGTACCGCTTGTTGACCGATGAAGAGCGCCAACTAGAAAAGCTGGCTCTTACCATTCCCCGGTTTGAAACCTGGGCAGCTATGGAGAAGGAGCGCCTGTACCGTATCAAGTATATTCAAAAAGCTGTACGGAAGAACCGAAGTGATAATCTTGGAGAAAGCTCCGCGGTAAAAAAGGGGCAAAAAGCGTGGCGTGGATGTGCTCGGAAGCTACGGAGCAAGCTAATGGCATGCACTATAGAAAACCCATGTGGTAGTGCTGCCTGTCCACAGTGTTTTCGCTGGCACAGGCTACGTAAGCTGACCGAATTGGCAGAGATTCGTTCCAAACCAGGGGCCTACTGGGTGGTTACGTTGATTTACTACGATGCAATGCTGGAAGAACACGAGATTAGTAGCTGGGACCATAAGAAGTTCCGGGAACGGGTCTACAAAATGATAAAAAGAGCCGGGTTTACGGGCAAAGTAGTGGGTAGCTACGAGCTGGATTTTCACACTGATATCCAGCGATGGATGCCTCATCTGCATCTGCTGATGCCGAGAGAGCCCGGTGCACTCAAAAGGCTGAGAAAGGCGATGAAGAGGAAGAAAAATATGAATGCCAGAGTGGGGATAATCAGTCGTCCAATGGAAAGTCAAACAATAAAGAATTTTGACAGACAAGTTACCTATTGCTTCACGGGGATGTGGCAGGAGATACGCCCTTATACCGATGGCACAGGGGAGCGGAAAACTCCCAAGTACAGGCTGCCGCCTGTTCTGCTGGCCCGGGCATTATGTAAGCAGGATGAGATGGGGTTTACTGGACTGACATTTACTTCTGGGGTGAGAACCCGTAAGTAGTTTGTCCATAAGCAAGAATGTCCATAAGCGTTTAGACGCATGGAAGCCATCAGTTGATACACTCAATGGGTATATATATCTATATGGGTGTATCAACACTACTCAGATTTTTGTTTTCCTCCCCGTCATTGCCGGAGTGGCTCCGCAATCATAAAGAATAAGCCATAACACCAAAGGTACAATTCCTCTTTCTCATCTCTTCACGACCAAAAAAATGAGCACCCTGAGATATATACTGAGGCACGCCTCTACACAGTCATGAACAGGTGTGTGGCTATAGTATGGTTAATACAATACATATCAGTAGTGGCAATACCTCCCACCGACACCCTCAACGACGATCGCGTTGACATCAACGTGTTGTTTTGCGGAATTCTGCGCACCTGAGATAACCCCCAAAAAAATGGGAGTGGCAGATGTGAGGCTAGTCTGTGCAACCGTAATTCACTGTGCAAACGCGCAGCCTGTAAAGAGGCAGTGCATACACTAAACGGAGCACAGTGAAATGAAAGCCTACTGCACACAAAACAATATACTCGTGACGGAGAGAACGCTGAACATTTTCAGGGAGGCCGTATTCAGCGTCTCCTTTGATGAGGACTGCGACGGGCGATGTAAGCCAGCCTATTACATGTCAATCGCCGTACTTTTGCAGCATCTTATCTGTAGCGCCACGGCGAGTCGTAATACGCGCAAACGAGCCCGTTTCAGAGCCAACAAACGATGGAGTTGTTCGGTTCCGTTTCCATATGCACTGGGAGAGCGTGTTGCCCCGGCAGTGTTCAGGCGTTCCCGTGACCTTCCTTTCAAAAGGGCACTGGAAAAGCTGGATGAGTCCGGACTCATCAGGATTGTTGCCCACGATGCGAAACGCCATAAATGCCGTGAATTTGCGCTATCAAAACCGTTTCTTGACGCACTGTTTCCGGGGGAGAGAACGGCCTATCTGAGCCGGGATGATCGTTACTGTTACCTGACCGATATTTACCATAAACGGCAGGGGCCGTTAACACTGGAGGAACGTCTTGTTCAGGCATCACAGCGTCCCCCGGCCGTGCAGCACCAGGTGGCAAAGCGAATCATACCGGAGCCAGTGTTCCGGGAGCGAGTAAAAGCGGTTTACGGGCAGCTCGAGACGTTGCCCATCAATATCGATGCCCTGATGGCGTACTGCAATGAACACCCTACGTCCGTGAATATGGGGTATTTCCACAATTTTATCAGCCACCTGTGCAGTGCTGGCGTAGAGATTATCAACGTCAGGCCACTGATTGTGGCGTACCAGCAGGCGTACCGTACCGCGAGGCTGGGCGGTCGCTCGTTTGAGGTGGGTAAGGGGTTCCAGTACCTGCCGAAAGGCATGAAATGGGCGTGCCTGGGCCAGGGTTACAACTATGATATTAAGAGCAGCCAGCTGGAAATTCTTCGCCATGAACTGATGCGCACAGGCGTGTCTCCTAAAAATCTCAGGCGTCTGGAAACGGAGTACATTATGAGAAAGCTGGAGGTGAATGAAGAAGATGTGAAATCGTTTCGGTTTTCAGCCGTCTTCAGCGCCGGGTCTGTCAG
The DNA here is from genome assembly GCF_021282435.1 of Buttiauxella cochleicola. Lineage (NCBI taxonomy): Bacteria > Pseudomonadati > Pseudomonadota > Gammaproteobacteria > Enterobacterales > Enterobacteriaceae > Buttiauxella > Buttiauxella cochleicola. The sequence continues at coordinate 896,245 of NZ_JAJSOT010000001.1, read as the reverse complement.
CCTGTCTCTGAAAAGTTCAGTAAGGAAACGTCTGAACAAACGTCTGGGTAAGGCTCGGGCTGAAAAGGTGCTAAAACGTTGGAAGAAATTGATGAACCCGCTGCGGGAAGACCTGAAGCGACTAACTGACGATTATCTGGCATCAGGAACCACCAACCAGTACGGCTGTAGTGTGAGGAATGCTGTGGGACAGGGCTTTAATTGTACCTGGAAGGATTTTAGCGCCAAAAAGGCATGGCAGCCTATGCAGATGCGCCGTAAGCTGCTGGCACATATGATTCAAGGGCTTGAGAGCCGGGCGGTGTACGATTACGTTGCAAGCCACGACAGAGTATGTGCGCTGGAACACGATGGCTTTGTCAGTCTGCGGAAGTTAGCTGAGAATGACTGGAATCATCCTTTTTTGCAAATAGTCCTGAAAAATGAAGCTGTAACAGTCGCGCAATTAAGGGCTTCCCCCGTCAATGCCAAACGGGTTTAACTCATCATACTGGGCCAGACTTTAGTACCAGGGCCTGCGAGAAAAAGGGAAGTTGCATCAATCGTAAGCGGCTCACCTGAGCCGTATTGACGTTTATTCAGCAGTAAGGTCGACTTTCCATGGCAGCAGATCACGAACCCGATTATCCAGTCGTACAACGACTGCATCAGCGGCACGGTTCTGGCTTTTCTGACCGCCAGCCTTGCATCCGCCGGGCTGCCGCGGATCTCCGCTTCGATGGCGTACAACTCACCGATACGCTTCAGCGATTCGGTTGTTATATCGATGGGGATACGGGCGTGGACGTCGTGGATTTTTCGGCGGGCATGTGCCATACACGCCGCTTCGGTGATGCGCCCATCCTTGTAAAGCGCATTGTAGCCACCGTACGCATCGGCATGCAGGATACCGCTGTATCCAGCCAGATGTTGGTGTGGATGAACACCTTTGCGGTCCGGTGAGTACGCGAACCAGACCGCCGGTGGCATCTGTGAACCCGCATTGCGGTCATCGCGCACGTACACCCACAACCGGGCCGTCCGGGTTTTGCCGCTGCCCGGCTCCTGTACCGGCACCGGGATGTCATCGGTATGCACCTTCCCTGGCATCAGCACATACTGACGCAGCAGATCCCAGAGTGGCTCCAGCAGTTCGCTCACTGCACCGGACCAGCGCCCTAGTGTGGCACGACTCAGCTCCACGCCCTGTCGGCGGTATATCCAGATACGTGTTCCCGCCGGCAACATATTCATTGTGCACCGGCTTTCATTTCACTGATCAGCATGTGCAGAAGCTCGGGAGTCAGACTCCCGCGGATGCGCAGTATTCCGGAGGGGAGCTCCAGCTCGCCGCAGGTTTCTGAGCCGGAGTGTTGCGGTATAACCAGCGTCGGTTGTTCAGCTACTATCGTGGTTTCAGTCAGTGTGACAGGCAGGAGCAATGGCCCGTTCCCCCGTGGGCGCATCAGCCCACGTCTGTAAAGGTTACGCCAGTTGAACAACAGGTTGTCGTTGATACCATTCTCACGCGCCAGTTGCGCCACATTAGTACCGGGCTGAAGCGACTTTTCTGCAAGGGTGATTTTAAATTCATAAGGAAAATTGGGGCGGCGTGTCCGTTTACGAGCAACAGGTTCAGGGAGGTCCGATACTTCAGTCCGGATGGTTGCGGATCGCGGGGGATAAAGCAGGGATTCGAGTTTCCCGGGAGTGATGTCAGCAGGTAACGACCAGCTAATCCCCTGTTTTCTGAAGCGAACAAAGAGATCACAGATGGTGCTTTTTGGGATACCAAGTCGTCGCCCGACTTCAAGTCGGGGTAAGTGCTCATCAAAATGTAAGTGCAGAGCCTCGAGAAGCAAAGTCCGATATTTCATAGCGATAATGTCCATTATAAAAAATGAAGGACATTATTTTCTCCGAACCGGAGGGAGACCAACAGATGGTCTACATGTGCCGCTTACAAGGGTTCGCTGACTGGGGATAAATGTTCGAGATAATATACTGGCCACAGCGATCCTAGACAGGTTGTTACACCACTCAACGACGCTGAATATCAAAGGGGAAAGCTAATGGCTGAAAGAAAAACGTAAGGCTGGTTTACTGGCAAAAGGGATCGCGCCAGAAAGTGATGATGAACTGGCGGAAAGCGGTCAGCATCGTTGATAAAAAAGCGGACATCAAAATGGCGAAAAGGTTTGGTACAGTGGCGTTGACAGTATGGCTGCCCGCAAAACCCACTGCTTCTGGGTTATCCCGGTGATAACCAAATGTCGTGGTATCCTGGAGGAGCAGAACAGTGTCTTTTCCCAGCGCATGTATCCGCTGGCAGCTCGCTTCAGTATGCCCCTGAAGCAGAGCCTGTTCATCATTCTGTCACTGGAAAGGAAGCGATAAGCCGCTTTTGTTGCCACCCGATCCTGGCAGGTAAAGGGAAGGCTGTTGCCAATCCCGAGCCCGAGTTTTTGCATGAGAGACCTGAAGCGAGTGGCATGGCGGCGATCGTTAAAAACAGAAGCATTAATTTCGTCATCGAGCCATGAGAGCGAATCCAGTTCCTGATTAGCCATGTGCACCTGTCCCTGAAAATAAGGTTAACCCACTATCTTAATGATTACCCTAATATAATTGTGGGTAGTTGCAAGCTACTTGTGCCGCTTATGAGTGATAAAGGAAAGGCCATGTAAATATCCCTCTAGCCATGCTAAAATTGTTGCCTAACTACAGGGAAAATATACTGTATAGGCTTGATCAGTGATGTTCATCAGCGGAACGAACATCATGCCAGGATGCTCTCCTGAAGAGACATATTGCCCTTCATTCCAAAAGCTATGATGACGTTCGTTATGCGGGGCTAAAAAGTCATCAGGTTTTGCGGAAATTTTGAATGGTACGTTGGTCAGCGCAGCCAGAACAATCGGTCCATCGCATATACCTGCGATAGAATCATTACCAGCAAGAGGTTCAACGACCAATTTTTTAGGTATTTCAATGATGATTTGATCGTTGAGCCAGTCTTTCTCAATAATATATTGCCCCGGAAGAACGTCGCGTTTAATACCGCAAGAGACTCCATCTATTGTTGCCACCAATTCCCCTGCGGCCCATGCGGGTAAGCGCAAGTGCAACGCAAAGTTCGTTTCCTCCTGACATTTCACGTTAAGAATAAATCGCCATTTATCCGGTCTGTGGAAAGGGATCTGTGGCAAATCAACATGTTGAATTTCACGTTTTCCATGTGAGTTCGATCTTGAAATTGGGCCAGCACCACGTTGATTGTCTGCGGTAAGTGAAATGGTAATCTCGTCATTGCCAAGAGAGCAGGAGGTTCTGAACGGAATATATTGCGTGAGATAAATACGTCGTTGTGACTCCTCTTTTTGCAATATTAACGAAGGAAGATAAGCCTGGGCTTGTATCAACGAGCCGTGACAGCACCAAAAATGGCGGGTTGGTGATCCCCAGCGTTTACGGCTACCAGGCCCCATACCAAGAAAATAAGTCACCATTCCAGAATAAGGATGTTGCTGGGCAAACATGCCGTTATAGATATTTTTTTCTATGAAGTCTGCCAACCTGATATCACCTGTTCGTAACAGGCGTTTGTAAGCTAAACGAATCATGTTGTAGACCACACAGTGCTCTTGTGTTTCACCTAATCGCGAGGATAAGTCTCCTGGAGGGGCCCACAATTCACCACAAGAATAACCGCCTGTAATGTAAGGTTTTCTTTCTTCAAAAACTTGCGACCAGAATGCATCTGTGGCCTTGCGGAACCACTCGTCTCCAGTGACCTCCCAAACTCGCTCTGCACCCAGTATCTCTACGATTTGGGTATTTGCATGTTTATTACTGAGTACATCATCACCCGCAATCAGAGCATTAAAGAAACGTCTGCGTGTGTAACGTTTGACCAGAGTGAGATATTTTTTATTATCTGTGAGCTTGTATAAGTCAGCCCAGACTTCGAGCATCCCGCCTGTTTCATAATCCAGAATGTCATCCATTTCATGTTCCGAAAAATTCTCGGACCATTGATATAACCATTCAGCAAGATTTTCGGCGATATCTAAAGCTTTTCTTAACCCCAGAATCGCGTAGGTATCAATCAGCCCCATAAATAATTTATGCAGTGTATAGTGTGGGGCCCACGCGCTCTTTCCTTTAGCCATCCGATACATCATTTCTCGCGGAATAGCCGCAACCCAGCCGTCATCTTGATTGTTTTGGCAAAACGACAACTGGTCAACGATAAACTCTATCTTTCCCCTTAATTCACACTGCCCGGTAACGTTGACCGTCCGACTGGCTGCGGATAACCAGTGACCTAAAAAGTGACCACGTAATTCAGATGTCAGTGACTCCCAGCCTGAATGCCAGTCTGAGGGGTTATCGATAAACTCTTCAAGATCGATTGTCGTGCTTGAACTGCCGCTCCAGGACCATAGCCCTGACTGGAACAAATAGCCTCGCAATAAATTCTCACTGCTTAACGAAAGGAGATATTTTTCATTTAATTTATAGCGTCTAAGAAATTCACTTTCGGTTAACTCTACTATTTCTTCTTTTAACATATGTATACCCATAAATACTGAGTTAAACTTAATGAGATTAAAATGCTTTGTCTAGTTTAATAGCGGCAGCCTCAAAACTTTCAGCGCACGTAATGATTAGCTGATTATTCTTTATGAAATAAGTAACGCCATTACTACAATATGTAGAGCGAATTTCCCACTGACCTTCAGGAAGGGGAAGGGAAAATGAAAAACTGTCAGACCACGTGGTCATATCAAAAGTGTGAAACACAACCAGGGCTTCATTGAGTTGGTGGTTTGTGCGAAGAACAGCCTGGTAACCTTTTGGCTTGTCATAAGAAAGCACTTCTGTTCCGAAACGTCTGGATTTTCCCTCTAATATTATGTTTTTTAGAGTTTTATAGAATTTTATGCCTTTATCAACATGATTCCACTGTTCTTCCGAGAGCGTATGAACATCCCCTGAAAGGCAAATTAGCCCAAGGAATGTAGCGCATAATGAGTAAATTATTTTTTGCTCTGAATCCTGTTGGCGTAACACTGCCCATATTAATGAAGAAGAGGGTGGGATAAGAAAATGTAAATTAGCAGCTACTATTGGAATGCTGACTGTTTCATGCGCATCAGAGAAGGATGAAATATCCGCCAGACTTCTGGATAGAGCATCAAGTCGGTGTCCACCGGATGCGCAGTTTTCAATAATAATATTAGGCAATTCATCTTTTATTTTACGAATAAATGCCTGACTTTGAGCAATAACCTCATGGAGCCCGACAGATGGGGATTCTTTATGATCGATGCCAACACCGATATTTTCATTATAATCAATTTTCAGATAATCGAAGTTGTACTTTCTGAGCATCTCAATGACTTTCTCATTAAGGTCTTTTTGCACATCAGGGTTGCGCATGTCCAGAAAGCGTCGGTCTCCCACAGTTAGTGGGTGCCCATCTCGATGGAGAAGATGTTGGTGGAGATTAAATGCTTTAGATAACCGACCGCAGGTTTCAATTTCAAACCAAATACCAGCTTTTAGTCCTGCCTGATGAATGGTTTTTACAACGGACTTTAAACCTGAGGGAAAGAGAGTGGAGGAGATTTGCCAGTCTCCGTGACTGAGAGGCCAGCCTGCATCACTGTCATCATACCAGCCCGCATCAATGACATAAAAATCAATACCTTTATCACGAATCAATTGACTGATTTCAAGGATTTGTGATTCGCTAGGGCGCCCCCAGTTGGTGCAAAAATCATTGAATACAACGGGTAAAGAGGATTCATCGGCTACATTTTCTTTGAACAGCAGACTGTCGCGACCCGTTTCTAGCAAGCGCTGGCTGGCATCGTAACGGTCACCATTACAGACACTCACCACTACAGTTGGTGTTGTAAACAACTCTCCAGGCTCGATGGTTTTCAACCACTGACCGTAGTCTCTGTCCGCAAGACCACCGGAAATAGCGATCTCTTTATCTTTACACCAGACTTCCAATTGCCAGGAACTGGCTAATTCCAACTGCACGGCCCATGCCACTTTCCTGGCTTCATCTTCCAGTGCCACGAATGGAAAATATCCACGAACTGGCATTGACCCTAACTGCCCGAATTTTACGCAAGAACCTCCTGAGGGCTTCCAGCATGACTCGAGCTGGAAATCCTCAACTCGTCGATGTTCTTCTCTCCCTTCCATTGTCCATTTGCTTTTGAACCGGGTAAGCCAGAGTGTACCGGGGACTAACTCTTCGTCCCATGGGCTGAATCCAGAGAGTGAAAAACTTGAGAGCATTTCCAGTTGTTCATTCTGCTGCTGCGTGTTTAGAAATGTTGTCCACATTCTGAGAAATTGAGTATTTTCTTTATGTTGAACATGGTGCTGGTAAATATTTCCGCGCCTGTCAGTCAGCTCAGTAATAATGGTATTACTGTCATCAGTAGCCGTAATTATTTGTCTGCAAAATTTCAAATGCTGTGTGGTGGCGGAATTCCTCATACTCTTGCCATGTAGAAACCCTTTAGGATATTCATCGCCAATGAGTTTCGCCTGAACGAGTGAGTCAATTCTTATGTTATCTTTTTGCGCAAGTGGGCTTGTATGATGTTGAGGGTAAATCAGTAAACCGACAGCACCCGTTGTCGGGTCTATGTCGTATCGAAGTCCAATATCCCCAACATGCATTTGTTTTAATATTTCACGCATTGATAACCTCGTAATCAAATTTAGTGAAATGAACTATGCAATATATGTGCCATAAATAAATTTCATTTTTAATTCATGGTGTTAGAACGGAGTGTTGTCACAATGCGTTACTTTCCAGTAAGTGACAATTTACTGACAACATGGGCAGAAAAGATCGCCTTTTAATAGATTTTGAGCGGGTAGAGTAGTTGAAGTGGAATGGTAAAAGCAGACCCAGAAAGCGATATGAATTCGTTGTTAGTATTATGAATGCATATGCTGATGTGTATGGTGAGCCTTAGATTCATTTCAAATTGTCAGAAAGAAAGTACCACTATAAATAGTGGTACTTAAATTTGACGTTAGCAATCAGTGTGAGGACGTAAGAGCATCTTTCTTAATCCAGGATTCCATGATCTCGTAAATCATCAGACTCTCAGTCATCGTGAGATTGATATGGTACTTAGTCAGTATTTTCTCAAAGAACTCAGGCTGAAGATCAACAAAAACTTGTTGTGATGGAGATAGGGTTTGATCGTCACGCCGCGTGGCGCCAGAACCTAACATCAGCCGTTCCACCATCAATGCGATATGCATGAACAGATTCATTCGTGGATAGCTTTCGAAGTGAATGCCAAACCAGGCTTCATAAGCCTGAATGACGCCATCCACTTCATCAATGATAATTTTTGGATTCAAAAAGTTAAGGCGCGTGCTTACACCTTCAATGGTGTAAAATTTCACAATCTCATCAAGCATCGTTTGTAGCGGTTCTACATCCAGAATTCCTGCAAAAAACCTTTTTTGCAGAACATCTTTCTTTTCCCTAAGTAACTTTTGAACATTAATTTGTGGTATATAACCGCAATCTAAATCCGTTGTGGTAATTATCAGTTTTGTACCATTGAGCGCTTCTGCCGCATTAGCCAGTTTCCATTTTAAATCATCATATTCCATAGTGATGATTTCAATGTGCTCATTATTAATGTACTTATTAAAAATTTCTTTCAGACGTTTTGAAATCCCTTCTCCGGAGATACATGAGATAATGAGTTTATTTCCAGAAAGCAATCCGTGATAATACCTTGCTTCAATTTTATAATTGTTTGCCACATCACTGGCAATGTCACGCACAGATAATCCTTGTTGAATTTTGCTCCCTATATCCAGTGCCATTCCAGTAAATACGTTATTCACAACCAACAAATCACCATTCAGGCGTAGTTTTACTTCTTTATATATCTCCTGCAGTGAGCCCATATCCACAAGGATTATTAATCCGGTGTCTCGTTTAATACTATCTATAAAATCCAGTAACTTATCAATTATGGCCTGAGTGCTGACATTTTGTGACATATCGAAGGCCTTGAAATAGTAACCGGATAGCAGGTTATTCGCAGTGCTGGCAATGCTGGAGGCCGTGCTGGCACCATGGCAAATGATGACACCTTGCACAATATCCTTTTCCGAAAGTAAGGTGGAGAAAACTGCATTAAATAATGAAGGGAGATATGTCATGTCAACATCTGTGAAATAATCACCTAATATATTGATTAGCTCATTCGACAGTAAACTGGATTTAGATGATTCCTCTGTTATTGAGGCGAGAATGTCGGCATGTTCTTTCTCTATAGATGCATGCATTGTACAGAGCAAACAATAAAAAAGGGTTCTGTTTATGTCCTGAGTGATATTGATGCCAGTCGTGTTGAAAAATATTTTGATGGCTTCTGAAAACTTGTTCCAGACCCAATGTTCGAGGAGATCTTGCTCGGTCAATCCGCCGCTTAACTCCAGCAGAAGCACTTCTGCTTTTCTTCTAAATATTGCAATGTTTCCACTCAGACAGAGTTCTTGTAGCATAGAGCTATAATTGTGTCTGGCTTGAATCATTTGGTTAATGGTGTGTGGCACCGGGGGACTTGTATCCCGACGAATAATGAGATTAGAACCCTGATTGCTCTCATCACCAACATAAAGTGTTTCCTGGGTTAGCCGATAACGCGTGAATGCTGAGGCAGCAAGGACTTTGATTTTATTTTTCAGCCCGCCAATATTTCCTCTTTCACTAAAATGAATCAGTTGTTCAAGTAGTGCATTACTTACTCGCAGATCAGTTTTTAATTTCCTGGCTTCTTGTTGGAAGAAAAATTGAATAAGCGTTAGTTTTTCGATGAGTGGGCGAAGTGAAAAATCAGTAAGTCGAAGATGAAAAGGGATGCGGCGCAAAAGAGTAGGGAGAAGAACATCTGAAACATTTTCAGTGGTTGCAAAAATAAAACGTACCCGCACCTGATATAATTTTACGTTATCGCCTAAGCGGTTAAAGGTGCCTTTGTCCATAAGCATGAACAACTTCTCCTGGTTTTCAGGAGAGAGTCGGTGCACTTCATCAAGAAAAACAACCCCTCCGTCAGCCTGGTCCAGCAACCCTTTTTTTTCTTTATCAGCACCTGTAAAAGCACCACGGATATAGCCAAAAAGTGTTGCTGAAAGCAACTCGGGATTATTCGCATAGTCAGCACAGTTAAGTACAACAAATGGGGCATCAGAGCTGATAACTTCTTCTTGTTGAGCATAACGATGAATAAGCGAGGCGAGAAAACTTTTCCCGACACCACTTTCACCACAAATTAATAAAGGAAGGCCACCATCGGGGTAACATACTGCGGCTTTACAGCTTTCAATAACATCAGCCAAGCTTCCTCTGGCGCCGATGAATTCATCAAATGCGGAGATGTCAGTTGATAGTTCAATAACTTCTACTTGATTATTTTTTTTAGATGATTCAGGTGTTGAAAAAGAATAACGAACAGGGCGGTTTTTTGTTTTGGTCAGGAGTCCATCTTCACAAAGACGATTTAAATAATGGTTGATAAGCGTTCGTTTTAGACTGGTAAATTCAATGCAATCCTGGACGGTAAATGAATCATTCCCTGATCCAAAAAAAGTAATCAATTGATTATAAAGAGCACTCTTTGCTGACATCTTTACGAGTTCCGCGTTATTAAGACCGGGGCATCAGCATATGGAGTCATTGTCTACTCTGCAAAACCTAATCAATAAAAAAGTGACACTCGTCACATATAGAGATAATTGGAAGTGACAAAAAACCATGAATTTCGAAAACCAAAAGATATTTTGTTTTTTAAATAATCAATAAAAACATGGTTTTATGATTATTTTTTGATATGTGGCACAGTGATTGCAATGATTATTTAAGTGATGGTAAGTGCCAGCTAATTAGTCCAAGAGGTTATGGTGAATAAGAATGTTTATGTAGTAATCGCAAGTCATGGTGAATATGCCGCAGGAATTGTTTCTGCATTGAAACTATTAGTGGATGCCAATGTAGAAGTGGTTTCGCTATGTGCATATTGCGGCGATATAAACAATACAGCTGATGTTATAGATAATTTAAGTGCACATGCCAGAGTCAGCCTTCAGGACAATAGAGAATTTGTTGTTTTTGCCGATATTTTTGGCGGGAGTGTTGCTAATAGCGCTTTGATGTTGATGGCAAGTTACCCTCACATGCATGTTGTTGCAGGCGTCACTTTAGCCATGATGGTGGAGTTCTTTTTAAGCGATGGCGAAAATTTACCTATTCGTTCTCGAATTTATTCGGCCCTGGAAGCATCACGAGAAGCCTCTGTTTACCTTAATGGCAGTGAGCAGTTAACGAAAAAAAATAACTCTGTATCCGACTGTATCGAGAAAGACTTTTTTTGATACTTATATAACGTAAAAATTAGCGAGTATACTATGATAAAAATGATTAGGATTGATGACCGTTTAATACATGGACAGGTTGCACTTGTGTGGTCAAGAGAATTAAATATCGATAGACTTATTGTCGCAAACGATACTATCTCGAAAAATGACATGCAAAAAACAGTTCTTGAAATGGCTGCCCCTGAATCCGTTAAGACGTTAATTATTGATGTTGATACAGCAATAAGATTAGTTAACGATCCTCGTTCAGAACGGCTGAAAATATTTATTGTCGTTAATACACCGCAGGATATGAGACGATTGGCTCAAGGTATCAATGGGCAGCTTAATCTGAATGTCGCAAACTATGGGCGAATTAGCGACAATTTGTCCACGAAAACGAAAGTGGCAGATACTGTTTATTTAACCCCTGATGATTTCGATGAATTCAAAACTATTTTTGAAATCGGTCATGAAATAACTTATCAACCATTACCGTCAGATTCCGCACGCGCCCTCAAAAATATGTTGGAGGGAAAATAAATGCTCATGAATGCACTGATGGTTGGCTTAGCTCTGGCCATTGCGAAATATTTTCAGTGGTGGGGTGCGCTTGGAACGGAGCGTCCACTGATCTGTGTGCCAATAGTCGGTATGCTTCTTGGGCATCCAGTGGAAGGCATTATTATGGGGGGAGCACTTGAACTCATCTTTCTGGGCAGTATTCAGATGGGGGGGACAATCCCGCAAGAGTACACTTTCGGTGCCGTCTTTGGTGCTGCCTTCGCCATCATACTCAATAAACCGGTAGCTGTTGCAATCACGCTTGCTGTCCCACTTAGTATGCTGGGGGTGTTCTTCTATAACCTCATGAAAATTTATTTCACCGCACTCGTGACCCGTTTTGATGGCTATCTAGAAAAGGGGGATGATCGTGGGTTTATGCGGCTATGGCGTTTGTTTGGGGTTGTTTATATCTCTTACTACTTTGCCGCAGGTTTCCTCGGGATTTGGCTTGGTACCGAATTTATCGAAAAACTGGTTGAAAGCGTTCCACCTGTAATCATGAAAAGCCTCAATGTTGCTGCCGGTATGTTGCCAGCAATAGGGTTCGCCATGTTAATGAAGATGTTATGGGAAAGAAATATTGCGCTGTTCTTCTTCGTAGGCTTTGGGATGGCTGTTTTCCTGAAGTTACCCATCATCGGTGTGGCGTTCTTTGCTACGTGTGTAGCTGTCTGGATAGCGTTGACCGAATATAACCAGAAACAACGTAATGCAGCTCCAACAAAAGCACGTAGTAGCGGTAATATTGATGAGGATTTTTTCTAATGAGTGATAATAACCTAAAATTGAATTATTCCAGTGAGTCAGATAATGCACTGAAACTTAATAGTGATGAACGAAAAACTCTGCTCAAATTATTCTGGCGGCAGAACTGGCTAATGTTTGGTATCAACTATGTGAAAATGCAGGGTATTACCTATGGCTGGATCCTGCAACCCATGCTCAAACGAATTTATAATAAAGATCATGACTCCTATATTGAGTCACTTAAAAGAAATACGGCATTTTTCAACACCACTCCGCAAATGGCTCCCTTTATTATGGGGCTGACTTTGGCCATGGAAGAAGAAAATGCTAAATCGCCCGAAACCTTTGATGTTAGCTCAATCAATGCCGTAAAAGTGGGCATGATGGGGCCATTGGCTGGGATTGGTGATTCGTTCTTCAGCGGTACCTTGCGCGTTATTGCTACTGCAATTGCGTTAGGTTTTGCGCAGAATGGTAGCATCCTTGGGCCGCTACTTTTCCTACTTATCTTCAATATACCAGCCTTTTTTATCAGATATTACGGTGCCTTACTGGGTTACAAACTGGGGAGTCGCTATATTCAGAAAGCAATGGAGTCAGGACTTCTTGGTGCTATCACACGTGCAGCCTCAATTATGGGGCTCATGATGGTCGGCGCACTGAGTTATCAGATGATTAAATTCAGTACGACATTGCAACTGGAAATGAACAGCCAAAAATTAATCCTCCAGAACATTCTCGATTCAATAATGCCGGGGTTATTACCGCTCTGCCTGGTTCTGGGGTGTTTTGTTTTAATAAGAAAGAAAATAGGCATGGTAACACTGCTTATCGGTATTTTTATTATGGCAACGATTCTGACCTTGTTGGGTGTGACCGGTTGATTTATTTATATTAATGTAGGATTAAATTATGTTGGATGATAATACCTGGGTTGACTCCTTACTTGAACTTGTCACTCTGAAAGTAGATGCGCTTACTCAGAAAAATGACGGGTACATTCCCTATATGGCTACAGATGGCCAATATAGTGATAAGCAGAATGATATTGTATGGTGGACTAATGGTTTCTGGGGGGGAATGTTATGGCAACTTTGGCAATCTACCGGGAAAACTTCCTACAAGGATCACGCTGAAATTCTTGAGAAACAACTGGATGCGGCTTTCGACCGTTACCAGGGGTTACATCATGATGTCGGGTTTATGTGGTTGCACACGGCGGTCGCAAACTATCGTTTGACAGGTAACGAGCGTTCTTTGCAACGTGGTTTACATGCCGCTCATTTGCTGGCTGGGCGTTATAACCCTGAAGGAAAGTTTATTCGCTCATGGAACCGCGACCGTGCGGGATGGATCATCGTTGACAGTATGTTGAATATCCCTTTGCTTTATTGGGCAAGCGAAGTTTTGGACGATCCGCGCTTCACTTACATAGCAAAAAATCATGCCGATACGGTAATGGAGAAAATTATCAGGCCTGATGGATCGAGTGCCCATATTGCGGTTCTTGATCCCACAACCGGAGAATTACTGGAAACTCCAGGAGGGCAGGGTTATGCCAGTGGCTCTTCATGGTCGCGTGGGCAGGCATGGGCACTTTATGGTTTTGCGCTGAGCTATAAGCACACCGCAGAAAAGAAATACCTCGATACCGCAAAACGTGTTGCACATTATTTCATTGCGAATGTAGCTGCCACAGATTATGTACCGTTGTGCGATTTTCGGTCGCCTGCGGAACCTGTGATTCTGGATACCTCTGCAGGTCTTTGCGCTGCGTGCGGTCTACTTGAAATTGCTGAACATGTACCAGAATTTGAGCGAGAATTTTATTACAGTAACGCGGTTAAAATCATTAAGAGCATATCGACTAAACACTTACTGAGTCAGTTGGATAATGAAGGCATCATCGATATGGCTGCTGCCGAGTATCATGCGAAAGAGACTCAGGATCTACCGATAATCTATGGCGACTATTTTTTCCTGGAAGCTATATTACGCGTTAAGAAAAAAGGTTTTCTAATTTGGTAATTTTACTGGGGATAGTCATTGCTATCCCCATGATTTGAGCTAGGTGTATGATAAAATTAATGGCAATTGATATTGATGGTACGCTTCTGAACGATAACCAGCAGATATCACCGAGTAATATTGAATCTATAACGCAATTACTTCTATCTGGAGTTTATATTGTGCTGTGCTCAGGAAGAGCGACGGGTGGTATGGAGCATATTGCTCGGGAACTCGACCTATACAGCTACGAAAATGCACTCCTGGCATCCTTTAATGGTACGTGCATAACACATGCTAAGAGTAATACTGAGTTGTTTTCATGGGAGCTTTCACCGCAAGATGTGCAGGTCATTAATCAGCTCAGTATCGATTTTGATATTCCTGTGATCTTTAATACCAGAGCCCATCACATTATTAATTACCGCTACTGTGATCATGAATTCATCAAGAAAAAAATAAAGAATAGAGCGGATATTCAGTATGTTCCTGATGGAGATATTAATAGACTTGATAGGGTGTTGAAAGCCTCATTGGTGGTAGAGTCAACTAAGCTTGAAAAGTATCTTTTGGAGCTCCATTTCTCTGGCATTGTTCGTGATTTTCATAGCACGCGTTCGGAACCCTGGTTGCTTGAGATTTCCGTATTGAACAGTGGAAAGGGCGCCGCACTTCACTATCTTAGCAATGCTCTGAATATAAAAAATAGTGAGATTGCCTCTATCGGGAATCAGGAAAACGATATTCCGATGTTAACACACGCAGATTTTTCATTTGCTGTGGGCAATGCAACAGACGCGGTTAAAAGCCATGCTCGCTATATTACATCCACTAACAACCAATCAGGTGTTTCTGAGGCAATCAGAATATTATCTAATTTGTCTCTGCTCGCTTTTTAATCCTCTCATTACCTCGTGAAACGAGCTGTTTCTGATAAAATATCCTTATATCTAAAGTGAAAATTACATGAGTGTAATTTTCACTTTTCTTGTTTCTTTTGGCAAGGGTACGAAAAACATTCACTGGAATTTGGGCAGGATAGAGTTTGTGGTATCTAATTAAGTTAATAGAAAACCATATTCTTTCTAACGATAATTGTGATGCGATATTAACGTTAAATTACTTTGATTTTCAGAAGAATCAGTTAACTCACTGCTCATATGGATAACCCGGATAAACAAAGTCAATTCGGATTATCCATATTTAATTTTCTAATGCTATTTATTGCTTCCTTTGCGGATAATCAATTTTATAGATTCATTGTTTTGATCAAACTCGAACAAGAAAAAATGATCATGCACTGCTAAAATTTATATGAAGCAGCCATGCTTAATAAATAATTTTCCTTGTGCTCAACTTGAACTCTTTCGTACCATCCTATTTGTGATTGAACAGACCATGTGTCGTTAATTTTATAATTAACTGATTGTTTAATTTCCCAATTGTCATTTCTACCATTGGCGCGGTGGAAATTATTGATAAATATATTGTTGGTGGCATTGAACTCCGTTGCCCATTTGTTATTGATTTTATAAGTGATGTAATAATCAAGTTGATGAAAGTTAGCATAGTTCTCTTCACCATTTATATCTATTGTTTTATGATTGAATTTCACGTAGCGATATCGTGAACCTAATGTCAATGCATCAAATAGATTATAGAATCCTCCTATATTGGCACATACAAAGCTACCAGATGGTTGCATTGTTAACTGCCCACCACCCATGATTTTAAAATCTTTATTGTCAGCAAGATAGAGTGGATACCAAAATTCAGCTTCATTACCTACTGATTTTAGCTCATCAAAATGATGTCCTAAATTATTGTAAGCAGTTAGTAGTACACCAGCAGAGTTATCAAATCGGTGTAAATACTTTAACTCCAGAGAGTTTGTATTCGTTGCTGTGAAATGTTTATAACGCTGCGTAAAGTAATCCTCTCCAGCAAAACACCCATGTATGGATAAAGATATCAATAGAGAAGATAGAGTTAATATTTTTTTCATATTCATCACTTTGTTATATTTAATGGTTAAATGTTGTTGGAGGTGTTAAATATTCAATTGCATGTATTTAACGTGAGCATGACAAAACAAATACTTAATATTGTTGAGGATCGATACAGTCATCATTCAATATTAAGCAATTAACATGCCAGTTTTTTAATTTATTTTTTTCATTTTATTTCAATGAGATAAGATTACAGAGTGAGCGCTATGGATAAAATAAGGATGTGACAATAAATATTATCTATTTAGTTGGGATGGGAATCACAAAAATATATTGATAACAAAAAACATATTCATCAAAATTCTGCATATAGCTGTATGACTCCCATCAGAACCCTACGAAAAATCTGCCAGTGCCAGAATATGTAGTCAGAATGAAGCCGTTTATTGTTCTTTATGATTGAATTATATTGAGGATCAGGATTAATTGCGTATTCCGCTTTGAGCGATCATGGATTGGCATCGAAGTTCGATCGCTGTTTCGCATCTATTCGATTAGATGCCCGTCTGTACAGGTGGACGTCTAAGTTAGCAGGACGGGTTTGTTGGCAAAATACGGCACTAAATTAACGTTACAATTAATTTGACCACAACACGAGAGTTTTTCAAGAACCACTAAACTTCCGCTCCTGGCGTTGAGCTGACTGTCAGACCTGATTGGAGCCAGAGTCGCAAGAGCGGCAGAATAATAACGAGTTAGTACAAATTAACTGAGCTCTAATATCCACCCATCAAGCTTATCCGCCCAGTCCTGCATCATTACTTTACGCTCATCAAGGTAAGTCGCATGATTGTACGTGCGGCGTACATTATTTGTATCAGCATGGGCCAATTGTGCTTCAATAGCATCAGATCGGTATCCCATTTCATTCAAGCGTGTGCTGCCAGTGGTTCTTGTTGCATGCGGGCTGTATGTACCACTCCAGTCAAGGCTCTTGAGAAGCTGACGCAACGAGTGCGATGTCATAGGACCGCGTGGGTTATCTCGTCCCGGAAATAGGTGCTGCCGATGTCCTGTCAAACCATGGAGGGTTCTGAGCATTTTAATGGCTTGAGAGGGAAGGGGAATAAGATGTTCTCTGCGGGCTTTCATTCGCGTTGCGGGAATGGTCCACAATGCTTTATCAAGATCGAATTCAGACCATTCCGCTTCAGTGACTTCGGTTGGTCTCGCCAGCGTCCACCACATCAGCCACATGCAATAGTTAACCTGATATGTACCTCGGCTGTTATCAAAACTGATCAGCAGTTTCCCGATTTGTTGTTGATTTAAGGCTTGCTTGTGCTGTGTCTTATTTGCTGGAAGTGCTTTACGAACGGGCCAGACGGGATCGCTATCTGCCCTAAGAGTCGCTACAGCTAACTCAAAGACAGATGAGATTGTGCGTCGGGCTTCAGCAGCAACGGTCGGTGCACCACGCTTTGCTGTTTCTTGTAGTATTTTTAAAATATGATGTGGGGTTATCTCTCTGATGGGGAGTTTACCAATTGCCGGGAATACAACACGTTCCAGCATATCAAGGCGACGTGTTTTGGTGATTTCTGCCCAATCTTTCATCTGCAACCACTCTTTAGCGATAAGCTCAAAGGTGTTGGATGCGTCGTTGACCTTACGGATCTTATCTAACTGACGAGCCTGTGTCGGGCTAACTCCATCTGCGACTTGTTTACGCGCTTGCTCGCATTTCTCTCGCGCTTCGGAGAGTTTTACCGCTGGATACTCGCCCAATGCAAACATGCTGGATTTACCGTTGAGTTTAAACCGATAGCGCCATGCTTTTTTGCCATTGGGTTTCACTTCGAGATAGAGACCGTTGAAGTCATTGAGCCGATAGAGTTTTTCTTTCGGCTTGGCCGTGCGGCATTGCGTATCAGTGAGCATTGCGAGTCCTTGTCTATTTCTTATACCGCCATTGTACTCACCTAAAATTAAGATGGAAACAGATTGTACTCATGCCTGTACTCATTTTTAGCTGTGCTGTAGCGAGATTATATGAGACATCATGAAAACAAAAATCCACGCAAATGCGTGGATTTTATGGGTTTTTTGGTCTTCTTGAGATGCAGTGAGATCTCATGAGACAACAGGAGCTATTTAGACGTTGAACAGGAAGTTCATTACGTCGCCATCTTTAACGATGTAGTCTTTACCTTCTGCACGCATTTTGCCTGCTTCTTTCGCGCCTTGCTCACCTTTGTAGGTGATGAAATCTTCATACGCGATGGTTTGTGCGCGGATGAAGCCTTTCTCAAAGTCAGTGTGGATTTTACCTGCAGCTTGTGGGGCAGTTGCACCAACAGGGATAGTCCAGGCACGTACTTCTTTCACGCCAGCAGTGAAGTAAGTTTGCAGGTTCAGCAGCTCGTAACCCGCGCGGATAACGCGGTTCAGACCGGGTTCTTCCAGGCCCATTTCTGCCATGAATTCATCACGGTCAGCATCGTCGAGTTCAGCAATATCAGACTCAACTGCTGCACATACAGCAACAACCACTGAACCTTCGGCGGCGGCAATTTCACGTACTTTGTCGAGGTATGGGTTGTTCTCGTAACCGTCTTCGTTGACGTTTGCGATGTACATGGTTGGTTTCAGCGTCAGGAAGCTCAGGTATTTGATAGCGGCTTTGTCTTCTTCAGTCAGAGGAAGCGCACGCAACATACCGGCGTTCTCGAGCTGTGGTAGACATTTTTCCAGCGCAGCCAATTCAGCTTTTGCGTCTTTATCGCCGCCCTTAGCTTTCTTTTGCACACGGTGAATAGCACGTTCGCAGGTGTCGAGGTCAGACAGCGCCAGCTCGGTGTTAATTACTTCGATATCGTCAGCCGGGTCGACTTTGTTATTCACGTGAATGATGTTGTCGTTTTCAAAACAACGCACCACGTGGCCGATAGCTTCGGTTTCACGGATGTTGGTCAGGAACTGGTTACCCAGGCCTTCACCTTTGGATGCGCCTTTTACCAGACCGGCGATATCAACGAATTCCATGGTAGTTGGCAGAATGCGCTGTGGTTTTACGATCTCGGCCAGTTTATCCAGACGTGGGTCCGGCATTGGTACTACACCAGTGTTCGGCTCAATGGTACAGAACGGGAAGTTTGCTGCTTCGATTCCCGCTTTGGTGAGCGCGTTGAACAGGGTTGATTTACCAACGTTCGGCAAGCCGACGATACCGCATTTGAATCCCATGGTTTAATTTACCTTAATTACTTGATATTCAATGAGTTGATGATGTCTCATTGATAAAATGATCATAACTTTCCCCATTATACACGCAAACGGCATATAACGGGCGCAGAAATCCTCGTTGGCCGTTGTTCAGGCTAGGGTTGCGCCTTAAAGGTATGCAGCCGATTAGTGGCTTTAGTTAACCCTTCTTTTAGCCAAACTTCTGTGCAACGTGCCGCTTCGTCTACCGCATCATCAATCAGCTTCTGTTCGCTAAGTGGCGGTTTACCTAATACAAACCCGACAACTTTGTTTTTATCACCCGGATGGCCAATTCCGACACGTAAGCGGTGAAAGTTTGGGTTATTACCCAATTTGTTAATGATGTCTTTCAGACCATTGTGTCCGCCGTGGCCACCGCCGAGTTTAAATTTCGCAACGCCTGGTGGAAGATCCAGTTCGTCATGTGCGACCAGAATTTCATCGGGGGCAATGCGGAAAAAGGTCGCCATCGCGCCGACCGCTTTACCGCTAAGGTTCATAAACGTGGTTGGCACTAACAGGCGAACATCTTCTCCGGCAAGGTTTATGCGCGCCGTGTAGCCGAAGAATTTACTTTCTTCTTTAAGCGACTGGTTGTGGCGCTGAGCCAGCAAATCCACATACCAGGCACCAGCGTTATGGCGGGTAGCCGCATATTCCGCACCTGGGTTTGCCAGGCCAACTATTAATTTAATACTCACGTTTAATTTCCTGAAAACAGACCAGAGCCGCGTAGTTTACTGCGCTCAAGACGTGATGACAAAGAGCCAATGTGTCATCTATTGAATTCTTGAATAGTTCAATGAATGAACCATTAGAATTTGATGCTATTCAGCGAGTTATTTGTAAATTTTTGTAGCTTTTTCATTCGTTATTGTGATCGCTAACGCACATCATCCGAAGCGGTGTTGTCTATACTTTACACACAAGGAATGGGGATTTCCCCCGCCGACCCAGCAACACCCGGAGGTGACTTATGAAACGCAAAAACGCTTCATTACTCGGCAACATTTTCATGGGGTTGGGGCTTGTCGTCATGGTTGGTGGCGTTGGTTATTCCATTTTAAACCAACTCCCTCAATTCAACTTCCCGCAATATTTCGCCCACGGTGCTGTTTTAAGCATATTTGTTGGTGCGGTCCTTTGGCTGGCAGGTGCGCGCGTTGGTGGGCATGAACAAGTTGGTGACCGTTATTGGTGGGTGCGCCACTTTGATAAACGTTGTCGCCGTGATGATAATCATCGCCACAGCTAAAAAGTCTGGAAGTGAAAACGGTTCTGGTTAAGAACCGTTTTTTTTGGCAAAAATCTTATTCAGCCAGAGCCGCATGGATATCCGGGAAGAAAGCAAGACGACCTGGAATCGGCTGAACACCAGCACGTGCCAGCGTTTTTAGAGGCTGGAACTCCAGATTCGTCACCCGCAATTCGCAGCCATCCGGCAATTTTTCTACAAAGCGTTGAAACGCATCGAGGCCGCCAGCATCAAGCACCGGCACGGCATCCCATTGCAAAATGATCAGCTGGTTTTGCTCAACACGTTGGGCGAGGTCATTGAATAATCCTTCAGCTGCGGCAAAAAACAGTGGGCCTGTTATACGCAGCGCCAGGACGCCCTCCGGTGTATGGACATTCACAGGGGCGAGCCGCGTCATACGCGCGACACGGCGCATGAACAGCAACGATGCCAGTACAATCCCAACACTGATGGCAATGACCATATCGAACAGCACCGTCAACGACATACAGATAAGCATTACCACGATGTCATCTTTTGGAGCCCGCCTAAGCAGGCTCAGCACTTTATGTGCTTCACTCATATTCCACGCAACCATCAGCAGCAGAGCCGCCATGGCGGAAAGTGGTAGCCATGAAAGTAATGGGGCCAGCACCAGCAACGCCATAATCACCAGCAGCGCATGAATAATTGCGGCAACAGGTGATGTTGCACCAGCCCGAACGTTTGCCGCCGAGCGCGCAATGGCCGCAGTAGCCGTAATCCCGCCGAAAAATGGCGCAATGATATTGCCCAGCCCCTGGCCAATTAGTTCACCGTTGGCGTTGTGTTTGGTGCCGGTCATGCCGTCTAACACCACGGCGCACAACAGCGATTCAATCGCGCCGAGCATTGCCATGGAAAATGCAGCAGGAAGCAGGGCACTAAGTGAATCCCAGCATAGGGTAAAGTTCGAGTCAGGAATGTTCCATGGCAGCATCAATTGCGGCAGTAATTGTGGAATGCCGTTGCCTTGCGTGCCGTCAGCCAAAACATAGTGGAAACGAGAGCCGATAGTCGCCACGTCGAAACCTGCGGCATGGACGATCGCCATTACCGCACAGCCAGCCAAAAGCGCGGGTAAATGGCCCGGCAAACGGATACCCAGGCGTGGCCATAGAATCAGCACGGTGAGCGTTACCACACCAATCGCTGCATCACCGAGATTAATCGTTGGCATCGCCATGGCTAACGCCGCCACTTTATTCAGGTAGTGTTCCGGCACATGTTCCAGCGTCAGACCAAAGAAATCTTTTACCTGCATGGTGGCGATGGTAATCCCAATCCCGGAGGTAAAACCGAGTGTCACAGAAAGTGGGATGTATTCAATCAAACGGCCAAATCGCGCCAGACCAAATAAGATAAGAAATACGCCAGACATCAGTGTCGCAATCAGCAAACCGGCAAGGCCAAACTGTTGAGCAACCGGATAGAGGATCACGACGAACGCAGCGGTCGGCCCGGAGACGCTAAAGCGTGAGCCGCCGCTTAAAGCGATAACTATCCCGGCGATAGCCGAGGTATATAGGCCGTACTGGGGGGCGACGCCGCTGCCAATCGCCAGGGCCATCGCCAGAGGGATGGCAATAATCCCAACGGTGATACCGGCAATAACATCGCGGCTAAAACGGGAAACTGTGTATTTCTCGCGCCAACAAGCGTCTACCAGAGCGCGGAACGGTAATACAGAAGAAGATACGTTTTTCACTTTGATTCCATCCGTGAGCGCATCATCTGTCATTAAGGCAGGTGAAGGAGGCTTAAACTTAATTACATACTACTTAGCGCCGTAGCGACCTTGCTACAGCTCCAGTTACCTTGTGGCTTTACATGCTATAAAAAGAAAAAACCCGCCGCAGCGGGTTTTTTTATGCGAGTTCTATTAGTGCTCGAACATCGCAGAGATTGATTCTTCATTGCTGATACGGCGAATTGCTTCAGCCAGCATACCGGACAGTGTCAGGGTGCGGACGTTTGGCAGTGCTTTGATTTCATCAGACAGTGGGATGGTGTCACATACGATAACTTCGTCGATAACGGAGTTACGCAGGTTGTGAACCGCATTGCCAGAGAAAATCGGGTGAGTTGCGTAAGCAAACACACGTTTAGCACCACGTTCTTTCAGAGCTTCAGCTGCTTTGCACAGAGTGCCGCCGGTATCGATCATATCGTCTACCAGTACGCAATCACGGCCAGATACATCACCGATGATATGCATAACTTGAGAAACGTTAGCGCGAGGACGACGTTTGTCGATGATAGCCATGTCGGTATCGTTGAGCAGTTTTGCGATAGCACGAGCACGCACAACGCCACCGATATCTGGAGAAACCACGATTGGGTTTTCCAGGCCGATTTGCAGCATATCTTCTAGCAGGATTGGGCTACCAAAGACGTTATCTACAGGTACATCGAAGAATCCCTGAATCTGTTCTGCGTGCAAGTCCACGGTAAGAACACGGTCAACCCCAACACTTGAGAGGAAGTCAGCAACCACTTTCGCGGTGATCGGCACACGGGCAGAACGCACACGGCGATCCTGACGGGCATAACCAAAGTAAGGGATAACAGCGGTGATACGACCTGCAGAAGCACGGCGCAGGGCGTCTACCATAACAACCAATTCCATCAGGTTGTCATTCGTTGGTGCACAGGTGGACTGGATGATGAAAATATCACCACCGCGTACATTTTCGTTGATTTGTACGCTTACTTCTCCGTCGCTAAAACGACCGACGGCGGCGTCACCAAGTGAGGTGTACAGGCGGTTGGCAATACGTTGTGCTAGTTCCGGGGTGGCGTTACCAGCAAAAAGCTTCATATCAGGCACGAGAAAAACCTCAGGCATGCGTCCAGTGGCGGATGGTGCTACCGCATCTTATGTGGGCGGGGTAGCGCCATCCAGGCGGTGTATAAAGAGCTTGATGCAACGTCTGAAACAAGGTGACGTTGTCACCAATACTCAGCTTGCCCGGATATGGCCTGATGCAGCGGGGAGACATTAACGCCTCGCGCAACAAACCCATGCAGCCATTCCGGGGCTTGCTTAAGCACCTGGCGGGCAGCGTCCTCGGTGTCAAATTCAGAAAACACACAAGCGCCGGTGCCGGTCAGGCGCGACGGCGCGTATTCTAACAGCCAGGAAAGCAGCTCATCAACCTTACGAAAACGTTTTCTTGCGATAACCTCACAATCATTACCAAATTCACAGTTTAATAACGTGTCAATTGATCTGATCGGGGTGTTTCGTGGTAGCTCAGGATCTTTAAAAATGACCGGAGTAGGGATACTGACTCCAGGATGTGCAACAAGGTACCATTTTTCCGCTGGTGAAACCGGCGTGAGCTTCTCACCAACACCTTCAGCGAAAGCGGCAAACCCACGAACAAATACCGGCACATCAGCACCGAGAGTCACCCCTAATGCAGCGAGCTGATCTTCAGTCAGGCCGGTGTTCCAGATATGGTTAAGCGCCACCAGGACTGTTGCCGCGTTTGACGAACCACCACCCAAACCGCCACCCATCGGCAGCTGTTTTTCAACGCTGATATCGGCTCCAGCACCTTGTGGTAAGGTGCCCATCAGTAATGCCCTGTCTTGCAATAATCGGGCGGCGCGGACAATCAAATTTTCTTCATCTGCCACGCCTTCTATTGGTGTCGCAAGACGAATTTGACCATCGTTTCTCGGCTCAATGGTGATTGTGTCGCCATAATCTAGGAACTGAAATAAAGTTTGTAAATTATGATAGCCGTCCTCACGACGACCCGTGATATACAAAAAAAGGTTCAGTTTTGCCGGTGATGGCCAACGCTTTCTCATTATTTAACCGTCCAGCTGTCCATTTTGAGTTTGATGCGTTGGTCCCCTTCGCGCAGTTCCATATTAGATGGCAGGGCAGGTTGCACCTTGTCGTCATAATCACTGTAAACCACTTTCCAGGTTTTACCGTCTTGGGTGTAGTTGATTTCACTCAGGCGATATTGCGAGTCGATTTTATAGTCGGTCGCCTCACCTGGCAGGCCGAGAATCCATTGGCGCAGGCTGTTGAGCGGTATTGGCATCCCGGTCAATTTGCCAATCATCTCTTCGGCGTTATCAGCGACGTATTTTTTACCATTGCGATCGGTTAGTTGTACAACGCCCGGTTGCGCATTCAGTTCAAGCTCCGTGCTGCCTAATGGGTTAGTCAGCAGCAAGCGATAGCGTTCTGGCGTAGTCTGTTGCCAGTTGAAACGCGCATATACTTTTTGGCTATCGGAAAGATAAGCAAAAGCACCACGCGTCTGGTATTGGGTGATTTTTTGTACTTGTTGCTTGTGTTGTAACCATTGCGGAGAGTCAGGACTTTTTGCCGGACCGCTTGGTTGATGAATAGAACAAGCAGCCAAAACAAGGCTTGCCAGTGGCGCAAGGCGCAGCAGACGGGCTTTCGTCATAAACATAGTGGCAACGGATCCTTCTCATTAATTTTAGTTGTTAACTGTTTATGCTAGCGGCGCATAGCGAGGTCGTCTACGTTCAAGTTGTCTTAAATCATGAATTGCGACGATACTCCCCAAGAGGTGGCTCCCTTTTATTGACTGCGCGCATCCTGTATGATGCGCCGAGTTAATCCTTATCAACGTCGGTATTACTCACAGTCGCTCAATGACCCTTTTAGCTCTTGGCATCAACCATAAAACAGCTCCAGTATCGTTGCGAGAACGTGTTACGTTTTCGCCGGATTCGCTCGACCAGGCGTTGAACAGCCTGCTCGAACAGCCGATGGTACAGGGTGGGGTGGTGCTGTCGACGTGTAACCGTACCGAGCTATATCTGAGTGTTGAAGAGCAGGAAAACCTCCACGAAAAACTGGTGAGTTGGCTTTGTAACTACCACAACCTTGAAGAAGAGGAAGTGCGTAAAAGCCTTTACTGGCATCACGATAATGAAGCGGTAACGCATTTAATGCGCGTTGCCAGCGGTCTTGACTCCCTGGTGCTCGGCGAGCCGCAAATTTTAGGTCAGGTCAAAAAAGCCTTCGCAGACTCTCAGAAAGGACATTCGCTTTCCAACGAACTGGAGCGCATGTTCCAGAAATCCTTCTCGGTTGCCAAGCGCGTACGAACCGAAACCGAGATCGGCGCGAGTGCGGTATCCGTAGCCTTCGCGGCCTGTACCCTGGCACGTCAAATCTTTGAATCCTTATCGACTGTCACTGTTTTATTGGTCGGTGCGGGTGAAACAATTGAACTGGCCGCACGCCACTTGCGCGAACACAATGTCCAGAAAATGATCATCGCCAACCGCACGCGCGAACGAGCTCAAGCACTGGCAGATGAAGTTGGTGCAGAGGTTATTAGCCTGAGTGACATCGATTCACGGTTACAAGAAGCCGATATTATTATCAGTTCCACTGCCAGCCCGTTGCCTATTATTGGCAAAGGGATGGTAGAACGCGCCCTGAAAGCTCGCCGTAACCAACCGCTTTTATTAGTTGATATTGCCGTTCCACGCGACGTAGAACCCGAAGTCGGCAAACTGCCGAATGCCTATCTCTACAGCGTTGATGACCTGCAAGCGATCATTCAAAGCAATCTTGCGCAGCGCAAAGCTGCCGCAGTTGAAGCCGAAACTATCGTTGAGCAGGAATGCAGTGAATTTATGGCCTGGCTACGCGCGCAAAGTGCCACAGAGACCATCCGTGAATATCGCAGTCAGGCTGAACAGGTTCGTGATGACCTGGCTGCCAGAGCTATCGCCGCTCTTCAACAGGGTGCCGATGCCGAAACCGTTCTCCAGGATCTGGCGTGGAAATTAACCAACCGCCTGATCCACGCACCAACCAAATCGCTCACGCAGGCTGCCCGTGACGGGGATGAAGAACGCCTGCAGATTCTGCGCAACAGCCTCGGGCTGGATTAGCAAATAAACTCTTATTACAAGGTGAAACACCGCCCATGAAGTCTTCTATCGTTGCCAAACTAGAAGCCCTGCAAGAGCGCCATGAAGAAGTTCAGGCGCTTCTTGGAGATGCATCCACCATTGCCGACCAGGACCGTTTCCGCGCGTTGTCCCGCGAATACGCCCAGTTAAGCGACGTTTCCCGTTGCTTCCTGCAATGGCGCCAGGTGCAGGAAGATATTGAAACCGCACAAAGTATGCTCGACGACCCAGAAATGCGCGAAATGGCGCAAGAAGAGTTAAACCAGGCTAAAAGCGACAGCGAAGAATTAGAACAACAACTGCAAGTGTTGTTGCTGCCAAAAGACCCGGATGACGAGCGTAACGCGTTTGTTGAAGTGCGCGCTGGTACGGGTGGTGATGAAGCGGCAATTTTTGCTGGTGACTTGTTCCGCATGTACAGCCGTTACGCGGAGTCGCGTCGCTGGAAAGTCGAAATTCTTAGCGCTAACGAAGGCGAGCACGGTGGCTTCAAAGAAGTGATCGCTAAAATCAGCGGTGACGGTGTTTATGGTCGTCTGAAATTTGAGTCCGGTGGCCATCGCGTACAGCGTGTTCCAGCGACCGAATCCCAGGGCCGTATTCATACTTCAGCGTGTACCGTTGCGGTAATGCCAGAGATTCCTGAAGCGGAATTACCAGATATCAACCCAGGCGATTTACGTATCGATACCTTCCGCTCCTCGGGTGCGGGCGGCCAGCACGTTAACACCACCGACTCGGCCATCCGTATTACCCACTTGCCAACCGGCATTGTGGTTGAGTGCCAGGACGAACGCTCCCAGCATAAAAACAAAGCGAAAGCGCTTGGGGTGTTGGGCTCACGCATTCGTGCCGCCGAAATGGCTAAACGTCAGCAGGAAGAAGCGTCAACGCGTCGTAACCTGCTTGGCAGTGGTGACCGTTCAGACCGAAACCGCACTTATAACTTCCCGCAAGGCCGCGTAACCGACCACCGTATCAACGTGACCTTATATCGTCTGGATGAAGTGATGGAAGGCAAGCTCGACGGTCTTATTGAACCTATCGTGCAGGAGTTCCAGGCAGACCAATTAGCGGCGCTATCTGAGCAGGACTAATGGATTTTCAACACTGGTTAAAACAGGCAATTGCCCAGCTTGAGGATAGTGAAAGCCCGCGTCGTGATGCGGAAATCCTGCTGGGTTTTGTCTGCGGGAAAGCGCGAACCTTTATTCTGGCATTCGGTGAAACCGAATTGACCGCGCAGCAACAGCAACAGTTGGATGTTTTGCTGGCGCGCCGTGTGAAGGGGGAGCCTATCGCGCATTTGGTGGGCGAGCGTGAGTTCTGGTCGCTGCCGCTGCGTGTCTCTCCAGTGACGCTTATCCCACGCCCGGATACGGAATGCCTTGTCGAACAAGCCCTCGCAAGGATGCCCGCAGCCGCATGTTCCGTGCTGGATTTAGGCACGGGTACTGGAGCAATTGCTCTGGCGATTGCCAGCGAGCGCCCGGATTGTGAAGTGATAGCACTTGATCTAATTCCTGAGGCGGTAGAACTTGCGCGTGATAATGCGAGCCGCCTCGGAATAACCAATGTTAAGGTCTTGCAAAGCAATTGGTTTAGTGCGCTCAATACCCAACGTTTCTCCGTGATAGTCAGCAACCCGCCTTATATCGACGAGGAAGACCCGCATCTTTCACAGGGTGATGTTCGTTTTGAACCGCGTAGCGCTCTGGTGGCAGATAATCACGGTTTGGCTGATCTACGTGTTCTTGTGGAATCAGCTCGCAATTTTCTTGAGCCTGGCGGTTGGTTATTGCTCGAACACGGCTGGCTTCAGGCTGCGCAAGTTCGCGACTTGTTTACACAAGCAGGATATACCGAGATACAAAGCTGTCAGGATTACGGTGGTAATGACCGCCTGACAGTAGGACGCTATTTCTAAATAAGGAACTGAGCAAAATGGCAACTTACTTCGCGCTCAAGCATTTGCATATTCTGACGGTCTTCATTTCCGTGAGTCTGTTCGTTTTACGCTACTGGTGGCAATACCGCGAATCAGCCATGTCAAACAAGCGCTGGGTGCGCATTGTGCCGCATGTGAATGACACCGTGTTGCTGGTCAGCGGCGTTGCTCTTGTGATGATTACGCATTTCTATCCCTTCACGCCACAAGGTGCATGGCTGACTGAGAAGCTATTTGGCGTTATTATCTATATCGTTTTAGGGTTTATCGTGTTGGGCAAACGCCCACGCAGCCAACAGATTCGGTGGTTTGCCTTTCTGTTGGCCCTGGTGGTGCTTTACATCATCATTAAACTCGCCACCACAAAAATACCATTACTGGGGTAAGTCATGAGGTCGTTAGCCGATTTCGAATTCAATCAGGCGCCGTTATGCGAGGGCATGATCTTAGTCTCGCAGCTGATCCGTGATGATTTCCCGGCGCAAGAAGTGCGAGCACAACTGGAAAGCCTGGCGAGCCTGGCGCGTGAAGAGATCTGCGAAGGTCTACACCAGGATGTGCAGCTCGAAAAATTAGTCGAACTGTTTTATGGCACCTGGGGTTTTAAAGACTCCAGCGGCGTTTACCGTTTATCCGATGCCCTGTGGCTCGATAATGTACTGACCAAGCGTCAGGGCAGTGCAGTGTCGCTGGGTGCTATTTTATTGTGGATAGCCGACCGTCTTGATATCCCACTGAATCCGGTAATTTTCCCCACTCAGCTGATTTTACGCGGCGACTGGATGGACGGTGAAATGTGGCTCATTAACCCATTCAATGGTGACACGCTCAACGAACATACGCTGGAAGTGTGGCTCAAGGGTAATGTCGGGCCGACAGCCGAGCTGTTTGATGAAGATTTAGATGAAGCAGACAACGCGGAAGTGGTGCGAAAATTACTCGACACCATGAAGTCCGCGCTGATGGAAGAGCGTCAGATGGAGTTGGCACTGCGTACCAGCGAAGCTTTGCTCCAGTTTAACCCGGAAGATCCTTATGAAATTCGTGACCGTGGCTTGATATATGCTCAGCTCGATTGCGAACATGTGGCACTCAACGACCTCAGCTATTTTGTTGAGCAGTGCCCGGAAGACCCGATAAGCGAGATGATCAAAGCGCAAATTAACTCTATTTCGCAAAAACAGATCACTCTGCACTGATGCCAAATTTTTAAATGTTTCCCAACAAGGCGAGATTAAGATGAAACAGAAAGTCGTAAGCATTGGCGATATTAACGTCGCAAACGACCTGCCATTTGTACTGTTTGGCGGCATGAACGTGCTGGAATCACGTGACCTGGCGATGCGTATTTGTGAGCACTATGTCACTGTGACCCAGAAACTGGGCATCCCTTACGTATTCAAAGCGTCTTTCGATAAAGCCAACCGTTCATCCATCAACTCTTACCGTGGTCCAGGCCTGGAAGAAGGGATGAAGATTTTCCAGGAGCTGAAGCAAACTTTCGGCGTGAAAATCATTACTGACGTTCATGAAGCAAGCCAGGCGCAACCTGTTGCGGATGTGGTTGATGTGATTCAGTTGCCTGCTTTCCTTGCTCGCCAGACTGACCTGGTTGAAGCGATGGCGAAAACTGGCGCGGTTATCAACGTCAAAAAACCACAGTTCGTAAGCCCTGGTCAAATGGGGAACATCGTTGATAAATTCCACGAAGGTGGCAACGATCAAATCATCCTGTGTGACCGTGGCGCAAACTTCGGTTATGACAACCTGGTAGTTGACATGCTGGGCTTTAGCGTGATGAAACAAGTGTCTAATGGCTCACCGGTCATCTTCGACGTGACTCACGCGCTGCAATGCCGCGACCCGTTTGGCGCAGCATCTGGTGGCCGTCGTGCTCAGGTTGCTGAACTGGCACGTGCGGGTATGGCGACTGGCCTGGCCGGGCTGTTCATTGAAGCGCACCCGGATCCAGAAAACGCGAAATGCGACGGTCCTTCCGCGCTGCCACTGGCTAAGCTGGAACCGTTCCTGAAACAGATCAAAGCGATTGATGATCTGGTGAAGAACTTCGAACCGCTGGATACCAGC
This sequence comes from Buttiauxella cochleicola, assembly GCF_021282435.1. Classification (NCBI taxonomy): domain Bacteria; kingdom Pseudomonadati; phylum Pseudomonadota; class Gammaproteobacteria; order Enterobacterales; family Enterobacteriaceae; genus Buttiauxella; species Buttiauxella cochleicola. The sequence continues at coordinate 866,064 of NZ_JAJSOT010000001.1, read as the reverse complement.
AAGTAAGAATGAATTAATCGCGTATGGCGTTGCTGTTAGCCGCCAAAACAAAAAGCCCTTATCTCACGATAAGGGCTTTTTTTATGATGCTGACCCGTCAGGCAAATATCGTCATGAGGTAAGCGGCAAACAGCGCAAGGTGCGCGGTGCCGTTGAGGACATTTGTACGCCCGGTCGAGAATGAAATCTGACACAACACGAGCGACGTCAACATCACGACTAACTCAGGCATTCCTAAACCAAAGGTCAGATCGTTGCCCGTCAGCATAGCAATCAGCGTCACGGCCGGAACCGTCAGTGAAATCGTTGCCAGCACGGAGCCGAAGAACAGGTTCATTGCGCGTTGAACCTGGTTATTCAATACCGCTCTCAACGCCCCTAAACCTTCCGGCGAGAGAATTAGCAAAGCGATCAGGAATCCCGTGAACTGCGCTGGCGCATTCAGAGTGCTCAGCAATGACTCGAGCGGCATAGCATTCATCTTGGTGACGGCAATTACTGCAATCAGATGCACGATCAACCAAATAGCATGCCAGGTGCTGCTGTGTGCCGATGGTTTACCATGATGCGGGTCATCATCGTCAGCCTCGTCTTCATGCTCGTAAACAAACAGGCTCTGGTGTGTTTTGGTCTGAATCAGTAAGAACACGCCATACATTGCAGCGGAAATGGCCGCAGCCATTAATGCCTGCCCGGTACTAAAGTTACCTTCTGGCAATGCAGTTGGAAGCACTAGCACGATGACTGCAAGTGGGAACAAAGCAATTAAGTACTGTTTGATGCCAAACAGATTCATATATTGCGTCGCGAATTTGTTTCCACCCAGCAGAAGAGAGAAACCGACGAGACCCCCTGTCACAATCATAATGATGGAGTACAACGTGTCACGCATCAGCGTCGGCGCGGCGTCGCCTGTCGCCATTAAAGCGGAAATTAAACTGACTTCAAGAATAACAACAGAAAGACTAAGAATGAGAGAACCGTAAGGTTCACCCAAACGGTGCGCAAGTACGTCTGCGTGACGAACTACGCTAAATGCGCTACTTAAAATGCCCACCAGGGCCAGAATATTGATCCCTATCACCGCTGGAAAAGACTGGCTTCCTCCCCACATCACCAGTACGACCAGCGCTAATACCGGGAAAATGAGCGAACTCTCCTTATGACGGGTTTTCACCGCCTCATGTTGTGTTTTGGTCAAAATGCATCTCCATCTGTGCAGGCATTAAGCTATTTATTGATTATAGTCGGACATTATATCCCCGTTAAAATAGCAAAGAACGGGCGTTTTCTGAGAAAATTTACTCAGTTTTACCGCTTAGATAACAATAGTATTTCTGATGAGTGAAAATGGCTGTTTACTCATATTAAGCAATACAAAACATAAGGATGTGTTTGTCATAAATACAATTATTGATTTTAACTGGCAGGATTGGTCCTCGTGTTTCACACTTTAAGTTTCCCTGATTCTGGATAACGTGATGCCTTATAAAACCCGAAGTGACCTCCCGGAAAGCGTGCAAAATGTCCTTCCCGCGCATGCTCAGGATATTTACAAAGAGGCCTTTAACAGCGCGTGGAATGAGTACAAAGATAAAGAAGACCGGCGGGATGATGCCAGTCGTGAAGAAACTGCCCATAAAGTTGCGTGGGCGGCCGTGAAACATAGTTACCAAAAGGGTGATGATGATAAATGGCATAAGAAAAACTAAACCTTACATAATGTATTGATATTCATCTTCAAACTTCTCAGCACACTCCAGTATGGCAAGTTAATATGACATTTTTGTTGTTTTGTGATCGTCATCAAACTTGCCAGCGTCCCGCTAATTGCTTATGTTCACAGATATGTTGCTTTATAAATAACCTTCATAATTCGATTCACAGGTAAGCGAGAGCGCCAACACCCCTGTGGATTGAAGAATGAGGGTTATAAAAAAGTCAAAAGCCCGGAAGGCGCATCTGACGTATTAACACGGAAGTATGCAGTGGCGGAGGTGTATGGTGTTAACGCGTGATTTCTTAATTAAAGCAGATTGTAAGACAGCTTTTGGTTCCATAGAGGAATCGCTGTTGTGGACCCCTGAGCAGCGCTCGGCATCACTCGCCGCGACGCTCGCTTGCCGTCCCGATAGCAGTCCCGTATGGATTTTTGGCTATGGTTCTCTGATGTGGAACCCTGCATTTGAATATGAAGATTCAGCGGCAGGTACACTTGTTGGCTGGCATCGTGCCTTTTGTCTGCGTTTAACGGCAGGGCGCGGCACTGCATGCCAGCCTGGTCGCATGCTCGCCCTAAAAGAAGGCGGGCGCACTACAGGGCTTGCTTACCGCTTGCCAGAAGCCATTCTTGAAGACGAACTGACGCTGGTGTGGAAGCGTGAGATGATCACCGGCTGTTATTTGCCTACCTGGTGCAAACTCGAGCTGGATGATGGTCGCGTGGTGAATGCGCTGGTGTTTATTATGGACCCGCGTCATCCACTCTATGAAGCTGACACACGTGCTGACATTATCGCGCCGCTGATTGCCGCCGCCAGTGGCCCATTGGGCACCAACGCACAGTATCTGTTCTCACTTGAACAAGAACTGATAAAGCGGGGCATGCACGATGATTGTCTTGATGAACTAGTGAATAAAGTCAGAGATTGGTTACAACCGAAAGGTGAGGATGGGGAGTTTCAGCCTGGCTTTGCCTGACCATTTCTAAGCCTCATCCTGCAAAAAAGTAGCCCTCAAAAAGAGGGCCGGGATGAGGTTTTTATGCGGCTACATAACTGATTGAGTGCTCAAGAGATTTACTGTGGCTATCAATCAACACTTTCCACGTCCCGCTGTAAGGTACCGTCAAATAAGCAGACTGCTTATCTTCCACACTCAGAATATCGGCCTGTGGTTTACCCGCAGAACTGGTGTCGCTCATCAAATGAATATGGCTTTTGTTTGAACAGTGAACCACCACGGTGTCACCGCCAAAAAGATGCAAACTGGCTTTCACTACTGGCATTTTTATACTCCGCTATCACATCAAAGTTAGACATCCATGCGCCGGGTTATCCTTGCAATCAGTGACGCTGCTCACAAATTACACTTCATGCATAACACCAGACCCCAGCTTCACAAATGCTGACTTTGATCAAAAAATGCCATAACGATTAAACAAAAATGCAGATGCACCTGAAACCATTCAGCTGACGGTTTTTTATACGGAGAATTAGCGTCAGGTCATCATTAAATTTGGTTTCAGCCCAGAGCTATAAGCTCGTTTATTAGAACGTTAAAACCTTATCGGCGCTCAGTGTCCACTCCGCCAGTTCAACCAGCGTGCCAATCTCAACGCCATCCACCAACGGCAAAGCAGTGATGCCGCGCCCGTCGGTGCAGGTCTTACACAATTTCACCGGCACATTCTGCGCGGTTAAAATCTCCAACATTTGCTGGATGTTATAGCCCTCGGCGGGCTTCTGGCCGCGCAGGCCAGCCGTCACCGCGTCAGACATCAAAAACATTTTCACTTCCGGCTGCGGCTGCTGGTCGCATAGCGCAATAGCCAGGCGCAGGCTGTTAAACAGCGATTCACTGCCGTATGCCGCCCCGTTGGCAATAATCACAATCTTTTGCATTTTTTCTCCTTAGCACCCGACGGCACGACTTTTGCTTCTCTACATTATCCGTTGCCGCTCAGGAGTATTTTATGAAGGCCACCGCCCATGATTTTTTACTGGCCGCCCGAAACCGTGGGCGCGAGCAATTGCAGGATATTCTGCAAATCGGTGAACTCACCGGCTGCATCGCCAGGCTCGCTCACATGCTACAACGCGAGCGCGGGGCTTCCAACATTTGGCTGTGTTCCCGGGGCAGGTTGTTTGCCGCCGAACGCGAGCTTTGCATTCAGGAAGTGGATACCGAATTAGGCCTTTTTCGCCGGGCAATCGCCGAACCGGATTACCTGCCAGGAAGCGCGTTGTTTGTCAGCCTCGCATGCGCGCTGCATTACTTTGAGCAACTGCCCGCGCTGCGAACGCAGATTACCGTCCAACAGATTCAGCCGCTCAATGCGATGGAGCAGTTCAACATCACGCTGCGCCATCTACTGAGTATTGTTCCTGAAACCAGCAACGTGGTTGATGACAGTGGTGTGGCGCGAGCGCTGGCGGCGTTATTCAGCTTTATGCAGGGTAAAGAACTGGCGGGGCAGGAGCGGGCGATTGGCGCGCTCGGTTTCATGCAGGGGGAATTTAGCGACACCTTGCGCCAGCAACTGGTCGATAGAATTGACAGCCAGCAGCACTGTTTTGACGCCTTTTGCAGCATGGTCGATTTGCCACTGCGCCAGCAATTTCTGGCCTGCGGTGAACCTTGCCGCGAAACCGAACGGCTCCGGCGCATCGCCTGCACCCGGCTGCAAGCTGCAGATGAACCGCAGCGCGCCTTGCGCTGGTTTGCGCTATTAACCACGCGAATCGACGCCCTGAAAAACGTGGAAGATGCGCTTATCAACGCCGTCATGGTCCAGGCGCAGCAGGCGCTCGGGCAGGTTTTGCAGCAAACAGAACCGGTGGAAAGCGACATCGCCAGTTGGGTCGCCGGGCACGGTGGCTACGATGGGGAACGCTATTTTGACCGCCATCTTTTGCCGCTGGTGCGCCAGCAGGCACAGCAGCTTGAAACCATGGCGCAACAGTTAGCCTCGCTTCAGGCAACACTTGAGGAACGCAAAGTTATCGACCAGGCCAAAGCGTTGCTCATTCGCCATCAAGGTTACAGCGAAGAACAGGCGTGGCAAACCCTGCGGAAAATGGCGATGAACCAGAACAAACGCATGGTGGATGTGGCGAGCGCGATGGTTTCCGTGGCGGATATCTGGCGACTACCCACTAAGGAGTAGGTGCACAAACAGTGGGCGTAAACTGCCTTTCCGTAGTGCAAAACCCTTCATCTTTCACGTTGCAGATGCGTTGGCTTCACTCACTCACTCACTTCAGTCACTTACTTTAGTAAGCTCCTGAGGATTCGTAAGTTTGCCGCCTTCCTGCACCACGAAATCTAAAGGGTTTAAAGGGGTGATCTTGAATCTGGCACGCGAGTTGCAACACTCATTATGAAAATTACTTTGACCTGAAACGCGCCAATGGCGGTGCGGTTCCGGTTGGACAAAGGCGTCCTTCAATGTGCTGACCCACATTGTTGGGCGCTTTTTTTTTACCCTTTGATCAGGATGAAGCCGATGAGCCACAAAAGCATAACCCTCTCGCGCCGCCGATTTTTACAGGCGGGAGCGGCATTAGGCGGCGCGTATTTGCTGCCGGGCATGATGAATTCCGCTTGGGCGGCGGGGAGCGACAAACCTGAACAAACCACGGTCAAAGTCGGGTTTATCCCGCTCACCGACTGCGCGTCGGTCGTGATGGCGGCGGTCAAAGGCTTCGACAAAAAATACGGCATCTCCATCGTGCCTAGCAAAGAGGCGAGCTGGGCCGCGGTGCGCGACAAAATGGTTTCCGGTGAACTCGATGCCGCCCATGTTTTATACGGCCTGGTCTACGGGCTGGAAATGGGTATCGCCGGAAAACAAGAGCCAATGGCCAACCTGATGACGCTCAACAACAACGGCCAGGCGATTTCTCTCTCGAGCGAGCTGGCAAAGCAGGGCGTCACCGATGGGCAAAGCCTGAAGAAACTCGTCGCCAGCAAAGAGCCGGGCAGCTTCACTTTTGCGCATACCTTCCCGACCGGCACCCACGCGATGTGGCTCTATTACTGGCTGGCGCAGTCGGGAATCAACCCGTTTACCGACGTGCGCACCGTGGTGGTTCCGCCGCCGCAAATGGTGATGAACATGCGCATCGGCAATATGCAGGGTTTCTGCGTGGGCGAGCCGTGGAACCAACGCGCCATTAGCGACGGCATCGGTTTTACCGCCGCAACCTCGCAATCCATCTGGCCGGATCACCCGGAGAAAATCCTCGGCACGCGCAGCGCCTGGGTTGAACAAAACCCGAACACCGCTCGCGCTTTAGTGGCGGCGATTCTTGAGGCGTCGCGCTGGATTGATGCCAGCGACGACAACCGCCGCGAAACCGCCAACGTGCTCGCCGGACGTGCGTACCTCAACACCAAAGCCGACTTCCTGACCGGGCGCATGCTCGGGCAATACGACAACGGCATTGGCAAAAAATGGCAGGACGACCACGCCATGCACTTCTTCCGCGACGGCGAAGTCACCTTCCCGTGGCTTTCCGACGGCATGTGGTTCCTGACCCAACATCGCCGCTGGGGCCTGCTCGAAGCCGACCCCGATTACCTCGCCGTCGCCAAACGCATCAACCGTATCGACATCTATCAGCAAGCCGCCACCGCCGTGGGCAACGTTTCCGTGCCAGCCAGCCCAATGCGCACCAGCACGCTGATGGATGGAAGCACCTGGAACGGCAGCGACCCTGCCGCCTACGCCGCAAGTTTCGCCATTCATAAACGTTAAGGGGAATGAGATGAATCAGCCTGCACACCAACCGCCCGCCGCCGCGCTTAGCGCCACGGTTGGGGAAGTGATTACCCTGCCGCCCGTCACCGTTCGCCGCCGCACGCCGCAGTGGCGCAAGTTTTGCCTGGGCTTTTTCCAGCGCCTGGTGCCCGCCGTTCTTGGGATGGGATTGTTAGTCATCGCCTGGCAAATCGCGGCGCTCAACAGCAAAGGTTTCCCGACGCCGCTCAGCACGCTGCAATCGGCGATAACGCTGTTTTCCGACCCGTTCTACAACGCCGGGCCGAACGACCAGGGCATCGGCTGGAATATATTGGCCTCGCTCCAGCGCGTGGCGGTGGGCTTTGGCCTCGCCGCAATTGTCGGCATTCCGGCGGGCTTCCTGATTGGCCGCTTCACCTTTTTAGCCCGCATGTTCAACCCGATCATCTCGCTGTTGCGCCCCGTCAGCCCGCTCGCCTGGCTGCCGATTGGCCTGCTTTTATTCCAGAAGGCAGAACCGGCATCGAGCTGGACGATTTTTATCTGCTCCATCTGGCCGATGGTGATTAACACCGCCGAAGGCGTGAAACGTATCCCGGACGATTACCTCAACGTGGCGCGCGTGCTGAAGCTTTCCGAATGGACGGTGATGCGCAAGATCTTATTCCCGGCGGTTCTGCCTGCGGTTCTGACCGGCGTGCGCTTGTCCATCGGCATCGCGTGGCTGGTGATTGTCGCTGCCGAAATGCTCACCGGCGGCCTGGGGATTGGCTTCTGGATCTGGAACGAATGGAACAACCTTAACGTCGAAAACATTCTTATCGCGATTGTGATTATCGGCGTCGTCGGGCTGCTGCTTGAACAGGCTTTGATGCTGCTGGCGCGTCGCTTTAGCTGGGAGAAATAATTATGAAGAAAATTATTCAGGTTCAAAATGTTAGCCAGCGTTTTTCCACCGCCAGCGGCGAATTTCTGGCGCTGAGCAACATCAGCTTTGATATCGCCGAAGGGGAAACCATCAGCCTGATCGGTCACTCAGGATGCGGCAAATCCACGCTGCTGAATCTGATTGCTGGGATCACCTTGCCCTCCGAAGGCGGCCTGCTGTGCGATAACCGCGAAATCGCCGGGCCAGGGCCGGAACGCGCCGTGGTGTTTCAAAACCACTCGCTGCTGCCGTGGATGACCTGTTTTGAAAACGTCGCGCTGGCAGTGGATCAGGTGTTTCGCCACACCATGAACCGCGCCGAGCGCCGCGAATGGATTATTCACAACCTTGAGCGCGTGCAAATGGGCCACGCCATTAATAAGCGCCCCAATGAAATCTCCGGCGGCATGAAACAGCGCGTCGGCATCGCCCGTGCGCTGGCAATGAAACCCAAAGTCTTACTGATGGACGAACCTTTCGGCGCGCTCGATGCCCTGACTCGCGCCCATTTGCAGGACGCCGTGATGCACATCCAGCAACAGTTGCACACCACCATCGTGCTGATCACCCATGACGTCGACGAAGCGGTGCTGCTTTCCGACCGCGTGCTGATGATGACCAACGGCCCGGCGGCGACGGTAGGCGAAACGCTGAACGTTGACTTACCGCAACCGCGCAACCGCGTGGAACTCGCCGAAGACAGCCGCTATCACCATCTGCGCCAGCAGGTGCTGCGCTTCCTCTACGAAAAGCAGCCGAAGGCCGCCTGAGGAGCTACTCATGACGCGACGTCTGATTGTGATCGGCAACGGCATGGCGGCCATCCGCCTGGTGGAGCAAATTGTGGCCCGAGCGGCGGGGCGTTTCGCCATTACCATTTTTGGTGAAGAACCCGCGCTCAGCTACAACCGCATTTTGCTCTCGCCGGTGCTGGCGGGGGAAAAGCCCGCGCTGGCGACGCAGTTGCATGATGCCGTCTGGTACGTTTCCCACGGCATTGAACTGCTGACGGGCGAAGCGGTGCGGGAAGTGGACACCCAGCGCCAGACGGTGAGCACGGATATGCGCACTCTCGACTATGACGAACTGGTTTTCGCCACCGGTTCACGCCCGTTTATCCCGCCGATTGACGGGCATCAGTTGCCGCATGTCCACGGATTCCGCACCCTCGCGGACGTCGACGCGATTCTGGGCGGCGAGGGAAACGCCGTGGTGCTCGGCGGCGGTTTACTGGGCGTGGAAGCGGCGGCGGCACTTTGCGCCCGCGGTATTCCCGTTACGTTAATCCACCGCCAGTCGTGGCTAATGGACATTCAGCTTAACCAGCAGGCAGGTTTGCTGCTTGAGGAACATCTCGCAACACGGGGCATTCGTTGCCAGCTTAATTGCGGCATTGAGCGCATTTCTGAAACCAGCGTGACGTTAAGCAACGGCGACGTTTTACCCGCAGGAAGAGTCATTATCGCCACAGGCGTAAAACCCAATATCGCCCTTGCGCAACAGACCGGAATGGCTTGCCAGCGCGGTATCACCGTTGATGCCCAATTGCGCAGTTCAACGCTTCGTGTAAGCGCGTTAGGTGAATGCTGTGAAATCGACGGGCAAACCTGGGGGCTGGTGGCACCGTGTTTACAACAGGCCGACGTTTTAGCCGCGCGTTTATGCGGCGAGCCAACGGCAGATTTTCAATATCAGGACTGCGGCACGCGCCTCAAAGTCAGCGGCATCCCGCTGTTTTCCGCAGGCGATCTTGGCGAACAACCCGACACGCGCATCCTTACCGCTTTCGATCCTCTTTCAAAACACTATCGCTGCCTGCATATGCGCGGCGACAGGCTGGTGGGTGCATTGCTGCTGGGCGATATCACGCCCGCCAACGCGCTTACCGACATTTTACTCAGCGCGGCGCCCGTTACGCCTGCCGTGCTGTTTGACGAATACCACTCTGATGAGCAGCCGCTGGCTGCCGGAAATGACGACATGACAAAAGCAACGCTGGTAGTAATCGGTCACGGCATGGTCGGGCACCACTTTCTGGAACAGTGCGTGGCGCAGCAACTGCACCACAGCTATCACATTGTGGTGTTTGGTGAAGAGCGCCATCCGGCGTATGACCGCGTGCATCTTTCGGAATATTTTGCCGGACGCAGCGCCGAATCGCTTTCGATGGTGCAGGGCGATTTCTTTGTTGAGAACGGCATTGAACTGCGCTGTAACAGCAAAATCGTGGAGATCGACCGCCAGCAGCGCGTGGTTCGCGACGGCGAAGGGCGCGAAACTTACTTCGACAAGTTAGTGCTGGCGACCGGCTCGTACCCGTTTGTGCCGCCTGTTCCCGGTAACGATCTGCCCGGCTGCTTTGCTTATCGCACGCTCGACGATCTGGATGCGATTGCTGAACGCGCGCGCAACGCCAGGCGTGGCGTGGTGATTGGCGGCGGCCTGCTCGGGCTGGAAGCGGCGAACGCGCTCAAACAGCTTGGCCTCGAAACGCACGTGGTGGAATTTGCCCCCAACCTGATGGCGGTGCAACTCGATAATGACGGGGCTGCGATGCTGCGCGCAAAGATCGGCGAAATCGGCGTCCGGGTTCATACCAGTAAATCGACAACCGCCATTACCAACGTCGACGGTTTACAGCTTAATTTTGCCGATGGCGAAACGCTGAGTGCCGATCTTATCGTCTTTTCCGCCGGTATCCGGCCACAGGACGCGCTGGCAAAAACCAGCGAACTGGCGCTGGGCGAACGCGGCGGAATTGTGATTAATGACAGCTGCCAGACCAGCGACAGCGCGATTTACGCCATCGGCGAATGCGCTTTATGGGAAGGGAAAATCTTTGGCCTGGTGGCACCGGGTTATCAAATGGCACGCGTCGCGGCGGCAACGCTTGCGGGCGCGGAATCTGCTTTCCTCGGCGCGGATATGAGCACCAAACTGAAACTACTCGGCGTGGAAGTGGCCTCGTTTGGCGACGCCCACGGGCGCACGCCCGGCTGCCAGAGCTACCAATGGACCAACGGGCCGCAGCAAATCTACAAAAAGATCGTCGTGTCAGCCGATAACAAAACCCTACTCGGCGGCGTGCTGGTGGGCGACAGCATTGAATACGCGACGTTGCTGCAAATGATGCTCAACGGTATGGCGCTGCCCGCGCAGCCGGAAAGCCTGATTTTGCCAGCATCTGCAGGCGGTGCGCCAAAAGGGCTTGGCGTGGCGGCGTTACCGGAAACCGCGCAGATTTGCTCCTGCCATAACGTCAGCAAAGCGGATATTTGCGCGGCGGTGAGCAACGGCGCGGGCGACATGGGCGCGGTCAAAGCCTGCACCAAAGCGGCGACGGGCTGCGGCGGCTGTTCGGCGCTGGTGAAACAGGTGATGGAATTTCAGCTACAAGAGCAGGGTGTGGAGGTGAAAAAGGACATTTGCGAACACTTCGCGTACTCACGCCAGGAAATCTACCACCTGGTGCGCGTCAACCATATCCGCAGTTTCGAACAGCTGATTAGCCGCTACGGGCGCGGCAACGGTTGTGAAATCTGCAAGCCGCTGGCGGCCTCCGTTCTCGCGTCTTGCTGGAATGAATATTTGTTGAAACCTGCGCACTTACCGTTGCAGGACACCAACGATCGCTACTTTGCCAACATCCAGAAAGACGGCACTTACTCGATTGTGCCGCGCGTTCCCGCCGGGGAAATCACCCCGGATGGTTTAATTGCCATCGGCCAGGTGGCAAAACGTTACCAGCTTTACAGCAAAATCACCGGCGGCCAGCGCATCGACCTGTTTGGCGCGCGTCTTGAGGAGTTGCCTGCGATTTGGGAAGAGCTGGTAGCGGCAGGCTTTGAAACCGGTCACGCTTACGGCAAGTCGCTGCGCACCGTAAAATCCTGCGTCGGTTCTACCTGGTGCCGTTACGGCGTGCAGGATTCGACGGGGCTGGCGATTGAGCTGGAGAACCGCTACAAGGGGCTGCGCTCGCCGCACAAAATCAAAATGGCGGTGTCCGGCTGCACCCGCGAATGTGCCGAAGCGCAAAGCAAAGACATCGGCGTGATTGCCACCGACAAAGGCTGGAACCTGTACGTGTGCGGCAACGGCGGCATGAAACCGCGCCATGCAGATTTGTTCGCCAGCGATCTCGACAGGGAAACGCTGATCCGCACCATCGACTGCCTGCTGATGCTTTACATCCGTACCGCCGACCGTTTGCAGCGCACCAGCACCTGGATGGACAACCTCGAAGGCGGCATCGAATACCTGCGCGAAGTGATCCTTAACGACAGCCTCGGCCTCAACGACGAGCTGGAAAAAGAGATGGTCAGCGTGGTCGATACCTTCCAGTGCGAATGGCAAACCACGCTCAACAGCCCGGATCGCCTCGCGCTGTTCCGCTCCTATGTTAACAGCGAACAACCGGATGAAGCGGTGCAGCGCCAGACACTGCGCGGGCAGTTACAGCCGGTCAGCGAAGTGGTGCATCTGCCAGCCGCCGCACCGGTCAAACCGTGGCAGGCGGTGTGCAACGTCAGCGAAATCCCCGCGCAGGCGGGAATCGGCGCGCGTCTTGGCGATCAGCAAATTGCGCTATTCCGCTTTGGCGATGCGATTTATGCCCTTGATAACCTTGAACCGGGCAGCGATGCCAACGTGCTTTCGCGCGGGATTGTCGGCGATGCGGGCGGCGAGCCGATTGTCATTTCACCACTGTATAAACATCGCATTCGCCTGCGCGACGGGCGCACCCAGGATGGCGAACAGGCGGTTCGTGCCTGGCCGGTGAAAGTGGAACAGGGCACCGTGTGGGTGGGAAGCCAGGCGCTGATTATGCGTGCGGAGGCATCATGACAAACTTTGTGCGCTCAACATGCCCTTACTGCGGCGTCGGCTGTGGCGTGAAGGCGCAGCAAACGGAAAACGGCTTGCAGATTAGCGGCGACGAACAGCATCCGGCAAACTTTGGGCGCTTGTGCGTAAAAGGCGCGGCACTCGGCGAAACGCTCGGGCTGGAAGGTCGCTTGTTGTACCCGGAAATCAACGGCGAGCGCGTGGAATGGGAAGCCGCACTGGATGAAACCGCCCGTCGTCTGCAAGGGATTATTGACGAATTCGGCCCCAAAGCGGTGGCGTTCTACGCCTCCGGCCAGCTGCTGACCGAGGAGTATTATGCCGCCAATAAGTTGATGAAGGGGTTTATCGGCGCGGGGAATATCGACACTAACTCGCGGCTGTGTATGTCCTCGGCGGTGGTGGGGTACAAGCGGGCGTTTGGCGCGGATTTTGTGCCGTGCAGCTATGAGGATCTCGAGCAAACCGATTTAGCGGTGCTGGTGGGTTCCAACGCCGCATGGGCGCATCCGGTTTTGTATCAGCGCCTGGTCAAGGCTAAACAGCAGCGCCCGAATATGAAAGTGGTGGTGATCGACCCGCGCCGCACCGCGACCTGTGATATCGCCGATATGCACCTGGCACTTCGCCCAGGAAGCGACGCCGCTTTGTTTGTTGGTTTGCTGAATGTTTTGCCGCCGACTGAGCCAAACGCTTTTGACGGACAAACCGCCGCGCTGGAAATAGCCGCCAGTTGGACACTGGAAAAAACCGCCGACTTTTGCCAGCTGGAAAGCGCGGATGTGCAAACTTTCTGGCAATGGTTTGCGCAGGCCGACCGCGCCATGACGCTCTACACCATGGGTATCAACCAGTCGTCGAGCGGCAGCGACAAATGCAACGCAATTATCAATGTCCATCTGGCGAGCGGCAAAATTGGTCGCGACGGCTGCGGCCCCTTTTCGCTGACCGGGCAGCCAAATGCCATGGGCGGTCGCGAAGTCGGCGGGCTTGCCAATCAGCTCGCCTGCCACATGAATTTTGAACCTGCGGATATTGCCTGCCTGGGGCGGTTCTGGGGCAGCGAACGCATTGCCGAAACGCCGGGATTAATGGCTGTCGAACTGTTTGAGGCGATAGGACGCGGAGAGGTCAAAGCCGTGTGGATCATGGGAACCAATCCGCTGGTTTCGCTGCCGGATAGCTCCTGTGTGGCACAGGCGCTGGCGAACTGCCCGCTGGTAATTGTCTCGGATGTGGTGCGCGAAACGGACACCTCGCGCTTCGCCACAGTCAAATTTCCGGCGCTGGCGTGGGGCGAGAAAAACGGCACCGTCACCAACTCCGAGCGGCGTATTTCCCGCCAGCGTGCGTTTTTACCCGCACCCGGCGGGGCGCGTGCCGACTGGTGGATTATTTCTCAAATTGCCCAGCGTCTGGGTTATGGCGAAGCGTTTAGCTGGCAGCATCCGCAGGAGATTTTTTGCGAACATGCTGCACTTTCCGGTTATGAAAATAACGGCACGCGTGCGTTTGATATCAGCGCTCTGGCGACGTTAAGCCGTGAGCAATATGACGCGCTGGAACCGGTGCGCTGGCCGGTCGCTGCACAAGTGCATTCTTCGTTTAAAAGCTGGCGACCGAACGGAAAATTCCAGTTGCTGCCGGTTGAACCGGCATTACCCCAGGCAAACGCCGATCGCTATTATCCGCTGATCCTCAATAGCGGGCGCATTCGCGACCAATGGCACACCATGACGCGCACCGGCTCGGTGTCGCGCCTGATGCAGCACATCAATATGCCGTTTCTTGAAATTCACCCGACGGATGCGAAACGTTACGGTGTCACTCATAATGATCTGGTCAGAACCGCCTCGCGCTGTGGCGGCATGGTGGCGAAGGTGCTGGTGAGCGAAAACCAGTTACCGGGAAACGTGTTTGCACCGATGCACTGGAACCAGCAGTTTGCCCGCAAAGGGCAGATTAACGGCCTGGTGGAAAGTGTGTGCGATCCGCATTCCGGGCAGCCCGAAAGCAAGCAATCCGCAGTGCGCATTCAGCGCTGGCAGCCCGCCTGGTGCGGGGAGATTTTCGCCCGCGATGACATCGCTTTTGCAGAGGATATTCAATGGTGGAAGCAGGCGACATCTGGCTTGCAGCACTTCCTTTGCGCCGCAGACGGTAACGCCCAGGCATGGATTGAAACCCTTGACGCCGGGCGCGGATGGCAGTTGCAAACCGCCAGCGGGGATGGGCAGTTTTATCATGTACTGGCCTGGCAAAACGGGGAGTTACAGCTGGCGTTTTACAGCGCCAACGTCTGGCCGAATATCAGCTCAGCTGCGGTCGTTGCGGCTTTTGAACAGGCACCGGAAACGGCCGCTGAACGTCATCGCTTATTAGCTGGAAAAACTGCCGGAGCCGCTATGGATGCGGGTGCCACGGTGTGTAGCTGTTTTGGCGTCGGGGAGAAAACGATTATTGCCGCAATCGCAGGCGGCTGCCAGTCAGTCGCGCAACTGGGTGTAAAACTGCGCTGTGGCACCAACTGTGGCTCTTGTATTCCAGAGCTGAAAGCATTGTTGAAATAACACCCGGAGTAATCTGTGTTTACGAGTTTGGGAATGAATTGCTGTTGTGTGATGTTATAATTTCCAGATGTTTAGAAAAGCCGTTCCATTTTTCACTTTGTCATACGCACTCCTCAGCGCAGGAGGGGCTGCCAGTACCCACCAGACCTTTATCGAAAAAGCCGCCGATCCTTTTGACCAGTCCACCGAACAATTACCGGATTTGGGTATTGCCCCAGAAACTGACGCCGCCGCGCGTGAAATTGCCGCGATGGCTAAGAAATTTGGCGAAGCGAGTATGGTCGATGACGGGCTGGATGCGGGCGACCAGGCTCGCACGCTCGCGTTCACCCAACTGCGTGATGTGCTGACCAACAAAGTGACCAGCGAAGCGGAATCGCTGTTGTCGCCGCTGGGCAAAGCCAACATTAATTTGCTGGTCGACGAACACGGGAACTGGAACGGCAGCAGCGCCTCGGTGTTTACGCCCTGGGAGGATAACAACCGTTATCTGACCTGGAGCCAGGTGGGTTTTACGCAGAAAGACGACGGCACGATTGGCAATATCGGTGCCGGGCAGCGTTGGGTGGCGGGCGACTGGCTGCTGGGCTACAACGCGTTTTATGACAATCAGCTTGCCACTCAATTGCAGCGCGCCGGATTCGGTACCGAAGCGTGGGGCGAGTATTTACGCCTTTCCGCGAATTATTACCAGCCGTTAGCCAGCTGGCAGGAAGGTGATAATGAAACGCTGGAA
Organism: Buttiauxella cochleicola; assembly: GCF_021282435.1. Classification (NCBI taxonomy): domain Bacteria; kingdom Pseudomonadati; phylum Pseudomonadota; class Gammaproteobacteria; order Enterobacterales; family Enterobacteriaceae; genus Buttiauxella; species Buttiauxella cochleicola. The sequence goes on along the minus strand of NZ_JAJSOT010000001.1, from coordinate 850,516 downwards.
CAACGCCTGGCACGAGGTTATGACATTACCGCGCAGGCATGGCTACCGTTTTATCGCCATATCAACACCAGCCTGAGTTTTGAGAAATACTACGGAAACAGCGTGGATTTGTTTGATAGCGGTACCGGTTATCGCAATCCGGTGGCGGTAACTATGGGGCTGAGCTACACACCGATCCCACTGCTGACGCTCACCGCGCAGCATAAGCAGGGGGAAAGCGGCGTTTCGCAGGATAATCTTGGCCTGAAGCTGAATTACCGTTTTGGCGTGCCGGTGGCAAAACAGCTTTCTGCCGCCGAAGTGGCGACCAGCAGTTCGCTGCGTGGCAGCCGTTATGACAACGTAGAACGTGATTCGCTTCCAGTAATGGAATATCGCCAGCGTAAAACGCTATCGGTATTTTTGGCGACGCCGCCATGGGAATTGCACTCGGGTGAAACCGTGGCACTTAAGTTGCAAATCCGCGCCAGCCATAAGATTCGCAATATTACCTGGCAGGGCGATACCCAGGAGTTAAGCCTGACGCCGCCTGCGGATAACCGCGACACCAACGGCTGGAGCATGATCATGCCAGCCTGGAACAATGAAGGGCCGAACGAGTATCGTCTGTCGGTGGTTATAGAAGATGATAAAGGCCAGAAGGTGACATCTAACTGGATTACGCTGAAACTGGCGGAGCCGCTGGTGGTCAGCCCCGTGGACGATCCGCGTTATGAGCTGTTGCCGCAGTAGCGGAGCAATGTCGGATGACGCTGGCGCGTCATCCACCGCATTTACCGTTTAAACCTTAAAATATCCGATCCTGATGCACCCAAACTGCCGCTTCGACGCGGGATTTCAGCTTCATCTTTTTAAGCAGATGCTTCACGTGGACTTTCACCGTGCTTTCGGTGATATCCAGACGGCGGGCAATCATCTTATTCGGCAAACCCTGGGCGATGAGCTTGAGGATGTCGCGCTCGCGCGGCGTGAGCAGATTGACATCGCGGTCAGACGTGGCGCGGTTCGCACGTAAGCTGGCAGCCAAAACTGGCGTGAGCGCTTCGCTTAAAACCATTTCGCCCGCAGCAGCTTGTTGCAGCGCTTTGAGTAAATCTTCCGGCTCCATATCTTTTAACAAATAGCCGTCTGCGCCGCGTTTGAGCGCGGTCACCACATCTTCTTCGTGATTCGAGACGCTAAACACCACGATGCGGCCCGAGAGCGGTTTCTCGCGCAGGCAGTCGAGCGTTTCTAACCCGTTCATCCCCGGCATATTCAAATCCAACAGGATCAAATCAGGGTCAAGCTCTTCGGCAAGCAGCACTCCTTGCTCACCATTGCCTGCCTCACCAACAACTGCAAGTTCAGGAGCCATACTGATGAGCTGTTTAACGCCAGTACGCAGCATGGGATGATCGTCGATAAGCAGTATGGTTGAAGCTTCCGGGTTACTCATGATTTGCTCCTGTGGCTATTTCGGGGATAAAACTGACGATGACCTGGGTACCGCCACCCGGGCGCGCTTGCACCTGGCAATCACCTTTCAGGCTTTGCGCACGGTCTCGCATAATGATAAGTCCGTAGTGGTTGCGGCGCTCACCGTTATCGGCAATGCCATGACCGTTATCCCATATGGTTAATGTAATTTGCTTGTCGTGATAGAAAACACTGACTCCACATGAAGTGGCACAGGCGTGTTTCAGGCTGTTATTAAGTGCTTCTCGAGTGATTTGCACCAGATGAATTGCCTGATGCGACGGCACCAGACGTGGTGGTACTTGATAATCAAGACTCACCTGGAAACCCAATTTCTCACTAAATTCTCGGCAGCTTGCTTCTAGTGCCGGACGCAGTCCTGGCTCAGTTAGTTGCAGGCGGAACGTTGTCAGTAATTCTCTGAGTTGCCGCCACGAAGTATTGAGTTCGCTACGCATTTGCCCGAGCAAGGTCTGCACCTGCTCAGGCAATGTAGCCCCTTGCATTTGCAGACAACTCACCTGCATTTTCAGGCAAGAGAGCGATTGAGCAATGGAGTCATGTAGCTCGCGGGCGATAGCGGAACGTTCTTCCATCACCACCAACTGCTGCTGATGTTCATATTGCCGCTCTAACGCAAGTGTCGCCGTCAGCTGTTCCATCAGTGTCAGAATTAACTGTTGCTGATCGTGTGTCAGGCTGCGGCCAGTGGGCAATTGAGCCAACATCAGACCGTACTGGATATGGTTGTCGGTTAAACGCCATTTTTGTGCGGTGGTTTCGCAAGGTTGCAGGATTGGTTCGCGCGGGCAAAGGTTACAGCCGCTGGCTTCACAGCTGCTGTCCGGCTGGTAGGTATATTCTTCGTAATTCTCTTCGTCTTCATATTCATACACGCGTAGCTCAATATTACGCAGCGGAGTTAAATGCTGTAACTCGCTGAGAACCGGCGACAGGCGCTGGCACAACGGAGCCTGAGAGTGCAGGCGGCGGTTGGCCTGATAAAGGAAAGAAAGGATCTGGTTTTTTTGCTCAAGCCCGGCGGTTTTCTCGCGCACGCGCTGTTCGAGGCTGGCGTAACTTTCAGCTAGTTCGGCGGACATGCTGTTCAGCGCGATGCCCAGCGTCGCCATTTCATTGCGGCCACGCACATTCACGCGGTGAGTGAAGTCTCGCTGCCCAATGGCCTGAGCCATCGTCAATAATTTCTGCCACGGGCGCAACAGGCGCTTGCGTAACCAGATGACGGTAAAAATAATCAGCAAGCCCATTAAGGCTGCCATCCCCATCTGGAGCTGGATAATGCGGTGCAGGCGCATTTCGGTGGTGTGATCAAAAGTGGTGACCAGTTGATCGATTTGCCCGACAAATCCGGCGACATGCGGCTTAACTTGTTCTGCACTTTGTGCCTTGCGCAGAGCGGGTTCTAACTCTTCACGCCAGTAGTGTTGCAGTGCAGCTAATTTTGCTTCCTGCCCGTCTTGCTGTGCCGCCTCTTGTAAATCGGAACTCCAGGTGGTTTGCTCCATCTCATCTAACAGAACGTTGTCTTTCTCGGTTAGCGGAATGGCTGCCAGCAGGCGATAACTTTGCATACGCATCGACCCGGCTTTATTGATAGCGTGCGCGTTTCCCTGAATACCTTGTGCCAACCAGCCTGCAAGGCTCATCCCCGCGACACCCAACAGTGCCAACAACAGCACAATCAGCGCTAGTTGGTTGAACAAAGTGAGGGGAGAAAGCAGGCGTTTTAGCATTGACAGGTATACTCCGGGGTAAAGGAAATCTATTGCGGGTATTCTCAGACATCCCCCGGAGTATACCCATACCCCTTAAGGATTACCCACTAATTGCCGGAAGTAGCATAACGCGGTGTAAGGTGACTAACACCTGCGTTCAGGTTTGTGAAAAGCCACACTATTTATGTTTTTTACGTTTACCCATAAAGAATGACAGTTGTTTTTTAGCCGTCTGTAAGATGGTTTATCCCTTGATTCACATCAATTTTTATTCCCCATTAGCACCTAAGGTGGCGGCAATTACTCTCACTTTTTTGAGGTGTTTATGTCTCAGTCACCGGATCACAGCCCAAAAACGGGATCGCTCATTACCGAATGGCGACCTGAAGACCCAGCATTTTGGCAAAGCAAAGGCCATGGCATTGCCAGCCGAAACTTATGGATTTCCGTTCCTTGTTTACTGCTGGCATTCTGCGTGTGGATGCTCTTCAGTGCCATTGCGGTAAACCTGAATAAAGTGGGGTTTAGCTTCACTACCGATCAACTCTTTATGTTGACCGCGCTGCCTTCGGTTTCCGGTGCACTGCTGCGCGTGCCGTACTCCTTTATGGTGCCGGTCTTCGGTGGCCGCCGCTGGACGGCGTTCAGCACAGGGATTCTGATCATCCCTTGTGTGTGGTTGGGTTTTGCGGTGCAAAACCCTGCAACACCTTTTAGTGTGTTTATCATCATTGCATTGCTGTGTGGTTTTGCGGGCGCAAACTTTGCTTCCAGTATGGCGAACATCAGCTTCTTCTTCCCGAAGGCGAAGCAGGGTGGTGCACTGGGTATCAACGGTGGCCTGGGTAACCTCGGTGTGAGTGTTATGCAGTTGGTTGCGCCACTGGTGATTTCACTTTCCATGTTTGCCGTGTTTGGTGGCATAGGTGTTGAGCAGGCTGACGGGACTATGCTGTTCCTGGAAAATGCGGCATGGGTATGGGTGCCACTGTTGGCAATCTTTACTATTGCAGCCTGGTTTGGGATGAACGATCTCGCCACCTCAAAAGCCTCTTTAAAAGAGCAGTTGCCGGTTCTCAAACGTGCACACCTGTGGATTATGGGCGTGCTGTATCTGGCAACCTTCGGCTCGTTTATCGGTTTTTCCGCCGGTTTTGCGATGCTGGCGAAAACCCAGTTCCCTGACATCAATATTCTGCACTTCGCCTTCTTCGGCCCGCTGTTTGGTGCGCTGGCACGTTCTGCAGGTGGCGCGATTTCTGACCGCTTTGGCGGCACACGTGTTTCGCTGTTGAACTTCATCTTTATGGCGATTTTCAGTGCATTGCTGTTTACCACGCTGCCGCACAATGGCGTTGGCGGTAACTTTATTGCCTTCTTCGGCGTGTTCCTAATGCTGTTCCTGACCGCCGGTCTGGGGAGTGGTTCTACCTTCCAGATGATCTCCGTGATCTTCCGTAAGTTGACCATGGACCGCGTGAAAGCTCAGGGTGGCACTGAAGAGCGCGCGCTGCGTGAAGCGGCAACTGACACCGCTGCGGCGCTGGGCTTTATCTCTGCCATTGGCGCGATCGGTGGGTTCTTTATCCCGAAAGCGTTCGGCACTTCGCTGGCGCTGACCGGTTCTCCGGCAGGTGCGATGAAAGTTTTCCTCGTGTTTTATATTGTGTGCGTGGTGATTACCTGGGTCGTTTATGGCCGTAAATCTTCACGCTGATGACAACCGATTGACCTTTTGGTTATCCCTTGCGCGACTTAGGTCGCGCTTTTTTTTTGCCTGAAATTCCTCCTCGATCCGGCTTTATTCTGCGAGAAACCTCACATTTAGAATAACTACCCGCCCGGGCACCATTGTCACATTCGCTGGTGAAGAGTACCGTGATGACAAATCTGGTTTAAACCAAATGGATTAAAGCATGAAAAACCATTCCACCGTCGAAGCAGCAAAAGAGATGCTCAACAACTGGCTGAATAAAGGCGTTGTCCAGCCAGGCAGTAAGTTACCTTCCGAGCGTGAACTGGAAGAATTACTGGGCATTAAACGCATGACGCTGCGCCAGGCGCTGTTGTTTCTAGAAGGGGAAGAGAAGATCTTCCGTAAGGATCGTCGTGGCTGGTTTGTTGCCTTGCCATGTTTCAAGTACACGCCAAATACCTCCACCAGTTTTAAACAGGCGGCTCTGGAACAAGGGCGTTTGCCGTCCTGGGGCTTTCTGGAAAAAGAACGGGTTTACACAGCGGAACCTGAAATCCTCGCGCAGTTGAATGTGAAAGAGGGCGATGAAATCTACAAGATTTGCGGCTGGGGAGCGCTTGATAACCATAAAGTTTTCTACCACGAAACCTTTATCAACGCGCAGTTCGCTCCTGGTTTTATCGACAAATTAGGTGAGCGTTCTTTTGTCGAAGTGTGGCGAGAAGATTTTGGCAAAAGCTCGCACACGCAGCATTTAGCGTTTAAACCTACGCGGCTCTCGGCGGGGGCGTGCAAAGGCATGGGCGGCACACCGGGCACACCGTCTATTCGCGTTGAAAAATACCGTGCCGACGAATCCGGGCACGTCATTCAGGTTGATATCGAATATTGGCGTTTTGAATCTGTAGAGTTTTATATCGATTTTTAGGAGTTTCCATGAACCACATCCAGGCTAAAAAAATTGTCGAGCGCGCTGCCAATTTGCCGCTTTATCTGCATGCCTACGCGTTTCATTTAAATATGCGTATGGAGAAGATCCTGCCGGAAGATTTGCTGGATATCGCCAGCCAACAGCGGCTGAAAGGGGTGAAAATTCACGTCGTGGATGGTGAGAGCCAATCGTTAAGGCATGCCAGCGATGAGCGGCTTGAAAGTTTTGCAGAAAAATCGCGCCAGTTGGGGTTGGATGTTCACATCGAAACCAGCGCCTCGGATGCCCAAACCATTGATGAAGCAGTGAACATTGCGCTGAAATCCGGGGCGACTTCGGTGCGCTTTTATCCGCGCTATGAAGGGACACTTTCTGAGGTGATGGAAATCATTGCCCAGGATATTCAATACATTAAAGCGAAATACCAACATAGCGGCCTGACATTTACCCTCGAGCAACACGAAGATCTGCAAAGCCATGAATTGGTACGACTGGTTCAACAGGCCGACTTCCCTCAGCTTTCGCTGCTGTTTGATTTTGCCAATATGATTAACGCTAACGAAGAGCCACTTGAAGCGTTGGCAGTCATGGGAAATGAAGTCACCCAGGTCCATATTAAAGATGCGTTAATAACTCACGAAGGTGAAGGGCGCGGGCATACGGCGTGTATTTCCGGGCAGGGTGAATTACCGTTTAAAGAGTTACTGCTGCAATTAATTTGTTTAGGTGAAGATAAACCGCAGGTCACGGCATTTGGTCTGGAAGAAGAAGTGGATTATTACGCCCCGGCATTTCGCTTCACCAATGAAGATAAAAATCCGTGGATTCCATTACGGCAGATGAGTGAAACCCCGTTGCCAACCTCCGGACTGGAAGAAAGACTGAATAAAGAAATTGACGATGCCATGAATCAAATATTGCATGTGCGTAATATTCTTTCTGAGCTTAACAAAGATGCCATGGCTATTTTTCAGGAATAAATAATTCGAATCGTTTAATTCCGGCGCTTTGCTTTTCGTGAAGTGACTGTACTCTCAAATAATAATTAATTCCGCTAATTCAGGGGTGGGGTGTCTTATGCTATCCAAAAAAAGATGGACTATATTTAGCTTGTTGGTTCTGTGCGGTGGGACAATATATAAACTGCCGTCATTGAAAGACGCATTTTATGTTCCTATGCAGGAGTATTTTCACCTGACCAACGGTGAGATTGGTAATGCGATGTCGGTTAACTCCATTGTTACGACCATTGGTTTCTTCTTATCAATTTACTTTTCCGACAAATTACCGCGCCGCTTTACGATGTCGCTTTCACTGATTGCGACTGGCCTGCTGGGGATCTACCTCTCTACCATGCCGGGCTACTGGGGGATACTTTTTGTCTGGGCGCTGTTCGGCGTGACCTGCGACATGCTGAACTGGCCTGTGCTGTTAAAGTCGGTGAGTTTGCTCGGAGACAACACCCAACAGGGGCGCTTGTTTGGTTTCTTCGAAACCGGGCGAGGCATTGTTGATACCATTATCGCCTTTAGCGCGCTGGCTGTTTTCACCTGGTTTGGTAGCGACTATTTCGGTTTTAAAGCCGCAATATTGTTTTACTCATTTATCGCGATTGCGGTGGGTGTGATTATTTTCTTCGTATTAAAAGAAAGCCCGGAAGAACAAACGGCGAAAAAAGAGAATGCAGCGAAAAAAGAAAGCAATCCAGGTTTGGGGAATGTATTAAAAAACAAAACCGTCTGGTTAATCGCTTTTAGTGTGTTCTGTGTTTATGCGGTGTATTGTGGATTGACATTCTTTATTCCATTCTTAAGAAATGTCTACGCATTGCCTATTGCACTGGTGGGCGCCTATGGAATTATCAATCAATATTGTTTGAAAATGGTAGGCGGCCCTATTGGTGGCTTAATTGCTGACAAGGTTTTAAAATCTCCCAGCCAGTATTTGTTCTATACCTTTATTATTAGCGCTCTGGCGTTGGTTGCCTTGATATTACTGCCGCATGAGCAAATGCCTGTTTATTTGGGCATGGCCTGCACGCTGATGTTTGGTGCGGTTATCTTTACGCAACGTGCAGTATTCTTCGCCCCAATCGGTGAAGCGGGAATCAGTGAGAAAAACACCGGTGCGGCAATGGCATTGGGCAGTTTTATCGGTTATGCCCCGGCGATGTTCTGCTACAGCCTGTATGGCTACATTTTAGATACCAACCCAGGGTTATTGGGCTATAAAATCGTGTTTGGCTTGATGGCTGTTTTCGCCTGCGCCGGGATAGTTATTTCGGGTCTGCTTATCAAAAACATTCGTGCGGAACGCAAAGCTGAACCGTTAACTTCTGTCTGATTGTGACACCATCCAACATGGGGCTTCTCTGATAGAGGATGCCCCATTTTGGGTTTCCCACCCTCCATCTTGGCGGACTTACCCCTTAATACCCAGTCGTTCTGATTTCTACTCCTTACAGAATGTAGAGAAAGGGTATTTTATTTATATATCAATTAATTAACTATCAATATTCGATTGCCACTTTGGTGGTATATCGCCACTTCGCGCTTAAAACATCCTCAACCCCAGTTGATCCTTATCAATTATCCCTTCATATGCGCGAGTTACCGTGCCGCCATCGTTAGTAATGTCGTTTTCATAAGATAGAGCCTCCAGGCTCCACATCAGGAGAACCCCGATGAGCAAATTTCTTGACCGGTTTCGGTACTTCAAACAGAAGGGCGAAACTTTTGCCGATGGACATGGCCAACTGCTCGATACCAATCGTGATTGGGAAGAAGGTTATCGCCAGCGTTGGCAACACGACAAAGTGGTGCGTTCCACTCACGGTGTAAACTGCACGGGCTCCTGTAGCTGGAAGATCTACGTCAAAAGCGGCCTGGTAACCTGGGAAACCCAGCAAACCGACTACCCGCGTACCCGCCCAGATATGCCAAACCATGAGCCACGCGGCTGCCCACGCGGCGCAAGCTACTCCTGGTATCTCTACAGCGCCAACCGTCTGAAATATCCTTTGATGCGCAAGCGTCTGATCCAACTGTGGCGTGAAGCGAAAACCCTGCATCAAGATCCGGTCGATGCCTGGGCTTCAATCATCAACGACCCGGAAAAAGCCAAAAGCTATAAACAAGCCCGTGGTCGCGGTGGTTTTGTGCGCTCAAGCTGGCAGGAGGTGAACGAGCTGATTGCCGCGGCTAACGTGTTTACCGCGAAAACTTTCGGCCCTGACCGTATCGCGGGCTTCTCGCCGATTCCGGCAATGTCGATGGTTTCTTATGCTTCCGGCGCTCGCTATCTTTCCCTGATTGGCGGTACCTGTCTGAGCTTCTACGACTGGTATTGCGATTTGCCGCCTGCGTCGCCGATGACCTGGGGCGAGCAGACTGACGTTCCTGAATCTGCCGACTGGTATAACTCCAGCTACATCATGGCCTGGGGCTCTAACGTTCCGCAGACCCGTACGCCGGACGCCCACTTCTTTACCGAAGTGCGTTACAAAGGCACCAAAACCGTCGCGGTAACGCCGGATTACGCTGAAATCGCCAAGCTGTGCGACCAGTGGCTGGCACCAAAACAAGGCACCGATGCGGCGATGGCGCTGGCGATGGGCCATGTGATGCTGCGTGAATTCCACCTCGATAACCCAAGCCAATATTTCACTGATTACGTGCGTCGTTATACCGACATGCCAATGCTGGTGATGCTGGAAGAGCGTGACGGCTTCTACGCCGCTGGACGCATGTTACGCGCCTCTGACCTGGTTGACGGTTTGGGCCAGGAAAATAACCCGCAGTGGAAAACGGTCGCCATGGACAGCCAGAACGGCGAGTTGCTGGCACCGAACGGTTCTATCGGTTATCGCTGGGGCGAGAAAGGCAAGTGGAACCTGGAGCAGCGCGACGGCACCAGTGGCGAAGAGGCCGAACTGCGCCTGAGCCTGCTCGGCAGCCACGATGAAGTGGCGGAAGTTGGCTTCCCATACTTCGGCGGTGAAAGCACCGAGCATTTTAGCAACGTGAAGCTCGATAACGTGCTGATGCATAAACTGCCGGTTAAACGCATTCAGCTGGCAGACGGTTCTACCGCATTGGTGACCACCGTTTATGACCTGACGCTGGCGAACTACGGTCTGGATCGCGGCCTGAATGACGAAAACTGTGCGTCCAGCTACGACGATGTAAAAGCGTATACTCCGGCGTGGGCGGAGCAGATTACCGGCGTAACTCGCCAGAACATCATCCGCATCGCTCGTGAATTTGCTGACAACGCCGACAAAACCCATGGCCGTTCGATGATCATCGTCGGCGCCGGTATGAACCACTGGTTCCACATGGACATGAACTACCGTGGTCTGATCAATATGCTGATCTTCTGCGGTTGCGTCGGCCAGAGCGGCGGCGGTTGGGCACACTATGTTGGCCAGGAAAAACTGCGCCCACAAACCGGCTGGACTCCGCTGGCGTTCGCCCTCGACTGGCAGCGCCCGCCGCGCCAGATGAACAGCACGTCATTCTTCTACAACCACTCCAGCCAGTGGCGCTACGAGTCGTTGACTGCCGAAGAACTGCTGTCGCCGTTGGCGGATAAATCCCGTTATAGCGGCCATTTGATTGACTTCAACGTGCGTGCTGAACGCATGGGCTGGTTGCCGTCGGCACCACAGCTTAATACCAACCCGCTGCACATTGCGAAGCAGGCGAAAGCGGCAGGCATGAGCCCGGCTGATTTCACCGCGCAGCAACTGAAAAGCGGCGACATTCGCTTTGCCGCAGAACAACCGGATGCGGGCAATAACCATCCGCGCAACTTATTCGTCTGGCGTTCAAACCTGCTGGGTTCTTCCGGTAAGGGCCACGAGTACATGCTCAAATATTTGCTCGGTACCGAGAACGGTATTCAGGGTAAAGATCTGGGTAAAGAAGGCGGTGTAATGCCGGAGGAAGTCGAGTGGCTGGATAACGGGCTGGACGGCAAACTGGACTTAGTGGTGACGCTGGACTTCCGCCTGTCGAGCACCTGCTTGTATTCCGATATCGTGCTGCCAACGGCGACCTGGTATGAGAAAGACGACATGAATACTTCGGATATGCATCCGTTTATTCACCCGCTTTCTGCCGCTGTTGACCCAGCCTGGGATTCAAAAAGCGACTGGGAAATCTATAAAGCCATCGCGAAGAAATTCTCCGAAGTGTGCGTCGGGCATTTGGGCAAAGAAACCGACGTGGTGACGCTGCCGATTCAGCATGATTCCGCCGCAGAACTGGCGCAGCCGTTTGGCGTGATGGACTGGAAAAAAGGCGAATGTGATCTGATTCCGGGCAAAACCGCACCGCATCTAATCACCGTTGAACGTGATTACCCGGCGACTTACGAGCGTTTCACCTCGATTGGCCCGCTGATGGAAACCATCGGCAACGGCGGCAAAGGTATTGCGTGGAACACACAGTCCGAAATGGATCTGCTGCGTAAGCTCAACTACACCAAAACCGAAGGCCCGGCGAAAGGCCAGCCGACTCTCAACACGGCGATCGATGCCGCGGAAATGATCCTCACCCTGGCACCGGAAACCAACGGCCAGGTTGCGGTAAAAGCCTGGGCGGCACTCAGCGAATTTACCGGACGCGACCACACGCACCTGGCGCTCAATAAAGAAGACGAAAAGATTCGCTTCCGCGATATCCAGGCGCAGCCACGCAAAATCATCTCCAGCCCAACCTGGTCGGGTCTGGAAGATGAACACGTTTCCTACAGCGCCGGTTATACCAACGTTCACGAGCTGATCCCATGGCGCACGCTGTCAGGCCGCCAGCAACTTTACCAGGATCACCAGTGGATGCGTGATTTTGGCGAAAGCCTGCTGGTGTACCGTCCGCCGATTGATACCCGCTCCGTGAAAGGCGTGATGGGTAAAAAATCTAACGGTAACCCAGAGAAAGCGTTGAACTTCCTGACGCCGCACCAGAAATGGGGCATTCACTCAACCTACAGCGACAACTTGCTGATGCTGACGTTGTCGCGCGGCGGGCCGATTGTCTGGATGAGCGAAATCGACGCCAAAGATTTGGGCATCGTCGATAACGACTGGATTGAAGTATTCAACAATAACGGTGCTTTGACCGCGCGTGCGGTGGTGAGTCAGCGTGTGCCGGAAGGCATGACCATGATGTACCACGCGCAGGAACGTATCGTGAACCTGCCGGGTTCTGAAATTACCGGTCAGCGTGGTGGTATCCATAACTCGGTCACCCGAATTAGCCCGAAACCGACGCACATGATTGGCGGCTATGCGCAGCTGGCTTACGGCTTTAACTACTACGGCACCGTCGGTTCAAACCGTGATGAGTTCGTAGTGGTACGTAAGATGAAAGACATTAACTGGTTAGACGGTGAAGGCAACGACCAGAAACAGGAGAGCGTAAAATGAAAATTCGTTCACAAGTCGGCATGGTGCTGAATCTTGATAAATGCATCGGCTGTCACACCTGTTCTGTGACCTGTAAAAACGTCTGGACCAGCCGCGAAGGGATGGAGTACGCGTGGTTCAACAACGTGGAAACCAAACCGGGAACCGGCTACCCAACTGACTGGGAAAACCAGGAAAAATGGAAGGGCGGCTGGCTCCGTAAAATTAACGGCAAACTGCAACCGCGCATGGGTAACCGCGCGATGCTGCTGGGCAAAATCTTCGCTAACCCGCATCTGCCGGGCATCGACGATTACTACGAACCGTTTGATTTCGACTATCAGCATCTGCATAACGCGCCAGCAGGCAAGCATCAGCCGATTGCGCGCCCACGCTCGCTGATTACCGGCCAGCGGATGAACAAAATCGAAGCAGGCCCGAACTGGGAAGACGATCTGGGTGGCGAGTTTGAAAAGCTCTCCAAAGATCAGAACTTCCAGAACATGCAAAAAGCGATGTATGGCCAGTTCGAAAACACCTTTATGGCGTACCTGCCGCGCTTGTGCGAACACTGCCTGAACCCAGCGTGTGCGGCGACGTGCCCGAGTGGTGCCATTTACAAACGTGAAGAAGACGGCATTGTGCTGATTGACCAGGACAAGTGCCGCGGCTGGCGCATGTGTATTACCGGTTGCCCGTACAAAAAAATCTACTTCAACTGGAAGAGTGGTAAATCTGAGAAGTGCATCTTCTGTTATCCGCGAATCGAAGCGGGCCAGCCAACGGTGTGTTCGGAAACCTGTGTGGGCCGTATTCGCTACCTCGGCGTGTTGTTGTATGACGCGGATGCGATTGAATCCGCAGCCAGCACCGAGAACGAGAAAGATCTGTACGAGCGCCAGTTGGGTATTTTCCTCAATCCAAACGATCCGGCGGTTATCGAGCAGGCGCGCAAAGACGGCATCCCGAATAGCGTTATCGAAGCCGCACAGCAGTCGCCAGTTTATAAAATGGCGATGGACTGGAAGCTGGCGCTGCCGCTGCACCCGGAATATCGCACGCTGCCGATGGTCTGGTATGTGCCGCCGTTGTCGCCAATTCAGTCTGCGGCTGACGCGGGTGAACTGCCGCACACCGGGATCCTGCCTGACGTTGAAAGCCTGCGTATTCCGGTGGAATACCTGGCGAATTTGCTGACCGCGGGCGACACCGCGCCGGTTCTTCGCGCTCTGAAACGCATGATGGCGATGCGCCACTACAAGCGTGCGGAAACGGTAGAAGGCGTTCACGATATCAGCGCGCTGGAAGAAGTGGGCTTGACCGAAGCGCAGGCGCAGGAAATGTATCGCTATCTGGCGATTGCCAACTACGAAGACCGTTTCGTAGTGCCATCAAGCCACCGCGAGCTGGCTGCAGATGCCTTTCCGGAAAGTAAAGGTTGTGGTTTCAGCTTCGGCGACGGTTGCCACGGTTCGGATTCCAAATTCAACCTGTTCAACAGCAAGCGTATCGATGCGATTGATGTATCCAGCAAAACGGAGCCAAAACCATGATTGAACTTCTGGTGATTTCCCGTCTGCTTGAGTACCCGGATGCTGCCCTATGGCAGCATCAGCAGGAACTGCGCGATGCGATGGCTGAAGGAAGCGCGTTGAATTTGCAGCAGGCGGCTCAGCTTAACGGTTTCATTACTTCGTTGTGCAGCCGCGATTTGCTGGATGCGCAGGCGAGTTACAGCGAGTTGTTTGACCGTGGTCGCGCGACTTCACTGCTGCTGTTTGAACACGTTCACGGCGAATCCCGTGACCGTGGGCAGGCGATGGTTAACCTGATGGGGCAGTACGAGCAAGCCGGGATGGAGATCGACAGCCGCGAGCTGCCGGACCATTTGCCGCTGTATCTGGAATATCTGTCGCAGCGTGAAGAAAGTGAAGCGCGTGGCGGTTTGCAGGATGTCGCACCGATTCTCGCCCTGCTGGCTGCGCGCCTGAAACAGCGCGAAAGTGATTATGCGGCGCTGTTTGATGTGCTGCTCGGCCTGTCGCAAAGCGATGTGGCGGTTGAGAGCGTGAGCAAGCAGATTGCTGGCGAAGCGCGCGATGATACGCCGCAGGCGCTGGATGCGGTATGGGAAGAAGAGCAGGTGAAATTTGTGGCTGACGCCGGTTGCGGTGAATCTGAAATTTCCAGCCATCAGAAGCGTTTTGCCGGGGCTGTCGCTCCGCAGTATCTGAATATCGGAGGACAGTAATCATGCAATTTCTCAATGTGTTCTTCTACGACATGTATCCGTACATTTGCGGGACGGTATTCCTGCTGGGGAGCTGGTTGCGTTACGACTACGGCCAGTACACCTGGAAAGCGGGTTCCAGCCAGATGCTGGATCGCAAAGGGATGAATCTGGCGTCAAACCTGTTCCATATCGGGATTCTCGGGATTTTTGCCGGTCACTTCCTGGGGATGTTAACGCCGCACTGGATGTACGAGTCGTTCCTGCCGATTGATGTGAAGCAGAAGATGGCGATGATTGCCGGTGGCGCGTGCGGTGTGATGACGCTGGTGGGCGGTTTGCTGCTGCTGAAACGCCGCCTGTTTAACCCGCGCATTCGTGCAACGTCGAGCGTGGCGGATATTCTGATTCTCAGCCTGTTAGTGATTCAGTGTGCGTTGGGTTTGTTGACGATTCCGTTTTCGGCGCAGCATATGGACGGCAGCGAGATGATGAAGCTGGTGGGCTGGGCACAGGCGGTGGTGACTTTCCACGGCGGTGCATCTGAGTATCTGGACGGCGTGGCGTTTATCTTCCGCGTGCATTTGGTATTGGGCATGACGCTGTTCCTGCTGTTCCCGTTCACCCGTCTGGTGCATGTGTGGAGCGCACCGGTGGAGTATTTGACGCGTAAGTATCAGATTGTGCGCGCTCGCCGCTGACGGTTGTTGGTTGGATTGAAAATACCTGGCTTCGGCCGGGTATTTTTTTGTGTTTTTTTGGTGGGGCTGTGTCGGATGACGCTGCGCTTATCCGACCTACGGATCGGTTTTGCGTTTGTGGTTTTGCGTTTTGTGTTTGGTTTTGAATTTGGTTTTGTAGGTTGGATAAGCGAAGCGTCATCCAACAGAGGTGTTGAATATGGTGCGATTTGGAATAGTTGGGAAGGTACTTCAGAAGATGGTGACGGGGGAAGGATTACTCGACGCTTTGCGTCTCGCCCTTCGGGTCGTTGCCTGCGGCAACGCTTTCTCGCTTCGCTCGAATCGAACCTTAGTCGAAGCTTCTCATCCTTCCCCAACGGGAATATGGAAGATTGTACGATTTGGATGAGCTGGGAAGGTGTTGCAAAGAATGGTGGCGGGGGAAGGATTCGAACCTTCGAAGTCGATGACGGCAGATTTACAGTCTGCTCCCTTTGGCCGCTCGGGAACCCCGCCAGGGGTGTTGGGTACTGCTAAAGCCTGATTGGTGTTGCCTTGTTGAACATAGTGGGAAGGATGACCGTTGCTAAAGCAACGTTGTCTCACTACGTTCGACTCGAACCTTAATCGAAGATTCTCGTCCTTCCCCAATAAGTGCTCATCTCAATGATAACTTATTGCCTTAACCACAATGTAGTGGTCAAGAATGGTGGCGGGGGAAGGATTCGAACCTTCGAAGTCGATGACGGCAGATTTACAGTCTGCTCCCTTTGGCCGCTCGGGAACCCCGCCAGGGGTATTACATTTTGTTGGCTTTCTTACTCGCCTCCTTCGTCTGGAAGCGGGGCGCATCATATCAAATGAAGCGCCGCTGTAAAGCATTCACTGTAAGAAAATGAATCGTTTGCCGTTTTTTTACACGTAACGTCGCAAACCTAAGCAATTACATGATTGATCTACAGAATAATCGTGCGATTACCGTATACAAACACGCGCTGGGCCAGCACTTGATACAGTGCGCGGCTGAGAACATTTTTTTCAACATCACGCCCGGCACGCATCATATCTTCTGCAGTGTAGGTGTGATCGACGTGAATCACATCCTGCATGATGATTGGGCCTTCATCCAGGTTGTCGTTCACATAGTGCGCGGTGGCACCGATGATCTTCACGCCGCGCTCGTACGCCTGGTGATAAGGACGCGCACCGATGAACGCAGGCAGGAACGAGTGGTGGATGTTGATAATCTGGTTCGGGAAGCGCGAAACAAACTCAGGCGTCAACACACGCATGTATTTCGCCAGTACCACGTAGTCCGGTTTGTGCGCTGCAATCGCGTCGGCCATTTGTTGGTCGTGATCTTCGCGCGTCAGACCTTCATGGCTGACAAGCTCAAACGGAATATCAAAACGCTCAACCAGCGTGCGCAGAGTTTCGTGGTTGCCGATAACGGCAGCGATCTCAACATCGAGGCCGCCATAATTGGCTTTCATTAATAAGTCACCCAGGCAGTGCGCTTCTTTGGTTACCAGGATCACCACGCGACGACGACCCGCAGGAATGAGTTCACGCACCGAACCTTCAGGCAATGCGCCATCTAAATCAGCCAGTAGCGTGTTGTCGTTGAAAATCCCCTCAAGCTCGGTACGCATAAAGAAGCGCCCGGTGCGATGGTCAACAAACTCGTTGTTCTGAACAATGTTCAGTTCGTGCTTGTAACAAATGTTAGTGATCTTGGCGATCAGGCCCTTAGCGTCAGGGCAAATGGTGCGGAGTACTTTTCGCTGTAGTGCTTGTGTCACGGGGAAATCCTGTTGTGCGTGTGTTTGCTAATTGATTTGTGCCACGGTGAGTTAACGACCACAACACTTTTTATATTTTTTTCCAGAACCGCAAGGGCAGGGGTCATTGCGACCAAATTGCGGGCGTGTTCCATCGACATAGTACCACTGGCCGTTTTCCTTTAAGAAACGCGAACGCTCGATAATGCCACTTTCTTCGCCTTGTTCTTCAAAGCGCGCGACAAAACTGACGAAACCTTCGTTTTCATCGCGTCCGGCAGCAGCTTCATAAACTGTCAGACCTAACCACTTGGTTGTGCCAAAACTTCCTGAAATATCTGATTTCAGCGAAGGGCTGCGGGTTTGCGGGTGCCAGGTCGTGACAAGATAGTCTGCGTCCTGCATCACATACGCACTATAACGTGAACGCATTAGCTGTGATGGGGTTGGCGCGGGCTTGTCTGCGCGTAGGTAAGGCTGGCAACATACGCTATACTCCAGACCGCTACCACAAGGGCAAAGTTGCGACACAGCATCTCCTTGGTTACAAAAAATAGTCAGCGTAAATACGCGGGGTAGTTATGTTAACTGAGCTGTGGCGAGTTCGCCACGAGGTGATATATCCATGGGCATTTGAGTTGCAATCAACACCTCCCGCAGCTTGAAGAATGATGGGTATAAACCGGGGAAGAAAGACCGAGGCAAAATGAGACAGGTAAAGATCGGCCTGGCATTAGGGTCGGGAGCAGCAAAAGGATGGGCGCATATTGGTGTCATTAATGCGTTAAAACGAGCAGGCATTCAGGTTGATATCGTTGCAGGTTGCTCGGTTGGGGCACTGGTCGGTGCCGCGTATGCAAGTAATCGCTTACCTATGATGGAACGATGGGTGCGATCGTTCGGCTATTGGGATGTACTGCGACTAATGGATCTTTCCTGGCGTCGTGGCGGTTTGTTGCGTGGCGAGCGCGTGTTCAACAACGTCCGTAAAATCATCACTGAAGAAAAAATTGAAGACTGCGCGCTGCGTTTTGGCTCTGTTGCCACCAATTTAAGTACTGGACGTGAATTGTGGTTCACGGATGGTGATTTGCATCAGGCTGTTCGAGCCTCTTGCAGTATGCCGGGGCTATTGTCGCCGGTCGGGTATAACGGCTACTGGCTGGTGGATGGCGCAGTGGTTAACCCGGTGCCTGTTTCGCTAACGCGTGCGCTGGGTGCCGATATCGTGATTGCCGTCGACCTGCAACATGATGCGCATTTGATGCAGCAAGATTTACTCTCCGTCAATATGACGACTCCTCTGGCTGAAAATCAGGTGCAGCCTGATTCATGGCGTGGTCGTTTGCGCGAACAGCTCGGCAAAATCACTACCCGTCGTGCCAATACCACGCCAACGGCCATGGAAATCATGACCACCTCTATTCAGGTGTTGGAAAACCGCTTAAAGCGTAACCGTATGGCGGGTGACCCACCGGATATTTTGCTGCAACCTTTTTGCCCCCAGATTTCAACGCTTGATTTCCACCGTGCCGCGGAAGCGATAAGTGCGGGCAGTCTTGCCGTCGAGAAAAAGATGGATGAGCTGCTGCCATTGGTTCGTACCCATGATTGAGTATGGTGAAAACTCGCATCTTCAGGCAATTCTGACAGGCGGTGATTGTCATACCATGCCACTATTGATCTATCGCCAGTCAGGGGAGCGAAAATGACACAGCCACTCGTTGGAAAACTGATTCTCATTGTTGAGGATGAGCCCGTTTTCCGCTCTTTACTGGAAAATTATCTCTCTTCCTTAGGTGCGGTCATTGCCGTTGCCGTTGATGGTATAGATGCTCTGGAAAAGATGACCAGTTTTGCGCCCGATCTGCTGATTTGCGATCTGGCTATGCCGCGCATGAATGGATTGAAGCTGGTAGAGCACTTGCGTAATGAAGGCGTACAGACGCCAATCCTTGTGATCTCAGCCACCGAGAACATGTCAGATATCGCCAAAGCCTTACGCTTTGGGGTGCAGGATGTTCTGCTCAAGCCAATTAAAGACCTCAATCGTCTGCGTGAAACAGTCTTCGCCTGCCTCTATCCCAACATGTTTAATTCGCGTGTTGAAGAAGAAGAGCGGCTGTTTCAGGACTGGGATGCGCTGGTCAGCGACCCGCAGGCTGCATCTACGCTACTTCAAGAACTACAACCCCCGGTACAACAGGTGATTTCGCATTGCCGGGTGAATTACCGCCAGTTAATCACTCATAATCAACCAGGACTTGTTCTGGATATTGCTGCTTTGTCAGAGAACGACCTGGCATTTTATTGCCTTGATGTGACAAGAGCAGGGGATAATGGGGTGCTGGCGGCGCTGTTATTACGAGCGCTATTTAACGGGCTATTGCAGGAACAACTTTCCAAACAAAACCAACGTTTACCTGAGCTCGGTAATTTACTCAAACAAGTGAATCAATTATTACGTCAGGCCAATCTTACCGGGCAGTTTCCGCTGATGGTGGGTTATTACCATAGTGAACTCAAAAACCTCATTTTGGTCTCGGCGGGGCTAAATGCCACCTTAAATACCGGTGAGCATCAAATTCAGGTCAGCAACGGTGTGCCTTTGGGAACACTGGGCAATACTTATCTCAATCAAATTAGCCAGCGTTGTGAGTCCTGGCAGTGTCAGGTTTGGGGAAGTGGCGGGCGATTACGGCTGATGTTGTCTGCGGAATGAGCATCTGGATGGTTGAAATCATTTAGGTTTTCTCCCCTATCATTGCTGGTGGTAATATCGTATCTATCCAAATCGTATTAGTCTTAAATTATCAACGCAACGGGTAAACAGCCGCAGATTCCATTTTTAAGCTGATATACTCGAGACGTTTTTTTAATTGACGTGCAAGTGAAAACTTGAACAGTCCAGGAGATTTTTCAATGGCTGCCATTAATTCTAAAGTAAGAAAAGCAGTAATCCCTGTCGCGGGATTGGGCACACGTATGTTACCGGCTACCAAGGCTATTCCAAAAGAGATGTTGCCTTTAGTCGATAAACCGTTAATTCAGTATGTGGTCAATGAATGTATCGCCGCGGGCATTACTGAAATTGTGCTGGTGACTCACTCTTCGAAAAACTCCATCGAAAACCACTTCGATACCAGCTTCGAACTTGAAGCCATGCTCGAAAAACGTGTTAAGCGCCAGTTGCTGGATGAAGTTCAGGCTATTTGCCCTCCGCATGTCACTATCATGCAGGTTCGTCAGGGCCTGGCTAAAGGCCTGGGGCACGCAGTGCTGTGCGCCCATCCGGTTGTCGGCGATGAGCCAGTAGCCGTTATTCTGCCAGATGTAATTCTTGATGAGTTCGAATCCGATCTTTCGCAGGATAACCTGGCCGAAATGATCAAACGTTTTGATACTACAGGCCACAGCCAAATCATGGTTGAGCCGGTAGAAGATGTTACCGCTTACGGTGTTGTTGACTGCAAAGGCGTTGAGTTAAACGAAGGTGACAGCGTGCCAATGGTCGGTATTGTTGAGAAACCTAAAGCCAATGTTGCACCATCTAATCTTGCAGTTGTAGGCCGTTATGTGCTGACTGCTGATATTTGGCCGCTGTTGTCCAAAACACCTCCAGGTGCTGGTGATGAAATTCAGCTGACTGACTCCATTGCTATGTTGATGGAAAAACAGACTGTTGAAGCCTATCACATGAGAGGCGTGAGCCATGACTGTGGTAACAAACTCGGTTATATGCAGGCGTTTGTGGAGTACGGTATCCGTCACAGCACTTTGGGCGCAGACTTTAAAGCCTGGCTAGAAGAGACAGTTGGCGCGAAAAAGTAATTCATTTCAACGCAGGATAGAAAGATGAAAGTTACTGTATTTGGTATCGGCTATGTTGGACTTGTTCAGGCTGCAGTGCTTGCGGAAGTTGGTCACGATGTAATGTGCATAGATGTCGATGCGAAGAAAGTCGAAAATCTGAAAAACGGCGTGATCCCAATTTTTGAACCCGGCTTAACGCCACTGGTGAAGAAAAACTATGAAGAAGGCCGTTTACAGTTCAGCACCGATGCTGAATTGGGCGTCCATCATGGTGAAATGCAATTTATTGCCGTTGGAACTCCGCCGGATGAAGACGGTTCTGCTGACCTGAAATATGTCACCGCTGTTGCACGTACTATCGCGCAGCACATGACATCCCACAAAGTTGTGCTCGATAAATCTACCGTTCCTGTCGGAACAGCAGACAAAGTTCGCAACGTAATGGAAGAGACGCTGAAAGCCCGTGGCGTGGATATTCCATTTGATGTGGTTTCTAACCCTGAATTTCTGAAGGAAGGTGCGGCAGTTTCTGACTGCATGCGCCCTGAGCGTATTGTTATCGGTACCGATAACGATGATGTGGTGGATTTGCTGCGTGAATTGTACGAGCCGTTCAATCGCAACCACGATCGCATGATCCTGATGGATATCCGTAGTGCTGAGCTGACCAAGTACGCCGCGAACTGCATGCTGGCGACTAAAATTAGCTTTATGAACGAAATCTCCAACCTGGCAGAACGGCTGGGCGCAGATATCGAAAAAGTGCGTATGGGTATTGGTTCAGACTCCCGCATCGGCTACAGCTTTATTTACCCTGGCTGCGGTTATGGTGGCTCCTGCTTCCCTAAAGATGTGCAGGCTCTGATTCGTACCGCTCAGCAGATTGGCTACACGCCACGTATTCTGCAAGCGGTAGAAGAGGTCAACCACGACCAGAAGTTAAAACTCCCTGAGTTTATTACTCGTCATTTCGGTGAAGATCTGAAAGGTAAAACCTTCGCGCTGTGGGGACTTTCATTCAAACCGAATACCGACGATATGCGTGAAGCCTCTAGCCGCGTCCTGATGGAAGCGCTGTGGGAACGCGGTGCTCAGGTGCAGGCGTATGACCCGGAAGCAATGGACGAAGCTCAGCGCATTTACGGACATCGTCCAGATCTGAAATTGATGGGAACTAAAGAAGCCGCATTACAAGATGCAGATGCTCTGGTTATTTGTACAGAGTGGCAAAGTTTCCGTGCACCTGATTTTGATGCAATCAAGAAATCCCTAAAGCAACCAGTTATCTTTGACGGCCGTAACCTGTATGATCCTGAGAGACTTAACAAACGCGGCTTTGTCTATTATGCAATCGGCCGCGGAGCGTCCATCAATATTGCGTAATATATCCTAAATAATTCAAGCTGCATCGCGGCGGCAAGTGAACACATCCCGATGAACTTACATCAGTAGGTGATTCGGGTATGTTTACGAAGCCAACAAAGATGTAGTTTGAAGTATGACGGGTATAAATGAGGATTATATGAAATTTTTGGTTACCGGCAGTGCAGGCTTTATTGGGTTTCATGTCAGTGAACGTTTGCTGGCAGCCGGTCACCAGGTTATCGGTATCGATAACCTGAATGACTATTACGATGTCAATCTTAAGCAAGCTCGTCTTGATCTCCTCGCACCACATTCTTCATTCCGTTTCGATAAAATTGACCTTGCCGATCGTAATGCCATGGCGGAATTATTTGCCAAAGAGAAATTTGATCGTGTGATTCATCTTGCTGCACAAGCAGGTGTACGTTATTCCATCGATAACCCTCACGCCTATGCTGATTCAAACCTTGTGGGGCATTTAAATGTTCTTGAAGGTTGTCGCCATAATAAAGTGGGGCATCTGTTATATGCTTCGTCCAGTTCGGTATATGGGCTAAATCGCAAACTTCCGTTCTCAACTGATGACACTGTCGATCATCCAATATCATTATATGCGGCAACCAAAAAAGCTAACGAGTTGATGTCGCATACGTACTCGCACTTATATGGGTTACCGACGACCGGGTTACGCTTTTTCACCGTTTATGGTCCATGGGGCCGCCCGGATATGGCGTTATTTAAATTTACTCGTGCGATTGTCGAAGGAAAGAGTATCGACGTTTATAATCATGGGCAAATGCGTCGTGACTTCACTTATATTGATGATATTGCAGAGGCAATCGTTCGTTTGCAGGATGTCATTCCGCAAGCCGATGCCACGTGGACAGTAGAGGAAGGAACTCCGGCGACAAGCTCAGCACCTTATCGAGTTTATAATATCGGGAACAGTAATCCGGTTACGTTGATGGATTATATTACTGCCCTTGAAACCTCTTTAGGTAAGGTTGCCCAGAAGAATATGATGCCTATGCAGCCAGGTGACGTTCTGGAGACGAGTGCGGACACGAAGGCGTTGTACGATGTCATTGGCTTTAAACCACAGACATCGGTTCAGGATGGCGTACAGCGCTTCGTAGACTGGTATAAGGCATTCTATAAAGTCAGCTAATGCTGAGAAGTTAAATGAAAAAAGGAAGCCTGGCTTCCTTTTTTTATGAGCACTATTTGTAGTAACAAAGATTCTGCTAATGATGCGCTCAAAATAAAAATCCCGCCGAAGCGGGATTTAATAAGCAGCACTAAAAGCGAAAATTAGGCGATCAGGAAGTCTTCCAGTTTCTTGCCTTGCTCTTCCATTGCTTTTTTGATTACAGCTGGAGTACGGCCTTGGCCAGTCCAGGTTTTGCTTTCGCCGTTTTCGTCGATGTACTGATATTTAGCTGGACGTGCAGCGCGTTTAGCTTTGCCTGTAGTTTTAACAGCAGCCATGCTATTCAGTAATTCATTAGGATCAATGCCGTCAGCAATTAGCATTTCACGGTATTGTTGCAGTTTACGAGTACGCTCTTCAATTTCTGCAGCAGCAGCGTTATCTTCTTCACGGCGTTCGTTAACAACAACTTCTAATTTTTCCAGCATTTCTTCCAGCGTTTCCAGGGTACATTCTCTGGCTTGTGCACGAAGAGTACGGATGTTGTTCAGAATTTTAAGTGCTTCGCTCATTTTAGTAATCTCAAACTTATATTGATGGTTGGCTTGTTGGGCTAATAATAGAGGCTTAAATTAAGTTCTGCAATAGGAAGTAATGTAAGGAATTCAAAATTCCATAATATTTTGTCGATTTATAAAAGGGTATTAACTTAAATTTTGGCTTGCATCTAAGGTAAACAAAACGTGGGGAACTCACTTTTTCTACAACAACCCTGATAGTTTCAGGGTTGCCGAAGTAGTAAATTGAGACATAAACGCATTAATGGTGAAATATCAACCTTTGGTATTATTGCCTGTAATGGTGGATATTTTTAATAGATAGTTATTATTGATGATCCAATAGATTTCAGGGAGTACCAGCAAAAACACTGAAAACTCCGTAAGTTAAGTGCAACGTGATGAACATCAAACATCTGCCGATTTCAGGCATTCCACGCTATGGTTTATATATCTCTCTAACAATCTATGAATTCTTCCTGGAGTCATAAGGTAAAAGCAACTCCCTAACGGCTTATGATATAATCCTGTGTTAATAATATTTACATTTTAACTCAGGCTAGCTGACCAATGGCACAACTTTACTTTTACTATTCCGCAATGAACGCGGGTAAATCTACGGCATTACTGCAATCGTCATACAACTATCAAGAGCGCGGAATGCGTACATTGGTGTATACCGCAGAAATTGACAATCGGTTTGGTTCTGGAAAGGTGAGTTCGCGTATTGGATTATCGTCGCCCGCAAAGCTCTACAATGACTCAACCCAATTATTCAATGAAATACGTGAAGAGCATCAGCGGGACGCTGTGCATTGCGTACTGGTAGATGAATGCCAGTTCCTGACACGCGATCAAGTTCTGGCGTTATCAGACGTCGTGGATGAATTAGATATTCCCGTATTATGTTATGGCCTACGCACTGATTTTCAGGGCGAGTTATTTGGCGGAAGCCAATATTTATTAGCGTGGTCAGACAAACTCGTGGAATTAAAAACTATCTGTTTTTGTGGACGTAAAGCCAGCATGGTTTTGCGCCTCGACCAGGAAGGTCGTCCGTATAACCAGGGAGAACAGGTTGTGATTGGTGGGAACGAGCGCTATGTGTCTGTTTGCCGTAAACACTATAAAGAAGCGCTGCAAACAGGCTCTCTGGAAGGCATTCAGAGCGAATTAAATTAAATAGGAAGGCAGATGAGTGCCTTTCTCAATCATCGTCGTGAGAGGCTTTGTGCGGCGTTTTTAGAAAGCAGAAACAAAAAAACCCGCCGAAGCGGGTTTTTTATTAGCTATTACAATTAAGCGGTTTTCTTCGCTTTCTTGTCAGCTTTCGCGGCAGGAGCTGCTGTTTTAGCCTGTGCTGCTTCGTTGCCTTCTTCGGAGAATTCACGACCGTAGAAGGTATCCATCAGAATTTGTTTCAGTTCAGAGATCAGTGGGTAACGTGGGTTAGCACCGGTACACTGGTCATCGAACGCATCTTCAGACAGTTTGTCAACGTGAGCCAGGAAGTCAGCTTCCTGAACACCAGCTTCGCGGATGGACTTAGGAATACCCAGTTCAGCCTTGATGCTGTCAAGCCATGCCAGCAGTTTCTCAATCTTAGCAGCAGTACGGTCGCCCGGTGCGCTCAGACCCAGATGGTCTGCGATTTCAGCATAACGACGACGCGCTTGTGGGCGGTCATACTGGCTGAATGCAGTCTGCTTAGTTGGGTTGTCGTTCGCGTTATAACGGATAACGTTGGAGATCAACAGGGCGTTCGCCAGACCGTGAGGAATGTGGAACTGAGAACCCAGTTTGTGAGCCATTGAGTGACACACACCCAGGAAGGCGTTCGCAAACGCGATACCCGCGATGGTCGCAGCGTTGTGTACACGCTCACGAGCAACTGGGTTTTTAGAGCCTTCGTTGTAAGATGCTGGCAGGTTTTCTTTCAGCAGTTTCAGTGCTTGCAGAGCCTGGCCGTCAGAGAACTCGCTCGCCAGAACAGAAACATAAGCTTCCAGTGCGTGAGTTACGGCATCAAGACCACCGAATGCACACAGGGACTTAGGCATGTCCATGACCAAGTTGGCATCAACAATCGCCATATCTGGAGTCAGAGCGTAGTCAGCCAGTGGGTATTTCTGACCAGTAGCATCATCAGTTACAACAGCAAACGGAGTCACTTCTGAACCAGTACCGGAAGTGGTGGTAACCGCGATCATTTTCGCTTTTACGCCCATTTTCGGGAACTTGTAGATACGCTTACGGATGTCCATGAAGCGCAGAGCCAGTTCTTCGAAGTGAGTTTCTGGGTGCTCGTACATAACCCACATGATTTTCGCAGCATCCATCGGTGAACCACCACCCAGCGCGATAATCACGTCTGGTTTGAAGGAGTTCGCCAGTTCTGCACCTTTACGTACTACGGACAGAGTTGGATCAGCTTCTACTTCGAAGAATACTTCAGTTTCAACGCCAGCTGCTTTCAGAACAGAAGTGATCTGGTCTGCATAACCGTTGTTGAACAGGAAACGGTCGGTAACGATCATCGCACGTTTGTGACCATCAGTAATCACTTCGTCCAGCGCGATTGGCAGGGAGCCACGGCGGAAGTAGATAGATTTCGGAAGTTTATGCCACAACATGTTCTCAGCTCGCTTAGCAACGGTTTTCTTGTTGATCAGGTGCTTAGGACCCACGTTCTCAGAGATAGAGTTACCACCCCATGAGCCACAACCCAGAGTCAGGGAAGGCGCGAGTTTGAAGTTGTACAGGTCACCGATACCACCCTGAGAAGCAGGGGTGTTGATCAGGATACGTGCAGTTTTCATTTTGTCGCCGAAGTGCTTAACGCGCTCTGGCTGGTTGTCCTGGTCTGTGTACAGGCAAGAGGTGTGGCCGATGCCGCCCATCTCCACCAGTTTCTCAGCTTTAACAACTGCATCTTCGAAGCTCTTAGCACGGTACATAGCCAGAGTTGGAGACAGTTTTTCGTGAGCGAATGGCTCAGATTCGTCAACAACACTTACTTCACCAATCAGGATCTTGGTGTCAGCCGGTACTGTGAAGCCTGCCAGTTCAGCAATTTTAGTTGCTGGCTGACCAACGATAGCTGCGTTCAGTGCGCCGTTTTTCAGGATGATATCCTGAACAGCTTTCAGCTCTTTACCCTGCAGCATGTAGCCGCCGTGGGATGCAAAACGTTCGCGCACTGCGTTGTAAGCAGAGTCAACAACGATAACTGATTGCTCGGAAGCACAGATTACGCCGTTATCGAAGGTTTTAGACATCAGGATAGAAGCAACAACACGTTTGATGTCGGCAGTTTCGTCAACAACAACAGGGGTGTTACCTGCGCCTACGCCGATTGCTGGTTTACCGGAGCTGTATGCTGCTTTAACCATGCCTGGGCCACCAGTTGCCAGAATCATGTTGATATCTGGGTGGTGCATCAGAGCGTTAGACAGTTCGACAGATGGCTGGTCAATCCAACCGATCAGATCTTTAGGTGCACCAGCAGCGATCGCAGCTTGCAGAACGATGTCTGCTGCTTTGTTGGTCGCGTCTTTTGCACGTGGGTGTGGAGAGAAGATGATCGCGTTACGAGTCTTCAGGCTGATCAGAGACTTAAAGATAGCCGTTGAAGTTGGGTTAGTCGTTGGCACGATACCGCAGATAATACCGATTGGCTCAGCGATGGTGATAGTCCCGAAGGTGTGGTCTTCATCCAACACACCGCAGGTTTTCTCATCTTTATAGGCGTTGTAGATATACTCTGAAGCAAAGTGGTTTTTGATCACTTTATCTTCAACGATACCCATGCCAGATTCAGCAACGGCCAGTTTCGCGAGAGGGATTCGAGCATCTGCAGCAGCCAGAGCGGCGGCGCGGAAGATTTTATCAACTTGCTCTTGAGTAAAGTTGGCATATTCACGCTGGGCTTTCTTGACGCGCTCTACAAGTGCGTTAAGTTCAGCGACATTAGTTACAGCCATAATGCTCTCCTGATAATGTTTAAACTCTTTTAGTAAATGAGCTGCTCGAGACGACAGTATAGTCAGCGGGCAACAGCTTGCGTAAGACACGAGCCACGACTATCCAAAAACTTCCCAAAACATCTTGCTGATTTACTAAAAGAGCCTACCTAAAAAAACCTATTCATCTTCTGAATCATTTGCTCTTCAGATGCATCAAGAGTACTCACTTCTGAGTAGGTTTTTTGTGATATAAATCACAATATTTTAAGGCTGACTCCATTCAGCAGGGAGGATTCAGGTAACTGATAAGTCTTTAAAATTTTAGTCACAGCAAAGATAAAACAAATTACCATATTTTCAACAAGTGGGTAACAATATCGTTTAATATCGCATTTGCTAATAAAAGTAGTTATCTATGCTGCGAAAGTGCGTGGCGCCAGCACCTGTTTTCCATTACATTACGCCGGCCTTTGCTACGTTCATTCGCGGAGTTTTGAGTGGCTCAATCCTTGTTCGATTTGCCTACCTATTTTAAGTTCTTTATTGGCTTGTTCGCGCTGGTAAACCCAGTGGGGATCATTCCTGTATTCATCAGTATGACCAGCTACCAAACGGCGTTGGCCAGGAATAAAACAAACCTTACCGCCAACTTGTCGGTAGCGATTATTTTATGGACGTCGTTGTTCCTCGGTGACGGTATTCTGCAATTATTTGGCATATCAATTGATTCTTTCCGCATTGCTGGCGGTATCCTGGTGGTCACCATTGCGATGTCGATGATCAGCGGTAAGCTCGGGGAAGATAAACAGAACAAACAAGAAAAATCAGAAAGCGCTATCCGTGAAAGTGTGGGTGTTGTGCCATTAGCATTGCCTTTAATGGCAGGTCCCGGTGCAATCAGTTCGACTATTGTATGGGGCACGCGTTACCATAGCTGGAATTATTTGGTTGGTTTTTCAATCGCTATTGCACTCTTTGCTTTTTGTTGCTGGTTGGTTTTCCGCCTTGCCCCGTGGTTAGTCCGTTTGTTGGGGCAAACCGGCATCAACGTTATCACCCGTATTATGGGGTTGTTGTTGATGGCGCTGGGTATCGAATTTATAGTGACTGGCCTGAAAACGATCTTCCCAGGGTTATTAAGTTAGTTCTGCTGAAACCGGCATATGAAAAAGCAGAATAGCCATTCTGCTTTTTTTTGTTAATTTTTTACCAATGCGATTAAAGCATAAGCATTTTTTTAGTTTTCATAAGAAAATTATTCATAAGAAAATGCTTTGGAAACCGCGTATTAACAACCTTCACTTTTCCCCGCTGTACATAAAACTGACAATCAGTTCGTTATTTAACTCACACTACACAATGATGCTTGCTGCCGCTTTATTGAGATGATATTAGTAAATCATGCTATCCAGTAGATGAATGTGCTAAAAAACAACCAATTGTTATTTTTTCGTGAATGACAGCTGAGTGCCATCAGTCTGCGTGAAATCCATCTTTTTGGTCACCGGTATCTCTTTTATTTTTAAAGAGTTAACCGAGTGTTTTGCACGGCAAAAGCATCGTTACGAACCAGTCTCCACATAGATAAAAGAGAAATGGTTAACAAATTTGCAAATTGTATTGGCGAGCGTCAAAGGCTTTTGATACTTTCCGGGCAACACAATTATCTGAGAAATGTTTCATTTACAGATGACTCATAAAAATCAACCTGAGTACAGGGTGGGTTGATTAAGAATCGACGGAACAGGGTGCCAATAAGAGCGTCCCAAAAAATAAAGTCGGTGATAGCAAGTAATACAGAAGTTAATCCGGACAGTCGCATAACGCTCTTGCGCTGTTAAGGAACCCTAAGGGGAAGAGGCTGGCTTTCGGGTCGGTAATTATAATGAGTGGAGTATCAACACAATGTCCATCATCACAAAAAAAAGTCTGGTAGCAGCAAGCATTTTATCCGCGCTAATCGTAGGCAATGTGGCCATGGCGGCCGAAGTTCCTGCAGGTGTTCAACTGTCAGAAAAGCAAACGTTGATCCGAAATAACGGTGCTGAACCACAGTCTCTGGACCCAAATAAGATTGAAGGTGTTCCTGAGTCAAACGTCAGCCGTGATCTGTTTGAAGGTTTATTGATTACTTCTCCAAAAGACGGTCACCCAATTCCGGGAGTAGCAGAGTCCTGGGATAATAAAGATTTCAAAGTCTGGACCTTCCATCTGCGTAAAGATGCGAAATGGTCTAACGGCGAGCCAGTCACAGCGCAAGATTTCGTTTATAGCTGGCAGCGTCTGGTTGATCCAAATACTGCTTCCCCATACGCAAGCTACCCGCAATACGGCCATATCGTAAACGTTGATGCCATCATCGACGGCAAAATGAAACCAAGTGAACTGGGCGTAAAAGCCATTGACGACCACACTCTGGAAGTCACTTTGAGCGAGCCTGTTCCTTACTTCTACAAACTTCTGGTTAACCCGGCGATGTCCCCGGTGAACAAAACCGCCATTGAGAAGTTTGGTGAGAAGTGGACCCAACCTGCAAACATCGTGAGCAACGGTGCTTATAAACTGAAAGACTGGGTTGTTAACGAACGCATCGTAATGGAGCGTAATACTAATTATTGGGATAACGCGAAAACCGTTATTTCGCAAATCACCTATCTGCCAATCTCTTCCGAAGTCACGGATGTGAACCGCTATCGCAGCGGCGAGATTGACATGACGTATAACAACCTGCCAATCGAGCTGTTCCAGAAACTGAAAAAAGAAATTCCAGCTGAAGTACACGTTGACCCATATCTGTGTACTTACTACTACGAAATTAACAACCAGAAAGCTCCATTTAACGATGCGCGTGTCCGTACCGCTCTGAAACTGGGTCTGGATCGTGACATTATCGTTAATAAAGTGAAGGCGCAGGGCGATCTGCCAGCATATGGCTATACCCCTCCTTATACTGACGGTGCAAAACTGACTAAACCTGAGTGGTTCTCATGGACTCAGGAAAAACGTAACGAAGAAGCTAAGAAGTTGCTGGCTGAAGCGGGTTACACCAAAGATAAACCGCTGACCTTCGACCTGTTGTACAACACCTCCGATCTGCACAAGAAACTGGCTATCGCAGCTGCTTCTATCTGGCAGAAAAACCTCGGTGTGAACGTTAAGTTGGTAAACCAGGAGTGGAAAACCTTCCTCGATACGCGTCACCAGGGTAACTACAACGTTGCACGTGCTGGCTGGTGTGCGGATTACAACGAACCGACTTCCTTCCTGAACACAATGCTGTCTTCAAGCTCAATGAACACCGCGCATTATAAGAGCCCAGCCTTTGACGCCATTATGGCGGAATCGCTGAAAGCGACTGATGATGCACAACGCGCTGCTGCATACGATAAAGCGGAACAGCAATTGGGCAAAGATTCTGCAATCGTTCCGGTTTATTACTACGTGAATGCCCGTCTGGTGAAACCATGGGTTGGCGGTTATACCGGTAAAGACCCGATGGATAATATCTATACTAAAGATATGTATATCATCAAACATTAATGGCAATTCGTGGGGCAGGTTTTATCCCTCATACTTCACGCTGCAGGTGCGTTAACTGCGCTCATTCACCCCAGTCACATAGTTTTCTATGTTCCTGGGGGTTCATGAGCTTGTCGCCTTCCTGCAACGTGAATTATTTAAGATAAAAGGGTAGAGCTTGCCCCATCGTGTCTTATTTTATCGCACTCTAAAGGCACAGCCAGAAGGTACGGGCAATGTTGAAATTTATTCTGCGTCGTTGTCTGGAAGCAATTCCGACACTATTTATTCTTATAACAATTTCATTCTTCATGATGCGCCTTGCGCCAGGTAGCCCTTTTACCAGCGAACGCGCACTGCCGCCGGAAGTTATGGCGAACATTGAAGCCAAATACCATTTAAACGATCCGATCTCGACCCAGTATTTCAGTTATCTGAAACAACTGGCTCACGGTGATTTTGGCCCGTCATTTAAATATAAAGATTATTCAGTGAACGACCTGGTGGCCTCAAGCTTCCCAGTCTCGGCAAAATTGGGTGCTGCTGCATTTATCTTTGCCGTTGTTTTAGGGGTTTTCGCTGGGGTTATTGCCGCACTGAATCAAAATACCAAATGGGATTACGCCGTAATGGGGATAGCCATGACCGGGGTAGTTATCCCGAGCTTCGTGGTTGCGCCATTACTGGTTCTGATATTTGCGATAACCCTCAAGTGGTTGCCCGGAGGCGGGTGGAACGGAGGGGCCATTCAATACATGATCCTGCCAATGGTCGCGTTGTCTTTGGCTTATATTGCCAGTATCGCGCGTATCACTCGTGGCTCCATGATTGAAGTTCTGCACTCAAACTTTATCCGTACCGCACGTGCGAAAGGTTTACCGATGCGCCGCATTATTTTGCGCCACGCGTTGAAACCTGCACTGCTACCCGTTCTGTCATATTTGGGCCCGGCATTTGTCGGTATCATCACAGGCTCGATGGTTATTGAAACCATTTACGGATTACCGGGTATCGGCCAGTTGTTCGTAAACGGAGCGTTGAACCGTGACTATTCATTGGTTCTGAGCCTGACCATTCTGGTTGGCGCGCTGACTATTCTCTTTAACGCGATTGTTGATGTGCTGTATGCCGTTATCGATCCGAAAATCCGTTACTGACGCTGGAGTACGCCATGATGTTGAGTAATAAAAACAGCGAGGCGCTGGAAAACTTCAGTGAAAAACTAGAAGTAGAAGGCCGTAGCCTTTGGCAAGACGCCCGTCGCCGCTTTATGCATAACCGTGCAGCGGTAGCGAGTTTGATTGTCCTGGCACTTATCGCGCTGTTCGTGACCTTCGCGCCGATGCTGTCGCAATTTAGCTATTTTGATACCGATTGGGGAATGATGTCGGCTGCACCGGATATGACCTCAGGTCACTATTTCGGGACGGACTCCTCGGGCCGTGACCTGCTGGTTCGTGTCGCAATCGGTGGTCGTATCTCGTTGATGGTTGGTGTTGCAGCGGCACTGGTCGCGGTAGTAGTTGGCACATTGTATGGCTCGCTTGCGGGTTATCTGGGTGGCAAAACCGACTCTGTGATGATGCGTCTGCTTGAGATCCTCAACTCCTTCCCATTCATGTTCTTCGTAATTTTGCTGGTGACATTCTTCGGGCAAAACATCCTGCTGATTTTTGTCGCAATCGGCATGGTTTCCTGGCTGGATATGGCGCGTATCGTGCGTGGCCAGACGCTGAGCCTGAAACGTAAAGAGTTCATTGAAGCAGCCCAGGTTGGCGGTGTTTCTACCGTTAACATTGTAGTTCGTCATATTGTGCCGAACGTGCTCGGCGTGGTGGTGGTTTATGCTTCGCTGCTGGTGCCAAGCATGATCCTGTTCGAATCTTTCCTGAGCTTCCTGGGTCTGGGTACACAAGAGCCATTAAGTAGCTGGGGTGCATTGTTGAGCGATGGTGCCAACTCCATGGAAGTTTCCCCATGGTTGCTGATGTTCCCGGCAGGCTTCCTGGTTATCACTCTGTTCTGTTTCAACTTTATCGGCGATGGCCTGCGTGATGCCCTCGACCCGAAAGATCGTTAAGGAGTGCCGCGATGAGCACAATTGAAAATCCTGCGGTGGTTACTCCACTGAGCCAGACTTCTACGTTGTTAGACGTAAAAGATCTGCGCGTCACCTTCGGAACGCCAGACGGTGATGTTACTGCGGTAAACGATCTGAATTTCAGCCTGAAAGCCGGTGAAACACTGGGTATTGTGGGCGAGTCCGGTTCCGGTAAATCGCAAACGGCTTTTGCTTTGATGGGTTTGCTGGCGGCGAACGGCCGTATTGGTGGCTCAGCGAAGTTTAATGGTAAAGAGATTCTGAATCTTCCAGAAAGCCAGCTTAACCGTCTGCGTGCAGAACAGATTTCGATGATCTTCCAGGACCCAATGACCTCACTGAACCCTTACATGCGTGTAGGCGAGCAGTTGATGGAAGTGCTGATGTTGCACAAAAAATTGGGTAAAGCGGAAGCGTTTGAAGAATCTGTTCGTATGCTCGATGCGGTGAAAATGCCTGAAGCACGTAAACGCATGCGCATGTTCCCGCATGAGTTTTCCGGCGGTATGCGCCAGCGCGTAATGATTGCCATGGCGTTACTGTGCCGTCCAAAACTGCTGATTGCCGATGAACCAACGACAGCACTGGACGTAACTGTTCAGGCACAAATCATGACGCTGTTGAATGAACTTAAGCGTGAGTTCAACACCGCTATTATCATGATCACCCACGATCTGGGTGTTGTTGCCGGGATCTGCGACAAAGTACTGGTGATGTATGCTGGCCGTACTATGGAGTATGGTCAGGCGCGGGATGTGTTTTACAACCCGGTTCACCCGTATTCTATCGGTCTGCTAAATGCGGTACCGCGTCTGGATGCTGAAGGTGAATCACTGCTGACTATTCCTGGCAACCCGCCAAACCTGTTGCGTTTGCCGAAGGGTTGTCCGTTCCAGCCGCGTTGCCCACATGCGATGGAAATCTGCAATACAGCACCGCCGCTGGAACAATTTGGTGAAGGCCGCTTACGCGCCTGCTTTAAGCCAGTGGAGGAGTTAGTATGAACGCCGTGACGCAAGAGAAAAAAGTCCTCTTAGAAATCGCTGACCTGAAAGTTCACTTTGATATCAAAGACGGCAAGCAGTGGTTCTGGCAACCCTCTAAAACCCTGAAAGCGGTTGATGGCGTGACGCTGCGTTTATATGAGGGCGAAACGCTGGGTGTGGTCGGGGAATCTGGCTGCGGAAAATCAACATTTGCTCGTGCTATTATCGGTCTGGTGAAAGCCACTGAAGGCCGCGTGGCATGGCTGGGTAAAGATTTGCTGGGCATGAATCAGGACGAGTGGCGCGATGTGCGTAGCGACATCCAGATGATTTTCCAGGATCCGCTGGCGTCGCTCAACCCGCGTATGAATATCGGCGATATTATCGCTGAGCCACTGCGCACGTATCACCCAAAAATGCCGCGCCAGGAAGTTCGTGACCGTGTAAAAGCGATGATGATGAAAGTAGGCTTGCTGCCAAACCTCATCAACCGCTACCCGCACGAGTTTTCAGGTGGCCAGTGCCAGAGGATCGGGATTGCCCGTGCTTTGATCCTTGAGCCAAAACTGATTATCTGTGACGAACCGGTTTCAGCGCTCGACGTATCAATCCAGGCTCAGGTTGTGAACCTGCTGCAAAAACTGCAACGTGAAATGGGGCTTTCCCTTATCTTCATCGCGCACGATTTAGCAGTGGTAAAACACATCTCTGACCGCGTTCTGGTGATGTATCTGGGCCATGCTGTTGAGTTGGGCACCTATGATGAGGTGTACCACAACCCGCTGCACCCTTATACCAAAGCATTGATGTCTGCGGTGCCGATTCCTGACCCGGATCTGGAGAGAAATAAAACGATACAACTTCTTGAAGGGGAGTTGCCATCACCAATTAACCCGCCGTCAGGCTGCGTATTCCGTACGCGCTGCCCGATTGCAGGCCCAGAATGTGCGAAAACTCGCCCGGTTCTGGAAGGCAGTTTCAAGCATGCCGTTTCCTGTCTGAAGGTTGACCCGTTATAATCTCGCAGGGCTGGCATTACGCCAGCCCTTTTTTACAGGCGAGGTTTTCGTGACAGGGAATAAGAGTTCTTTAAGACTACGTTGTTACCACGTTTTATTTGACCAACGAACCCGCGCAGGGCGCCGCTGTGAAGCATTCTGGGGTTTACTGGCGCTGCTTAGTGTCATCACTGTTTTTATTGAATCCAGCATCGGCAATCAAGTCACTTTCACACCAGATCAGTGGCGGATGTTTATCGCCATCGAAATTGGTTTTACCCTGGTCTTTACCCTTGAATACGTATTGCGCGTGCTTGTCTGGCCCGATCCGGTGCGCTATGTGTTCAGTTTCTGGGGATTTATCGATCTTGCGACGATCTTGCCGCTGTATGTTTTGTGGCTATGGCCGGAGCTGGCAATACACTATTTCTTTGCCTGGCGCGCCATGCGGGCAATTCGCGTTTTACGCATCCTGAAATTACTGCGCTTAATGCCGGCGCTTAATAGTTTATGGCGTGCGGTGGTTAACTCCCGGCATCAATTAATTCTATTCTATTCATTTATCGCCATCGTATTAGTCACGGCTGGCGCATTAATGTATGGAATTGAAGGGGCCGTTAACGGCTTTACGAGTCTTGGTGTTTCGGTTTATTGGGCAGTGGTGACGGTTGCGACAGTAGGTTACGGCGATATTACGCCTCATACCCCGTTAGGAAGGTTAGTGGCTTCATTGCTTATCTTGATTGGCTACTCGGTGATTGCTATCCCAACGGGGATTTTGACCGCGCAAATGACGACGGAATTACAACGCAAAAGGCTGGAGCGAAAATGCCCGTTATGTCACCAGCAAGATCATGAGACTAACGCTCAATATTGTAAGTCTTGTGGTGGGCGATTACCGCTAATAGGGAAAGAAGAGTAGCGCGGCAGCAGTGCCGCGCTAAAAAACATCACTCGCGCCAGAGGATATGGCAGAGCTTGTGATCTTTTTCGCGGCACAGCAGCACACGAGCAAAAATATCGTTGATTTCGCCACCGTCTGTCTCGGCTAGGCCAATCACTACTTCGGCAAAGAAGTCAGGGTTCAGGTCGAAATCTACATGTTCCTGCCAGTCTTCAGCGGGGTCAAAAAGCTCGGCACCGCCACGCTCTTCAAATTGCAGGTTAAATAAAATCACATCTGCCGGGTCGAGGTTATCAACCGCCAGCTCCAGAAAAATATCGTAAGCCTGCTCGAGAGTTTCATCTTCTGTCAGGCGGTTGTTCAGATCCATTTCCATGTCTGGTTCCACTTATTAAGTACTGATGCGCCACGTTTTACAGTAACGGGCTAAAGAAGTAAAACAGTCGCTCTACCACACGTTGCCACATTGGGCGTTTCAACCACAAGCGTAGATCAACTAGCCGTGAGCGGGAGATATAATCGTCCTGTACGGCGGCAAGGTCGCTGGCAAAACCGGAGTCGTCGATAACCAGGGTTATCTCGAAATTGAGCCAAAGACTACGCATATCCAGATTAACCGTACCCACCAGACTGAGTTGCCCATCGACCAGTACGCTCTTGGTATGCAGTAGGCCGCCTTCGAACTGGTAAATCTTCACGCCAGCTTCCAGCAATTCGGTAAAGAATGCCCGGCTTGCCCAACCCACCAGTAATGAGTCGTTCTTGCGTGGCACAATAATACTGACGTCCACGCCACGTTGTGCCGCAGTACAAATCGCGTGAAGCAAATCGTCGCTCGGCACAAAATAGGGGGTCGTCATAATCAGGTATTCACGTGCCGCATAAACTGACGTCAGCAACGCCTGGTGAATCAAATCTTCCGGGAAACCTGGGCCTGAAGCAATCGTGTGAATGGTATGACCGCTGGCTTCTTCAAACGGCATAATATTGGCGTCTGGGGCAGGGGGTAAAATGCGCTTACCGGTTTCGATTTCCCAGTCACAGGAATAGACAATTCCCATAGCTGTCGCGACCGGGCCTTCCATACGAGCCATTAAATCAACCCATTGCCCAACGCCTGCATCTTGTTTAAAGAAGCGTGGGTCGACGAGATTCATACTGCCGGTATAAGCGATGTAATTATCGATCATCACCATTTTGCGGTGCTGGCGTAAATCCATGCGGCGCAAGAACACACGCATCAAATTAACTTTGAGCGCTTCAACGACTTCCACGCCGGCGTTACGCATCATATTTGCCCACGGGCTGCGGAAGAAGGCGACGCTACCGGCTGAGTCCAGCATTAACCGGCAGTGGATGCCACGGCGAGCCGCAGCCATCAGTGATTCAGCCACTTGGTCTGCTAACCCTCCTGGCTGCCAGATATAAAACACCATCTCGATATTATGACGCGCCAGCTGGATATCGCGGATCAGCGCATGCATGGTTTCATCAGATGTCGTAAGGAGCTGAAGCTGATTGCCTTTAACGCCACCAATCCCCTGGCGGCGTTCACATAACTGGAATAACGATGTCGCGACTTCGCTATTTTCTTCGGCGAATATATGTTTGCAGCTTTTAAGGTCGTTTAGCCATTTTGCGGTTGATGGCCACATAGCACGTGCACGTTCGGCACGACGCTTGCCCAGATGCAACTCACCAAACGAGAGGTAGGCGATTATCCCTACCAGAGGAAGAATATAAATAATCAGAAGCCAAGCCATGGCAGAAGGAACTGCGCGACGTTTCATTAAAATGCGGAGCGTCACGCCGGCAATTAATAGCCAGTAACCTAAAATTATCAGCCAACTAACGACTGTATAGAAGGTTGTCATAGTTCAAAAATCCTTTAGAAACCGTATGTTTTGAGTTTACGCATAACCGCCATAAAACAATACCCAAATAATTCGAGTTGTAGGAAGGCGGCAAACGCGTGAGTCCCCAGAAGCATAGATAACAATGTGACTGGGGTGAAGGCGAGTAGCCAACGCACCAACAACTTGAAGTATGACGGGTATAATCGTAAAACGTCTGGTCTGGCGTGAAGAAGACACTATAATGGCGCGTCTTACATGCAACCTGAGTCGTAAAAATGAGGCGTAGTAGAACTGAGGTCGGACGTTGGCGTATGCTGCGTCAGACACAACGGCGCAGATCGCGTTGGCTGGAAGGTCAGTCACGCCGTAATATGCGCATTCACGCCATCAGAAAGTGCCAGACAAACCGCCAGCGTAACTCCTTGCTGTTTGCCATTCACGATCAATGGGCGTCGTAAAGAAAAGGGCACCGCTTGCGGTGCCCAGTATCTTCAAAATCTTCAAAATCTTCAAAATCTTCAAAATCTTCAAAATCTTCAAAATCTTCAAAATCTTCAAAATCTTCAAAATCTTCAAAATCTTCAAAATCTTCAAAATCTTCAAAATCTTCTGAAACTTCGGTCTTACGAGAAATGCATTGCCAGTAAAATAATCAGCACTGTGACTGATGCCGCCGCGACAATCACCAACGGATGTTTGGCAAGCCAGGCGTTCCAGCGTGCTTCCTGATTACCCACAGATTGCTTGTGGCGCTCATAAGACTCATCAAACAAATCCATAAAAATTTCCTGATAACTTCATTCACCGTACGAATAGTTGAATCAGAATACCTTCTTGAATGGCTTGATTGCTACCTGTTTATAGACACCCGCCGCAATATAAGGATCTGCTTCAGCCCAGGCTTGGGCATCTTCTAGAGATGCAAACTCAGCAATCACCGTTGAACCGGTAAAACCAGCAGCACCAGGGTCATTACTGTCGACGGCAGGCATAGGCCCGGCAGTTAACAGGCGACCTTCATCGCGTAAAAGTTGTAGACGGGCCAGGTGGGCAGGGCGCACAGCCGTGCGTTTTTCGAGAGAGTCGGCATTATCTTCCGCATAAATGACATACAGCACGTGCAGCACTCCTTATAGATATGAGGTTTGTAAAACACGGTAAGTGAATGGCGCTAAGACTGCAACTTGAAATCAATTGCGCGCTAACAAGATGTTACATTGTGGGTGTTAATTCAGCAGGAATCACCATCTGGCTAAAACTTACCAAAATGATAGCCGATACTTTGTTGGTCGTGTCAGCGAGCAGTCCAGATGGTTGGGGTATCAAATCTTTTTGAAGAGTATAGGCAATATTAATAATAATCTAACTAATACACATGATGTGCAGCGGACAGTTACTCATTTTGTTAATAGAGTTTAATTATAATTTTTGTCTGAGATAATATTTCTATTTCATATGAGTTTTTACTTTTTTATTTTCCTCATGAATAGGCAGTAGTTTGTAATGTCTTATATGTCACTATGGAAGGGTGTTTTAATTGAAGGAAAGCGAAAAATATTGTTTCATACAAACTCGATTTAATTAAAAGGATTTTGGCTATGGCAGGGCTATCCGAAACGGCTCAACAGCAAGATACTATAAACCGCTATTTATTGTATTTTCACTGTAACGAGAGTGTTATACCCGATGTGAATTCTTTCACAGCGAATGAAGCATTAAGCCAGCCTTATCGATATATCATCCGTTTTACAACCTCAGAACAAAACATTTCTATTGATACGGTGCTCAATCAGAAGGCTGAATTTATACTGCGTGCTCCGAACCCAATAGCAAAATGGCACGGAGAATCTAACTGGTTGCTGGTGCGACAAATTAATGGCGTAATCACTCGTTTATCACGTATCAGTTCCTCAGCCGATGAGGCACTGTACGAATGCGTACTGGAGCATGAATTAGTACTATTGAGTCAAAATCATCGTTCGGCTGTTTATATGAATATAACTGTGCCAGATCTCGTTACGCTGGTGATGAAAAACAGTGGTTTTTTTGAAGGTTTCAACATCGATTTCGATAAGCTGAGTCACGATTATCCGCGGCGTGAAATGGTTATTCAGTGGAAAGAAAACGACTTGCAGTTTATCCAGCGACTTCTTGCAGAGGTGGGTATCTGGTTCCGCATTGAAAATCACGACAAAGTGCAAAAGGAAACGGTCACTATCTTTGGTGACTCTGCGGCACGTTATATTTTCAGCGACAAACAAACACCATATATTCGCGATTCTGGCACGACAAGCTATGAAGAATATGTCACGGATCTGGAAGAGCAGCACAAGATAATCCCTCAAAGTGTACTGGTGCGTACATATAATTATCGTACCCCTCAATCACCTCAGGTAAATAAAACCATCGCAACACAGAGTACGCCTGCCGGTATAAATAACGGGCAGGAATATCATTACGCAGATCATTATTTGGAAAAAGGGGATTCTTACGGTAAAGAGGCTGAAACAGCTAACTTTTATGCTCGCCTTCGTTATGAGCGTCTACTGAATGAGCAGTGTATTCTTGGGGCCAAAACTAATGATCCTGTACTCCAGCCTGGCATCATGTTCAACATATCTGGCCCTATTCCCGATGGATTTAAACCTGGACTCCTCATAACAGCCATGACGATAAGGGGCAGCCGGGCAGAACATTATTGCGCAGACCTGACAGGCATTCCTTATTTTCATATTTACAATTTCCGCCCAGAACTTATTTCTCGCCCAGTGATTGCAGGAACGGTACCCGCGAAAGTGGCCGCCATGACTTCCGATAAAACATATGCCGGAGTGGATGCTCAAGGCCGTTACCGTGTGCAGTTTGATTTTGATCTGGATGAAAAGCGGGATGGTTTTGAAAGTGCTCTGGTGCGCCTTGCACGGCCGTATGCCGGTGACACCTATGGTTTTCACTTCCCACTGCTTGAGGGGACTGAAGTGGCCGTAGCTTTTGAAGGTGGCGACCCGGACAGGCCATTTATCGCTCACGTCATGCATGACGGAAGTCGCCCGGACCTGGTGACAAATCGCAATGATACCCGCAACGTGATCCGCACCGCTGGGCTGAACAAAATTCGCCTTGAAGACCGGCGCAATCAGCAACATATCAAGATTTCCACTGAATATAGCAAAGGGCAACTTAGCGTTGGTCACCTTGTCGATGCCGACGGGAAAAAACGTGGAGAAGGTCTGGAGGCGCGCACCGATAGCTGGATGACATTGCGTGCTGCAAAAGGGGTGATGATTACCACCGAAAAACAACCCCGAGCCTTGGGTCAACAACTGGATATGAACGCCGCTATTGCACAGCTGGAAGCTGCTTTGAAAGTGGCAATGACTTTACAGCAAAGCGCCAATACAGCAGGAGCCAGTAATGTGGATACCGAGCAACAAAATGCGCTAAGTCAGACGCTGAACCAGCTCTCAGCTCCAGGTATTCTGACTTATGCCGGGGAAGGCATGGCACACGTCACGCCACAGAGCCTGCAGTTATCGGCTGGAAAAGATTTGATAGCGACTGCGGGAAATAACGCAAGTGTGAACGTAGTGAAGAAATTCTCGCTGGCCGTGGGTGAAAAGCTTTCATTGTTTGTCCGCAAACTCGGTATCCAGTTGATTGCTGGCGCAGGGGACATCAACACCCAAGCCCAGCGCGGTGCTATGCATATGCTTTCTGAGCAGGATTTCACCATGGTCAGTAAGGCCGGGAAATTGAACGGTAGTGCCAAACAGGGGCTGCAGTTTGTTTGCGCAGGTGGAGGGATTCGGGTCAGTCCGAGCGGGTTAGTGACAATATTCTCGCCTACGGGCATTGAACTTAAAGCGCCTAACCTGAAATACGACGGTGCGGAAAGTGCCCAGGTACAATCCCCTTCATTTAATAAAGGCGCATTTAAGCAGCGTTATCAGTTGCATGCGAGCGACGATGCAGACCAGGTCCTTGCAAACAGAAAATTTAAATTATCCAGCTCGTCTGGTCAGGTGGTGGAGGGCGTCACTGATAGCAACGGTTATTCCCCACTGCTTGATGCGGATGATCTTGATACCTACAAGCTGGAGTTAATGGAATGACGGAGACAAAAAACAGCCCATTTGCCCCACGGGTAGTTTCCCAGGGAGATATTCCGGTACACAAAGACCTGGGGGAAGTGGCTCAGACCTGTCGTGTGGGTGTACCACGCCCGATGCCGTGTATTGTGATTTTAATTCATGGCGTTAATGATGTTGGCGAAGCGTACCAAAACCAGGAGAAAGGCATTATTGCAGGGCTAAGTAAGCGCCTGGGTCGTAATGATTTTCATGCACATGGCTGGCGTGATTTCATCATGATGCATAACGAAGAAGCACAGAAGAAAGTCTCTGAATCAGGTCGATCTCCGGTCATTCCATTCTACTGGGGTTATAAGCCGGTGACGCATGCAGACTATCGTGCTGACCAGCAACGTTACCGCGAAGAAATTGATAAAGTTTCAGACGCGGCCCATCTTCCATATGACGCTTATCAGGAAGATAACGAAAAGAACAAAGCCGCATTGGGCAACGATGGCAGTAGCCCGTTTAAGTACCAGAACGACAATTTCAAAAACGCCCTGGATGCAAATTTTGCAAAAAATGGCGGGACGTTTGCGAACGCGACAACCAACATCCCCGATATGTTGGGGCCGGGAGCCGGAGGTGTGGCGTTAGCTGTTGCCGGGTTTGGCACGCTGCATATGAACGGAGGAGATTATACCCATCCAATTTTCCCTAATCCGCACCGTATTTATCAGTTTTTTGCCGCCCAGCGTCTGGCAGATTTGATAATTCAGATCCGTGGTGAAGATGTTACTAAGAATGATGTGATTAACGTCGTGGCACATAGTCAGGGTACGATCATCACCATGCTGGCAAATATGCTGGTTAAGCAGGCCGGCTATGATCCGGTCAATTGCACCATCCTGAATCATTCACCGTACTCTCTTGAAGCTCGCTTGAGTGAAGACGCCCAGCCGGGTCATCACCAGACGGCTTTTGCGCGGCAGAAAACGTTTAAAAATTTCTGCGCACTGATGGCGACACAGTACAAAGGCGGGGAGCTGTCAGATGGCGCTATGCTGGAGATGGAGGCCAGCTGTACGCTGCGTAAACCGTCAGATAATCCGCTACGAAAAGATATGAAGTACCGCCGTGATAACAACGGCAAAGTTTATAACTACTTCTGCCCTCAGGATGGCACGGTGTCGTTACAAAATATCCAGGGGTTTGGTTGGCGTGGTATTCCGAATGATATAGCCAAAAACATGCCTAATCTCCGTCAACGCGTTTTTTGCCAGCATCGCTGGGTAGGACGGCTGGAAACGGAGCCGTTCAAAATGAGCCCAAAAAATAAAGGCGATTTCAGCACCACGCCAGTCATGAACGCTGGTTATTCCTATAGCGATGTGGTGATCAATGGTGAAGAACTGCCGGAGCCGTTTATTTTTGAGCTGCAAGGCGAGAGAAACAAAAAAGACGACGATCCAGCAACGTGGGATACACCTTATGAAGCCTATATCGACCCAGACAGCCCGGATGCCTACATCTCCTATTCGGCAAAAGCCTATGCCGTTAAACGTACTGACTCAGCCACGTATTCTGTTAGCCATTATCAGAGTCTCAACTGGCGGCCCGGTCACGTTCTGACGCCTGAAGAGCTGAAGGTGGAAAGTGTTGGCCGCAAACATGAAGTGATTCGCGGTGTCGTTACGGGAACAAAAGACTTTCAGAATGTCACCCTAACCTGGCTGAAAACCCCGGAAGAGTTGCAGGCGGAATGGCAAAAAACCGATCCGGTAGGGTACAGCCAGCACTCATCTATCGTCATGAGCGAACTTGCCCCATCTCACGCGATGGCTTTTGACCTGGCACTCGGCCAGTGCAAAGCATTTGACTATAAAGCCGGTAAATTCTGGGAGGACCTACTGCACCGCGCTGAC
Source organism: Buttiauxella cochleicola (assembly GCF_021282435.1). NCBI lineage: Bacteria > Pseudomonadati > Pseudomonadota > Gammaproteobacteria > Enterobacterales > Enterobacteriaceae > Buttiauxella > Buttiauxella cochleicola. The sequence continues at coordinate 806,380 of NZ_JAJSOT010000001.1, read as the reverse complement.
TGGCGCGACCCGCTGAATGGTAACTCCGCGACTAAAGAGTATTACCGGAGCGGAAAACTGCCACAAGCACAGACAAAAAACCATATGAATAGACCCGATGAGGTACTTCCTAAAGGGGATTTTGGTGTTGAAAACCAGTTTAACAATCCCACGACGATTCAACCTTCCCGGGATTTGTCCGCCGGGAATCAGGAAACACCGAATCTGCAATGGGCTATGCCAAAACCGATGAGCGACAGCCAGTTGGCTTGAGGATAAACAATGAAAGGATTTAAAGCAGGTCTTGCTGCTGTCGCTGTTTTACTGATTGCCGGATGCCAGTCCAAAGAGCCGCCGACACAGGTGGTTTACCGGTTTGATGACCATCGCTATCTGGAGCTGAAAGGCTGGGGCTGCGAGGGAGAACTTTGGTACACGGATACGCAACGAGGAATTCGCTCACGACCATATTCGCAGTTTTACCGCCTGTTTACGCGAAAGTTTGTCCATTCATCAGAAAAATATATTGCAATTACAAGCTGGGATGTTAGCGGTTTTACAGTTTCTAAAGACTATGGTGAAACCTGGCACCTTGCGCAATTTTCTCCATCAGGGAATGAACCTAACGGAGATAATCGTGCGCCAAGCCAGGATGTGATTTCCTTCACTGTCGTTAACGACCAGGGCTTTTTACAAACAAAACACCGACTGTATATGTCCTCCAAACCGTTTGATGATCCACGAGTGGTCGATGGTGGCCCTGGTATCACTTACACGCTTGATGACGGAACCATTCAAAGGATTGATCCCCGTTCGCCTGGGTGGAAATGGGGGATGGTGTATTTCACTAAAGAGGGATTACAAGGAAAAGTCATTAGTCATGAGACTAATTACCAGAATTTACCGGACCAGATACCCGATATTAAAGGCTATACGGGCTGGGACCACATGCGCTGCGATATGGATTTGGGGCGTAAGGATAAACAATGAGAGGATTTAATGCAGGACTTGCTGCTGTCGCTGCTTTACTGATTGCCGGATGCCAGGTCAAAGAGCCGCCGACGCAGGTGGTTTACCGGTTTGATGACCATCGCTATCTGGAGCTGAAAGGCTGGGGCTGCGAGGGTGAACTCTGGTACGGGGACATGCAACGAGGAATACACTCGCAAATTTATTCTCAGTTCTATCGAATATTTACCCGAAAACTCGTCCATCCATCCGAGCGCTATATTGCAATTATCGGCTGGGGTGCAGATGGATTCAGAGTATCCAAAGATTATGGTCAAACATGGTTTGATGCACACTTTTCACCATCTGGAAATGAACCTAATGGGGATAATTATGGCCCTTACGATGACGTTCTTTCCTTTACTGTCGTCAACGACCAGGGCTTTTTACAAACCAAACACCGACTGTATATGTCCTCCAAACCATTTGATGATCCTCGAGTGGTCGATGGTGGCCCTGGTATCACTTACACGCTTGATGACGGAACCATTCAAAGGATTGATCCCCGTTCGCCCGGGTGGAAATGGGGGATGGTGTATTTCACTAAAGAGGGATTACAAGGAAAAGTCATTAGTCATGAGACTAATTACCAGAATTTACCGGACCAGATACCCGATATTAAAGGCTATACGGGCTGGGACCACATGGGCTGCGATATGAACGCCGGGCGATAAGGATATAAGCAATGAAAGGAGTTATCCGTCTTAATGACCCGCTGGTGAGTGGCGGGAAGGTGATTAGCGCGTCAGGGGCCGATTTTATGGGGAAATCTGTCGCGCTGAAGGGCGATAAGGTTGAGTGTCCAGAACATAAAGGGGTGTTTGCCATTTCTGAATGTCATCCGTCATGGACAATGCACGACCGTGGCGTTGTGGTGGATGGTTGTAAGGCTGAATGCGGTTGTGTAATAAAAACGACACTAACGATTGCGGGAGCTGCATGATGAATTGGTGGTTATTTAAGGAGCAAAAAAAGCCTGAGCGATCAGAGTTTCCAGTACTAGCGACGGTAATTATTGCCCTGTTTGTCCTTATCATCAGTGTTGCTGTTCGTGCGGTGACGTGGCCAGGTGATAAACACGTCGATGAATATTTTTTTACTCAATCCGTCGTTTTTCCACTGCTCGTGCTGTTGTGCGTAGTGTTTCTCTTTCTGATACCTGTCAGTACCAGGAAGCACTACGAGGAAACTCGGGTGGCGATTGCAAAAGAGCGGGAAGAGCAGTTAAAGCAGTACGCCAGGCGGCACCTCATTATTGCTGGTTGGGCTACGCTGACTCCACTGGATGAACCAGCATTAAACATGCTTAAACTGGAAGGGGAGTTTCCCCTAGCGCCAAAAACACCTATTAAGATTCCCCGCGAATATGATTTTGAGTTTACCCAAACCGAACTACTGCTGAATCGCTTATTGGCCCCACTTGCAGAAAAGCTAAAAACACCCCATTACAGAAATTTTGATTCAACATTGTGGGTTCGCGGAGGTGATGAATCGTGTTGTGACGATCTGCGCCGTACATTTGAACGCCTGGGGCTGGCATCAAACAAAATTGAATATTTACAAGACTGCCCGGATTACTCGCTGGTCACCAACTGGATAGATAGTTCCACTAACTATGTGACGAACCGGCTGCTTGTCATAGTGGATATGCATGACGAGGGAAGTGAATCGAAATCGATGGAAAACGCTAGTGCTTTTTGGCTGACTAATATATATGGCAAAACGGAAGGTGAGAAACCGATGTACTTGTATCGGCCAATTACGGATGTAACAGACGTGGAAACAGTCATACCCGTGTATTTGTACATAGCCCCAGTAAGTTCGCCCAAAACGCTCTGGTACACCGCTTTATCTAAGGTCGAAAAATATCCACTCATGCAAATACTCGATGATCGTAAGCTGGTGGCGAGTCGGCTGGATGTAGAGACTTCTTTCGGGGGAAAAACGGCGGGTTATCGATGGTTAGTCTTGGCGTTGGCTGCTGATGCTGTCAAATATTCCCAAGGCGATCAGCTTGTTGCCGCTTCTGATAATAACAAGTTAGGTTTAGCTGCTGTGTCATCACGTTTAACTACTGCACCTTCGTCATCCTGGTATGTGGACTATATGTACCCTTGGCAATACGGAGGATTATTTGGAATGTTTCTTTCAGGATCGTTGTTCGTTGGGATATGCGGCTTCGGTAAACCGGAAGCAATGGCTAATGTTTCGGGTTGGTCAGTATTATTTTGGGCATTATTCCCGCTGACTTTATTTTTGAGTATGGGGATCATGGCGACCTGGCATGCAGGCAACGAAGCATACAGGGATATGTGGGGGCTCGACGAATAAAGCTTTGAGTATTTGAACTCATCCAGCCAGCAAATGAAGTGGACGGTGATCTTGTTTGCAACCAAGCGCTGCTACTTGAACAGCTAAATTGTCGTGAAAGGGGTATTGCGTATCTGGGTTTGTTTCAGCTTGATTTCAAATCAGGGACTTGCTGCTGAAACGTAAATAGGTGATAACACTTCTCATTTGCGGTACAATCTCTGAAAGTCGTAATAACACTACAATTTCAAATGATACTTTCAGCGAATAGTTCAAATACAATGACCCTTGATTTACCTCGCCGCCGCTTTCCGTGGCCGACCGCACTCTCTGTCGTACTTCATGGTGCTATTGTCGCGGCGGCTCTCTATACCTCGGTACATCATCAGGTTGTTGAGTTGCCAGCACCTGCACAGCCTATCAGTATCACCATGGTGACTCCGGCTGAGCTTGAACCACCGCAACCTGAAGTTGTTCAGCCACCGCCAGAGCCGGTAGCCGAACCTGAGCCTGAACCGATCCCTGAGCCGCCGAAAGAGGCGCCAGTTGTCATTCATAAGCCAGAACCGAAACCAAAACCTAAGCCAAAACCGAAGCCGGTGAAAAAGGTTGAAGAGCCGAAGCGCGAAGTAAGGCCGGTTGAACCGCGTCCGAGCGCACCGGTAACTAACACCGCACCCGCACGTCCCGCACCGGTTGCAAACACTGCACCTGTTGCCTCAGCAGCACCTGTTGTCACTGGGCCGCGCGCGCTGAGCCGTAATTCACCACAGTATCCTGCGCGTGCGCATGCGCTACGCATTGAAGGCAAGGTACGTGTGAAGTTTGATGTTGCTGCAGATGGTAGCGTAAGCAATGTGACTATTCTTTCCGCGACACCTGCCAATATGTTCGAACGCGAAGTGAAACTGGCGATGAAAAAATGGCGCTACGAAAGCGGCAAGCCAGGGCAAGGTATGATTGTCAACGTGGTGTTTAAACTTAACGGCGGCGCGACGATGGAGTAATCCATCTCCCGGCACCAAATAAAAACGGAACCTGTCGGGGTTCCGTTTTTTTATGCTTATAAGAATGTGTAACTCAGGTTCACCCCCACACCATAATTTCGCCCCGGTGCGGGCTCGTAGTAGCGACCATTACTTTCGTTAACAATAACGGAACCGACATACTCGCGATCGAACAGGTTATCGACGCGTCCCCAAATATCCAATAACCAGCTTTCTTGAATCCGCAGTTTATAACCGCTATTGAGTGTGGCGACCGTGTAAGTCGGTGCTTTCGCAGTATTTTCATCATTGGCCTGAATATCACTCATATAACGCACGTCGGCTCCAGCATAGAACCCTTCTGGCGGTGCGTATTCAAGCGAAGCGTATCCCATATTACGCGCGATGCCCGGAATACGATTACCCTCGCAGTTGTCATCACCGCATGCGTTGCTGCGATAGGTCGCATCGAGATAAGTCCATGCCATTTTAACGCGCCAGTCGTAGCCAAGTTGGCTATCTGCAGAGAGTTCCACCCCACGGCGGCGGGTTTCACCGGCGTTTTTGTAGGTTGTGCGCCCACCACTGCTTTGGTCTGCAACAATTTCATCATCGGTATCTGTCTGGAAGAGTGCCGCAGTAAACAAATTATTGCCGACGCGCGTTTTACTGCCGATTTCCACGGTATCGCTGGTGGACGGTTTTAATCCAAAATTCAAACCTGACTGGCCGTTATCACGATACGAGAGTTCGTTGATGGTCGGCGTTTCAAAACCACGGCCTGCCGAGGTGTAAATATTCCAGGCATCGGTCACGGCGTATTTCAACGCGGCGGCAGGTAGCCATTTGTGGTAGCTCGCATCGCCGCTGTCATCGCCATTTTTACCGGTAATGTACTGATCATTCGAGTCGAACCAGACCGAGCTGAAACGCACACCTGCATCGAGGCTGAGTTTATCGGTGAGTTGCCAGGCAGTTTGCAGATAGGGGTCAACGTTCCACATCAGGTTACGTTCGTCACGGCGAAGGTCGCCTTTTTCGCCTAAAGCGGTGGTGCCGTTTTCTACCACAAAGTTTTCATACCCTTTGCGCTTTTCCGACATGGTTTCGTAATCAAGCCCGGTGGTAAACGTTACCGGCACAGATAGAAGATTGCCTCGATGTGTCCAGCGAGAATCTATCCCTTGGTAATGGCGTGAAAGTTCAATCACGCCACCTGGATGTGTTGGGTTTAATGGGTTTAACTGAGGGGCCACGGGAATTGACTGATATTGCGTAGTTTCGCGCACCCCTGCATAGGTCATGACACTTAAATCATCATTGGCGGTTAACTGCCTGTCGTAGCGCAGGCCAGCCTGAGTCTGTTTAGTGGTCTTGCGGGTATTGTACTGTTCGGCACGAGGGGCCTGAGTCGGGTCATTGCGCCATTCCTGCTCGGTTAACCCGCCAGGATCGTTAGCATCAATATCTACGCTGTTGAGCAGTAGTGTTAATTTGCTTGCTTCATTGAGACGCACACCCAGTTTGGCATTGCCGAGATTCTTTTGGGCGCTGCTGTGGTCGCGATAACCATGAGTAGTAAAGCGTGAAGCTGATACGGCGTAATCGACATCGCCGGCCTGCGTACCATCACCCGTGGCGCCGGTTGCTTTAATACTGTTACGCCAGCTTCCAAAGCTACCGTAATAGCTGCTCGCTTCAAAAGTTGGCGGCTGTGTACCCGTTGTTGTGCTGACATTAATCACGCCACCCGATGCGTTGCCATAAAGTGCCGAGAAGGGGCCGCGTAACACTTCAATACTTTCTACGCTGTTAATATCGATATTCGAGGTTTGGCCCTGGCCGTCGGGCATGGTGGCGGGAATACCATCGACATACATTCGTATGCCGCGCACACCATAGGTGGAGCGAGAACCAAATCCGCGCATCGAAAGCTGTAAATCTTGCGCATAGTTCTGGCGATTCTGAACTTGCAGACCCGGTACGCTGCTAAGGCTTTCTGAAAGATTAACGCGTGGTGCCGCCTGGCGCATATCGTCGCCATTGACGACACTCACTGCCGCTGGTGTATCCAGCTCGGAAATCGTGCCTTGTGTTGCGGTAACGACCATCGTCTCTTCGGCGGCAAGTACCGGAAGGGCAAAAGACGAAAGGGCCGGGACTAATATCAGTGGCAGGGAGATCTTTCCATGGTGCACAATTTTCATCAGACATTTTCACAGGTGGGAGCATTTTACGTTCCGGACGAACCATCTGGAACATTCAAGAGGGTATGTTAATACTTGTGATGAATGTTTGAAAAGTGTTAACGGCACATAACGTTAATGCAAGTTTTTATGAACGAAAGTGTTTTGTGAGTATTTACGCGGCGCCAGGAGTGATTTTTCAGAAGTGAAAAAATATTTTCATATTCCTGCATCCAGTTCATTTCCTCGAACGTATATCAGAGTGTGAGCCAACAACGTGCTCCTGACTCAATGAGGAAATAACCATGAACAGAATCCTTACTGCTGCTATCTCTACATCATTACTCTTTAGTGCCGCCAGCATGGCTGCCATGATGTCAGACTCCGTGATGGTGGGCGGCGCTGCGATGTATCCTTCAAAAAATATCGTAGAAAATGCGCTCAACTCTAAAGACCACACAACCCTGGTTGCCGCGGTAAAAGCTGCGGGTCTGGTCGACACATTGCAGGGAAAAGGACCATTTACTGTGTTCGCACCAACTAATGCAGCATTTGCAAAACTGCCCGCAGGGACCGTTGAGAATCTGGTGAAACCGGAAAACAAAGCGGTACTGACCAACATCCTGACTTATCACGTCGTGGCAGGAAAATACGACATGAAGCAGCTTGAGAAAAAAATTAAAGATGGCGGCGGCCATGCGGAGTTGAAAACCGTAAATGGGCAACCTTTATGGGTAATGAGTAACGGCCCGCATAACATCCAGTTGAAAGATGCTCAGGGAAATATCGCGAATATCAGTACTTATGACGTAAATCAGAAAAACGGTGTAATTGACGTTATTGATACTGTCCTGATGCCTAAATAAATCCTGTCTATACTCGGTGTGAGTGACTGACTCACACCCAATCAGGAAAGATATGGATAATCAGCAAGTGCAACAACAGGTAGCGCTTGTGCGGGCGGTTGCCGATGGTGACCGCCGCGCCTTTGAACAACTTTATCGCCAGACGTCACCACTGCTTTTCCCGGTAGCGTTGCGTATGTTGCGCCGCTCTGCATGGGCCGAAGAGGTCCTGCATGATAGTTTTCTTGCCGTCTGGAATCGTGCTGCAACTTATGATCCTGCCTTTAGCTCCCCGATGACCTGGCTTACGCACATTGTGCGCAATCGTTGTATCGATTGGCTAAGAAGTGGCGCCGCTCGTAGTAGTGAACTAGAAGATGAACTGAATGAATATACGCCAGTAACGAGCCATCAAAATGAAGATAGCCAGCACGACGATAAGCAAGTCGACAAACTCACACTGTGCCTTGCGCATCTGCCCCCGGAACAACGGCAAAGCGTGGTGCTGGCCTACTATCAGGGGTTGTCGCATAGCGAAATTGCAACCTGGATGCATCAACCGCTTGGTACCGTAAAAAGTTGGGTGCGCCGTGCTCTGGACCACCTTAAGGACTGCGTAGGATTATGAAAAGCAGACAAGATATCGACAGCGCATTGAGCGCGCAGTATGCCCTGGGCACCCTGCGTGGGAATGCGCGTCTGCGTTTCGAAAAACGCCTTGCACAGGAGCAAGAGTTGGCACAGCAACTTGGTCGTTGGCAAACCTTGCTGGCACCATTTGAAAACAACACACAGCACCAGATTCCACCAGAACGGGTGTGGAAAAAAATACAGCTTAGCTTACCGACGCAAAAACCAACGTCATTGTGGAACTGGAATTACCTGGGGTGGGCGTTGGCAGCCGGACTCGCCGCGGTTATTCTGGTGCCGTATTTCGCGAACCGCTCACCCGATCTCGCACCGCTGGTAGTGTTAAACAGCAGCGATACAGCCAAAGGTCAATGGGTTGTCAGTGCTGACAGTGAACGTAAAACGCTCCAGTTGGTTCCGGTTCAGCCTCGCGCAATTGCGGCCAATAACAGCTTGCAGTTATGGGCGATACCTTCAGGTGCAAAACCGATTTCACTTGGCTTAGTGAATGCCAGTGAACCTACGCAACTTACTGCAACCAGCGTGGCTTTATCTCCAGGTACAACGATTGCAATCAGCCTCGAACCGCAAGGTGGTTCTCCAACGGGGCAACCGACCGGGCCAGTCCTATTTAGCGGGACATTGTAAAGAGCAGCAAAAAGGGCAGAAAATATTCTGCCCTTTATCGCTACGAAACATTGGCTCAGTATGGGTTTACTTCACCTTTTGCGGCGCTTCCTCAGGGTGAGCGTCGGGATTGTGGGCAAGTTCTTGAACACGCTTACGTGCGCCAAACCAGCCAATCACCAGTAACAAAGCAATCAGCGGAATAGATGCAATGGTATAAGTTCCGTTCGGGTAATCGAACCCCATCAATACCAATACGCTAAACAGGAAGAGCAGGGTTAACCATGAGGTAAATGGTGCGCCAGGTAATTTAAAGCTAACGTCTTCAGCTTTCCCCTCTTTAATCGCTTTACGCAAGCGCATCTGGCAAACCATGATAAATGCCCAGGAAGAGATAATTCCCAGTGAGGCAACATTGAGAACTATCTCGAACACTTGTGATGGCACAAGATAATTCAGTACCACACCAATCACATATATCCCAAGCGTAACCAATATCCCGGCATAGGGTACATGCTGCTTGCTCATTTTCGACATGAACTGAGGTGCTGAGCCACCCATCGACATTGAGCGCAAAATACGCCCGGTGGAATAGAGGCCAGAGTTTAGGCTGGAAAGCGCAGCAGTCAGAACCACCATATTCATGATGTCGCCAATATATGGCACACCGAGTTTAGAGAAAAATGTCACAAACGGGCTTTGCCCTGCCTGGTAGGCGTTCCAGGGCAGTAATAAAACCAACAATGTCACGGAGCCGACGTAGAAAAGCCCGATACGCCAGATAACGCTGTTAATCGCTTTTGGCACCATTGTTTTTGGATCTTTGCATTCACCCGCTGCCGTCCCCACCAGTTCGATTGAAGCAAAAGCAAACACCACGCCCTGAATAAGCACTAATGCAGGCAGTAACCCATGCGGGAAGAAACCACCGTTATCAGTAATTAAGTGGAAACCTGTCGTGTTGCCATCAAGCATTTTCCCGCTGCCAAGGAACACCGTTCCGACCACCAGGAAGGCGACGATTGCGAGGACTTTTATCAGCGCAAACCAGAACTCCATTTCTGCGAACCATTTCACGCCGATCATATTCATGGCACCGACAATACCCAGCGCACCGAGAGCAAATACCCACTGCGGGACATCGCCAAAAGCGCCCCAATAGTGCATATAAAGTGCCACGGCGGTGATATCGACAATGCCTGTCATTGCCCAGTTCACGAAGTACATCCAGCCTGCCACGTAGGAGGCTTTCTCACCGAGAAACTCACGGGCATAAGAAACAAAACTGCCGCTCGAAGGGCGATGAAGTACCAGTTCACCTAGCGCGCGTAAAATGAAGAAAGAGAAGATGCCGCAGACCAGATAGACGATTGCCAGAGCCGGGCCTGCCATTTGTAGACGTGCGCCAGCGCCCAGGAAAAGCCCTGTGCCAATTGCGCCGCCGATGGCAATCATCTGTACCTGGCGGTTACCCATTGCTTTGTGATACCCGGAATCATGCGAATTAAGCCAGCGGCGTTTAGCTGCGTGCTTTTCCGCTTCCGTTTTGTGTGTTGTGTTCATGTAGACCCTGTTCCTTTGTTTAAAAGACCCCTGTGTAATGCCTGACATTTTTATAACTTCAACGTCATGACAAAATAGGGCGACAGATCCTATCCATAAATGGTTAAGGACGCTAATGCCTTTTTTCAAAGAGTACAGATTGTAGCGGTTATTCGAAGATGGCCTGCAACTACACAGGCCATCGCTGAAGAAGGGACGTTAGCGGCGTTGCCAACTTAACTGGTAGTGATAATGCTGCTTATCAAGCAAGTATTCCGGTGAAACGCTTGGGCTCCAGGAGTCATCGCCACCAACACCCATATGGAAACCATCCAGGTTTAAACTGGTGCCTGTTTCCGCAACAAGCAAATGGCGATGTGAGGTTTCGCGCAGTTGTTGTTGGCTAAAGCGGCTGATATTGAAGTGGAAATTCCCGCGCCACTGGTTGCCGCCGTATTCCAATGTTTGGGTATCGCAGCGCAAGCCATTCTCCGTTGGGAAAACATACGGTGTGTACAGTTCTTCCAGTGGAAGCTGCCAACTATCGAAGAGGGCAGATTGCTTGCGATCGGGGTAGTTTTCATGGGGCCCGAGCCCGAGCCAGCTCACTTCAGGATACAATTCCGCTAACTGGCAGGTCAGGCCAATGCGTGCAGGTGGAGGTGTGCCAAAAGCAATTTCAACATCTACGCTGACGTGGAGTTCGCCCTGGCAGTCAATTCGCCAAAGCTTACGGCTGATAAACAGCGTTTTACCATGGTGATGCCAGCTATGAACGGTGCGCAGCTGCACTTCATTGGCCAGAACCTCCGCTTCGCAGCTCTCCACACGCGACTCAAGCTCATACATTCCTGCTGCCTTCCAACGCTCGACCCACGCATTCGGGTCAATGCGCGTCACTTCGCTGACGCCAATATCGTTATCTAACGGCGCGCGGGTGAACTGATCTTGCAGCGGTGTGATGAGCGCAGGTTGCTGTGCTTTCCACCACTGGTTTAACAAACCAGTTTCGCGGTTGAACTGCCAGTGATGCAGGCCGAGGTGAATATCGAAATGGCAGTTACTGGTTGTTAGTTCTGGCGCTTTACCATTAAAAGGCAGCGGGGTTGCGCTGAGAATACTCGGCAGTTGCCACTGATCCCATGCACAAATATGCCCGGCATCTGACCAGTCTGTGGCGTTGATTTGCTGCACTTTTACGGTCAGCCACACGTCACCGCCACGCACGATGGTTGGCAGTGAATCAAAGGTAATTGTCTGCGTTCCAGCTGGCGCGATATCAAGCAGCACTTCGCCTTCAGCAAGCCGTTCACCCGCTTGCGAAACCTGCCAAATCAGGCGTTCGTTATCGCTATGGCGGAAAAGGTACTCGCTGGTTATTTCGAGGCGCAACGGGGTTTCACGATGAAGTTCAAACTGGAAAAACTGTTGTGCTTGTTGTGCTTCATACAGTGCCGGATGCGCTGTGCGGTCGGCAAAAACAAGGCCGTTCATGCAGAACTGACGATCGTTAGGTTTGTCGCCAAAATCCCCGCCGTAGGCTGCGAAGGGTTCGCCATTTTCATCGCGTTTAATCAGCGATTGATCGACCCAGTCCCAGACAAAACCACCTTGCAGCCGCGGGTGCTGGCGGAATGCCTGCCAGTATTTATGGAAGCCGCCAAAACTGTTGCCCATGGCGTGGGCATATTCGCAAAGAATCAGCGGGCGGGTTTCATCCGGCATACCTATCCACTTTTTAATTGACCATTTAGGCACCGCCGGGAAGGGTTGATCCTGGTCGACGCGGGCATACATGGGGCAAATAATATCGGTTGCCGCGCTGTTGGCACCACCCCCTTCGTACTGCACTGGGCGGGTGGGGTCGACAGATTTTATCCAGCGATAAAGCGCATCATGATTGGCACCGTGACCGGACTCATTACCAAGCGACCAGATGATAATTGATGGGTGATTAATATCGCGTTTCACCATACGTGTGACACGTTCCATCATCGCGGGCAGCCAGCCAGGATCGTCACTCAGGCGATTCATCGGCACCATTCCGTGGGTCTCAATGTTTGCCTCATCCACCACGTACAGGCCGTAACGGTCGCACAAGCGATACCACAACGGGTGATTTGGGTAATGGGAACAGCGCACCGCGTTGAAGTTGTGCTGCTTCATCAACAGAATATCCTGGCGCATGGTTTCCACATCCATCACCTGGCCAAATTCCTGGTGATGTTCATGGCGGTTGGTACCGCGAATCAGCAAAGGTTTGCCGTTGAGTTTCAACAACCCTTGATGGATTTCGACTTTACGAAAACCCACGTCATAAGCTTCTGCCTCTATTGTCGCGCCTGCGCTATCCAGCAAAATAACGACAGCGCGATAGAGGTTGGGGATTTCCGCACTCCACAGCAGAGGGTTTGCGACAGGCATTCGGAGGGTAGTGCGGTCGTTATATGCTCCACGTTCATCAATAATCTCGCTGGCCAGCGCTTGTTGCCGCTCACTCACGCATTCGTCACCGTGCCACAGCTGCACTTTTACCTGTAACGCGCCGTCGGTTTCGCCTTTCACCGAAACAGCTGTTTCCAGTATCGCATGGCTGAAATCTTCGTTTAAATGGGTGGCAATGTGCACATCGCTCAACTGGGTGGAAGGTTTATGCAGTAGCGTCACATCGCGGAAAATACCGCTCATGCGCCACATATCCTGATCTTCCAGAAAACTTCCATCGCACCAACGTAGCACCATCACCGCAATGCGGTTTTGCCCCGCATGAAGGACTTCACTGAGGTCAAATTCAGAGGGCAGGCGACTATCCTGTCCGTACCCGATCCAGTGGCCGTTACACCAAAGATGAAATGCCGAATTCACACCATCGAAAATAATCCTCGTCTGACCATCATCAAGCCATGACTGTTCGATGTTAAATGTGAGCGAGTAACATCCGGTTGGGTTGTTTTGTGGCACAAATGGCGGTGTAACCGGAATGGGATAGGTGACATTGGTATAAATCGGGGCATCAAAGCCATGCATTTGCCAGTTTGATGGGACTGGTAAGATTTGAGCATCGGCTAAATCAACCTCAAGCCAACTTTCGGGAACACACTCGGGCTGAGTGAAGTAGCTAAACTGCCACTTACCGTTAAGACTGCGCAGACTTTCAGATGATGAGTCGTCGCGCGCGGCGAGAGCATCACGCCAACTGGAAAATGGTGGGCGGGCAGGCAAGCGATTTAATTGCGTCACTGCTGGGTTCTCCCAGTCGCGTCGCCCAAGGATCGCGGCCAAAGTGGCCGCAACAGAACCCGATCTGATGGTCATACTTGATGTTCCTTTACATTTTTGCGAAGCGCTCACAATTATTAATTAATATGTTTTTTACCTGCGCAGATGTAAAGCAGTAAAACAACTTCAGGTGAGGCGATTCACAAAAATTACTTCAGACGCGCGACCTGGTGGGCAAGTACCGCAAGCGCATCGGCCAGGGCTTGTGGTGACACAGTTTCAGCATTTGGTGCTGCCGTCGTTTTACGCTCAATAAGCGTGACGGGAAGAACGGTGGCAAGGCCCGGTAAAGCGGGCGTGCGGATTTGGGCAATCAGTTGGTCAACGCTGGTATTCCCCAGTGCTTTAAAGTCTTGCTTGATGGTAGTGAGCGGCGGGATAAAACAGGCGCTGTCTTCGGTATCGTCATAACCCACCACTGAGACTTGCCCAGGAACGGATAAGCCTGACTCATTGAAGGCACGTAATGCACCTAACGCCATTTGATCGTTAGCGACCAGCAGGGCGGTAAACTTCGATCCCGTACTAATGAGCGCCAGTGTCTGGAGATAACCGGAGATTGAACTCCAGTCGCCCTGCAGTTGCGCGATAGCCATCAGCTGATGCTTTGCCAGAGCCTGTTGCCAACCTTCCAGACGCAGGCGGGCTGAAACTGAGGTCAACGGCCCGCTCAGTAAAGCAATATGCTGGTGGCCTTGTTGGACGAGATGAGTTACTGCCAACTGCGTGCCGGTGGTGGCATCGAATGTGATGCTGTGGGTATTGAGAGTCGGGGAGACATCGAGGAACAATACCGGCACATTGCCGCACATGTCAGTGATGGCTCGAACCTGGTCATCTTCCAGAGGAATATTCACAATCAGCCCATCAACCCGCTGGGAGAGTAGGCTATTCACTGCACCTTTGCAGGCACTCAAATCAGGCTGCTCAATCATCGATATCACCACGTTAAAGTGGAGTTTGCTGGCCTGAGACTTAATGGCTGCGGCGATTTGCGACGGAGCGTGGAGGGACAAATTGCTGGTCACAAGCCCAATCGTTTGGCTTAGTTTTCCAGCCAGTTGCTGCGCCACCCGGTTAGGAACGTAGTTAAGTGCTTGCATCGCTGCTTCGACTTTACGGCGCGTTTTATCAGAAACGTGCTCTGCCTGATTGATAACCCGTGAAACGGTCTGATAGGAAACATTGGCGTGTTTTGCCACATCATAGAGAGTCATCGACTTGGGTTTCATGGCGCATCCTTCTGGCACTTAATTTCCGGGGAATAGTCTACAGGCCTGTTGTAGCCAGAGCATTATCGATCATTTGCCATGAAAAAAACGCTTTATAGTAAAGACATCGGATTTTAAGAGGTTGAGATAATGACTTTCGAGCGACAAACCTATTTTGCGCGTATCGGTTTTTATGGTGAAGCCATACCCACCTTAGAAACCTTGCAACGTATTCATCTGCTGCATGCTTGTTCCATTCCTTTCGAAAACTTAGATGCGCTTCTTGGTCGAACCATCAGGCTTGAACTCGATAATGTTTTTGAAAAGCTCGTCGTTGCTGGTCGAGGAGGTTATTGCTATGAGCAAAATGCTTTGCTGCGCGCAGCGCTTGAAGACATTGGTTTTGAAGTGGAAGACCTGGCGGCGAGAGTGTTGATCACGCAACCGCCTGAAATGCCACCAAGAACGCACCGCCTATTGCTGGTGACGATAAATCAACAGCGTTATCTGGCTGATGTAGGATTTGGCGGGAAAACGCTGACTTCCCCTTTGCGGTTGGAAACTGATGTTGAGCAGCCTACGGCGCATGGTGTCTATCGCTTAACGCATCTGGACGGCGATTACTTGCTGAGCATCAAACAACAAGATGGCTGGATGCCTCTGTATCGGTTTGATCTGCAACCCCAATATTTCAGTGATTTTCAGGTCGCAAATCACTATGTTTCGACCTGGCCTGAATCGTATTTCCGTCATCATTTAATGTTGTGTTTGCATAAACCCGATGGCACAACGTTAACGCTGAGTAACCGGCAGTTTAGCGGTGAGCAACGCGAAGAAATGGCAGATGAGAGGGCTGTGTATCAACTACTGCAAGAAAAGTTTGGCTTGCGACTGGACCACGAGCAGTACGGTATCAGCTTTGATGAGTTTGCCCCCATCTGCCCCAAATGATTTTCTGTTGCTATAACCTGATTGTTTAACGTAAGAATAGAGTTCGCCATTCAAAGGAGATCTGTTGTGCCGCATATCACCGTAAAACACTTCCCGCGTGAGTTGACTGAAGAACAAAAAGAGGCGCTTGCCGCTGATATTTGTGCCGTGCTGAAGAAGCACTTTAATTCATCTGACGAGTCGCTCTCTGTTGCGCTAACACCTATCCAGAAAGATCGCTGGAAAGAGGATGTCTACGATAAAGAGATAGCTCCGGCACTGGATACTTTGGCCAAAAAACCGGGTTACAGTATGTAGTCTCACTCCATAGCAGCTCTGTTATCCGGAGCGGCTATGGCTCTTTAGTTTTTGGTCACATCGCTCAACAGCACGGCAATACTCTTGCCACCCTCGTTTTGTTCAAGTGCTATTTTCACCGCGATAGTCAGTGGAACCGACAGTAGCATTCCCACCGGGCCCAGAAGCCAGCCCCAAAAAATCAACGATAAGAAAACCACCAGAGTCGATAAACCCAATCCTCGCCCCATCATGCGTGGTTCGATGATATTGCCAAACACCAGGTTGATGGCCAGATAACCAGCAACGACAAGCAACGCATCATACAGTCCACTAAATACCAGCACCTGTGCAACCGGTGGGATTGCTGCGAGAACGGAGCCAATATTGGGAATATAGTTGAGCGAGAAAGCGAGTAGCCCCCAGACAAAGGCAAAACGCACATCCAGCATGGCTAACATTATCCAGACCACCAATCCCGTCACCAGGCTGATAGCGGTTTTTAGTACAAGATAATGGCTGACGCTGTCTAAAGCTCGCTGGATAGCACCCATGCCTTCTGCCGGCCGAGACATCAATTGTTGGAGCTTTACCGGCAATTGCGGTACTTCAATCAACATAAATACGACGGTCAAAAGCAGCAAAAAGATTGAGGTCATCGCGTTGGAAAGCTGCGTAATAAGACTTGTGACTAACGTCATTGCCGCGTTAGGATCGATATACTTAACCAGTTCATCCACCGACACAGAAATCCCGACCCGTTGCAGCCACGGGTCCAATGTTTGCAGAGGGGAGATTAGCAAGGAACGGTATTGTGGCAGCGTGCGCGTCAGCTCATTAAGCGTGGTTCCCAGGTAGGCGAGTAACACAGCCATAAAGAAAATAATTACTGAAATGACGAAGGTAATCGCCAGCACGCGCGGTACCCGTATGCGCTCCAGACGACGAATCATTGGGTTGAGGATAATGGCAATAAACAGTGCCAGAATAAATGGCACGATGATCTCGGCAGCCACTTTTATACCCGCAAGGATGATGACTAACATCCCCAACATAATGACTGCTTTTAATCCACTTAACGTAATAATGGGTTTTGCCATTATTGACGGTCTCCATCAGAATAATCCGTTCCTTAATTGTGTATATAGTACGGGTGAGGAAAGGAGGGGTATACACTTATTTTCTGCTGTTCAAGCGTAAAGAATTGAAAAGGGAAGTCAGGCATCTTGCGAAATATGGTACAAATTCAGCGTGTTTGACTACTGAGGACAATTTACTATCCGCAACTGATGAGAAGCAACACCGCGGATACGTTGTGAAAACTATGGACATTATGCTTATGAACAAGCTGTTCAAAATGTTAATAACCCATCAAGCCCCATCTTTCTCTTCTGCTTTTTCGCTTTCCGGTGAACAACACTGGCGTAACGCGCTGTAGATTCGCTCTCCTGTTTTTCCCTTGATACTTCGCACCCCAGTTGCGTTGACTGCACCCGCTTGCTTACGGTCTTGTCGCCTTACTGGTACACGAATTATTGCGGGTAAATAAGCTTATTTTTTATTCGGCTTGTGCGCTTTATTTAGCACATTACAAGCATTAGTACGGCTATTTTCTCTATCAGGAGAGGAATCATGATCTATTGGATATTATTAGCATTGGCTATTATTGCCGAAATTACCGGCACGTTATCCATGAAATGGTCCAGCGTCAGTGATGATAATCTCGGCTATATTTTTATGCTGTTGATGATCACCTTGTCTTATATTTTATTATCATTTTCGGTTAAAAAAATCGCCCTTGGCGTCGCGTATGCCATGTGGGAAGGAATTGGTATTTTATTTATTACCCTTTTCAGTGTTCTGTTGTTCGACGAATCGATCTCGCTACTGAAAATCATCGGTCTGACCACGCTGGTGGTGGGAATTGCTTTGATTAAATCGGGAACCAGCGCTAAAAAAACGCGAACGGTAAAACCAGCAAAGGAGAGCGAACATGCAATCATTTGAATGGGTTCACGCGCTATGGCTGTTCCTGGCAATCGTGTTAGAAATTGCCGCTAATATTTTCTTGAAACACTCTGATGGTTTTCGCCGTTTTGGCTATGGCATATTGTCGCTGTGTGCAGTTCTGGCAGCCTTCAGCGCGCTGGCGCAGGCAGTAAAAGGAATTGAGCTGTCGGTAGCTTATGCACTATGGGGTGGCTTCGGCATTATCGCCACCGTGGCGGCGGGCTGGATTTTATTCGGCCAGCGGCTAAATCGTAAAGGCTGGGTGGGGCTGGTTTTATTACTAGCGGGCATGGTGCTAATCAAACTGGCTTAAAAGAAAACCGCCGGGAGTGATACCCGGCGGTGAAATTATTGGCTGGCTAAACTCTGTAGCTGGTCACGAAACCCGGTCACAGAAATCGCACGATTATCAGCCCGATAACGATCTTTCGCAGCAGGCGCTGAGCTTTGTACCGCAATCAGCTGCCAACCATTTTCCGTTTTCAGCATCAAGGGTGAGCCACTATCACCAGGCAAAGTATCGCACTGATGTGAGAGTACAGTTTTCTGTGCCCAGCCGGTAATCAGGCAATCGTTATGGGTATAGAGATCGTCCAGATGATCCTCGGGATAACCCGACTGTGTGACCTTACGATTCTGATTTTTAAGCGCTTCAGTTAGTGCGTCACGGTCACCCTCAAACAATGGCAACGGCGTGATACCAGAAGGCGGGTTGTGCAAAATAATCAGACCAAAATCATGAGGCGCCGCACTGGCGGGGACAATCCAACCGTCACCATCGGGTTTAAGGCGACGACCCAGCGTAGATTCAACCCGGCCTTCAATATCATGAATTTCATAACGCCATTTGCCTTTATTAGATACAAAGCGCAAAGCGATGGCTTTATCGGGTTTTCCACGGGGTGGTTGTAGCAAACAGTGCCCGGCGGTAAGTGCCAGGTGAGGGGAAATTAAGGTCGCGGTGCAAAGATTGCCGCTGGCCGTCTCAAGTTGACCGATAGCATCCCACGGCGGTGTTGCGGGATCATTCACTCTTGTGCGGTCATCCTTGCCAAAAAACAGCGTTTTGACATTTGCAGCACTTTCGTCATCAGCATGAGAAAGGGCAGGCAACAAGCACAGTACACCTAACAACATCACAACTTTTTTGCGCATATCACTCTCTGTGGGGCGATTAATTTTGATTGTTATATAAACCCAGCGAATGGACTAACTATAGACGGGTCGCACAAAAAGTGGGAGTAAAAAGTCATTACAGCCAGAAGCTTAGCGTAATAATGCCGCAAAGAATAAGCAGCGTGAGGATGATTTCAAAGCTGTAGCGTCGCAACATCATCCAGACTCCGGAAGTAAACACCCGGCGAACCGGGTGTTTTTAACCGTCATACTTCAGGTTATCGGTGTGTTGGCGTCGGTCGTTCACCCCAGTCACATAGTTATCTACGCTTCTGGGGACTCACTTGCTTGCCACCTGCCGACAACTCGAATTATGCAGGTTAGTAGTGTGGCTATGCTTTCGGGATAACCCCGATAACCTTATGCAGCTGGCTGAGTTGCAGGTTTTGCTGCTTCAGTTTTAGCGGTAGGTTTTTTGTGGTGCTTTTTAGCAGCCTGGGCTTTCTGTGCAGCTGGTTTTGCCGCTTCAGTTTTGGTTACTGCTTTTTTGTGTTTTTTAGCAGCCTGAGCTTTCTGTTCGGTCTGCGCAGGTTTTGCTGCTTCAGTTTTCTTCACTTCTTTTTTGTGCTTTTTAGCGGCTTGTGCTTTCTGCTCGGTAGCTGCTTTTTTGTGCTTTTTATGATGAGTAGTTTTTGCAGCAGGGGCTTTAGCTGCAGCAGAAGTGGTAGCAGGAGCTGGAGTCGCAGTAGTTTCAGCAGCGAAAGCAGCAGAAGACAGACCCATTGCAGCGGCAACAACCAGAGCTAGTACTTTATTCATCTCGACATCCTCAATTCATGTTTGAATTTATGTTTCTTTGAAGCCCTGCGGGGCCGTTGAGATGAACTATAGACTTGTGGATCAATGCGTTCAGTGAGTGATTGGTTTCGGCGTGTAACGGTTTGTACACGCCGGGGAATTGATGACGAAATTCCTTCGTAGGTCGGATTAGCGCAGCGACATCCGACATAACCTGCGTCAATGGTGGATGTCGTTAACGCTAATCCCCCCTACAATCCGAATTATTTAGGGCGCGGACAGGTGAGGAAGATTAAAGGTAACGCGCTTCTAAATGCCTACGGAAATACAACGGGTTAAGATCTTCCCCGGTTGCATTGGTAATCAACTCTGACGTTGTGAAGCGACTGCCGTGTTGCCAGATATTCTGACGTAGCCAGTCGAACAATGCGCTGAAGTTTCCTTCCGCAATATCGCTTTCGAGCTGCGGCAGCGCAAGTTTTGCAGCATTGAACAATTGAGCGGCATACATTGCGCCCAGCGTGTACGAAGGGAAGTAACCGAAAGCACCGTCAGTCCAGTGAATATCCTGCATACAGCCATTGCGGAAGTTATCTTTGGTAGAAAGTCCCAACCATTGCTGCATTTTTTCATCCCACAGTGCCGGGATGTCTTCCACTTCAATTTCGCCGTCAATCAGCGCGCGCTCAATTTCGTAACGCAACACAACATGGGCTGGATAGCTCACTTCATCCGCATCAACGCGGATAAAACCACGCTCAACACGCTGGTTAACGGCAATAAAGTTTGCCGTCTCAAACGCAGGTTGTTTGCCAAAGCGCGATGTAACCATCGGTAGCAGCAGTTTAAGGAACTCTTTGCTGCGACCCAACTGCATCTCAAAGAAGAGACTTTGTGACTCATGAATCGCAGTGGAACGCGCAAGAGCAACAGGCTGACCGAGCCATTCACGTGGCAGGTTCTGCTCGTAACGCGCATGGCCCGTTTCGTGGATAACGCCAAACAGTGCACTGACCAGATCTGCTTCATCGTAACGTGTGGTGATGCGTACATCTTCCGGCACGCCACCACAGAACGGATGCGCGCTAACATCAAGCCGGCCGCCGTTAAAATCAAAGCCCAACAACTTCATGGTTTCCAGGCCAAGCTCGCGTTGGTCGTGCGTGGCGAATGGGCCAACAGGAGTGATGACCGACTCTTTTGCTTGTTTATCGACAACTTTTTGCAGCAATGCTGGCAACCAGGTGCGCAAGTCGCCAAACAGAACGTCAAGTTTAGCGCTGGTCATCCCTGGTTCATAAATGTCTAACAGCGCGTCGTATGGGGATTTCCCCTTTGCTTCGGCGCGCAGTTTCGCCTCTTCACGGCTAACACGAACCACTTCTTTTAAATTGGTAGAAAAACCCTGCCAGTCGTTGGCTGGGCGTTGCGTGCGCCAGCCATGTTCACAGCGCGTCCCAACCAGCGATTTTTCTTCTACCAGTGAGGCGGGTAATAGAATGGCTTCCTGGTACTGGCGTGTCATTTCACGCAGGTTTGCACGTTCTACATCATTCAAATTTTCCTGAACCGCGGCCTGCAATAGCGTGGCGATTTTTTTATCGGTCAGGATTTGGTGCTGCAAAACACTCAGTTCGGCCAGGGCTTCGCCGCGCGCTGTGCTGCCGTTCGGTGGCATATTGGTGAACATATCCCAGCCAGCGATGGCTGAGAGATGTCCAAAACGGGAAAGACGCTGGAAGGTGCGGGTGAGATGATTATAGTTTTGCTTTTCCATAGAGCCTCATAAAGAGATGGTTTACGCTGCGAAAATAGCAAAAAGCCATCCCGAAAACGAGGCCGTAACGGGGTTATTGTGCGCGATGATGCAAACGTGTCCCCACCATTAAGGAGATGACCAGGAGTGAGCCAATAAAACTCGCGACTCCCGGCCAGCCAAACTGGTGCCAGAACACACCGCCGAGCGTCCCGGCAAGACTTGAACCAAGGTAATAGCTGAATAAATAAAGTGACGAGGCTTGCCCTTTTGCGCGTTTAGCTCGCGGGCCAATCCAGCCGCTGGCGACGGAGTGTGCGGCGAAGAATCCAGCAGAAAAGAGCAGCATGCCGATGAAGATAATCGGCAACGGTGAAAAGACCGTTAACACCACGCCTGCCAGCATCACCGCGGTGGAAAAGACCATCACCGGGCCTCGGCCAAATTTTGCGGTCATTGCCCCGGCTTTTGGCGAACTCCATGTTCCGGTCAAATACGCTACCGACAAAAGCCCGACCACCGCCTGGCTTAAATACCACGGCCCCTGCATCAGGCGATAACCAATGTAGTTAAACAGGGTGACAAACGCCCCCATCAGCAAAAAGCCTTGCGCAAATAACAGCGGTAGCCCCTGGTCACGCCAGTGCAGTCGGAAGTTGATAAACAGCGTTTTTGGCCGCAGCGAAGAAGGGCGAAAATGTTTTGAGGCTGGCAGTATTTTCCAGAACATTAACGCTGACGCGAGTGCGAAGCAGCCAATAGCCGCAACGGCAATACGCCAGTTAAAGAAGTCGGTCAACACGCCGCTTAACAGGCGGCCACTCATGCCACCAATCGAGTTCCCACTGATATACAGCCCCATCGAAAATGCCACTACGCTTGGGTGGATTTCTTCACTCAGGTAAGTCATACCAACCGCAGCAACACCGCTAAGAGACAGCCCAATCAGGGCACGCATCACCAATATGCCATGCCAACTTGTCATCATGGTTGAAAGCAGCGTGCAGCATGAGGCGAGTAATAGCGCCGTAACCATCACGGGTTTACGACCAATGGCATCAGACAGCGGGCCAGTAAAGAGCAGCCCAATCGCCAGCATAGCGGTAGAAACAGATAGCGAAATACTGCTACTGGCCGGTGAGACTCCAAATTCATGAGAAAGAACCGGCAGTATTGGTTGTACACAATAAAGCAGCGCGAAGGTGGCAAGTCCTGCGGAAAAGAGCGCAAGCGTAACGCGCATAAATTGAGGTGAACCACGCTTGATGTAAGTGACCGGCTGGGGAGATCGTCTTTCGTCAATATCTGCTGCCGGGGCGGTGTTGACGAGGGTTGTACGGCTCAAAATCGGTCCTTAAAAATCCACAAATGAAGTCTTCTTTTCAGAGTAGAAAATTGTAATTGTTCTGTCTAATATATTAATAATCTCAATTAATATTTTAAAAGTATGAATATTGAATTGCGCCATCTGCGTTACTTTATTGCCGTTGCTGAAGAGCTGCATTTTGGACGGGCTGCCGCGCGTTTACGTATCTCTCAGCCACCTTTGAGCCAGCAAATTCAAATCCTGGAACAGCAAATTGGTGCGCGTCTACTGGCGAGAACTAATCGCAGCGTGAATCTGACCGCCGCAGGCAGCCAGTTTTTGCAAGATGCCCGGCAGATTTTAAGCCAGGTTGATGCAGCGGCAGGGCGCGCAGCCCGGCTTCATCAAGGGGAAACCGGCGAGTTGCGTATTGGTTTCACCTCATCCGCGCCCTTTATTAAAACGGTATCCGATAGTCTTTCGACATTTCGCCGCAGCTACCCGGACGTACATCTCCAGATGCGGGAAATCAACACTCGCAAGCAAATTGCACCGTTAAACGACGGTGAACTCGAACTCGGTTTAATGCGCAACACGCGGCTTCCGGATACGCTCGACTGGAGTCTGGTTCTACGTGAGCCACTACTGGCAATGGTGCATCGTGACCATCCGTTGGCCCAATGCTCAAAAATTTCACTGCAACAGCTCGCACATGAACCTTTTGTCTTCTTTGACCCGCTCGTTGGGACCGGGCTGTATGAGGATATTCTCGGCCTGCTGCAACGCCACGGGATTTCACCCTACATCACCCAGGAAGTGGGCGAGGCTATGACGATTATTGGGTTGGTGTCCGCCGGGTTAGGGGTGTCGATACTTCCGGCTTCATTTAAACGCGTCCGTCTATCTGAAGTGGTGTGGCTACCCATTGATGAGCCGGAAGCGCAATCTGAAATGTGGCTGGTTTGGCCAAAGCACCGTGAACTTTCTGCGGCGGCACTTCGCATCTCTGCGCTGCTCACTGAGTCAATAACGACGTTAAAAGAGGGTTAATACAGCAGATTATGTGCGGTAAATCACAACCCTACCTAAATATTTGACTCCTTCACTTGAAGTGTTTCACCATAGCCCAAAGTTTATTTCGAAGCGCGAAAATAAAGGGAGTCGCAAGTGGTTGCTGATAGTCAACCGGGCCATATTGATCAGATCAAGCAAACTAATGCGGGCGTAGTTTATCGCTTGATTGATACCCATGGGCCGGTGTCGCGCATCGATCTTTCTCGCCTGGCGCAACTTGCGCCTGCCAGCATCACGAAAATTGTTCGTGAAATGATTGAAGCTCATCTGGTGCAGGAAACGGAAATTCAAGACCCCGGTAGCCGGGGCCGTCCAGCAGTGGGTTTGATGCTGGAAACTGAAGCATGGCACTACTTGTCCGTGCGTATTAGTCGTGGGGAAATCTCGCTTGGCCTGCATGATTTAAGCAGCAAGCTGATAGTTGAAGATACGGTTGACCTTGCTATAAATGACGCACAACCGCTTATTGAACGAATCATCGCGCAGATTGACCAGTTCTTTATCCGCCATCAGCAAAAACTTGAGCGCCTGACGGCGATAGCTATCACTATGCCGGGTATTATCGACACCAAGCGCGGCATAGTGCATCGGATGCCGTTTTATGAAGTCTGTGATATGCCGCTCGGTGAGATTCTGGAGAACTACACCGGTGTGCCGGTCTATATTCAGCATGACATCAGCGCCTGGACGATGGCGGAAGGGCTGTTTGGCGCCTCAAAGGGCGCTCGTGATGTGATTCAGGTTGTTATTGATGATAACGTCGGAGCCGGTGTGATTACCGATGGCCGCCTGCTCCATGCGGGCAGCAGCAGCCTGGTTGAAATTGGCCATACGCAAGTCGATCCTTATGGCAAACGTTGTTATTGCGGTAACCACGGTTGCCTGGAAACGATTGCCAGTATCGACAGCGTGCTTGAGTTGGCGCAGCTTCGCATGAGCCAGTCGATGGGTTCCATGCTGCATGAACAACCTCTGACAGTCGAGTCTCTCTGTGATGCTGCATTAAGTGGCGATCTATTAGCGAAAGATATCATTCTCGGTATTGGCACTAACGTCGGCCGTATACTTGCGATAATGGTGAATCTGTTCCATCCACAAAAAATCCTGATTGGTTCCCCGTTTAACCGAGCCGCAGAGATTCTGCATCCGGCAATCACCAGTTGTATTCGCCAACAAGCACTCCCTGCATATAGCGAACATATGGTTGTTGAAAGTACCCAGTACAATCATCGTGGAACAATGGCGGGCGCGGCGCTGGTAAAAGATGCAATGTATAACGGCTCATTATTGATTCGCTTGCTGCAAGGTTAATGTCATTGCCTGATCCACTAAAAATTGCGCTATCTCAATCTGGTCGAATGACTATTCTTTTAGACTTTCACTCCTGAATTATTCAATTTTTAATCACTCATACCCTGAATAATTTGAGCTGCGGGCGGGTTATAACCACACCTGCAACCTTAAGTTTGATGGGTACTTAAAGCATTACCTTGGGAGTTAGTCATGCTTACGCGTTTCTTTATAACGGGTACCGATACTGCAGTCGGGAAGACTGTGGTTTCTCGCGCCTTGTTGCAGGCTCTTGCAGCCAGTGGCAAAAGTGTCGTCGGCTATAAGCCGGTAGCCAAAGGCAGTAAAGAGACGCCAGAGGGCCTACGCAACAAAGACGCGTTAGTTCTACAAAGCGTTTCCACTGTCAATTTACCTTATGAAGCCATCAATCCTATCGCTCTTAGCGAAGAAGAAAGCAGCGTGAGCCATAACTGCCAGATTAACTATTCGCTGCTGTCTGATGGGCTTCAGCGTTTGGCCGGGCAGGTGGATCATGTTGTTGTCGAAGGCACTGGCGGTTGGCGCAGCCTGATGAACGACTTACGTCCATTATCGGAGTGGGTGGTTCAGGAACAGTTACCGGTGTTGATGGTGGTTGGGATTCAGGAAGGCTGCATCAATCATGCCTTACTGACAGCTCAGGCGATTGCCAATGATGGCTTGCCACTGATTGGTTGGGTGGCAAACCGTATCAATCCAGGGCTTGCACACTACGCAGAAATTATCGATGTATTAAGCAAGAAATTGCCTGCACCGCTGGTGGGCGAACTGCCTTATTTGCCTCGAGCAGAGCAGCGTGAACTGGCAAGTTACATCGATTTATCCCGTCTTAGCAGCGTTCTGACTGTAGACCGTTTGCGGGCGTAACCAGCGCGAAAGTGCTGAAGCAATTACGCACGCCAGCAGTAAGCCGGGGAGTAAAGTAAATTCCCCGGTCATTTCACAAACCATCAATGTGGACATAATCGGTGCATGCGTAGTCGCCGCTAAAAGCGTTGCCATTCCGGTTAATGCCAGCAAAATAGCGATACTATCGCCACTCCACGTCCAAATCCCAAACCATTGTCCGACCAGCATTCCGAGCGCTGCACCTACAAACAGTGTCGGTGTGAACACGCCACCGGGCGCGCCGGAACCGCTACTTGCCAGCACCGCTGCTAGTTTGTAAACCAGAATCCCTGCCACAAACAGCAGCGCCGGAGGCTGAGAAAGGAACGATTGCACCACGCTGTAACCATTTCCCCAAACCAATGGCGTAATCAGCGAAAGCAGCCCAACCAGCAAACCACCCAGCGCCAGTTGCAACGGCGGCGTTAAATGCAAACGTTGGAACAATTTACTACTGTGGGACATCAGCCAGAGTAATAACGGCCCGGCGACACCGGCTATCACACCGAAGGTTGCCATCAGCAAATACTGTATAGGTTGCGGAGCGCTTAACGCTCGCACGGTATAAAGCAATGCTTGTTCGTCATTGAGTAAATGAGTCATCAACAAGGCGCTGACGGCGGCAATCACTACTGGACCCAGCGAGGCGAGCATCAGTGTGCCAAACAGAATCTCGGCGATAAACAAACTGCCCGCTAGTGGCGCGTGATAAGCACTTGCCATCCCGGCGGCAGCTCCGCAGGCGACCCATAGTTTCCATTCATCTTTATTGGTGAAACGCTGGGCGAATACCGAAGCAAACACGGTGGCCAGCAGGATCATGGCCCCTTCACGGCCAATGGCGCTGCCGCTTGCTACCACAATCAATGACGCGGTCGATTTGACCAGACTTGCGGATACATCAAGACGCCCATCGCCGGTTTCGATGGCTTCCATATAGTCGGTGGGAGCAGAAGGGCGCTGGCGTGTGGCGCGTTGCCAGCCCCAAAGTAGTGTGCCCGCAAGTAAACCACCAATAGCCGGGGTGAGTAATCTGCGCCACGGCGGGAGTGCTGCAGCGGCTGCAACGAGGCTTCCGCTATGGTCGCCAAGGAAAAGGCCTTCAAGGAAATACATTGACTGGCGAAACAGCCAGACGACTAATGCAGAGGCAACGCCAATCCAGACGGCGAATATTAGCCGTCGAAGCATGCCTTTCATATCGGGGAAGTGGTTTAGATGGTGCATCCAGGTATTGTAAGGTGGATGAGCGTTAGCGTCATCCACCGTTTGTTGCTGTTTTGTCGGATGTCGCTGGCGCTAACCCGACTAATGTTGGTGTTGTTAAACTACGAAATATTCAGTGCTCGGCGGGTGCGGCCTGAACTGAGGTAATCGGCGATATAATCTTGCGAAATTTCACCGCTGTAGCGGCCATCTTCGTCAGTAATCGGCATCCATACCATGTTGTGCTCGTAAAGTTTAGATAGCACGATTCGCAGGTTATCTTCCGCACGCCCGGTCACGCGGAACGGATGCAGTAACTCAGAGCAAGAACCGATGGCCCCACGCGCTTCGCGGCGCTTCACAAAGCCTAATGGTTTACCTTCACCATCCACAACGGTTATCGAGCGCATGTCGTTATCATCCATAGTAGAAAATGCCTCCGGTAACGGTGTGGACTCACGCGCGGTAATTGTCGGTTGTTGGTCGGTGACGTCACCTGCCTGAACCAACAACAGGCGTTTCAGGGTGCGATCCTGGCCAACAAACGAGCCTACAAATTCATTGGCAGGCTTAGCTAAGAGTTCATCGGGACTGGCACATTGCACAATTTTCCCCTGACGGAATACGGCGATACGGTCACCCAATTTCAGTGCTTCATCAATATCATGGCTGACCAGCATGACTGTTTTCTTCAGTTGACGCTGCATTTCCAGAAATTCATTCTGGATTGCTTCACGGTTGATAGGGTCGACCGCACCAAACGGCTCGTCCATCAGCAGCACCGGAGGATCCGCCGCCAGGGCGCGAATCACGCCAATACGTTGCTGCTGGCCGCCTGACATTTCACGCGGATACCGGTTCAGGAACTTGCTCGGGTCAAGCGCCACCATGCTCATTAATTCGCTGGCGCGTTCTTTATAGCGCGCTTTATCCCAACCCAGCATTCGCGGCACGACGGTAATGTTCTCTTCAATCGTCATATTCGGGAACAGACCGATTTGCTGGATAACGTAGCCAATATTGCGGCGCAGCGTCACGGTATCCAGCTCGTTAGTGTTTTTACCGTTAATCAGAATATTGCCGCCGGTTGGGGCAATCAGGCGGTTAATCATCTTGAGCGTAGTGGTTTTACCGCAGCCGGAAGGGCCGAGCAGCACGCACATTTCGCCTTCAGGCACGTTCAGGCTGACGTTATCAACGGCGTTAAACGTCTGGCCGTTTTTCTGAACGAACTGTTTGGTGAGATTTTCTAGTTTAATCATTATCGAATCCCCTTAGGAGTCAGCACCAATTGAAGGCGGTGCAATAACCAATCAAGCACAATAGCCAAAACACAAATCATCACCGCACCGGCAATCAACATACGGATGTCGCTGCTGCCGATGCCGTTTAGCAATAACAACCCTAAGCCGCCAGCACCGATCACCGCAGCAATCGCCATCACACCAATATTCATGACCACTGCGGTACGAATACCACCAAAAATCACCGGTAAAGCCATTGGGATTTCAACCCAACGCAGGCGTTGCCAGAAGGTCATGCCGATACCGCGTCCCGCTTCGCGTAATCCGGGCGGCAGGCTATCTAATGCGGTGTGAGTGTTGCGTACAATCGGCAAGAGCGAATAGAGGAAGACCGCGGTAATGGCGGGGAATACGCCAATCCCTTGTCCAACCAGCGAAAATAGCGGAATCATCAGGCCAAACAGCGCGATAGACGGGATCGTCAGCACGATGGTG
Organism: Buttiauxella cochleicola; assembly: GCF_021282435.1. Taxonomy (NCBI): domain Bacteria; kingdom Pseudomonadati; phylum Pseudomonadota; class Gammaproteobacteria; order Enterobacterales; family Enterobacteriaceae; genus Buttiauxella; species Buttiauxella cochleicola. The sequence goes on along the minus strand of NZ_JAJSOT010000001.1, from coordinate 777,325 downwards.
GCGATACCCAAAACGGGCGTGGCGAGCCATTTGTGTCGCACAATTAAAATTCCCAACGGCACGCCAATAACTATCGCCAGCCCCACAGCTAATAAGACTAGCCACAAGTGTTGTAGCGTCAGGCTGCCAAGATAGCCCGCGTTATCAACCATATAATGTAACGTTTCCATGATGCCTCCTTAGAGCAAGCCTTTACGCTGCAGGAATTCTTGCGCAACTTTTTGTGGGGTTTCATGGTCGATATCCACTTTGGCATTCAGGGTGGATATCACATCGTTATTGAGTGATGCGGAGAGGGTGTCGAGAGCCTCCTCAAGCCCAGGGTTCGCCGCTAACGTCTCTTTACGCACAACAGGCGTCACGGCATAACTTGGGAAGAAGCCCTTATCGTCTTCCAGCACTTTCAGATCAAAGCCCTTCACGCGCCCGTCGGTGGTGTAAATCAACCCAGCATCCACAAACCCATCGCGCACCGCGTTATACACAAGTCCTGGGTCCATTTGGCGAATCTGCGGTCTGTCGAGCGGCATGTTGTAGGCGTGCTGCAATGGCTTCATGCCATCGCTACGCCCGGCAAACTCCAGGTCTAGTCCGAGCATCCAGTTGTTGTCCGGGTCTGTTTTGCGGATTTGTTCAATTTTTGCCACCAGTTCCGACATGGTATTGATGTTCTCTTCTTCAGCGCGTTTGCGCTGCATCGCGAAGGCGTAGGTGTTGTTCATATCGGCAGGTTTCAACCACACCAATCCGAGTTTGGCATCGAGTTTTTTAACGGTGTCGTAGGACTCCTGTGGGGTCATACGTTTGTTGATGTGATTAAAAATAATCAATGAGGTACCGGTATATTCCCAGGTCATATCCACCTGTTTGTTGATCATCGCATTACGGGAAATTACGGTGGCAATGTTGGTCTGCGGCGTCACCTGGAAGCCTTTCTTACGCAGGTACTGTGTGGTCATGGCAGACAAAATATGTTGTTCGGTAAAGCTTTTTGTTGCCAGCACGATAGGTTCGGCTTTTGCTGCGCCTGCGAATAGCAGCGTTGTGGTGAGTGCGGCAAGTAACGGTTTAAATGGTTTCATGACGGGCTCCTTTTTATTTCACTGTGTGAGGACTTAACACGCGTCCTAAGCCCGCGAGTGCAACATCAAGGATCAGGGCAAAGAGTGCTGTGGCAGCTGCACCCAAAATCAGTGTCGGGAAATCATTGAGGTAGATGCCCGGGAAAATAAGCTCACCGTAACTGCTGGCACCTATCAAAAACGCCAGCGGTGCAGTGCCAACGTTAATTGCGGTTGCAATACGGATGCCCGAAAGCATGACAGGCCATGCGTTGGGTAATTCGACCTGACACAAGCGTTGCCATTTAGTCATGCCAATGCCGTTGGCAGCTTCAATAAGCGAAGAAGGGACGCCGGATAAACCCGAGTACGTATTACGGACAATTGGCAGCAGCGAAGCGAGGAACAGTGCGATTATTGCAGGTTTGTCGCCAATCCCGATAAACACCATCGCCAGCGCTAAGACGGCCAGCGGCGGCAAGGTATTTCCGACGTTAAAGATTTGCATCGCATATTCAGCGAAACGGCGAGCAGCAGGGCGACTGAGCAGAATTCCGCTCGGGATCCCCACCAGTAGAGCCAGCGCCATCGAACTAAACACCAAAATTAAGTGTTGTTGCCCGAGATAAAGTAAATCCACTTTACGCGCGATTATAGTTTCGGGGCCAATTCCCCAAATCAATAATCCGAGGACGACGATTATTGCCAGTGCACCAAAAAAAGTGCGTTTTACGATGGAAGTATTATGCATTGCAGTGTGTCTCCCTGGGTGCACGTTATAGCAACCTTGAGGTCGCTTGTTGTTATGCCTTGTGTCGGCAGGGTGTTTTGACCTATAGCAACGCAATGGGAATGATTCCAGTAAACAGGGAAATTACCAGGCGAATGATTAGCGTGTAAATTAACGAGTTAGCCTTGTGCCGCCTCGCTTGAAACGTGGTTGTAAAGAATTGTCTTAAAAGTGTTTGAGTGAAGTTACGTTGTAACTTTTACGGGGGAAAGTGACTGAGAGTAAATGTCGGATAATGAGGGGTTAATATGCGGTTTGATATTAGAGAAATAGTCGGTGGATAAGCGAAAACGTCATCCACCGTTACTCAGATTCTTAGGAATAGAGCTCTTTTTGTGCGACAGGAATCTGCAAACCTTTGCTCCATTCAGCAAGTGTCAGGTTAGTTAGTTCGCCTAACGCCTGATAGAACGGATGTTCAGCATTGGCGATAAACAACTCCAGGAAACGCCCGCTCCACGGCAGGATGTGCCAGGCAAGAAGTTCGTCAACTTTAGGCTGCAATCTTTCTTCAGCAAGCCAGGCGGCCAGCATCAGTAGCAAACCGAAGTGATCTTCGGGTTCGTTGTTTTCTTGCTCGTTGGAGATGTCGTTTTTACGCATCCAGCGGCGTAACTCAAGCATCGAATCACCAAAAAGCACTTGTTCTTTATCGAGATAGACCGAACCCCAGGGCGAGGCAGGTAAAGCGTCCGGGCCGATGAACAGGCGCTGCCAGGCTTCACTCAAAGATTCTGGCTCATAGCTAAAACCTTCCGCCATACGCTGCGCGATACTCGCCAGCTCTTCATGCTGCACTGGCCATTGCTCAGTCCACGATGTGTCCTGAAGTGAGGCATACAGTGATGCGACATCCCGGCTTTTGGGTTCTTGATAAAAAAGCGCACCGAGCACTCTTCCTGTCAGGGCGATAGTCGCCAGTCGTTGCGTTGTTTCAGACATCATTCTCTTCCTTGTTGCGCGAGTTATGCCGCGCATTCTCTACGGATTGCCTGGCAATTGCTATGCATTCGACATCGACATCCGTTTTAATAACTATTGTGGCTCACTTTGTGACCCATCCTGGGTACTACCACCGCTTACCGGATAGTTTCCGCTACTGGTACGCGTATACAGGATTTTTTGCGTATCATTACCACAATGGCCAACAACTTGGGCATCAGGCTTATCAGCTTGATCGTTAGGAACAATTGTTAAGCTAAAGCCTGATTCAGGGACACCGTTATTGATTATCTTTTGCTGAATGTCGGCCTTGACTGTATCGCAGGAAGTCTGTGCGGCCAGTACGGGAGTTGCTGCAGCCAACAGGCATACACCAAGCCAAATTGAACGTTTCATCGTATCTTCCTTCTGTTGAGGGGCTGTAGTAAGAATAGTATCTGCAGTGTAAATTGTTGTATTTGCTTATACCCTTCATACTTCAAGTTGCATGTGCGTTGGCTGCGTTTACTCACCCGCATCACTTACCAGAGTAAGCTCATCGGGACTCGCTCTCTTGCCGTCTTCTTGCAACTCGAATTATTTTGGGTACATCATTGTTGTTACATTTCAAGTCGGGGACAGGTATTACGTGAAGAAAATCATTATCCTCTGTGCGCTGGCAGCCTCTGTTGCCGGGTGTGACGATCAGAACAATACGCTTTCTTACACGCCAGAAATGGCGAGTTTCTCGAATGAATTTGATTTTGACCCGCTGCGTGGGCCGGTAAAAGACTTCAGTCAGACATTAATCAATGAAAAAGGCGAAGTCGTGAAACGCATTGTTGGCCTGATATCGGAAGAAGGGTGTTTCAACGAGCTAGAATTTCACGATCTGGAAAACAATACCGGGGCAACCCTGGTGTTGGATGCTAATTACTATCTTGACGCTATCACCCGAGAAAAACGGGTAAAGCTTCAGGGGAAATGCCAGTTGGCAGAATTGCCGAGTGTCGCTATTACCTATGAGACGGACGATAAAGGTTTTGTGGTGGCAGCGCACAGTGAAGCGACATCCATTGTTTATAACTACGACGCAGATGGATATCCGTTAGGTAAGGTAACTACAGCAAAAAATGACACCCTGGCTATCAAGGCGAAATCCGGTAGCGACAATAAGAAAAAACTCGATTACACCTCTGAGAGCACACTCAACGGCAAGTCTATCGCTTTGGTCAAACAAACTTGCGATTACGACGGGTATTTCAACCCACTGGAATGTGTGCTGAACATCACCGATGAAAGTGTCAAACCACCGAAAGTTGAAAGCTATACGATTAAAAATAGCATCAATTATTATTGATGCTTAGGGTAAAGCCTCGTCTTAATGGCACTGGGTTTGCGCGCGAAACAGCAAAAGAAAAAAGAGAGCTTGAGTCAGCAAGCTGACTCAAGCTCTTGTCGGAGCTACGCGGCGCGAACCTTAGCAATCAGCGCCTGTTTTTCTGCATCAGATAAGAAGGCAATTCTTAAACCATTCTCTTGTGCGGTACGGATATGTGCCGCACTCAAACCTGCCTGCGGTGCAGCCACATTATATTCGTGAATAATATCGATACCCTGGACGGCTGGGTCATCAGTGTTGATCGTAGCCAGCACGCCTTTATCCAGGAAGGTAATCAACGGGTGCTTTTCCATTGAAGCTATCGTGCTGGTTTGGATATTGGACGTCAGGCAGGACTCGATGCCAATTCCATGTTCCGCAAGGAAATCCATAAGCGCTGGATCTTCGATTGCCTTAACACCATGTCCGATACGCTCGGCACCCAGCTCACGAATTGCCTGCCAGATACTTTCCGGGCCAGCGGCTTCACCGGCATGAACGGTGATATGCCAACCCGCATCACGTGCACGGTTAAAGTGACTCAGGAACAGACTACCCGGGAAACCGAGTTCATCACCGGCAAGGTCAAGGGCAGTAATGCTGTCGCGATGTGCCAGCAGGGCCTCCAGCTCAGCCAGACATGCCGCCTCACCGAAAGTACGACTCATAATGCCAATCAAGCGGGCTTCAACACCGAAATCACGGCAGCCCTGGCGAACGCCTTCAATCACCGCCTCCACAACACCCGCAACCGGCAGGTTATGGGTCATGGCCATGTAGCCGGGGGAGAAACGTAATTCGACATAATGCAGGCCATTCAGGGCTGCATCTTCAATGTTTTCCCATGCTACGCGGCGGCAGGCATCGAGATCCGCGAGGACTTTAACGCCCCAGTCCAGTTTTTGCAGGAAGCTCACCAGGTCAGGTGCTGTTTCCACAACTTGTACATGAGGACGAAGTGCTTCAAGGGAATCAGCCGGGAGCGGCAGATTAAACTGGCGGCCCAGGTCAAGAATAGTTTGAGCACGAATATTGCCATCAAGGTGGCGGTGCAAATCGGTTAACGGCAGGGTGGTATCAATCATGGTCGCACTCTTTTTTTGATTAAAGTGCGCAACAGTATAAGAACAAACGCACCTAAATAGCTACGTTGCGCAAACAAAAAGGGGAGTTTTCTCCCCTTAGCTTCACTGCAGAGATTTAATCGCCGCAATCAGGCGCTTCACACCTTCTTCAAGCTTAACGCGTGGGCAGCCGGCATTCAGTCGTACAAATCCTTTTCCTTCCTCGCCATAGGTATATCCCGGCATGATGGCGACTTTTTGCTGCTCTATAAGCACTTTTTGCAGCGCGTTGTCATCAATGCCCAATGGGCGTAAATCTATCCATGCAAGATAAGTGGATTCCGGCGGTTGCCAGTTTAGTTGCGCAAACTCTCCATTCAGCGCATCGGCGACAAAGCGCAGATTACTTTGCAGGTAAACTCGAAGCTCATCAAGCCAGACTGAACCTTCTTGATAGGCCGCGATATGTGCGACAACGGCAAGAATGGCGGGGGATGATAATCCATCCTGACCTTTCAGCACATTTAAGTATTTCTGGCGCTCATCACTATCATTAATCAAGCCATAAGCACCTGTTAATGCAGGAATGTTGAAGCTTTTGGAACCCGATGTGAATAGAGCCCACTGGCCTTTGCCTACTTCATTCCACGGCGTGTGCTGGTGGCCTTCCCATACCATATCCATATGGATTTCATCACTGATAACCCTCACGCCATGGCGTTCGCAGAGCATTGCCATGGTTTCAAGCTCAGTACGTATCCAGACTTTGCCGGTAGGATTTTGCGGGCTACAAAGCAGCATGATCTTGCATTCAGGCTTCGCCAGTTGCGCTTCGAGAGCAACCATATCGCACATCCAACTGCCTTCGGTTTTATGCAACGGAGCGCTAAATACCTGGCGTTGGTTGCCCTCAATGGCTTTATAAAATGCGTCATACGCAGGGGTATGGACTAGCACTGCATCGCCAGGTTCAGACCACTGGCGGATGAGTTGCGATACCATGTAGATAACCGACGGGCCGTACACTATCGACTCTTTATCGATCACACTGTTAAAACGAGTGTGATACCAATGCGCGATCGCGCCTAGAAACTCCTCATTCTTCCAGCGGCTATAACCTAATACACCGTGAGATAAACGTTGTTGCAGAGCTTCAAGAATGACTGGAGCGGTAGGGAAATCCATATCGGAGATGGTAAAGGGCAGGAGATCGGCGGCACCGAAACGGTCAGCGACATAATCCCACTGAGTACACCAGGTTCCGTGACGGTCAACAGGGGTGGAGAAATCGAACATATTACCTCGCAACAAACGGGCGCCGTAGCGCCCGTTATGATTTACGCCTGAGCAGTTTGCATCAGATGCGCCATTTCATCTTTCACCGACTGGACCTGCGGACCAATCACCACTTGCAGATTGTGCTGGTTGAGTTGCACCACGCCGATGGCACGGAGGTTTTTAAGCGCTGCGCTGTCGACCAGAGACATATCTTTCACTGACATACGCAGGCGAGTGATGCAGTTATCGAGAGAAACAATATTCTCGGCACCGCCCAGAGCTGCGAGCATGGCTGGAACATTGTAACCCGATTTACCCACCTGGCCGGCAATCGCTTTTTCAACGCTGGTGGTGTTATCGATATCACGACCCGGCGTTTTGATGTTGAAGCGGGTTATGGCAAAGCGGAAAATTGCGTAGTATGCCGCAAACCAGATAGCTGCAACCACAGGCACCATATACCATTTTGTCGCCAGGCCGTGCAGGATACCGAACACGACGAAGTCGATGATGTTGCCATCAGTATTACCGATAGTCACACCCAATACCGCCATCATGGTAAAGCCAAGGCCAGTCAACAAAGCGTGGATGACATACAACACAGGAGCGACAAAAAGGAACAGGAATTCCAGCGGTTCAGTCGTTCCACCAACCACGCAGGCAATCACGCCAGAAATCAGCAGGCCTTTAATTTTGTGACGGTTTTCAGGGCGAGCACAGTGATACATCGCCAGTGCCGCACCAGGTAAACCGCCTAAGAACGCAGGCATTTTACCCTGTGACAGGAAGCGGGTCGCACTTTCAGAGAAACCATGAACCGTTGGGCAGCTCAATTGCGCCTGGAAGATAGTCAGTGCGCCGCTGACGCTATGGCCACAAACATCCATCGTTCCGCCTGCATCAGTAAAGCGAATCAGCGCAACAAGGATGTGGTGCAAACCGAACGGCAGCAATAAGCGCTCACCGGTACCGAAGATCATCGGCCCAAACATGCCAGCGCTGTTGATCATGTTACCCAGGGCGTTGATCCCAGCGGCAAAAACTGGCCAGATTAACGGGATAACCAGACCAACAATACCCATGACCAGAGTCGTGATAATCGGCACAAAGCGGGTACCACCAAAGAATGCCAGCGCATCAGGCAAGCGCACGTTGTGGAAACGCTCATGCAGCAGGAATACAATCACACCGACAATAACTGCACCCAAAATGCCGGTATCAATAGATTGAATACCCAGGATATTTTGGATGTTGTTTGCTTTCAGGATGGCGGCATCTGTTGTCGGCAAAATGCCTTTAGCCGTCAGCCAGAAGTTCACTGCAAGGTTCATTACCGCGTAACCGACAAAACCGGAGAACGCCGCTACACCTTTGTTTTCACGCGCCAGCCCAAGTGGGATTGCGATACAGAACATAATTGGTAGGAAGCTAAACGCAAACGAGCCGACTTTCCCCATCCAGGTGAAAATTAGCTGTAAAACAGGATTACCTAATGCTGGAAGCAGAGTCACTACATCGTGGCTACTGAGTGAACTCCCGATACCGAGCATGATGCCGCAGAACGACAAAAGTGCCACGGGCAACATAAAGGTTTTGCCAAGGTTTTGAAAAAACTCCCAAAGCGTAATTTTTTGTGGTGTATTAGCCGCCATAACGACTCCTTAAACCCTGGTTGATAGATGGGTGGTGGTAAAGAACGAAGCGGATGATAAAACGTTTTACCAGCCTTTATTGCGCTATAGTTCACAGATCTAAAGCTCACTAGAGTGCTTAATACCTCATATGAGGTTAAACGTTTTATCACTAAATTTTGTTTCATGGAGGGTCCGTCGGCCTAATGACGACTCAGGAAAAGAAAATAACAATTAACGAAGTTGCTGAAGCCGCTGGAGTTTCTGTTACGACAGTTTCTCTGGTTCTCAGTGGCAAAGGGCGCATTTCACCAGCGACCGGATTGCGCGTGAATGAAGCCATAGAAAAGTTAGGATTTGTGCGTAATCGCCAGGCTGTTTCATTACGTGGTGGCCAAAGTGGGGTTATTGGGTTGATCGTGCGTGATCTATGCAATCCTTTTTATGCCGAGCTCACCGCAGGTTTAACGGATGAACTAGAAAAGCAGGGCAAGCTACTCTTCCTGACCCAAAGTGGCGCGCAGGGGCAGCATATGCAGCGTTGCTTTGACATGTTAATTGCACAAGGAGTGGATGGCATTATTGTCGCCGGAGCAGCAGGACAGGGGGCGGATATGCGTACTATTGCGCAACAGAAAAATTTACCCCTGGTATTTGCCTCTCGCGCCAGCTACCTCGATGAGGCCGATATTATCAGGCCTGACAATATGCAGGCCGCTCAGCTTGTCACCGAACACTTGATCAAGCGTGGGCATCAACGGATTGCCTGGCTCGGTGGTGATGGTGCCTCTTTGACTCGCGCCGAGCGCGTGGGTGGTTATTGTTCCACACTTCTGCAATACGGCTTGCCATTCCACAGTGAGTGGATAATCGAATGCGAGCCGAGTCAGAAAAAAGCGGCGGACGCGATCACCACACTTCTACAGCACAACCCGACAATTACTGCTGTGCTCTGCCACAACAGCACTGTGGCGATGGGGGCATGGTTTGGTTTACTGCGCGCAGGAAGACAAAGCGGTGAGGGAAGTATCGACAGTTACTATGACCGCCATGTGGCACTAGCAGCGTTCGCTGAAGTGATGGACGATGAACTGGATGACTTGCCATTAACCTGGGTTTCTACACCTGCTCGTGAGATAGGCCGTATGGCTGGGCAGCGTATCCTGCAACGTACACAACAAGGTGATACCAGTGCGCTCAGTCAGATTATGCCAGCACGATTAGTGGTGAGAAAAAGTTAAAGAGCCTCCCTAAAGGGAGGCTCTTAGCCAGGCATCGCTCATAATTATTGCTGAGGAACAGCAGGCGCGTCTGGTGTGGCAGGTGCTTCAAGTTCTGGTGCCGGGGCCGCTTCTGGCTCACCCATAGTCGGCATACCAAACATTCCTAACAGATCGCCCAGTGCCATTTTCTGGCCGTTCAGTGTCACCTGACCGTTGGAGTACTGCAGGCTGGAAACCACATTATTGTCTTCCATAGTGGTCACGCGGAACATTTGGCCCATTGCGGCCAGACCTTTGATTTGCTGCTCGGCAAGTTTAGCTGCTTCGGCAGGCTGGTAGCCTTCAAACTGCGCAACTTGAGTCATTAACTCAGTCGCCATATCTACTGGGATAACCAGCTTACTGTCGAGAGATTTAACCACACGGTTCAGTTGTTCTTCCGGAGTTGTTGGTTCACCCGTTGATTGCGCCGGGTCTTTCAGGAACAAAGACAGATTGAAGCTGCTTTCGCCTTTAGCATTTTTCCAGCTTAATGGTGCAATGGTAATCACCGGATCACCTTTCAACAACAGCGGCAGGTTGGCGGCAAACAGCTCAACAATTTGCTGCTGGTAAGCTTCTGGATTCTGCGCAACAGCAGGATCTGCCAGTAATTTTTGCGACTCAGCATTATATTTCTGGCTAAATTCGCGCACCGCCGCTCCGTCAAGATTGCCGATTTTGAGCGTTAGCTTGCCGCTACCAATATCTTTGTTCTGTATCTTCAAAGAATTAATCGCGTAATCGATTTGGCCGGAAAGATGCTTTTTATCTTCCTGAAGCTCAGATTTGGCGTTGATGTTAAAACCTTCCACAACGGCCATTTCTTTGCCTTCGATGGAAATGGATAACTTGTCGATCGAGGCTTTCTGGATACCAATTCGCTCGATAAATTCGCTACGCGCACTATTGCCTTCGGTTTTGATACCGTTAAAGGTCATCTGTACGTGCTGGCCGTATTCATTGACGGTATTGACCAGGCCGCTTTGCGCTTCGCCACTCACGGCAATTTTATCACCCTGGGAATCAACATCAGCCTTGAACTCACCACCGCTAAAGGCAACTTTTTGCTCGCCATTTTCATAATTCAGTGGCAGCAAGTTGATATCAGAAGAGGTGTCACCGCTATAGCCAATGCGCGTTTGGGCATCAATAAAGGACTGGCCTTTAGCAATATCAAACAATGGCTTGGTGGTTGGGTTATTCATCAATGTGGTATGAACTGACGCCATGGATGGCAACAGATTGAATTTTTTCAGTTGTGCAAACGGGAACGGGCCATGATCAATGGTTTCGTTAAATACGATAGTTTGGTCAGGCTTGAGGATCGCGCTTGTCATTCCTGCGGTTGGCTTGATGACTAACTGCATGGTGCTGCTGAACAGACCACGATGGTAATCCTGGTAGCCCAGCGTCAAGCCAGCTTCGGGTGAGGCTTTATTCAATGCGGTATTAGCGTTGCTGATCATCTCCGCCATACGGCCTTCGAGCTGTTTACCGGTGTACCAGGCTGTCCCAGTCCACACCACACCCAAAGCCACAATAACACCTACTGCAACCAGTGATTTTTTCATTCTGTCGTAGTCCATATTAAGTGCATCTGCCGGTAGTCCTCCGGCAGATGATTGAAATGCCCGCGGGCATTGAAGAAACTGATTCTACACAGCTTAGCAATCCTACCCAAAAAGATCAGTAAGTTGCTTTAAAGTCAGATTTTAGAGAATACACGAGCCACACGACCTACACCGCTGAGAGATACCGGTGATTCTTGCGCAGAAATAAACGCAGACTCACCAGGTTTGAGCGTCAATTGCTGCTGGTCTTTGCTTAAAATTGCTTCACCTTCAGTGCAGAACACAATGGCCGCACTTGGCTGGGCAAGCTGAACTTGCTGAGAACTGAGATCGTGCAAGGAGAAGGCGAAGTCATCAACTGGAATAGGGAAGTCCAGCTCGCTGCCATTTTTCTCCGGCTGAGTCAGCAATTCAGCGGCAGGTTTTGGCACAAACTTAACGTTTGCGACCAGCTCAGGAATGTCGATGTATTTTGGCGTGAGCCCTGCGCGCAGGACGTTATCCGAGTTTGCCATCACCTCAAGAGCCACACCTTTCAGATAAGCGTGCGGGGTTTCCGCAAACAGGAACATCGCTTCGCCCGGCTGTAATTTCACCACGTTCAACAGCAGTGGTGAGAATAAGCCACTGTCGTCCGGGTAAAACTCAGAAATCACGCGAATGGTTTCCCACGGCTCGCCTTGCTGATTATTTAACGCTGCCTTCAACACGCCGAGTGCCAGGGATTTCTCATCGCCTTTCATATTCAGCAGGCTGGCGAAAAGCTGTGACAAACGTTCCGCATTTGGCTCTTGTAAGAAATGAGCTATGGCAGGGTGTGCGCCAGAAACGGGCTGCAGCAAAGAGACGATATCGCTAAACTCACGGAACGCATTCATTGCCAGGAATGGGGTAAGCGCGAACACCAGTTCTGGTTTGTGGTTTGGATCTTTGTAATTACGTTCTGCGGCATCTAATGGAATGCCTGCTGCATTCTCTTTGGCAAAGCCCAATTCAGAAGCTTTTTTGTTAGGATGAACCTGAATAGAAAGGGGTTGATCGGCACACAGCACTTTGAAGAGAAACGGTAGCTCACCAAAACGCTCTGCAACGGCCTTGCCTAACAGTGCGGGTTTGTCAGCATCAATCACGTCACGCAGTGAACGAGCCTGGCCATTATCAAGAATTTTTGAGCTACTTTTCGGGTGAGCCCCCATCCAAAGTTCTGCCATAGGCAGGTTTTCTGGGTTCTCCACGCCGTAAAGTTCCGTTAACGCAGTTTTACTTCCCCAGGCATAGTTTTGCACTGAGTTAATGAGTTTTTGCATTATCAAGCCCTATAGTAATCTAAACAAAGTTACTGCTATTAAACCAATTATCCGCAGTGAAGTAACCAGGGGATTAAAAAGTCGGTTTAGTCTCAGTTTTTGTTAAAAAATTGTGTAGCATGTTAGACCCGTTATCTTTCAAGCCACAGCGGGGTTGGCTCAGGCTTGAAATCTAAAGGGTATAAAAGATAATAATTAACGTAGTAAGTGAGAGAACAATGCCGAATAAAGACTTTCATTATCAAGAACCGTTCCCGTTAAAAAAAGATGAAACAGAATACTACCTGCTCAGCAGTGATTATGTTTCCGTGTCAGAGTTCGAAGGGCAGGAAGTCCTGAAAGTTGATCCTAAAGCCCTCACGTTACTCGCCAAACACGCCTTCCACGATGCCTCGTTTATGTTGCGCCCGGCCCACCAGCAACAAGTAGCCGATATCCTGAATGACCCTGAAGCCAGCGAAAATGATAAGTATGTCGCGCTGCAATTCCTGCGTAATTCCGAAATCGCTGCAAAAGGTATTTTGCCAACCTGCCAGGATACCGGTACGGCAATTATCATGGGTAAAAAAGGCCAACGCGTCTGGACCGGCGGTGGTGATGAAGAAGCGCTCTCCCGCGGCGTCTATAACACCTTTATTGAAGATAACCTTCGCTACTCGCAAAACGCGGCGCTGGATATGTACAAAGAGGTGAATACCGGCACAAACCTGCCTGCGCAAATCGATCTTTACAGTGTTGATGGCGCTGAATACAAATTCCTCTGTATCGCCAAAGGCGGCGGTTCAGCAAACAAAACCTATCTCTATCAGGAAACGAAGGCGCTGTTGAGTCCTGGCCGCCTTAAAGATTACCTGGTCGATAAAATGCGTAGCCTCGGGACTGCAGCGTGCCCACCGTATCATGTGGCGTTTGTGATTGGCGGTACATCGGCTGAAGCGACGCTTAAAACCGTAAAACTCGCCTCAACCAAATACTATGATGGTCTGCCAACCGAAGGTAACGAACACGGCCAGGCATTCCGCGACGTAGAACTTGAAAACGAGTTATTAAAAGAAGCTCAGAACCTTGGCCTTGGGGCGCAGTTTGGTGGTAAATACTTCGCCCACGATATCCGTGTTGTGCGCTTGCCGCGTCACGGTGCGTCATGCCCGATTGGTATGGGTGTTTCGTGCTCAGCCGATCGCAACATTAAAGCGAAGATCAACCGCGATGGTATCTGGATCGAAAAACTCGAACACAACCCAGGAAAATTTATCCCGCAGGAATTGCGTCAGGCGGGTGAAGGGGAGGCAGTTAAAGTCGACCTGAACCGTCCGATGAGTGAGATCCTAAAACAACTGGCGCAGTATCCTGTTTCAACTCGCCTTTCTTTAAGCGGCACGATAATTGTGGCACGTGACATCGCCCACGCTAAACTCAAAGAACGTATCGACAACGGCGAAGGTTTGCCGCAATACATTAAGGATCACCCGGTGTATTACGCGGGGCCTGCAAAAACGCCAGACGGTTATGCATCAGGTTCACTTGGGCCAACAACCGCCGGGCGTATGGATTCCTATGTCGACTTATTGCAAGCCAACGGCGGCAGCATGGTGATGTTGGCAAAAGGCAACCGTAGCCAGCAAGTGACGGATGCCTGCCATAAACATGGCGGTTTCTATCTTGGTAGTATCGGCGGCCCGGCGGCAGTTCTGGCGCAGCAGAGCATCAAGAGCCTTGATTGCGTGGAATATGCGGAATTAGGTATGGAAGCCATCTGGAAGATTGAAGTTGAAGACTTCCCGGCCTTTATTCTGGTGGATGATAAGGGCAATGACTTCTTCCAGAAAATACACGCCTCGCAATGCACACGGTGCGTGAAGTAAGACACTCAAGCCGCCCATCAGGGCGGTTTTTTTATCCCCCTTCATTCTTCGTGGTGCGTCTGTGTTGGCTGCTCTCGCTTACCCGAATCACTTACTTATGTAAGCTCATCGGGATAAGCTCCTTTGTCGCCTTGACGCACCTCGAATTATTTTGGGGGATGCTCTATGTCTAAGGAGAATGAAATGGCATCAAGTCGCAGTGAAAAAGACTCAATGGGCCCAATCGACGTCCCGGCAGATAAACTGTGGGGCGCGCAAACTCAGCGCTCACTTGAGCACTTCCGTATTTCCACCGAAAAAATGCCCACGGCGCTGATCCACGCGTTGGCATTAACCAAGCGAGCTGCCGCGAAGGTAAATATGGATCTCGGATTGCTGGTGGAGGATCGTGGCAACGCCATTATTAAGGCGGCCGACGAAGTTCTGGCGGGCAAACACCCGGATGAATTCCCACTGGCTATCTGGCAAACCGGCTCGGGTACACAGAGCAATATGAATATGAACGAAGTGTTGGCAAACCGGGCGAGCGAAATTCTTGGCGGCGTGCGTGGCATGGATCGAAAAGTTCACCCGAACGACGATGTGAATAAGAGCCAAAGTTCGAATGACGTTTTCCCAACGGCGATGCATGTTGCTGCTGTCATTGCAGTGCGCGAACAACTTATCCCGCAGCTAACCCTATTGAGAGAGACATTGCAGGGTAAAGCGGAAGCCTTCCGTGACATCGTTAAAATTGGCCGTACTCATTTACAAGATGCAACCCCGCTTACCCTGGGCCAGGAGATTTCCGGTTGGGTAGCGATGCTTGAGCATAATCTCAGGCATGTTGAAAACAGTCTGCCGCACGTTGCCGAACTAGCATTAGGCGGTACGGCTGTTGGAACAGGGCTGAATACCCATCCCGAATACGCAGTACGCGTCGCCAAAGAACTCGCAGAAATTACCGGGCAACCGTTTATCACCGCGCCGAATAAATTCGAAGCACTGGCGACCTGTGATGCGCTGGTTCATTCGCATGGTGCGCTAAAAGGGCTGGCGGCGTCGCTTATGAAAATTGCCAACGATGTGCGCTGGCTATCTTCTGGCCCGCGCTGTGGAATTGGTGAAATCGCTATTCCTGAGAATGAACCGGGCAGCTCAATTATGCCTGGTAAGGTGAATCCTACCCAGTGTGAGGCGGTGACGATGCTCTGCTGCCAGGTGATGGGTAACGATGTGGCGGTAAATATGGGTGGGGCGTCAGGCAACTTTGAGCTCAATGTTTATCGCCCGATGGTGATTCATAACTTCTTGCAATCGGTGCGTTTACTGGCAGATGGTATGGAAAGTTTTAACGAACATTGCGCGGTGGGTATTGAGCCGAATCGTGACCGCATTACGCAATTACTGAACGAATCACTGATGCTGGTGACTGCACTCAATACGCATATTGGTTATGACAAAGCAGCAGAAATTGCCAAGAAAGCCCATAAAGAAGGGCTAACTTTGAAAGCTTCAGCGCTGAAACTTGGCTATCTAAGTGAAGACGAGTTTGATGCCTGGGTACGACCAGAAGAGATGGTTGGCAACATGAAACAGTAAGGCCGACGCGCCTGCATTTATTCCTCGCTGTATAAATGCAGGCGCGGGATTACCAGCCGTAGTGGTTGCGCATCCGGCTTATAGCGATGACGAATATTCTCCGCATCATAATTCAGTAACTCCCCCATATCCGGTGGCATTTCGCCATTATCACGGTTACACAGCACCACCAAAGGTGACGGGCAGGCATGTTGTACCTGTTTTTTACGCTCCTGGTACCAGGCGCGGGCAACGGGCTGTACTTTTACCGGTCGTTTAATCTTCAAGCGTACGTTATCTGAAAGGCTGGTAATGGAATTTAACTCACGGGTAATTTGCTCCGCCCATTGCTCACGGGTGTAGGGCGGTACAGCGCGATTCGCTTTGAGGCTCTTTTCGAGTATTTCGATAACTTCCCGGCGTGAGTAATTCTTGATGATTTGTTTATTTGCCCAGCCAAAATTCAACGTAGTGGGGTTTTCCAGCAGTGTAATAGAGCGATAAGCATTTAGGGTGATAAGCCCAGGAAGCTGGCGGTGAACCCACTCAAAGCGCTGCACGCTGGGCAGCCCCGACTCCACACTGATAATGTTTTCAAGCTCCTGTTTACGCTGATTAATGCGTACTACCAGGGTTTGAGTCTGAAGACGGGAGGTTTCGTCAACCTGATAGCAAACCGCACCAGGCAGGCGCACAGCGGCTTTGCTGCTGGTTTTCTCGGACTGCTGCTGGATAAACAAATGAGTGAAATGGGCGAGGGTGGCCTGATGTGCTTCTCTACCAAGTCGTTGTGTCACCTCGATTTTGCTTACCGCATCGTGTTCATTCCCTTTATCAACCGTAGGCAGTTGAAAGACGCGACCAACTAACAACCTGTAGCTGTCGAGTTGTTCACTAAACAGACGGAGATCTCGCTCGAGCTCGCGAAATGTACTGTTAAGGCGCTCAATCAAATCATATTTTGTCATTTCGCCACCACATTAGTTACAACATACTATTTATTGTTTATAACACAAGGAGATGAACCTGACCATCAGTGTTGCGAAAGTCAGGCATGGGGACAATGTGATTTTTAGCGGCTTGGCTTGATAGAGGCCAGTGACATTGCGGATTCAGTCTTAATTGGCCAGCTAAAGCGAAAACGAGCACCACCCAAGGCACCGCTATCAACGACTACAGAACCCTCCATAGCGGTTGCGACAGAATGCACAATTGCCAGCCCAAGGCCACAGCCACCGGTAGCGCGGTCACGGCTTGGGTCGAGGCGAACAAATGGTTCAAATACTCGTTCGCGTTCTTCTGCGGGTATACCTGGGCCATCGTCTTCTACCTGCAAAATCGCGGTTTGTCTGTCAAGCCACAGGCTAATACGTAATTTCTCATTGCTGTAACGTAGTGCGTTGTTGACCAGGTTATCTGTCACGCGTTCCATCAGGCGTAGGTCAATCAGGCCAAAATTGCCGCTAGGTGGGGTATCCAGCAAGATATCGAGATGGGGATGAATAATTCTGACGTCGGCAATGTGCTCATCAAGCCAGCGAGGAACGTTGACACTTGCCAGTTGTAACTCAGTTTGCGGGCGATCCAGACGTGCGTAGGTTAGCAATTCTTCAATTAACGCTTCCAGTTGTCCAATGTCGCGGTTTAGCGCAAGTGATTCCGCTTCGGTAAGATTATCACTCATCTCCAGGCGATAACGTAAGCGGACTAATGGTGTACGAAGTTCATGAGCAATCCCGTCAATCAGGAGCTTCTTACTGGCGATTTGCGCATTAATGCTATCGGCCATCTGGTTAAACGCGACGCCCAGGCGCTCAAAACTTGAGGCGCTATCGAAATGAATTCGCTCATCAAGATGTCCTTGCCCTAATCTTTGCGCTGCCGTCTCCAGTTTGAGCATGTCCTTCCAATGCGGTCGCATCCAGATAAATACGGGGAAGGCGAGGGAGATAGCAATAAAGGCCATCAGTGCGACGTCCAATAAGCGCATTTGGTGTAAGAAAAAGAGATACGGTATTGGCCCAACGGCCAGTACATAGTGGCTGCGAGGGATACGCTGGATAAATGTATATTCATCGTCGAGAGCGACAATTTCGCCTGCGCGCAGATGATGCATGGTCATCTCATCAAGCTTGAATTTATCCATTGGCTCAATGTGCAGCTTAAAGGATAAATTGAGGTCGAGATCTTTAATGGTGCGGTTCCAGTCGCGAGGAGGAATTTCTCGCAACTCGCTACGCATTAAATACAGTGAGCTTTTCATCAAATCATCTAGCGACTGGCGACCTGCACGTTCAGCGGTGAATTTGTATACCAGGCCAACCAGCATGGTCATCACCAAAAAGCAGACGAACAGTAAAAGATAGAATTGTATAAATAACTTTTTCAATGAAAATCACCGGGTTATTACGTATCTGAAGACTGGCTCCTGCTTTACAGGAGCGCTACGGGGATATGAGCGATGTCATTTTAGAATTTTCTTACCCCAGTTGGCAGGGTATGAAAGCAGGGTTTGCCCCTGCTGACAATATCTGGTGTGTATAAACGCGGTGTTTAATGACAATGGTGGCTTAAGCTATAACTTCAACCTCAGGCAGAGTATGGCCTGGCTGCATTTCCATCTTGTGTTGTTCCGCCAAAAGTTGACACACGGTTTCTCCCGGCAAAGGGCGGTGGAACAAGAAACCCTGGCACAATTCAATGCCGGCCATTTTCACAAGTTCTAATTCTTGCTCGGTTTCAACACCTTCGATGAGTATTTCACATTGAACAACCGTGCATAATTTAACTACCTGTTGCAGGAAGCTAAACCCATCAGGCTTGGCCAAACCGAGAACCATCGACCTATCTAGCTTAATCTTATCCAACGGATAGCGGGTCAAATAGTGCAGTGTTGAATAGCCAGAACCAAAATCATCAAGGGCGATTTTGATACCGAGACTGCGCAACTTTTCTAACACTTCTGCGGCACGCACAGGTTCGTGAACCTTTTGTGATTCTGTTATCTCAAACTCAAGATTCCAGCCAGCAGGTAATGGTTTAGTCAGCACTTTATTCACAATGTGCAGAAGTCGATAGTCGACCAACGTTTGTGGGGAAATATTGACCGATAGAGTCATGCCCTCTGTTTCAGGCATATTTTCTCGCACATAATCCAGTGCGTTTTCCATCACCCAGAAATCTATCTCCGGCATCAAACCAGCACGCTCATAATATTTCAGGAATGTTGGTGGCGTTATCTTTCCGTGGTCATCCTGATGGCGGATCAAAACCTCAACGGCAAAGATTTTATTGTCAGATAAACGTATCTGCGGCTGGAAATACAGGATGAATTGACCGCTGGTTTGCAGTTTTTCTATCTGTCTTTGTGCTTCAAGGTTACTGTTTTCTTCTACAACATGATTGTAGTTAGGCACCATCTCAAAGTTTGTCGGTTGGCTGGTTTTTACCTCACCGGTCAGTAAGTCCATGTCATTATTTACAGCGCTTTTTTGTTTTAATGTACTTTTGACAAATGGGTAATAAATAGCCACGCCTAGAGCGACAAGAGCAATATATAGCATCACGGCAGCACTGGATTCCCCGCTGGCTAACCACACCTTGATAGGCCCTGGCGTTGACCAACTAACGATTGCGGTAATCCGCGGGATGAAACTATAGTAAGTCGCCCCGTACGCCACGATGTAAGAGACTAACGGGGTCAGGACGAACGGAATAATCATTACCGGGTTGAGAACAATCGGAAAACCAAAAATCAGTGGTTCGTTGATGTTAAACAATGCCATTGGCCCGGCGATGGTCAACAGGCGGCGGTGCGGACTGTTTTTCTGCATTAAAATGCAGATGACTAAACTCAGTGTATTTCCTGTACCACCAGAATTACACCACATGTCGTAGAAGACAGGGCTGAGAATATTGAGTGCGCCACGACCTGAATACCAATCATTAATATTTAATTTTGCTGCTGCAGTAAAAGCAACATCAATGTCCATAAATAGATAATAGCCATGTAGACCAAAGAACCATGGAACACTGCGCAACAGGACGTATGAAATGCCATTTAGAAAATTAGTTGGGTAAAAATAAAGTGACAGTTGGCTGAATAAATTCATTGTATGGTGTAAGCCAGCTTCAGCAGCTAATTTTATAATGCTGCTGAATAGGGCAATTACCATTAACGTAACAAAAAACGAAACAATTGTGACGTTATTGTTATCCTTCCATTGGCGAATTTTTAACAGATTCTTACTGACGATTTCCTGTAATACATTACCAATTATTCCGGAGGCCAAAGCCATAGGAATGCTGATATCCAGGAAAAATTGTGCGTTATCATCCATGATTCGTCGGAAGATCATCAACGTACTGATGCTTAACGCGATACAGTATATTTGCGACAGGCGGTTTCTGACGGCCCAGTGAACCGCAACATAGATATTCATCACCAGTGGTGCTAGCGCTAAGAAACCAATCTGTAGCTGCATAAACCACAGAGCTGCCTGGTTAAACCCTGCAGTATCACAAAGTACCGACGCAGTGATAACCAAACCACGAACAATCGATAAGGGAACAATAGCCATGGTGCTGGCAATAATGGCATGGGCATAACGATTGTTTAATAACTTGATTTGACTGTTATTCAAACGATGCAAAAAATTATTTTGTAGCCACACTTTTATCACAAAATTACCTGAAGCAATTACGCTCATAATGGTGTTTTTAAACAGATAACTGGATTGTCAGAGCGAGTTATCCGGTGTTACGGCAAGGTGAAATTAGCTATTTTTCTACATTCACGGATTTTTGCCCGTGAATGAAATTTAAAGTTTTTTTTGTTAATTCAGATAAGTAACAAAAAGAACACAAAGTAATAATAAAATAGTTTTTTTGTGAAATATTAATCTGATTTTTTGAAGCAAATCACAGACAGAAATCTATCATATAAGTTAGGTGTATTTCTATACATAAGTTTACACAATTAAAACTAGTCGGGTGAGGCTGTGAAATATATGAGGAGGGATTTCGAAAGGAAGTAGTTGCATCAAAGTAACCGCTCATTAAATGAACGGTTACTTATAGTGTTAAGCAAATAAAATATTGAACACCTAAACTTCGCTTTCCCAGGCATGTGGGGCGAATAAATAGCCTTTATTACGCACCGTTTTGATACGAAATGGCTCAGTAGCGCTGTCGTAGAGTTTCTTTCTCAGGCGTGAAATAGCGACGTCAACGCTACGATCCAGACCGTCGTAGGTCACCCCACGCAAATTTTTAAGCAATGCATCGCGATCCATAATTTGCCCCGCGTGAGTCGCCAGTTCCCAAAGTAGATCGAAATCAGCAGTGGAAAGTGTGATGTTCTCTGAACCAAGGGTGACTTGACGATTGACCGGGTCAATACACAACGCACCAAAGCGCATAGCTTTGTGAGGTTTGAGCGCTGTAGGGCTACTTTCGACAGTATGTTGCGCAGAAACGCGTTGGCGTAAATGCAAGCGTAAGCGTGCAAGAAGAACGGCTGGAGGCGTGGTTTTGAGGATATAGTCGTTAGCGCCCATCTCCAGTGACAATATGTGGTTCATATCGCTGTCCAGAGAGGTAAGCAGCACAATCGGGCCATCCCA
This sequence comes from Buttiauxella cochleicola, assembly GCF_021282435.1. Lineage (NCBI taxonomy): Bacteria > Pseudomonadati > Pseudomonadota > Gammaproteobacteria > Enterobacterales > Enterobacteriaceae > Buttiauxella > Buttiauxella cochleicola. Next base: position 756,007 of record NZ_JAJSOT010000001.1, on the reverse strand, counting down.
CTGAGGACGCAAGTCACGGCACAATGTCATACCATCTTTGCCGGGGAGCATGACATCAAGCAACACAAGGTCAGGGCGCTGCTGCTGAATTGTTGCTTCAGCGCAATCACCACGGCTTTCAACAATAACGTCAATGTCATGTTTGCCGAGATAGGCGGCGATTAACGCTCCTACTTCAGGATCGTCTTCTACGTATACGATTTTGCTCATAGCCCGATACATTGGATCAAAAAGAAAACATACACTGCAATAGGTTTTAATGCCATAAATCGAGGGTAAACAAAATTATCTAAGTGGGCGGCCGCCATCTACGCAATGGGTGCGGCCTGTCACGTAGCTGCTGTTCAACAGATAATTTACTAACCCAACTATTTCTTGTTCACCAGGCACTATTTTCATCAACGATTTATTCAATGCTGCTTTTCGGTACTCGCTGTCGTCATGCTCATTGAACATGATCATTGCTGGCGCAATGGCATTCACTTTGACTTCAGGTGCCAGTTTGCGGGCAAACGAGCGAGTCATATTATCAAGAGCAGCTTTGCTGGCTGCATAGGCAATGTGCTTATCGCTTCCACGTTCTACAACGTAATCGGTGAAATGAATGATATCGGCACTGGAATGCCCACCTCCACGCAATAGCGGCTCAAGAAGATGATTGAGAAGATAGGGGGTATTAACGTGAATTTGTAGCATTTCAGCCAGGGTCTGAGCGGGTGACGAGTGAGAGGGCTCGGGAAGCCAGGCACTGGCATTGTGCAGAATGGCACGCAGGCCGTCGCAACACTGTGTGACGTTCAGGGCAAATTGCTCAATACCCTGATTAGTTGAGAAATCTGCGAACAGGCAAGTTGCCCCTGCCTGTTCTAGCTCATCTACCGCCGGATAACGCGTACGGTAGCTGATAATGACGGGTTGCTTTTGAGCCAGGAAGTGTCGCGCCAGTGCCAGGCCAATTCGTTTACCGGCACCAGTAATCAAAATGGGACGGGCGGATGATGTTATCTCCATCGACGACTCCTTACTGTTGTTTTCTGGTGATTTACTTCACCAGTACCCATGTTGCAGGAAACGCAGCCACCAGCATCAGGAAAATGACAGATCTTTCCTTGAAATTAAGTTTGATGTCATGCGTATGCGTGCTGCGCGTATACATAAAGACTAATAATCCCGGCGCATACAATACCACCGAAAGCAGTAAATGCATGGGGCCTGATGCATACAACAGCCATAAGCCATAAATGCATGCCCCAAAGCCAATTGCTTTATGCAGAGGGCGGGTCGACACTTTTAGCAAAAAGGCACCTACCAGGAAGTAGGGAACCAGAATCATCTCTGAAGCGATTGTCAGCAGCGTGTTGTAATCTGAGCCCGTCAACCAAATCAAAACCAGGCAAATCTGGACACTAATATTGGTAAGCCACAGCGAAGCAGACGGTGCATTATTCTTGTTCTGACGAGCAAAAATCTTCGGGAAGGCTTTATGTGTGGCTGCAAGATATGGCACTTCTGCGGCCATGATAGTCCAGCTCAGATAGGCACCACACACTGAAACAATAAGTCCAGCAGCGATAATAACTTCACCCCAAGGGCCCATCATTTCGACCATTAATCCGGCCATCGAAGGATTGCGCATACCGGCGAGTTCCGGACGGGCAATTACCCCCAACGAAAGCAATGTGACGAGCAGATACACGCCTAATGCCGCAGTCACAGCAAGAAGTGTTGCTCGCCCGACATCATTTTTATTACGCGCACGAGCAGAAACCACCACTGCACCCTCAACACCAATAAATACCCAAAGGGTAATCAGCATGGTGTTCTTGACCTGTTCCCAAACGGGAACACCTAGCGCAATCCCGCTAAAATCTAGGGTGAAGGTACGAAGTTTAAAGGCCAAAGCGGCGAGAACGATAAACAGACCTAACGGCAATAACTTCGCAAGTGTGGCAACCAGATTGATACTGGCCGCCGTTTGCACGCCGCGAAGTACCAGGAAGTGAACCATCCACAGTAGCACCGATGCCCCAATAATCGACTGCCAGGTATTCCCATCACCAAACAAGCGCAGTTCCGGCGTATCGGTGAAGAAACTCAGTGCGGAGAAAACAATAACCAGATAGGAGACATTGGCGATCACTGCACAAAGCCAGTAGCCCCATGCGGAGAAGAATCCGATCAGTTCACCAAAACCTTCGCGTGCGTAAGTAAAAATTCCGCCGTCCAGATCGGGCCGCAGGCGGGTTAGCACCAACATTGCCAGCGCCAGCAACAAAATACCTGCACCGGTAATGGCCCAGCCAATCAGTAATGCTGAGGGACTGGCTACACTCGCCATGTTTTGCGGCAGGCTAAATACACCAGCACCGAGCATCGAACTCAATACCAATGCAGTTAATGCGGCGAGGCCAAGTTTCTTTTCCATAGCAGTCCCGTGATATTCAAATAAGACCCAGAATAATTATCATGTTTTTATGCATAAAAATGGTGGGTAACACTAAGGCGCGGAATTTTACGGAGTGTAGACGCTGCTTGCAATGACATGAGCCATAAAATGCTCGGGAAATAAAAAAAGGGCGGCAAAGCCACCCTTTTTGCTACAAAAGCTGCGCTTATTTATACAAATCAGCGCTAATTGTCATGTTACCGCCACGTTCATCCCATTGACGAGTGATGTGGTAGTACTTCGCACCTTTCTTGGCCGCACGTTTTGCAACCTGGTAAGAAATTTCAGTACCGCTGCTATAGTGGCCAGTGAATTTCACGCTATCAAATGGAACCATTTGAGCGGCAGTCACTTTGTTCAGTTCCTGAATTTTAGTGCCGTCTGGTAGCGTTACAGTGTAACGCCCGCCTTGAGTGGTTTGTGTTTCAAAGAAGCGACCAACATCAGAGCTTGGTGTGCTGGAGCTTGCAACCCCTGGGATCTCAACTTTGGCGGCTGCAGCACCACCGGCAGCCAGCGCCGCTTTACCTGCTTCTGAATCAGCAGGAATCACGTCAGCGCTTTGCAGAACACGTTTCTTGGCATCTTTTTTATAGATGAAAGCGGTAATACGTTGGTTACCACCGGAGTTAGCATCAATCTGGCGCACAATAAAGAAGGAGTCCGCACCTTTTTCTTTAGCTACACGAGTGATTGCATCATTAACTTCAGGTTGGCTGCGATAAAAGCCCTGAATTGTCACTGTATCGAATGGTTCAAGAGCATATGCCTGGTCTTTCGGCAACTCCGTCACACCATTAATAACGCGGTTGGACGTCTTTTCGGCTTTAGGGGCATCAGCATGATACACATCAGCGACTACGCGCCAGTTACCGCTACTGCTGGCATCACTTGTACCCTGAACATAGAAAGATGCGGCGCCGATCTTATCCGCACGACGGGAAACAGCATCGACAGCGTCACCAATCGAATTGAAACGACCAGTGATAGTAATGCGATCAAATGGTTTAAGAGCTGCAGCTTGATCCGGTGTCAGTTCCGTTGCCGCCTGAGCAGACAGCGTCATTAAGGAAATCAGTGCTGATGCCAGAAGGGTGTTCTTGAGCTTCATAAAAATAGTCCTTCGCCTTGCGCAAAATGAATACAAATACCGCATTCTCTGAGGGTTACCTGTTAGCCGCCGATTATTGCATTGAAATAGTGGCTAATCTACAACTGATTGATTTAGCTTGCGTTATCAAGTTAACTTATTGATAAAATGGCATAATAGGGACATGGTAGCCGTTTATGCATTACCAATCTTGCTATTCAAAAGACTGACTTGATCAGCATCTAATCCTGAAATCCACGCAGAGTAGACCGTATATACCATTTGCGCATTCTCGTGTCCCATCTGTCCGGCGATAAAAGCAGGATTTGTACCAGCTGAAACCGCCCAGTAAGGGTATATATGCCGAGTTTGGTAAGTACGGTGGTTATCTCAACAAAGATATGAAGCAAAGAGCAGTAGAATTTGCCAGTCAGTCTAGCTCAACGATTTTTACGGCATCGCTCTGGAAAACATATCGACAAAGAATCTTGTAACTGTCCCGGTCAAAATGTGAGGGGGGAGTAACCATTGCTTTACCTGACTCCAGAGTGTTTACCGTTCCCAAATACAGCCAGTTATTCAATATATGGTACTCAGTTTGATCTCCTGATTTCTCTTTTATAGCAATGCGTCCAGGGTATGGCCAACTCCGGACTCTTATCGATTCAAGAGAACTTCTAAGCCGTTCCTGGTGATGCTCAATAGTCTCTTTCCCGCAACACGCACCCGCACATTTGTTCAACGAGAAACGGAAACACGGCCTGCCAGCAGTCAACTTTTCAAGGCCTAATACCCCACAACAAAGTTGTTCCTTGTCTGCCAACTCTCTTAACTGGTCTATAGCTGCATGCCTGGTTTTAAACAGCCCAAATAAGCCATTAACATTTGTGAAGTCGGTTTCGCTGCTGAATACAAATTGTGTTGTTTGGTCAGTAATACGAAGAGAACAAAGCTTTCTCGTCACTCGTAACCTTTTGTTGAAGAGTGGGCTGTGATTCTTTATGAGTTGGGACTCAAGTAACAGGGCGCCAATCTCACCAATGGTTTGGTGAAATTCAATACGAGTGGTCATGTGCAGTAATTTCGCTTCAGATTGTGTTCTGAAATGCGACTGAACACGACTACGAATGTTGATGCTTTTCCCGATGTAGAGAGGAAAGCTTTGATCCGAACCGTAGAAAATATATACACCAGGACTTGATGGAAGAGTTTTAAGTATATGACGAAGATGCTCTGGATACTGGTACTGTAGGGTCATGCTTTTATTAGCTAATTTATTTGAAAGTGGGGTTGATCAAAGGCGGCTGCTTGAGACGTCTGTAGATTGCGCGTGTTTTAATCAGTTCATCGTAATGTTCTCTCATCATTCATGCAACTTTATGGCGTGTGTTAATTCCGCATAGGATTGGTTTGTTTCATTGCTTTTATCGCGGACTGAGGCTTCAGATAAAGGGCTTAAAATTCGGTGTTCTATGACGAAAGGGGCATGAAAAGTGGAAAAAATTGTGTAAGTTGGCAGGCTTAAGGTTGTAGGTTGCAACGTGTAACTGCCTGCGGTATCTCGCACCCTGCAATTATTGATTTCAGCTACTTTTCATAACGAAAATTTATAGCTTCATAAAAGAGTGCTTTGACCAGTAAAAGTGGTAAAGCTTACAACTTAATTGGTTAATGTAATGTTAAATGTGCAATTTACAGCGGCGCAGAATCGTGAATTGCCGCACTGATGAAGCGTATTATCAGGTGTTGTAGATGAAAATTAGTCGAAAAGAGCTGTCTTAAGGCCCTGGAGCTAAATTTTTACGATAATGATACAAATACTGAGATCCTGATCTAGATCACAGGCGTTATTTTCAGTAGGTTATAAATAGTTTGTTACAGATGTATTTTTAATTGACCTGGTAACGGAACTGACGATTGCCAAGGCAATGTCTGACAAACCATCAACAAAAAATCAGATGGAAGGGAATACTATGCGTATTGGGGTACCAAAAGAGCGGTGGGCGGGCGAATCCCGCGTGGCAGCCACGCCAAAAACAGTGGAGCAATTGCTGAAACTGGGCTTCACCGTCACAGTCGAAAGCGGCGCGGGTAAACTGGCGAGCTTTGATGACGAAGCATTTGTACAAGTTGGCGCGACCATTTCAGATACCGCTGACGTCTGGCAATCTGACATCGTTCTGAAAGTGAATGCACCGCAAGATAGCGAAATTGAGCTATTGCGTGAAGGTTCCACGCTGGTGAGCTTCATCTGGCCTGCTCAGAATCCTGAGTTGCTCGAAAAGCTTGCCGCTAAAAATGTCACCGTAATGGCGATGGATTCCGTGCCACGTATTTCACGTGCGCAGTCGCTCGATGCCCTAAGTTCAATGGCTAACATTGCGGGTTATCGGGCAATTGTTGAAGCCGCTCATGAATTTGGCCGCTTCTTTACCGGGCAAATTACCGCTGCGGGCAAAGTACCACCGGCGAAAGTGATGGTCATCGGTGCTGGTGTTGCGGGCCTTGCGGCGATTGGTGCAGCCAACAGCCTTGGTGCTATTGTGCGCGCCTTCGATACTCGTCCAGAAGTTAAAGAACAAGTGCAAAGTATGGGTGCTGAGTTCCTTGAACTGGACTTTAAAGAAGAAGCAGGCAGCGGTGATGGCTACGCCAAAGTGATGTCTGAAGCCTTCATTAAAGCCGAAATGGAGTTGTTTGCAGCCCAGGCGAAAGAAGTCGACATCATCGTTACTACGGCGTTGATCCCAGGCAAACCGGCTCCAAAACTTATCACCCGTGAAATGGTTGACTCCATGCAAGCGGGCAGCGTGATTGTCGATCTTGCAGCGCAAAACGGTGGTAACTGCGAATATACCGTTGCCGACCAGGTGACTGTAACGCCAAACGGTGTGAAAGTTATTGGTTACACCGATCTGCCAGGACGCCTACCAACGCAATCCTCTCAACTTTACGGTACCAACCTGGTTAACTTGCTGAAACTGCTCTGCAAAGAGAAAGATGGCAATACCGTGATTGATTTTGAAGATGTTGTCATTCGTGGTGTGACGGTTATTCGTGATGGAGAAGTCACCTGGCCGGCACCGCCAATTCAGGTTTCTGCACAGCCTCAAGCTGCGGCGAAGAAAGCCGCTGTTCCTGTCGAAGATAAAAAACCGGCTTCACCATGGCGCAAATATGCGTTTATGGCGTTGGCGATCATTCTGTTCGGCTGGCTTGCTGACGTTGCGCCTAAAGAGTTCCTCGGCCACTTCACCGTGTTTGCGCTGGCGTGTGTTGTTGGTTACTACGTTGTATGGAATGTTTCACACGCTCTACATACGCCCCTGATGTCGGTCACTAACGCCATTTCAGGGATTATTGTGGTGGGTGCATTGCTGCAAATTGGTCATGGCGGCTGGGTTAGCTTCCTGAGCTTTGTTGCCGTACTGATTGCCAGTATCAATATTTTTGGTGGTTTCACCGTCACTCAGCGCATGCTGAAAATGTTCCGGAAGAACTAAGGGGTAACACATGTCTGGTGGATTAGTTACAGCAGCATACATTGTTGCCGCTATTCTGTTTATTTTCAGCCTGGCGGGGCTGTCAAAACACGAAACATCTAAGCAGGGCAACTTGTTCGGTATGGCCGGTATGGGTATCGCATTGGTTGCGACCATCTTCGGGCCAGAAACTGGCAACGTTGTCTGGATTATCGTTGCCATGGTGATTGGTGGTGCCATCGGTATCCATCTTGCCAAGAAAGTAGAAATGACCGAGATGCCGGAGTTGGTAGCAATTTTGCACAGCTTCGTGGGTCTGGCTGCGGTTCTGGTTGGCTTTAACAGCTATCTGGATCATGCTCCTGGCCTTGAGCCGATTATGGAAAACATCCACTTAACGGAAGTCTTCCTCGGTATCTTTATTGGTGCGGTGACCTTCACGGGTTCCATTGTGGCGTTTGGTAAGCTGCGCGGTAAGATTTCCTCTAAACCGTTAATGTTGCCACATCGTCATAAACTGAACCTCGCGGCGCTGGTTGTTTCCTTCGCTATGCTCATCATCTTCGTGCGTACTGAAAGCGTTGGCTTGCAAGTATTAGCATTGCTGGTGATGACTATCATCGCACTGATTGTTGGCTGGCACCTGGTTGCGTCAATTGGTGGTGCAGATATGCCAGTTGTCGTCTCAATGCTGAACTCCTACTCCGGTTGGGCAGCAGCAGCAGCTGGTTTTATGCTCAGCAATGACTTGCTGATTGTAACCGGTGCATTGGTTGGTTCTTCCGGTGCGATTCTGTCTTACATCATGTGTAAGGCAATGAACCGTTCCTTCATCAGCGTAATTGCCGGTGGTTTTGGTACTGACGGTTCTTCTACTGGTGAAGATGACGAAGTCGGTGAGCATCGTGAAATCACAGCTGAAGACACAGCAGACATGCTGAAAAACTCAACGTCTGTGATCATTACTCCAGGGTACGGCATGGCTGTTGCGCAGGCGCAATATCCGGTGGCAGAGATTACTGAGAAGCTGCGTGCGCGTGGTATCAAAGTTCGCTTCGGTATCCACCCGGTTGCTGGGCGTTTGCCAGGCCATATGAACGTTCTGTTGGCTGAAGCTCGTGTTCCGTACGATGTGGTTCTGGAAATGGATGAAATCAACGATGATTTCACCGATACCGACACAGTTCTGGTTATCGGCGCGAATGACACCGTTAACCCGGCCGCGCTTGAAGATCCGCGCAGCCCAATCGCTGGTATGCCAGTGCTGGAAGTGTGGAAGGCGCAAAACGTAATCGTCTTTAAACGTTCAATGAACACAGGTTACGCAGGTGTGCAGAACCCGCTGTTCTTTAAAGAGAATACTCAAATGCTGTTTGGCGATGCCAAAGCCAGCGTTGAAGCGATTCTTAAAGCGCTCTAGTTTTTTTTATAATAGTGCGAGCCGCATACCATAACCGCCTTTCGGGGCGGTTTTTTTCCGCGTGTCCATCACTCAAGTGAATGAAATATTACATTTAACTGACTGAATATATAGAAAAATAATGTAGATGAGAGAAGGTGTGAGGAGTAAAGTATCACCGGGTGCTGAAGCTGTTTGCTTCAATGCCAGTGGTGAGAAGCAGACAGAAAAAAGCCCCGAGTTAGTTAAACCAACCCGAGGCCCTCTCATGCATAGACACCATGATAGTAGCCTCTTCACTTTGTGTTTGCAACGCAGGAGGCGAAGATGTCGTCAAAGAACAGGTTGTTCACCGTTATCATTATCTGTTTGACAATTCTCATGATTATTTTTCTGGTGAAAGATTCACTGTGTGAATTTCACTATCGAAAAGGAGGCATTGAGATGGCGGCATTCTTAGCTTGTCACAAGTCGTAATCGTGAAGTTTTGAGGTCAGTGGCGGGAATGAACATTTCCCGCCACACATGGGTATCTGGTATGAGATTCAGCACGCCACCCAACAAAAAGCCCGTTCAGATTAATGAACGGGCTTTTCTTTACCGATTGAACGACAAATCAATCGTCTTCTTCATCATCCATTTCTACCGGTGTTTGGTAATCATCAGGTTTGATGACCAGCAAATCGCAGCGCAAATGGTCGATAACTTGTTCGGCAGTATTGCCAAGGAATGCAGCAGAAAGACCGGTGCGTCCTACAGTGCCGAGCACCACAATACCCGCTTGCAAATGTTCCGCGAGATCAGGAATAACCTCTTCTGGTAATCCTTTCTCGACGTGAGTCATTTTCTCATCGATTCCAAATTTTTGGCGTAACGCTTTCATCGCAACTAAATGCTGGCCGCGAATGGCATCGTTATAAACGCTTGGATCAAAATCAGGGAGTTCGATGGCGATGTTAATTGGAGTAATTGGATAAGCACCAACGAGGTGAACTTCAGTGTGGTTAACATCCTCGGCCAGGCGAATAGTCTCTTTAACCAGCTTTTCATTGAGCGCGTTGTGGTATTGCTCTTCACTGGCAAGGTTGACCGCAACGACCGCTCGGCCGCCTTCAGGCCACGGTTTTTCATTAACCATCCATACCGGGCTTGGGCACTTACGCAGCAGATGCCAGTCGGTTGGTGTGAAAATTACCGCTTCCAGTTTATCGTGCTGATGCGTCATTTTGAGCACCAGGTCATGACCACCGCTGATCACTTCCTGAATAATCGCCTCGAAGGGACGATTATGCCAAACCACTTTAATCTCAATCGGTACACCCGAATCGATGTAGTACTGGGCTTGTTCTTTTATCCAGGCCGCACGCTGGCTAATCACGCCTTTGCGCATAGCTGTGCGTTCATCTGGTGACAGAAGGGTGGTCATTTCGTAGGAAAAATCATAGATAGGCAGAAATGCTTTGATCCTGCCACCAATCCGTTGATGCAAATAAACAGCACGCCGCAGGGCGGGTTGATCGTCCTGATTAGGATCTATAGCGACTAGCATGTTTTGATACTTTGCCATACAGGTCTCCTTACAACTGCTTAACCACAGTCTGTAAATTAAGATTAACCCATATGTGATGAATGAAACAGGTGATAAGTCTCTGTGGGATCAATAAATCAGGAAAATTTTATGATCCCACATAGGAAAGCAGATACTAGGCAACGTTACGCGATTGACCAGCGAGTTGTGCAAGAAGATCGATATTTTCGATGGTAATGTACTTACCTTTCACCGCCAGCATGCCACTTTTCTGGAAACGGCCTAACAGGCGACTAATGGTTTCCACCGTCAGCCCAAGATAGTTACCGATATCGCCACGAGTCATGGTCAGACGGAATTCCCGAGGGGAGAAACCGCGCTGGGCAAAGCGACGTGAAAGATTATAAATAAATGCGGCCAGACGCTCTTCTGCATTCTTTTTGGAAAGCAGCAGGATCATATCCTGGTCACCCTTAATTTCGCCGCTCATCAAACGCATCATCTGCTGGCGCAGATTTGGCATTTTACCCGACAAATCATCAAGGGTTTCAAATGGGATTTCGCAAACCATTGAGGTTTCAAGTGCTTGCGCAAAGCTTGGGTGCATACCCGTGCCAATAGCGTCAAAGCCCACAAGATCGCCTGCTAAATGGAAGCCGGTAATTTGCTCGTCACCTTGCTCAGTAATGGTGTAGCTCTTGATGGTCCCTGAACGAATTGCGTACAGCGACTTCAGCTCATCACCAGCCTTAAACAGGGTTTGTCCTTTCTGAATAGGCTTCTTACGCTCGATGATATTATCAAGCTGATCAAGCTCATGTTCATTGAGCGTGAAGGGGATGCATAATTGGCTGATGCTGCAATCCTGGCAATGGATAGCACAACCGCCAGACTGAATGCGTCGAATAATTCGCTTTTCAGGGATCATAGATATGCTCGGGCCGTTATTGATATTGGTCAATTTTAACATCTTTTTCTTGAGCACGTAAGTATGATGAAAGCGCATTCAGAATATATCAGCTAATAACCCTGTGGTTATAGAGCTATCCTATTGAAATTAATAGAACTGTATATTAATCCATATTATTATTGTGTGAATAAAGAACATTCCTCTGCGCTTAGGGTGCTACAGCAACAAATATCCTTCATGCCGCAGTAACCACTCTTTCCTGCTTACGCCTCCCGCATAACCCGTCATTGTGCCATTACGGCCAATCACTCGATGACATGGAACCACCACGCTGACCGGGTTTGAACCATTTGCAGCACCCACTGCACGCGCTGCACCCGGCCTGCCAAGTTGGTCTGCTAACTGTCCGTAATGCATAACCTGTCCGCAAGGGATTGCGCGCAACGTTTGCCACACTTCGCGCTGAAATGCCGTTCCCGCCGTCGCGGTAGGGAGCGTTTCAATCACCGCTAAATCACCCTCAAAATAATCGCGCAGCTTGCCGCTTAACCCATCTGGATCCGTGCAAGCCACACGTTGATAGCCGCCAGAGCCATAATGAAGACCCAGTAATTGCACCATTCTGTCGTTATGTTCTTCCCATTCCACCGCACGCAAATGGTACTGCTCGTCGCAAATGACCCATAACGGCCCTAATGGTGTAACGATCTTGTCTTCCAGCAATGTCAGCATTGTTCGCTCCGGTTAATTAAAGATGCGGGTAAACTCCCGGCCCAATCGGCAAGCCAACAAGATACCACGCCACCAATAGCAGCAACCAGACACCCAAAAAGATGAGGGGATAAGGTAATACTAAAGAGTAATAAGTCCCTAATTTGGCATCGGGTTTATAACGTTGCAGGAAGCCTAAGAATAATGGAATAAACGGCGAAACCGGTGCCAGCGGGATAACCGAAGAGTCTGCCACGCGGAACAGAATTTGCGCGAACGCGGGGTGGAAGCCCAGCATCATAAACATCGGCACGAAAATCGGTGCCAGAATCGACCAGATAGCCGAACCGCTGGCGATAAACATACACAGGAACGACGAAAGCAATGCCAGACCCAGGAAAGCAGGAATACCGTTTAGCCCGGAGCCTTCCAGCACGTCGGTCAGCCCGACCGCCATAAACTTGCCCATATTGCTCCAGTTGAACATCGCCACAAATTGCGCCAACGGGAACACCATCACGATAAAACCGGCCATCTCCTTCATCGGCTCAATCATGAGCTGCGGCAAATCAGCCTGTTTACGAATCTTCCCCGTCGCGATCCCATAAGCCAGCGAGATAACAAAAAAGAACATAATAATCAGCGGCACAATTCCGCTAATAAATGGCGATGGGATAATCGTGCCTTTCACCGGATCACGCAGCAAACTGTTTTCCGGAATTAAAAGCAGGGCGATAACTGCAATAAACAACAGCGACACAATCCCGGTGACGCGTAATCCAAAGCGTTGTACATCATCAAGTTGTTGCAGTTTTTCTTTGTTTTCACCTTGCCATTTCCCCAGGCGCGGCTCGACGATTTTATCGGTGATCAGGCCGCCGACAATCGACAGAACCAACACCGAGGTCGCCATAAAATACCAATTATCAATCACGCTAACGTGCATCGCGGGATCGATGGTATGCGCGGCTTCGGTGCTAATGCCCGAAAGCAGCACATCGGTTGTCACGATCAGTAAATTCGCGGTAAACCCGCAGCCCACGCCCGCAATGGCTGCCAGCAATCCGGCGACCGGATGGCGACCCACCGCCAGGAAGATGAGCGCCCCCATCGGCGGCATAATCACCAGCGCGGCATCTGAAGAAATATGGCTGAAGAAGGCGATAAACAGCACCATATAACTGGCGTAACGTGCACTCACATGGGACGCCATTTTCACCATCAAACTCGGTAACAACCCGACGCGCTCCGCCAGGCCCGCCCCTAAAACCAAAGCCAGAATCGCTCCTAACGGCGCAAACCCGCTGAAGTTCTTAATCACGTTTGGCAAAAACCAGTGCACACCATCTGCGCTCAGCAAGTTTTTGACCTGCACCATGCTGCCGTCAGCGGGGTTACGAACACTGACGTTGAAAGCAGAAAGCACGGCGGTGCTCACAGACAAAACAACAATCAAATAAACAAACAGCAAAAAAGGATGGGGCACTTTATTGCCAATTTTTTCTACAAGGCTGTACAGCTTGCCAGAGCCGGAGTGCGCGGGTATGGAGGACATACTCATGGGCTTACCTCGGGTGAAGTTGCGATATTGTGTTTTATATAATTATTTTAAAGGTGACGGTGTCACGCCTTCCGGGATCGGGCACTGATAAGGGCGTTCGGCGAGTTGTGCGTGCAACTCGCTTTGGCAGCCTTCCAATATCTTCGGATTTGCAAACAATTGCAGAGCGGTTGCCGCCATCACTTTACCCGCATGTAACATCCCTTTATGGGCAATCGACGTGCGTCCCTGGCTCACTAATTGCCAGGTGTGCAGCGGGGTGCCGACGGTAAAGCACGGGCTAAAGCATTGTGCGACTGGCACTTTCCAACTCACATCGCCAACGTCCGTGGAACCCGGCAAAATTTTGTCATTTGGGGCATAGGGCGCAATTTCGTTAATCAACAACGTTTCACGATGGCGACGCGCAAACGCTTTTCCCTCTTCATTGGAGGTATTAGCAATATTATTTAAGCTGTTTTGCAGGTCATTTTCGGTCAACGTCGCGCGAATTTGTTTGGCGAATGCCAGTTCTTCCTCGCTCCATTGTGGCAGGCCAAGGGCTTGTAAAGCCTCGTACATCACGCTCTCAAGCTGGCGGTTGGGCAGGTAATTTGAACAGGCTTTATCAAAACGCACTTTCACCGAGGTTTCAGTCATCAGCGCTGCACCTTCGGCGATTTTATTGATGCGCTCATAAATATGCTGTGCCTGGGCCATTTCCGGGGCACGAATCAAATACAATACTTCGGCCTGCGCCTGCACCACATTCGGCGAAATCCCTCCGGTATTCGTAATGGCGTAATGCACACGCGCTTTTTCGATGATGTGCTCGTTGAGGAAGTTAGTGCCGGTGGTCATCAGCGTCACCGCATCTAATGCGCTACGCCCGAGATGCGGTGAGTTTGCGGCATGTGCCGCAATTCCGTGGAAGCGATACGCCACCTGAATGTTCGCCAGCGAACTGGTGCTGAACATCCCGGCATACGCTTCCGGGTGCCAGGTCACGGCCGCGTCCACGTCGTCAAACAACCCTTCGCGCACCATAAAGGTTTTGCCGGAACCGCCTTCTTCGCCTGGGCAGCCGTAAAATCGTACCGTTCCGCCAGAGCCATACTGTTCAAGCCAGTTCTTCACCGCCACCGCACCTGCAAAGGCCGCCGTGCCGAGTAAATTGTGACCGCAACCGTGTCCGTTAGCATCTTCAACCAGCGGATTTGGTGATGCCTCGCCTGAGCACTGGCTTAATCCCGCCAGCGCATCGTATTCGCCGAGCAGGGCGATAACGGGTTTACCGGAACCGAAACTTGCCACAAACGCGGTTTCGATATTCCCGGCATTGCGCTCAACACTGAAACCCTCTGCTTCCAGCGCGCAGGCCAGGCGTTCCGCAGACCAGTGCTCTTCAAAACGAGTTTCCGGGTGATCCCAGATATCATCGGCAATGGCGGTAAACTCGCCACGTTTTGCTTCAATCGCATCATCGACAAACTGATAAATCGAACTCATCACACACCTCGCGGCCATGGGAAATTAAGTGCAAGGCGGGCCATGGTATTCACGGCAACTTCCATCACGTTTTCATCAAAATCAAACTTCTCATTGTGATGTCCGGCGCTCAATTCGGTGCCGAACACCATATAAGAGGCTTTGCCGCCTTGTTCCTGCACGCGCGCCATCATCAACGTCGCATCTTCGGAACCTGCTGCGCCTTTTACGGTGTCGACCACTTCTTTTACGCCGTTCACCTCTAACGCCTGTTGGTGGATAAATGCCACCCATTCTGGAGATGGCACGCTGCTGGTCGCGGCACCCATTAACTTCACGTCAGCTTCGATGCCATACATCGTTGCCGCTCCGCGAATGATTTCCTGTGCCCGGTCAAACACATAGTCATTGATTGCGCTGGTTTCGCCACGAGTTTCCACTTTCAATAAAGCCTGCGCGGGAACCACGTTGCGCCCGCTGCCAGCCTGCAAAACGCCGACGTTAACGCGTGATGCGCCCGCACTGTGCGGCGCGATGCTGTGCAAAGCCAGTGCGGTTTGCGCGGCGGCGAGCAGGGCGTTACGGCCTTCTTCCGGCTTGCCGCCCGCGTGTGCCGCGATGCCTGTGAATTGCACATCAAACTTGGTGGTTGCCATAAAGTTATCACTGCCGCACACCACTGTGCCGGAAGGGATGCCAGTGCCGATGTGAATCGCCGTAAAGTAGTCGATATTATCGAGCGCACCAGCTGCCACCATGGCGCGAGCGCCACGAGTACCTTCTTCGGCAGGCTGGAAAATGAGTTTGATAGTGCCGTTTAACTGGCTGGAAAACTGCTGCAAAACGGTGGCCAGCCCGAGGCCAATCGCCGTGTGTCCGTCATGGCCGCAGGCGTGCATCATTCCGGCATTACACGAAGCGAAACCTTCGGCAAACGGGCGGTGCGCAGGCTGGAGCATCTCGCCTAAATCCAGCGCGTCCATATCCACGCGAAACGCGATAGTTGGGCCGGGGCGGCCCGTTTCCAGAGTGGCTACAACCCCGGTAAATCCGCCGGAAAAATGGTGGAGCCATTGCGGTAATGCGCCTTGTTCCAGCGCACGTTGTTCTTCACGTGCCAGTACTTCAGCCGATGGCAGCCCCATGCGCGCTGCGTCATCAATCACATCACGACCTAACGCCAGCTGATAACCTAATTGATGTAGCGTCTCAGCAACCAGCGTGGCGGTGCGAAACTCCAGCCAGCCAGACTCGGCAAAATGGTGAAAATCACGCCGCCAGTGCTGCATGCGCGGAGCCAGTTCATGTACTGCCAGTTCTAATTGCGACATAACCCATCCTGTATAAGCATCTTCTGTGATCAACTTCACGCTGTGATAGTTTTTACTTATCGCTCAGCGATATTTGGTAGTTTTCGCCGTCATGGGATTACCCTGGCACAGGAGATTGAATTACAGTAGATGCTAAATTCTTTCGGCTGATAGCTAATGGTTATCAGGAGGCAATGTGACCTTCCAGGTTAAGCTCCATCAAATCCGCGCGTTCGTGGCGGTGACGCAAAATGGCAGCATTCGCGGAGCCAGCCGGGCGTTAAACATTTCGCAGCCCGCGCTCACAAAATCGATAAAAGAATTAGAAGAAGGGATGTCGGCACGTCTGTTTATCCGGCGCAGCCAGGGCGTGGCGTTGACCGAATGCGGCGAAAGTTTTTACTCTCACGCACGCTTGATTCTCGAAGAGTTACGCGCCGCACAGGAAGATATTTTGCAGCGTCAGGGGCAACTTGCGGGGCAAATCAATATCGGTTTGGGGGCGAGTGTTTCCCGCACATTAATGCCGCCAGTTATCACCGCGTTTCATCAAAAACACCCGCAAGTGAAAGTGCGCATTATGGAAGGGCAACTGGTGTCGATGATCAACTCGCTGCGCCAGGGCGAGCTGGATTTCACCATCAACACCTATTATCAGGGACCCTACGACCAGGAATTTACCTTTGAACGGCTGTTTGAAAAACCGTTCGCCATCTTTGGTCGCGAGGATCATCCGGCAATTAACGCCACATCAATAAAAGAACTCCTGCACTACAACTGGACGCTGCCAACGCCACGCGGCAGTTACTACAAACAACTGGAAGAGTTATTCCATAAGCGCTCAGAAATTCCCAATGTCAGCGTGTTCTGCGAAACCTTTTCGGCCTGCATCAGCCTGGTGGCACAAAGTGATTTCCTCAGTATTTTGCCCGCCGAACTAGGCGATGACCCGTTGTTGGCGCACCGACTCAAACAAATCAAAATCGTCGAAACGCTACCGAACGCCACTTACTATTTGATTCAGCGGCGTGATGTGACCCAGGCTCCGTTAACCACCGCGCTTATCAATCAATTTCGCCGCGAATGCCGTTGAGCCACGGCACATCGGCGGCTATAGTGACTCCTGAATAAAGCCTGGAGGATTTTGCCCATGAACCTTGACGAAAAATCGCTGTTTCTCGACGCGATGGAAGACGTGAAACCGCTGAAAGATTGCAACAGCAGCCAGTGGTTAAAACCGGTCAAAGAGAAAGTGGTGCAAAAGCCCGACACGCTTCAATTAGATAACTTCCTCACCACCGGTTTTCTGGAAATTATTCCGCTCGCCGCACCGCTGGAATTTAAGCGTGAAGGGCTACAAACCGGCGTACTGGATAAACTGCGACATGGCAAATACAAACAAGAAGCAAGCCTGAACCTGATTCGCCAGCCGGTTGAAAAGTGCCGTCAGATGATTTTTGCCTATATTCAGGAAGCCAAAAAAGACGGTTTGCGTAATTTGCTGATCGTTCATGGCAAAGGGCGTGAAGACAAATCACATGCCAATATCGTGCGCAGTTATCTCGCTCGTTGGCTGGTGGAATTTGAAGAAGTGCAGGCGTTTTGCAGCGCCATGCCGCATCACGGTGGCAGCGGGGCGTGTTACGTGGCGCTCAAAAAATCCGAGCAGGCGAAAGCCGAGAACTGGGAGCGCCACGCTAAACGCAGCCGTTAATCTGCCTTCAACAACAACGACAATTCCTGCGCTGCTTCCTGCAACTTAGGCAGTACACGGTTAAGCAATTCCTGCGCCGAAACCTGGCCTGCGTGAACGCCAACGTTGAGTGCGGCAACCACCGTTCCTTCAGGATTCACCAGTGGAACAGCAATCGAACGCAGCCCCATCTCCAGCTCCTGATCGTTAAGCGCGTAGCCCTGCTGGCGCACACGCTTCAACTCCTCGCGAAGCTTACTGACCGAATCCACCGTCTGCGGCGTATAACGAATCATCGTAATCCGCGCCAGGAAATCATTGAGTTGTTCTTCCGGCAAATAACTCAGCAACACGCGCCCCATGGACGTTGACCACGCGGGGAGGCGGCTGCCGATATCCAAATCAATGGTCATGATGCGTGAGCTGGAAGCGCGGGCGATATACAGAATATCGTCGCCATCCAGCGTTGCGATTGAACAGGACTCGTTGAGCATTTCACTCAGATGTTTGAGCACCGGTTGCGTTGATTTCGCCAGTGGCGTAGAGGCCAGATAAGCGTGGCCCAGCGATAAAATTCGCGGGCGTAATTGGTAGTATTTTCCGTCTTCGGCGTAGACAAAACCAAGCTTGCCCAGAGTGTACAAACAGCGTCGCACCGCAGCGCGAGGGATCCCGGTCTTCTGGCTAATTTGCGAAATAGACATTTGTCGCCGCTGTGGAGTGAATGCCTGAATTACTTCTAATCCACGAGCCAGGGATGCCATAAAATTCGGGTCGCCCTTAAAGGGATCGACTTCACCTGCTACCGGTTCATCACGTTGAATTTCCATTCCGTTCTCCTCAAATTTCGCCGTTGATCACACTCTGAAAACAAAGATACATGATGTTCGATAATCGCACTACATTTCGATTATCGCCCTTGACCAGCTTCGTTAAGCGAGTCACATTTTGTTCAAGAAACGCAATCTTGTGCGAATAAAGCACCCCAGGGAGAACCGTGATGATCAACAAAACTGTGGCTTCGCTTGAAGAAGCGGTTGCCGGAATTTTCGACGGAGCCACCATTATGATTGGTGGTTTTGGCACCGCCGGGCAGCCCACCCATCTGATTGATGCCCTGATAGAACAGGGGGCACGCGACCTGACAATCATCAACAACAACGCAGGCAATGGCGAAGTGGGGCTGGCGGCATTATTGAAAGCCGGGCGCGTGCACAAAATGGTGTGTTCCTTCCCACGTCAGGTGGATTCACAAATTTTTGATGACCTGTATCGACGCGGCAAAGTCGAACTGGAGCTGGTGCCACAAGGCAACCTGGCGGCGCGTATTCAGGCGGCAGGTTCGGGGTTAGGTGCGGTGTTTACGCCAACCGGTTTTGGAACGCCGCTCGCAGAAGGTAAAGAAACCCGTGAAATCGATGGCCGCCAGTACGTTCTCGAATACCCGCTAAAAGCTGATTTCGCTTTAATCAAAGCCTATGAAGGCGACCGCTGGGGCAATCTTGTCTACCGCAAAGCGGCGCGTAACTTTGGGCCAATCATGGCGACAGCTGCCACCGTCACCATCGCGGAAGTCAGCCGAATTATGCCGTTGGGCGAACTTGACCCGGAAAACATCATCACCCCCGGTATTTTCGTTAAACGCCTGGTCGCCGTCGAAAACTCGCTGGCGCAAAGCGCCTAAGGAGCTGGAAATGAAAAAACTCACTCGTGATGAAATGGCGCAGCGCGTGGCGCGTGATATTCCCGAAGGCGCATACGTGAACCTCGGCATCGGCCTGCCGACGCGCATTGCCAACTACCTTCCGGCAGATAAAGAAATCTTCCTGCACAGCGAAAATGGTCTGTTAGGTATGGGGCCAAAACCGGCTGAAGGGGAAGAAGATCCTGAGCTTATCAATGCCGGGAAAGAGTTTGTGACTTTGTTGACCGGTGGCTGCTATTTCCACCACGGCGACTCGTTCGCCATGATGCGCGGCGGCCATCTCGATATCTGCGTACTCGGCGCTTACCAGGTTTCCGCGCAAGGTGACCTGGCAAACTGGAGCACTGGCGCACCGGATGCCATTCCTGCCGTCGGCGGGGCGATGGACTTAGCCATTGGCGCACGCCAGGTCTTTGTGATGATGGATCATCTGACCCGCGACGGCGAATGCAAACTGGTGGATAGCTGTTCTTATCCACTCACCGGAATCGGCTGTGTCAGTCGTATTTATACCGACCTCGCAGTGATTGATATCACTGCACAGGGACCCGTGGTACGCGAAATCTTCAACGGCCTCTCTTTTGAAGAATTACAACGTATTACCCCGGTCACACTGGGCTTCGAACAACTGGCAGAAAGCGCGTAAGGAACTATGATGAATCAAGCATTTATCTGTGATGGAGTGCGTACTCCGTTCGGTCGTTTTGGTGGCACACTGTCCAGTGTTCGTAGTGATGATTTAGCTGCATTACCGCTGAAAGCCTTGATCGCGCGCCATCCAAATCTCGACTGGTCGGCGGTTGATGATGTGATTTACGGCTGCGCAAACCAGGCGGGGGAAGATAACCGCAACGTGGCGCGTATGGCTTTGTTGCTGGCGGGGCTACCAGAGACGGTACCGGGAAGCACCATCAACCGTTTATGTGGTTCAAGCCTTGATGCGCTGGGTGTTGCGGCAAGGGCGATTAAAAGCGGTGAAACGCAGCTGATGATTGCAGGTGGCGTGGAAAGTATGTCGCGCGCACCGTTTGTAATGGGCAAAGCGGAAAGCGCATTTAGTCGCAATATGAAAATGGAAGACACCACCATCGGCTGGCGGTTTATCAACCCGCTGATGAAGGCGCAATACGGCGTTGATGCGATGCCCGAAACGGCAGAAAACGTCGCGACCGACTTTAATATTAACCGTGAGGATCAGGACGCCTTTGCCTTACGCAGCCAGTTACGCACCGCTCGCGCTCAGGAAACAGGAATCTTCGACGACGAACTGATCCCGGTTTCCATCAATCAGCGTAAAGGCGAAGCGCTACTGTTTAACCGCGACGAACATCCTCGTTCCACCTCGATTGAGGCACTGGCAAAACTCAAAGGCGTGGTACGAGCCGACGGCACCGTGACCGCAGGAAACGCATCAGGTGTTAATGATGGGGCTTGTGCGTTGCTGCTCGCAAGCGAACAGGCGCTCAACACTCATGATTTGCAGCCGCTGGCGCGAGTCGTTGGTGTAGCGACCGCAGGTGTCGCGCCACGAATTATGGGTTTTGGCCCGGCTCCGGCAGTGCGCAAAGTGCTGGCGCAAACCGGGTTAACGTTGGCACAAATGGACGTGATTGAATTAAACGAAGCTTTTGCCGCACAGGCGCTGGCGGTGATGCGCGACCTGGGTCTGCCTGATGATGCCGAACATGTAAACCCGAATGGCGGGGCCATTGCGCTTGGGCACCCTCTTGGTGCATCGGGTGGGCGTCTGGCGATGACCGCCGCGTATCAGCTCAAGCGTAGCGGCGGACGTTACGCGCTATGTACCATGTGTATTGGTGTCGGTCAGGGGATTGCACTGATTATTGAACGCGTTTAAGGAGCTGGCATGACACTGTTTACCCCAATGTTGCGTGCTTCATCGCTCACTGAAATTTTCAGCGATGAGAAGACGTTACAAGGGATGCTGGATTTTGAAGCAGCACTGGCGCAGGCCTGTGCGCAATGTGGCGTGATCCCGGAGTCGGCGGTTAACGTCATTTCCGGGCAGTGTCAGGCCGCAAAACTCAATAGTGAAGCCTTAGCGCAAGCGGCGGCAGGTGCTGGAAACCTGGCGATTCCTCTGGTGAAACAGCTCACTGCCAACGTAAAACAACAAGATGAACAGGCCGCACGATACGTTCACTGGGGCGCAACCAGCCAGGATGTGATTGATACCGGTCTGATGCTCCAACTGCGCGCGGCATTCGATGCCTCTGAGTTACTTATCGGCCAGTTGATCGATGTTTTAGCCGCACAAGTCCAACAACACCAGCATAGCGTGATGGCAGGCCGCACCTGGATGCAGCAGGCATTGCCGATTACTTTTGGTCTTAAACTGGCCGGAACGCTCGATGCACTTTTGCGCTGGCAGCAGCGTTTGAATGAGATAAAACCGCGTGTTTTGGTTCTGCAATTCGGCGGTGCGGCGGGCACTCTGGCATCGCTTAAAGATCAGGGCATGCCTGTGGCGAAAGCGTTAGCAAATATCCTGGCGCTTAACCAGTCAGACACGCCGTGGCATAGCCAGCGCGACAGATTGCTGGAAGCAGCCACCTGGTTCGCAGGTGTCAGCAGCACACTGGGCAAATTCGCCAACGATTTTTCGTTACTGATGCAAACCGAAGTTGCAGAAGTAGGCGAGCCGATTGCTGAAGGCCGCGGTGGTTCATCCACCATGCCCCATAAACGCAATCCGGTGAGCTGTGCAGCTATTCTGACTGCCACCATGCGTATTCCGGGAATGATGGCAACGATCTACTCCAGTCAGAATCAGCAACATGAAAGGGCGCTTGGCGGCTGGCAGGCCGAATGGGAAACGCTCCCACAGCTGATTATGCTGACAGGCGGTGTGATGCAAACCTCGCTGGATTTGATGCGGGGAATGCAGATTAACACCGCGAAAATGCGGACTAACCTGGATATCACTCACGGTTTGATTATGGCGGAATCTGTGACTCTGGCGCTGGCGAAATCAATCGGAAAACAGGCCGCACACCATCTGGTGGAACAACTTTGTCATCGCGCGTTGGACGAAAATCAGCCCCTCGCGACATTTCTCGCACAGCATCCTGATGTCAGCGCCCATCTTTCCACAACACAAATCGAACATTTGCTCGACCCGCAACAAGCTCTTGGCAGTAACGACACCTTTATCAGCCAGGTTCTGGTGCGGGCGGCACAACAAACCAGGAGGGTAAAATGAGCCTTTATTATCAACTGGAAGGGCGCAGCGGCGCACCGGTCGTAGTGTTGTCGAACTCGCTCGGCACCACGCTTGAAATGTGGCAGCCGCAAATGACGGCATTGCTTGAGAATTTTCGCGTGCTGCGTTACGACACGCATGGCCACGGACGTACTACCAAAAACGAGAAAACTACACTGCCACAACTGGCGGAAGATGTTCTCAGCGTGATGGATGATGCGGGCGTTAAGCAGGCGCATTTCTGCGGGATTTCAATGGGTGGTTTGACCGGCCTTTGGCTGGCGCGTTTTGCGCCGGAGCGGTTCCTTTCGATAACCGTCGCCAACAGTGCCGCGAAAATCGGTGAGCAAAGTGGCTGGCTGGAACGCGCGCGAACTGTTCGCCTGGAAGGAATGTCGGCGATTGCCAAAAGTGCGCCGTCACGCTGGTTTACTGATGATTTTGTTCACCACCATCATGCGCAAGTCGATGCGTTATGCGCAACCCTGGCCCAGACCAACCCAGAAGGTTATGCCACCTGTTGTGAAGCTCTGGCAGCCGCGGATTTACGTGCAGAAATTGGCAATATCACACTACCGATGCAGTTTATCGCCGGAGCCAACGACCCGGTTTGCACCGTGGCTGACAGTGAGTTTATGCATCAGCAGGTGCATGGTTCGCACCTTGTCACTATCGAGGCTTCACACCTCTCCAGCATTGAAGACGCGCACGGTTTCAACATCGCGTTGCTTAACTTTATTCAACAGGGCGACTGAGATGAAGGACGAAGAACATTATCAACGAGGCATGGAAGTGCGCCGTGCGGTGCTGGGTGATAGCCACGTCGATCGTACATTGTCGCAGCTTACGCCGCTAAATGAGGAGTTTCAGGACTTCATTACGCGTTATGCCTGGGGCGATATCTGGACGCGTCCGGGGCTTGAGCGCCACACACGCAGCATGATAACCATCGCGATGTTAATTGCGCTTAACCGTGAGGCTGAGTTGAAAATGCACCTGCGAGCGGCTTTTAACAACGGTGTGACGCGCGATGAGCTCAAAGAACTGATTATGCATTCAGCACTGTACTGCGGTTTACCCGCAGCCAACGCTACTATGCATCTTGCACAACAGGTGTTTGATGAGATGGATGCTGCTGGTTAATTAATGTCGGATGGCGCTAACGCTAATCCGACCTACGAAAACGGTGTTGTAGAGTGGATGAGTCGCATGCGCCATCCACCCTTGTTACTTAACCCGGAATAGATTTCCGAATCGAAGAGAGCAGAATTTGTGCGCCCGCTGAAAGCGGTTTATCCACGCGAGTCAAAATACCAATCGGCTCACCAGCACCTTGTGTTGCCACCGGCAACGAGGTCAAAGTTCCCTGGCGTAAATCTTCTTTCACCGCGCCAGATGGCACAAACCAAACGTAGTTATAATCCACGGTTAACTGGCGAGAAAGAGATGCGGAAAGCGTTTCGACGCAGCCTGCAGGCATTTTACAACCCTGGCTGGAAAGCAGCGATTCAGCATTCTGGCGTGGAATCGTTCCTTTTGGCGACACCACCACTGGCCACTCCATCACGCGGCTAAGTGTGATGTTTTCATGCAGTAGCGGGTGCCCAGGACGAACCACCAGTTTTAACGATTCAAGAAATAACAGTTCATAGTTCAGCCCGGTCATCAATTCAGGATCTGACATTCGGCCAATGCCTAAATCCAGCTCACCTGATTTTAAACCCGACAGCAGCATGGTGTTATTCATGGTGGCGACTTGCAGCGTAACGTCACTTTGCTGCTTGTGAAACTGGCCGATAACTTTTGGTAATATGCCCAGAGCTGCCGTTGGCAACGCACCAACACGGATAACGGTAGTACTTTGCCCATCTTTTTGATTAAACGATTGCCCGGCGTGGTTGAGCGCATCAAGCACCTTTACCGCATGTGTCAGAAACTGCTCACCCATCAGCGTCATTTGTGCGCCAAGACGTCCACGCTCAAATAAACGCGTGCCGGTTAGCTGCTCTAATTCATTAAGTGTTTTCGATAATGCAGGTTGGCTAAGATTAAGTGTTTCAGCCGCGCGCCCCAGCGTTCCCTGTTGAGCGACAGCCACGAAAGTATGAAGATGGCGCAAGCGAATGCGCTGACTAAACAAACCGTTTTTTTCCATAACCTGATGTTAAAAACAGACCCGTAGCGCTGACAAGATAAGTTGTTTGATTTTGATAACTTGCTAGCAAAATTTCATTAACATCACTCGATATTTTATAACAATAGGTGAGGGAAGGTTAATTTAAATTAATGATTCGAGTCAGGAGGGGGTTATTGGAAATGGGTGGGTTCCAATAAATATATAGTGATCGGAGGTTTTCCGTTCACCCGTAAATTCTGCGTTCCCGGATACACTTGTTAACGGTGAACGTGTCAGGGGGATTACGGCATCCCCCTGACAACCCCGCCGCCCGGTTTTAAATTGCCGCTGCGCGGTAAACCCCAGCTTATCCCCAACGTTCAGGGTCGTTCGCGACTCGCTCCCGGCGATCGCTCTCTTTCGCTGCTCCCGGCAGCTCAACCCTGACTTATGGGGAACACTGGGGCAATTTATACCGGGACCCAGGGTCAAAACCAGACTAGCTTTTGACCCTGGGTTTCGGTGTTGACCTTTGAGTCCGGCATAAATCGCCTCCGTTTTGACTGTAAGGCCGGGTCGAGCCGTCGGGAACGGCGAGAGGTTGTGATCGCCGGGAGCGCGTCACAACCGACCCTGGGACTGAAAGGAAAAACGGAGGTTTACTGCGAAGCAGCGATTTAATCGCCGGGAGCCGGGATTATCAAGGGTGCTGCGGTAGCACCCTTGATACGTTCACCGTTTCGGTAAGTACAGGGAACACTGAACGTTTAGTGAACGGAACAATCGCTACTCTAACAAAGGACACAACCCAACAAGTGAATTGTGACCCACCTATACATCAAAAAACACCGTCTCCTTCTCCCCCTGAAGAAACACATCAAACGTGTACACCACCTCATTACCGCGCTTCTCACGCTTCCCAATCAGCGTATTACGTCGCACTTCCCACTCGATGAGATTGAGCACCGGGTCGGTCTCATTCGCTGCTTGCTCATCGGAAAAATACATCCGCGTATTCAGGCCGATATTAATGCCACGCGCCACAATCCACAGGTTCAAATGCGGGGCCATAATGCGGCCATCACGCCCGGTTACAGCACCCGGTTTGATGGTATCAAAACGCCAGATACCACTGTCAAAATCCGAACAGGTACGTCCCCAGCCACGGAAATCTTCATCCAGTTCTTTATCTGTTTGCTTATCTGCAGGGTGGTTGTAACGTCCGGCCGCGTTGGCTTGCCACACTTCCAGCAACACATCGCGCACAGGCGTTCCTGAGCCGTCAAACACCCGGCCTTCTACGATAATCCGCTCGCCTTGGGTGTGGGAATTTGTCAGCACATGGCTGAAGTTTTTCTCGAAAATGTTAAAACCAGCAGCTTGCGGAGCCAGACCAATGTGGACGTATGGGCCAGCCGTTTGCGATGCGGTTTCTGCTAAATAATCTTTCATCACGCGGCCCCCTGAGTACGGTTTTCAAACAGTGTGGCTCGCTGGCCACGCAGAACTAAATCAAAGCGATACGCCAGGCAATCAAGCGGCACCGCGGCATGGGTGTCCAGTTCGGCAATCAATGTGCGAATTGCGTCATCGTTATTAATGGTTTTCACAATCGGGCACTGTTTAATCAGCGGGTCGCCCTCGAAATACATCTGCGTGATGAGACGTTGAGCAAAAGAGTCACCGGAGAGTGAAAAGTGAATGTGGGAAGGGCGCCAGTCACTTGCCTGGTTACGCCACGGATACGGACCCGGCTTGATGGTGCGGAAGAAGTAATAGCCGTTTTCATCGGTCAACACACGTCCACAGCCGCCAAAGTTTGGGTCGATAGGGGCGAGATACTTATCTTTCTTGTGGCGATAACGCCCGCCTGCGTTGGCTTGCCACACTTCCACAAGGGTGTTTTTCATCGGGCGGCCGAATCCATCGCGAACGTAGCCATGCACAATAATGCGTTCGCCAATCGGCAGGCCGTCTTTGGCGTAATTCATAATCAGGTCGTTATCAAGCGGGTCGAGATCTTTGGCGCCAAATATTGGCCCGGTAATTTCAGACAACGAGTTCTGCAAGGAGATCAGCGCATTGCGCGGTGAGCGTAACACGCTGGTTTTATACCCCGGCGCGAAAGCCGGAGGATGGGAATCGTAGTCGCGATGTACAAGTTCACGAGGTTGCCAAATCTGTGACATAGCCAGCTCCAGTTGTGGGATACAGGAGGCGATGCATTCTAATTTTAAATATCGCCACCGACAGTCTCAGTTAATGGCTTGTTAAATTAAAGTGAATTTAAAGACTGATTTACATAACCTGTAGCTATGAAATACCCGAAAAACATTACTTATAATCTATGGCTGTATAGTCGATCACAAAACGAAAATTCTTAGCCCAAAACCCCCGCGCGACATTCTACTCTTTGAGCAATATTCACAGGAGTACGACATTATGGCGAACAACATCACGGCTGATGATATTCGGGAAAAATTTTCGCACGCAATGTCGGCGATGTACCAGCAAGAAGTACCTCAATACGGAACCTTGTTAGAGTTAGTCGCTGACGTAAATCTGGCGGTGTTGGAAAATAACCCCGATCTGCAACAGCAATTAGAAAATGCCGATGAACTGGCGCGCCTGAATGTGGAGCGCCACGGCGCAATTCGGGTGGGTAAAGCGGAAGAACTGGCAACGTTACGGCGCATTTTTGCGGTAATGGGTATGTATCCAGTCGGCTATTACGACCTTTCGCAGGCGGGCGTGCCAGTGCATTCCACTGCGTTTCGTCCAATTGATGACGCGGCCCTGGCGCGTAATCCGTTCCGTATTTTCACCTCGTTGCTACGCCTTGAGCTGATTGACGATGCTGAATTGCGTAAAACGGCGGCAGCTATTCTCGCAGAACGTGACATTTTCACTCCTCGTTGCCGGGCATTACTGGATATTTACGACCAGCAGGGCGTATTTAGCGAAGAGCAAGCCGACGAGTTTGTGAGCCAGGCGCTGGAAACCTTCCGTTGGCACAGTCATGCCACGGTCGATGCGCAAACTTACCAGGCATTTCACCAGCAGCATCGCCTGATTGCCGATGTCGTCTGTTTCCGTGGCTGCCACATTAATCACCTGACTCCACGCACATTGGATATCGACCGCGTTCAGGCATTGATGCCGGAATATGGTATTGCGCCAAAAGCGATTATTGAAGGCCCACCACGCCGCACATTCCCAATCTTGCTGCGCCAGACCAGCTTTAAAGCGCTGGAAGAACCGATTATTTTCGCCGGTGTGCATCACGGCACACATACTGCCCGTTTCGGGGAAATCGAGCAGCGTGGTGTAGCGTTAACGCCAAAAGGGCGTGCGTTATACGATGAGTTGCTAAACGAAGCAGGTAACGGGCAGGATAATTTCAGCCATCAGCAGCATTTGCAGGAAGTATTCAGCCGCTTGCCCGATAGCGAAACGCTAATGCGCTGCCAGGATCTGGCTTATTTCCGCTACCGTTTAACCCCTGTGGGCGAGATGCATCGCCAGGCAATCAAACCAGGTGATGATCCGCAGTCGCTGATTGAACGGGGTTGGTTGGTGGCGCAGCCGATTATTTATGAAGATTTCCTCCCGGTGAGTGCTGCGGGAATTTTCCAGTCGAATCTGGGGAGTGAAGGTGGCGCGCGCAGCCACGGTCACTCCAGCCGCCAGGAGTTTGAACAAGCGCTCGGTGCGCCGGTTGCAAATGAGTTTGCGTTGTACCAACAGGCTACAGACCGCAGTAAAAAGCGCTGCGGGTTGCTGTAGCCGCGTCAAAACCTCAGATAATGGTCGGTATTGTGCGCAACGCCGACCACTCAGTCAGAGCTCTTCCGTTTAGTCTGCCAATCTACAGTGTAGATACATTGTTGACACGTTGGATTGGCTGAATTAGTGTTGCTACAAACGTATCAACAAAGGAATTCTCGCATGGCACAATCTGTCGTCAAAAAATGGGGTAATAGCCCTTCAGTTCGCATTCCCGCCGCTATCATGCAGGCCGCTAGTTTGAATGTTGATGATACTGTGGATATTGCCGTAGAAGATGGCCGTATCATTATTGTTCCGGTGAGAGCGAAAGCCTATTCGCTTGATGCGTTGTTAGCCGGAATCACCCCGGAAAATCAGCATGAGAAAGCGGAGTTTGGCGCACCAGTTGGCAAGGAAATGCTCTGATGGTTTCTCGCTATGTACCAGATGCAGGCGATTTAATCTGGATTAATTTTGACCCTGTTGAAGGGCATGAACAAGGGGTGAATCGCCCGGCGGTTGTACTTAGCCCGTTTGCTTATAACAACAAAACGGGGCTGTTGTTGTGTGTGCCTTGCACCACAAAAGCAAAGGGATATCCTTTTGAGGTCGAAATAACCGAGAGCCGGGAAGGCGTCGCACTAGCAGATCAAGTCACCTGTGTGGACTGGCGAGCGCGAAAAGTCGAGAAAAAAAGCAAAGTTAACGCCACAGAACTGGCTGATATCCGGGCGAAAGTAAAAGCGTTGATCGGTTGATATCGAAAATGGCCTCCCGTCACGGTGGCCATTTCTGAACAGCTTGTCATCACCAGTAGGGCCGCATTTTGCGGCCCTTATTTTTACGCCGCATCAGCCAGCATAAACATGCCGTACGGATGGATCTCCAGATAATAATTGTCACCTACGTCAGGCTGTAAGCGTGTTGCGTTCACCTGCAATAACAGCGCCTGGCCATGCCACTCCACAGTCACTTCATATTGCGGCCCCATATATGCCACATGTCGTACCACGCAACGCTGGCTTTCGTCGCCGTGTTCACTCAGCGTTATCGCTTCCGGACGCACGCCAACCGTGCCTTCCGCCTGCGTGATGGTCAACTGCGGCGGGCGTGGTAAACGGTAGCCATGGATCTCGACAAAATCGCTGCCAAAACGCGCCGGGAAGACGTTTGCATCCCCCATAAAGCTCGCCATAAAGCGTGAGGCGGGCTGGCGATATAGCGTTTGCGGGCTGCCAATCTGCATGATTTCACCTTTGTTCATCACCAGTACCGTATCCGACACGGCAAACGCTTCACTCTGATCGTGAGTAACGTACAGCGACGTGATATTGAACTGCTTTTGTAGCTCGCGGATTTTGTCACGCATGCTACGGCGCAGGTTGGCGTCAAGGTTACTGAGCGGCTCATCAAACAGCAGTACTTTCGGCTTCAGGATCAGTGCGCGCGCCAGTGCCACGCGTTGCTGCTGGCCGCCGGAAATCTGGTCAACAAATCGGTCTTCGAAACCCTCTAAATCCACCATTGCCAGCGCTTCTTTGACGCGTATTTTAATTTCTCCCCGCGACGTGCCCAGCATTTTCAGCCCGTAACCGACGTTATCGCCCAGCGACATATGCGGGAACAGGGCGTAGGACTGGAACACCATGCAGATGTCACGCTGTTGAATGGAACGGTGTGTTACATCTTCGCCATCAATAAAAATCTGCCCTTCGGTGGGCTTTTCAAGCCCGGCAACCAGGCGCAGAACCGTGGTTTTCCCGCAGCCGGATGGCCCAAGCAGGGTTACCATTTCCCCTTTAGGGATTGCCAGATTAATGCCTGCAATGACGGTGTTATTACCAAACCGCTTCGTGACATTGCGCAGTTCTACAAAATGAGGTTGTGTCATGTGTTACTCCATAATCACGCGTTGGTTTTGGCTTTTGAACGCGAAATGCGCGCTTCACCAATCAGCCAGTCAAAAATGAAAATGATGGTCAGCATTACGACGATAAGTATCGAGCCGTAGGCTATCGCCACCCCGTATTCGCCATCTTCCACGCGGTTAAGAATGTAGGCGGTTGCCACACGGGTATCCGGTGTGACGAGGAAGACAATGGCACTCACGGTCGTAATGGCACGCACAAAGCTGTAAATCAGCGCGGATAGAATCGCCGGGCGTAGCAATGGCAGCAGGATGTTGATAATGGTGCGCATTGAACCGGCACGCAGGCTAAGCGAGGCCTCGTCGAGCGATTTGTCGATTTGCCCAAGCCCGGCAATACCGGCACGAATCCCCACCGGCACGTTACGCATCACCATCGACATAATCACAATCGCGGCGGTGCCCGTCAGGTAAACCGGCGCACTGTTAAACGCCAGGATGTAGGACACGCCCGCTACGGTGCCAGGTACTGCAAAGCACAGCATGGTGGTGAACTCGATGGTCTTTTTGCCACGGAACTGTTGGCGCACCACAATCCATGCGATAAGCAGGCCGAAGAAGGCGGTGATCGGTGCGGCAATCCCGGCGTACAGCAGTGTGTCGAGCAGTGAAGGCCACGCGCCATCGCTCATTCCCTGGCCGAAGAGCTTGATGAAGTTATCGAACGTTAGCGTGTAATCCACGCCCCAGTTGACGGTAAAGCTGCCGTAGAAAATGCTGCCGTAAAGCAGGGCGTTAAAGGCAATCCACACCGCTAATAATGCAACAACCGCCCACACCAGCGTCACTGGAAGCGGCTGTACGTCGCCACGATTGGATTTACCGGAAACGGTGACGTAGGAGCGTTTTCCAATCCACATATACTGAATGCAGAACACCAGCAGTGAGAAGACCAGCAAGAATGCGCCGAGTGTGCTGGCGGCCTGGTAATCGAGTTGCGAGCCGGTGATGTAGAAATAGATTTGTGTGGCGAGCACGTCGAAGTTACCGCCAAGTACCAGCGGGTTACTGAAGTCCGCCAGCGATTGCACAATCACAATCAAGAAGGCGTTAGCCAGCGCTGGTTTCAGCAGCGGTAAAAACACCCCTTTAAAGGTCTTCCAGCGCGTAGCACGTAGGGTATAAGAGGCTTCTTCCAGCGACGGGTGAATGGTTTTAATCGCGCCATCGAGGATCATAAATGCCATCGGCGTGAAGGCTAAAACCTGCGCCAGCCAGATACCGGTAAAACCGTACAGCCAGTTAGTGTTGGTCAGTCCGAACCAGTCGACCATCAACTCGGTGATATACCCCGAACGACCCATCATCAGCGTGACGCCAAGGCCGACGACAAACGGCGGGGTCACGATAGGCAGAATGGAGAAAATGCGGCCAATAATAGCGCTACGTTTGGCGATGCGCGTGGTGTAAATCGCCAGCACCAGACCAAAGAAGGTACAGCCAATCCCCACCGCAATCGAAAGCGCGATGGAGTTGATAATTACCTGGATGATATGCGCCTGACTGAGTACCGCCATAAACGCCAGCGGTGCAAACTCCCCGGCATCATTGGTAAACATCGGAATGAAAATCGCGACACTCGGCCAGACAATAAACACACCAATCAGTGCGATAATTGTGACCAGCGAACCAATCACAAAGCTGTCGCCACCGAGCCATTCGAGGCGGGTCAGGGCGAGGGTGATAACCATACCAAGCGCGATAAACAGCACAATAGTGGCGTAACCCATTCCCCGCTCGGTAAGGGTTGCACTGACTACCACAAAGGCCATGCAAAAGAGTGCCCAGCCTGCGTCGAAATAGTGGCGCTGGCGCTTTTCTGGCCCCAGTTCATTAAACGGGCGCAACAGCAGCAGCGAAGGTAGTACGTACCACAGCAGACTAATGTTAATTTCAGACCAGCTGTAAGCATTGATTAGCTCATCACTTGTCGATTCAAATAACCCGTAATCGAGGCTCCAGCTAGGCAGCAGGGCAAACGCCAGCCAGCACAGCGCCACCCACCAGATAATAGCGTCCCGCTTTCGCGTAGGTCGCAAAAGTAAAGTTTCAGACATAAGTGCCTCATCGGCCAAAAGAAAAGGAGGGGAGCAGGTGACGTGACGCCGTCACCTGCGAATGGGTTAGTCACCCATTTTTACTTCGCTAACCCATTTGTTGATCAATGCTTTGCGCATGTCAGTCGCGCCGTATTTGTCCATGTCATAGTTGATGAGCTTCAGGTCATCAAGCTTGAGCGACAACGGTGAGCTTTCGGCGGTGGTGTTGGTCAGAATTTGATAAGACTTGCCTTTTTTCCAGGAGAGTTCCTGCGCTTCTTTCGACAGCACCCAATCAACAAACAGTTTGGCGTTGTCCATATTGCGCGCGCCTTTCAGGATGCTGACGCCGCCGATTTCATAGCCAGTGCCTTCGCATGGGGAAATCAATTCCAGCGGTGCGCCATTCTCTTTTTCAAGCGAATAATCGTGCAGGAAGCCAATGCCAATCGCCGTTTCGCCACGCGCGGCGTTACGCGCCGGAGCAATACCAGATTTGGTGTACTGAGAGATGTTACCGTTGAGTTTTTTCAGGTAATCGAATGCCTGATCTTCGCCCCACAGTTGGGCGAACGTTGCCAGCGCGGTATAAGCGGTGCCCGAGCTTTGCGGGTCAGCAACCTGGATTTCGCCTTTATAAATTGGGTTGGTCAGATCTTTCCAGCATTTCGGCACCGGCAGGTTCTTCTCTTTCAGGCGCTGGGTGTTAACGCCAAAACCGAGAATGCCGATATACACTGCTGAGGAGTAGTTGCCTTTGCGTTTAGCCGGGTCCTGGAATTTTGGCATGATTTGCGCGAGGTTTGCCGATTTGTACGGCTCCAGAAGATCCATTTCTCCTGCCTGCGATTGCGGGTCTAGCGTACCGCCATACCAGACATCAGCCTGCGGGTTTTTCTTCTCGGCATCGACTTTCGCTAATGTGCTGCCCGAGCCGTTGCGGATAAACGAGGTTTTGACATCGTATTTTTCACCGAACGCTTTGGTTTCGGTTTCACACATTTCGTTGGTAGCGCTGCAATACACGACTAAGCGGCCTTTGGCCTGCGCGGCACCTGACAGGGTAGCCAACGCAACACCCGCAGCAACCAGAGAAGAGAGCACGGTCAGTTTCATATTATTATCCTAAGTGTCCTGAGGTAAGGTAACTGCCGGATCCATGGCACCAACACTCCTGTCCTGCGCGCTGATGCCCGCCATTAACAGGGGCATCAGCAAAAATCCAATCAATGCGGCGGCAACGGTGAGCAGCGCGAACATCCCGGACCAGCCATAACGCTCAATCACCTGTGACAACGGCCATCCAGCCAGGGCAGCACCTAAATAGGCGAACAAACCCAGAAACCCGGTAACGCTGCCTGCTGCCTGTTTATGGCTGCACTCCACGGCGGCGAGGCCAATCAGCATCTGCGGGCCAAAAACAAAAAAGCCGATGGCAAAAAAGCAGACTGCTAATAATGCGTAGTGGTGCACTGGCGATAACCAAAGTGCGGCAACCGAAACAAACAGCCCCAGCGCAAAGAGTAAAATCATAGGCCCGCGCTGGCCGCGAAACAGTAAATCTGAACCCCACCCGGCAAACAGTGCGCCCAGTAACCCGCCCATTTCGAACAGCATGACCGTGGCGTTGGCGCTGAGTAAATTCACGCCGTGGCTTTCATAAAGCCAGATGTTGCCCCAGTCGTTCAATGCGATACGAATCAGGTACACCAGCACATAACTTACGCCGAGTAGCCAGATCATCGGGTTTTGCAGCACCGAGCTGCGAAACATCTGCCACTGCGGCATTGGCGGACTGAGCTGTTCCTGGCGCATTTCCAGCGGGTCATGTCGCCAGACGCCAACCGCCGGTAACCCCATCTCTTGCGGTGTGCCAGTTAGGCTTCGGCACAGCCAAATCCCTATGACGATGCCAATAGTCCCTGAGACGAATAACGATGCCTGCCAGCCGAACCACAGCGCCATCAGCGCGGAAATCAGCGGAACGGCAGCACCACCAAGGTTAATGGAGGTATTCCAACATCCCCACCAGAAACCGCGTTCGTTGCGCGAATACCAGTGCGTTAGCAACCTTGCGCACGGCGGCCATCCCCAGCCCTGGAAGAACCCGTTGAGCGTCCAGATAATCAGCAACATCGGCAGATTAGTGCCGAAGGCAAAAAGAATGTTCAGTACCCCGGTTGCCAGTAATCCCGCGCCCATAAACCAGCGTGCGCCCCGGCGGTCGTGCCACAATCCTGCGACAAATTTCGACAAGCCGTAGGAGAGGTAAAAAAGCGTGCCCAGCAGGCCGATATCACTTTTGCTTAAATCCAGATCGAGCTGCATCGCCGGAAGGACAAAACTGACGCTTTTGCGTGTCAGGTAAAATGCGGCGTATCCCACGACCATCGACAGCAGCAAACGTGGACGCCAGTAACGATAATCACGGCCGATTGTTTGCTCGGAAATCATCTGATTCCTCCCGGTTGAAATGACTATAGAAAACGCGGATGCAAAGGGGATGAGACAAGGTTTTAGCCGACCAGGAATAATTCCTGGTTATCCCTGAGTTTGTTGGAAAAGTGTGGGCAGGTTAACAATTACGCGTGTGCCGGACTGGCTTTCGAGTTGCAAATCTCCGCCTAAAGCGCGGATTCGTTCGGCAATCCCTTGTAATCCATGGCCGGTGTGAGTGCTGCCG
This sequence comes from Buttiauxella cochleicola, assembly GCF_021282435.1. Taxonomy (NCBI): domain Bacteria; kingdom Pseudomonadati; phylum Pseudomonadota; class Gammaproteobacteria; order Enterobacterales; family Enterobacteriaceae; genus Buttiauxella; species Buttiauxella cochleicola. The sequence continues at coordinate 720,949 of NZ_JAJSOT010000001.1, read as the reverse complement.
CTAAAGCCGATACCATCGTCTTTGACTTCAAGGCGCACACCGTGGGGTTGCTGAGTTAACGCGATCTCAACCTTGTGTGCGTCAGCGTGTTTGCAAATGTTATTGAGCAACTCCTGCACCAGACGATAGAGCGTAAACACCACCGGGTCGCTGGCGGGCTGGCCAGGTAAATCATAATGTAAACGGCAGGTGATACCGCGTTCGTCAAAGGCGAACTCCTGAATCAGATGATGAAGCGCTTTATCGAGGGAAATTTCGTCCAGTACCGGCGGGCGAAGCTGGCGCAATAAGTGGCGGGTCGAGTGGTGGATTCGTTGGGCAAGCTGGTTGATTTGCTCGGCGGCGAGTACCGTCGCATCACCGCTGGCAGTGCGCTTAACCAGCATCGACTGGATTTGAATCGCAGTAATATTCTGGCCAATTTCATCGTGCAGTTCCCGCGCCAGATCTTTGCGCGTGTCCTCTTCGGTGTGCACCAGTTGTTCCATCAACTCGCGGCGCGCCTGTAACTCAACTTCCAGCCGTTGGCGGTAACGATGAAGGTTATTTGCCAGATGCTGCTGGCGACTGATGGCAATCCCGAGACCAATGCCCAACAGTGCCTGGGTTGAGAGAAAAAGCTCCATCTCCATCAAGCCGTTAAAGCCGCTGCCAATTTGCCGGGCAATGGTAATCATCATGCTGCCAAGGAGTGCTGCCAGAACGCCGCCTTGCCAGCCAAATTTGTAGGCCATGACTACGTTTGGCAGGAAAACCACAATCAGCAACAAACGCTCGATTTCCGGCGACACCACCATTTGCGCGCCTACACCGATGATGAAAAACAGGCTGCACCAGATCAGCAACGACGTGCGTAGCGGGGGATTGGGTGTTTCTTGTGCCAGCAGGCTTTCCAGATGCTGTTGACGCAGATATTCATAAATCAAATAGACGAACGGCGTCAGCACCACACCACCAGTAAACGCTGCCAGAAGTGTTTGTGAAGCGGAACTCGACAGAAATGGTGTCAGCACCAGGGTGTGTAGTAGCGCATCGCCAGTAATTGCCGCCATCAGCAGCGAAAGCCGCTGCCAGTACAGCGTAAAACGGTGCCAGTAGTGCTGAACTAATAGCGCAGGAATGGCGCTAAGTAGTGGGGAAAGCAACATGACGGGTTCTGTCATTAACTGTTGTAGCCAAAGCCAAATAAGCAGCCCGATCACCGGAATAAAAAGGGCTGGCCAATAGCGGCGATGTAGCAAAATCAATAATGCGAGATGGACGCCCTGCGGTAGCAGTAATGTAGCCTGCTGGCCGTTATCGGTGAGGTAAAAACTTATCGTCCACAGGGCAAGCCAGGTCAGCCCCCAGGCAAAGACGATAAACAGCGATAACAGCAGATGACGCCACGCACGAGACATTTAGTGCCCGGTTAACAGTTGGTGTTCAAGGGCAAAATGCACCAGTTCGATGGTGCTTTCACATTGCAGCTTGCCGAGGATGTTAGCGCGATGCACATGCACTGTTTTGTGGCTAAGGTTGAGCTGTTCGGCAATGTGCTTCACGCTTTCGCCTTTGATCAGCAAGTCGAAAACTTCGTGCTCGCGTGGAGTGAGAACTTCCAGCACTTTGGCTGGTTGCCCTGCGTGGCGTAACGCTCGTAATGCATCCGCACATAAATAATGGCCGCCCATACCAACGGAACGAACCGCCTGTACTAACTCCTCCGGGCCGCAGCGTTTGGTGAGATAACCGCTGGCACCGGCATCCAGCGCACTTTGCACAAATGCGGTTGTGTCATAAATGCTCAGAATGATGGCGCGGAAACCGGGGCGTTGTTGGCGCAGGCGTTTGAGCAGGCTTAGACCGTTTTCGTCCGGCATCGCCACGTCGAGCACGGCTACATCGGGCTGATTTTTTATCAGCGCGGGCCAGGCCTCGGCGGCAGAGCTGTACTGCCCGACGATTTCGATATCGGTTTCGAGGCTAAGTAACTGTGCAAAACCGGAGCGCACCACAACATGGTCATCAACTAAAGCAACGGCAATCATCGTTCTGCTCATCAGAAGGGAGTCTGGCGACATCATGAGGGTGAATGGATTCTGCGCAATGGGGATGTTGGGATTATGTTACGGGGGTAACAGAAATGGGGGCGTAGGCTTATGGCTTATGGTGGATCGAGATTTTCCGTTCACCCGAAAGTTCACCGTTCCTACATGGATCAGCGAACGGTGAACGTGCCAGGTGGATAACGACATCCCCCTGGCGACCCCGTCGCCCGGTGATTAAATTGCCGCTTCGCGGTAAACCCCAGTTTATCCCCAACGTTCAGGGTCGTTCGCGACTCGCTCCCGGCGGATCGCTCACTGGCGCCGTTCCCGACGGCGCCACCCTGCCTTATGGGGAACACTGGGGCAATTTATACCGGGAACAAGGTCAAAACCGGGTCGGTGCTGTCTTTCGGTTTTGAAGTTGACCTTTGGTTCCGGCTTCAATCGCGCCGTTTTTTACCCTTCAGTCGGGGTCACGTGGCCGGGAGCCACGTGAGAGAGCGATCGTCGGGAACGAGTCGCGAACGACCGCGAATGTTGGGTGAAAAATGGTGTTTACCGCTTGCGGCGATTGATTTGCCGGGCGCCAGGATTGTCAAGGAGAGGGCGTTCTCTCCTTGACACGTTCACCGTGCACTGGACTACAAGAGAAAGGAGAGCTTACAGGTGAACGGAAAAAAGCAGGACTGGCAGATCCAGCTTACCACCCACTAACTTACCGCCAACAACCCCCGCTTAAATGCCTCAAGCCCCGCATGGCTTTCCTCCCCCGGCCGCAATGCCAGGCAATAACATGCCCCTGTCTTCACGCTTTCCGCAAACGGCTGTACCAACCGTCTACGGTGCAAATCCTCCGCGACTAACGTGGCATCGGCAATGGCAATGCCAAAACCCTGAATCGCCGCGCTGATGGCTAAGTCCATGGTGTCGAAGTGTTGATTTTTATTCATAGCAGGCGGGTTAGAGACATTCTGCTCAAACCATAACGACCAGTCGGTGCGGTCGCGTGTTGGGTGCAGGAAGGTGTAGCGGCTCAAATCTTCTGGCGTTAATTCTCCGTCCGGCAACAAGTGCTGGCTGATGACCGGTGTGAGTCTTTCTTCAAACAGCAATGTGCCGTTCGCGGAAGGCTTACCAAAAATAATCGCTGCATCAAAAGGTTCATTTTTGAAATTCACGCCGTGTTCAACAGTGGTGGTTAACGCAACCTGAATCTCAGGTGATGCAATTTCCAGTTGCACAAGTTTCGGCACTAGCCAGCGCATGGCGCAGGTCGGGGCTTTCAGGCGGATAACACTGGATTTGTGGCAGGCATTACTGGCGACATTCAGCAAGTGCTCAAAAGATTGCTGTAATTCCGGCAACAGCGTAGAGCCTTGCGGTGTGAGATGCAGCCCGCGAGCATGACGATCGAAGAGGGCATAGCCGAGCCATTCCTCAAGCGTGGAGATTTTGCGGCTGACGGCACCTTGTGTCAGACAGAGTTCTTTTGCCGCGCGAGTCAGATTCAGATGTTTGGCTGTCACCAGGAAAGCATCAACAGTATTAAGAGGGAAGTTGCGCCGCATTCGATTGCTCTCCGCTGAGCTATGAGTTTTTTGCATGGCTATTATGACAACAATTCGGTTGTGGTAGCAACCTGTTGCATATTGAATAGTTATGCAAATCGCGTTTTCACATGAGAGGCCATGACTATGCAAACCCCGGTGCAATTTCGTTCAAAATTACCGGATGTTGGAACCACCATCTTTACTGTTATCGGCCAACTCTCGGCGCAACATAACGCCATTAATCTTTCGCAGGGCGCACCAAACTTTTCGCCAGATCCGAAATTAATCGCCGGTGTCACCAAAGCGATGCAGGACAACCATAACCAATATGCATCGATGACCGGTTTCAGGCCGTTAAAAACCCTGATTGCAGAAAAGGTCGCCACGCTATACGGCTCGAATTATGACGTAGACGATGAAATCTTAATTACCGCCAGCGCCAGCGAAGGGCTGTATTCGGCGATTAGCGGGTTAGTGCATCCTGGCGATGAAGTCATTTATTTCGAGCCATCTTTTGATAGCTACGCGCCCATTGTTCGCCTGCAAGGTGCAACACCAGTAGCGTTGAAACTGGCGTTGCCAGATTTCACCGTCAACTGGGATGAAGTGCGCGCGGCTATTACGCCTCGTACCCGTATGATCATTGTTAACACACCGCACAACCCAAGCGGGCAGGTGTTTAGCGCACAAGACCTGGAAATGTTGGCGGAGCTTACGCGTAATACCGACATCATTATTTTGTCCGATGAAGTCTACGAACACATCGTGTTTGATGGTGAGCGCCATCACGGCATGGCAACACATCCGGCGCTGGCCGAGCGTAGCGTGATTGTTTCGTCATTCGGCAAAACCTTCCACGTGACCGGTTGGCGTGTGGGCTATTGCCTGGCTCCGGCAGAATTAATGACTGAAATCTGCAAAGTGCATCAGTTTTTGATGTTCTCAGCCGATACTCCTATGCAATATGCTTTTGCTGAATATATGGCGAACCCAGATACCTACCTGTCGCTGGCGGAGTTTTACCAACGCAAACGCGATTTAATGCAGACATTGTTGGCTGAGTCTCCGTTTAAATTGCTGCCAAGTGCCGGGTCTTTCTTCCTGCTGGCGAAATTCGATCATTTCACTGATGAATCAGACAGCGAATTAGTAAAACGTTTAATTACTCAATATGGCGTGGCGACCATTCCGCTCTCCGCGTTTTATACCGACGGAACAGACAACAAGTTGATTCGTTTGTCATTTGCAAAAGATGAAGCTACGTTACGTGCGGGTGCTCAAGCACTTTGCCAGGTTAAGCCACGCTGATACGAGGTCATAATGAAAAAAGTTTATGCGTTAAGTTTGTTGGTTGGGATGTGTGCGTCATTCTCGGCATTCGCAGCAACCGAACTGCGTTACGGCGTGGAAGCGGAGTACCCACCGTTTGAAAGCCGTAACTCGGCGGGCGAGCTGGAAGGGTTTGATATCGATTTAGGCAACGCGATCTGTAAAGCGGCGAGCCTGAAATGTTCATGGGTTGAAACGTCGTTTGATGCGCTGATTCCAGGGCTAATGGCGAAGAAATTCGATGCGATTAACTCCGCAATGAATATCACCGAGCAGCGTCGTAAAAGCATCGACTTTACCCAGCCAATTTACCGCATTCCATCACAATTGGTCGGCAAGGCCGACAGCGGTATGGAAGCAACGCCTGCCGGGCTGAAAGGTAAAACTATCGGTGTTTTGCAAGGTTCCATTCAGGAAACTTATGCGAAAGAACACTGGGAAAAAGAAGGTGTAACAGTGGTTTCCTATAAAGACCAAAATATGGCGTGGGGCGATTTGCTCAATGGCCGTATCGATGCGTCTTTGGTGATGTCAGCAGCAGGTCAGGCAGGCTTCTTAAGCAAGCCGCAGGGCAAAGGTTTTGGCTTTATCGGCAAGCCGGTGAGCGACGATACGATTCTGGGCAGTGGTATTGGTTACGGATTGCGTAAAGGCGATGAAGCGACCAAAAAACAGCTTGATGCCGCTATCGATAAAGTACGTGCTGATGGCACGATTACGACTCTTGCGAAGAAATATTTCCCGGGTATTGATGTCGCCGTGAAGTAACCGCTTTATTCGTCCAACGGCTCACTTTGTGGGCCGTTTTTTCATCGAATTCTCATGTACATGAAAAAAATGCCGGACGCTTCGTAAAGGTCTGTGTCTGCGATTGGTTTTTCAGTGATTTTTGTCTAGAGTGTGCGGTCTGGAATTTGCCGCTGTGCTGCCCGAGCGGAGCGAAATACATCGACATGAAGGACAATCTTTCAGGCATGAACCGCAGACGTTTTATCAAAGCCTCAATGGCTCTCGCCGCAGTCAGCGGCACGACCTCAATTGCCACGCTTTTCTCGCGCGCAGCTTATGCGGGTGAGTCTGAAATTGCCGATGGTCGCACCACCGCATTCGATTTCTCCGTGCTCCAGTCAATGGCCCATGATTTGTCGAAGAAACCATGGGTTGGCAAACCGCGTCCGTTGCCGGACACACTGGCAAACTTAACCCCACAGGCCTACAACGCGATTCAGTATGATGCTGAACACTCGCTGTGGAACAACATCGAAAACCGCCAACTTGACGTGCAGTTCTTCCACGTTGGTATGGGCTTCCGCCGCCGTGTACGCATGTTCTCCGTAGATTCAGCAAGCCATCAGGCACGTGAAATTCACTTCCGCCCTGAGCTGTTCAACTATAACGACGCAGGTGTTGATACCAAACAACTCGAAGGCCAGATTGATCTTGGCTTTGCCGGGTTTAAAGCATTTAAAGCACCAGAACTGGCGCGCCGCGATGTGGTTTCCTTCCTCGGTGCGAGCTATTTCCGTGCGGTCGATAATACATACCAATATGGGCTTTCTGCTCGAGGCCTCGCGGTAAACACCTATACCGATCAGTTGGAAGAGTTCCCGGACTTCACCTCTTTCTGGTTTGAAACCGCGAAAGCAGGCGATACGAAGTTTGTGGTCTACGCATTGTTAGATAGCGCAAGCGTCACCGGGGCGTACAAATTCACTATCAGCTGTGAAGCTGAGCGCGTGGTGATGGATGTCGATAATCACCTGTATGCCCGTGAAGATATTAAGCAATTGGGCATCGCACCGATGACCAGTATGTTTGCCTGCGGCACTAATGAACGTCGTATGTGCGACACCATTCACCCACAAATTCATGACTCCGACCGCCTGGCAATGTGGCGTGGCAACGGCGAGTGGGTGACACGCCCGTTGAATAACCCGCAGAAATTACAGTTCAACGCTTATCTCGATAACAACCCGAAAGGCTTCGGTTTGCTGCAACTCGACCACGAGTTTGCCAATTACCAGGACATCATGGGCTGGTATAACAAGCGTCCAAGTCTGTGGGTTGAGCCGCTGAATAAGTGGGGTAAAGGCGCGATTGGTCTGATGGAGATCCCGACTACAGGGGAAACGCTCGATAATATCGTCTGCTTCTGGCAGCCGGAGAAACCGGTGAAAGCCGGTGATGAGCTGGAATTCAAATACCGTCTGTACTGGAGCGGTTTGCCGCCGATTCAGTCGCCGTTGGCGCGTGTTTACGCGACCCGCACCGGTATGGGCAGCTTCCCGGAAGGTTGGGCACCTGGCGAACACTTCCCGGAAAAATGGTCGCGCCGTTTCGCCATTGATTTCATCGGTGGGGATTTGAAAGCTGCGGCACCGAAAGGTATCGAGCCGGTTATCACGCTGTCTAACGGCGAAGCGCGACAAATTGAAATTCTGTATGTTGAGCCATTCGACGGCTATCGTATTTTGTTTGACTGGTATCCAACGGACGACTCAACTGCGCCGGTCGATATGCGCATGTTCCTGCGTTGCCAGGGCGATGCCATCAGTGAAACCTGGCTGTATCATTACTTCCCGCCAGCACCGGATAAACGTAAATACGTTGATGACCGGATCATGAAGTAACAGCTTAAGCCCCGTAACAAATACGGGGCTTTATCTTTTGTAGGTCGGATAAGTGCAGCGTCATCCTACAAATTCACTTTAGTTTCATCTGCTTGCTGAGCATTTCAACAATATAGCTATTTACCGACATGCGCTGTTCGGCGGCGGCTATCGCCAGGCGTTCGCCAAATGACTCGGGGTAGCGCAGAGTAAAGGTTTTGATCTTCTCTTCGCGCTCATACGGCTCAATGCCGCTTTCTTTGCAATCCGCAAGATACGCTTTCAGCGAAATCTCACCTTCCTGCATCAAGCCCTTAGCGCTATCTGCCACAAAATCGCAGTAGCCTGAAAGCCCAAGAAATTTGCCGCGAAATAGGCTGATTTCAGGAACCCAGGTGATTAACGCCGGTTGCCCGCAAATCACCATTGTGTTTGGAATTGAATGTGAATCCGTCATGGTGTTACTCCAATACTTTCAAACCATTCTCGTAAATTGACGATGGCACCTTTGTCAGTGTCAGGCGATGGGTGGGGGCGGTGAAAACGTGCAATGCTACCTTTTAGCAGGAAGCGCACTCTCGAACCGTTTCCGTTACTGACTTCGCCACCCAGCGCGAGTATCAACATCTCCACATCTTGCCATTTGACGCTCGTTGACGTGGGTTTGCTGAAAATCTGCTTTAACGTGCCTTGATGTTTATTTCTGAGGTAATCCTTGCCATAGCCCATGAACCCTTCCGTGAAGTCAATTTATGAAGTCATGCTAGCATATAAAAAAATGACGTCAATTTCTGACGTCATTTCTGGAACATCCTTCAGGATTTGAGTGAAATTTTGTGCAACTTATTCCAGCGGCCCACCGAGAATCGTTTCGCGCATGCCCGACAATACGCGCTCGCCGGTTTCGCTTTTTAGTTCTTCATACCAGCTATGAGTGATGTTCATATCTTTACCATGGGTCACATCGCAGCGTTTGCGCGCCTTGAGCACCAGGTCTTTTACGCGATACGCGCGCTTCTCCTGATAGCGTAGCAGAGCATCCTCTACGCCTAGCGAGTTGGTTTGCAGCGCGACGGCCAGTACCACTGCGTCTTCCATGGCAGCGCATCCGCCCTGGCCGATGTCCGGCGTGGTGCTGTGGCCTGAGTCACCAAGCAGTGCAACTCGCCCGCGAACCAATTGCATAAATGGCTCAATATCATGAATTTCTATGCGATTGGTCGTGTCGGGGTTAATTGTGGAAATCAGTTTTTGCACCGGCTCTGCCCATCCAGAAAAATAACGGGTTAAATCGGCTTTTACCGTGCTGCGATCTTCCGGCAGTCCTTTTTCTAATGGCACATCAAAGAAGAAGTAAAAACGATTGCCCGCAACAGGCATCAGCGACACGCGTTTGCCTTCGCCGACAAATGTCGTCCACTGGTTGGCAGGTGCAATAGATTCATCAATATCGACCAGACCATTCCAGTTAACGTAACCGGCATAACGGCGCTCTGTCTGGTGGCCGAGCACATAAGGGCGGATCACGGAATGCGTACCGTCGGCGGCAATCAAAACGTCGCCCTCGGCAACATGACCATCTTCAAAATAAGCCCGCACGCCGCCATCGAACTCTTCGATACGCGCCACGCGCTTGCCAAACTGAATATCTGCACGCCCATAAGTATCAATCAGCATATCTTGCAATTCAGCACGGGCCACCGGATAGGGGCGCTCGCCAACACTTTGAATTAAAGGATCGAGACTAAAGCGCGTCAGGGTTTGGCCGTGGACAAATTCTTTATAGGCCATAAATTCCATAGGCCCACCCAATTGCTGGAGCTGCTCTTTCATGCCGAGCCAGTTGAGGCACTTCACGCCATTTGGCCAAATCGAAATCGCCGCACCAACCGGTTTGATTTCTTTGACCGCTTCATAGACTTCCGTTGTAATGCCACATCTTTTCAGGGCAATTGCCGCCGAGAGTCCACCAATGCCGCCGCCAATTATGATCGCTTTCATCTAAGTCTCCTTTGGGTTACAAAGATGTTAAGCAATATCTATACCAGCATGTGAAGCAGCCCAGCAGCGGCGCGAGGCGTGCGTTAAACTGATTTGTGCATTGGTGGGGATCGTCTGTGGTGCAATCTATTTTTCTGCACCATTATTTTCCACAGATAAAAAGAAGGAGAGGGTGCGTGCGCGATTCTGATAACTGGCAAGACGACGTGATTAACATTGATGACCACATAACACTTCATTCAATCAATGAACGTTATGTGGATGAGATTTTTGCTTTGGTACAAAAGAACAAAGCCTGGTTACAAACAGCGATGGACTGGCCGAGGTTCGTGTTGTCGGTTGAGGACTCGCGCAAAATGGCGCAGGGCAACTATATCCTCCATCATCGTGGCTACGCGAAAATGTTCCTGATTTTCCAGGATGAAAAAATGGTGGGGGTGTTCTCGTTTAACCAGATAGAGCCGACCAATAAAACCGCCTATATCGGCTATTGGCTGGATAAAGATGTCCTGGGATTGGGAATCATTTCGCGAGCTTTAGACGCGGTCATTCGTAAGTACTCCAAAGAAGGGTTGGCCCGCCGTTTTGTGATCAAATGCATTGTCAGTAATGTCGCCAGTAATCAGGTGGCGTTGCGTAATGGTTTCCTGCTTGAAGGGCGCCTGAAACAAGCTGAGTTTTTAAATGGCGAGTTCCATGACCAGAACATCTACGCGCGGATTATTGGTTAACGCGACGGTTCTCAAAACACGCCATAAAACGGTGAGCGAGTAACACGCTGCTCGCCGTTAATATCCTTAATCCCACGTATATGAATGAGCTCACCGTCCAGCCCATCAACCGCCGCTTTATCGTAGATCTGCACATTATTCTCTATCAGAACATTGCCGGTGACCCGCGCCTGGCCGTAAATCTGCACCTGGTTATCTAATTGGATAGGGCCACCAATGAGTGTGGCATCGTCGAAGATATGCACATGGTGTTTTAGCACGCAGTCGCCTTCAATAAGCGCATTGCCGTAGACCTGCGAGGAGTAGCGAATGGTTGGGATCTGGTCATCACCACGTCCTGCAATAATCCGCGCATTATCAAAGACCCGAGCACAGTCGCAAACCCAGATATTGTTCTCGTCATTACCTTCAAGAATTGCCTGTCCGAACACTTCAGCGCGGTGTTCAATAAAGGCATTGTTCACCACCGCGTTACCAAAGATCTGTGCCTGATGAACCACGCGCGATGCGTTTACCGTAGCGTTGCCATAAATTTGCAGCACTTTATCGTTGTCGGCAGTCAGTCCACGAACCGCAATCACCTGGCTGCCGTTAACAATGCGCGCGGCATCGTAAATACGGCATTCACCGCTAATCAGTGATTCTTTAATGATGCTTTTCCCGCTGATATGCGCCTGGTGGCAAAGGGTGGAACTGCCATGAACTTGCGCATCATCGTTAACACTTGAGCCGCCGTATACCATGCAATCGCCGCCATAAATCCAGCAATTTCCTTGTTGGCTAAGGTTGTCTTCGTTTTCAATCCAGCCGCCCAGTTGCCCGGTTTTGATGTCGCTGAAATCACACAGGGCCATGACTTGCCAGAGTTTGACCTGCTGTTTTTTGCCATCGACCAGATAATCATGTAGCTGCGAATCACCCGTTAACTGATACTTGTTCATCATCTTCGCCTTAGTTTTCTTTCTGTTTAAAACTTAGCAGGTAAATCCTCAGATGGCGTTCTTCGGTGCAATCACATAAAATGCATCTAAAATACATTTTAAGTTTTAAACGAAATGAATAAATCAGTAACGCGAACCATGCTTAATCTCCCGGCCGGGTATTTTGGTATGGTTCTTGGGACCATCGGCATGGGTTTTGCCTGGCGCTACGCTGCTACGATTTGGCCAGTATCCCCGGTGATTGGTGAAGCATTCGAAAGCCTGGCAATTGCTATCTGGCTCGCTCTGGCGCTGGCTTTTATAGTGCGACTGGTGAAATATCCGCACACGGTTATCGATGAGGCTCGCCACCCGTTAAAGGGCAGTTTTGTGAGTCTCTTTCCTGCGACAACGATGTTAGTGTCCATCGCCATAGTGCCATTTATTCGCCCGTTAGCCGTGGGTATGTTTGCTTTTGGGGCGACAGTGCAATTGGTATACGCCGCATGGCAAAGTGCCGGGTTGTGGCGTGGCAGCCATCCGCATACTGACACCACGCCGGGACTCTATTTGCCGACTGTTGCCAACAATTTTATTAGTGCGATGGCCTGTGGTGCGCTTGGCTTCCACGACCTCGGTATTTTGTTTTTTGGTGCGGGGGTATTTTCCTGGTTAAGCCTGGAACCGGCGATTTTGCATCGTTTACGTAGCGCTGGTGAGCTCCCGGAATCGACGCGAACTTCACTTGGCATTCAACTCGCACCTGCGCTGGTTGCTTGCAACGCTTATTTGAGTGTTAACGGTGGGCAACCTGATTTCTTTGCCAAGATGCTGTTTGGCTACGGGTTGCTGCAATTACTGTTTATGTTGCGCCTGATGCCGTGGTATTTGATGCAGCCCTTTAATGCCTCGTTCTGGAGCTTCTCGTTCGGTATTTCAGCACTTGCTGCCACGGCCCTTCATCTGGGCATGGGGAGTAACGACGGGCTTTTTACCGCACTCGCTGTGCCGCTATTTATCTTCACTAATTTCATTATTGGCCTGCTGCTGGTGCGCACGGTAATCCTCCTTTATCAGGGTAAATTACTGCTGCGTGTCGAACGGCCTGCAAAAAGGACAAACTAAGATGCTTTCTGAGAATTATTTCACCGAGAAATATGGCCTAACTCGTACCCATTCTGACGTGGTGAATGCGGTAACGGTTGTCCCGCTTGGGAAAACATTGGATCTCGGTTGCGGTAGCGGACGTAACAGCCTGTATCTGAATCAAAAAGGGTTTGATGTAACAGCGTGGGATAAAAACCCGATGAGCATTAGCAACCTGAATAAAATTATTGAAGCGGAGGGGCTGAAAAACATCACTGCAGATGTGGTCGATCTCAATACATTACATTTCGACGGTGAATACGATTTCATTCTCTCAACCGTGGTGATGATGTTTTTAGAGCGCAATACCATACCAGGGCTTATCAGCAACATGCAGCGCTGCACCAAAGTTGGTGGTTACAACCTGATTGTTGCTGCGATGGATACCGAAGATTTCCCTTGCACCGTCGGCTTCCCGTTTGCTTTTACTGAAGGTGAGTTGAGTCATTATTACGCGGGTTGGGAATTGCTGAAATACAACGAAGATATCGGCGAATTACATAAAACCGACGCGGAAGGTAACCGCATTAAACTGAGATTCGCCACTATGCTGGCGCGCAAAGTCTAAGCTGTAGGCCAGGCGCGGTTTTGCAACACAACGCGATAACCATCGTTATCAACAAAAGTGCGCCCGGCGATATCCCAGTACGGATTAAAACTGTTAATGGTGACAAAACCTGCATTCAGCATTTGCTGGCAGGTTTTTTGCCATTGAGTGTTATCCGGGTAGTACAGCACTAATAGGTCATCAACTGTTGCGGCGGGTTCGACCGGGTGGCGGTGGCAAACAGTAAATTCAAGATGCCAGCTTAAATCATCACGACCCAGCATCACGCCGCTAAAACCGTCGTGTTCGCTAAAATCCCCGAGTTCTTGCAAACCCAATCCCAGACAGTACATTTCTTTGCTTTGAGCAAGATCGGTCACCGGACGAGCAATACGCAGATGTGGAATCATGGTTACTCCATATTTATTCACTGTATGTAAGATTATTTTATATACGAAAAACTATGTAGTTCGAGTTAAATAATGAGCATGTTAAAAATAAATTTCGAGGCTGTTATCTGAATTATGAAAAATAGCATTTATAACTTCATGCGTAATCCCAATTTTTTGCTATAACTGAAAGGCTTACATGCAATTTACAGGGATAAATTATGCGCACTTCTTTATGTGTTAAAGCCGCCTGCCTGACAGGCCTGTTAGCCTTGGCCGGCTGTTCATCATCTGTTACCGCTCCTGAGAAGTATTCGGGTTTTTTAAAAAATTATTCCGGTATTCAGGAAACAAAATCTGCATCTGGGAAAACGATTTTACGTTGGGTTGATCCGAGCTTCAAAAGCAGCAACTACGACAAACTTATCTTCAATCCACTGACTTACTACCCGGTGCCGAAACCAACTACCCAACTGGGTGCTCAGACACTGGATAAGATCCTTGCTTACGCCAATCAACAGTTGAAAGCGAGTGCCGAGAAGCGCATCCAACTGGTCAGCAAGCCAGGTCCGCGTACTTTGATTTTCCATGGTGCAATTACGGGTGTAGACAGCAGCAAACAAGGTTTGCAGTTCTATGAAGTGATTCCAGTGGCAATGATTGTTGCGGGTACTGAAGCAGCAACAGGCCACCGTACGATGGAAACAAACCTCTATTTTGAAGGGGAGCTTATTGACTCCTCAACCAACAAAGTTGTAATGAAAGTCGTACGTAAAGGCGAAGGTAAAACGGTAAGCAATGAAAGTGCACCGATTACCGTAGACTCGCTGAAATCAGTGATTGATGACATGGCGACAGATGCGTCCATGTTTGAAGTTAAATAACGCGCTATTACACGGAAAAGGGAGCTAAGCTCCCTTTTTTTACCTCTTATGCTGCCCGCTTGCGCCATGGCAGAGCGCTAAACATCCCCGGATTTGAGAACATCACCAGGTTGCCGAGTAAAATCATACACAGCCCGATAATCGCATTACTGTGCCAGACATACCCTTCATAAATCGTCGAAAGACTCAGCGCCACCAGCGGGAACAGCAGGGTGCTGTAAGCCGCCTGGCTGGCACCAATGCGCCCGACCAGCGTGAAGTAAGCGCCAAACGCAATCACTGAACCAAAAATCGCCAGGTAGAACAGCGAACCAAGATAGCGCAGCGTCAATTCCGGCATAAACGAATCTCCGCGAACCAGCGCCAGCACACCCATAATAATGGTGCCGTAAAACATCGCGTAGGTATTGGTGGACAGTGTCTCAAGCCCACGGCGCTGATGGCGCGTGCTGATCATATTCCCCAGTGAAAAACCGAAGGTGCCCAGGGCGCTTAAACCAATGCCCAACAGCAATGATGGCGCGAGTTGTGTGGCGATCAAATCATGCCAGAACAGCGCAACAACCCCTGCAATCCCCAGCACCGCTGCCGGTAGTAAATTTTTGCTCGGGCGCTGACGGAAGAAAACCATACTATTGACTGCATTAAACAGCACAGCCATGGAGAAAATCACCGACTCAAGACCTGAGCTGATATACGCCGCGGCATGGTAAAAACACAAAAAGTTAAAGCCGAAAACGCAGCCACCTTGCAGCATACAAAACAGATGATCGCGCAAACTGATACGGCGCAAGCGCCCAAGTGCCAGTAACACCACCAGCATCACGACTGCCGCCACGGCAAACCGCCAGAAAATTGATACGGGCACCGACACCACGCCTTGCTGCATGTAAATAGCAAGCCAGGTCGTTCCCCAAATAACCACCACCGAAATATAAAGTATTGCATTCATTTTGTTATCTCCCTGTACCGATAGCGGGAGTATCCACATCTGCGCGTGCAGATGCTTTCACCTGCTTGCCTGGCTTGCATATTCTTGCGGTTTTTTTACCTGATGGTTTGTTAATGGCTGGTAACGGAGGCGGCCACTACATACACTGTTTATCCCGAACTTCGATGGTGTAAGTCATGACCCAGCCGTATCACGCATTTGAAAATCTTCGCCAGCACAACGCCGTGTTGGAAGATAATGTGCAACTGGGTTCCGGGATTCAACTGTCGGCCTGGTCAAACAGTCTCGACCGTGTGACGCAATGCAGCGATCACCATACGTTAAGCATGTATGTGAATGAAGGTTATGAAACCTACCAAAAAACCAATTCAGGTTGGAAAAATGGTGGTGGGCCAGATCGATTCTGTCTGATGCCAAAAGACGGAGAAACTACCTGGGATATTCGCAACCATTTTTCATTTGTGCATCTGTATTGTACGGATGAACATCTGCGTCATATTGCGGAGCAAATCTGGGATCGCAGCCCGGCCGCTCTTCAGCTCGATGAAAAAATCTTCAGCGAGGACCCGCGTATTACTCAGTTGTATCGCCACTTTCTACTCAGCAGTGATTGGCAACAGCAGGCGAACCATTTGATGTTGAGTACGGCATCAACACTGCTGCTGACCCACCTGGTTCAGACGTACAGCAACGTGCAGTGGCGTTTACCTAATGTGCGCGGAGGCCTGGCACCTGCGGTGTTGCGAAATATCCAGGCATATATTGAACAGCACCTTAGTGAGCCATTAACACTGACCGAACTGGCTCAAGAAGCAGGGCTCAGCGAGTTTCACTTTGCGCGCATGTTTAAGCAATCAACCCAACTTGCACCACACCAATTTGTGATGCAAAGACGCATGTTACGCGCCGAAGCATTAGTGAAAAATAGCCAGTTATCGCTGACGGATATTGCGATGGCCTGCGGGTTTAGCTCGGCAAGCCATTTCAGCAATCGTTTTAAAGCGACGATAGGCGTAACACCGTCACAGCTACGCGCGGCGGGTAAATGAGAACAACGCGTAACATATCCCGCCAGCCACCAACCCCCAAAAAGCAGAACCAATCCCCAGCAAACTGACGCCCGAAGCGGTGACCAGAAACGTCACTATCGCCGCATCACGCTCACGTTCATGATTAAGCGCCTGATACAAACTCCCGGCGATGGTACTCAGCAGCGCCAGCCCCGCCAGCGTATGAATATAGGCGACAGGCAAAGCCGTGAGCAGCGTGGTGATCGAACCGCCAAACACACCCGCCAGCAAATAAAACACGCCCGCCGCAGCGGCGGCAAGCCAGCGCTTCGACGGATCGGGATGCGCTTCAGAACCCTGGCAAATTGCGGCAGTGATCGCAGCAATACAAATAGAAAATACGCCAAAAGGTGCCAGTAACAGAGCTATCGCCGCGGTGACCACAATCAGTGGCGATACCGGAATCTCATAGCCGGAGGCTTTGAGTGTGGCAATACCTGGTGCGTTTTGTGACGCCATGGTCACCAGGAAGAAAGGGATGCCGATGCCTAACAGGCTCGAAAGTGAAAAATGTGGTGCGGTAAATTCTGGCATAACCATTGCGACCGGCACACTGCCGCTTTGTAGGCTTCCGCTCATGATGCAAACCAGCAGGCCGACCACCATTGCCACCACAACGGCATAACGTGGCGCCCAGGTTTTTGCCAGTAGCCAGCCGAACAACATACTGGCACAGAGTAAGAAATTCCCCTGCAAAGAAGTAAATGCGTCCAGGCCGAAGCGCAGCAGAATGCCTGCCAGCATCGCAGCGGAAAGTGTTGAGGGAATAAGGCGCATCAAACGGGCGAAGAGACCGGTCACACCGCACAGCAGAATTAAAAATGAGGCGAAAATAAACACGCCGATAGCTTCATTGAGCGAATGGCCTGGCAAACTGGTCGCGAGCAGAGCCGCACCCGGAGTGGACCAGGCAGTGAGAATAGGGGTGCGATACCAAATCGTCAGCACGAGAGTACTCACCCCCATGCCAATCCCAAGCATCGTCAGCCAACCCGCGATTTGCAGCGTGTTAGCACCAGCAGCTTCCGCCGCCTGCCAGATAATTGCCGCCGAACTGGCGTAGCCAACTAAAACAGCAACGAATCCAGCCAGGATCGTCGGCAATGGGATGGATATTGTGCGCATTTTATCCCTTCATGTTTATAGCGTCGTCGAACTATAACATCACAACTCATTAACAACAGACGTGATGATGTTGAAAACTCTGCAAGTTCGTTGTTATGCGAAATATTTGGCAAGGGCACGAATAGGGGGATTGCTCTCCGGGGGGAGAGCAATTAAACGTCTTATGCGTATTCGTTACAGGATTCTTGTTCTACGGCCTTGTTGATATAAACCAACGCATTTGGGCGTTCCAGTGGTCGTGAGAAATAGTAACCCTGCATATAAGGGATGCCACATTGCTCAAGTAACTGGCGCTGTTTTTCCGTCTCCACACCTTCGGCGATAACACTGAAGTTGAGGCTTCTGGACATATTCATCATCGCCTGAACAATAGATAGACCTTTGTGTTCAATATGCTGAATAAACGAGCGGTCAATTTTGATGTAATCAATATTCATATTCTGGATAACTGACAAACTTGAGTAGCCCGTCCCAAAATCATCTACTGAGAATTTCACGCCACATTGTTGTAACTGACTGACCTTTTCATTAATCATCATCTGTTCAGACTGGAAGAGTGATTCAGTGACTTCCAGATGCAGTAAATGCCCTGGTATTGCATAGCGTTCGATAACCCGGTTGACGTTATTGACGAACCCTTTGTCGTAAAATTGAATCAGCGAGATATTTACGCACATGCAAATTTGAGCATTTGTTTTATGCATTTGCGCCAGTGTTTTACAGGCTTCTTCCAGTACCCAGCTTCCCACCTGAACAATGCGGCCGCTTTGTTCCATTAATGGGATAAATTCAACTGGCGAAATCTCCTGCTCCTGATAACGCCAGCGCATCAAGGCTTCAAAACTGACTATTTGGCCGGTTGCGTCAACAATCGGTTGATACACAAGGCGGAACTCATCACGCTCAAGTGCACCTTTTAGTGCTTCATTGAGAGTCATCTTGCGGCGCAGGTTGTGTTCTAGTTCGAGATTATAGAAAGCAAAACGTTCAGGATATTTGCCTTTTTGCGAATACATGGCGATATCCGCAAGCTGAATCAGTCGCGTGATGGAAAAGTCATGCTCAGGACAAACTGAAATACCGATTGTTGCATTCAGGGCAATGGTTTGGTCATCAAGACGGATCGGTAGGGAGAGGCTGGCGATGATATTCTCAGCAAGCTCACTGGTAATGTCATGAGAACTTTCCTTAACCAACAGAATAAATTCATCACCACCCCAACGGCACATAAAGTTACCGTCCCCGATAAAGCTTTTAAGTCTGGTACTTAATGCAATCAGTACCTTGTCGCCGACATTGTGACCGAGGGTGTCATTAATATTTTTAAAACCATCAAGGTCGATAAAGAAAATGGAGAAGCCAGCAATATGGTTCTGCTCAAATTCGCGCTCAATGCCTTCTACTGCCGACAAAAAAGCAGTGCGGTTATACAGACCCGTGAGGGAGTCTATATTGGATATAACATACACTTCCTGCGTTCTTTCTCGGATGGTCTCTTCCATGCTGGAAACAAGTTTTTTGTTTCGGTAACGCAACAAGATAGCTTCTTTAATATAATTTGCTGAGCGTGCAGAAGAGATAATCATGATTAAAGTAAAACAGACGCCCAGCCCGCCGAGGTTAATTTTATATTGTTCTGGCTGCAGCATCAGCAAGACGGACATCGGCATTAAAATAATAATGTTATAGAGCGCGGATAGCAGAAAGCTTGCCGAGAGGATACTTGTGGCTCCGCCAGCCATCGCGGCAAGTATTACATTCGTAGAGCTAAGTTCTTCAATAGTAAATTGCGGATAGAAAGTGACCGCATAGACGCTCCACAACATGGCCGTTATTAAGCAGCCTATTGAAAAACGCACGACCCAGTCCTTTCTGCCTTTACAGTCGGCGTCACTTTTTATCCACATATGGGTATCAATGACTCGAATGACCAGAACCAGGGTCATGATCAGCCACCAGGTCATTTTGGCGTAAAAATTATTATGGTCGGTAAAAGTGAAGGCAAGAGTGGTAGACGCAATAAAAGTAATCAGAATGCCTGGTAATGAGTTGTTGTATAACAACTTAACGCCTTCTGACTTATAAAGCCTTGAATGTTCTATGTTTATGGTCATTTCCAATCATCGTAACTGAGTCATTCAACTAGCTCCCACTTTAATAGGTCTAATATGATCACTCTTTGTAATTATTCCTTATGGAAGTATAGGTGAAAACATTTTGTAATACACCGTCTTTAGCAGCCGCCAGCATTATTATTAGCCTATGTTGTTGCGCCGTTTCATATATGTTGGAAACTAACAAATTGAAGGTTGCTGGATGTTTCATTTGCTTTGGCCTGTGCAGATCTATACCCAAAATACTTCAAGTTGCAGGAAGCCAACGCACATGCAACTTGAAGTATGACGGCTATATGCTTACGCGGCCAATCTGACTACAATACCCGCCTTTCACCCATAACATAGAAACAGACCCACTATGCGCCTGCACGCCAATCATCTTGAATTACTCAGCCCAGCCCGTGACACCTCCATCGCCCGCGAAGCCATTCTGCATGGTGCGGATGCGGTCTACATCGGTGGGCCTGGCTTTGGCGCTCGCCATAATGCCGGCAACAGTCTGCAAGATCTTGCTGAGCTGGTGCCGTTTGCTCACCGTTATGGGGCGAAGATTTTTGTTACGCTTAACACCATCCTGCATGACAACGAACTGGAACCTGCACGACGTATGATCCACGACCTGTATCAGGTGGGCGTTGATGCGCTGATTGTGCAGGACATGGGCGTGCTGGAAATGGATCTGCCGCCGATTGAAATTCATGCCAGCACTCAGTGCGACATTCGCAGCGTAGAAAAAGCAAAATTCCTGTCTGATGCGGGCTTCTCGCAAATCGTTCTGGCGCGTGAGTTGAACCTCAACCAAATCCGTTCGATTCACGACAACGTTGACGCGACGATTGAGTTCTTTATTCACGGTGCGCTATGTGTGGCGTATTCAGGGCAATGTAATATTTCCCACGCCCAGACCGGGCGCAGCGCAAACCGTGGTGATTGCTCCCAGGCTTGTCGTTTGCCGTACACCCTGAAAGACGATCAGGGCCGCGTAGTGGCCTATGAAAAACATCTGTTATCGATGAAAGATAACGATCAAAGCGCCAACCTTGCAGCATTGGTAGATGCTGGCGTGCGTTCCTTCAAAATTGAAGGGCGCTACAAAGATATGAGTTATGTGAAAAATATCACCGCTTATTATCGTCAGTTGCTGGATGAATTAATGGAGCAGCGCACCGATTTGGTTCGTGCCTCCGCCGGAAAGACTTCGCACTTCTTTATTCCGTCGCCGGATAAGACCTTCCACCGTGGCAGCACGGACTATTTTGTTAACGAGCGCAAAATCGATATCGGCGCTTTTGATTCTCCAAAATATATCGGCTTACCGGTAGGTGAAGTCCTGAAGGTGGGCAAAGACTTCCTGGATGTTAGCGTGACCGACACGCTGACCAATGGTGATGGTCTGAACGTGTTGATCAAGCGCGATATCGTTGGCTTCCGTGCCAATACGGTGGAGAAAACCGGTAAAAATCAGTATCGCGTCTGGCCAAATGAGATGCCGGAGACACTAAAAAATGTGCGCCCGAACCATCCGCTCAACCGTAACCTTGACCATAACTGGCAGCAGGCGTTGACGAAAACGTCCAGCGAACGCCGTATTGCGGTGGATTTGGAGCTAGGTGGTTGGGAAGAACAGCTGATTTTGACCCTCACCAGTGAAGATGGTGTCAGTGTAACTAAAACGCTGGAAGGGCAATTCGAAGTGGCGAACAACCCGGAAAAAGCGTACTCGAACCTGCGCGACGGCCTGACGAAACTGGGTCAAACCATGTATCAGGCGCGAAAAGTAGAGTTGAATCTTCCCGCTCCATTGTTCGTGCCAAACAGCCAGTTGAATCAGCTACGCCGTGAAGCTATCGACGAGTTGACCGATGCTCGTCTGCAACAGTATCAGCGCGGCACCCGTAAACCTGTTAGCGTTCCGCCACCGGTCTATCCGGATGAGCATCTGACGTTCCTCGCCAACGTTTACAACCATAAAGCGCGTGAGTTTTATCAGCGTTATGGCGTGAAACTGATTGATGCCGCTTATGAAGCCCATGAAGAAAAGGGTGAAGTGCCGGTGATGATCACTAAACACTGTCTGCGTTTTGCGTTTAACTTGTGTCCGAAACAAGCGAAGGGTTCAGTGAAAAGCTGGAAAGCCACACCAATGCAGCTGGTGCATCAGGATGAAGTGTTGACGCTGAAATTTGACTGCAAACCGTGTGAGATGCACGTGATCGGCAAAATGAAGAACCACATTCTCAAGATGCCATTACCAGGCAGCGATATTGTGGCGTCCATCAGCCCGGATGAATTGCTGAAGACAATGCCGAAGCGCAACAAGTAAGCCATATAAGAGAGGGCATCCAATGCCCTCTCTTTTTAATTCTGCGCCCGCAACTGGTCAATCATCCAACGCCCGGCGGGGCCTGGCGGCGTTTTATTTGACCACAACACATCCACATCAATGCGCTGCGGCCAGCCCGCAACCGGCAATTCCTGCAACACATCGTGACCAAACTGCTCCACCAACCAGCGCGGCAAAATCCCCCAGCCAAACCCTTGCTCGGCCATTTCCAATAGCATCAATAACGATGGTGATGACCACATCGGGCCGCCGCTTTTATTGCGGGTCGGATCGGTAAATGTACTCAAACAAAGCTGGCGTTCGGTCTGTAGCATATCCATTTCAACCGCAGGCAGACGGGCTAACTCATGCTGACGGTGAATAAAAATCGCCATCTCCGCACCGACCTGCAAACGCGCCACCGTGACATCAACCGGGTAGCGTGGCTGCACGCGCAAGACGCCGACATGCGCCCGGCCAATTTGTATCAGGTCGATGACATCTTCATCCTCAGCAATCAGACACTCGAATTCGATATCGGGGAAGCGCTGTGAAAAACGCTGCAGGATGGACTCGTGATGTGACGTTTGCCAGACATCCGACAGCACAAAACTCAGGCGCGGCTCAACGTTGCCTGCAAGGCGTACCGAGACTTCATTCAACCGCTCGCTCGCCGCCATAATCGACTGGATGTATGGCAAAACGTGCTTGCCCTGGTCAGTCAATACGGGTTGACGGCTCTGGCGATCAAATAAGGTCACGCCCAGATCGGCCTCGAGATTGGCAATCGCGCTACTCACCGTTGACTGGCTTTTTTTGAGTTTGCGAGCCGCCGCAGAAAACGACCCGGTCTCAACCGCATGTAAAAACGCTTCGAGGGATTCGGGGGAATATTTCATCGTCTATCGCTTTTCTCGATGGGTATTAACTTAATACTATCACTAATAACGATAATAATACGCCGCAGAGCCATATTGCTTTTATTTCGTCTGGAGTGAGTTATGCAGTCCCAAAAGAGAACATTTGCCGAACGCATCCTGCATGCGGTGGGTTTTGAAGTTATCGCTATTGCGATTTGTGCGCCGCTGGCGGCGTGGATTATGAATAAGCCGCTGTTCCAGATGGGGGCGCTGGCGCTCATGCTGTCCACCGTCGCGATGGTGTGGAACATGATTTATAACGCCGGTTTCGACAAATTCTTCCCGGTCGGGCAAAAACGCCGCTTGCCGCTGCGCATCGCGCACTCGCTGGGCTTTGAAGGGGGCTTTATTCTGATTGGCCTACCGCTGGCGGCCTGGATGCTGAATATATCCTTGCTGCAGGCGTTTATGGTGGAGATTGGTTTCTTCCTGTTCTTCCTGCCGTATAGCGTGATTTACAACTGGGCGTACGACACCCTGCGTGTTCGCTGGACGCAGTGCCAGGCGCAATAACTTCCCTAAGAGCGCACCGTCACGGTGCGTTCTTTTTTTTGCCCGCGCCTTTTGCCACTAAATCGCGCAAATCCCCCCGCAAAATGCACTAAAACTGACATGGCATATTTCCTGCTTAAATCATGAAACGGCTACATGACATTAAGCGAGGGAATTATGATCAATATGGACCCTGGTGCTGCGTCTTTTTTTGATGAAATGTTTGCGCTCGACGGCAATCATCGTGGCCATTACGGCAATTACTGGAACTGGCTACAGCGTGCCGACAGTTCGGCGGTAATGCGCAAGAAACAGGAAGCGGCGCTGCTGTTTCACCGCGTCGGGATTACTTTTAACGTTTATGGCGACGAAGACGGAGCCGAGCGTTTAATTCCTTTTGATAGCGTGCCGCGCATCATTCCCGCCACGGAATGGGCAATGCTCGATGCCGGGATTCGCCAGCGCGTGCAGGCGCTAAACCTCTTTTTGCACGATATCTATCACGATCAAAATATCCTCAAAGCGGGCGTGATCCCGGCTGAACAAGTGCTGGCAAACGATCAGTATCAGCCGTGTATGCAGGGCATTAATCTGCATCGCGATATTTACGCGCACATCATTGGCGTGGATATGGTGCGCGGCGGTGACGGGCAATATTACGTGCTGGAAGACAACCTGCGCACGCCATCCGGCGTTTCCTACATGCTGGAAAACCGCAAAATGATGATGCGGCTATACCCTGAATTATTTGCTCAACAGCGCATTCGCCCGGTCGAACGTTACCCTTCGCACCTGCTGCAAACCCTGCGGGAAAGCTCGCCGGTTAATGACCCGACCGTCGTCGTTCTCACGCCTGGCCGCTTTAACAGCGCCTATTTTGAACACAGTTTCCTGGCGCAACAAATGGGCGTCGAGCTGGTGGAAAGCGCTGATTTGTTTGTCAAAGAGGGTGCGGTGTTTATGCGCACTACGCTTGGGCCATGCAAAGTCGATGTGATTTACCGCCGGGTGGACGATGCGTTTCTCGACCCGCTGGCGTTTCGCCCGGATTCGATGCTCGGCGTGCCGGGTTTGCTGTCGGTGTACCGCACTGGCGGCGTGGTGCTGGCGAATGCGATTGGCACCGGCGTGGCCGACGACAAATCCATTTACCCGTATGTGCCCGCCATGATCCGTTTTTATCTCTCCGAAGAACCGATTCTGAATAACGTGCCAACCTGGCAGTGTCGCCATGCGGATCAACTCGGTTACGTGCTATCGCGCCTTGAGCAAATGGTGGTGAAAGAGGTTCACGGCGCAGGCGGTTACGGCATGTTGATTGGCCCGGCGGCCAGCAAAGCGGAAATCGAAGCCTTCCGTGCGGTGCTCAAAGCTCGCCCGCAAAACTATATCGCCCAGGACACGCTGGCGCTGTCAACATGCCCGACGTTTGTCGAAGAAGGGTTGGCACCGCGCCATATCGATCTGCGCCCGTTCGCATTGTATGGCGCTGAAACGCGTTTAATCGCAGGCGGCTTAACGCGTGTGGCGCTCAAAAAAGGCTCGCTGGTGGTGAACTCATCGCAAGGCGGCGGCACCAAAGACACCTGGGTTCTGGAGGACGACACATCATGCTAAGCCGCACCGCCAGTGAACTGTATTGGATGGCTCGTTATCTGGAACGCGCCGAAAACATTGCCCGCGTATTAGACGTCACCAACCGTTTATCAATGATGCCATTTCGCGAAACCGGGCATCAGGATTTGCAGGTGCCGCTGAATTTAACCGGCAGCGGGGCGGCGTACTGGGAGTATTACCAGCAACTCACCATGCCGGGGATTTTCGACTACTTTGCGTTAGATACGCGCAACTCGAGCAGCATTTATAGCTGCTTTCAGTCGGCCTGGGAGAACGCCCATGCGGTTCGCGGCAGCTTGTCATCAGAAGTGTGGGAAAGCATCAACTCGGCGTGGATTGAGATGAAACGGCTGCGCAAAGAGGGCGTGAACAGCAGCAATGCCGATGACTTTTTTGACTGGGTGAAAGAGCGTTCGCACCTGTTTCGCGGGGCGATGTTTGGCACCATGCTGCGCAACGATGCAATGTCGTTTATCCGCATCGGCACATTACTGGAACGCGCCGACAGCACCGCGCGTTTATTGGGCGTGAAAAACCAACTGCTGGATAACGACCCGGACGCGGTGCGCGAGCATTACCGCATGGACACATTGCTGCGGGCGGTGAGTGCGCGCGAGGCGTATCACAGTATCTACAAGCAGCAACTGGTGCGCGAAATGGTGGCTGATTTGCTGATATTACGTAGCGAAAGCCCGCGTTCTTTGCGGTCGTGCATCGAAGAAGTGGTCAACCAACTGGAGCTGATCGGCGGCCACAGCGCCAACGCTCCACGTCGCCTGGCGCATGTTCTGCATGCCGAGCTACGCTTTAGCACATTGGATGACGTCATAGATTCCGGCCTGCAACCCTGGCTGACGCGCTTTTTAAGCCAGGTTAACGCGATTTCCGAAAGCATCCAATACACCTATCTGGAGGCACAATGAGACTGACAATCGAACACAGCACGCACTACAGCTATGACGAGTTGGTTAAGCACAGCACGCAATATTTGCGCCTCACGCCGCAGGAATCGCTGCATCAGCACATTATTTCCTGGGAGCTGGCGCTACCGGAAGAGGCGGTACAAACCACCGATGCTTTTGGCAATATTCTGCATGTTTTGACGCTCGACCGCCCGCATCAGTCGATCAGCATTAAAGCCACGGGCGTGGTGGAAATTGCCGAAGGTGAAGCGCTGGACGATGGCACTCACGAAGCACTTTCGCCGCTGGTGTGGTTGCGCCATACGCCGTTAACGCAACCGGATGGCGCGATTCTGGCCTTTGCCAATCTGCACTGGCGCGAATCCGCGCCGCTGGAAAGCCTGACAGTAATGATGGGTGAAGTGCTGGAACGCATGCCCTATACACCGGGCGGAACCGACGTTAAAGACAGCGCCGCGCAAGCATTCGAGGCTGGCGTGGGCGTTTGCCAGGATCACGCGCATGTGTTTGTCGCCTGTTGCCGCAGCCTGAATATCCCGGCGCGTTACATCAGCGGTTATCTCTACACGCCGGACAGCGCGCATGTGGCGATGCATGCATGGGTTGAAGCGCTGGTAGAAGGGCGCTGGCGCAGTTTTGATATCACCAACAATACGCGCAACACCTGCCACCACCTGAAGCTGGCGGTGGGGTTTGATTATCTCGATGCCTGCCCGGTGCGCGGCGTGCGCATTGGCGGTGGCGACGAAGGGATGGAAACGGTGGCGGCGGTGCAGCGCATGCAGGGCCAGCAATAACTCACATCAGGAATCAACCATGACCTACTGCGTTGCCATGCGCTTAGCCAGCGGCATGATTTTTGTCAGCGACTCGCGCACTAACGCGGGCGTTGACCACATCTCAACGTTCAAAAAACTGCATGTCTTCCAGCGTGGCGATGACCGCACGCTGATTATGCAAAGTGCCGGTAATCTGGCGACCACTCAAAGCGTCATCAACCTGTTGCAGCACCGCGCACAAGACGCCACCACGCAAAATCTCTACACCGTCAGCTCACTTTACGACGCCGCCGTTCTGGTGGGGCAAACCTTAAAAGAGGTGATTGCGCGTGACGGCGCAGATTTCACCGCCACCTTTATTCTCGGCGGGCAAATTCACGGCGAATCCATGCGCCTGTTCCACATTTATGCCGAAGGGAATTTCATCGAAGCGACCAGCGACACGCCGTATTTCCAGATTGGCGAAAGCAAATACGGCAAACCGATCATCGACCGGATTGTGAGTTACGACACCAGTCTGGAACAGGCGGTGCAGTGCGCGTTGATTTCCATGGACTCGACGCTCAACTCGAACTTATCCGTCGGCCTGCCGCTGGATGTGATGATGTATCACGCCGAAACTTTTGATGATTCACAACAATACGCCATCACTGCGCAACATGAGTATTTCAGCGAGATTCGCAATATGTGGGGCAGTTGCCTGCGCTCGGTATTTGACCAGTTGCCACCGCTGCGGCTGAGGGGCTAAACGAGGATATTTGCAGGATTGTGCAATCATCTGACAGCATTGCTCTAAAGGAAAAATTAGCCTCCAGGCGACACTAAACCGGTCAAAACACACCTGGAGCGCAACATGAAAACCATCAATAAAATCTATATTAACGGCCAGTTTGTTATCCCGCACGGTGAAGAAACCATCGACCTGATTAATCCGACTAACGAAGAGAAAATGGCCGAGGTTCAACTGGCTGATGTGGACGATACGCGCCTCGCCATTGCCGCCGCGAAAGCTGCATTCCCGGCGATGCGTCTATCAACGCGTGAACAGCGCATGGCCTGGCTGCAACAATTGCATGATGCGCTAAAAGCTCGCGAAGCCGAGCTTATCGACACCATGGTTGAAGAGTATGGTTGCCCGCGATCCTTTGCAGAAAGTACCGTTCAACGTTCTTACCTCGGTTTTTTACAAATGCGCGATATTCTTGCCCACTATGCTTTTGAAACCCGCGTCGGCGGCGCAAACGTGGTGATGGAGCCACACGGTGTTGTCGGCCTGATCACGCCGTGGAACGCTAATTACGGTTTTATTGCGGGCAAACTCTCAACGGTGATTGCCTCGGGTTCAACCGCCGTCATCAAACCCAGCGAACTGAGCGCCCAACAAACGGCGCTGATCACCGAATGTTTGCATGCCGCGGGCTTGCCGGATGGCGTAATTAACATTGTGACCGGGCGTGGCGACGTGGTGGGAGCGGAAATGACCCGTCATCCTGATATCGCGAAAATTTCGTTTACCGGCTCAACCGTTGTTGGCAAAACCATTGCTCGTGGCGCGGTGGATACGCTCAAACGTGTGACGCTGGAATTGGGCGGGAAGTCAGCCAATGTGCTGCTTGATGATGCCGATCTGGAACGGGCGATTCCGCTCGCGTTACAGGTGATGTCGTGGAACAGCGGCCAGGCGTGCATTGCAGGCACCCGATTGCTGGTGGCGGAAAGCCAACTCGAGGCGGTGAAAGCGCAACTACGCAAACATATTTCGCAACTGATCCCGGGCGAAAACATCGGTGCTTCGGTGACGGCGCAGCAGTTTCAACGCGTGCAGGAATATATCCGCAAGGGCATAGAAGAAGGTGCTGAATTACTGTGTGGTGGCGAAGGGCGCGCAGAAGGTTTCGAACGCGGTTACTATGTCAAACCGACTGTTTTTGTTAATGTTCGCAACGATATGACTATCGCCCAGCAAGAGATTTTTGGCCCGGTGTTATCAGTAATCACTTATAAAGATGACGCCGAGGCTGTGGCAATCGCCAACGACACGATTTACGGCTTGCAAGCTTATGTGAGCGGCAAAGATGCGGCGCGTACCGCAGCGGTGGCGAACCAGTTAATTGCCGGGCGGGTGTTTGTAAACGGGGTTTATGACGAACCGAATGCGCCGTTTGGCGGCTTTAAACAATCAGGGCTTGGGCGCGAGTTTGGCACTTACGGGCTGGAAGGGTATCTTGAACCGAAAGCCATTATGGGGCAGTGATATGCCAGAAGCAGTGAATATTCAGCGGCCTCAGGGCCGCATTTTAGCGGAGCTCTGCCAGCGGGTGGCGGAACATTATCAGCGTAGTGGCTCGTCGGAACGCGATTTTGTGACGGCGTTGCCTTGGCTGAGTTTTGTGCGCATGCCTGAGCCGACCGTGCTCAATCGCGGCATGTTGCAACCCTCGATGTGCATCGTGTTGCAAGGGCGCAAAAAGATGTTAATCGGTGACAACGTCACTGAATATGGACCGGGCAGTTATTCGCTGGCGGCAGTCGACATGCCGGTTTCCGGGCAGGTCACGCAAGCATCCGAATCCGCGCCTTATTATGGTTTGCGTATCGATCTGGACAGCAAAGAAATCGCCGACTTAATCGTTTCTTTGCAAATCACCCTGCCAGAAAAACAGCAAGAAGCGGCGAATGTCGGAGCCTGGGTCACGCAATCAGATGAAGCGTTGCAGGATGCCTTTTTACGGCTGGTGAAAGTGTTGGATACCCCTGATGATTTACCGGTGATGTCTAAACTGATTAAGCAGGAAATTCTTTATCGCCTGGTGACATCGCCATCAGGTGCGACGTTCTGGAAACAGACGCTCTCCTGGAACCAGGGCAAAGGTGCGGGGGAAGCTCTGGCTTGGATTAAGCGCCATTTCGCTGAGCCGCTAAAAATTGATGAACTGGCAAAGCGTGTCGGCATGAGTACTTCAAGCCTGCATCATCGCTTTAAAGCCCTGACCGTGATGAGCCCGTTGCAATATCAAAAGCAGGTCCGCCTGCTCGAAGCCAGGCGGTTGTTGCTCAGTGGCGGCCAGGATGTGGCGAATGTCGCCTGGCAAGTAGGCTATGAATCGCCGTCGCAGTTTAACCGTGAATATCGTCGTTCGTTTGGCGCAGCGCCTTTGCAGGATGTCGAAACGCTACGCCAGATGGGCGTTACGCTATAGTTTTTCTTGCCACAATAAACAGGCGTGGGAACAGCATCAGCACGTTGCCATCGTGTCGCGGTGGATAGGCCTGTTGCAACAACTGGTGGTAACGTTCAAGAAACGCCTCCTGCTGGATAGCGTCCAGGTTTGCGAGATAAGGCCGTAAACCGGTAGAGCTCAGCCATTCAATAATCGCCTGCGCTGACGGCATGACGTGGAAATAGGTTGTACGCCAGATATCCACCGTACAGCCCGACTGCGCCAGCAAATCGTAATACTGTTGTGCAGGTAGCAACGCTTCTCGCCCGGAGTCAGGGCTTCCCAATTCAGCAGCGACCTGGCGCATTAATGTATGCGTTGGCTCCTGCCAGTTATCCGGCATTTGCACCGCTAATACTCCATTTTCGGCAAGCTGTGCAGCCAGGTGGGGAAACAGCTCAGGATGGTTGCTTACCCACTGCAATGACGCGTTAGCATAGATAACATCTGGCTTTATCGCGGGCGTCCAGGATGTCACATCTGCTTGTTCAAACTGGCAATTGGGCAGGGCGCTGCGAGCTTTTTCCAGCATCGCAGGAGAGCTATCGATGCCGGTCACAGTTGCATTCGGGAAGGCCTGGTGCAGTAAAGCGGTACTGTTGCCCGGTCCGCAGCCTAAATCTGCAATATGTTTTGCTTCGGGGTGTTGAATGCGAGCGGCGAGTTCTGCTGCCGGGCGCGTACGTTCAGCTGCAAACTGCAAGTAAAGGGCGGGGTTCCAGTCCTGCATAGGTTTCTCCAGTGACTTAATTGCATTAAGCGTAGTGATGAATTAAGAAATTGTGCATGGTTTAGAATCTGATTAATTACTGTAACGTAGTGACTAAACTCAGGTAAGGAAAACCGCTATGAAAGTGACTCGCAAACAGGAAAAGATCGTCAAGCGCACACTGGAGGGCTGGCGTAAGGAAGGGGTGATTGATGCCCCAGAACAGCAGCGTTTGCAACAAAACCTCTCGGTTCAGATGTTCGACTGGCAACGAATGAGCCGCTATGCATTCTGGATAGCGCTGGCCTGCTTCATTATCGCAATGGGCAGCCTGGTTGCTGATGAATATTTGATGGCGTTGCTATTTAATTTTAGCTACCTCACGCGTGCGGTCATTTTGTTGCTTATCGCAATCGCCTTTTATTGCTGGGGATTCTACCGCCAGAGAAAGACGCCGGATAAACGCTACAGCAATGAGGCCATTTTGTTCCTGGGCGTATTGTTCACCGCACTATTTTTATGGCAGCTCGGCATGGCGCTGGATACCGGCAGCGGCAACGTCGCACCACTCTTTTTACTCGGCTGCGCGATTTACGGCGTCATTGGCTATTTGAGCCGTTCCGGGCTTATCTGGCTATTCTGTTTATTGGCGCTGGGCAGTTATTTCGGCACGTCAACAGGTTACGCTTCCGGTTGGGGTGCTTACTGGCTCGGTATGAACTACCCAATTCGTTTTGTATTATTCGGCGGGGTATTACTCGCGGCATGTTACCTGCTTAAAAAACCTTTACTGCAACGTAACGTGTTTGCAGTCAGCAAAGCGATGGGGCTGCTGTATCTGTTTATCGCCTTGTGGATTTTGTCGATCTTTGGCAATTACGATTTGGATATCTGGCAAAGTGTGCGCCAGATTGAGCTGTTGCACTGGTCATTGCTGTTCGCCCTGGCGGCAGGTGCATGTATCTGGATTAGCCTGAAAACAGACGATGGCATGCTGCGCGGATTCGGTCTAACGTTCCTCGGTATTAACCTCTACACCCGCTATTTCGAGATGTTCTGGGACGATACCAATAAAGTGATTTTCTTCCTGCTGCTCGCCATCTCGCTGGCCCTTGTCGGGCGCTATGCCGAGAAGATTTGGCGGCTGGGGGAGAAGTGACATTCGCCTGGCGGGTAAGCACAACATTACCCGCCAGCGAGCCGCACAGATCATTCAGGTGTAAAAGTCAGATACCCGGCCACGCCACCGCCGCCATCTTTCGGGTGATGGACGCCATCCATCACCGTGACTTTCGGGAAATCGAAAGGTGAAACGCCTTCAATGCAGGCGACATTAACGCCATATTGCTCAGGGTTTGAGCGGCGCTGGTGAAAAGTATAAATCCCGCATACGGAACAGAAGAAATGCACCGCCGCTCCGGTGTTAAAACGATACTCGGTGAGTTTATCCTGCCCTTTAGTAATCTTAATCCCCGACAACGGAGCAGAGACAGCAACCGCGCCGCGCATACGGCAAAATGAACAGTTACAGCGGCGGATAGTGTTAAAACCATCGCTAAGCTCGACGGTAAAAGCGACAGCACCACAATGACATTGAGCAGAAACTTTTTGTTGCATAGCCCACCTCAGTCCAGATTTTTAATTCTCCTGAGTTTAGTGGTTAACTGAGTCTTGTCATTACGCTCAGGCTGTCTTTTCGCGTCATCTTTTGCGAGGATAGCGCGGAATTTACAGCTATCAACAAAAGGTAACGATATGGCTAAGCATCCAACGGGTAAATATTTGCGCGCCCCAATTACATCCAACGATAAAAATCTGCTGATTTACGTGGTGCGTGGCTCGAAAATTGACGATATGCCACCTGATGAAGATGAGGATTATCCGGGCGATATGCAGATGTTGATGCCACAGTTATCTAAAGATTTTGATGCGGAATTAAACGAAGCGCTCGACGAGTGCGAGTCCGGTGATGTGATTGTCTTTATGTGTACGACGGATATGATTTTTGAGCACGCTTACTCGAAGATTAAAGCTATGCTGCGCGCTTAATTAACGCCTGTTTGAAAACCAAACCCCGGTGCGATGACCGGGGTTTGTTCTGTTAGTGGCCGTAAAAAATCTCACCTTTCATGGCACGCACAATTTTGCCTTCCGCGTCGGTAATCAACACGTAATTCCCGCCCATGTATGTCCAGTGGCTTCCCGCCTCTGGTGCTGGCAGGTGCCTGATTTGCCAGGCATCAATGCGGTACTCCTTGGTGCGATACAAATCCGGTACGATGTCGCCAATTTTATATGGCTTGTAATCGGCATGAAATTCTTGAATTTCAAACGAGGACGCTGGCTGTGGAGCGGCTGGCGCAGGTGCGACAGCAGGCGCATCAGCTGCTTGAGCAGTCATCGCCAATGGCAAAGAACCGGCCATCAGGGCCACAGAAAAAACAAACACCTTCAATTTACGCATATCTTCTCCAGATACATTCATCTGCTAACTTTCAAATAATGCCGTTATCTCTATCACGTTGTTTCACTGGTGATAATCAATTTTTCGTTACTTGAAGTAAATGACTTGCGGTATGCGGCGGGTGTGGTGGAGAACTTAGCGCGGAAATGGTGGCGCAGGGTTGCCGCACTGCCAAATCCAACACGTTCGGCAATTTCATCAATGGAGAGTGTGCTGATTTCCAGTAAATCCCGACAGCGTGCCAGGCGCATATTCAGCAGCCAGCGTGCGGGCGTGGTGCCGGTTGTTGCGGCAAAACGGCGTAAAAATGTTCTCGGACTCATGCCGGTAAACACCGCCAGCGACTCTACAGAGTGTTCATCAGCCAGATGGATTTGCAGATAATCGAACAGTGGGCTTAGACGCTTGCTCTCATAGGCAACTGGAATAGGTTGCTCGATAAACTGAGCCTGCCCGCCAACGCGATGAGGGGGGACGACCAGGCGACGCGCCACGCTGTTTGCGGCAGCCTGGCCGTAATCACGCCGCACCAGATGCAAACTCAAATCGATACCGGCGGCGCTTCCGGCAGAGGTCAGCACCGATCCGTTATCGATATATAACACATCTGGCATCACCTGAATGGCAGGATAGCGTTGCTGAAGTTTTTCAGTATAACGCCAGTGGGTTGAGGCTTGTAACCCATCGAGCAGGCCGCTGGCTGCCAGCACGAATACGCCTGAGCATATCGACATAATCCGCGCCCCGCGTGAATGTGCCGTGCGTAACGCTTCGCACAATTGTGGTGGAACCGGCTCGTCGACACCTCGCCAGCCGGGCACAATAATCGTTCCGGCGTCTTCCAACAAAGAAAGACCACCATCGACCGTCAGTCGGATACCGCCGGTCGCTCTAAGCTCGCCAGGTTCGATTCCTGCGACTGCAAACCGATACCAGTTATCACCCATTTCCGGACGCGGCAGGCCAAACACTTCAACAACGACACCAAATTCAAAGGTACACAGACCGTCATATGCCAGCGCAACAACTAGAGGGTTTTGCAAAGGGGAATCCCGAACGATTGTCATGATCTTCACGTTATCTGTCATTTCTGCCATACGTCAAGCTACACGCTGCGCTCTATAGTGAGATCTCACCATCATGAGGAGTATTTATGAGTTACGTTACTGACTATCCAGCCGCCGCCCCAGAAATCGCCGCTGCTCATTTTCTCCAGCGTTTGTGTCTCGAAACAGACTGCGATGATGTCCATAGCGCGATGAAAGATGAAGATATGGATTTTGTTCTGCTGCATGTGGTCGGCTCCCCGGAAGCATTCACCCGTCGCCATATTCCGGGCGCGTTGCATTTGCGTCATCGTGATATGTCGGCTGAACGCATGGCCGAATGGCCCGCCGATACCTTATTCGTGGTTTATTGCGCCGGGCCACATTGCAACGGTGCGGATCGCGCAGCGTTAAAACTGGCGCGTCTGGGCCGTCCGGTGAAAATTATGATAGGTGGAATCACCGGTTGGGCAGATGAAGGATTTAGCTTTGCCTGAGCCGTGAATTTGCTATCCGCAGGGCGCTAACAGGGTGTAATCTTTGCCTCAAATTTGTCATATCTAAAGGAAGCCACAATGTCGATTTACAGTGAAACCAATGCGCAGTTCATCCTGGGTCTAAGCAACCTGTCTGCAATCCTTGAGAAAGCGGCTAACTGGGCGAAAGAGAACGGCAAAACGGAAGAGAGCCTGCTGACTGCATCACTGGCGGAAGATATGTATCCGTTGGTGCGTCAGGTGCAAATTACCACCGATATGGCTAAACGTGCCGTTGCTCGCCTGGCAGGTGTTGATGCTCCGGTGATGGAAGATAACGAAACCACTATTGAACAGCTTCAGACCCGTATCAAAGCAACGGTTGAGTTCATGAAAGGCATTAGCGATGAGCAACTTGCTGGCGACGACGAGCGCCCAATTGTTGTGATGGCTCGTGAACACGAATTGCGTTTCACCGCTCGTAACTACGTGTACAAATTCGCTACGCCGAACTTCTATTTCCACTTCACTACCGCTTACGACATCTTGCGTCAGGCGGGGGTGCCGTTAGGTAAGCGTGATTTTGTCGGCCCAATCTTCTAAGCCGCTTTACCCGTCATACTTCAAGCTGCAGGGGTGTTGGCTGCACTCACAAACCCCAGTCACTTACTCAAGTAAGCTCCTGGGGATTTGCTCTCTTGCCGCCTACCTGCAACTTGAATTATTTAGGGTATGCATGAATAAATAGTGCGCCTAGCTCAGCCGATAATAGCGATTCGGGCGCAACTTCTCAGGCAGTTCTTCCCTCTCATCCATATCCTGCAAATCCCGCTCAATAGTGTTGCAAATTGCATCCAGCGGCAGGTCGTTGTCTTCGGTGCCAAACGGCTCTTCCAGCTCTTCAGCCAGCGTATCAAGCGAAATAAAGGTATATGAAACAAATACCGACAAGAACGGTGTCATGTAGTGTAGGTCGGTGACCAAAGCGAACGGCAGCATGATGCAGAACAGGTAAACGGTGCGGTGCAAAATCAGCGTGTAGGCAAACGGCAACGGAGTGTTGGCAATACGCTCGCAACCACCGGCAACCGCGGAAAGATCGTTCAGATGATGATTCAGGCTGCTCCACACTACATCGGAAATCAGGCCCTGTTTACGCTTATCGGCGAGCCAGTCACCCATCAGCAAGAGTATGCGGTTACAGGGTGCGTGGCTTTTCATCACCCACTGTAATTCATCGGCAGTTAAGAATTTTTTCAGCGTCTCTTCCATCGGGCGCTTACGCAATGTGAGCCTGAGTGCGTGGCAAAAGGCAATCTGCAAATTCACAAACGACGTAATCTGACTCTGGTTTTCACCCAACAGACTTTTTGTCTCGCGCAAAAACGAACGCTGAGTAATCGCCAGTTGCCCCCACAAGGTGCGAGCCTCGTTAAAGCGTGCGTAACAGACGCTGTTTCTGAACCCGAGAAAAATCGCTATCGCCACACCAAGAATACTAAAGGGGGCTGTAGTCAGCTTAATGCCGAGGGTTTCATACCAGGGGAGAAAGAAAATGACGCTTATGGAAAGCGCGAGGTTCAGTAATAGGCGTGAATAGATTTTTTGTAGAACCGAACCATGCCAGACAAATAAGCGAATAAACCAGTGTTGATGCGGGCGAACAATCATAATCGGGAGGCTCAAAAACAGGACGTCATATTAGACGGCAAAGTGTGATGTAGATCAACTTGCAATTCACATTGCCTTAACAACATGAATTATTTTCAATAACCATGAAAGATCTTCGTTTGTCCTCATGTTCAGCATCTGCCATTCTCAATCACACAAATAGCCGTCCAGATGGCTAAATATTCAAATAATGAATTATCACCTGACTAAATTAATTAGCCGGGTTAGCGGAGAAAACACATGCCACAGTCAACACTACATCGCGCTCCATTCCGTGCCGACATCGTCGGTAGCTTCTTACGTCCAGCCACTATCAAAAATGCTCGCCTCGCGTTTGCTGCAGGTGAAATCGATGCCAGTCAGTTGCGCATAGTTGAAGATGATGCAATTCGTGCTTCGGTCGAGCAGCAGTGTGCTTGCGGTCTGCATGTGGTGACAGATGGCGAGTTCCGTCGGGCGTGGTGGCATTTTGATTTCTTCGACGGCCTGCAAGGTGTGGAACGTTATGAATCAGAGCAGGGTATCCAGTTTAATGGGGTACAGACCAAGGCGCATAGCGTGCGTGTGGTGGGTAAACTCGGGTTTGGTTCGCACCCAATGCTGGAAGATTTCCGTTATCTGAAAAGTATCAGCGGCAACGCGGTGCCAAAAATGACTATTCCAAGCCCAAGCGTGCTGCATTTCCGTGGCGGCCGCAATGCTATCGACAGTAATGTATACCCTGATTTAAAAGAGTATTTTGACGATCTGGCGACGACATGGCGTGATGCGATTCAGGCTTTTTACGCTGCCGGTTGCCGCTATCTGCAACTTGATGACACCGTTTGGGCTTATCTGTGTTCCGATGCACAACGTAAAGAGATCCGCGAGCGTGGAGATGACCCAGACCAACTGGCGCAAATCTATGCTCAGGTACTGAATAAAGCGCTGGAGGGAAAGCCGGATGATTTGGTTATCGGCCTGCATGTTTGTCGCGGAAACTTCCGTTCCACGTGGATTTCAGAGGGTGGCTACGAGCCAGTTGCTGAAGTGTTATTCGGCAGCGTCAATGTGGATGCATTCTTCCTTGAATACGATAACGACCGTTCCGGTGATTTTGCACCGCTGCGCTTTGTGCGTCCGGGTCATCAGCAGGTCGTGTTAGGTTTGATCACCACCAAAAATGGTGAGTTGGAAAACCCGGAGTTGATTCAGGCGCGAATTAACGAAGCGGCACAATATGTCGATATCAGCCAAATCTGCCTCAGCCCACAGTGCGGCTTTGCCTCAACAGAAGAGGGTAACAGTCTGACGCCTGAACAGCAGTGGGACAAAGTGCGCCTGGTGACGGAACTTGCCGAAAAGGTTTGGTAAAACGGTGATTGTGTCGGATGTTGCTGACGCGAGATTCGACACAATTACATCTTACAGTCAGCTATGAGCGAACTATAGTCATTCGTACCCTGAGAATTACACTTTGAAGTGATTCAGGGTAGTTCGCTGAAGATGCACACCAATATCATGAGTAGTTCGGAAGTGTCCAAATTTTCATGGCTATTCACTTAGTTAATCATGTTCCCCGCAAAAACTATAATTCCTCTGTATGCAGGTCTCACGCTAGAGACTGGCTTCAACTATCTGATTTATTTGATTATATCTGACATGTTTAACTCGCTTTTTTATTATTGAAAATTGTTGTAAACCTCACAGTATAAATAAAACTCATATCTCTAAAATTTTTTCAGCCCACGAGCCTGACAGTGTTGCTTTACCTTAAACAGACCCTACACGACAAACCGCTCAGTCCCTTCAAGTGGCGGTAATCGCAACACGATCATAAAAACAGGCGAACAACGTTATGAGTATTTCAAATAATGTAGACGTTAAAGCATGGATAGATTCACGGCCCATTACTGGCTATCAATGGCTGGTCGTGGCGGCAGGGTTGCTGATCATCATGTTTGACGGCTATGACACCGCAATCATGGGCTTTATTGTACCGGAACTGTTGGCGAAGTGGGGTTTGAGCCGTGCGGAGATAGGCCCTGTACTCGGTTGTGCCATGTTTGGCGTGGCACTTGGAGCGCTGATCACCGGGCCTTTGGCTGATCGCTATGGGCGCAAACGTTTGTTGCTGCTTTCCGTTGCTGTTTTTGCACTTTTTAGCCTGCTGTCGGCATTTTCCTCCTCCCCGCAAGAACTGGCGTTGATGCGTTTTATCACAGGTCTAGGGCTTGGTGCAGCTATGCCAAATTGTGTCACGCTGATCGCTGAATATATTCCTGCTCGTCGTCAGGGGGTGATGATCACCTTAATGTACAGCGGATTCAGTATCGGCTCGGGCATTGCAGGTTTCATTGCGGCCTGGATGATACCGGCATGGGGCTGGGAATCTGTGCTGATCTTTGGCGGCATTATCCCGCTGGTGCTTTTACCATTGCTGCTGTGGTTCTTGCCGGAATCCCCTATGTTTATGGTGGCTCGTCATTTCCCATCAGAAAAAATCGCGGCCACTTTGCAGCGCATGGGCGGGGCGTTCACCGCAGAAACGCAGTTTTTCCTGATTAACCCCGTCGTAGAAAAATCATCACGCGTGAAACAACTGTTCACGCCGAGCTATGCGTGGGGCACGGTTGTGTTGTGGCTGACCTATTTCATGGGGCTGTTTGTGATTTACATGCTCAATGGTTGGTTGCCAACGGTGCTGCGTGACGGCGGAATTAACCTGCAACATGCCGCGATAATTACGGGTGTCTTCCAGCTTGGTGGTATTGGCGGCGGCATCATTGTGGGCTCGCTGATGGATCGCATGTCGCGTAAAAAAGTGATAGGCGCATTTTATCTACTTGGTAGTCTCAGTTTATTAACGCTTGGTATGTTCAATTTTTCCCCTTTAATGCTCGGCTTGTTCGTGTTTATCAGTGGCGTATGTATTAACGGTGCACAGACTGGCATGCAAGCCTTTGCACCAGCGTTCTACCCAACGGGGATTCGTGCAACAGGAGTCAGTTGGATGCATGGAATCGGTCGTACCGGGGCGATTCTCAGCACCACGACGGGTGGTTTGCTTATCGGTCTGTTTGCCGGGCCAGGCGCTATCTTTTACATCCTCTCGCTACCGGCGTTGTTAGCAATGCTGGTGGTGATTAATCATCGTGATGGCCGTGCGCAAACCGTTAGCGGAAGTGATTTCGTTGCAGCGACCCGTGAAATGAAATAAACGGAGAAACGAGATGGCATTTAAACAAATAGAAGTGGAGGTGGTCGCGGTTCGTGAGCTCACTCCCTCCATCCGCGAGTATCAGCTGGCGACACCAGACAAAACGCCGCTACCGGAATACACAGCAGGCGCACATATCACGCTGTTTCTTGATAACCATGAAGGCGGCCTGTTTGTCCGGCATTACTCTTTGCTCGGTGGTGATGGTATCAGTGACGATGCCCGTCATCTTTACCGCATTGCTGTTCAGCGGGAGCAACAGGGAACGGTCTCCTGCTGGATACATCAGCATTTGCTACCTGGCTGCCGGCTTCGTGTCTCGGTGCCCGTAAATGCTTTCGCACTGGAAAGAACCACACAGCCGGTATTGTTGATTGCCGGAGGCATAGGCATCACGCCGATATTTTCGATGATGCGCAGCCTGATGAAACGCCAGAAGCCATTCTCATTGCTTTACTGCGGGCGTACCGCGGCATCAATGGCTTTTCACGATGACATCTCCAGCCTGATCCCTGGCCGTGTGCGTTTTCATTACAGCCAAAAAGCCGGGCGAATTGATTTGCATGCACTGCTGGGAACGCTGGCACCAGAGACAGCCCTCTATATTTGTGGCCCTTCATCGTTGATTGACGGCGTATGCGCCGCGGCTCGTGAACGTAATTTCCCGCAAGAGAATCTGCACTATGAATGTTTTGCCCCAGCGGTAATGTCAGAAAACCAGCCATTTGAGGTTGAGCTTAAACGCTCTGGTCGCATCATTCCGATTGCCCGCAATACCAGCATTCTTGATGCGCTGAATGCCGTAAAAGTGGATGTGCTTTGGGATTGTCGCCGGGGTGAATGCGGGCTTTGTGAGCAAACAGTGATTTCTGCCGATGGGCCGCTGGTGCACCAGGATCAATACCTCAGCGAAGAGGAAAAACAGTCTGGTGAGTCAATATGTATCTGTGTCTCACGGTTACGCGGAAAACGTTTAGTGCTTGATTTGCAATAGGGTAAATTATGAATCATTCATTTGATATGGTTATTGATCATCCAAGACATCCCTTTGAGGATGATACGTTTAGCGCGGGTGGATTCGCTGATCACAGCACGCCGCTTATCCGTAATTGTTGGTATGTTGCAGCACTCAGTCATGAAGTTTCTCGCGAGATAATCAGCCGCCGCTTTCTGGGGACGGATGTTGCGCTTTACCGCACTCTTGCGGGGGAACCTGTGGCGGTACGTAACCGCTGTCCACACCGTTCGTTTCCGCTGGCAAAAGGCAAACTGGATGGTGACACGTTGGTCTGTGGTTACCATGGGATGCAGTTCAATACGAGCGGGCGTTGCGTCAATTTACCGTCGATGGCCAACGTGCCGAGCAATGCGCAGGTGCGAACTTTCGAAGTCGTAGAACGGGCACCGCTGATTTGGATCTGGATGGGTGACCCCGACAGCGCCGACCCCGCGACTATTCCTGACACGCATTGGTTGAGTAGCCCGGAGTGGAAAAGTGTTAATGGCCAGTTCAGCTTTAAATCTGACTACATTTCCATGCACGAAAACTTGCTCGATCAGACGCATTTCCCGTTCTTGCATCCTGGTGCGATAGGCACACCGGAATATGCCCGTTCGAAGCTGAAAGTGCGCCAGGAAGGGAATGTAGTCATTATTGACCGCGTATTGAAAAACTCGCCGCCGCCAGGCGTCTATGCCATTCCAACCGGGTTAACGGGAATACCGGTTGATCGTTATTCAGAAGCTCGTTTCCAGTCGCCCGCTATGCACGTTGCCTTTGCCCGTATCGTTGATACCTCGAAAGGCGCGGGCCGGGACATCACTTACCGCTTCAACATTTCGCACATTTTCACCCCGGAAACCAATGGCAGCATTCATTACTGGTGGTTCTGTACGCGTGATTTTGACCTACAAAACACCGCCACTGATGAGCACTTATATGTTTCGTCAGCCAAGGCTTATACCGAAGATGTCGACGCGCTTGAGTGGATACTCGACGTTGTTCGCAAAGATAGCGAACCGCAGTTCGATCTTAACTTTGCGCCGGACCGTCCGGGATTGATGATGCGCCGCATCCTGCATGATTTAGCGGTGGCTGAAGCAGGGTGGACGCCAGATTGCATGCAGCAGTGCCAAAAATAATCTAATAAAAACATCCTAATTAACGATACGTGGAGTAGACATCATGGCAAAAATTATTGGCGGACTAGCCGTTTCACATACGCCAACCATCGGCTTCGCGGTCGACCACAACAAACAAAAAGAGCAGGCATGGGAGCCTATATTCTCAAGTTTTGAGCCGATGCAGCGTTGGCTAGCCGAGAAAAAACCAGATGTGCTGCTGTATGTGTTTAACGACCATGTCACGTCGTTTTTCTTCGACCATTACTCCACTTTCGCGCTGGGTATCGACGACGAATATCAGGTTGCGGATGAAGGCGGCGGCCCTCGTGATTTACCGCCGGTAAAAGGCCATGCGGCACTCTCACGCCATATAGGCACCAGCCTGATGAGCGATGAGTTTGATATGAGCTTCTTTATGAATAAGCCGCTCGATCATGGTCTTTTCTCACCATTGTCAGCGCTGTTACCTTCGCAGGGTGGTTGGCCGACGCAAGTGGTGCCGCTGCAAATAGGTGTGCTGCAATTTCCTATCCCCAGCGCTCGCCGCTGTTACAAGCTTGGCCAGGCTTTGCGTAGAGCAATTGAAAGTTTCCCGGAAGATCTTACTGTGGCGCTGGTGGCAACAGGCGGGTTGTCGCATCAGGTACACGGTGAACGTTGCGGATTTAATAATCCTGACTGGGATGCCCAGTTTGTTGATGCGCTGGCAAACGATCCTGAAAGCCTGGCACAAATGACCGTGGCGGAATATGCCCAGTTAGGCGGAATGGAAGGGGCGGAAGTGATTATGTGGCTGGTGATGCGTGGCGCATTGTCGGCAAACGTGGCGGTAACGCACCAGTCCTATTATTTGCCGTCAATGACCGGTATCGCGACGCTGATTCTGGAAAACCATGCCCGTACCTTACCCGTCGATACCGCCGCCCGCCATCGTGCTCACATTGCTCAGGAACTGGCGGGAGTGGAGCAACTGGAAGGCACATATCCCTTTACGCAACAACGCAGCCTAAATGCGCTGCGCCTGAACAGTTTCTTACACAAATTGGTCCAGCCAGAATGGCGTGCCCGTTATCGCCAACAGCCGGAACAACTCTACCAGCAAGAAGGGCTTACGGACCAGGAACAGCAGATGTTGCGAGACCGCGACTGGCGCAAACTGATTCAGTATGGCGCGAGCTTTTTCCTGCTGGAAAAATTCGGTGCCGTAACGGGTGTTTCAAACCTGCACATTTATGCCGCGATGCGTGGTATGTCACTGGATGATTTTCAGAAAACGCGCAATCAGCAGGTGATTTATTCCGTTGCAGGCAAAGAGTAACTCTCGGTTTTCTGCTGTGCAGGCTGGTACTTACTCACCACGTCACGGATGGCCTGCAACAACGCCTGCGCGGCAGGAGAATGCAGCGCCCCCTGGCGCCAGGTAAGCCCAATGGCCCGGTGAGTATCCGGCAACTCGACCGGCAATTTTACCAGTACGTCAGCTGCCAGCTCATACTCAAGCTGGTGGCTGGAAATCGCCGTTATCATCTCCGAATTCAGCAACAGATTACGCGCAATCGCCAGATCACCTGTTTCCACTAGTGGCTGGGGTTCAGCAATTCCCAATTGTACAAATGCTTGGCTTAACAGTTTGCGGGCTGGCGTGGCTGCGCGTGGCAAAATCCATTGTGCCGCAGCCAGTTGTTGCATGCTGACGGTACCCCGAGATAACGGATGATCGCGTCGGGCAAGAATAACCATCTCTTCGGTAAACAACGCTTCGTTGGTGATGTCTGCCACACCATCGCGCAGCGCCCCAAAAATAAAATCGACATTGCCTGCACGTAATTCCGAAATCAGCGCAGTGAATGCGCTTTCATTGGTTATCACGTTCACGCCCGGATAGCGCGCCAGCAGGCTGAGAATAGCTTCTGGTAGCAAGCGCGTACGGCCTAGCGGCAGCGCCCCAATATGCACCGTGCCGCGTAAAATCCCCCG
Organism: Buttiauxella cochleicola; assembly: GCF_021282435.1. NCBI lineage: Bacteria > Pseudomonadati > Pseudomonadota > Gammaproteobacteria > Enterobacterales > Enterobacteriaceae > Buttiauxella > Buttiauxella cochleicola. The sequence continues at coordinate 677,608 of NZ_JAJSOT010000001.1, read as the reverse complement.
GCGGGCGGCAATATCTGCTGGAATATGGCGTAATTCATTCAATGTCCGACTGATATTACTGGCAATTTCCTGCCCTCCGCGGGTTGGCATCATTCCTTTTGGCGTGCGCTGGAACAGCGCTAAACCCGCGCCTTTTTCCAGTATTTTCAATGCAGCACTGACGGCAGGCTGGCTGACATGAAACATGTCAGCCACTGTCTGGGTGTGATGCACCTGAAACAGCGCCATAAAGACTTCAAGACGACGGGTGTTATACAGCCAGATGGGTTCGGCAAGTTCACGTCCGGCGATCTCTTTCCCCCTGACGTTGGCGATAATTTTCGGAATAGCGCACAGCTCATCAATAGCTTGTCGTGCGCGCGGCAAAATACATTTTCCAAATTCGGTTAATAACATTCCGCTGGCATGCCGCTCGAATAATTTTAACGACAAACTGTGTTCTAAATCACGAATTGAACGAGTGATTGCGGATTGTGTGCGAAATAAATTATCCGCCGCGCGGGAAACGGTACCGTGAGCCGCAACCTGACAGAAGGCTCTGATTTGCATGATATTAATCATTTCACAGGAGGGTTTTTTTTTCATGCTTTCGCCATTTATCCAGAGCCGATGAATAAACAACATAAATAAAAATCATACCTCAGGCAATTAAACTGATTACCCGCCCTGAATAACGCATGACAGTATTTACTCATACGCACAACAAGGAACCCAACATGACAAATAATACAGCAACAAAAACGGGGTTAGTGGTCAGCGCACATTCAGCAGACTTCGTCTGGCGAGCAGGCGGTGCCATCGCATTACACACATCACGCGGTTACAACATGCATGTTGTGTGTCTCTCTTTTGGCGAACGCGGTGAATCGGCAAAGCTATGGCGTAAAGGTGAGATGACGGAAGAAAACGTCAAAGCCGTACGCAAAGAAGAAGCGATGGCGGCTGCGGAAGTGTTGGGGGCCAGCATTGAATTTTTTGATATGGGCGATTACCCACTGCGCGCGGATAAAGACTCGTTATTCCGCCTGGCAGATGTTTACCGCCGTGTTCAGCCACACTTTGTTCTAAGCCATTCACTGCACGATCCTTATAACTACGACCACCCGCTGGCAACACATTTGGCGCAGGAAGCACGCATTATCGCCCAGGCTGAAGGGTATCGCCCTGGTGAGCCGATTATCGGCGCACCGCCAGTTTACTGTTTTGAACCGCACCAACCCGAGCAGTGCAACTGGAAGCCTGATGTACTGCTGGACATTACCTCTGTGTGGGAGAAAAAGTATCAGGCTATTCAATGCATGGCGGGCCAGGAGCATCTTTGGGAATACTACACGCGTGTCGCTTTACAGCGCGGAGTCCAGGCAAAACGTAACATCGGTATTACTGCGGCGAAAACGCTCACTCATGCCGAAGGGTTCCAGAGCATCTTCCCGCGCGTGACGGAGGATTTGTCATGAACCTGATTAATAAAAGTGGTCTTGTGGTGCGCAATATTCCACGCAGTGATGTTTCCCAGTTTGAGTTATGGCGCAGATTGGGTGTCGCGACGGTACATGAAGCTCAAGGTCGCAAAGGGCTACTGGATAGCGCTATCCGCCCTGTTCAGCAGGGGAAAGCTATCGCGGGGAATGCGGTCACTGTGCTGGTAACACCTGGTGATAACTGGATGTTCCATGTGGCTGTCGAGCAATGTCGCCCCGGTGATGTGCTGGTTGTTGCGCCAACCTCACCTTGCCGCGATGGTTTCTTTGGCGACTTACTGGCAACGTCGCTGAAAGCGCGCGGTGTCGTCGGGCTGATTGGCGATATTGGCATCCGGGATAGTCATATATTACGTGAGATGGATTTCCGCGTTTGGTCCCGGGCCGTCTGTGCCCAGGGAACGGTGAAAGAAACGCTCGGTTCGGTGAATGTGCCCATTCTTTGTGCCGGTCAGGTGATTTATCCAGGCGATGTCGTTGTCGCAGATGATGACGGCGTCGTGGTGGTGCCATTTATCGATGCCTTGCCAGTGCTGGAAAATGCACTCAAACGTGAAACCCTGGAAGAGGGCAAACGCCAGCGCCTGGCTGACGGTGAGTTAGGATTGGATATTTATCATATGCGCCAACGGCTAGCGGAAAAGGGCCTTCGCTACATCGATACTCTTGATGAGTTGAATTGAAATGAAACAGCGCAAAATCCCTTGTTTGTATATGCGCGGAGGCACGTCGAAAGCGGCCTGTTTTCTGGCTTCCGATTTACCCAATGATCCGGCAGTCCGCGATAGCGTGTTATTAGCTGTGATGGGATCACCGGACCCTCGGCAAATTGATGGCCTTGGCGGTGCCGATCCCTTGACCAGCAAAATAGCAATTATTCAGCCATCTTCACGCGAAGGCGTAGATGTTGATTATCTGTTTGCTCAAGTGAATGTGAATTCCGCAGTTGTGGATTATGGGCAAAACTGCGGCAACATCCTCGCAGCGGTAGGGCCATTTGCCATTGAACGCGGGCTTATCGCGCCACAGGAAGGGAACACACAAGTCAGTATCTACATGGAAAACACCGGGAAAATTGCCCGCGCAATTATCCCAACTACAACCGAAGGCGTGGAATATGAGGGGGAATTACGCATAGATGGTGTTCCTGGTAGTGCTGCGGAAATTGTTCTGAAGTTCCAGGATATTGCAGGTTCAAGCTGCGGTGCATTACTGCCCACTGGCAATGCCCAGGATTACGTCGACGGCATTTCTGTTACCTGTATTGATAACGGCATGCCCGTGATACTGATGCGTGCTAAAGATCTGCAACGCAGTGGTTATGAAAGCCGAGAAGCGCTGGATGACGATTCAGAACTGAAAAAAAAGATTGAGTCCATTCGCTTGCAGATGGGGCCGAAAATGCATCTTGGTGATGTCACTCACCGCACCGTTCCGAAAATGACATTACTGGCAGAGCCGCGCAACGGCGGCGCTATCTCCAGCCGTACTTTTATACCGCATCGTTGCCATGCGTCAGTGGGGGTGCTCGGTGCAGTCAGTATTGCTACTGCTTGCCTTATTCCCAACACCGTAGCTGAAGGAGTGGCGCGAATCAGCGATACCCCATCACAGCGCGTCAGTGTTGAACATCCCACTGGAGAATTCAGCGTGTTGTTACAGCTTGAAGGGCAACATATTGCGGGTTGCGGTCTGCTGCGCACTGCCCGCCTGATTTTTGAAGGGCAAGTGGCTATCTCAGGCACGATCTGGCCTCAGGACATGTAATAAGGAAAACAGTATGGCGAACCTCACAGTTATTGGTTTCGGCGAAGCAGGCACGATTTTCGCCAGCGAACTGGTGAAATACCACCAGGTGACAGTTTGGGACAGTAAACTGATTGGTGATGCAGGCGAGGCGATGCGCAATAAAGCCCGCATCTGTGGTGTACACGCGGCGGGCTCCCTGGCCGAAGCACTGGAAAATGCTGAGTGGATTTTTTCCCTGGTGACGGCGGGAAACTCGCTCAATCTGGTGCTTGAATGCCAGCCATTACTGCACAAGGGGCAGTCTTTTCTGGATTGTAATTCTGTTGCGCCGGGCACAAAGCGGCAGGCTGCCGAAGGTTGTCTTGGGCGTGCAAACTATGTCGATGTGGCAGTGATGGCACCTGTTCCACCGAAACGCGCCGCGACACCACTGCTGATTGGCGGTGAAACTGCGCTACAAACTGTGCAGTTTTTACAACAATCAGGGCTCAATGCAAGCTTTGGCAGCAATCAAGTGGGTGATGTATCAGCGATTAAAATGTGCCGCAGTGTGATGATAAAAGGGCTGGAGGCATTAACCACTGAATGCCTTCTTGCAGCTCGACATTACGGCGTCGAAGACGAAGTCTTAGCCTCGCTGCACGCCAGTTTTCCTTCGCTGGGCTGGGACGGAGATTTCCCTCACTACATGATAAGCCGGGTAGCAGAACATGGTGTTCGACGTGCCGAGGAAATACGAGAAGTGGTGAAAATGATAGAAGACGCGGGCCTTCCCGCCAGTATGTGCATTGGCACAATAGCCACGCAGCAGAGGTTACCAGAAAGAATGGCACAACGAGGCGTGGTATGGGAAACCCTTCAACCTTTTGACTGGAAACAAACTGCAGATGATTTGTTCCTGCGTCGTTAGTCAGGGAGGGAGGTCTGGTGAGAATAATTTAGACGGGGATGCTTTACGATTTCCACACATGACAACGATAAAGGCCTTTGAAATGTCTATTAATGCGGTAACGATTCAACGTTCTGGAATGGATTTCCTTTAGAGATTAATTCCATCAATTCTGGTATGTAAGGTGTGATGGTCATTTTTACCATTGCGGGGAAGAAGATCTGCGATGCCGGGAAAATATCGATAACGTGGCAGTGTGTTAACTGAGCAGCGTTTACTTCTGAAGTCGGAAGCAAGGTCGCAGCTTCAAAACCTGCGTCCAGCCAATCAAGGATGGCTCCGGGGTGAGTGATATGCATAATAATATTCGGCATAACTCCCGCATTACGAAAAAGTTCCAGCAGGATTTCGTAGGTATCGAGACTTACACTAAGTCTCAGCTGTTACAAACGCGTTAATCTTGTTGATGATCTCTGAGGTATCCATAGAAACGTACTCCATTACACCTAACCAAATAATGTTACTTTTATCAAAACCTTGATAATGAAACTGGTATTTAAGCCCTGGAGCACAGACAAGCAAAGCAGCCTTACGGGCAATCAGTACATCAATATCAGACTCCGTGTCATCTGGGACTACCTCCCAAAGCAACCCCTTTCTGTCGAGCTCTCTTTGCAACGCTTTGATAAACTTCTCGGTAAGAAAGTAAGGAAAATATCCGCCTTGTAAAGGCGAACGACCTAACATTGGGCTTGGGCGATGGATAAAGTAAATCGTTTTGTTGGCCATAAGTCTCCCTGAAAACACGATTCTTTAATGCTGCGGCTTCCATTTTATGAGCTTTGAGATTTTTTTTTCATTATCCAAGTAACTTTCTTGATGAATTGCGGTTACCTGATAAAGGACCAGTTAATGTTATGTAACCACTCTTCTCCAGCATAAAAGCTGACTACCTTCAACGCTACATTGACAGACAGCTTTTGGCACAGACCTGCCTGTGAAAAGATCCAGGGGCTGTGTTGAACGGGATGTCGACGTTATCTGCATACGTTCATCTCCTTACTCAGAAGTAGTACGGTTTTATCGTAGTTACTCAGGCACCACTCATGCTTTTTGATAACCGCCGGTGGGATTTTCTCTATATCTTTGACGGTACCAAACCCCATTGAGCCGTAAAAACCTTCAAGCTCAGAAAAAGGTAAACAGTAAAGAACTGACAGACCTGAGTTCTTAATTAGGAAATCTACCACCTTACGGGCGATCCCCAGACCCTCATTGCCGGGAAAAACATAAATTCCCCCAAGCTCGCCGCTTTCTGTATCGATTGTTACAACTCTACCTTGACCAACAATATTATCGCCATCAGTCGCCAATACGATTAGTTCCCCTGCATGTGACGGAACAAAATCAATCTCAGCATAGCGCTCGTTAACGATGGCGAGATCAGCGTTGGTGGCGATTCTTAAAGAAATTTGCATCATTCTCCCTACATCTCTTTATCTGTATTTTTCAGCTTTTGATTTTCAACCATAATATTTGCAGTAAATATCAAACAATAACGATCAAGAAACATATTAGATATAGCCTAAATGTTTGAATATTTTCTGATAGATTTCACGCACCACTTTGCTTTTATTTTCGTGATATTGTTGAATATCTAAGCTACAACCTTTAATTGCATCTAATTTAACGTCAGCATATAGCTGGCAGTCCTTCTTTGACTGTCGCAACCAATCTCGAAAAAGCACATGTCGGATTGTTTCAGGAGTGTCTTGAGTGAAAACATGAAGGTTAACTCTGGGATTATCGTAATGAAAAAGACGATGTCCATGGAAGCGAGGCTCACGTACAATTAGTTTATACCCAAGACTCTCAAGTGCTAACACATAAGTTTTTTCATCTGTAGCGTCAGCAACTGTCAAATCAATATCAATAACGGGTTTGGCAGCGAGACCAGGTACTGCTGTAGAACCCACATGATCAATTTTTAGTACATGCGAACCTAATTTATTCTTAATTTTAGATGCCAGTGTTGAATATATATCCGGCCACAAAGGATCATACGCAACGACCACTACACTCTCAATCGGCGGTACGCCATTAACAAAATAACTATCCTGAGGATCAATGACATAATGCTGCATTATTTCTTTTGGGCTAACCATAAACCGACACCTATCGACCATAAAAATTATGAACAATAGCGTACAGGAGATGGGTTTGGATGTCTCTCAAACGTCCGCTCCTGGCACAGAGCGGACTTTCACATAAGGTTAAGCTCGATGGTATGACAATGTCAGATAAGGTCTGAGCTAATACACATCACGCGAGCTTAAACACCGCAACCGTTTCATTTAACGCTTGCGACTGCTCTTTAAGCGACATTGCCGCCGCCGATGCCTGTTCAACCAACGCGGCATTCTGCTGCGTCACCACATCCATTTGCACCACAGCCTGGTTAATCTGCTCGATACCGCGGCTTTGCTCGCCTGTAGACACCGCAATCTCTTCCATCAGCCCGGTCACTTCTTTGATAGCGTTGGAAATACGCTGCATGCTTTCGCCCGCACGGTTCACCAGACTGCTACCGATATTGACCTGCTCGCCAGAAAGCTCAATAAGCTCTTTGATCTCTTTTGCGGCCACCGATGAACGCTGAGCCAGGTTGCGTACCTCTGTTGCTACAACGGCAAACCCGCGGCCTTGTTCGCCTGCGCGTGCGGCTTCAACCGCGGCGTTCAGCGCCAGAATATTGGTCTGGAAAGCAATGTCTTCGATAATGCTGATTATGTTGTCGATTTTGCTGGAACTGGACTCAATATTACGCATTGAATCAATCACCTCGCTAACAATCTCGTTGCCGTCATTGGCGGCAATCAACATGCCATTTGCCAGCTTATTTGCCTGGTGAGAATTGTCGGAAGTAGATTTCACCGTCACGGTTAACTGTTCCATGCTGGCCGCAGTTTCACCCAGCGATGACGCTTGCTCTTCGGTGCGTGCAGAAAGGTCGGTGTTACCGGCGGCAATTTCTTCGGAGGCGTATGCTACGGTTTGGCTGGACTCGCGCACCTGGCCAATAATGCTTGCCAGTGATACACGCATTTGCTCAAGCTCGCGCATCATCGCACCAATCTCGTCATTGGCACTGGCAACAATCGGCGTATGCAACATACCGCTGGCGATTTCAGTGCAATGCTCTTTGGCTTTATCCAGTTCGTTGAGTACCCGTTTTTTCAGCAGCCAGAACACGGCACCGAGAATAACGGCGAAGATCAGTGCAAAAATCGCGATACTCATCAGGCTCTGTTTGAAACCAGATTGAGCATCTTTGTTGAGCTGCTGCGCATACTGCTGGCGGAATGCCAGTAATTTATCCAGTGCGACTTCAAATTGCTTATCCAGTTGTGGCAGGGTGGATGTCACCAGCGCACGAGCACGCGGAATGTCGTTGGCGCGGACAGCATCCAGCAGAGGCTGTAAGCCTTGCTCACGATAATTCACAAACGCGCTCTGGTAGGAATCAGTCAACACCTGTTCACCAGGCTGTTTTGGTTCCTCAAGATAAGCCTGAAATGCGGCGTTTGCCTTCTCAAGTACCGATTGTGCGCCGTTGAGTGCCTGTTGCCCCTGATCGTTTAACCCTTGTTCACGCTCTTCTAACGCTTCCATGGCACGAACACGCATGGTGCGGCTGTGGTTGATTGGGTCGATTACCGATAACACCACACGGATTTCGCGATTTACATTATCCAGAGATTGGTTGCTACGGGTGAGTGACCAGATGTTGGAAGCTGTGCTGATTAAGAAAATAAGCAGCAATGTGCTGAAAACTAAAATAGAAAAACGCCTTACGGACATGAAATACCCTTATCGTTAGAAATAAACCTGACTCGTTTCAGCCAGTGCTTGTGGGTTATCGGCATTCGGGGCGAGAAATTTAGCGGACTTATTTTCGTCATATTTCTGTCATAAGGCTGCTTTATAAATCGATGACCAAAATAAGGGATGCGAACATCATGAAATTAAAACCATTTGCGCTGTTATTGACCTCTTTATTTCCTCTGGCAAGTCAGGCAGCACAACCGCAGGTTGACCGTTACGTTGTCACATTTCCGCAAGGTGACCATGTTGAATACAAAGGGGCTTATGCCAGCAACTTCCCGGACGGTTTACCGGTTGGCGTGGGTTCGGGGCTGCAATTTATTCGTAAAGATGGTGATGCGCTGGTGTTTGCTACGGTGACGGATCGCGGTCCGAATGCTGATTCCCCGAAAGCCGGTAAAAAAGACTCGAAGATTTTTGCCAACCCGAAATTTACACCATTACTGATGACCATCCGCGTTGCTGATGGCAAAGCCCAGGCTACCGATGCACATGCGTTACATGATGAGAATGGCCCTATCAGCGGTTTACCGCTGCCGGAAGGTTTGATTGGTGCAACCAACGAAATCGCTCTGAGCGAAACCTTGCAGCAGTTATCGAGTGATAAACGTGGTCTGGATACCGAAGGGATCACCCCGGACGGCAAGGGTGGTTACTGGTTGTGTGACGAATATGGCCCGTTCATCATCAATATCGACGCTAATGGCAAAATCCTCAAAAAATATGGCCCGCAAGCAGAACAAGGTGAGCAGGGTGTGGCGGGTGGCTTGCCGAATATTATCAAATGGCGTCAGGCTAACCGTGGTTTTGAAGGGATTACACGCATGCCCGACGGGCGTATTATCGCCGCCGTGCAAAGTACGTTGGATATCGACGGGAAAAGCAAAAACAGCGCACAGTTTACCCGTCTGGTGAGCTTTAACCCGGAAACCGGCAAAACGGAAATGTACGGTTATCCGATTGACGTAGATGTCTATAAGAAAGCCAAAGACGCTAAAATTGGTGACATCGTCGCACTGGATAACAACCGCCTGTTGCTGATTGAGCAGGGTGGCGACAAAAACAAAGTCATGCGCAACCTGGTTTATGTGGTTGATCTTAGCCAGGCCAGCGATCTGAGTTCGTTTGATAAAGACAAAGCACCCGAGTTTGACGACGCCGCACAATTGAAAGCGCGTGGCATCAAACTGGCGGAGAAAAAACAAGTCGTCGACTTGCGCAAACTCGGCTGGCAGCAGGAAAAAGCCGAAGGGATGACATTGATTGATAACCAAACTATTGCGGTGATTAACGACAATGATTTCGGTTTACAGCCGGTGCTGGAAAACCCTGATGCCGATGCAAAAAAAGCCGACGATTACGAAGTGGATGGCAAAGGGCATTTAACTCGCGAAGGAAAAGAAGTCGCGACAAAAATATCCTTAAAACCGCTGGAAAAACCCGAGTCACAAAATGAGCTTTGGGTTATTAAGCTACCGGAAGCGTTAAAGTAGTTTTTATAGGGGCAACGACTACGTTGCCCTTTACTTATTCTGCCGATGAACTTGCCATTACATTTCGAATGGACTCCACCAACGCCGTTGCAGCTGGTGAGAGTTCACTTCCCATCAACCTGGAAATACCTATCTGCTCAAGAACCAGCGGTTCAAATGACGGCAAGCGTACAAGATCATTACTATAAGTAATATCCGTAACGATGGAATGCGGCAGAATGCCTAATAAGTCAGTCTTTTTTAAAAGCCATAATATATTAAAGAATGAAACAGTCTCGATAGTGGCATGGGGCGGATCGATATTTTCATTGTAAAATGTATTATCAAATTGTTTACGTAGAGTGGTTTCAATTGGCGGTAATATCCATGCTTCCTTTTTTAATTCTTCAAGGGATATGTGTAGATTTTGTTCCAGTGGATGGCCTTTACGGGCGACAACTATCGCGTTTTCACTAAACAAGGCTTCCTGAGAAACTACAGCACTGGAACTAATATCCGATAATCGACCAATTAAAAAATCCAGTTCGCCAGAAACCAGTCGCGGTAATAACTCTCCGCTGACACCTTCAATAATTTTTATGCGTATTTCGGGCCGTGAAATACTCAGCTTAGCAATAGCTGCGGGAACCAGATAACTCGAACCGGTTAATAAACTGCCAATAGCGACTCTTCCGGCATGACCCGTTCCCAACGCACTGATGGCCTGCGAGACATGGTCGAGCTGTGCCAGCACCATTTTGCTGCGGTCAACAAATGCGCGCCCCAGTTCAGTGGGGGTAACCCCACGGCGATTTCTTAGGAATAGTTTTGCCCCGACCGCATCTTCAAGATCGAGAAGTAGCTTACTGGCTGTAGGTTGCGAGACATTCAGCGATCGGGAAGCGTGAAGAACACTGCCGTATTCGAAAAGGGCGATTGCCAGGCGAAAGTGCCTGACTGTTGCCCAGCGTTCAAGTCTATCGAGTTTCATAAGATATCCATTTTTTGCATACCACATGCAATATATATGTTATTTACGAATACCACAAACATCCATATACTCGATTTTAATTAATCGCCCCGGAGTTATTACGATGAGTTTAAATAATCTTGAGACAGTGAAAAAATACTTTAAATATTGCGTTGATGGAAAAGATGCAGATCGCGTTAAAGAGTATTTTGACAAGGACGTTATTATTCATCGCCCTGATTGTGACGCACCTATTCATGGCGTTGAAAACTTCAAAAATGCACTGCTTGAACATGTAATTAATCGCTATGAATCTATTGTCACAACATTCAGCAAAGAAGTCATCACTGAAGATGTCGTCGTGGTTCATCTGAAACATGTGGCGCGTGGTTCTAATACCTGGCATGGATTTGATGTCCATGGCAAAGATGTGACGTGGACCGCACTGACGTATTTCCGCTTTAATGCCGAAGGGAAAGTAGTCGAAGAGATCGTCGAGAGAAATGAATTATTCATGGCGAAGCAGGTTGGTATTATTGACTATCAATAACGGAATATAAGTAAAGCGCTGAATGCAGATTCAGCGTTTATTTTTTTACAAAAACCTACACCGATCCCCGTACCAATAACTTCCAGTCCAGAATCTCATTCACGGTTTCAACTTCCGGGTTATCAATGCGCTCGAGCAGCAACTGCACGCTGCGAACACCGAGCTGGTGCATCGGCTGTTCGATGGTGGTGAGCGGCGGGTAGGTGACGGAGCCAAACGGCACGCCGTCAAAGCCCATAATTGCCACATCTTCAGGTACGCGCAGCCCTCGTTCGTGGGCGTAATGCAGCGCACCACCTGCCAGTGCGTCAGAAATGGCAAATACCGCATCTGGCGGTTCCGGCAGGGTAAACAGTTCGGCCATCGCTTGTATGCCAGCCTGGTATTCGAGGCTGTCGGCATAGACTACCGCTTGCCAGTTTTTGCCACAGGCTGCGCGATAACCGGCTTCACGCTGTTGCGAATAGAGATAACGCAAATCGCCGTTAATCAGCGCAATGCGCTTATAACCTGAGGTCATCAGGTGATCGACCGCGGCGGAAGCCGCTTTGAAGTTATCAATGGTCACCGATGATGCGTTATAACCTGGATCGCCTTCGCCGCATTGCACCCACGGCGAATCGCCAATCAGCGTGGTTAACCCTGGCAAGCAACTGATGGCATCCATGGTGATAACACCATCAACCACTTTGCCGCTTAACAGGCGCAAATAGGCCGATTCACGCGTCAGGCGGGATTCAGAATTGCACAGCAGAATGTGGTAGCCGTGCTTTTCCGCTTCTTCTTCAATGCCGCGCACCACGCGCGCGCAGAAAGGGTTAGTGATGTTCGACACCAGCACCAGCAACATACGGCTGCGTGAAGTGCGTAACTGGCGTGCCAGCAGGTTAGGTTGGTATTCACACGCCTCGATCGCCGCCAGCACTTTGTCGCGCGTGTCCGGTTTAACGGCAGGGTTGCCGTTTAACACCCGGGAAACAGTCGCGGTAGAAACACCAGCAATTCGCGCCACTTTATCTATCGACATGTTGATCCTTTGCACGATCGGTTGATTTGTGAACCACATTCCAGATTCGAATCAATACTACCAAATAATTCACCCGCATGATGGAAGTCTCAATGAAATCGATTACATTTTTATTGATATGCGAATGTAATCGATTACAAAATTTACCCGTCATACTTCGCGTTGCAGGTTCGTTGGCCGCACTCAGTTACCCGAATCACTTACTTGAGTAAGCTCATCGGGATGCCTTCGATTGCCGCCTTCCTGCATCACGAATTATTTAGGGTAAACAACAATAACAAATGCAAACTCTGTACCGGAGGATTTATGTCTTCTCACTCGGCCGTTGGGGCACAAGTGGTCACTCATAAATGGGTGATCCCACGCCTGTCGTTAATGATGTTTCTTGAGTTTTTCGTCTGGGGGGCCTGGTATGTGACCCTCGGAGTGGTGATGGGTAAATACGGCCTGAGCGCATTGATTGGCGATGCGTATTCCACCGGGCCGATTGCTTCCATTTTGTCGCCATTTGTTCTCGGCATGCTGGTGGACCGTTTCTTTGCCTCGCAAAAAGTCCTCGGCGTGTTGCACCTGATTGGCGCGGCATTGCTGTGGTGGTTGCCGGGCGCTTTTGAAAGCGGGCAAAGCGGCCTGTTGTGGATAATCTTCGGCTACATGCTTTGCTACATGCCAACCATTGCGCTGAGCAACAACGTGGCGTTCCACAGCCTGGCAAACAGCGAAAAAGGGTTCCCGATTGTGCGTGCGTTCGGCACCATCGGCTGGATTGTGGCGGGGCTGATTGTCGGCACCAGCGGCCTTTCAGACAGCACTGGCATCTTCACTCTGGCGGCAGTCGCTTCCGTGGTATTGGGGATTTACAGCTTTACGCTGCCCAATACGCCCGCGCCAGATCGCGGCAAACCGCTGTCGATGCGCGACCTGGTTTGTGCAGATGCTTTCGCACTGCTTAAACAGCGCCACTTTATGGTGTTTATCATCTGCGCCACGCTTATCTCTATTCCTCTGGCGGCATATTACGCTTACGCCGCACCGTTTATTTCCGCGGTTGGCTTCGAGAACGTCAGCGGCGTGATGGCGTTAGGGCAAATGTCTGAGCTGCTGTTTATGCTCTTGATTCCGTTCTTCTTCCGCCGTCTGGGCATCAAAATGATGCTGCTTATCGGTATGCTGGCATGGTTTGCACGTTACGCGATGTTTGCTCTGGGCATCACCGAAGAGACACGCTGGATGATCTACATCGGCATCATTCTGCATGGGGTATGTTACGACTTCTTCTTTGTGATCGGCTTTATCTATACCGATAAAGTGGCGGGCAACAAAGTGAAAGGCCAGGCGCAAAGCCTGCTGGTACTGTTCACTTACGGACTGGGGATGTTGATCGGTTCGCAAATTAGCGGCGCGGTATTTAACCGCTCGGTCACCGCACAAGGGGCCGAAGGCTTGCTGCAATGGCAACAATTCTGGTGGATGCCAGCGATAGCAGCCGTGGTGATTGCGGCGATCTTCTTCTTTAGTTTCAACTATAAAGAGGGCGAGCAGCATGGCAAATAAGCCGCTGCGCGTGCTGGTTGTGGGCTGCGGGAATATGGGGGCTGCCCACAGCCTTGCGTATCAGCACCTGGACGAATTTACTCTCTGTGGGCTGGTGGCCCGTGGGGATTCTAAAACCCGGTTGAAAGCTCAACTCGCAGCGGATATCCCACTATTTGATGATTTAAAACTGGCGATTGCACAAACTCAGCCCGATGCCGTGTGCATCGCCACCTGGCCCGACTCTCATGAAGCGTTGGCATTAACGGCGCTCGCCGCAGGCTGCCATGTGTTCCTCGAAAAACCGCTTGCCACCACGGTGAGCGGGGCGAAACGCGTTATTGCCACCGCGCGGCTGGCAGGTAAAAAACTGGTGGTCGGCTACATCCTGCGCCACCACCCGGTGTGGCAGCAGTTTATTGAGTTATCCCACGGACTGGGCAAACCGCTGGTGATGCGCATGAACCTCAACCAGCAAAGCAGCGCCAGCGCCTGGCACACCCATAAAATGCTGATGCAGTCGCTTTCGCCAATCGTCGATTGCGGTGTGCATTATCTGGATGTGATGTGCCAAATGGTGCAATCCACCCCACAGTCGGTGAGCGCTATTGGCGTGCGCTTAAGCGATGAAATCCCATCCGAGCAGTTCAACTACGGCCAGCTTCAGGTACGTTTTGAAGACGGCTCCGTCGGCTGGTATGAGGCGGGATGGGGGCCGATGATGAGCCAGACGGCATTCTTTATTAAAGATGTGATTGGCCCACAAGGTTCTGTTTCGATTATCGCCCGCGAAGCCGCTGGCGAAGGGCAATCCGCCAATGTCGAGGCGCACACGCGCACTGAATCACTGCGCGTTCATCACTCTCAATTAAACGCACAGGGCGAGTTTGTTCACCTGGATGAATGGGTAACGGCAAGCGATGAGCCCGATCACTTTGCCTTGTGCCAACTCGAACAACAGTTTTTTGCCCGCGCCATTTTCGACGATAGCGATCTTTCGCAGCACTTGCAGCAGGCGGTTGAAAGCCTGGCCGTAGTGCTGGCGGCAGACCTTGCCGTTCGCGAGCAACGCACGGTTTTAATTAAGGAGATGTTGTAATGAAAACCCTGAAAGGGCCGTCCATATTTCTCTCACAGTTTATATCCGACCAGCCGCCGTTTAACTCACTCGACACCTTAGCGGCCTGGGCTGCGGGTCTGGGCTATAAAGCGGTGCAAATCCCCACGCATCTGCCACATATATTCGACCTCGCCAAAGCCGCTGAAAGCCAGGAGTACTGTGCTGAAATTCGCAATATGCTGGCAAATGTTGGACTGGAAATCAGCGAGCTTTCAACCCATTTGCAGGGGCAACTGGTCGCCGTGCATCCGGCATATGACGCGGCATTTGCCGGATTCGCTCCACCGGAACTGGCGCACGATGCCATTGCGCGTCAGCAATGGGCGGTAAACAGCCTGAAACAAGCCGCTCGAGCCTCGCAAAACTTAGGCTTAAATGCGCACGCGACATTCTCTGGCGCACTGGCCTGGCCCTATTTTTACCCGTGGCCGCCGCGCAATGAGCAACTGCTTGATGAAGCGTTTCATGAACTTGCTGCCCGTTGGAAGCCGATTCTGGACTGCTTCGACGACGCGGGCGTAGATGTCTGTTTTGAGCTGCACCCCGGCGAAGATTTGCATGATGGTGTCACGTTCGAGCGTTTTCTGGCATTGGTTGATAACCACCCGCGCTGCAATATTCTCTATGACCCAAGTCATATGCTGCTGCAACACATGGATTATCTTGGTTTTATCGACCACTACCATGCACGAATCAAAGCTTTTCACGTCAAAGATGCCGAGTTTCAGATTTCGGCAAAAAGCGGTGTTTATGCCGGTTATCAGCCATGGATTGAGCGCCCTGGGCGTTTTCGTTCCCTTGGCGACGGGCAGGTTAATTTCAATGGGATCTTCAGCAAACTTGCGCAATATGACTACAGCGGATGGGCTACGCTTGAATGGGAGTGTTGTCTGAAAGCAGGCGATGCGGGCGCGCGGGAAGGGGCAAAATTTATCGCGGAACACATTATTCCGGTTGCCGAATATGCCTTTGACGACTTTGCGCTTCGTGACAGCGACAAATCAGCGGTGCGTCGTATGCTCGGGCTGGAGGAGTAACCATGAAACGTATTCGTTTAGGTATGGTCGGCGGCGGTGAAGGCTCGTTTATCGGTGGCGTGCACCGTATCGCGGCACGCCTGGATGACCAGTTTGAACTGGTGGCCGGGGCGTTTTCATCCTCGCCGGAAGTGGCAAAACGCAGCGGTGAAGCGCTGTTTATCGAAGACTCTCGCTGTTATGCCAGTTGGCTGGAAATGGCGCAAAGCGAGGCATCGCGCCCGGACGGCATTGAAGTCGTCTCGATTGTCACCCCCAACCATCTGCACGTTCCGGTAGCAAAAGTCTTCCTGGAACACGGTATTCACGTTATCTGCGACAAACCGCTTGGGGTAACGCTTGCCGAGGCCCAGGCCCTGGCGCAGATTATCGACGCTACCGGTCTGCAATTTATTCTGACTCATAACTACAGCGCGTTACCGATGGTGCGCGAAGCCCGAGCGCGCATTGCTAACAGTGAAATCGGTGATATTCGCGCCATCGAAGTGGAGTATTTGCAGGACTGGCTCAACGACAGACTGGAGTTGACCGACAATAAACAGGCGAGCTGGCGCGGAAACCCGGCGATGGCGGGTGCCGGTGCGATTGGTGATATCGGCACGCACGCCTGGCAGTTGGCGGCCTTTGTTAGCGGTATGGAGCCAGAAACCGTGCGCGGCGAGCTGCTGACACGTATTCCGGGCCGCGTGCTGGACGACGAAGTGTACGCCGAAATGCGTTACGCCAACGGTGCGCGCGGGCGTTTGTGGGCAAGCCAGGTGGCTCCCGGTTTTGAAAACGATCTGCGCCTGCGTATCGTGGGAAGCAGGGCGACAATCAGTTTCCGCCAGCAACAGCCAGAAATTCTGGAAATCCATCCGCATCACGGAAACAGTTACGTTGTCACGCGAAATGGTGTCAATAACCATGATTCCGTACGCCACCAGTGCCGCACCCCCGCTGGGCACCCGGAAGGGTATCTGGAAGGTTTCGCGCAAATCTACCGTGAAGCCGCGGTTAAAGTTCGCGGTGGCGATGCACCGTGGCTACCGGGCATTGCCGAAGGGGTTGCGGGGATGAAATTTATCGAGACTGTGCGAGAGAGTAGCAAGCGCGGGGGGGAATGGCTGGAGTGGTGAGTTTCATGTTTCACTCAGCCATGGAGTGAAGATGAAAACCCACCGAAGCGTAACGCCGTTAGTTTAAGAACGAAATTTCCGGGGCGACCATCGGGTTTGGCGTCCCTCCGGGAACCAAATCCCGGTATTTCCCCTAATTCATTGGCTTAAGTGAACGGTGTTACGCCGAAGCGTGTTTTTTCGCTAAGCAGCCAGGATATGCTGAATAGCCAGAAACATCGGAACTGCACCAAACGCGTTTGGCGGTTCTTTGAGTTGCACAAATCCAAGACGAGAGTAAAAATTGATCGCCTGCGGATCCGCATCCAAATACACACCTTTCACAGGTAGTGACTCATGGATTAATTTCACTTGCTCAAAAAACTCCATAAGCAAGTCTTGCCCGTAGCCTTTATTTTGTTCTTTAGTGGCCACGCCTAACATTATCAGGCGTATTACACTGACCTCATTGGGTAAGGAACCTGAGAAAACACCCGCTAACTTTCCCTTATCGAGAGAGTAACCAGTGAAGGTACATGCCCCAAGAAGTTCACCTGTCCTTGAATCAATTAACGCCTTAGCAGCGCAATTTCCATCCTTAACACTTTTCTTTAAAGAATTGCGCACATAAGAGTTAATGACTGCATTCCCGCAATCAAAATGCTTATTACCAGGGTAGGTGATATCAGCCTGGTAGGCACAAACCATGACATCGAATTGATCATTTAGTGTGTCGACCATCTTTCTTTCTCCGCATTAACGCTTGTAACGCCAGCGTTGGTGCCGCAGGTTCAGAAAGAAGTTGGTTCACTTGCTGCCAACTTTGAGTGGAAAGCTGTCGGCGACGCTGATTGTCCAGCACGCTTTCTGCTCTTTCCAAAGCTGCATTTAAGATAAACGCACTCAAATCCAAACCCGCAGCCGTAGCCGCTTCGCGAAGCATATCTTTTAATTCGGCGCTGGTTTTGAGTTCCACCCGCGCATTTTTGACGCTTCGACCGTCACCCGGAAATACCGCTACTTTGGACATATTTACCTCTCTAAACTTTTACCTGGCGCGGAATATGCCTTTACTTAGAATTCTTATACGGCTAACAGCCGTATGTTCACAATTTACGCTAGTCATAAATTCCTGTCAATTAGTACGGCTATTAACCGTATGAAAATCCTTGTAGCCCGTCTCACGCAAAAGTGAAATAAAAAATAACGTTACGTGCACCGCGTCGAAAAATCGCGCAAAGGTTAGCCAGCTAAGTTGCCGTCTGGCTCGATTGTTAACTAGCTTTTTTATTGGTGCGTTTAAAACTCACTCCCTCCGGTTTTGTCTGAACAAAAGAGGAAACAATGAAAAAGCTGACGTTAAGTCTTATTACCTTAGCGCTTGCGGGCGTTTCTAACGCTGCGTTTGCCGATACCCTGCGCATGGAATGCCCGATCTCGCCTGGCGGTAAGGAATACTGCAAATACGTCAAAGACCGTTTTGAAAAACAGACCAGCAACAAGCTGGAGTTTATCGAGTTCCCGGCGGCGTCTGACGAAAAGCTGGCTCTGCTACAACAACTGTTTGCCGCCAAAGATGAAAAGGCGGTGGACTTGTTCCAGTCGGACACCATCTGGGTAGGGTTACTTGATAAACAGACTCTCGATTTAACCGATGCAGTCGGCGATATGAAAGGCGATTTCTTCCCTGGCCCGTGGGCGAACGACACGGTGAACGGTAAAGTGAAAGCGGTGCCGGCGTATCTGGATACCGGTGTGCTCTATTACCGCAAAGACCTGCTGGAAAAGTACAACGAGCAGCCGCCGAAAACCTGGGAAGATCTGACGCACATCGCGACCAAAATTCAGGAAGAAGAGCGCAAAGCGGGGCACAAAAACTTCTGGGGGATGATCTTCCAGGGCAAATCGTATGAAGGGCTGACTTGTAACGCGCTGGAGTGGATTGATTCCTATGGCGGCGGCACCTTTATCGACGAAAAAGGGAACGTGACCATTAACAACCCGAAAGCGGCTGCGGCGCTGGATATGGTCGCTGGCTGGATTGGTAAAATCACGCCGAAAGGAGCGCTGGGTTACAAAGAAGAAGAATCGCGAGCGGTGTTCCAGAATGGCGACGCGTTGTTTATGCGCAACTGGCCATACGCATATCTGCTCTCACAGGGCGCTGATAGCCCGCTGAAAGGCAAAGTGGGCGTTGCACCGCTTCCGGCCGGGCCGGATGGTAAATCAGCCAACACCCTGGGTGGTTGGCAGTGGTCCGTCAATGCCAACACCAAAAACAAAGATGCAGCGATTGCGCTGCTGAAAATCCTCACCGATGCTGATTCGCAGAAAATGCAGCTGAAATATCTCGGCTTCGCACCTACGCGTTCGGCCCTGTATGAAGACAAAGCGGTTCTGGAAACCGCACCGCATCTGACGATGTTTAAGGATATCTTCGCCAATGCAGTTCCTCGTCCGGCAACGGCCACCAAAAGCCAGTATCCGCGCGTCTCTAACGCCATCTTTAACGTGACCTTTAAAGTGCTCAACGGCAGCAGCGATGGCAAAACTGCAGTAGCCGATCTGCAAAAACGCCTTGAGCGCGTGAAGGGTAAGGACTGGCATTAATTGGCACATACAGGCTATCAACAACGGCGTCGCCGTATCGCATGGATACTGGTGGCGCCAGCGCTGTTACTTCTGGCACTGGCGGCGGGATGGCCGCTGGTGCGTACCTTCTTTTTCAGCTTCACCAACGCGATGCTCGACAACCCGTCCGAGTACCAGATGGTGGGGCTGGCAAACTATTACGCGACACATGACGGCGACAGCAGCGGCGTGTTGGTTGACCCGCTGTGGTGGCAGGCTGTCGGCAATACCTTGTGGTTTACCGTGGTATCGGTTGGCATCGAGCTATTTCTGGGGATGTTGCTCGCGCTGCTAATGAACCAGAAATTTCGCGGCCAGGGTTTGGTTCGCACCGCGATTCTGGTGCCTTGGGCAATTCCGACCATTGTTAGCGCCAAAATGTGGGGCTGGATGTTCCATGACCAGTACGGCGTAGTAAACGATTTACTGGCGAAAATATTTGGCTATCAGGCACATCTGGCGTGGATTGCCGAACCGTCGCTTTCCATGTGGGCGGTGGTGATTGCCGATGTCTGGAAAACCACGCCGTTTATGGCGCTGATGTTACTGGCAGCACTGCAACTGATCCCCAGCGATCTGTACGAGGCGGCGCGTGTGGATGGTGCCAGCCCGTGGCAGCGGTTTAAACGTATTACGCTGCCGTTGATTATGCCCGCGATGATTGTGGCGCTGATTTTCCGCGTGATGGACGCGATGCGCATTTTCGATCTGATCTTCGTGCTGACCTCCAACAGCGAGGCGACGATGTCGGTTTCCGGTTATGCCCGTGAGCAGATTATTTCCTATCAGGATATGGGCATGGGTTCGGCGGCATCGGTGCTGGTGTTTATGATGGTGGCGGGCATTGCCGCCTGCTTTATCCGCGTCTCACGTTTAAACGAGAAGGAGAAGCGGTGATGAAAATAACCCGTCGGCAGCGCAAATTTGGCCATAGCATGGTGATTTTTTTGGGCGCGACCTGTGCCGTGCTGTTCTGCGTTTTCCCGTTTTATTACGCAATTATCACGTCGTTACGCACCGGGCAGGAGCTATTTTTACCCGCCTATTTACCTAGCGGCTACCACTGGAGCAACTACGTCACCGCGTTGGTAGATAACGGCATCGCCCGCAGCCTGCTTAACTCGGTGCTGGTGGCGACGATTACCGTCGGCATCTGCCTGCTGGTGTCTATTACCGCCTCTTTTGCGCTGGCACGTGTGCCGTTCCGTGGGCGTAAATTCCTGCTGTTCACCATTCTGTGTGTCTCGATGTTCCCGCAAGTGGCAGTGTTGACGGGCATGTTTGAGCTGGTGCGTTTCCTCGGGCTTTATGACTCGCTCGGCGCGCTGGTGCTCTCGTATACCACGTTTTCGCTGCCGTTCACCGTTTGGGTTTTAACTACCTTTATGAAGTCGATTCCCGTTGAGCTGGAAGAGGCGGCGATTGTAGATGGTGCGAAAACCTGGACCATTATTCGCCGGGTGTTTGCCCCAATTCTCGCCCCCGCGCTGGTCACCACCGGGTTGCTGGCCTTTATCGGCGCGTGGAATGAGTTCATGTTTGCGCTGACGTTTATTATTTCTGGCGACAAACGCACGGTGCCGGTCGCCATCAGCATGTTCAGCGGCGCTTCAACGTTTGAGCTGCCCTGGGGCAGCATTATGGCGGCGTCGGTGGTGGTGACGCTGCCGATTATCGTGCTGGTGCTTATCTTCCAGAAACGCATTGTCAGCGGGCTTACCAGTGGAGCGATTAAGGGATAACCATGGCGCAACTCGTACTCGATAAAATTCAAAAACGCTACGGCGCGGCATCTGAGGTGATCAAACCGCTCGATCTGGAAATCAACAGCGGGGAATTTGTGGTGGTGGTTGGGCCGTCCGGCTGTGGGAAATCTACGCTGCTACGCATGGTTGCGGGCCTTGAGGAGATAAGCGGCGGTGAGATGCGCATCGACGGGGTTTGCGTCAACGATGATTCCCCGTCAGAGCGCGGTATCGGCATGGTGTTCCAGTCTTACGCGCTCTATCCGCATATGACGGTGTACCAGAATATGGCGTTTGCGCTGGAAATGGCGAAGCTGCCGGTGAAAGTGATTGATGAAAAAGTGCGAGAAAGCGCGCGTATTTTGCAACTCGAGCATTTGCTCGACCGCCGCCCCAAAGATCTCTCCGGCGGCCAGCGCCAGCGCGTGGCGATCGGGCGAGCGATTGTGCGCGAACCGAGCCTGTTTTTGTTCGATGAACCGCTCTCAAACCTTGATGCTTCATTGCGCGTGCAGATGCGCATGGAAATTGCCGCGCTGCACAAACGCATCAACGCCACTATTTTGTACGTCACTCACGACCAGGTCGAAGCGATGACGCTTGCCGACCGCATCGTAGTGCTTAACCAGGGGCAAATCGAGCAGGTGGGCACGCCACTGGAATTGTACGACCGCCCGGCAAATGTGTTTGTCGCGCAGTTTATCGGTTCACCAAAAATGAACCTGATCCCCGGCGTTTTGGTTTCTGGCAACGCCCAGCGCACCGATGTAATGCTGGAAAACCGCCAGCTTATTTCGCTGCCGGTCAACGGCGCGGGTGTGCCTGAGGGGCAGAAAGTGCAGTTGGGGATCCGCCCGGAACATATCCAGATAACGGAACTGGCGCAGGCGGATATCGAAGGGGAAATTTTATTCGTTGAGCAGATGGGCAACGAGACGTTGCTCTACGTAAATAGTGGTTACGGTAGCGAACCGCTGGTGATGCGCCATACTTTCAGGCTTGAGATAAAAGCTGACCGACGCATCGGCCTGAGGCTGCCGCCTGAGAATTGCTATTTGTTTAACAGCGACGGGCGGGCGTTTGTGCGAATTTAAGGTGAATGGAACGACAGAAAAAGGAGCAATAAGTGGAAAAAAAATGGTGGCACAATGCGGTGGTGTACCAAATCTATCCGCGCAGTTTTATGGACAGCAACGGTGATGGTATCGGCGACATCAACGGTATCATCAGTAAACTCGACTACCTGCAACAGCTTGGCATCAACCTGATTTGGCTCTCGCCCGTTTACCGCTCGCCGATGGACGACAATGGCTACGACATTTCCGACTACGAAGACATCGCCGCAGAATTTGGCACCATGGAGGAAATGGAAACCCTGATTGCGCAGGCGAAACAGCGCGATATTCATATCCTGATGGATTTAGTCGTCAACCACACCTCTGATGAACACCCCTGGTTTTTTGAAGCGCTGAAATCGAAAGATAACCCATACCGTGATTTTTATATCTGGCGCAAACCTGCGGCAGACGGCGGCCCGCCGAACGATTTCCGCTCGTACTTTGGCGGCAGCGGCTGGGCACTGGACGAAGCCAGCGGTGAATATTACTTGCACCAGTTCTCAAAACGCCAGCCGGATTTGAACTGGGACAACCCGCGCGTTCACGATGAAGTCCATGCAATGATGAACCGCTGGCTTGCTAAAGGCATCGGCGGTTTCCGCATGGACGTTATCGACCTGATCGGTAAAGAAGTGGACGCACAGATTATGGCGAACGGCAAAAATCTGCACATGCTGATCCGCCAGATGAACCGCGCCACCTTTGGCAAAGGGGATTACGTGACGGTGGGTGAAGCCTGGAGTGCCACACCTGAGGACGCGCTGCTCTATAGCGGGGAAGAGCGCGAAGAACTCTCCATGGTTTTCCAGTTTGACCACATCAAACAGTTCTGGGATGAGCACGCCGGGAAATGGCGCAGCAAGCCGTTTGAACTGGCAAGTTTCAAAGCGGTAATTGAGAAGTGGCAAACCGCGCTTGCGCACCAGGGCTGGAATTCACTGTTCTGGAGCAACCACGATTTACCGCGTGCGGTATCTAAATTTGGCGACGAAGGGGTGTTTCGTGAGCCGTCGGCCAAAATGCTCGCCACCGCGTTGCACTGCCTGAAGGGCACGCCGTATATCTATCAGGGTGAAGAGATTGGCATGACCAACGTGCGGTTTGGGAACATCGATGAATACCGCGACATTGAAAGTCTGAATCTTTATCACGAGCGACTGGCGCAAGGTGTCAGCCATGAAGAGATGATGCTCGGCATTCATGCTAACGGGCGCGATAACGCCCGTACGCCGATGCAGTGGGACAACGGTCCGAACGCAGGTTTTACCACCGGCAGTCCATGGATTGCGGTGAACCCGAATTACCACGAGATCAACGTGGCCGCGGCCCTCGCTGAACCGGATTCAATCTGGTGGCATTACCAGAAAATGGTAGCGCTGCGTAAACAGTACCCGGTTTTGGTTTATGGCGATTTCCAGCCTGTTTTGCGCGACCATCCGCAGGTTTTCGCCTGGCTCAGAACGTTGGGTGACGATCGTTTGCTGGTGATCAACAACTTTACCGCCGAGCACCTGACGCTCGACATTCCGCCTGAAATGCAGAACTGGCACGGGGAATGTTTGATCAGCAACTATGCACCGCGCGACCAGTTGGCGGTGAGTATCGAGCTACAACCTTATGAATCTTTTGCTTTATTAATCGGGAGGTAAACGATGGCGAGCTGGTGGAAAGAGGCGGTGGCCTACCAGATTTATCCGCGCAGTTTTAAGGACAGCAACGGCGATGGCATCGGTGACCTGAACGGAATCACCGAAAAACTCGATTACCTGAAAGACCTCGGAATCGATCTGATTTGGATCTGCCCGATGTACAAATCGCCAAATGATGATAACGGTTATGACATCAGCGATTATCAGGAGATCATGGCGGAATTTGGCACGATGGCTGACTTTGACCGCCTTCTGAGCGAAGTTCATGCCCGTGGAATGCGGCTAATTATCGACTTGGTGGTCAATCACACGTCCGATGAACACCCGTGGTTCCTTGAGTCTCGCTCCTCACGCGATAACCCAAAACGCGACTGGTACACCTGGCGCGACGGTAAAAATGGTGCAGAACCCAACAACTGGGAAGGGATTTTTAAAGGCTCAACCTGGGAATTTGACCCGGTAACCGAGCAATATTTTCTGCATCTGTTTACCCGTCGCCAGCCGGATCTTAACTGGGAAAACCACGATGTGCGCCGCGTCGTGTACGACATGATGCGCTGGTGGCTGGATAAAGGTATCGACGGGTTCCGTATCGACGCCATCGCGCACCTGAAAAAAGAGCCGCTGCTGGCTGATGTGCCTAACCCCGATAAACTGCGCTATGCGCCGTCGATGAAAAGCCATCTGAACTACGACGGGCTGCTGGATTACGTCGACGATATGAGCCGTAACGTTTTGCAGCACTACGATATTGTCACCGTGGGCGAAATGAACGGCCTGTTTGCCGACCATGCCGAAGAGTGGGTGGGTGAGCACCGCAACCGCCTGAGCATGGTATTCCAGTTTGAACATGTGCGGCTGTGGGAACCAGAAGCCGGTTTGCGCCCGGAACCTGCGGTATTAAAGAAAATTTTCACCGCCTGGCAGGAGGCGCTGGAAGGAAAAGGCTGGAACGCGCTGTATGTGGAAAACCACGACCTGACACGTATCACCTCGCGCTGGGGCGACACGGAACATCACTGGAGGGAAAGCGCGACCTGCATCGCCGCACTCTATTTTCTGATGCAGGGCACGCCGTTTATCTACCAGGGCCAGGAAATCGGTATGACCAATACCCGATTCAACAGCCACGACGATTTTGATGACGTGTCAGCGAAAAATATGTGGCGTGAAATGGAAGCGCAGGGCAAAAGCGAAGAGGAGATTATCGCGTTTCTCACCAACACCGGGCGCGACAATTCCCGTACGCCAATGCAGTGGAACGCCTGGCCGAACGCTGGTTTTAGCGATGGTGAGCCGTGGTTTAAGGTGAATGCCAACTTTGAAATGATTAACGTCGCCAGCCAGCAGCAAGACCCGGATTCAGTGCTGAATTTCTACCGCGCGTTAATTCAGCTACGCAAAAAGGAGCGCGCGCTGATTTACGGGCGTTATCAGCTGGAACTGGCAGACAACCCGCAAATTTACGCTTACCGACGCGTGCTCGACGGCGGGGAGTTCGTGGTGCTATGCAATATGTCCTCGAAATCGGCGCGCTGGACGAGCGATGAGTTGCCGCTCGAATGGGCAGAATGTGTGTTGGGGAATTACCCGCAGGTTGATGAGCTTTATCGGCTGCACCCGTGGGAGGCGCGAATTTACAGGCTAGCGTAAACACAAGACTCAGAGCAACCTGATGTAGTAACGGCATTGCCTGCGGTATGATGTGCGCTGGTTTTTAACAAGGAGGGGTTATGTTGATGACAACATTTCCAGCTTTGCAGCCGACGACCATCAATGCCATTAATACGCTTGGCGAGTGGCTTTCTCACAATGAGTTTGCCGCGCCACCTGCGGTTTGCGATGGCGAATTGATTATCCTCGCGGGTAATGCCGTTATCCCTACCATTAATGCAGCCTGTGAGCTTGCGGCCAATAGTGAATTGCCGCTGCTGATTACCGGCGGGATTGGCCATTCGACCACTTTTTTGTATGCGGCGATTGCGAAGCACCCGCGCTACAACACCATTCCCACCACTGGCCGAGCAGAAGCCGCCATTCTCAAAGACATCGCGACCGAGTTCTGGAAAGTCCCGGCAGAAAAAGTGCTGACCGAAGAGAAGTCCACCAACTGTGGCGAGAACGCGCGCTTCACTTATGAATTAATGCAAACGCGGGAAATAACGCCCGCTCGCGCGATTATTATTCAGGACCCGACCATGCAGCGACGTACCGTCGCGACCTTTGAACGCGTTTGGCAAAGTGATGCGCATCAGCCGCAGTGGAAAAGTTGGCCGGGTTTTGTGCCGCACTTAGTCAGTGACGAAACCCATACAGCATTTAGCCTGCATGAAAAGGGCTTATGGCCGGTTGAGCGATTTATTTCTCTGGCGCTGGGGGAAATCCCGCGTATCAGAGATGATGCGCAGGGCTACGGGCCGAATGGGCGTGACTTTATTAGCCATGTTGATATTCCGCTTACGGTAATGAATGCCTGGGAAATTCTCGCCAATGACGCCGCGCTGGCGCAATTAATGCACGAGCGCGGCTTATAAGTCATTAACGATGCAGGTAACAGTTAACCCCTAAATACTTGCTGAATGCTTCCTGCAATACCACACCCGTCGCCGAGTGGTTCATGGCGACGTGGTGTTCAAAGCCGTTATTACAAATCCACGCCAGTAAATTCTCCAGATGTGGTACTTCAATGACCGCGCGGCAGCCAACGGTATCTAACGCATCATCAACAGATTGCCCTTCGCCCACATAGGCTTTCACTTCGCCGGTAAAATCATCAGACGACAGACGGAAGTAAGTTAGCGGACCGCTTTTCAGGCGACCATGCACCGCGCCACAGGTGTTCTCTTTGCCGACGGTGGTGCCGATAATATCGGCGGTACCCATCGATGGAGATTCCAGGCTGCTGCTGGCAAAGTTCCCGCAGTGGAACAGCACGCATTTGTTGCGATCGTCACCGAAGTTGTTATTCCAGTCGGCAATCGAGGCTGGGTTAAGCGACGCACTTGCGAGGGCGTACATCGACAACGCGCCCATCACGTCGACTTCGCAGGCGCTTGGCATCAGTTGCCCGGACATCACGCTCATAATGGAGCAGACGTTAATGCCGAGGTTTTCCTGAAGCGACGTCCAACACTGGATCGCCGTGGTGTCGATGTCGTTTGCCACTACCCATTCGCTGATCACCACAAACAGTTTTGCCATTTGGGTTAACTTCTCGGCGGGGATGCCGCTGGCATCGGCGTTTTCAATTAATATGCCGCGCTTCTCATGGACACGCAGATCGTCATCGCTGATATGTTTGATGCGGGTGAAAATTTCAGACAGGTCGAGGGTTTCAACCGCCACACCCATTTTTTCGAGCAGTTTTTCGCTGTAACGCACGGTATTAAAGCTGGCCGGACGCGCACCAATCGCCCCGATGCGCACGCCCTGCATTGATTTCACCACCCGGCAGATTTGCGCGAAGCGCTGTAAATCTTGTTCGAACACTTCACCGCTTAACGCACAAACATGCTGCGTGGTGAGCGTGAAGGGGATGTTGTACTGGCGCAGGTTGTTGCACAGGGAAATTTTCCCGCAAAAACTATCGCGGCGTGTCGCCAGACCCATTTTATCGAGATTGTCCTCTTCGGCCTGGATTAACACCGGGACTTTCAAACCGGAAAGGCGAATCGCTTCTGCCACCGCTTTTTCATCGCCAAAGTTTGGCAACAGCACCACCACACCATGAATGTCGTCACGATGCTGGCGGAACAGTTCGGCACAGACTTTGGCATCCTGACGGGTTTCCACACCGCCGAGATGCGTTTGCCCATCTTTTAACATCACGGTTTTGATACCCAGTTTGCCAAACAGCGCTTCGGCCTGTTCATGCGCCTGCGCCACTAAATAGCTTGGGAAGAACCCGCGGTTACCGATGATCACACCGAAGGTCAGTTGTTTAGGGATTCTGGACATAGCTTCACTCCGCTCAAAATAGATTTAATTTGGCTGAAAGCGGCAGCGCGCCACTGCTTCAAGCCATTGCTTATAGTTTTGTTGCATTGTTTTTTGTTGTTCTGCCTGTGGTTGCAAACGCTCGCCACAGTTGGCCAGTGCCGCAAGCGGTGTGCCGTCTTGCCACCAGCCAAGAGTTTTCCCGGCTAACAGCGTCGCGCCGAGTGCGGAGATTTCAGCCGCGGGCTGAATAATTAACGGGCGTTGCAGCACATCTGCCTGTAACTGCATCAGCCAGCGGTTTTGGGTCGCGGTGCCATCCACACACAATGATTCAAGACGCTCACCGGTCGCCTGTTCCATAGCAAAAAAAACATCGGCAATTTGATAGACCAGCGACTCCAGCGCGGCTCGCGCCAGTACCGCAGGGGTGGCGGCATCCGTCAGGCCGCAAATCATGCCGCGGGCGTGGAGATCCCACCACGGTGCACCAAGCCCGGAAAGTGCCGGTACGTAATAGACGCCCTGATTGCTGTCTGTAGATTGCGCAAGCTCGGTGAGTTTTGCGGGGTCGTTTATACCCAACATTTTCCCCAACCAGGCGGCCCCCGATCCGGTATGGGTGATGTTGCCTTCCAGCGCGTAGTTCAGCTCACCGTCGTGCCAGGCCAGCGTAGTGCTCAGACGATTGCTACGGTTAACCGGTTCCGGGAGCGAAAGCATCAAAGAAGATCCGGTGCCATAAGTGGCTTTCACCACCTGACCACAGACGCTGCGCTGCGCGTAGAGTGCCGCGTGTGAATCACCGATAAGCGCCAGCACCGGTGTGCCAATGGGCAAACCTGCAATTGTGTCAATTTGCACTTCGCCGTGATGCCCGGCAGAAGGTCGCACTTCAGCAAGTACTGCACGCGGAATGCCGAATAATTTGAGTAATTCGTCGTCCCATTCGCCCCGGTAAATATTAAACAGCTGCGTGCGGGCGGCATTGGAGTAGTCGGTAGTGAACGAATGCCCGGCGGTCAGTTGCCAGTTCAACCAGGAGTCGATGGTCCCGATACACAGCTCGCCCGCTTCGGCACGTTTCATGCCGTCAGGAATGGTATCGAGCAGGGCGCGAATTTTCGCCGCCGGGAATAGTGGGTCGACGGGAAGGCCAGTCAGACGAGTGATCAGCTCGCCATGGCCCTGCGTTAACAGTTGCTCGCAAGTTTGTTCTGAACGGCGATCTTGCCAGCTCACAACAGGTGTTAGCGGTTTACCATCATGGCGCTGCCACACCAACACCGACTCACGCTGGTTGCTTATCGCAACGCCTGCGACGGTGACCGAGCCGAGTTGTTGCAGGCAGCCGCTCAATGCTTCACACACGGCATGCCACAGCGCAATGGGGTCTTGTTCTGCAAGCCCTGGTGCCGGGTGCGTCATTGCCACGCCGACACTGTAACGGGCGCAGATTTCCCCGTTACTATTCACCGCCACCACTTTGGCGTTAGTGGTGCCCTCATCAATAGCCAGAATTACCGGGCTGGACATGGCTATGCTCCTTTGCAAAGCGCCGTGGCGGAACGTGTGACTCCTGCGGCATCAATTCCATGATGGGCACGCATCTCCTTGCGATCCGCCGCAATAGCATAGCTACCGTCTGCAATTCCGAGCCGCAACAAAGGGATGCCGCATCCGGCTTCCGCTAACACTTCAGCGACCAGACTGCCAACACCGCCATTTACGTTGTGCTCTTCAACGGTAATCACGTGGCGTGAATTTTTAAGCATGGTGAGAAGTTGCGTGGTATCGCAAGGGCGGATAGACGGAACGTTGATCACCGCCGCATTAATACCCAAATCTGCAAGTTGTGCCGCAGCCGTTACGATTTCATGCACCGTTGAGCCCATGGCGACTAATGCCACATCGTCGCCTTCTCGCAGTTGGTCAACAGCCCCTGGTTTGAACCGGTAAGCCGCATCATGTAGTTCCGGCAACGCTTTACCATCAAGGCGAATGTAGACCGGGCCAACGTGTTCCAGCGCGTAGTCAATAATCTGGCGGCATTCAATCGGGCACGATGGCGCATAGATTTCAATGTTGCCAAAACCGCGCAGCACGGCGATGTCGTCAATACTGTGGTGGGTGCTGGCGAGCGGTCCATAACTGGCCCCGGCATTGAGGCCAAACAGTTTTACGTTGCTGTTGTTGTAGCAGACGTCGACTTTGATCTGTTCATTGGCGCGGGAAATTAAAAACGGTGCCGCGTTGCAGGTCACGGCAATTTTTCCGCCCATCGACAGGCCGACCGCGGTGCCCACCAGCGTCTGCTCTGCAATCCCGACGTTCACCAGTCGGTCGGGAAACTGTTTCATAAACGGGGATATTTTTGCCGTGGAAGTTGAGTCTGCAACCACCGGTACCAGGTCTACGCCGCGCTCCACGGCGTCAATAAAGGCATTCACCATTACGGTTGCCAGATGTTCGCTATTACTCATCTTTCAGTTCCTCAAGCGCCAGTTCGATTTCGTCACCTTTCGGTATCCGGTGGTGCCATTCCGCGCGCCCCTGAATAAAGGAGATGCCCGCGCCTTTGGTGGTGTTGGCAATCACGACGTGCGGTTTGCCGTGCGGCTGTAACCCTTCGAGTGTGGCGACCACATCAGCCATATCGTTGCCACGGCACTCGGTGACTTCCATGCCGAACGCACGCCATTTCTCATCCAGCGGGTCGGTATTGAGAATGTCTTTGGTCGAGCCTGCGAGTTGCAGATTGTTTTTGTCGTTAATAATGATCAGGTTATCGAGCTGGTAATGCGCCGCGACTAACGCCGCTTCCCAGTTGCTGCCTTCTGCCAGCTCGCCATCGCCGGTCACCACAAAGACGCGACGTTTGCTGTTGTTGCGTTTGGCGGCAAGCGCAATGCCAACGGCGACCGGCAGACCGTGCCCGAGCGCGCCAGTGTTCAGCTCCACACCTGGCGTTTTGTGTTTCACCGGGTGGCCGGGCAGGTGAGAGTCGGCATGCTGATAAGTCGGCAGCCACTCCACGGGAATAAACCCGGCTTCAGCCAGCACGCAGTAATAACCGCCAACCGCATGGCCTTTGGACTGAATGTAGATGTCACGTTCGTCGCTGTTGATAAGCTGTGGCGAACAATTCAGTATCCGGAAGTACAGGGCGGTTAAGATTTCCACCTGCGATAAATCGGCCCCGGTATGGCCGCCGGCCGGGCTATTGGCATTGAGCAGGACGATGCGGCGACGGACGGCGCGTGCTCTCTTTTCAAGATCCGTAACTGACAGTGCGAACGGATTCATAGTGTTACCTCTTGCATTAAAAATCATAGATGAATAATTATTCCGTGCGGGTAAAAAAATACCCGCCATTCAGGATCTGTGACGCGCTACACCTTCCCGCTACTTTCCATGATCGCTTTCTGGGCCACGACCGCCGCTTTTTGCTGCATGCGGTTTTGCATCTGGTCGATGATGACCGCCACAATAATCACGATGCCCTTGATGACCATTTGCCAGAATTCACTCACGCCCATCATCACCAGGCCGTCAGCGAGGAAGCCAATCACGAATGCGCCGACGAGGGTGCCAAGAATGGTGCCGCGCCCGCCTGCCAGCGACGTTCCGCCGAGCACAACCGCAGCGATGGCGTTCATCTCAAATGCCGTGCCGTTTGCCGGGTGGCTGGCAACCAGTTGAGCGGAAACCACGATCCCGGCAATAGCGGCGCAAAAACCGGACAACGTGTAGACCCAAATTTTCACCTGGCGAACTTTGACACCTGAAAGTTCAGCAGCGCGTTCGTTATCACCAATCGCATAAACATGGCGGCCAAAGGGCAGGCGGCGAGCCACATAAGCAATGGCGACGGCGAGCACAATCATCATCCAGATCGCCCACGGGATACCGAACAAATTGCCGGAGCCAATCAGGTCGAAACCGGTGTTGCCAAGCTGTGGGTTGCCGGAAAGTCCGGGGAAGGTTTCACCGCCCGAGGTCAACATGGCGGCCCCGCGCAGCACGTACATGGTGCCGAGGGTGCAGATAAACGGTGCGACGTTATAGCGGGTGATAATCCAGCCATTTCCCGCGCCAATCAGCCCGCCAATCAGTAATACCAGCGGCACAATCACCCACACGCTTGGGAAAATGGCGATGCCGAACATCGGCAGCACAATGCCTTTGGTGATAAGCCAACCGGCAATCATGCCGCACAGGCCCAGCGTGGCGCCAATCGACAGGTCAATGCCAGCCGTGATGATGACAAAAGTGATGCCGAGCGCCAGGAAGGCGTTGATAGCAATGTGTTTAATCATGATCACCATGCTGCCCATGGCGAGAAAATCCGGCACCATGATGGCGAAGAAGCCAACTATCAAAAACAGCGCAATAAAAGTGCGAAGTTTAAGCAGTAACAGCAGCAGATTTTCCCGCGAGCTGAACGGCGAGCCTGGTCTGGCGTTGAGCGCGACAGTATCATTCGTTTTCATATCAGAACCCTTGTGCACTAGCGGAAACCAATGCCGACTCTTCGGCGTGTTCGCGGGGAATATCAGCGGTAATTTTCCCGCCTGACATCACCAGAATGCGGTCGGAAACCGCCATGATCTCTTTGAGATCGGAGGTGGAAAACACCACGGCTATCCCTTGTGCGGAAAGCTGAACCATCATGCGGAACACGTCGGCTTTCGCACCCACGTCGATTCCACGCGTTGGTTCATCGAGCAGCAGCAGTTTCGGGTTGGTCAGCAGCGAGCGGCCAATCACCACTTTTTGCTGGTTCCCACCGCTCAGCGCCTGAATTTCCACTTCCGGTGATGAAACTTTAATCGAGAGGTTGCCAATGGTGCTGGCCACCACCGCCGTTTCATCAACCTGCGAAATCGCAAAACCACGCTGCAAACGCCGCCATAAACTGGCAATCGTCAGGTTGCTTGCGACCGACGATATCGGGAAAATTCCGGTACGTTTGCGGTCTTCAGGCACCAGACTCATTCCCATGCGAATGCGTTCGGCGGTGGCAAGGCGCGGCGGCACCGGTTTGCTGTCGAGCCATAATTTGCCCAGATAGTTACGTTGCGTACCCAACAGGCATTCAAACAGTTCCGTGCGCCCGGCGCCCATCAACCCATAAATACCGACGATTTCGCCCGCGCGTACCTGAAAACTGACGTCGTTCACCACCGTGTTTCCTGCCGAATTGACGCAGGTGATGTGTTCGGCTTCCAGAATCGCGGCACCAAAATCACGCCCGGGTTTCAGGAAACTGGACACCGGCTCGCTGCCTAACATTTCGCGCACAATCCACGGCACGTCGATATCACTGACCTGCGCTTCGGCCTGGAATTTGCCATCTCGCAGAATGGTAATCACATCGCCAATCGCCATTAACTCTTCCAGACGGTGGGAGATATAAATAATGGTGACGCCCTGGCGGGTGAGTTCGCGAATCACCCGGAAAAGAATATCCACTTCGGTTTTGCTTAACGCCGAGGTCGGTTCATCAAGAATTAAGATGTCCGCGTCTTCAGCCAGCGCTTTGGCGATTTCTACCAATTGCTGTTGACCGACTTTCAGGTTTGCGACTATCTCTTTCGGGGAAATCGGCTGATCCAGGCGCTGGAGCAATTCCGCGCTGCGTGCCTGCTGCTTGGCTTCATCAATTGGTGACAAACCGTGTTGCAGTTCACGCCCGAGAAAAATGTTCTCGGCAACCGTCAGGTTTTCGAACAGGTTTAACTCCTGGTGAACCATGCCGATGCCATGCGCGGCGGCCTGGCGGGTGCTGTTAAACTGCACAACTTCACCATTCAGGCGCATTTCACCGAGGCTCGGTTGTTGAACGCCCGCCAGAATCTTCATCAGCGTTGATTTACCCGCGCCATTCTCACCGATGATGACATTCACTTTGCCGCGCCAGACGTTGTAATCAATGTTGTCCAGCGCCACGGTGCCGGGGAACAGCATCGAAATACCACGGGTGCGCAGAATGATAGGATCTTGCGACATTATGGTTGCCCCCGTTCCAGTGAAATTGCCGCCGCGTCACTCAGTGCGCCATTGCGCATTGTCACCGCCATCACTACGGTGACGGGTTGCTGCTGCCAGCTTTCATCGACTTTCGGCAGGTGTTTTGCTGCTTCGCGGTTATAGGCTTTTGACAGCTGCGCGAACTGCACCTGGTTAGTGAAATCTTCGAACTTGTAGCCGGTCGCATCGCGGATTGCATTGCCGCGAATCATCGGCCCAACTTGCACCTGCAGTGGTTGGTCATTGACGGTCACGGTCAACGTGCGTTCGCGTTCGTTATCCAGGGAAACGCTGTCGACTTTGCCTTGAACTTTGACGAATACACTTTCGTTGTTGGCGTTGGCAGCGCGGGTTTTCAGGGCAGTACTATCCAGTGCATGGCTCTGCGCGGGAGTCAGTACTTTGCTGTTCCAGGTT
The DNA here is from genome assembly GCF_021282435.1 of Buttiauxella cochleicola. Taxonomy (NCBI): domain Bacteria; kingdom Pseudomonadati; phylum Pseudomonadota; class Gammaproteobacteria; order Enterobacterales; family Enterobacteriaceae; genus Buttiauxella; species Buttiauxella cochleicola. The sequence continues at coordinate 643,269 of NZ_JAJSOT010000001.1, read as the reverse complement.
TGTTGCGCTATCTGCGCGGGTGTCTGGTTTGCGAAACTCGCTTTCGCATTCGGATCGGGAGGAATAATCGGTTGCCCGTTTTCATCCAGATCCACCACCCGGCAGGCAGTGAGCAACAGGGCACTGCAACATAACCAGCCAATACCCCATTGTTTGAGCGACATACAGCCTCCTGGACTACTTAGCCAGCTTGAAGGTTTTCAGCTGATTGGCATTGCTATCGTCAATTAACACGCAGTCCATCAACTGTTTTTCCTGTAGCTGTGGTTTGCCGTTTTTCAGGAAATAATCTGCTTGCACCACCGCCATTTGCGCTTGCTCCCAACCCGGTTGCAGCACGGTGGCTTTGATATTGCTCTTGGCGATAATCGAGTCGCGCACATAGTCGCTACCGTCAAAACCCACCACGATGACATTGGTCTTGCCAGCTGCTTTTAAGGCGGCTTCTGCACCCAGGGCCATAGTGTCGTTACCCGAAATCACACCGACGATGTCAGGTTGAGTTTGTAAGATGGATTCCATGCGGGTGAAGGCTTCGGTCTGACTCCAGTTTGCTGTTTGCTGGGCCACCATTTTCATATCCGGGTAGTCGTCGAGAATGTCGTGATAGCCCTGTGAACGCACGTGGGCGTTGGTGTCTGACTGGCGGCCCAGTAATTCAACGTATTTGCCTTTGCCGTTAAGCAATTTGGCAAACTTCTCGGCACCCAACTGCGCGCCCTGGTAGTTATTGGAAACAATCTGCGCCACGGCGACGCCAGTTTTGTTGATTTCACGATCGATAAGGAAAGTAGGGACTCCAGCGGCTTTGGCTTTTTCTAATGGGCCGACGGTGGCATCCGCTCCCGCGTTATCCAGAATGATGGCTTTTGCTTTGCGGGCAATAGCGGTTTCAATCAGTTGGTTTTGTTTATTCACATCATCATCGTGCGACGCGACCAACGTTGTGTAGCCCAGCTCTTTTGCCTTTGCCATCGCGCCATCGGCTTCAGCTTTAAAGAATGGGTTGTCATGCGATGGGGTAATAATGGCAATCAGCCCATTATCAGCGGCATAGAGACTGGCAGATGAAGCAAGCAGAGCGGCAACGAGTGAGGTCTTCAGTAGGGTACGTTTCATTTTTATCTCCACATTGAATATATATTCAAGCATGATTTATTATTCAATGTAACGATATGCCCCACTCATGGTTCTGTCCATGTGGAATTGATCAAAATGATAAAAAGGCGAATGTGATCACAAATTGTACGAATTAACGGCAAAAGGAATGCTGTCTTGTTATTTATGCAGGCTTGAATAAAAATATCAGGTAGAGAATCAGGAGGCGCACATGTCAAAGCAGGATGAACAACGTTTGTTGGTCAAGATTGCGACGCTCTACTTTGTAGAAGGGATGAAGCAGTCAGAAATCGCCGGGTTATTGCACCTGTCGCAGTCATTTGTCTCACGCGCCATCACACGCTGCCAGAAAGAGGGCGTGGTAAAAATCAGTGTTATCCAGCCCGCCAATATTTTTCTCTCGCTCGAACAGGCGCTGGAGAAAAAGTACGGTATTCGCCAGGCGATTGTGGTGGATGTCGACGAATCAGCTCCAGCCTCGCAAATCAAACACGCGATTGGCAGTGCGGCGGCGCATTATGTGGAAACACGTTTGCGGCCAAACGATCTGGTGGGGATTTCATCCTGGAGTTCCACCATTCGCGCGATGGTTGATGAGCTGCACCCGCAAAGTATTAAAGCGCGTGGCGTGATTCAACTTCTCGGCGGCGTGGGGCCGAACGGCAACGTGCAGGCGACGATTCTGACGCAAAATCTCGCCGCGCAACTCGACTGCCCGGCCTGGCTGCTGCCGTCGCAAAGCATCGAGCATTCTGTTGAAGAGCGCGCAAAACTGGTCGCCAGCGACGATGTCGCCGAAGTAGTGAATAAATTCGCCGAAGTGGACGTGGCTATTCTGGGTATCGGTGAGCTTGAACCGTCGCAATTGCTGAAAAATTCGGGCAACTATTATGGCGAAGCAATGCTGAAAACCCTCGCCGAACGCGGTGCGGTGGGGGATATCTGCCTGCATTATTTCAATGCGCAGGGCGAGCCGGTTTTGAGCAAAGAAGAAGATCCGGTTATCGGCATGGAACTGAGCCAGGTTCACGACTGCCCGCATGTGGTGGCACTTGCAGGCGGGAATGACAAAGCCAATGCCATTCGTGGTGCGCTGCACGGCGGTTATATCGACGTGCTGATAACTGACTATCCGACAGCCCGCCAACTGCTCTAATTCTCACATCATGACCGTTTTCTGCTGAAGATTCTTAAAACGGTCATTTTTCTCCTCTCCAGCTATAACCAAACGGCTTCTTTTCCGTTGTTTTTATTGAGATCCATCACAGTTCATCATCATTTATGCTGACTGGCTGTTTGTGACACCTAGAGTATTTACATTAATTTCACATAAGCGAAACATAAAAACAGCAAGCACAGAGGAACCGGTCATGACAGCACCTGTACAACACCCGATGTATATTGATGGTCAATTTGTAGAGTGGCAGGGCGATCAGTGGATTGATGTGATTAACCCTGCAACAGAAGAACTCATTTCCCGCATTCCTGACGGTGACGCAAAGCACGCCCGTGATGCGATTGACGCGGCGCATAAAGCACAGGCCGGTTGGGAAGCTTTGCCCGCCATTGAGCGCGCAGGCTGGCTGCGTAAAATTTCTGCCGGGATTCGTGAGCGTGCAAAAACCATCAGCGCACTGATTGTTGCCGAAGGCGGGAAAACCCAGCAACTGGCTGAAGTGGAAGTGGCCTTCACCGCAGATTATCTCGATTACATGGCGGAATGGGCGCGCCGTTACGAAGGTGAAATTCTGCAAAGTGACCGCCCGGGTGAAAACATTCTGGTGTTCAAACGTGCGCTTGGCGTGACCACCGGGATTTTGCCGTGGAACTTCCCGTTCTTCCTGATTGCCCGCAAACTCGCACCAGCGCTGATTACCGGCAACACCATTGTTATCAAACCCAGCGAATTTACGCCAAACAACGCCATCGCTTTTGCGGAGATTGTCCATGATATCGGGCTGCCAAAAGGGGTGTTTAACCTGGTGCTGGGGCGCGGTGAAACGGTAGGGCAAGAACTGGCGGGTAACCCGAAAGTCGCGATGGTCAGCATGACCGGGAGCGTTGGCGCGGGTGAAAAAATCATGGCGGCGGCGGCTAAAAACATCACCAAAGTGTGCCTTGAGCTGGGCGGCAAAGCGCCAGCCATTGTGATGGACGATGCTGACCTTAATATCGCGGTGAAATCGATTGTTGATTCACGCATGATCAACACCGGGCAGGTGTGCAACTGTGCGGAACGTGTGTACGTGCAAAAAGGCATTTACGACGAATTTATTACCCGTCTAAGCGAAGCGTTTAAACAGGTGAGTTTTGGGAATACTAGAGAGCGCAATGATGTGTCGATGGGGCCACTAATTAACGCCGCAGCGCTGGAACGCGTCGAGCAGAAAGTGGCGCGAGCTGTTAGCGAAGGCGCACGAGTGGTGCTGGGTGGTAAAGCGCCGGAAGGCAAAGGGTATTTCTACCCGCCAACGCTGCTGGTGGATGTGCGCCAGGATATGGCCATCATGCATGATGAAACATTCGGCCCGGTGCTGCCCGTCACCACCTTTGAAACGCTGGAGCAGGCGCTTGAAATGGCGAACGACAGTGACTACGGCCTGACGTCTTCGATTTACACGCGTGATTTAAATGTCGCGATGAAGGCCATTAAGGGCCTTAAGTTCGGCGAAACCTACATCAACCGTGAAAACTTTGAAGCAATGCAGGGCTTCCATGCCGGGTGGCGTAAATCGGGTATTGGTGGTGCCGATGGCCGCCACGGTTTGAATGAGTATCTGCAAACACAGGTGGTCTATTTGCAGGTGTAATGATTTACTTTCTCATTTATAAATGATAATAATTATCAATGGTATTTTTCACCCTTTGCTAACGTGCTGTTAGCAAAGGGTTTGTCCGTGCTATTGATAAGGATATTTATGTCTGCTTTACCACAAACCCGCCTGCGTGCATTGCCTGCTTTAATGCTCACCAGCCTGCTGTTTTCCAGTTCACTATTTGCCGATACCTCATTCACGGTCGAAAGAAAACCCGTTGGCAAAGGCGCGTATGAAATGGCCTATAGCGCGGACCAATCCGCACTGTATGTTGCCACTTCCCAAAGCCGCAAACTGGATAAAGGCGGTGTGGTTTACCGCCTTGACCCGGCAACGCTCGAAGTGACTCAGGCTATTCATAACAACCTGAAGCCGTTCGGCGTGGCGTTCAACAAAACCACTGGTACGTTGTTCCTTGGCAACACCACCAGCAGCGCGGTGACGGCCATCAACAGCAAAACAAGTGATGTGATTAAATCACTGGTGGTGGATGAGACTAAACGAACTGAAACTGTGCGCCCGCTAATGCCGCGCCAGTTAGTGGTTAACGAAGCCACCAACACGCTGTATATGGGTGGGTTGGGTGAGTCCAGCGTACTGTGGGTGATTGATGGCGATAAGCTCACGCTGCGCGATACCATTAAAGATCTGGGCAAAATGGCGACAGGGCTGGCTATTGATGAGAAATCATCGCGTATTTATATGACCAATGCCGACAACGAATTTATTGTTATCGACAGCAAAACCAACAAGGTTATCTCGCGCACAAAACTGGATACCGAAGGCGAGCATTTTTATCTGAATATTGCGCTGGATACCGCCAACAACCGTGCGTTTGTCAGCGATTCTAAGACACCGCAGCTACTGGTTGTGGATACCAAAACTAGCAAAGTGCTGAACAAAGTGGATGTGCCGCTGGGTCTGGATGTGTTGTTCAACCCGACGCGCAACGAAGTTTACGTGACGCATCGCAAAGCAGGCAAAGTCAGCGTGATTGATGCGAAAAGCTACAAAGTGCTGGAAACCATCGACACGCCTGCATTGCCAAATAGCCTGGCGTTGTCACCAGATGGGCAGCAGCTGTTTGTCAGCGTGAAGCAACCGGGTAGCCGTGAGAAAGAACCGACCAGCCCGGATGATGTTGTGCGTATTAGCTTTAAGTAATACCTTTCTTAACACGAGTTGCAGCGGTGTTGGCTATGTTCCCTTGTCGCCTGGCTGCAACTCGAATTATTCAGAAGCGGGCAACGCCTTAATCCAGTTCATCAATAATTCCGGCCAGCTGGCGGCAGGCAAACCGGCTGCACCGCGAATCCCAAACCCATGTTTACCTTCCTGGAAAAGATGCATTTCCACCGGAACGTGCTGGGCGCGTAAGGCCGAGAACATCACCAGGCTGTTATCAACTGGCACAGAAGGGTCATCCACCGCATGAACGATAAACGTTGGCGGCGTCTGGGCCGTCACATTTTGCTCCGGTGAATATTTCTTTATCTGCTCAGGCGTGGGTTTCTCACCAATCAAGGCTTTACGCGACCCGGGATGGGCGATGCTTTCCTGCATGGTGATCACCGGATACATCAGTGCCATAAAGTCAGGGCGCGCACTGAGTTTGTCTGTTTCATCCGTTACTGGGTAAACGGACTCGTTGTAACGCGTTCCCAGGCTTGCTGCGACATGGCCGCCCGCCGAAAACCCCAGTACCCCAATGCGGTGTGGATCGATTTTCCACTTTTCAGCATCGGCACGCAGGGTACGAATAGCTCGTTGAGCATCGACCAGTGGCGTGTCTGAACCTTCCGCATGTCCATCAGCCGGCATACGGTAAGTCATCACAAATAGGGTGTAGCCGTGGGCATTGAAAATGGGGGCCAGATCGCTGCCTTCTTTGTCCAGAACCACGCGTTGGTAGGAGCCGCCAGGCGTGACTAACAACGCCACACCGTTGGGTTTTTTAGGCAAATAAGCAGTGATGGTTGGGGTACGAATACCTGTTACCGCGCGGTCAGCCAGCCCGCCATCCTTGCGTCTGTCGACCGTTTCTTGTTTAACCAGACTGTTTTTTGCACCCGGTGCTTCACCCTGGGGCCAGACAGGAAATTCAGGTAGTGCCAGTGCGGCACCACTCATAGACAGCAATATTGACGTTGCGAGTAGAGAGCGACCTAACATAACCTTTCCTTTTTCGAATGATTAACTGAGATATAACATGCCGTTAATAAGAAAAAGGCGAGGTGGTGCTCATTTATGAATCAAGAGGCCGATTAAGTTGAAATGTTGTTTTGAAATGATGCTCGCGCTTATCTTCACTCCATTATTGAGAGGAAGATAAGCGCGAAACAGAGCGGTTACTCGCTGTCAGCCTTTTCCGCTTTTCCTGCCATCTGAGCCAGGAAGTCGTAGCGTTTTTGCAGATCTACAGCGGCATCTTTCCATAACTGTTCGGCAACTTCTGGCTGCTGTGCATTCAGGCGGCGGAAACGTTGCTCTTTCATCAACGTATCAGCCAATGCATCCGACGGTGGGCGAGAGTCGAGTGCCAGCGGCAGTTTGCCTTCATCGGCACGACGCGGGTCGAAGCGATATAGCGGCCAGAAGCCGGTCGCCGTCAACTGGCGCATCTGATCGTGACTGAGCGCCAGGTCATAACCGTGCTCTTCACATGGGCTGTAGGCGATAATTAGCGATGGGCCCGGATAGGCTTCCGCTTCCTGAATCGCTTTCACCGTCTGGTTAAGCTGCGCGCCGAGCGAAATCTGCGCCACATAAACATGCCCGTACATCATCATGCTGACGCCGAGATCTTTACGTGCTTTACGCTTGCCGTGTTCGCCGAACTTGGTCACCGCGCCCAGCGGCGTGGCTTTCGACGCCTGGCCGCCGGTGTTGGAATAACACTGGGTATCGAGCACCAGAATGTTGACGTTTTCGGTCAGGCTTAACACGTGATCGAGGCCGCCAAAACCGATGTCATACGCCCAGCCGTCGCCGCCGATTAGCCAGATTGATTTTTCGACCATCGCGTCGGCGTCGGTGATTAACTGGCGCGCGTCCGGATCGTCGATATTTGCCAGATGCTGGCGCAGGGCAGCAACCTGCTCGCGGCGCACTTCTGGAGTGGCCTCGGCGTGAAGCTGTTCGTTCAGTTCAGCAGGCAGTTTGTCGGCAAACTTACCGACCAGACGCATCACGCGGGCGCGATGTTGATCGACGGTCAGACGGAAACCTAAACCAAATTCGGCATTGTCTTCAAACAGTGAGTTCGCCCAGGCCGGACCGCGCCCATTGGCATCGGTGGTGTACGGTGTTGAAGGCAAGTTACCGCCATAAATTGACGAGCAACCTGTGGCGTTGGCAATTAACATGCGATCGCCGTAAAGCTGGGTCAGCAGTTTGATATACGGTGTTTCGCCACAACCAGAACAGGCGCCGGAGTATTCGAACAGCGGCGTCAGCAGCTGAGAAGTACGAATATCAATGCGTTCGAGGCTGGTGCGATCCATTTCAGGCAGCTTGAGGAAGAAATCGTAATTCTCTTTTTCTTCTTCAACGTGCTCAAGGCGCGACATCATATTGATGGCCTTGATTTCCGGGTTCTGTCGATCTTTCGCCGGGCAAACTTCGACACATAAATTACAGCCGGTGCAATCTTCCGGTGCCACTTGCAACACGTATTTTTGCCCACGCATGTCGCGTGATTTCACATCCAGAGATTGCAAGGCGGAAGGGGCGTTTTCCATCGCTTCTGGCTGCACCACTTTGGCGCGAATCGCCGAGTGCGGGCAGGCGGCAACGCAGTGGTTACACTGGGTACAAATGTCCGGCTTCCAGATAGGGATTTCTTCGGCGATGTTGCGTTTTTCCCACTGCGTGGTGCCCATCGGCCAGGTGCCGTCTGGTGGCAGTGCAGAAACTGGCAACGCGTCGCCAAGCCCAGCGAGCATCGCGGCGGTGACGGTTTTGACGAAATCCGGTGCCGCATCGGAAACAACTGGCGGGCGCATCGGGCTGCTTTCGTTCACTTCCTGCAAGGTCACTTCGGCGAGGGATTCACGCGCTAATGCCAGCGCCTGCCAGTTACGTTCGACCAGTTCCTGACCTTTGCTGCTGTAACTTTTAGCAATCGCACCTTGCAGTTCCGCCAGCGCGCTGTCGCCCGGCAGAATATTGGTGAGGTGGAAGAATGCCATCTGCATAACGGTGTTGATACGCGCACCCAACTGGCATTCACGGGCGATTTTCGCCGCGTTGACCACAAAGAAACGCGCTTTTTTCTGGTTCAGAACTGCCTGCACTTCTTGTGGCAGGCGGTGCCACACTTCGTCCGCGCTATAAGGCGTGTTGAGCAGGAAAATACCGCCCGGTTTCAGGCGCTCGGTCATCTGATACTTGTCGATAAACTGCAACTGGTGGCAGCCAACAAAGTCTGCTTTATCAATCAGGTAGGTCGAGTTAATCGGCTGCTCGCTGACGCGCAGGTGAGAGACAGTCAGGCCACCGGCTTTTTTCGAGTCATAGACGAAATAACCCTGGGTGAAGAACGGCGTCGAGTTACCGATGATTTTGATGTTGTTTTTGGTGGCTGACACGCTGCCGTCGCTGCCCAGGCCGTAAAACAGTGCTTCGAGTTTGGCGCGGTTCGGCAGAGTGTTTTCTGGCAATGGCAGGGATAAATTAGTGACGTCGTCGTAAATCCCGACCGTAAAGCGAGGGCGCGGTTTAGCTTCTTTCAGTTCGTTAAATACCGCCAGCACACAATCCGGACCAAACTCTTTTGAAGAGAGGCCGTAGCGCCCGCCAATCACGCGTGGCAACGTTTCACGTTCGCCACGGTTAAATGCTTCGGCAAGTGAAGTCATCACGTCGAGATACAACGGCTCTGCCAGCGCACCGGGTTCTTTGGTGCGGTCGAGCACGGCAATCTGGCGCGCGCTTTCTGGCAGCACTTCTAATAGATGGTCGGCGGAGAAAGGGCGGAACAGGCGAACTTTCAGCACGCCGACTTTCTCGCCGCGCGTCAGTAATTCGTCGACGACTTCTTCACATGTCCCGATGGCAGAGCCCATCAGGATAATCACGCGTTCGGCTTGCGGGTGGCCGTAGTATTCAAACGGGCGATACTGGCGGCCAGTGGTGGCGGCGAAGCTGTTCATCGCCTGCTCAACGTGCTCGTACACCGCATCGTACCAAAGGTTGCTGGCTTCCCGTGACTGGAAATAAGTATCCGGATTAGCGGAGGTACCACGAATCACCGGATGCTCAGGATTTAGCGCACGGGCGCGGTGCTCATCAATCTCTTTTTGCGGCAGCAGTTCCAGAATGGTGCTGTCGGCCATCGGGACAATTTTATTGATTTCATGTGATGTGCGGAAACCATCGAAGAAATGAATAAATGGCACGCGACTCTTTAGGGTAGCGATATGCGAAATCAGCGCGAAGTCTTGTGCTTCCTGAACGCTGCTGGCGCACAACATAGCGCAGCCGGTCTGGCGAATCGCCATCACGTCCGAGTGATCACCAAAAATAGAGAGCGCGTGGGTGGCAACAGTACGCGCCGCGACATGTAGCACAAACGGCGTCAGTTGACCTGCCAGTTTGTAGAGTGTCGGAATCATCAGCAGTAAACCCTGCGATGAAGTAAATGATGTGGAAAGCGCGCCGGTTTGCAGCGCGCCGTGAACGGCGGCGATGGCGCCCGCTTCAGACTGCATTTCTACGACGCGTGGCGTATCGCCCCACACGTTTTTGCGATCGTCCCCCGACCATGCATCAGCAAGCTCTGCCATGGTTGAACTGGGAGTAATCGGGTAGATGGCAATTACTTCACTGGCGCGAAATGCCACTGACGCGACTGCACCATTGCCGTCGATTGTGATCATGGAGACACCCTTACATTGCGCAATAAATACTGAAAAAGACCCGCATGCCTGCGCGAGTCGAAGAATAATCTTTTAATTCTAGCAAAGCTCACAGGAGGTGATTTTCGCTTTTGTGTCTTGTGTTGAACCTTGATTGAAGTCGTGAAAAGGGGTGGGTGGTTATGTTTTGCGCAATAAAGTGATCTCTATTGCAAAATCACACACATTTTATGGCTTTACGGCCTCGACGCAACGCAACGCCTGCGCTTATGATTCTTAGGTTTTGCAACGTTCAGGGGGAGAAGAGTAATGCGAGCTGCGTTTTTAGCGGGATTTGCCGTACTGTTATTGTCGGCATGTAGTAGTGAACCACCTCAACAAGCCACTGCAGCTCACGTACCGCCTGGTATGCGCGCAGCAATGTCAAATCAGGGGCAGGCGAGTTGTGCAATGATTGGTGGGACGTTGAGTGTTGCTCGTCAGCTTGATGGTTCAGCAATCGGTATGTGTGCGATGCCGAACGGCAAACGCTGTAGTGAAAATGCGCTTGCCGCCGGGACTTGTGGGGCGTACTAGCCTAATCAGTTGACCAGATCGGCCAGTTTATAAACTAAAGTATGCTGGCTGGTTTTGAGCGTCAGTTGTTGCGGAGCTAAGTCAACTTTTGCGCCCGTAGTCAGCATGTCGTTAATCATGTGATCCAGCCCGTTAAGCTGCGGTTCCGCGCACATCATCATGGTCATTCCCAGACCTTTCGCTTTCAGCGTATCGCCTTCAAGCGTCGCCTGGCCCATAAAGCGGTTACACATGCTGCCTGCAATGTGCATGTTCTCACCGAAACTCAGTTCCGGCGTACGATCAATGCCGGTTAACGGCTTGCCGTCAACACTTTGCAGAACATAGCGGTGGTGTTGCAGGTCTTGTGCGGTGACAGAGGATTTGTCGTTCGATTGGGCGCAACCGGCCAGTACCATTGCAGCCAGAGCAATTGAAGCTAATTTTTTCATCTTCTTTTCCCTAAGTTATTCAGTTCATCAATGAGTTGCTGGGGATTGTAGCAAATTTATGGATTCATCCACTGGGTATAATCTTAAAAATGGCGGATGACGTTGCGCCATCCGCCATTGATTAGCTCACCTGATTAACACAAGGCTCGCCGTTCTCTAACTGACGCAAATTTTCCAGCGTCGTTTCGGAAATGCTGGTTAACGCTTCCGCAGTCAGGAATGCCTGGTGGCCGGTAAACAGCACGTTATGGCAGGCCGACAGGCGGCGGAACACGTCATCCTGAATCACATCGTTAGATTTATCTTCAAAGAACAGATCGCGTTCGTTCTCGTAAACGTCCATTCCCAGTGCACCAATTTTTTGGTTCTTCAGCGCATCAATAGCGGCTTGGGAATCAATCAAAGCGCCACGACTGGTGTTGATAATCATCACGCCATCTTTCATCTGTGCAAATGCAGCCTGGTCAAGTAAATGATAGTTCTCAGGCGTCAGAGGGCAGTGCAGTGAAATAACATCTGACTGTGCGAACAGCGTTGGCAAATCGACATATTCCACACCCAGTTCAAGTGCGGCTGCACTTGGGTACGGATCGAACGCCAGCAAGCGCATCCCGAAGCCTTTCAAAATTCTCAGCGCAGCAATACCAATCTTACCGGTGCCAATCACACCGGCGGTTTTGCCGTACATGGTGAAGCCAGTCAGCCCTTCAAGAGAGAAGTTCGCATCGCGGGTACGCTGATAAGCGCGGTGAATACGACGGTTCAGGCACATCATCATGCCGAGTGCATGTTCTGCTACGGCTTCTGGTGAATAAGCTGGTACTCGTACCACCGGCAGGCCTAACTCTTTAGCAGCGTCGAGATCGACGTTGTTAAAGCCCGCGCAGCGCAATGCGATGAACTTCACACCATGCCTTTTGAGTTCTTCGAGAACAGGGCGGCTACCGTCGTCATTCACAAAGATACAAACACCATCGCAACCATGAGCAGTTTTGGCTGTTTTTTCGGTTAGCAGGAAGTCGAAAAATTCAAGATCAAAGCCATATTCATTGTTAACCTGCTCCAGATACTTTTTGTCGTACTGTTTTGTGCTATACACTGCCAGTTTCATGAGACTTATCTCCAGAATAATATTGATGTAAAATTATCACGCTTAAAATATTCTTACAAATATTAAAATTTATTTTCAAGCATGAAATTCTACTGCTAACGCAAGGTTGGCTACGCTTATACCAGGCACGACCTTCACGCCCGGTCCAAATAATGCAAGAATGATCGCATATGTTGTTTAAATGGGCACATAATTGTCGCAGAATCAGGATATTAACCACCCATGAAGGGTAAATATAAAGCCATTATTGCGTTGGTATTGATACTCATTCTACTACCGTTAACGCTTCTGATGACTATAGCCCATTGGCTGCCAACGCTTGCCGGTATCTGGCTGCCGCAAGGGACACGCATTGCTATGGAAGCCAGCCCACGATTTACGCGTGGTGCGATAATCGTTCCTGATTTGCGTTATCTTGCCGGGGATTGCGAGCTGGCGACGATAAAAGATGCCACTCTTAGCCACCCCAAACGCTGGCGCATTCATCTTGATACGCTCAATCTTAACGTTGATTGCCTGAGTAAAATTCCTCTCGACGAATCTGGCCCTGCCGCACCGCGTACTTTGGCCGAGTGGCAATCACTGCTGCCTGAAAGCCTGCTTACTATAGATAGGGTCAATGTAACCCCCTTTCAACAGTTCTCCGGCGGTTTACGTTTAACGTTAACACCGCAGCAGCAAACGGTTCACTACCAAGGCCCATCGCTCAGCGTTGATGCGCAGCTAAACGGTCAAATGCTCAATCTGCAAAAGTTAAAGATTCAGGCTTTTGCTGGTATGGACCCGCTGGAACTTGTCGGCACCATTACCTTACCTCCGCTTACCGATAAACTGCCTGAACAGGGTCATCTCGCAACTAAATTACGCATTCCACAAGAGCCTGAACTGGTCGATGTCGTTCTGAACTGGAACGATGATCAGGGTTCATTTTCACTGAAGAAGCCTGCTGCGGCTGAGGCATTGTTGACGCTGCCATGGACCATCAGTGAGAACATTTTTGAAGTCAATGGTGGGCAGTGGTTCTGGCCCTATGCCGGGTTCCCGCTGCGAGGTGGCATTGCTTTACGGGTTGATGACTGGAAGCAGGGGCTGGAAAAGGCCTTAATCAGCGGGCGTATGAACGTCGTCACGCAGGGGAGTGCCGGGAAAGCCAACGCGGTGTTAAATATTGGCCCCGGGAAGCTCAGCATGATCAACAGCTCCTTACCGGTGCAATTAACCGGTGAAGCAAAACAAGATGGCATGGTGTTTTACGCAGTGCTGCCGGGTGAAATTAGCGGGGCGATTGCCGATCCAAAATTGTTGTTCCGTCCAGGCGCTCTACTGCGATCACGTGGGCGAGTCATCGATTCCATCGATGTCGATGAAATTCGTTGGCCACTGGCCGGAGTCAGTGTCACGCAGCGCGGTGTCGATGGGCGGTTGCAGGCAATTGTTCGCGCACACGAAAACCAGATGGGTAATTTCGAGCTGCATCTGGATGGTAAAGCGGATGACTTTTTGCCAGATGCTGGGCTATGGCGGTGGAAGTATTGGGGCAAGGGTGAGTTTACCCCGATGCAGGCTAAGTGGGATGTGCGTGGGCAAGGAGTGTGGCGCGATAGCGTGATTGAACTTAGCTCGCTTTCTACCGGCTTTGACAAGCTTGAGTATGGCTCAATGCTGGTCACTGAACCACGCTTGAACCTGGAGAGGCCTCTTCACTGGCAGCGTGCACAAACAGCTCCAACTTTTGATGGCGCGTTTATCCTCAATGCGGGAGAAACGACTTTCAGCGGTGGCAGTACGTTACCGCCGTCAACATTAACCTTTAGCGTGACGGGCGAAGATCCTTCTTCATTCCAGTATAAAGGTGACCTCCACGCAGGGAGTATTGGCCCGGTACGTGTGAATGGCCGCTGGGATGGTGTGCGCCTGCGCGGTAATGCGTGGTGGCCACAGCAAGGTTTAACTGTGTTCCAGTCGCTTATCCCCGCTGACTGGAAAATGACTTTAAAAGATGGCTCGCTCTATTCACAGGTTGCTTTTTCCGCAGCCGCAGGGCAAGGGTTTGAGGCCGGCGGCCATGGCGTGGTGAAAAATGGCAGCGTCTGGTTGCCGGATAACCAAATCAATGGTGTTGATTTTGTGCTGCCATTCCGTTTTAGCCACAGCACCTGGCGATTAGGGACTGATGGTCCGGTCACATTGCGGATAGCCGAAGTTAAAAATCAGATTGCCGCGACCAATGTCACGGCCGATCTCGAAGGCTGGTATCCATGGAGTGAAAAGCAGCCGTTGATGCTCAGTAACGTTAATGTGGATCTTCTGGGTGGAAAATTACGAATGCAGCAGTTGCGCATGCCGCAACGCGATGCAGCCTTGCTACGCTTAGAAAATATCTCGTCGAGCGAATTGATTACTGCGGTCAATCCCAAGCAGTTCACTATGTCCGGGCGTGTGAATGGTGCCTTGCCGCTGTGGCTTAACCATCCACAATGGATCATTAAAGGTGGCTGGCTGACAAACCCTGGCCCACTGACATTGCGGCTGGATAAAGATATGGCTGATGCCATTGTTGAGAACAATATTGCTGCAGGTGTTGCGGTTAACTGGCTGCGTTATATGGAGATTTCTCATTCCTGGACAGATATCAATTTAGATAACCTTGGCGTGCTAACTTTGCGGGCGAATGTGCAGGGCACAAGCCAGGTTGAAGGGAAAAGGAATGAAGTGCGGCTGAACTACAGCCATCAGGAAAACCTCTTTACGCTTTGGCGCAGCCTGCGTTTTGGGGACAATTTGCAAACCTGGCTTGAGCAACATACCGAACTGCCGGATGTGCGCTGCCAGGCTCGCGATAAAGCTTGTGAGGAAACACAATGAAAATCGTCATCGCTATGCTCCTGGTGACAGGGATTGCCGGGTTAACGGGATGCACGCCGCGTATTGAAGTCGCGGCGCCAAAAGAACCTATCACCATTAATATGAACGTGAAAATCGAGCATGAGATTCATATTAAAGTCGATAAAGACGTTGAAACGTTGCTTAAAAACCGCAGCGATTTGTTTGGTCAGGAGTGAAGCTCATGAACAAAATCGTTAAGAGTGTTTTACTGGCAAGCATATTACTTAGCCAACAGGCATTGGCGTTAACTCTGTCTGAAGCACGCCAGCAAGGGCGTGTGGGGGAGACACTAAGCGGTTATGTTGCGCCAATCAAACAAGATAAAGAGACGCTGGCGTTGGTGAAAAGCATTAACGAAGCGCGTGCGGAAAATTATCAGAAACTGGCAGACAGCAACAATATCTCAGCAAACCAGGTCGCAGAATTGGCCGGGCAGAAGCTGGTGGCTCGCGCACAACCGGGCGAATTCGTACGCGGCATTAACGGCCAATGGATGAAAAAATAACTCGTGACACAAGGCGCTGGGCTACACTGAAGTTGCTTTGATGACACGGATTGTACACGCATGTATTAGCGATACCGTTGTTCTGAAGTCCGCTCATTTACCTGTATGCGTGAAATAGTATAGGGACAAAAAGCCACTCTTTTCTTCCGTACTATGGATACAGATATGAGTACTGGATGAGGAACAACTAATGAAAAAGATTATTTTGACCGTGGTGCTATCTCTGGTTACCACAGCGGCGTTCGCGCAATTAACGATGAACTCTGGAGCAAGTAATACGGGCTCAGGC
Source organism: Buttiauxella cochleicola (assembly GCF_021282435.1). NCBI lineage: Bacteria > Pseudomonadati > Pseudomonadota > Gammaproteobacteria > Enterobacterales > Enterobacteriaceae > Buttiauxella > Buttiauxella cochleicola. Next base: position 627,678 of record NZ_JAJSOT010000001.1, on the reverse strand, counting down.
AGTTCATCGAGCAGCAGTCAACAAACGGGAACCGTCGACTTAATAGGCAGTGATACAGTTGCCGGCCTTGGGACTAGCGATACCGTAGCTGGTCTTAGTGGGAGCGATTCGCAGACTATCAACCCTACATCCTCATCCTCGCCAATGCCGGCTTTTGGGCACACGGGCAACCTCAGGCAACCTGGTTCAATCCGTCATTAAGGAATAAGTGGATCAGTTGTTGTATAGCATCAAACGGTTACCAATCAGAGGTCTTAATGCTGGTCTCGTTTAGGTGCTATAAACATATATTTATATAGCATCCGAAATAAAAAGCTTATTTTCTCAGCAGCTTAATTTAAAACCAGTGATTGGTTTTTATTCTATTTAAAATATTCACCTTATATTTTTTAAGTACATTCTCGATTAAGAAAACAGCCTCCTCATGAACGGTCGTATCTGTTAGGTAGGATTTACGTGACAGTACCTCGTTGCATCTCATACTGAGATTGGGCGTATCGAATTATTTAGCTGTAAAAATGCAAATAAGTGAAGTTAATGACTACGCAAAGGCAAATGCACAGCACAAGAAGCTGGTGCGTAGATAATGCACTGATTTTCATAAAATAAGTACAAGATAAAAACATTAGGACAACATACAGACATTCACAAAATAAAATATTGAGTAGGGAGTAAAAAGAACCTATATTGACGGCGTTTTTTACATGGTGCTCAGTTTTTCTACATTCATTAATTCAACTGCCAAATTAACGAACCGGCAGCTGTGGGAGAGATATGATGACGGATAAAGTCCGTATTGATAGTTTAGGTGCTAATTCATTCAATGGTAACAATGAAACCTATTTGGCGCGTCAAGCTGAATTTGAATCGAATGTCAGAAGTTATCCACGTAAATTGCCTTTAGCAATTGCGCAGGCCAACGGTGTTTGGATCACTGATGTTGAGAATAATCAATATCTTGATTGCCTGGCCGGTGCGGGTACGCTTGCTCTTGGGCATAACCATCCTGACGTGCTGCAAAGCATCCAAAATGTCATTACCAGCGGCTTGCCGTTACATACACTGGATCTTACAACACCGTTGAAAGATCAGTTCTCGGAATATCTTCTCTCTTTATTGCCAGGTCAGGGTAAAGAATATTGCCTGCAATTCACCGGTCCATCCGGTGCGGATGCAGTTGAAGCTGCGCTGAAACTGGCTAAGAAAGTTACCGGTCGTTCAGGCATCATCAGCTTCTCTGGTGGCTATCACGGCATGACTCATGGCGCACTTTCCGTAACAGGTAACCTGTCACCGAAAGAAGCGGTTGATGGCATGATGCCTGAAGTTCAGTTTATGCCTTATCCGCACCTGTACCGCTGCCCGCTGGGTATTGGCGGTGAAGCTGGCGTGAAAGCATTAACTTACTACTTCGAAAACCTGATCAACGACGTTGAGAGTGGCGTGCGCAAACCTGCGGCCGTCATTCTGGAAGCGGTTCAGGGTGAAGGCGGCGTGAACCCAGCTCCTGTTGAGTGGCTGCAGCGCATTCGCAAAGTCACCAAAGAACACGGCATTCTGCTGATCATCGATGAAGTTCAGGCTGGCTTCTGCCGTACCGGTAAATTGTTCGCCTTCGAACATGCTGGTATCGAGCCGGACATCATTGTTATGTCTAAAGCGGTTGGTGGTGGTTTGCCACTGGCTGTTCTGGGCATTAAGAAAGAGTTTGATGCATGGTCACCAGGCCACCACACCGGTACTTTCCGTGGTAACCAACTGGCGATGGCAACCGGTCTGACAACTCTGAAGCATCTGACCGAAAACAAGATTGCTGACAAAGTTGCAGCACAGGGCGAGTGGCTGAAAAGCAAACTGGCTGAGCTGCAAAAACGTTACCCGGTCATTGGCCAGGTTCGTGGTCTTGGCTTAATGATCGGTATCGAAATCGTTAAACCAAACGAAGCCAAAGATCATATGGGTTGCTACCCAGCTGATGCTGAGTTGTCCGCATTGCTGCAGAAGAACTGCTTCAAAGCAGGGCTGATTCTGGAGCGTGGTGGCCGTAATGGCGTCGTGTTGCGTCTGCTACCATCTTTGCTTATCACTAATGATGAGCTGGCTATTTTCCTCGATAAGTTTGAGCAGGCGCTGTTAGCGGCTGGCATCAAGCCTGTTTGAGTGGAGTTAATGACCTCGATGTCTGAATTAAATCCTATCCTGGCAGGCTCAGCGCAAAGCACTGAAGCCTACCAGCAGGCCATTGCACAGACCAGCGCGGCTGTTGTGCAGTGGTTGCAGCAACCTGAGATGTATCAGGGTAAATCTGTTGCTGAACTGCGTGAACGCATTCAACTGGATTTTAATCCTCAGGGCCTGGGCAACCAGGTCGCTATTGAGCGTGCGATCGAATACTTCTTAAAAGACAGCCTGTCGGTGCATCACCCGCAGTGTGTCGCGCACTTGCATTGCCCAAGTCTGGTTATCAGCCAGGCTGCAGAAGTATTGATCAACGCCACAAACCAGAGCATGGACTCATGGGATCAAAGCCCGTCTGCGACCATCATTGAGATGAAGCTGATTGAATGGCTGCGTGCTCAAGTGGGTTATCAGGCAGGCGATGCTGGCGTGTTCACCAGTGGTGGCACCCAGAGCAACCTGATGGGCCTGATGTTGGCTCGTGACGCGTTCTTTGCGCGCCAGGGCCACTCCATCCAGCAAGATGGCCTGGTAGGCAACCTGAAAAAGATTAAAGTCCTGTGTTCTGAAAACGCACACTTCTCAGTGCAGAAGAACATGGCTTTAATGGGCCTCGGTTACCAGTCAGTGACGTTGGTGAAAACCGATGAATTCGCGCGTATGGATATTAACGATCTGCGCGAGAAACTGGCACAGGCTAAGGCAAACGACGAACAGATCCTGGCGATTGTTGCAACAGCGGGTACTACCGATGCTGGCGCAATTGATCCGCTGCGTGAAATCGCCACCCTGGCAGCAGAGCACCAGATTTGGGTGCATGTTGATGCAGCGTGGGGCGGTGCGTTGTTGATGTCCGAGAAATATCGCGACTATCTGGACGGTATTGAGTTAGTGGACTCCATCACCCTGGACTTCCACAAACAATACTTCCAGACCATCAGCTGTGGTGCTTTCTTGCTGAAAGAAGCGCGCCACTACGAGTTGATGCGCTATCAGGCGGCTTATCTGAACTCTGAGTTCGATGAAGCCGCTGGCGTGCCAAACCTGGTGTCTAAATCTTTGCAGACGACTCGCCGTTTCGACGCACTGAAACTGTGGATGGGTCTGGAAGCATTAGGTCAGAAGCAATACGCCGCGATCATCGATCATGGTGTGACACTTGCACAAGAAGTTGCGCAGTACGTTACTGAAGAGCCGTCTCTTGAATTGGTGATGAAACCACAACTGGCGAGCGTTCTGTTCCGTTTCCGTCCTGAGCAAATGGCCTCTACTAGCGACGCAGAAATTGCACTGCTGAACCAGAAAATTGGTGATGCATTGCTGGACTCTGGCCGCGCAAACGTAGGTGTGACTGAGCATAACGGCGTCACTTGCCTGAAGCTGACTCTGCTCAATCCGACCGTTACGCTTGAGGATATTAAAGTCCTGCTGGCGTTGGTTGAGAAAACAGCCCAGCAATTAATTGGCTAATTAAGTTCCCCAGGAGAGGCGGTTATAAACCGCCTCTCTTATTTCCCATTTCTTATTTATTCCCCATTAATATTTATCTCAATATAATCCGTTCCGTGAATGCATTTCTTGTAATGCATAGGTATAAAGTATTTATTGATGTGTTAATTAAATGCAATTCATTGATTTAATGTGCTTATTTTTGTTTATCAATATCAAATAACACTAATTGCAAAACAATTTTCACACAGTTAACATTGCTTAAATTACCTCCCTCGCATAATGAACGTATACAGCGCCCACTCACTAGCTGTGCCTGCGTTTCACGGATGATAACATTTTGATTATCCTGACAACTTTAACTATTTATATTCTAAATCTCTGTTATCCAGAATATGACTGGCATGGACTGCGAAAACGCATATTCCTTTGGTGGGTAATGAATACTTTGTTCGCTTTTGCATTACTTTATACTGAATGGTTTGGGCTTTCTTTTTTAGTCTCGTCGTTCTTATTGATCTTTATTTTGTTGTAGAAATAAAAAACGGCAAACATAAAGTTTGCCGTTTTCAAAAATTACCATCTAAAAATTACGCAGTAACGATGCTATCAATTGCCGCTTTCGCGTCAGTTTGCGCTTTAGTCGCTACTTCAGGGCCGTACGCAATACCTTCAGCGAACACATAGTTCACATCGGTAATACCGATAAAGCCTAAGAAAATGTTCAGATACGGAACCAGCAGATCGGTAGGAGTATCTTTATGAATACCGCCACGGCTGGTCAGAACCACAGCACGTTTGCCGGTTACCAAACCTTCTGGGCCTTTTTCGGTGTAACGGAAAGTCACGCCAGCACGGGCTACCAGGTCGAAATAGTTCTTCAACTGTGTTGGAATGTTGAAGTTGTACATTGGTGCGTTGATAACAATTACGTCGTGAGCTTTCAGCTCGGCGATCAGTTCATCAGACAGCGCCAGAGCTTCTTGCTGACGTGGTGACAGTGGCGCATCGCTTGGACGCAGTGCGCCAACCAGCTCGCCATCCAATACTGGGATTGGGTTCGCAGCCAGATCACGCACGGTAATCTCATCTGCGCTATGCTCTTCACGCCATTGTTCAACAAAATAGTCGGACAGCTGATTTGACTGAGAGTAACCTGCCAGGATGCTGGACTTCAGGACTAATACTTTGCTCATGGGTGATTCCTTTGTTGTGTTCATTCGGGACTGATTGCCCGTTGCTGTGGTGTAGATTATTCACAATCCGCTTGCAGTGATAGCGCAATATATCGAACTCAATGTTCGATTTTATTGAACAAGGCGTCAAAAGGTGTGATGTGCTAATCTAGCGCTAATTGACGATACAGACTTACCAGGCAGTGCGCTGCCCAGATGATTACGTAATGGAAAACATAAAACCCTCACTGTCCTCATTATTCTCTCGCCTTGATGGCTTAATGCTACGCGACAGACAACGCTTCTCGCGCCGTTTACATGGCGCGAAGAAGGTGAAAAATCCTGAATCGCAGCAGGCTGTGCTTGATTCACTTGCGCAAGAGATTGACTCCGCCGCCGGTAAGGTCCTGCTGCGTGAAGCCTCGCGCCCAAAAATCACTTACCCAGAAAATCTGCCTGTAAGTCAGAAAAAGCAGGACATTTTCGATGCCATTCGTGACCATCAGGTGGTTATCGTGGCGGGGGAAACTGGCTCAGGTAAAACCACGCAGCTTCCAAAAATCTGTATGGATCTGGGGCGCGGCGTAAAAGGCTTGATTGGCCATACGCAGCCTCGTCGACTGGCGGCGCGAACCGTTGCCAATCGTATTGCGGAAGAGCTGCAAACGGAGCCGGGCGGTTGCGTCGGTTATAAAGTGCGTTTCACCGATCATGTCAGTGAAAACACCATGGTTAAACTGATGACCGACGGCATCCTGCTGGCGGAAATTCAGCAAGACCGCCTGTTGATGCAGTACGACACCATCATCATCGATGAAGCGCACGAACGTAGTCTGAACATCGATTTCCTGCTGGGCTATTTGCGTGAGTTATTGCCGCGTCGCCCGGACCTAAAAATCATCATCACTTCTGCGACCATCGATCCGCAACGCTTCTCGCGCCATTTCAATAATGCGCCGATTATCGAAGTTTCGGGCCGTACTTACCCGGTGGAAGTGCGTTATCGCCCGATAGTTGAAGATGCCGACGATACCGACCGTGACCAACTGCAGGCTATTTTTGATGCGGTAGATGAACTCGGCCACGAAAGTGCCGGAGACATTCTGATCTTCATGAGCGGCGAGCGTGAAATTCGCGACACCGCTGATGCGCTCAACAAGCTGAATCTGCCGCACACCGAAGTGCTGCCGCTGTATGCGCGCTTATCGAATAGCGAGCAAAACCGCGTCTTCCAGTCGCATGTTGGGCGTCGAATTGTGTTGGCAACCAACGTCGCGGAAACCTCGCTTACCGTTCCGGGCATTAAATACGTTATCGACCCGGGTACGGCGCGTATCAGCCGATATAGCTACCGTACCAAAGTCCAGCGTTTGCCTATTGAGCCGGTTTCGCAAGCTTCGGCAAACCAGCGTAAAGGTCGTTGTGGCCGTGTCTCTGACGGGATCTGTATTCGTCTTTATTCCGAGGACGATTTCCTGTCGCGCCCGGAATTTACCGATCCGGAAATTCTGCGTACCAACCTGGCATCCGTTATCTTGCAGATGACTTCGCTTGGCCTTGGCGATATTGCCGCGTTCCCGTTCGTCGAAGCGCCGGATAAACGCAACATTCAGGACGGCGTGCGCCTGCTTGAAGAGCTTGGTGCTATCACCAGCGATGCCGATCTCAGCGTTTATAAACTGACAACATCAGGCCGCCAGCTGGCGCAATTGCCAGTCGACCCGCGCCTTGCGCGAATGGTTCTGGAAGCGCAGAAATTTGGCTGCGTGCGCGAAGTGATGATTATCACCGCCGGTTTGTCGATTCAGGACCCGCGCGAGCGCCCGATGGACAAACAGCAGGCGTCGGATGAAAAACATCGTCGCTTCCAGGACAAAGAATCTGATTTCCTTAGCTTTGTGAATCTGTGGAACTACCTCGGCGAGCAGCAAAAAGAGTTGTCATCGAACCAGTTCCGCCGCCAGTGCAAGCTCGATTACCTGAACTACCTGCGTGTGCGCGAATGGCAGGATATCTACACCCAATTGCGCCAGGTAGTGAAAGAACTCGGCTTGCCAATTAACAGCGAACCTGCGGATTTCCGCTCGGTTCACTGCGCATTATTGACCGGTTTGCTTTCCCATATCGGCCAGAAAGATGCCGATAAACAGGAATACACCGGCGCGCGTAATGCTCGCTTCTCTATCTTCCCTGGCTCCGGTTTATTTAAGAAACCGCCAAAATGGACGATGGTTGCTGAACTGGTGGAAACCAGCCGCCTGTGGGGGCGCATTGCCGCTCGTATCGACCCGGAATGGGTTGAGCCGCTGGCGCAACACTTATTAAAACGCTCATACAGCGAACCGCACTGGGAGAAATCGCAGGGTGCGGTGATGGCGACAGAAAAAGTCACGCTGTACGGCTTGCCGATTGTTGCTGCCCGCAACGTGAATTACAGCCAGGTTGACCCGGCACTTTGCCGTGAGCTGTTTATTCGCCACGCGTTGGTGGAAGGTGACTGGCAGACGCGCCATGCGTTCTTCCGCGACAACCTCAGGCTGCGTAATGAAATTGAAGAACTTGAACACAAATCCCGTCGTCGCGACATTCTGGTGGATGACGACACGCTGTTTGAGTTTTACGACCAGCGCATTGCTCACGATGTGATTTCTGCGCGCCACTTTGATAACTGGTGGAAACAGGTCAGCAAAGAGACCCCGGACCTGCTCAATTTCGAAAAGAGCATGTTGATTAAAGAGGGTGCAGAACAGGTCAGCAAACTCGACTACCCGAACTTCTGGCATCAGGGCAATCTCAAGCTGCGCCTGACTTACCAGTTTGAACCGGGTGCTGATGCCGATGGTGTGACGGTGCATATTCCGCTGCCGCTATTAAACCAGGTCGAAGAGGCCGGGTTTGAGTGGCAAATTCCGGGCGTGCGCCGTGAACTGGTTATTGCGCTGATTAAGTCATTGCCTAAGCCAGTACGCCGTAACTTTGTGCCTGCGCCAAACTACGCCGAAGCGTTTTTAGGCCGAGCGACGCCGCTGGAACTGCCGCTGCTGGAAAGTTTAGAGCGTGAGTTCCGCCGCATGTCGGGCATTACTATCGACCGCGAAGAATGGCATTGGGATCAGGTGCCCGATCACCTGAAAATGACTTTCCGTATCGTCGATGAAAATAATAAGAAACTCAAAGAGGGTAAAGACCTCACCGAGTTGAAAGGTGGGCTGAAAGAGAAAGTCCAGCAAACGCTCTCGGCGGTTGCCGATGACGGTATTGAACAAAGTGGCCTGCATATCTGGAGCTTTGGTAAGCTTCCGGAAAGCTACGAGCAGAAACGCGGCAATTACCGCATGAAGGCGTTCCCGGCGCTGGTGGATGAAAAAGAGAGCGTGGCAATCAAGCTATTTGATAACCCGCTTGAACAGCAACAGGCAATGTGGCGTGGTTTGCGCCGTTTGCTGCTACTTAACATCCCATCGCCGATTAAATACCTGCATGAAAAGCTGCCGAACAAAGCCAAACTCGGCCTGTACTTTAACCCGTACGGCAAGGTGCTGGATTTGATTGATGACTGCATTTCTTGTGGCGTCGATAAACTTATCGCGCAGGCAGGCGGCCCGGTCTGGAGCGAAGAGGGCTTTGCCGCGCTGCATGAGAAGGTACGCGCCGAGCTCAATGACACGGTGGTAGAGATTGCGAAGCAGGTCGAACAAATCCTCACTGCCGTTTTCAACATTAACAAACGGCTGAAAGGGCGCGTGGATATGACCATGGCGCTGGGTTTGTCGGATGTAAAAGCCCAAATGAGCGGGCTGGTTTATCGCGGTTTTGTCACCGGAAACGGCTACAAACGTTTGGGCGATACGCTGCGTTACCTGAATGCCATTGAGAAACGCCTCGAGAAAATGGCCGTCGATCCGCATCGTGACCGCGTGCAAATGCTGAAAGTGGAACACGTGCAGCAAACCTGGCAGCAGTGGCTGAACAAACTGCCGCCAGCACGCCGGGTTGACGAAGACGTGCAGGAGATCCGCTGGATGATCGAAGAGCTGCGTGTGAGCTTCTTTGCGCAGCAATTGGGTACGCCTTATCCGATTTCTGATAAGCGTATTTTACAGGCGATGGAACAGATTACGGCGTAAGCCCGACTCCACTTCTATACTCCATGAGCGGTCAAATTCTGACCGCTCCACTGGGGTCCTCTCATGAAACGATTAGCCGATAAAGTTGCCATTGTTACCGGAGCCAGTTCTGGCATCGGATATGTCACCGCCAAACTGTTCGCCGCTGAAGGCGCAAAAGTGGTCGTTGGTGCCAGACGTGAAGCCGAACTTGCTCAACTGGTTGATGAAATCATAGCTGCGGGAGGCGAGGCCGTCGCCGTAACGGGCGATGTACGCGAAGAAGCCTACGCTAAAGCGCTGGTGGAAAAAGCGGTGCAAACATGGGGGCGTCTCGATATCGCTTTCAACAATGCGGGGACGTTAGGTGAAAATGGCCCGAGTACTGAAGTCTCAGCGGAAGGGTTTGCCAATGCGGTTGCCATCAACCTAACTGGATCTTTCCTCGGAGCTAAACACCAGATTGCCGAAATGCTCAAACACGGCGGTGGCTCAGTGATCTTTACGTCTACGTTCGTCGGCTATTCCTTCGCATTCCCACAAGTCGCCTCATATGCCGCCAGCAAAGCCGGGTTAATTGGGCTGACGCAGGCGTTAGCAACGGAATTTGGCCCGCAGAATATTCGCGTGAATTCAGTTTTACCGGGCGCGGTGGATACCGATATGTATCGCGATATGAATAATACGGCGGAATCGCAGGCATTCATTACCGGGTTGCACGCGCTCAAACGGGTAGGTAAACCGGAAGAAATCGCGCGAGCGGTACTTTGGCTCGCGTCTGATGAATCGTCATTTGTGACGGGCACCGCTTCACTGGTGGATGGCGGCGCATCAATCAACGGAGTTTAGTCTTTATTGTGTAGGGTGGTTCGGCTGAAGGCGTCATTCGCCGTTTTGTCGGGTGACGCTAGCGCTTACCCGACCTACGAAAAGACCGGACTTATTTAGCTGCTAACAAACACAACTTCAGCGCCACGTTATAAGATGCTTCAAAAGCTCTCAGCGGTAAAAACTCGAACTTAGAATGGAAATTATGCGCGCCCGTGAAGAAGTTTGGCGTTAATAACCCTTTTGCCGAAAGTGCTGCACCATCGGTGCCACCGCGCATAGGAATGATCTTAGGCTCGATATCTAACGCCTTCATCGCTTCGAAAATAAGATCAATGGCGCGACGATCGTCATTAATCGCATTGCTAATATTGCTGTAAGTGTCGCTGATTGAAATATCCACTTTCGCGGTAGGGTGCTGCGCGGCAATTATTTCTGCGACATCGCGCAATTGCTGTTTACGCGCTTCAAAATTCTGAGTGTCAAAATCACGAATATTGGCTTTCAATATCGCTTCATTTTGTGTGGTGTGCATACCGTTAAACCAAATATAACCTTCACGATCTTCGGTATTTTCCGGTGTCTGGTTTCTGTCGAAATGGCTGATGAAATCATGTGCCATCAGCAGTGGGTTAACTAAAACACCTTTTGCTGACATCGGGTGCGCGGTCACGCCTGTAAAACGAATTTCGGCGTGCGCGGCATTAAAGTTTTCATACACCACTTCACCTAATTCACAGCAGTCGATAGTCCAGGCAAAATCAACGTTAAAACGGGCCATATCCAACGCTTTTGCGCCACACAGACCAATTTCTTCATCAGGTACAAAAGCGACAACGATATCGCCGTACTTCATCTCTGGTGTCAGATTTTCCAGTAGCGTCATCACCACGGTTACGGCAGATTTATTATCTGCGCCGAGCACACTGGTGCCATCGCTAAAAATTATCTCTTCGTTCGGGTACGCGAGAATTTCCGGGTGTTCAGCGGTGCGCAGCCAGATATCTTGTTGCGGGTTAAGGCAAAGATCCACTCCGTTAAAGCGCAGCACTTGCGGGTGAATATCCGGTGAAAGCCCAACATCGACGGTATCGATGTGTGTGATAAACCCAACGCGTGGTGCGCCGGGAACATTGCCTTTTTTGACTGCAGTGACAGTGGCATGTTCGTCGATAATCACATCGTCAAGACCGAGTTCGCGGAGTTCACGCGCCAGCAATTGTGCCATTTCATGTTGGCCAGGAGTGCTTGGTAGGGTGCTGGCACCGGCCTGGCTTTGGCTGGTGATCGCCAGATAACGGAAGAAACGTTGTGTTAATTGTTCTGAGAGTTGTGATGCCATGACTTCCTCTTTACTGGATATATTCATTTGTTTGAAATCGACTTTTAATGTTATTTATTAAGTCGCTTTGTACAAGCACTATCCTGGGTGAAAATTATAAATAATAGGGCAGGCATGAAAACTTCCATCACAACAAAAACCACAAAACTTGCATTGATAATAGCCGCGCTGACAGTCAGTTCTACTGTTACAGCTAAAACATTAGTTTATTGCTCCGAGGGTTCACCAGAAAACTTCAACCCGCAGTTATATACATCGGGAACCAGTGTTGATGCGAGCGCTGTACCGGTTTATAACCGCTTAGTAGATTTTAAAGTAGGTACTACCGACTTACAGCCGAGCCTCGCAGAAAGCTGGGATGTCAGCGAAGATGGCAAAGTTTATACTTTCCATCTGCGTAAAGGGGTGAAGTTCCAGAGTAATAAATACTTTAAACCAAGCCGTGATTTTAACGCTGACGATGTCATTTTCTCGTTTATGCGCCAGAAAGATCCAAAGCATCCTTATCACAACGTTTCTAATGGAAACTATTCCAATTTTGAAAGTCTCGAGTTTGGCAAATTAATTACCTCGATTGATAAAGTTGACGATAATACCGTTCGATTCACGTTGACTCACCCAGAAGCGCCATTTATTGCTGACCTTGGCTGGTATTTTGCCTCGATACTTTCCGCCGAGTACGCTGATTCGATGCTAAAAGCGGGCACTCCAGAACGTGTGGATATGGACCCTATCGGCACCGGACCTTTCCGTCTTGCGCAGTACCAAAAAGACTCACGCATTCTGTTCACCGCATTCCCTGAATACTGGCAGGGCAAGGCAAAAATCGACAAGCTGGTATTTTCCATTACCCCGGACGCCTCAGTGCGTTTAGCTAAGCTTGAGAAAAATGAGTGCCAGGTGATGCCATTCCCAAATCCTGCCGATTTGCCGCGCATGAAGGAAAATGCTGACATCAACCTGATGCAAAAAGCAGGGCTAAATACCGGTTTCCTCGCATTCAATACCCAAAAAGCACCGACGGATAATGTGAAAGTACGCCAGGCGCTGGCAATGGCTATTAACAAGCCGGCAATTATTGACGCGGTATTCCGTGGCACCGGAACGGCTGCGAAAAATCTGCTGCCACCAGGCGTGTGGAGTGCTGATGATTCGCTCAAAGATTACGAATACGCCCCGGAAAAAGCCAAAGCGTTACTCACAGAGGCGGGCTTTGCTAATGGCCTGACCATCGATCTGTGGGCGATGCCGGTACAGCGTCCGTATAACCCTAACGCTAAGCGGATGGCGGAGATGATTCAGGCCGACTGGGCGAAAATTGGCGTCACGGCAAAAGTTGTCACCTTTGAGTGGGGCGAGTATTTAAAACGTGTGAAAAGTGGTGAGCATCAGGCGGCGTTGATGGGGTGGACCACGGCCACAGGGGATCCGGACAATTTCTTCGGCCCACTGTTTACCTGTCGTTCAGCGGATGGCGGCTCTAACTCGGCAAAATGGTGTTATCAGCCATTTGATAAGTTGATTCTTGAAGCGCGTACTTCAAGCGATCACGAAAAACGCGTGGCACTGTATAAAGAAGCACAGCAGATGATGCATGACCAAATGCCTGCGGTGATGATTGCTCACTCAACGATTTTCGAACCTGTTCGCAAAGAAGTGAGCGGTTATGAAGTCGATCCGTTTGGTAAGCACATTTTCTATCAGGTGGATGTGAAGTAACTGAAAACGGGTGCGATAAGCACCCGTTTTTTTATGGCTTATTTCGCGTCTGGCAACGCATAAGCAATGATGTAATCACCACGGTCAGGAGACTGACGTGCGCCGCCTGCGTTAATCACAATGTATTGCTTGCCGGTCTTTGGTGACACATAGGTCATCGGCCCAGATTGGCTACCAACTGGCAGACGGGATTTCCAGATTTCCTTGCCGTTTGCAGTATCAAACGCGCGTAGATAGAAATCCTGCGTACCTGCGAAGAACAACAGGCCCGACTGAGTCGACAGCGATGCACCAAGCGTAGGCATGCCAATTGGAATCGGTAAATGCATACGAATCCCCAGTGGCCCGGTATCTTGTACCGTCCCCACCGGAACCTGCCAGACAACTTTCCCTGACTTCAGATCAACGGCCGACATCGTGCCAAACGGTGGTTTCTGGCATGGAATACCCAGTGGTGAGAGGAAACGCTCACGCATTGCGCCGAACGGCGTGCCGTCCATTGGAACGATACCCATCTCGATACCGCTGGCGTTTTTCGCCACATTGGCACGAGGCACCATGTAGTTTGCAAGACCCAGACGCATATCGTTGACGAACATCAGGCTGTTATTCGGGTCAACAGAAACGCTACCCCAGTTCATCCCACCCAGCGACCCTGGATATTGCAAGGAGCGGTCAAGGCCCGGTGGCGTGTAAACCCCTTCGTGGCGCATGCCTTTGAACTCGATACGACAAATCAGCAGATCGATTGGTGTCGCACCCCACATATCCGATTCAGTCAGGGTTTCGTTGCCAATCATGGGCATCCCGACCGAATACGGCTGGGTTTTCGAATAACGCTCACCTTCGATATTGCCCTGTGGCACAGAGCGTTCTTCTACCTTCGCTACCGGCTCGCCAGTCTCGCGGTTGAGCATGAAAATCATGCCCTGTTTGGAGGTCTGAACAATCACTGGCGTAGTGCTGCCTTTACCATCGGGTAAATCATAAAGCAGTGGCTGTGATGGTAAATCGAAGTCCCATAAATCGTGGTGCGTAGTCTGGAAATGCCAGCGCACTTTGCCCGTTGTTGCTTCAACTGCAACAATAGATGAGCTGTATTTATCGTCCTGTGCAGTACGCGTTCCACCAAAGAAATCAGGTGTGGCGTTACCAGTTGGTAGGTAAATCAGACCGAGTTTTGCATCATAAGACATGGCAGACCAGACGTTTGGTGTGCCGCGTGTATAAGTCTGGCCTTCAGGTGGCAACCCTGTGATAGCCGGATTACCCGGATCCCATGCCCATGCCAGTTTACCGGTGTGAACGTCATAAGCGCGTACCACACCCGGAGGCTCACCGGTGGAGAAGTTATCTGCCACACGGCCACCAACTACCACCACGTTACCGGCAACAAGAGGTGTAGAGGTTTGCTGGTAATAGCCCGGTTTAACTTCACCCATGCCAGCTTTCAGGTCGACCGTACCGTGGTCGCCAAAGTCTTCGCACAACTTACCGTTATCAGCGTTGATCGCAATTAAGCGCGCATCGGTAGTAGGCAGGAAAAGACGGCGAGGGCATGCAGCGGGCTGCGCTGGTTCGGCAAGAGTAGCGGCAGCTTGTTGAGTCGTTTCTTCGAAATAACCTAAACCACGGCAGCGCTGCCAGTTCGGTGCTGTAGCTTTACTGTCATAGCGCCATTTTTCTTTACCGGAGTCGACATCCAACGCCAGCACCTTGCTGTACGGTGTGCAGACAAAAAGTGTGTCTCCAACCTGTAATGGGGTGTTCTGGTCTTCTGCGCCCGAACCGTTGCTTTGGGGAATATCACCCGTATGCGCGGTCCAGGCTACTTGCAACTCCGAGACATTACCCTTGTTGATTTGATCAAGGGCGGCAAAACGGTCGCCGTGGGTGGTATTGCCCCAGTGCTTCCAGTCTTTTTGTACTTCATCAGGTGCGACGGGTTTTACCGGGACGTCTTCATTGGCGGCAACTTGCACCTGCGGCACAAACATCCAGCCTGCGCTTACCAACATACAAACTGCGAGCAAAGCCGCAATACCATATGCCGGCCCTTTTTTTACCGGAACCGTGCTTTGGGCAGTGCGTAAAATGGGCCATGCAATGGCAGCAAGGAAGGCGAGCACCGCAAAGGTAAACAGGCGCGAGAACAGCGGCCAGAAGTCCCAACCGGCATCGCTAATTGCCCAAAATATTGAGCAGACGAATGCCAGGCCATAGAGCACCAGCCCGGCGATTTTCTTCTTGATAATCAAAATGGCAGAAATGAGCATCACAATGCCCATCAGCAAGAAATACCAACTGCCGCCCAGGGCAACTAAATAAGCCCCACCAATACCGATCGCGAGGCCAATAAGTGCCATTAGCCCGCCAAGAACCCACAGCAGCCCAAGTGCCAGGCCGCGCGGGGGAGTAAGATTTGCCATAACATTCTCCTGTTGAAGCGTGTTCCTTCAGCTTCATATGCAACAACGTCTCCTTGTTGCAGGAGATCGCCTGATTTGTACCTTTTGGTGTAAACAAAAACGCATGTGGTGACTGTATTTAGCGTTATCTCGAAAGTGAATTACGCATAACGAACCAAATGGTTAATGTTGGGGTATCATAATCTTCCGTTATGATATTGCAAAGTTGTTAATGAGAAATCTCGCATTTATTGCGAATTGGTAGCGGGATGGGTTGGGAGGTCGGGTAACGTGGGCTACCCGACAAATGCAGAGAGGAACTGCTTGTTTAAGCTATACGCAGGGTTTCAACGGGAGCAGTACGGCAAATTTTAACCGGTACTGATTTCGATGTTGGCGTCCCGGTGCCGTCGCCGACGCTGCTCAGAGGAACCAATGGGTTCGTTTCAGGGTAATAGGCTGCCAGATTGCCGCGCGGGATGTTGTAAGGCACGATTTTAAAACCGCTGACTTTGCGTGTGATGCCATCGTTCCATATCGTTTCGATATCTACCTGGTCGCCCTCGTGCAACTCAAGTGCCGCAAGATCTTCCGGGTTAATAAATAACACTTCACGCTGCCCGTAAACACCACGGTAACGGTCGTCCAACCCGTAAATTGTGGTGTTATATTGATCGTGCGAGCGTAAGGTTTGCAGCGCAAATGGGGCTTTTAAATCACCAAATAATGATTGCGGAAGAGGGGCGGCACTGAATTCCGCTTTCCCCGTTGGGGTATTAAAACGTAATTCGGCCGCCGCGTTACCAAGGTAGAAACCACCTGGTTTTTCACACTGCTGGTTAAAATCTTTAAAGCCAGGAAGGGTGGCCGCAATATGGTCGCGAATCAGATTGTAATCCGCTGATAATGCCAGCCAGTCGAGATTTTCTTGCCCCAGAACGGTGTTAGCAATCCCACAAACAATGGCGGTTTCTGAACGCTGCGTTACAGCAATCGGTTTCCCGATACCTTCAGATGCGTGCACCATGCTGAATGAGTCTTCAACGGTGATGAACTGCCGCCCACTGGCCTGCATATCTTCTTCAGTACGCCCAAGCGTTGGCAAAATCAGTGACTCTTTGCCGGGTACGACATGGCTGCGGTTAAGTTTGGTGCTGATATGAACCGTCAGGCCGCAACGTTGCAGAGCTTCCTCGGTGCGAGGGCTATCTGGTGCGGCTGCCGCAAGATTGCCACCAAGAGTAATCAGGACTTTGACCTCATCACGTAGCATTGCCGCAATAGCTTCAACGGTGTTATGGCCTTGCGCGCGCGGAGGCTCAAAACCGAAATGAGTTGCAAGGCTATCGAGTAATGCAGCCGATGGTTTTTCATCAATGCCCATCGTGCGGTTGCCTTGTACATTACTGTGACCGCGCACTGGGCACAGGCCCGCACCAGGTTTTCCGAGATGGCCACCCAGAAGTTGCAGGTTAACGATTTCACGTACGGTGTTCAGGGAGTGTTTGTGCTGCGTAATGCCCATCGCCCAGGTGCAAATCACACGTTCGGCCTGCTGCCAGATAGTCGCGGCATCACGCAATTGCTGCTCGCTCAATCCGGATTGCTGGGTAATGTGCTCCCAGGACGTGTTGTCGATTTCAGCAAACCATGCTTCCACGCCAAGAGTGTGCTCAGCAATAAAGGTTTCATCGAAAATACCCGTGCCACCGTTCTCAAGTTTCTGACGATGGGTTTCCAGTAGCGCTTTTGCCATGCCGCGAATCGCGGCCATATCACCGCCCAAATTCGGCTGGTAATAGTAGCTACTGATTTTACCGGCCAGTGGTGTCACAACTTCTAATGGCTTTTGCGGATCGGCAAAACGCTCAAGACCGCGTTCACGCAGGGTATTGAAAGTCACAATTTGTGCGCCGTTCTCAGCTGCGTGGCGCAAGCTATGCAACATACGCGGGTGGTTAGTACCTGGGTTTTGGCCAAACACAAAAATGGCATTAGCCTTGTCGAAATCATCTAAATGAATGGTGCCTTTACCGACGCCGATACTGCGTTTAAGCCCGCTGCCGCTAGCTTCATGGCACATATTCGAGCAGTCCGGGAAATTATTGGTTCCCATCATGCGACCGAATAATTGGTACAGATAAGACGCTTCGTTACTGGCGCGTCCTGAGGTGTACAGTTCCATCTGGTCGGGATTATCCAATGCCTTAATATGCTGACCGATAAGCGCCAGTGCGTCATCCCAGCTAATGGCTTCGTAATGGTCAGTCTGCGGGTTGTAACGCAACGGCTCAGTAAGTCGTCCTTGATATTCAAGGAAATAATCGCTCTGCTGATACAGATTACTGACACTGTGTTTAGCAAAAAACTCGTTATCGATAAAACGGCGAGTTGCTTCCCATGTCACTGCTTTCGCGCCATTTTCGCAGAAGCTAAAAGTACTTTTATTGTCATCGCCCCATGCACAACCTGGGCAGTCAAACCCTTTGGCTTTGTTCATGCGCATCAAGTTGCGCAGGTTTTTGATGGCATGTTTACTGTCGATAACAAAGCGGGTAGTTGCTTCAAGAGAGCCCCAGCCACCGGCTGCAGCGCGATAGGGTTTGATTGCAGATTTAAATTTCATAACGCTTAATTGTTGTCCTTTGAGCGACCGCACGCGGTTACGCCATTTACCGTTACAGTCAGTTTACTCCGGTTTAACCTGAATGTAAGCCTTACTAATTTCAGGGCTAAACTGTGATCTGTATAACTATTCATCGATGATTTGTTAACCCCTCCACAAAACGACAACTTTTTGTTCAATCTTTTGTTTCTCATGGCCGATGACTCTTTTACAGAAACACCTTTTTACAAAAAGAGAAACCAAGGACATGGCAACTACAAAAATCTCCCCACAAGGGGCTGTTCGTTTCTGGCACAACATCCGATTAGTGCCGCTGTTTACATCAATTCTGGTTGGGATTTTAGTGCTGTTCGCTTTATGTGTAGGGCTTGCGAGCTATTTTTTGATCCAGAGCGACAAAGCGCTGCAAGATGTGACCAACGAAATTCAGGTACGGATTGGGCTTTCGGAAAGCTCGACTAATTTGCGTAGTGCGCGACTGAATATCATCCATGCAGGGGCCGCAGGGCGTGTGGCCGACATGGATGATATGAAATTTAATATCGCTGAGGCAGAAAAGCTGATTAAACAAGCGCAGGCCAGTTTCGATATTTATATGGCTCGTGCCGACAAAGTTGAGGCGGGTGAAGCACTGGATAGCCAGCTACGCACACGCTTTGATGAATATCTGAATAAAGGTATGGCGCCGATGATGAAATATGCCAAAAACGGCATGTTTGAGGCCATCATCAATCATGAAAATGAAGAGGCCCGCAAGCTGGATTCCGACTATAACAAGGTGTTAGAGCAAGCGGCGAAGATTCGTACCGAGCGCGCAGTTGCACTTCATGAGCAAGCCCAGGCCCGCTCACATTTAAGTGTGATGGTCATGGCATGCGCATTTGCGGTCGCGCTGCTCCTGACGATATTTACCTTTGTCGTATTACGCCGCGTGGTTATTCAACCTCTGCAACAGGCTGCAACGCGCATCGAACATATCTCCAAAGGCGATTTAACCCAGCCATTGCAATCGTTCGGCAACAGTGAAATCGGCAAACTGAATCAGAACTTGCAGGATATGCAGGTTTCATTGGTGAATACGGTTGGCGAAGTGCGCATGGGGGCCGAAGCGATTTATCAGGGCACCAGCGAGATCTCTGCCGGGAACACCGATTTGTCGGCGCGTACTGAACAGCAAGTGGCGGCACTTGAAGAAACGGCGGCCAGTATGGAGCAGTTAACGGCTACGGTGAAACAGAACGCAGATAACGCCCATCACGCGACCAGGCTTGCCGAAGAAGCCTCCCACAAAGCCGGTGACGGTGGGCGCATTGTCTCAAGTGTTGTGAAAACCATGACCAATATCTCTACCAGTTCGAAGAAAATTTCCGAGATAACTGCGGTCATCAACAGCATTGCTTTCCAGACCAATATTCTGGCACTGAATGCGGCGGTTGAAGCGGCGCGAGCCGGTGAACAAGGGCGCGGGTTTGCTGTTGTAGCGACTGAAGTACGCACTCTGGCACAGCGCAGTGCACAAGCTGCCAAAGAAATTGAGGGGCTTATCAGTGAATCAGTATCGCTCATTGATAGTGGCTCAAGTCAGGTTGCCCATGCAGGCGAAACTATGACGGATATTGTCGGCGCGGTGCGACGTGTCACCGATATCATGCAAGAAATTGCGGCGGCATCGGATGAGCAAAGTCGTGGTATTGAGCAGGTCGGGATCGCGATAAACGAGATGGATAATGTGACGCAGCAGAACGCGGCACTGGTTGAAGAAGCCAGTGCTGCGGCGAATTCTCTCGAGGAGCAGGCAGCACGCCTGACTACCGCCGTAGGAACATTTCGTTTAAGCCACCAGCCCAACGTTGTAAAAACGCAACCTGAAAAGCCGAAAACCACAGCTAAGGCCGCTAAAACCGTTATAGACGAAGACGATAACTGGGCAACATTTTAGATGATGTGAATCGGTGGATGTCGCTTGCGCTAATCCACCCTATAAACTCCCAGAAAATGCCCCTCGTAGGTTACACCGTTAGTTTAAGAATGAGATATCCGGGGCGACCACCGGGTTTGGCGTCCCTCCGGGGAACCAAATCCCGGCGTTTCCCCTAATTCATTAGCTTAAATGAATGGTGTTACCTCGTAGGCCGGATTAGCTCCGCGACATCCGACGCTAACGTTTACTCGAGTTCCAGCCGGAGATTAAGCGCGGCAATCTCCATCCGCCATTGCTGCTGAAGCGCTGGTTTCTGGTGGCTTTGCTTGCGTGCTAAATCCTGCGCAAGCTTCTCCTCCAGCTCAACCAGGCGTTCCAACCAGCTTTCAGTTTCCGAATGAACCTGAACCGCCGTAGATGACTCGTCTTTCTGTGACGTTGTCACGATATCGACATTGTCATTTGTCAGCTGCGAATATAGCCCCTCAAGTGAGTGCCACTCGCTCAATTCGCCATTATCAATCAACCAGAAGCGGTTACAGCTTTTGGCGATTAATGTCCTGTCGTGTGTGACCAGCAACACGCCACCTTCAAAACTTT
Organism: Buttiauxella cochleicola; assembly: GCF_021282435.1. NCBI lineage: Bacteria > Pseudomonadati > Pseudomonadota > Gammaproteobacteria > Enterobacterales > Enterobacteriaceae > Buttiauxella > Buttiauxella cochleicola. Next base: position 607,326 of record NZ_JAJSOT010000001.1, on the reverse strand, counting down.
GCAGCGTTTCTGCCAGCGCCTCTTTGCCTTCCATATCCAGGTGGTTGGTTGGCTCATCAAGCAGTAATAGTGAATACCGCGCAAGAGTCAGGCCAACAAACAGCAATCGGGATCGTTCGCCTCCGCTCAAAGTGCTGACCGTTTGGCCATGGCGTAACCAGGCAAAACCGGCGCTGATCAACGCCATTTTGCGATCGCGCTCGGATAACGGCGCAAAAGGTTCGAGTGCTTCGAGCAAGGTGTCACCGTCACGTAACTGATGAAGTGTCTGGTCGTAATAACCCATCTCTACGCGTGGATGCAGGCGGATTGAGGACTCATCTTGCGACTGCTGATAATGCTGCCACAGCAGGCGTAATAAAGATGATTTTCCGCAACCGTTCTTGCCGATTATTGCCACCCGATCACCACTTTTCAGGCGCTGCATAGTCAGGTTAAACAGTGGAGGACAATCCGGTGCCGGACTTACCGACAGATTTTCCATTTCCAGCAGGCGATTAGCGGGTAATGCCTCGCCTTTGAGTATCAGTTGCCACAGATTCGCAGCACTTAGCTCGGTTTGGCTGTCCTTAAGTTTGTCGATGCGTTTTTCCATTTGCTTAGCTTTACGGGCGAGGTCTTCGTTGTCATAGACTTTGCCCCAAATTGCCAGACGTTTCGCACTGGCCGCAATGCGGTCAATTTCCTTTTGCTCGGCCTGATGGCGGTGTGCATCGGTACGGTCACGCTCTTCAAGCGCTGCGCGGGCTGCAGAGCAGGGTAGCTGGAAGAAACTAAGTCCGTGGTCACGCAGGATCCATGTTCCGTTGGTGACGTTATCCAAGAGATGTTGATCGTGAGAAACCAGCACAAAGCTGCCGTTCCAGTTACGTAAGAACAGCTCCAGCCACAGTAGTGTGGGCAAATCGAGGTGGTTGCTTGGTTCATCAAGCAGCAAGAGATCCGGCTCGGTGATCAACGCACGCGCCAATAATAAACGAGTGTGTTGCCCACCGCTTAACGTTCCGGCGGTGAGTTGCCAGGCACTTTCATCAAAACCCATGCTGGCTAAGAGCGCCTGTGCTCGCCAGCCATCGGTATGTTGTTGTGCTTCACTCAGTCTCGCTATCACGGCTTCAAGCAAGGTGAGTGAATGTAAATCTTCAGGTAAATGCTGTTCGACACGCGCCAATAAGCAGTGATGTGCGCGCGTCACGCTGCCACTATTGGGTTCGATTGTGCCATCAAGCAATTTAAGAAGGGTGCTTTTACCACAGCCGTTGTGGCCGATTAAGCCCAGGCGATCGCCTTTTTTAAGCGTAAAGGTGATATCAGCCAGCAGCGGGCCGAAAGCGGTATCAAGACTAAGGGATTGTGCGGTTAATAATGTGCTCATTGTTGCTTACTCAAGAGTTACAGGCGCGAAAACGCCTCGTCAAATATGGCTGACGATAACCCGGTAAGCCCGAGGGAAGGGATTGCAGTTGGTTGCTTCGCTCAAGCCGGATTATCGCAGTGCGATATCGATAACGCTTGAGCTATGACGATCACCAAAGGTATGTGAAATAAACAAAATTTCACGAAACAGCAGCATGGGTTCCTCCTTATATATTCAGTTGGTTGATGAATAAACAAATCCTGGCAGAAAACAGAAATAAATACCAGCTACCGATATTTCCCTGGGAGCAATTGCGAAAATGCCGCGCTCCTCATGTTTTTAAAATGATGTTTTATTTAAATTGGCCTTTGGTTTTTCAAATAAAACATTTATAAAAGACCGGGGCTTAACGTATGTCATTACCTCGCTACTCTGCTTTAGCTGTGCTTTGTATCCCTCTGGTACTGCAAGGATGCAGTTCACCAAACCTCACCTCTCACAAGGCACCAGGGAGCAGCACTCGCCCGGTTCTTAGCCAGAGCGAGGCGGCTCATTTTACGGAGCAAAACGTCTTCGCCCGTGCCGGAATAATTGCGATGGCGAAAAATGAGCCGTGGCAACCGGAGGCATTGAATTTAAAAGATATTGATACGCCATGGGTTGTCGGCAAAGACGCGCCGTACCAAACAGTGCAGCAGGCGGTGAATGCCGCATTAAAGGCTGCGAAATCGAACCAGCGCGTTGTGATAAAAATCCTGCCAGGCGTCTATGAAGGCACGGTTTACATTCCGATGAATGCACCGCCAGTCACGCTGTTTGGCGCAGGTGAAAACCCGCAGCAGGTGACGATTCAACTGGCGCTCGACTCAATGATTTCACCGGAAGTCTGGCGCAAAACCGTCAACCCGAGCGGGCAATATCAACCGGGTGATCCGGCCTGGGAGATGTACCAAACCTGTGCTAACAAAACCACGCCGGTGGTCGCCACCACGTGTGCAGCCGTTCTCTGGTCGCAAAATCATGGTTTCCAGCTTGCCAATCTGACGGTGGTTAATTCCCTGCTCGACACCGTGGATGGTAACGCGCATCAGGGCGTGGCCCTGCGAACCGATGGCGACAAAGTGCAGATTGAAAATGTGCGTTTGATTGGCCGCCAGGATACTTTTTTTGTTAATACCAGCGATGAGAAAAACCGCTACGTAACAGACAGAGTCAGCCGCGTATTCATCAAAGACAGCTACATTGAAGGCGATGTGGATTACGTGTTTGGCCGCGCGAATGCAGTGTTTGATAACGTGCATTTCCATACTGTCTCATCGCGACAGTCCCAGGAAGCCTTTGTGTTGGCACCTAACACGCTGCCGGATAACCCTTACGGGTTCCTGGTGAAAAACAGCCGCTTTACCAGCGATGGCGGTTTCAAAAACGGCTACTTTGCAAAACTTGGACGGGCCTGGGATCAAGGCGCAAAAACGACCGGTTATTTGCCGGGTAAAACCTCGAACAGCCAGGTGGTGGTGATGAACTCAACGATTGATAGTGGTTATGATTCTCTGTCGCCGTGGGGAAGTGCTGCCACGACCGCACGGCCATTTAACGGTAATAATGCCGCCGACAGAAATTTGAATGATGTAAATTTCAACCGCTTGTGGGAATTTAATAATCACTGAGCGTTTCGGCACAAAATGAAATCATAAGGGCACAAAGAGGTGCGCATGTCGTATGCGCTGCCTCAGTTGCAAACCACCGCGCTGCCGATTGGCGAAATTGCCTCACGCAGCGGGTATCTTTCAAGTTCACGATTTACAGCCCGATTTCAGCAGCATTACGGCTGTTTGCCGAAAAACGTACGCCAGAATAGGTTAACGTACGTTTCTTACCGCATCAGAATGGTAACGGTCGCGGCTGTGTTTGCATCGTTATCCAGCGCAGTTCGGTAAACTCACGTACGCCTGCCTGCCCACCAAAACGTCCGTAACCTGAGTCTTTCACACCGCCAAATGGCATCTGCGCTTCATCGTGTACCGTTGGGCTATTGATGTGGCAGATTCCACTTTGAATGCGGCTGGCAATATTCCATGCGCGAGCGGTATCGCGACTGAAAACCGCAGCAGACAGGCCAAGATCGTTGTCATTGGCGATAGCCAGCGCTTCGTCATCACTTTTCGCACGAATAATCCCTTTTACCGGCCCGAAGGACTCTTCGTGGTAAATGCGCATTTCATTAGTGACAAAATCCAGCACTGTAGCAGGCATGAGGGTTGAGTCCGCTTTGCCACCGGCTACCAGTTTTGCACCTTTTGCCAGCGCATCATCAATCAAATCATTGCAGCGGGAAACCGTCTGCACATCGACAACCGAGCCCAGAACAGTTGGGCCGAGGCGCGGGTCACCGCAGGGTAAACTGGCGGCTTTAGCTGCAAATTTTGCTACAAACTCATCGGCTACCCGTTCGTCAACGATAATGCGCTCGGTTGACATGCAGATTTGCCCTGAATTGGCGAAGGCTCCGAACGCCGCGCAGTTCACCGCCAAATCAATATCAGCATCATGCAGAACCAACAACGGTGCTTTGCCGCCCAGCTCTAAAACCACGGGCTTGAGATAGCGAGCACAAGTTTGCGCAATAATTCTCCCGACGTGCGTTGAACCGGTGAAGTTCACCCGGCGCACTGCGGGATGAGCAATCATCGCCTCCACAACGGTTCCCGCATCTTGTGGCGCATTGGTGACAAAATTGACCACACCCGCCGGGAATCCGGCTTCATTGAGTGCATCAATAATCAAACCATGTGTTGCGGGGGAGATTTCGGAACCCTTCAGTACTACGCAGTTACCGCAGGCCAGAGGTGTGGCGATAGCCCGCACGCCGAGAATCACTGGGGCATTCCACGGTGCCATTCCCAGCACGACACCCGCAGGTTGGCGGATTGCCATTGCCAGATTTCCTGGCACATCTGATGGAATAACCTCACCATTAATTTGTGTGGTGAGGGCTGCGGCTTCACGCAGAATCCCGGCACCTAAATGCACATTGAATTCAGCCCACTGAGCGGTAGCACCTGTTTCGGCCGCCATCGCGGCGACAAATGCGGCTTGTTTGGCTTCCAGCGCATCAGCGGCTTTTAAAAGCAAAGCCCGGCGCTGGTTTGGCGGAGTTTGTGACCAGGCGACAAATGCCAGGCTTGCAGCTTCAACGGCTGCACGAGCGTCATTGACGGTGGCAGCAGGTGCGATTGTCGCGACGTGCTCATCTAGCGGATTGCGGCGTTCAAAAGTTGCCTGGTTTTGTGCATCAACGGGCAGTCCATTAATAAGCATCGAAATAGAGACAGGGGATGTTCCTGGCATGTGACACCTCTTTTGTTATTTAAATGTTAAGGTGTCATCGAGTGTAGTGAGGATTAAATGCTTTTCCCAGCAATTTAATGTGCTTACGGGGAAAGGAATCAGCTCAACTCTCAATCCCTTCGGAATGAGGCACTCCTTCGATTTCTGAGCACCTTGTCAGTGCGCCATTCGACATAACTCCCTATACTGGGCGATGATGGATTTTTCTCAGGAAGGGGCGAACATGCCATTAACTATCAAGGTATTACTGGAAAATAGGCGGGCTGCCGGGGCAGAGAAATCGTTGCTTGCTAAAGCTGGGCTTAGCCTGTTGATTAAGGATGAAACAACCTCGGTTTTGTTCGATACCGGCCCTGATAATAGTTTTCTGCATAATGCGGCCTTGATGGGCGTTGATCTCACAGCTCTTACTGCGACGGTACTTTCACATGGCCATTATGACCATTGTGGTGGTGTACCCTGGTTGCCCAATAACAGTCGTATTATCTGCCATCCTCAGATAGCCAATGAACGCTTTGCAGCACTAAAACTGGCGGGTTTTAGCCGAAAAATAAAAAAGCTCTCGTTAGACATTGATTATTCTCGCCATCAAATGGAGTACAGCCGCATACCTGTGCCTATCAGCGAGCGTTTTTTGTGGTCGGGGGAAATCAACGTGGATGAACCCAGGGCATACGGAATTATAAGTGGTAACAGTGCTGCTATGGATTACGTTATAGATGAAGGTGTGCTTATTTATAAATCCGACCATGGGCTAGTGATTATTACTGGCTGTGGGCATCGGGGAATTATAAATATTGTGCGCCATTGCCAAAATATCACGGGGATTAAGCAGATCTATGCATTGATTGGCGGTTTCCATCTGCGCAGCGCGTTGCCGCCAGAATTACTGCGAATCAGACGTTTTTTACACCAGCAAAAAATTCAGAAAGTAATGGGGTGCCATTGTACCGGTGCATGGGGACGGTTGTGGTTGCCGGATGTGATCGCTCCTGCAACAGGCGATACTTTTGTTTTGTGATCGCGTGGTAACAAACTCTTTTGCAGGGGGATAAGTGCAGCGCCACCCGACTTAATGTGAATGAGTGCCGGGTGGCGCTATTGCTTATTCTTTTTACGGAATCTGTTTATCTACCTTTTTCAGCAATCCTTTCAATGCTTCTTTCTGAGCATCGCTCACATCCAGCGGATGGCGATAGCCGATGTTTTCCACCGCGCGGGTATATAGCGCCACCAGCCAGTCATAGACGTAAAGCGTATTGCCGCGCGCAGGTTGCTCACCTAAGCGCACCAGGCGGGTGCTGGCTGTAGCCTGTTTTTGTGGTGCAAACACAGGTGAGCCTTTATTCACCCGACTTGCCGGGCGCAAAGCTGGATCAACGTGGGCATAACCCAACCAGCTAACAAAATCGCCTAATACGGCTGTCACACAGGTGATTTCTTGCGCCATGCTGCCATCACCGTGGCGCAATGCCGACTCTAGCTGTTCGGGTAATTTCAGGCGATAACTGGCGACAATCAACAATTGGCAAAGTGCCTGAAGTTGAGTGTTATCCAGCCCGGAAAGATGAGCAACCTCGTGGCGAGTTGCCAACTGACGCAAATGATTAATCCACAACAGATGTACTACGGTGGCAAAACTGTCAGGGCTGCGCGTTTGCGTTTCGCTGCTGTCTACGTCTGTAAACAGATCGATATCCAGATGGAAACCTGCTGGCTGCTGGCTACGTAATTGCTGGTGGCTTACCCAACGTTGCTGTAAGACATGGCGCTCCGGCAATAAGCTTGCCAGCAGTTCGCCATGTAGGGCCGCGTGGGATTGCAGCGCGCGCACCAGACCTTCAGCCTGAGAACGTGCGCTTTCCGGCGTGAGGTTTTCGTCTTCAATCATATGGGTGAATAGGGCGCTGACTTCCGCATTCAGCGCGGCCTGCAACATCTCAATACGCAGTGTCCGCTGTGCCGGAACCAGCGCATCGGCAAGCCACTCCAGCAAACGGTGCATATTACGGCTATCCAGCGCTTGCAAAGTCCCCCAACGTTTACCCGGCAGACCTATAACACGTTGCACGCCTTCATCAAGGTTAGCGCCGCTAAAACGGGCATCGCGCGGAGTAATCGCCCAAATCAGACCTGGCGTTGTGGCATTACTGGCCTGGGTTTTATCGACCCAACGCGCCAGCATTTTACCAACTGCATTCACTTCCCGACGCTCGGCTGCCGCATTGCATACCACTAATTTATCGGGCTGTAGATATTGTGCATAATCATCAAGTTGCGCGAGGGGAATATCGACCACTTCAACCTGTGCCAGGCGCGGCTGATAGTTAAGCGAAAGCGTGATTTCAGCGCTCAACTGCTGTAAATCCTGCTGAGCGAGGCTGGTCTGTGTCCCGGCTTGTTGATTGACCAGAGGGCAAACCAGCACATCCGCATTCATCTCTGGTTCGTCAGGCGTGGTGGGGATCAAGAAGCCTTCTACCGGAAGCAGGAAGGTATCCACCAGCAGGCTGGCGGGAGCTAAAACCTGATGGGCATAACCTAAATGATTCAACGTCTGTGCAAGATGCTGCCAGTGAGCGGTAATAGTGGCGTTATCTCCCCAGAGTGGTGCCAGCAATGTGGCTTGATCGGCGCAGCTCAGCCACGGCAGGAGCTCGGCCATTTGCTGCCACAGCGTGTTATCCAGATGATGTTGGCGGCGAACCACTTGCTGGTAAGTTTGTGTAATATCGGAGAAGTGCAGCTGTGTCAGCCCTGGCATCGGTTGTGCCTGGCGGCGAGACTGTAACTCTTTAAGCTTTAATGCGATCACCTCAGGCTGCGCAAAACGGGTAGCGCTGTTGGTGTGATACTGGCGAATCATACGTTGGGCAAGCGTACTGGTACTGCACAGCGTGATGAGCAACGGATAATGTTCCGCAACCGGTAGTTCGCGGCGAGTAAAACGCACGGCAATACCTGGCGCATGCCCGGGGTTAATGTGCGTCAGATAATCCAGCACTTTTCCGCCGAGCATAATCTCGATACGTTCATGATTATCGCCCAGTAGCGTGGTCAATAGGTGATGCTTGCCCGCGATCGAGTGGCCGTATAAGCCAATTGTTAGCGGTTGCTCCGCCTGTAAGTCAAGTTGGTGCTGACGCTGTTGGAGTGTAGCCAGTTTATGCAGCAGCCCATCTGCTTCATTTTCCACCAGGGTAACAGTCTGGCGCGTCTGTTGTACCCAGTCCACTAAAGGGTGCAGCGTTGAGGTTATTGGATTCATTTTTGATACACGCTCCCGCTGTCAATCCAGTAATGGCTGGCTCCGCTGTAGCTTCCTGCCAGGGTATTCAATTTAAAACTGAGCTGGTTAAGTGGCACTTTGCTGCCATCCTGCAACCAGGCTTCCGCCAGCACAAAAGCATCGGCTTCGCGAGTTTGTTGCAGGCGTACATTTAGCACACCTTCACCGGCTATCTCTTTTGCCAACTGTGGTGAGTTAATCGCCAGTGTATACAGCGGCGTGGCAGGCCAGCGGGCATCATCAAGCTGGCGGAAACCGAGACAAGCATTGCCGCGTAGCGGGAAATGCAAACGGGTATCAAGCGTTGACTTCGGATCGTCGAGATCGATATCGCGATACCAGACGTTTTTCTCAACCAATGTATTGTTGCCATCGAGCATACCCAGATAGCGCACAGTGGAGTACGCCTGGATGTCAGAGGCTTTGAAATTAAAACCTGGCAGGCGCAAGTCCATCGCCAGGCTGCACAGCATGGCACCAACAGCGGCAGTAGATTTCGGATTGCCAATACGGCCTTGTTGGCTAAATGGATACCATTCATGAGTCTGATAATTATCCAACCAGACTATGCGGTTCACTGGAACCGGTTGTTGGTAGCGCAATAATGCCTGCACGCCTGGCAAGCAGGCCGGACGCCCGGTGACCAACAGCACATCGCAGCAATAGTGACTTATCACTTCACACAGCGCCTGAAGCGGGGCGGTCAGAGTGAATTGCCCTGCAAGTAACGCCTCTTGTAGTGATGCCAGTTCAACCTGTAATGGCACGCTGAACAGATCAAACGCCGGAGCATCAGCAGGCAGCGCGTGCTGCACAGCCTGTTGAACGTAATTAATCACGTTATCTGTTGGGCGTTGGGCCAACAGTTCGCCAAATGTCGCCTCGAGTGTTGCGTGGCGATCGTCGGGATCGCTATTTTCCCAGTAAGACAGCACTGCATGCCCAAGAGGGATAAACAGTTGCAGCGCGGTTTGTTGGCGCAGCGTACCTCGCGTGTCCATGCGCCCGGACTCACCAAATAACGTGGTCATCAGTCCGGTGGTATCAACCACACCTGCCTGGTGAATTTGTGCCTGTAATGCAGGGAGCACACAGCGCTGGATAACATCCAGCAAAATGTCATCACCTGCGACTTTAAAGCCTTCGCGGAACAGTAGACGTGGAGCAATTTTCACATTGCTGCCGACACCATCATCAAGATGATACTGGGTGATAGCCATATCGGTCGTGCCACCACCGATATCAATGGATGCGACGCGTAGCGTTTTGCCCGGCAGCTCATCAGCGGCTAACTCGCGGTCAGGGCGAGCGAGGCTTTTAAAGAAGTTGCCCGTTTGCCCTGCGTAATTGACCAACGCTTCGTTATACAGCCACACCAGTTGCCCGCAAGTGGCTTCGTCCCACTCCATCTGAACATCAGGGACTGGGACGACACTTTTCTGGAAATCACGCTCGCTGGTGAAACCATCATCTGTCGGGTGCCATTCCATCGCTTTCCACACCAGACCTACTGCTTCCTGCATTCGCTGGCGGAAGATCTCACGCTCCTGTTTTGGCATCGCCGAAGGCAGTGTTAGAATCAGATGGCGTAGCTGACGTGGTGCATTGAGATGCCCCATACTCTGGCGTGAGCCGACGCTGTTAATCTGCATCAGCGCCTGTGCCAACAACTCACACAGCATCAGCGTCATTAACGAACTACGGCTGTACTGTGGCGAAAACACTGGCAGGCGGTCTTCCAGCGGTAAGGAATAGAGCGGCTGCCCGTCGTCATTCATCAGGTTCATCAGGGGATAAGCGGTCGCCAGTGGTTCACGCTGGGTTTTCACACCCATTTGGCTAAAACGCCAATCCTGGTTGGCCGGGGTTTCATCCCATAGATAACGGCGCGGGCTGGAGATCCCGCTTGCGCCATCGGTCCCTAAACGGGCAGAAGCCATGCTGCGAGCTTCATCGCCAACGCGGGCAATCGATGGCCAGACAAACGCATCGTCACGGCCACTTTCCACCGAGAAATGCTGTTTGCCGAATTTAGCTTCAGAGAATTCGAGGCGGCTGGTAAACATCGCTTCGTTGATGGTTTGTGGTTCGCTGAGCGAGCGAATTTGCAGCTCGGCAGTCTGGCGCAGGCCGTCATTGGCTTCGCCGTGGTCTTCAATCAATACGCCACAGGTGTGGGTATTGCCGACATCCAGCACCAGATCAACAGGGATCGCCGGGGCTTGCAGCGTGGCGGTGACAATTTTCACTTCTGGCACTGAAAGCTGTGCGCCGAGCATTTCGATAATATTGAGATAGTGCGCCTGGTACTCGAAGGTTTTCAGCGCGTTGCTGATTTCACGCTCTGTTCTGGATTCATGGCGGGTGGCGAATTGCGTGAACACTTCACGCAGCCAGCCATCAACCCAGGTTTGATCGATAAAGTCGTTAATCTCTTCGTTGTGCCACGCAAGTGCAAAACGGGCTCCGTTACGGACATCATTTTGCGTGGGAGCCAAATGGGCCGCAGGGTTATCATCGGCCAGGATTTTTGTATCCAGTGCGATGGTAATGCGTACGGTGTTTCCAGCCGAGTCCGGTGTTTCAAGGCAACGAATCTGCACTCGTGCCCAGTTATCCGGGCCGCCCACAAAAGTACGTGGCGGATTAAAACGCAGGAATGGCAGCGGCAGCCAGGTTTTATCCAGTAGTTTCAGGGAATGGCCAAGCGTAATGGTGCTTTCCGGTTTCACTACCTCTGGAGCCGAGCCCTGCGAGCCTGGCAGAGTAAATTTGCCCGGTATCACATCGTAATCAAGGCGCAAAAGCGGGCCGTTCGCCGTTTTACGCACAAAGCGCCCGGTATGCGGAGCATTAGGCTGCGGAGCAAGGCCGAAATCCAGAAACTGAATGCCGCTGTCTTTAATGAGCGTCACGCTCGACTTATAGGGATACAGAGTGGCAAACATTGATTAATCACCCACTTTTTTAAATGTCACAGGAACCACGGTGTCCTCCTCGTAGCGCCCACTGCACTCGGCGACATCGTTCTCGCCAGGTTTGCAGGATATTTCCGGCAGCGGATAACGTGAGCCATCGCTACAACGCGCATTGCCACGGGTTTTGATCATCAACGTACCGGACTGCATCAGCCCTGAGAAAACTTCTGCTTTGCAGACAATATTGTCGCCATGCACCAGCCGCACATTGCCTTTGTTGTTGGCAATTTGATAACGCAGCGTAGGCGGTTTGCCGGTGATGGAATCTTTAACGTTGATGGCCACACGCCAGTTGCCGTTGAGGAATTTAGTCGAGCCAATTTTTAGCGAATCAGCCGGTAAAACTAGTGCGCCTTTAGGTATTTCAGCTGCCGGTGTTGTCGTTGTAACAGCAGCAGGTTCTGGTTCCGGCGCTGGTGGTTCAACGACCGCGGCTTGAGTGACAGGCAAAGTTGACACATGGGCCACCGGTGCTGCCTGAATGGCTGCTGGAGCGATGGTCTGAGGTTTAACTTCCGCTTGTTTCTGAGCTAAAGGTTCGGCATGGGGTGCCGATACCAGATAATAAGAAAGTGGAGCAGCGATGCAGGCGATAATGGCGGCTGCAACAGGTAGCAACCAACGCTTCGGCTTTTTCGTGACGGGAGTTTCACGCACGACTTCAGGCTCTGGCGCTGATACCAATGGCTCATCATTTTGAACTGCCACAGGTGTGAGTGCCGCCACGGAATAGAGTGGCTCATCGGGCTCGCTTAACACCACGACAGGTGGCGCAGCAGGCGGCGGTTCGGGCAGGAACTCAATAACCGGTTCGTGTTCTTCAGCAATGCGTAAGCAATCCAGTGGATCAGGACGGGCACTGCTATTAAGCGTCACAAAGCCCCAAAAAGTAATGACCGGTTTCCCGTCTACCAGATAAACATGCTGGCTACCCGGAAACTGCAATGTATTGGCGAGTAACGAGCCAAAAAGCTGGATGGACGTTTTTTCCGCCTGTTGGCAACGCTGAATCAGCGAGGCGATATTGGCCTGGCAGTTATCGAGATAGCGCAGGGCTTTTTTACGTTGCTCATCACTGGCAGCAGCCCAACTGACAACGCTGCCTTCAAAGGGGGCGTACCAGTCAACACGATCGCCTTCATCGTTTGGTTGAGGTATCGCAAGGCTGTCGACCACCGCTTGCTGTTTGCGTAAGCGTAATGTTTCGCGAATTTGTAGCGCTGAGTCGAAAACCGTTTGCCCGTTTTCGCCTAGCGAAAGGAAGTCATCTAAGCATCCGCTGCGCAATAATGTTTTTGCCACGTCATCAATCCTGCTGTTTTCAGCTCCGCTTGAGCCATTTTCACACTTTCCATTTTACGGATTTCCGGCACAGGCAAACGGCGGAAGAGATGACACTTTTTTCTAATTATCGGGCGATTGCACTTAAGTCTTTGGGGCGACCGCAGGTTTTGTGCTACTGATTAAAGTCATCCCAAAATCAAAAGGGCGTTCAATCAATGTCAGAAACACTACCTTTATTGCTGGTTCAAATGGGCCATCCTCCCACTGATATTCGCGCGGCTGTTGGCGAACAGCCTGACTGGTTTAAAGCCGCATTAGGTGATGTTGGCCCAATTAAAGTTGTTTGCCCGTTCGAAGGTGAGCCGCTGCCAGCGACGGGTACGTTTAGCGGTGCGGTGATTTCGGGTTCATGGGCGATGGTCACCGACCATGAAGAGTGGAGTGAGCGCACGGCCAACTGGTTGCGTGAGATTATCGGCGCGGGGGTTCCGGTATTAGGTGTCTGTTACGGGCACCAATTGATGGCATACGCGCTAGGCGGTGCGGTGGATTACCATCCGCAAGGCAGCGAAGTGGGGCAAATTGCCGTCAGCTTGAATGATGCAGCACTTCATGACCCGTTACTTGAAGGTTTGCCAACATCTTTTTATACGTTTTTAAGCCACGAGCAAAGCGTGCTCACGCTACCGTCATGTGCCGTGGTACTTGCAGCATCCAGTCACGATCCGCACCAAATTATCCGCTATTCATCGACTGCACTTTCGGTGCAATTCCACCCAGAATTTAGTACGCCAGTGATGAATAAAATCATTACCAGCCGTAGTGAAAGAGTGGCGATGAAAGGCAAAGACCGTGATGCGTTATTAGCCGCAGTGAGCGATACGCCTTTTTCGCGTGCGATCTTACAGAGGTTTGTTACGTCATTGTAAATGAATATGGTGGTGTATTGTGCTGCTGGTGGCGTAAAAATGCACGAATATCACTATTAATGAATAACCTGAGAGCCTTTTGTTATTTGTCAGAATTTAAGAGCTATGGTGTTATTGACGCTCAAAATTATAAGTTCACTTTTCATTTGGCAAGCATACAAAAGGCACAACTATGTCGACAGGGAAAACACTTCTCGCACTGTTGCTCAGCAGTTTCTTACCCGCAACGGCTGCTTTGGCTGCAGCGAATAACACGCTAGTTTATTGTTCAGAGGCCTCACCAGAATCCTTCAACCCACAAATTGCCAGCTCCGGCCCTACGTTTGTTGCCAGTTCGCAAACGCTCTATAACCGCCTGGTTGAATTTCGCCCAAGCGACAACTTACCGGTTCCGTCACTGGCGACCGAATGGAAAATCAGCCCGGATGGTAAAACGTATACTTTTACCCTGCGCAAAGGCGTGAAGTTCAATAGCAATAAAGAGTTTAAGCCGACCCGCGATTTCAATGCTGACGATGTCGTTTTCTCAGTCATGCGCCAGAAGGACCCGAAAAACCCGTACCACAATGTGTCGCAGGCGACTTACGAATACTTCAATGATGTCGGACTCGATAAGCTGATAACCGAAGTTAAAAAGCTTGATGATAATCACGTTCAGTTCACCCTGAGTGAACCTAACGCGGCATTCCTCGCAGACTGGGGGATGGATTTCGCTTCAATTCTTTCAGCAGAATATGCTGATGCGATGCTAAAAGCGGGCACGCCTGAAAAAGTAGATACTGCGCCAATCGGCACAGGGCCGTTTGCGTTGCAGGAATATAAAGTAGATTCGTTGATTCGCTATGTCGCGAACCCGAACTACTGGAATGGTGAAGTGCCGACTAAACATCTGATCTTCTCCATTACACCCAACGTCCAGACGCGTATGGCAAAATTGCAGAAGAACGAATGCCAGATTATCCCAGCCCCGGCTCCGGTGCAGTTTGACGCTATTAAAGCTGACAAAGATCTGACTTTACACACGGTAGATGGCCTGAACGTCGGTTATCTGGCGTTTAACACCACCAAAAAGCCATTTGATAACGTGCTGGTACGCCAGGCGTTGAACTACGCCGTGGATAAACAAGCTATTATCAATGCGGTATTTATGGGGTCAGGTACGATTGCGAAATCCCCAATCCCGCCAACAATGTTGGGTTTCAATAAAGATCTCTACGATCGCACCTACAATCCTGAAAAGGCCAAAGCACTGTTAAAACAAGCAGGGCTTGAGAAGGGCTTCGATACGGATTTGTGGTCAATGCCGGTGCAGCGTCCATATAACCCGAACTCACGTCGTATTGCCGAGATGATTCAGCATGACTGGGCAAAAGTGGGTGTGAACGCGAAAATCGTCACCTTTGAGTGGGGCGAATACCTTTCAGGCATGCGTAAGGGCGAACACTCCTCCGCACTGTTTGGCTGGATGAGCGATAACGGCGACCCGGATAACTTCGCAGATACGCTGCTTGGTTGCGGCAGTATCAAGAGCGGCTCTAACGCAGCACGTTGGTGCGACAAAGATTACGATGCGTTAACCCAAAAAGCGAAACTGACCAGCGACCCGGCTGCGCGCGCTAAACTCTATGAGCAGGCGCAAGAAGTGTTCTACCAACAAGCCCCGTGGATACCACTGGCTAACGGTAAAACTTTCTACGCAACACGCAGTAATGTGACAGGTTATAGCGTTAGCCTGAATGGCAGTGATTTCTCGAAAGCGAAATTGAATTAATCTCAACTGACGCTTCCTGCTTTGGGAGGCGTCATATTTTGGACTCGGCAAAAACACAAACAAGGATGAAAAATGGTTACGTTCAAACCTATGTTAAGCCATGATTTTCTGGCATTTGTTGATTACTTCGTTGTGGATTATGCAAGTGAGATAGCCAGTAGTTATCGACTGTCGGAAGCGGATGCTTTGTTACAGGCACGACGTGAGACAGAGGCAAGTTTCCCGGACGGTGAAAAGAGTGCCGGGCAGGTTGTGTTATGTATTACACAAACTCACTTGGGTGAAGAACAGCATATTGGCTATCTATGGTATAAGCCGGACTCAGAACTTAAATCTATTTACATCAACGACTTTTATCTCTTTCCCCAGTTTCGTGGCCAGGGGCTGGGTAGTGAGGCGATGAAATGTCTGGAAGAGCAGCTAATTCAGCAAGGTTATAACCAGATCAAACTTCGCGTAGCTGCTGATAACCGCAGAGCCAGACAGGTCTATGAAACTAACGGTTTTGCTGTCACCGGCATCAATATGAACAAAATATTGGGTGTTTATTCCCATCCTGCTTCTGAAGATTAATGGTATGGAATCATTTTTCTCCTCTATAGCAAACTGCCGCGTTCGCTGGCTGGATCTGCCCGGAACAGGAACGCCATTGGTGTTTGTTCACGGTCTTGGATGTGCTGCCTCTTATGAATACCCTCGAGTGGTTGCCGATAAAAACTTTTCCGGCAGAAGAGCGATTCTTATCGACCTTCCGGGTTACGGCTACAGCGAGAAACCTAAAGATTTCAGTTATTCCATTGCCGAGCAGGCTGCAGTCGTTGCCGAACTGATTTCCCATCTCAATCTGAAAAAGTTCTTTCTCTATGGCCACAGTATGGGAGGCAGTATCTGTATTGAGGCTTCTCAACAATTAACTGAAGGTCAGTGCGCATTGATTGTTTCTGAACCCAACTTCCACCCAGGAGGCGGATTTTTCAGCAAACAAATATGCAGCTACACAGAAGATAATTATGTCGCTTGCATCCATGCGTCTTTGGTTGCAGAAGAAAAGGGCCCCTGGGCAGGAAGTTTATCGGTTGCCGCACCCTGGGCTGTTTGGCGAGGGGCCGATAGCCTGATAACCGGGAATAACTGGTTTGAAATGTTCGCTCATCTGAAGATACCCAAAAACCTAATATTCGGTGAAAGCTCCCTGCCCGATAGCGATTTCACTAAAGTTCAAACCCTGAAAATCACGACTACAGTACTACCAGACTGCGGGCATTCAATGTCGTGGGAAAATCCGGCTGCGTTGTCCCATGCTCTGGACGCGTTCTGCAAAATGCATGAGTGAGCGGGCAGGACGGTGATGCTTACCCTTGTAAAAATTGCTTCCGAGTCATAGCGATAGAGATAAATTTATTGATTCCTCACCTGAAAAGGTTAGGGTGTCGGTACAAAAATAGAGGAGATTGTTATGGCGCACCTTGAAGACGTAATTGCCCGCGTAGATGTAGCACTCGCTGAGAATGTTATTGAACATATGAACGAATTGCTGATTGAGTTGAGCGATGATGCAGAATTAAGTCGCGAAGATCGTTATGCGCAGCAACAGCGCTTGCGTATCGCCATTGCGCAGAAAGGCCATCACCATAAAGCGGAGTCTGAAGAGCGCCGCGAAGCCTTAACGAAAGGCGGCACCATTATTTAAGTTTCAGAAAGTGTTATCACAAACCGCCTTCGTTGAAGGCGGCGTGATAAGAAACAAAGACGAAGAAGTTAAGCGGTTTTCACTTCCGGTTGCATATTCATCATACGGTTTAGCCACGGCACCATTGCGGCCATAATCAGCGCGATAACAAAGGTCGTGATGCCAATTTTGCTGAACACACCAGTATAAATCGGCAGCGTTTGCAGCGGATCGTTAAGGGATTCTGGCACTGCCGTGAAGGTGGCAACGTAGCCGCCAAGCAGGAAGGCCGCGGCCTGGGTCAGGAACCACATCCCGAGAATAAAGCCCATCATAGTTTGCGGCACCAGCGCTGCGACCATTGCTAAACCTAACGCGCTTATCATCAGTTCACCCAAACTCTGGAACAAATACACCAGCACGATAAACCAGGGTGAGGTCAGCCCTTGCGCGTCAGCAAACCACATACCAGCGGCGGCGGCAGTTAAAAAGCCTAACGAACACAGGAACATGCCGAGAGTGAATTTGGCAGGCATCGTCAGATCTTTGCCTTTGGCACCAAAACGGGTATACAGCGAAGCCAGAATAGGGCTGGCGACCACCACCCAGAATGGGTTCAGCGCCTGAAAACTGACGGGGTTGATAGTAAAACCGAGAATATCATGGCGCACGTTATTGATAGCAAAGAAGTTCAGCGATGTCGGCATCTGGGCATACAGAATGTAAAACAGTACCGCTTCAATCATCAGCACAAAAGCGACGTACATGCGGTTGCGATCGCTTTTGTTTTGCTTCGCGGCCTCACGGAAGAAGAGGAAAATCACGATAATGGACAGCACAATTAACACAATATTGGCCACTTTTACGTTATGCATCAGCCAGGCACAAACGTAAATCATCAGCACAGTTCCCGCTAAAACCAGCAGTAAGTTTTTGTAGCTCATCGGTTTGCTATCGGGTTCCGAGCCGATGTCGCGCACCATGCCACGGCAGCAGAAATAAACCAGCAATGCGAAGACTAAGCCAATGCCGCACAGGTTGTAGGTAACGGCGTAGCCATATTTGTTGGCAATGACGGGAGCAAGAGACAAAGACAACAAAGAACCGATGTTGATAGACATGTAAAAGAGGGTGAATGCGCCGTCCAGACGGGGATCTTTTGGCGGATAACATTTCGAAAGCAGACTGGCCGGGTTGGCTTTAAATAGCCCGTTGCCCACCGCAATGGTGCCCAGGGCAATAAAGATCATATCAGGATTATGCAGCGACAAACCGGTCATAAAGTAGCCCAGCGCCAGTACCACGGCACCAAGAACCATCGTGCGTTTTGTTCCTAATAAATGATCGCCAACGTAACCACCGATTGAGATCAGCCCGTAAACCAGAGCGGCAAAGGCACCAAAGGTAACAAAGGCCTGTTCCTGTGAAAAACCGAGCTCTTTAACGAAGAAAACGGCCAGAATACCTTGCACGCCGTAGTATCCAAAACGCTCCCATAACTCAACAAAAAAAATCATAAAAAACGGTTTAGGTTGCTGCAATAAACCGGTAGAGGCGGGCTTATTCATGTTCGTTTGCCTTTAGACATTTTAAGGAAGTATAAGCAGCTATTGGCGCTATACCTAAGTTCGATCTGTGATGGAATCGTATTCTATTTGCGCATCCGAATTCGGTGTTAATGCCGTATTTAAGACAATACTTAGGGTATTGTATGGTTAATTTGCTTTCCTGGTGGTTGATCACACTATCAAATCATGAACATGACATTTTTTATGTGCACCGCGGTTATCCACTCTACAAAACGACCGATTTATTAATAAACATAAGAAAATAATATGACATGGTTTATTTGCACCTTTCTGGATAAATAACTTAACCATTCGCTCTATAAGAGTGCGAAAAATGAATGATGCGTTGTTAGGTATATTTAAATCTCTTGATTATCAGCGCCGTAAATACCTGGCACGCTAAATGCTTTATTCATCTCATCTTGTATACCAGATGGGATTCCAGTTTATGTCAGTAGCGACTTTGTCTGAATGGGTAGCCAGTTACCGCCAGCATCCGCAACAACTTGTAGCGGCATATCAGCAATTAGATGCAGATTTATCCCGTGATGATAACGCCTGGATATATATTGCGACGCATGACGAAATCTATGCGCAATTAACCACGGTTTTTCAGGCGATTAATTCTGGTGAAAAACAAGCGACCGATTTTCCTTTATTAGGCGTTCCTTTTGCGGCGAAAGATAATATTGATGTCGCCGGAATGCCCACCAGCGCTGCATGTCCTGCTTTTACCTACACACCAGAAAAAGATGCGACGGTAATCGCACACCTGAAAGCGGCTGGTGCAATTGTGGTAGGTAAAACTAACCTCGACCAGTTCGCGACCGGGTTAGTCGGCACACGTTCACCGTTTGGTGCGGTGAAAAATACCTTTAACCCGGAATATGTCAGCGGTGGTTCGAGTTCGGGCTCGGCGTCTGTGGTTGCACGCGGCCTGGTGTGTTTCTCGCTGGGAACCGACACCGCAGGCTCCGGGCGCGTCCCGGCTGGTTTTAACAATATCGTCGGCCTGAAACCGACCAAAGGCTGGATTTCTACCGCAGGCGTGGTGCCCGCGTGTCGCCTGAATGACTGTGTTTCGGTGTTCGCGTTAACCGTTGAAGATGCACAAACCGTTGCCGCTGTTGCTGGTGGCTACGATCCACAAGATCCGTACTCTCGAAACAACCCGCAAACTGCTCCGGCACGCTTTAGTGAAAAACTCCGTTTTGCCATTCCCGACCGTCTTGAATTTTTCGGCGACACCTTAAGCGAAAACGCATTCGCCAAAACCCTGGCGCGTCTGCAACAGCAAGGTGCGGAACTGGTGCCGATTGATTTTAACGTCTTTAACCAGTTAGCCGAGCAGCTGTATTACGGCGCATGGGTGGCTGAGCGCACCGTTGCGGTTGGCGAGATTTTTAAAAGCATGCCTGAAGCCATGGACCCAACCGTGCGCGGCATTGTGGCAAATGGTCTGAATTACACGGCCTGCGATGCCTGGCAGGCGGAATACACCCGTGCTGAGCTGGCGCAGAAAATTAACGCACAGCTCAGCGAGTTTGACGCGCTGGTGGTGCCAACGTCTCCGACCATTCATACCCTCGCTGAAATGGCGCAGGAACCGGTGCGCTACAACTCTCAGTTTGGGACTTATACCAACTTCACTAACCTGGCTGACCTTTGTGCTTTGGCACTGCCGGGTGATTTCCGCGCAGATGGAATCCCTGCCGGGATAACGCTTATCGCACCCGCATGGCATGACCAGGCGTTGAGTCACTTCGGGAAAAGCTGGCAGCAGGCGCTGAATTTGCCATTGGGCGCGACCGATAAAACGCTGCCTGCGAGTAATGCCGAAAAACCATCAGCCAATCACGTTCGCGTTGCTGTGGTGGGCGCACATCTGCGCGGAATGCCGCTTAACCACCAGCTCACCACGCGTAATGCGGTGTTTATCGAAGAATCGCACACCGCTGCCAATTACCGCCTCTACGCGCTTGCCAACACTCAGCCGCCGAAACCGGGCCTTGCACGTAGTTCCGAAGGGCAGCCGATTGCCGTGGAGCTTTGGGATATCCCGCTGGCGCGCTTTGGTGAGTTTGTGGCGGAAATCCCGGCCCCTCTGGGGATTGGCACATTGGCGCTTGAAGATGGTCGCAACGTGAAAGGGTTTATCTGCGAACCTGCAGCACTCTCTGATGCCACGGATATCACCGCGTGGGGCGGCTGGAAAGCCTGGCTTGCCCGCCACCATAGCGCTTAAGGAGACGACAATGTTTAGCTCTGTGTTGATAGCTAACCGCGGTGAAATTGCCGTTCGGGCAATTAAAACGCTTAAAAAAATGGGTATCGGCAGCGTTGCTGTTTACTCCGACCCTGATGCTAACGCGCAGCATGTAATTGATGCCGATGTGGCGATTGCGCTGGGTGGCGAAAAAGCAGCGGACAGTTACCTCGATATTGAGAAGATCGTTGCCGCTGCTAAAGCGAGCGGTGCGCAGGCGATATTCCCTGGCTACGGATTTTTGTCGGAACGCGCGGAGTTTGCCCAGGCCTGTGCTGATAACGGGCTGGTGTTCATCGGCCCAACCGCCGAACAAATTCGTGACTTTGGCCTGAAACACCGTGCGCGTGAACTGGCCTTTAAAGCTGACGTACCGATGACGCCCGGAACGGGCTTGTTGCTGACCCTGAAAGAGGCACAACTTGCGGCGGCTGAAATTGGCTACCCGGTGATGCTGAAAACCACCGCAGGCGGCGGGGGGATTGGGCTGACGCGCTGTGAAGATGACGCGAGCCTGGTTGAAGCCTGG
This sequence comes from Buttiauxella cochleicola, assembly GCF_021282435.1. NCBI lineage: Bacteria > Pseudomonadati > Pseudomonadota > Gammaproteobacteria > Enterobacterales > Enterobacteriaceae > Buttiauxella > Buttiauxella cochleicola. Next base: position 586,335 of record NZ_JAJSOT010000001.1, on the reverse strand, counting down.
TCGAGCGTAAAACGCATGGGTCAGCAGTTTTTCAGCGACGATGGCGTATTTATTGAGCGTTTTGTTGACCGCGCACGTCACCTGGAAGTACAGATTTTTGGCGATGGTAAAGGCAAAGTCGTGGCACTCGGTGAGCGTGATTGCTCATTGCAACGCCGTAACCAGAAAGTGGTGGAAGAAACCCCCGCGCCAAATTTACCGCAGGCGACCCGAGAAGCTATTCATGCAGCAGCAGTGGCTCTGGGGGAATCGGTGAATTACCGCAGCGCAGGCACCGTGGAATTTATCTATGACGCCGCCCTCGATGCGTTCTATTTCCTCGAAGTGAATACCCGCTTGCAGGTCGAGCATCCGGTCACCGAAATGGTCACCGGGCTGGATCTTATCGAATGCATGATTCACGTCGCCGCAGGCGTCACGCTTGACTGGCAACGCATGGCGCAGCCGCCAAAAGGGGCCGCCATTGAAGTACGTATTTACGCCGAAGATGCGCTGAAAAACTTCCAGCCAAGTCCGGGCGTGCTGACTGATGTTTTCTTCCCGGAAGATGTGCGCGTTGATGGTTGGGTAAGTACCGGCAGCGAAGTCAGCGCGTTCTACGATCCGATGATCGCTAAAGTGATCGTTTACGGCGACGATCGTCAGCAGGCGTTAAGTAAACTGAACACGGCTTTAGCCGCTACACGTTTGCACGGTATTGCGACCAATCTCGATTACCTGCGTCAAATTGTCCAAATGGCGGAATTTAAAGCCGGGGTGATGTGGACGCGTCTGCTGGATGATGTGGTTTATCAGGCTCATGCCATTGAAGTGCTGGAGCCCGGCACCTGGAGCAGCGTGCAGGATAGCCCTGGGCGTCTTGGTTACTGGGATATCGGTGTGCCACCATCCGGGCCAATGGACGATTTTGCGTTCCGTCTCGCAAACCGCATTGTGGGGAATCATCCGTCTGCCGCAGGGCTCGAATTTACGCTACAGGGGCCGACGCTCCGCTTTCATAGCGCGGCGACCATCGCATTAACCGGTGCTGATTGCCCGGCAACGCTGGATGATGAAGCGATCCCATACTGGCAACCGGTGATTGTCAAAGCGGGGCAGACGCTGAAACTCGGGCGGGCGACTTCCGGTTGCCGAACTTATCTGGCGGTACGCAATGGTTTCGACGTGCCTGTTTATCTCGGTAGCCGTTCGACCTTTGCCCTTGGGCAATTCGGCGGCCACGCCGGACGTACTTTGCGCGTGGCAGATGTGCTGGCGATTTCCCAACCGTGTTTACCTGCGTGCACCACACCGGCACCAATTTCACTGCCACAAACCCCGGAACCGGCAGTTATCCCGCAATACAGCGATGTGTGGGAAATCGGAGTGTTATACGGGCCGCATGGTGCACCTGATTTCTTCACCCCTGAATCCATGCAAACTTTCTTTGAAAGCGAGTGGCAGGTTCACTACAACTCGAACCGCCTTGGCGTGCGTTTAGTCGGCCCTAAACCTCAATGGACGCGGGCTGACGGTGGCGAAGCGGGGCTGCATCCTTCCAACGTTCATGATTGTGAATACGCGATTGGCGCGGTGAACTTTACCGGTGACTTCCCGGTGATCCTGACGCGTGATGGCCCAAGCCTGGGCGGGTTTGTCTGCCCGGTTACCATCGCGAAAGCGGAACTATGGAAAGTCGGGCAGGTGAAGCCTGGTGACCGAATTCGCTTCCACGCGATTACCTTTGAACATGCGCAGTCGTTGGAAATAGCCCAGGACGTGGCGGTCACCAATTTGCTGCATGTGCTAACGCTGCCGGATTTGCACCCGTCGATTACACCGACTACTACCTCAAGTGCGGCGATTCTCGCAGAACTGGATGCGCAGAGTGATTTACCCGCCGTGGTTTATCGCCAGGCGGGTGACAACTACGTGCTTATCGAATACGGCGACAACGTGCTGGATCTGGCGCTGCGCCTGCGTATTTATCTGCTGATGAAAGCCATCAAGCAGGCCAGTGTTTCCGGTATTGAAGAGCTTTCGCCGGGCGTGCGTTCGCTGCAAGTGCGTTATGACAGCCAGCATATTTCCCAGTCGCAATTACTGACGCTGTTATTAAGCCTGGAAAAACAGCTGGGCGATGTCACGAAACTTAAGATCCCGTCGCGCATTGTGCACCTGCCGATGGCCTTTGAAGACAGCGCCACGCTCGCCGCTGTTGAGCGTTACAAAGAAACCGTGCGTGCCGATGCACCGTGGCTGCCCAATAACGTCGATTTCATTCAGCGCACCAATGGGCTGGCGCACCGCGACGAAGTGAAAAAAATCCTCTTTGATGCCAGCTACCTGATTCTCGGCCTTGGGGATGTGTACCTGGGTGCACCGTGCGCGGTGCCGCTCGACCCACGCCACCGCCTGCTTAGCTCGAAATACAACCCGGCCCGCACCTGGACTGCCGAAGGCACCGTGGGTATCGGTGGCATGTATATGTGCATCTACGGCATGGATTCACCGGGTGGATACCAGTTGGTTGGGCGCACGTTGCCTATCTGGAACAAATTCCTCAAGAACGAACAGTTTGGCGACGAACCATGGCTGCTGAAGTTCTTCGACCAGGTGCGTTTCTATCCGGTCAGCGAAGACGAACTGACTGAATTTCGCACCGCCTTCCGTGAAGGACGTGCCCAGGTGCGTGTTGAAGAGGTCGAGTTTGATTTTGCCGCTTACACCACCTTCCTTGCCGACAACGCCGACGACATTGCTGATTTCCGCTCACGCCAACAGCAAGCGTTTGTCAGTGAAGTCGCGCACTGGAAGGAGCAGGAAAGTGGCGCCGTCGAGAGCGCAATGTCAGTGGCACAAGAGGTGGTTGAAGACCAGCCAGGTCAGCTGGTGAGCGCGGATCTCAACGGCAATATCTGGAAGATCCTTGTGGAACCAGGACAAGTTGTTAAGCAGGGCGAGCCGCTGATAGTGGTGGAAGCCATGAAGATGGAGTTGATGGTGAGCGCACCTTGCGATGGCACCGTTATTCGTATCAGTTGCCAGCAGGGTCGCCAGGTAGGGCCCGGTGATGCGTTGCTGTGGCTGGATGCGGTGTGAATAAGAAACCCGAAGGCATCGCCGAGCGTATCTACCGCTTATTGAAACAGGAAATCTTCGATTTCCAGCTTCTGCCAGGGGATCGCTTTAGCGAAAACGACATTGCGGTGCGTATGGCGGCGAGCCGTACGCCGGTGCGCCAGGCATTGTATGCGCTGGAACAAGAAGGCTATGTCGAAGTGCAGCCGCGTAGTGGTTGGCAAATTAAAACGGTGGATTTCGACCATCTGGAGTCGCTCTACGATCTGCGCATTGTGCTGGAGCTCGAAGCCGTAAAACGGCTGTGTATGTTGCCCGCAGAGGTGCGACCGCTGCCGCTCCAGGCATTAAAGCAGTTCTGGATTGATGCGCCGCAACTGGCCGATGGCGCTGAAGTTGCCAGCCACGACGAGGTGTTCCATATGACGCTGGTTGAGGCCACAGGAAACCCGGAAATGGCGCGGGTACATCGCGAAATCACCGAAAAAATTCGTATTGTGCGGCGGCTGGATTTCACCAAGCGACCGCGCGTAAGTGCCACATATCTCGAGCATGGACAGATTTTGCTCGCCATTTTGAACCGTCAACTTCAGGAGGCGCAGACCCGCTTACACGACCATATAGCCGCAAGTCAGAAAGAGGTCCGTCAAATTACTCTCCATATGCTTCATCAGGCGAAGCATGGGGTTATTCGTTAATACACTTTGGGAGTGAAGACTATGCACCGTCGTACATTTGTTAAAGCTTTTGCGCTTTCTGCGTCCGTTATCAGCATGGGTCTGGCGTTTAGCGCTCAGGCCGCCGACACCATCAAAGTAGGCATCATGCATTCACTTTCCGGCACGATGGCGATTTCTGAAACTCCGCTCAAAGATGTGGCACTGATGACCATCGCGGACATCAACGCCAAAGGCGGCGTGCTGGGGAAACAACTCGAACCGGTGGTGGTTGATCCGGCCTCCAACTGGCCGCTGTTCGCTGAAAAAGCCCGCCAGTTACTGAGCCAGGACAAAGCGGCGGTGGTGTTTGGCTGTTGGACTTCGGTATCGCGCAAATCGGTGCTGCCCGTGTTTGAAGAGCTGAACGGGCTGCTGTTCTACCCTGTGCAGTATGAAGGTGAAGAGATGTCGCCAAACGTGTTCTATACCGGTGCGGCACCTAACCAGCAGGCAATTCCAGCGGTGGAATACCTGATGAGCGAGGATGGCGGGGCGGCGAAACGCTACTTCCTGTTGGGCACCGATTACGTTTATCCGCGCACCACCAACAAGATTCTGCGCGCGTTCCTGCATTCCAAAGGCGTGCAGGATAAAGACATCGAAGAAGTTTATACCCCGTTTGGCTATAGCGATTACCAGACCATTGTTTCCAACATTAAGAAATTCTCCGCAGGCGGCAAAACCGCGGTTATCTCCACCATTAACGGCGACTCCAACGTACCGTTTTACAAAGAACTCGCCAACCAGGGCCTGAAAGCCACCGATGTGCCGGTAGTGGCGTTCTCGGTCGGTGAGGAAGAGTTGCGCGGTATCGACACCAAACCGTTGGTCGGCAACCTGGCGGCGTGGAACTACTTCGAATCCGTGGATAACCCAACCAACAAGGCGTTTGTCGCCGAATGGAAGGCCTACGCCAAAGCCCATAAATTGCCGAACGCCGACACGGTAGTGACCAACGACCCGATGGAAGCGACATATGTCGGCATTCATATGTGGGCGCAGGCGGTGGAGAAAGCCGGAACCACAGATGTCGACAAAGTACGCGCGGCGATGGCGGGGCAAACCTACAAAGCGCCATCTGGTTTTACGCTCACTATGGACGCCACCAACCATCATCTGCATAAGCCGGTGATGATTGGCGAAATTGAAGGTAACGGCCAGTTCAACGTGGTGTGGCAGACCGATGCACCGGTACGCGCCCAGCCGTGGAGCCCGTTCATTGCAGGCAACGACAAGAAGTCTGAAGAGCCTGTGAAAATGGCGAGCAACTAGCTAGTTCTCTCCCTCTCCCTTCAAGGAGAGGGAACCGATCGAGTTCAAGGAGACGCCCATGAAATATGTACGCTGGCTGTTAATCATGGCCTGGCTGCTGCCGTGCTTCGCCCGCGCCGGAGATGCCGAAGATTTTGCCGCAGCGAACCGCACGCAACAGGCGAAACTGCTGCAAAACTGGGCGGCGGCACCGGACGCTAAACGTTTGCCGTTACTCACCGCTTTAGCGCAAGAAAACCTGGTGGTGGGCGATAAAAAAGTCCGCCTGACTAATCGGTTACGCGTTCTTGTAGGCAGTGCGCTTGCCAGCCATCAATTGGTGAGTGACAACGTCACTCAACGTTTGCAGGCAGCGAAAGTTTTACAACGCGAGGCGCAACCAGACCAGCTTCCCTTGCTGGAACAGCGGCTCAAGATCGAGACTGACGACAATGTTCGCACCGCTCTTGAAGGCGCGATTGCCCAACTTCAGCTTGCAAGCACTGATGCCAAAGTACGTCTGAACGCTGTGGAGTTGCTGAGCCATTCTGCCGATCCCGATACGCAAGCATTGCTCAAACCGCTGACTGACGCACAGACCGAACCTGATGCGCAGGTTCGCAAAGCCGCCAGCGAAGGCCTGCAAAAAATTCAGCATCGTTTAATGCTCGGCGACATTCTCGGCCAGGCGTTTATGGGGATTTCGTTAGGTTCTATTTTGCTGTTGGCCGCACTCGGGCTTGCGATTACCTACGGTTTGCTGGGCGTGATTAATATGGCGCACGGCGAAATGCTGATGTTGGGAGCTTACTCCGCATGGCTGGTGCAAAGCGTCTTTCAGCACTACGCCCCGGCATGGCTGACGTTTTACCCGATTGTCGCGTTGCCCGTCGCGTTTGCGATTACTGCCGGAATCGGTATGGCGCTGGAACGCACGGTGATTCGCCATTTGTACGGTCGCCCACTGGAAACACTATTGGCGACATGGGGCATCAGCCTGATGCTGATTCAGATTGTGCGCATGGTGTTTGGTGCGCAAAACATGGAAGTCGCCAACCCTTCGTGGTTGTCTGGTGGCGTACAAGTGCTGCCGAACCTGATTTTGCCGTGGAATCGCCTGGTGGTGATCGGTTTTGTGATGCTGGTTTTGCTGTTTACCTGGCTGCTGCTGAACAAAACTCGTCTTGGTATGAATGTGCGAGCCGTGACCCAAAACCGTGCTATGGCCGCCTGCTGCGGCGTGCCAACCGGACGTGTAGATATGCTGGCGTTTGGCCTCGGCTCAGGCATTGCAGGTCTTGGCGGCGTAGCGCTGTCGCAGCTTGGCAATGTCGGCCCGGAACTGGGACAAGGCTACATTATCGACTCCTTCCTGGTGGTGGTGCTCGGCGGTGTGGGCCAACTGGCGGGAACCGTGGCTGCGGCATTCGGGCTGGGTATCTTCAATAAAATACTGGAACCGCAAATTGGCGCGGTGCTGGGCAAAATCCTCATCCTTGTGCTGATTATTCTGTTTATTCAAAAACGCCCGCAAGGCCTGTTCGCCCTGAAAGGGAGGGTTATTGACTGATGAGCCAACCGCTGACGTTAACACTCACCCGCAAAGCGCCGCGCATCTCAATGGTGTTGGGGGCGCTGATTGTGGTGCTGATGCTGACATTGCCGTTTCTGACGCTGTTGCCAGCCAGCCATCCACTGAGTCTTTCAACTTACACGCTGACCCTTGTCGGTAAAATCCTCTGTTATGCCACCGTTGCGGTTGCACTGGATTTGGTATGGGGCTATGCCGGACTGTTGTCTCTTGGGCACGGCATTTTCTTTGCCCTTGGCGGCTACGCGATGGGAATGTATCTGATGCGCCAGGCAGCAGGCGACGGGCTACCCGCGTTTATGTCGTTCCTTTCCTGGGAGCAACTGCCGTGGTTCTGGTGGGGCACTCAGCATTTTGCCTGGGCGTTGGCACTGATTGTGCTGGTGCCGGGGCTGCTCGCGTTGGTGTTTGGTTTTTTTGCCTTCCGCTCAAAAATCAAAGGCGTCTATTTCTCGATTATGACCCAGGCGCTGACCTACGCCGGAATGCTGTTGTTCTTTCGTAATGAAACCGGCTTTGGCGGCAATAACGGCTTCACCGGTTTTACCACTATTTTAGGTATACCGATTACCGCCACGGGCACGCGCATCGGGTTGTTTATCGCCACGGCACTGTTGTTGCTGGCAAGTCTGGGAATAGGTTTTGCGCTTGCGCGCAGCAAGTTTGGGCGGGTATTAACGGCAGTGCGCGATGCGGAAAACCGCCTGGTGTTCTGCGGCTACGATCCGAAAGGTTTCAAACTGCTGGTATGGACGTTATCTGCGGTACTTTGCGGGCTGGCGGGGGCGTTGTATGTGCCACAGGTTGGCATCATCAACCCTGGTGAAATGTCGCCAACCAACTCTATCGAAGCGGCTATCTGGGTGGCACTCGGCGGGCGCGGGACGTTGATCGGCCCGATCCTCGGTGCGGGTTTAGTCAATGGCGCAAAAAGCTATTTCACCATGGCGGTGCCGGAATACTGGCAACTGTTCCTGGGGCTGATTTTTATCGTCGTTACCCTGTTTTTACCGCGCGGCATAATTGGCTTGCTGCGTAAGGGAGAAAAATAATGCAACCAGGTGAACCGCTGTTTACTCGGCAGTACGAGGCTGACCGATTCCGCGATCAAACCGATCCGGTGCTGATGCTGGAAAACATTAATGTCAGTTTTGACGGCTTCAAAGCGCTGACGGATTTGTCGCTCAATATTGGCGTTGGCGAATTACGTTGTGTGATAGGCCCGAATGGTGCCGGTAAAACGACATTGATGGATGTGATTACCGGGAAAACCAAACCGCAAAGCGGGCGGGCTTTTTACGACCAATCGGCCGATTTGCTGCATTTAGAACCGGCGGATATCGCTCAACGCGGCATTGGCCGCAAATTCCAGAAGCCGACGGTGTTTGAAGCGCTGACGGTGTTTGAAAACCTTGAGATTGCGCAGAAAACCGATAAGTCGGTGTGGGCGAGCCTGCGGGCGAAACTCAACTCTGAACAGCGGGATCGCATCGACGAAATGCTGGCGACTTTGCGCCTTGGGGCGGAACGCCATCGCAAAGCCGGGCTGCTTTCCCACGGGCAAAAACAGTTTCTCGAAATCGGCATGCTACTGGTGCAGGAACCGCATTTGCTGCTGCTTGATGAACCCGCAGCAGGCATGACGGATGCCGAAACCGAGTATACCGCCGAGCTGTTTCGCGGGCTGGCGGGTAAGCATTCGTTGATGGTGGTGGAACATGACATGGGCTTTGTGGAAACCATTGCCGATCACGTTACGGTATTGCATCAGGGCCAGGTGCTGGCGGAAGGTTCGCTACGTGAAGTGCAGGCCAACGAGCAGGTGATTGAAGTGTATTTGGGGAGATGAAATGTTACAGGTCAACGATCTAAACCAATACTATGGCGGCAGCCATATTCTGCGTGGTGTCTCCTTTGAGGCCAAAATCGGCGAAGTCACCTGCCTGCTGGGGCGCAATGGCGTGGGAAAAAGTACGCTATTGAAATGCCTGATGGGGCTGATCCCGGCAAAATCAGGCAGCGTAAATTGGCAGCAGAGCAACATCACCAGCCGTAAACCACACCAGCGTGTGCAGGCGGGAATTGCCTATGTGCCGCAAGGGCGCGAAATATTCCCGCGTCTGACGGTGGAGGAAAACCTGCTGATGGGGCTTTCACGCTTTGCAGGGCGAGATGCAAAGCAGGTACCTGAAGAAATTTACCAGCTTTTCCCTGTGCTTAAAGAGATGAAACAACGGCGCGGTGGCGATCTCTCTGGTGGCCAGCAGCAGCAGCTGGCAATAGGTCGTGCGCTGGCATGTAAACCACAATTATTGATTCTGGACGAACCAACAGAGGGGATTCAGCCATCGGTAATTAAGGAGATCGGTCAGGTTATTGGCAGCCTTGCCGCTAAAGGTGATATGGCTATTTTGCTGGTGGAACAGTTTTATGATTTTGCCGCACAGCTTGCCGATAACTATTTGGTGATGTCGCGCGGTTCGATTATCCAGCGTGGCAAGGGTACCGATATGGAAACCGATGGGGTCAGGGGGCTGGTGGCAATTTAGATATTATGGTCTGGTTTACCACAAAAATTATGGCTCTGTTTGTTATGCCATAACTTGTTTATATTCAGGTAACTTATCGTTATTGCGCCCGTGGAGGCCTGAATTGACTCTAAATGAACATCAACAACCGATTGGCCATGCACTTCCGGATTGGCAGCCTTGCCCGCGACCACAGCGTGTAGTGCTGGAAGGGCGTTATAGCCGCCTTGAACCGCTGGCACCTTCTCATACCGCTTCACTTTGGGCTGCGTGGAATACGGCAAAAGACAACAGCGGCTGGACATATTTGAGTGTTGGTCCCTTTGTGGGCCTTCAGCAATTTGCCGATTTCATAGAGAGCGCGACGCAAAGCCACGATCCCATGCATTACGCAGTGGTTGATACCCAAAGCGGCGATGCGCTGGGCACTCTGTCTCTAATGCGCATCGACCCGGCAAATGGTGTGATAGAAGTCGGTTTCGTTATGTACTCCCCATTATTACAGCGCACCGTTCAGGCAACCGAAGCTCATTACCTGTTAATGAAGTACGCCTTTGAGCTGGGTTATCGTCGTTATGAGTGGAAGTGTGACAGCCTGAATGGCCCATCGCGCCATGCGGCTATTCGCCTTGGTTTCCGTTATGAAGGGCTGTTCCGCCAGGCGATCGTTTATAAACATCGAACTCGAGATACTGCGTGGTTTTCAATTCTCGATAGCGAATGGCCGCAAATTCAGCAGGCTTTTGAAGGGTGGCTGAGTTTTGAAAATATGGCTGGCGGCGTGCAGAAGCAGGGGCTGGCCCAGATCCGTGCAAGTCTGATGAGCAATCGTCCAATCCAGGCCAGACATGCGGTTCAGGTGCGCGCTCTGGTTCAAAGCGATTACACACAGTGGGCTGCGTTATGGCAGGGGTATCTAACTTTTTACAACTCGCAAATTAGTGACGCTGTCACTCAATTGACATGGCAGCGAATGCTTGATGTCGCCGAGCCGATGTATGCGCTCGGCGCATTTGATGAGCAGGGTAAAATGGTTGGTATTGTGCATATGGTTTATCACCGTGGCACCTGGTCGGCCGAGGATCATTGCTATCTTGAAGATCTGTTTACCGCACCTGATTCGCGTGGCAAAGGGGTTGGCCGGGCACTGATTGAAGGTGTTTATCAGCATGCGCAATCAAAAGGTTGCGGGCGAGTGTATTGGCATACCCATGAAACCAATGCGGCAGGCCAGGCGTTATACGACAAGTTGGCGGATAAGCCTGGGTTTATTCAGTATCGCAAGAATTTGTAGTCAGTTATTTCGGGTGGATTCGCGAAGCGACATCCACCATTTAATTGAGAGCCAACTGCGGTTTCACCGCCATTCCTTTCACAATCATCAGATAGGCCAGTGCAATCGCCACCATCAATGCTACGAATAACATCGATGGTGGGAACCAGGTCAGCATCAAGCCGGTGAACAGCGGGGTACATGCACCGCCTAACCAACCCAACTGCTGCGCCGAGAAATAACTCGCTTTAAGTCCTTCAGGTGCAATGTTATCAACCAGCATGTATTCACCTGGCGCAAATATCAGCTCACCGAGTGTAAACACTGCCGCAGAGACTCCCCATAACAGCAGGTTATCGCCTGAGATCATAAAACCTGCCAGACCCACTATGAAAAACAGCGTACCGTAGCCCATCAATTTTTTGATGTTGTCCGGGCGAATGCGTTTGCCGACCATATACTGGAAAACTACCACCACAAAAGCATTCACCGGCAGTACCACACCCACCACTTTTTGTGCCAAATCTGAATCAGAGATCGCAATCGCGTATTGAGATAAACATGCAGCAAAAGAGCCAAACACCAGCGAACCAAGAAATGCGGACAAGGTGAAATACATCAATGCCTTGTCTTTAAGCATCTGCCGCGGGGAAAGTACCGCCCCATCGGTAGAACGCGAAGGGGCAACCGGCACGCTATGCACATAGCGGCTAATCACGATAAACGGGATTATTGCGGTTAGACCTGAGAGCCAGAATGGCAGGTTGGTGCTGTAGAGCACCGCCAGGGTGCCGATTGGTGGGCCAACCGTCCAGCCGATATTGGCGCAGGTGTAATTAAGCGAGAAGATTTTCGGCTTTTGGTGAATTTCTAACGTGTCAGAAAAGTACCCTTTCAGCACCGTAGCAAATACTGAATACGCGCAGTTTATGAGTGAATAGAACACCACCACCAGAACGGCGCTATTCACCAGCGGAATAGCGATAAAGCCGCCGAGGAAAATCACTATCGACAACAGCATGTATATTTTCTTGTCGAATTTATCCGCGAGAATGCCAAACCATAGGCTAAACACCACACCCGCCGTAAGCGCGATGGTCAACGCCATACCAATTTCGCTTAACGGCATACCGTACTGCCGGGATAGATAAATGGTCATAAATGGCAGTGTCAGACCACGCCCTACGGTGAGTAGTAGCGAAGAGAGCAGTAAAACGCTGATGGAGAGTTGCTTACCAGAAAAACGAGCTGCTAAAGAAACCATTTTGTTGTGTGTTTTTAGTATGTTCACGAAGATGTATTTCAGATTTAGCATGAAGAATCGGCAAAGTATAGATGGCGTTTATCATGGAATGCTTTCTGTGCTTATGCTTAAAAGTGCGATCTGTATCTGTTTTCAGATTGGATATAGCCTTAAATTTTAACAAAATTGCAATAAACCGAGGGCAAGGTATGACGCGTAAAGATGGGCTACTGGCGATGCTGGTAGTTGTAGTGTGGGGACTTAATTTTGTAGTCATTAAAATGGGACTACATAATATGCCGCCGCTGTTACTGGCTGGTCTGCGCTTTCTGCTGGTTGCCTTTCCCGCATTGCTGTTTGTCGCGCGCCCTAAAATTCCCTTTCGTCTGCTTGCCGCTTACGGGCTGACTATCAGTTTTGGGCAGTTTGCATTTCTGTTTAGCGCAATCAAGTTTGGTATGCCCGCCGGACTGGCTTCACTGGTACTTCAGGCGCAGGCATTTTTCACCATTATCCTTGGTGCGTTTGTGTTTCAGGAACGCCTGCAAGGTAAACAGCTGGCGGGAATAACGCTTGCGGTGATCGGGGTGCTGGTGTTGATTGAGGGCAGTCTCGGTGGGCAGCATGTTGCCTTGCTCGGTTTTATGTTGACGTTGGCAGCGGCGCTTAGTTGGGCATGTGGGAATATCTTTAATAAAAAAATCATGCAACTTGAGTCTCGTCCACCGATTATGTCTTTGGTGGTGTGGAGCGCATTAATCCCGGTGCTGCCCTTCTTTGCCGCCAGTTACCTGCTGGATGGCCCAAACGTGATGTGGCAAAGCCTTATTGCCATTGATATGACGACGATTTTGTCGCTGGTATATCTGGCCTTCGTGGCGACGATTGTTGGTTACGGCATTTGGGGAAGTTTGTTGGGTCGCTATGAAACCTGGCGAGTTGCGCCATTGTCGTTGCTGGTGCCAGTGGTGGGGATGGCGAGTGCCGCGTGGTTACTGGATGAAACACTGTCGTTCACGCAGTTGGCAGGGGCGTTACTGATTATGGGGGGCTTGTATATTAACGTCTTTGGCTTGCGGATTAGACGGGCGATAGTCAGTTAATTTCATCTGGCGGGCTAACATAAGTGCGCCCGCCAGATGCGGAAATTAGCGCGTACTTTCGTGGTAGTAAGGCGTACCCAACAACTCTGATTTATCACCAATCGTATCGCGGGAACTGCAATTGGTATTGTTGTCAGAAGGAGGGAGAATCATCCCGCCGTGATTGCTTTGGGTGGCGTTAAAACTGCCGGGCTGCTCCGCCAGAGCGTTAGCGGAAGCCAGAATCAGTACCAGGCTTACAGCGCCGATAAAACGTTTCATAAATCCTCGGTGTCTGTTTTAACCAGACGGTTGCATAGCGTTTGTTAATTTTTTAATGATTTAGCGGGTGAATAAACTTTCCTTCGCCACCTGAACACGCAACGCGGTATCTGTGAGGTGGCACAGAGAAGTAATTCTTGAACGTGCGGGTGAGTGTCTGTTGTGACTCAAACCCATAACGCTCTGCTAAATAGAGAATCGGCTCGTTGCTCTCTTTAAGCATGAGGGCGATCTCGGTCAATTTGCGATTGCGGATGTATTGGCCTAATGAATGACCAGTCTCTTTTTTAAACATCCTTTGCAGGTGCCACTTCGAGTAGCCAGAACGCTGTGAAACCTTCTCAAGTGACAGAGGGTTTTCCAGATTCTCTTCTATCCAGTCCAAAATGCTTTGAATTGTTATGGCATCATTGTTCCGTCTGGACATCGTTTCACCTCTTTTCAGGTTTTACGGTAATACTTTTGTCAGCAGTTGATAAAGTGTGTTCACTTCGTCATCTGTCAGGTTTTTAGTTAGCTCTTGATGCAGGTTTTGCCCTACAAGCTGATGGCATTTTTCGCACAACGTTTTCCCTTCTGGAGTCAGTCGTACCAGCACACCGCGTTTGTCGTTTGGGTTGGGCAAGCGTTCAATCCATCCTTTGGATAGTAGGCGATCTAACATGCGCGTGAGCGCACCGAGGTCTACCGACAACGCTTTCTTCAATTCCACCGGTTGCAAACACCCTTCGCAATAAATGCTGCAAAGCACCTTAAATTGCGTAGCGGTGATATCGAGAGGGGAAAGGTGATCGTTTAGCAGGCGGTCCTTATGCTGGTTAACCATATGGATAAGGCGTCCCAAAGGAATGACTTCATTAAACAGATCGTTGGTGCTTTTCACTATGATTGCCCAGGCAAGTATATTTAATCACGGCAGATATTATTGCTCAGGCAACCATAAGTCAACGTGATGATTCTGCGATGACACGAATAGCTAAAACGGTACAGTTTTTAACATTGATACAAATCCGATAACGTAAACGCAGAAGGTTGGCTGCTATACTCAGCGGCGCAGTAAATCACCTTAATTAAGGACTAAAGATGATGGAATTGGTTAAGGCCATAGGGTTTGGGTTAGTGGTGCTACTGCCGCTGGCTAACCCATTGACCACAGTGGCATTGTTCCTCGGGCTTGCCGGAGATATGAACAAAAAAGCGCGTGATAAAACCGCGTTGATGGCGTCAGTCAACGTCTTCATCATCATGATGGTTGCGTATTACGCTGGGCAAGTTGTGATGAATACGTTCGGTATTTCGATACCGGGTCTGCGTATTGCGGGTGGTTTGATTGTTGCGTTTATCGGCTTCAGGATGCTATTCCCGCAACAAAAGGCACATGAGTCCCCCGAGGCGCACACCAAGGCTGAGGAACTGGAACAAGAGCCGGATACCAATATCGCGTTTGTGCCGCTTGCGATGCCAAGCACTGCGGGCCCTGGTACCATTGCGATGATTATCAGTTCATCGTCAACGATTGAACACGGCGTCAATTTCTCTAATTGGGTTGTGTTGGTGGCGCCACCGATAATCTTTGCGCTGGTGGGCGTGATCTTATGGGGTAGTTTGCGCAGCTCTGGCGCGATTATGCGTCTGGTCGGCAAAAGCGGTATTGAGGCAATTTCCCGTCTGATGGGCTTCTTGCTAGTTTGTATGGGTGTGCAATTTATTATTAACGGTGTGCTGGAAATTATTACCCACTTCCCAGCGAAGTAAGTTTGATAAGGGCCGCGGTATCAGACCGTAGCCCTTAACTCACTTAGTGGCTTTGTTGCTCTTCAAGCGATACGGGCCAGCGACGGAATATCAACACCGACCAGATAAGCGCTGCCAGGGCTGGAACCGCACCGACCAACCCGATACTCGACATATCAAAATGCAGGCTGACCTGGTTTCCAACCAACGCGCCCGCACCAATCCCAAGATTAAAAATCCCTGAGAAAAGCGCCATTGAGACGTCTGTTGCATCCGGGGCCAGCGCGAGTACTTTTACCTGCATACCCAGCGTAATAATCATAATAGCGATGCCCCAGAACAGGCTTAATATAGTCAGGTTCACTGTGCTTTGTGCCGCGGGCAAGAGCAATGCAAGGCAAAGAACTAACAAGCCGATTGAGCCGCTAACCAGCATAGATGAATGGCGGTTGCCCAACTTTCCAAACATCACGCTACCAATAATCCCGGCACCACCAAGAACCAGCAACAGGAAGGTGGCTACGTTGGCGCTAAGGCCTGCCACGGTTTGTACAAATGGCTCGATGTAGCTATAGGCGGTGTAATGCGCGGTTACGACTACTGCTACCAGAACATACAGACTCATTAACGCCGGACGTTTGAACAGCAGTGGCAAACTTTTCAGTGAGCCAGAATGTTCGCTTGGTAATTTAGGCAGCAGCTTGATAACACAAAATAGCGTCAGAGCGGCTATCACGCCGATGGCGAAGAAGGTGGTGCGCCAGCCGAAATACTGGCCGACTACGCGCCCAAGCGGCAAACCTAAAACCATCGCCAGCGCAGTGCCGGTTGCAATCAAGCTCAGCGCCTGAGCTTTTTTACCCGCAGGTGCCATACGAATGGCCAGAGATGCGGTTATCGACCAGAAAATAGCGTGAGCAAACGCGATACCAATGCGGCTTATTACCAGCACGGTGAAGTTCCAGGCCACGAAAGAGAGCACATGGCTTGCGATAAACAAGGTAAAGATGCCAATCAGCAGTCGTTTACGCTCAACCTGGCTGGTCAATAACATAAATGGCAGGGACATCAGCGCAACGACCCATGCGTAGATAGTCAGCATGATCCCGACTTCTGCAGTTTGCATACCAAAACTACTGGCGATATCGGAAAGCAAACCGACGGGAACAAATTCGGTGGTATTAAAAATGAAGGCCGCAACCGCGAGTGTTACGACGCGTAACCATGCCGTTTTGCGTGAGACATTACTTATTGTCATAGATTGGTTTCGCGCTGATAAATGAACTGTTAGGAGAGGCGGTGATCATAAAACCATCGATCCAGCCATACAACCCATTTTGTGATTTAAGTCTCATTTAATTGTGCTGTTAATCCTGCCTCTCATGGCATGGTATGTAACTGGGATAGGTGGTGGAGAAAACGCGATGCAGCAAATTGATTTTTATATGGTAGATGCCTTTACCGATACCACTTTTGGTGGCAACGCAGCGGCGGTGTGTCCACTTACGGATTGGCTGCCTGATGAAACCCTGCTGGCAATGGCTCGCCAGCATAACCAGTCAGAAACAGCTTTTTTTATTACTACAGATGATGGCTTTGAATTGCGCTGGTTCACCACGCAGGGGGAAATTAATCTCTGTGGCCACGCAACGCTTGCTACGGCGCATGTGATTTTTGAGTATCTCAATTACCCTGAGGCCTCAATCCACTTTACTACCCGTTTCGTTGGCCCACTGACGGTTACCCGCAATGGTGACTGGTTAACGCTGGATTTCCCGGCAACCAGCAGCGAGCCTGTTGAGCCGCCACAATTACTGCTCGATTGTCTGGGGATTAGTGATTACCAGGAAGTCAGGCTTGGGCGCACTTATACCGTTCTGCTCGAGAATCAACGGCAGGTTGAAGCGGTAAATCCTGATATTCAATTGATGCTCAAGCTCAACCAAAAGGTCTGCATCACGGCACCTGCCGAAATTGAAGGTTACGATTTTGTCAGCCGTTTCTTCTCACCTGCTGCGGCAATTACCGAAGATCCGGTTACCGGGTCAACTCACACCATGTTGATTCCTTATTGGGCGCAACGGTTAGGCAAAACACAGATGTTGGCTCGTCAGGTTTCCAGTCGTGGTGGTGATTTGCGCTGTCAACTCGTTGGCGACAGAGTACTTATAGCGGGTAAAGCTGCAACTTATTTGATTGGGAAAGTATTTCTGCGCAGTTGAGTTGTTTTCACTTGAAACGCATCGGCTGGAAAGCGCTGTTGCGCGTTTTCATCTGCCTGACGTGGCGGTGGTCTGATATAATGGCGGGCGTAAAATACCCGCCAATCAGGAGTTTGCAGTGCCAGGTCTGTTAGATAATCAATTGCTGGAAGATATTCTCACACAGGTACGGCCATTAATTGGTCGCGGTAAAGTGGCGGATTACATTCCTGCACTGGCGGAAATTCCAGGAGATAAGCTAGGTATTGCTGTTTGCACCGTAGAAGGTGAGGTATTTAGCGCAGGGGATGCAACTGAGCGCTTCTCCATTCAGTCGATCTCTAAAGTACTGAGTCTGGCGTTGGCAATGGCGCGCTATGACGAGCACGAAATCTGGCAACGCGTGGGTAAAGAGCCATCAGGGCAACCATTCAATTCCTTACTCCAGTTGGAGCTTGAACAAGGTAAACCCCGTAATCCGTTTATTAATGCCGGCGCGTTAGTGGTATGCGATATGTTGCAAACTCGTTTGAGTGCGCCGAGGCAACGTATGCTGGAAGTGGTGCGTGTGCTTGCGGAGCAACCTGACCTGGCTTATGACTCACGCGTAGCGAAATCTGAGTTTGAACATTCGGCCCGTAATGCGGCGATTGCCTGGCTTATGAAATCATTCGGCAATTTCGATAACGACGTGATTACCGTTCTGCAAAATTACTTCCACTACTGCGCGTTGAAAATGAGCTGTACTGAATTGGCAAAAACCTTCCTGTTTTTGGCAAACCAGGGGCGCGCATTGCATCTTGATGATCCCGTTATTACGGCTCAACAAGCGCGGCAGATTAATGCATTGATGGTCACCAGCGGAATGTATGATGGTGCCGGTGAGTTCGCCTATCGTGTCGGGATGCCTGGTAAGTCGGGTGTCGGCGGGGGAATCATTGCCGTTGTGCCCCACGAGATGTCGATTGCTGTCTGGTGCCCGGAATTGGATGCTTCGGGGAACTCGCTTGCGGGAACGGCAGCGCTTGAGATTCTGGCGCAGCGAATTGGTCGCTCAATCTTCTAAGACTTTTGTAAACTATGCATATTAGAGCCTGATGGATCAGGCTTATAAGATTTATCTCGTTGGTAACAGGTTGTACCAGATAAAATATGCTAAGCTAAAATTTATTTTTTGCACTCATCTCGTTGTATTATTTTATTAAGCAGTGCATGCATAATTATGAGTTAATACAGCATGTCTAATCACAATAAATTTATGATCTTTTCGCCTGAAAAACGGCTGGCTAACGCCATCAATATATTTGTTATTACTACATTGTTTTACTTCTTTGGGGCTTCACTTCGCCTGATTGATGAGCTGTCTCTCTTCTGGCCGCTGAATGCAGTGCTGGCTGCCGTGTTTGTGCGCAACCCGTTCCTGAATCGCCCTGTATATTATTTCCTCTGTTATAGCGCGATGGTGGTCTACGACGCCTTTACCACGCATTGGGGTTGGCAATCAGCGATAATAAATCTCTCCAATATGGTGTTTATTATCATTGTAGCCCTGCTATTACTCCGTTATTCCCGGGATGAAGATGAAAATAATTGGGCAATTAATGCCTTTAAACTTTTCTATTTTTGCCTTATTGGTTCGGTGCTCAGCTCTTTATTAGGATCTTTGGGCTCCCTTGGCCCTTCTTCAGACTATCGCCAGTTAGTCCCGCTGTATGCTGATTGGTTTAGTGAGCAATTCTCTACCGGCGTCCTGATGATGCCATTTTTGCTTATGGCTAAATGGCCGCAGTGGGGCAAGATGCCCGCTTTTCATTTTTCGAAACTGTACCCATTGCTGAGCGTTATCATTTCGGTGATTGCCTCAGTGGTAATTGGTGGTGCAGGGAGTCTGGCGTTCCCGTTGCCAGCCCTTATCTGGTGTGCAATCCGCTACCCATTGCCGATGACCGCGTTGGTTACGTTTTTAACCGGCGCTATCGAGATTGTTCTGGTCGCCAACTCAATAGTGGTGATTCACGATAGCCATCCGCTGGTGGTAAATGAGATGTTCTCTGCACGTCTGGGGATTGCCACTATGGCGATTTGCCCGCTGATCGTGTCGGTCAGCGTAGATGCCATTAACCGCCTGATTAAACAGACCTCGCTGCGTGCCGATTATGACTATCTTACAGGTGTGCATTCTCGTTCAGGCCTTTATGAAGCACTGAAAATTACCGCGCCGTTAATGCATAAACCTGGGCAAAACTTGTCTGTGATGCTGCTGGATATCGATTATTTCAAACGTATCAATGACAACTATGGTCATGAATGTGGTGATGTCGTGTTAAGCGCTTTTGCCGGGCAATTAAGAAAGGCGGTGGGTGATGAAGGGCTGGTGGCACGTCTGGGCGGTGAGGAGTTTGTGGTGGCTTGTAGCACCAATTCCGAAGATGAGGGGTATAAGATTGCGGAGAAAATTCGCCAGAGCATAGAACTCACAGCGTTTCGTTATCAGCAACAAACATTGTTTATTACCGTCAGTATTGGCCTTGCTGTTGCAATACCTAAAAATGAGCCGCTGCTTGATGTGTTTAACTCGCTGTTGGCGGAGGCTGATAAATACCTCTATTTATCCAAGCGTAATGGCCGCAATCAAACAAGCACCGCCACCTACAAAGAACTGGCTATCAATAGTTAGTCGCAGATAGAGAGTTGTTCTACCAAAAATGGGTGTAAAAATAATTGGTATAACAACTCTAACTTGATCAAAACGGGGTTTCACTTCGTTGAGTTCTGGTAATTTGGACAGGATTTTTATGGTCGCTCATCCTGTACACACCAAGGAACAACATAGTGAAAACACTTAATCGTCAAGACTTCCCTGGCGCCCAATACCCTGAACGTATTATCCAGTTTGGTGAAGGCAACTTCCTGCGTGCTTTCATCGACTGGCAAGTCGATCTTCTTAATGAACACACGGATTTAGACGCGGGCGTTGTTATCGTACGTCCTATCGACAGCGCATTCCCGCCGTCGTTATCTACCCAGGATGGGCTATATACTACGGTTATCCGTGGTCTGAACGAGCAGGGCGAAGCGGTAAGTGACTCGCGTCTGATTCGCTCCGTTACCCGTGAAATCAACGTCTATCAAGAATATGAAACGTACCTGAAACTGGCACATAACCCAGACATGCGTTTCGTGTTCTCTAACACCACCGAAGCGGGTATTAGCTACCATGCAGGCGATAAGTTTGAAGATGCGCCAGCGGTAAGCTACCCGGCTAAACTGACCCGTTTGCTGTTCGAGCGCTTTACTCACTTCAACGGTGCTGCGGATAAAGGTTGGGTTATCATTCCTTGCGAATTGATCGACTACAATGGTGACGCACTGCAAGAACTGGTTCTGCGTTATGCACAAGAGTGGGAACTGCCTGCAGCATTCACCCAATGGCTGAACGACGCTAACACATTCTGTTCTACGCTGGTGGACCGTATCGTTACGGGTTATCCACGTGACGAAGCTGCCGATATTGAAAAATCTTTGGGCTACAAAGATAGCTTCCTGGCTGCTGCTGAGCACTTCTACCTGTTTGTTATTCAGGGGCCTGCGTCACTGGCGCAAGAGCTGCGTCTGGATAAATATCCGCTGAACGTGCTGATCGTTGATGACATCAAACCTTATAAAGAACGTAAGGTTGCGATCCTGAACGGTGCTCACACTGCGTTAGTTCCGGTTGCTTATCTGGCTGGTTTGAACACCGTTGGTGAGTCTATGAACGATGCCGAAGTTTGTGGCTTCGTAGAAAAGACCATCGCTGAAGAAATCATCCCGGTATTGGATCTGCCACGTGACGAATTACAGTCATTCGCACAAGCTGTGACCAGCCGTTTCCAGAACCCGTATATTCAGCACCAACTGCTGTCTATCGCGCTGAACGGCATGACCAAGTTCCGTACCCGTATTCTGCCGCAATTGCTGGCAGGCCAGCAGGCTAACGGTACTCTACCTGCGCGTCTGACTTTCGCACTGGCAGCACTGATTGCCTTCTACAAAGGCGAGCGTAACAACGAAAGCTATCCGTTACAGGATGACGAGCATTGGTTGGTGCGTTATCAGCAACTGTGGACTTCACTTGGCGACAAACAGATCACCGAGCAGCAGTTGGTTGAAGCGGTACTGTGCGATAGCGATCATTGGGGCCAGGATTTGACTCAGGTTCCAGGTATGGTTGCTAAAGTTAGCGAAGATTTGCAGGTTATTCTGACTCAGGGTATGCGTGCCGCAGTAGCTCGTTACTGCTAAGTGCCAAACCGGTAGAAAACCTTGATATAGTGCCTCCAGGCTTTGCTTTGAGGCACTTTTTTTATGCACAATTCTGCACTCTGGTTCCGGCAATTTGGCCAACCAGAACACGTCATTACTCTTGAGCAGGCAGAACTTACTCCGCGTCCTTGCGCAATGTTGCGCGTACAAATGCGTTATGCCCCAGTCAATCCTTCAGACCTTATCCCGATAACTGGTGCTTATCGTCATCGTGTGATGCCGCCGCGAATAGTGGGCTACGAAGGTGTTGGTGTAGTTATCGATGCGGATAATCCCGAGTGGATTGGTAAACGCGTTTTACCGTTACGCGGTGACGGTACCTGGCAGCAATGGGTTGATTGCCCACAGCAATGGGCTGTACCTGTCCCTGATAACATTCCCGATCTATTGGCTGCCCGAGGATATATCAACCCGCTTGCGGCATTCATGATGCTTAAACAATGGCCGGTGCGAGGGAGGCGCGTGTTACTAACCGCGGCAAACTCCTCCTGCGCGGTATTGCTTGCTCAGTGGGCCACTATTCAGGGCGCGACAGAAGTTGTTGGTGTGTGCCGTAAAGAAGATCAAAAAGCTATGTTGCTTCAGGACGGCATTAGGCCGCTTATCATGGATGATCATGAAGCGCTGCGGATTACTGCACAGCAGGCCGATGTGGTTTTCGATGCGGTGGGCGGGAGCCTTGCGACTTTGCTGCTATCTCATCTTCAGGCCGAAGCAGATTTTGTTTCCTACGGCCTGTTGAGTGGTGAACCCTATCAAGCCAAAAGTTACGTAACAAGACCTCAGAGATTTCATCTGCGCGATACCCTGGCTGTGACTGACTCAAGAGAATGGCAGCAGTGGTTCGTCGAGCTTTGGCCGCTACTTGCGAACAGCCAGTTACCCGATGTTAAGCTATTTGCATTGGCGAAGTGGCGCGATGCATTACGGGAATTTGCTGTTTCAGGGCGACGTTGCAAGCCAGTTTTGGCGATGTAACGTGACAACGTCACCCGTGAATGGTTACTTATCGCCACCCATAATCGTTTTCATGGTTTCTTCATCAGGCAGGCCCTGATGTTGTTGCAGACGCCCATCTTTATTGAGGTAATAAATAGAAGGAGTGGCCGTTCCGCCGAGTTCATCCATTAACGCCAGGTTATCTTCCAGCGCTTTCGTGATTTCAGGTTTGATGGTTGTCGGGATTTTTAATGCCAATTTCCCTTTGCTACTTTCATATTCCGCCAGTGTTTTAGCCGGATCGTCAGCCATCATGATGGCTGCGGCTTTTTGCCCACTGTCCGGTCGTAACATCCCAACCATTAAGACACGCAACTGTACCTTTCCTGAATTCAGCCAGGGTTGCGCATTTTGCCAAAATTGAGTGCAGTACGGGCAGTAAGGATCGGCAAACGCATAGACAATTTGCGGGGCATCTGCTTTTCCTGCTGCTATCCAGTGGTTTTTCTCAAGTTTCTGCCACATCTCTTTGGCCATGGGCGCATAAACCCATTTCTCGACTTGCGCATCGCTGAGGTTTTTCCCGGTGGCATCAACCAGATTGCCCATAATTGCATGCTCTTTATCCGGGGTCAGAAACACGGTTGTGCCTTGCCCCTGGAATTGCATCACGTAGCCTGCCAGGTCGCCAGGGCCTTTAAATTCACCTTTGATTTCAAATCCTTGCTGCTGTAAGGCGGTAATTGGGGCAGGGAGTTTAGCCTCAGTTGCCAGCGCAGAAGTGCTGGTTAGCAGGGCAAGCGACAGGGTCCATACTGCATGTTTCATTACGTATTCCTTATCATTCTCTTGATGAATGTATGCACGGGTAGGCTACATGTCGTACGCTTGTAAGGAAAGTTCTCGTTTAGAAAGATGAGGCCGCGTTATTTTGGTATCTTATGCGCAATTATTTAGATCTACTGGACGCATTATGACCCACTCATCAAAAGACCCTCTGCACGGCGTGACGCTTGAAGCTATTGTGAATGCGTTAGTTGCACATTTCGGCTGGGAAAAACTGGCAAAACTTATCAATATCAATTGTTTCAAGAGCGACCCAAGCGTGAAGTCCAGCCTCAAATTTTTGCGTCGCACGCCATGGGCGCGCAAGGAAGTCGAAGATCTGTATATCGATATGGTAGAGACAACAAACGAGGCGCCACAAGACCTTCCCGCTGATAGCCCGTGGGCTAACTGGCAAAGTAAGAAAGACCAGGAGTAGCAACCAATAGCGGGGTGAAGTGATGAGTGATTGTCTGGCAAAAATGGGGGCTGCCCGTGTTCGTCGAACGTCATTCCATGGTATCGAATGCATTGAAAAAAGCCCGAGCAGTACAGTCGAGTTTCAATTCTATCAATATGTTGCTCCGTCATTTCGCTCCGCAGGTATCGCTATACCCGAGTTGTTAGCTTGCGATGCCGAAACCCAGACATTAACCCTGGAATATATTCCCCACGCTATGAGTCAACATGCGTTAGCGGAACGCCACGACGTGTTGAAGACTATTACGCGTATTCATCAATACCCCGTCGATAAGCATTGGGCCTTTAAACACCACCATTGGCTGCAGAACAAAACAGCAAGCGCGCTTGAGCTGCTGAAGCTACCGAATGAGTCTGTTGCGATTGTTCTCGATATTGAAAAATATGGCGCATGCCTGTTTAGCCCGCAAACGCTTATCTCTGGCGATACCAATGCAGGGAATTGGGGAATAAGAGATCAGGGAGAAGTGGTGTTATATGACTGGGAGCGATTCAGTACCGGCAGCCCGGCAATTGACCTCGCCCCCTTAATTAAAGGAATGGGAAACATCTCTGATTACATTCATATCGCAAAACGATATCAGGAAGTTTCACCATCCACTGATGCCGCAGCACTGGCTCAGGAGATTGCTATCTGCAAACTATGGATAGTCACCGAAGTCCTCGATATTCTTTCTCGCAACCATAAGGCTGATCTCAGCAAATATATCGATTGGTATCGCAGACATTTGCCAACATGGCTAACTCAGCTACGGCAATTCTTAGGATAGGCCGTCGCCGTAGTGACGCTTAGTATTTAGCTGACGCGGCGTAGCAGAATCACCAGGACAAACACTCCGCCAACACCGGCGGTGATAATCCCAATTGGCAGTTCCTGAGGGGCTGCGAGTGTTCTACTAAGAATGTCACCGGCAGAGAGTAGGATTGCGCCCATTATACCCACCAGTGGTAATAATCTTCGGTGACGCACTCCGGCAAAGGGACGCGCCAGATGCGGTACCATCAACCCAACAAAACCAATCACACCGGTTAGCGAAACCAGGATTGCGGTGGTCATAGAACAGCAGAGGAAAACCTCGGTTCGTAAGCGATTGACGTTAATACCCAGTGACCAGGCGGTTTGCTCTCCAGCCAACAGGGCATCGAGGGCTCGCCAGCGTTGGGATATCAGCACAATGAGAATGACCAGTGCGGTAGCGGCAAATCCGAGATTTTCCCAGCGTGCATAACCTAAACCGCCAAGCGCCCAAAACAGTGCATTACTGGCAGCCCGCTGATCGCCGGAAAAAATCAAGAAGTTGGTCAATGCCCCAAATAAAAATGACACCGCCAGCCCGCATATAATCAGCTTTTCAGTTCCTTTATGTGATTGCGACATAAAGATAATCATCACGGCCGCGGCAGACAGCATCCCACCGACAAATGCGGCTATGGGTAATGTCCACGAACCCAGACTGTCGCCAAGACGGGTTATCACCAGCACCACGCCTGCAGAAGCACCAGAAGAGAGGCCGAATAAAAAGGGATCGGCTAAATCGTTGCGCGTGGTGGTTTGTAGCAAGGAACCGACCAGAGCCAACCCGGCACCGGCAATCATGCCCAGTATCGTTCGTGGTAACCGTAATTCGAGCACGATGCTTTTTATCATCGGATCGACCTCACCATGCACCAGGCCGAGGGAGGTCAACACTTGTGAAAATGAGAGTGGCACGCTGCCATTCGCAACACTTGCCAGAACGAGCCCCGCAAGCAAAAGTGGGGCGACTATCCATACCAGCAAAAAACGCTTGTTAACGAACATTAGTTAAATGCTGCCGGATAAAATGCGCGGGCAAGTTTAGTAATCGCGGTGATATTGGCAGGGCCTGGTGTCAGTTCCTGATACTTCAGTTTCAGATAGCGATGATGAAGCACCGCTGGCGTATTCTTCATCAGCGGATGTTGTTCCAGGAAACGCCGTAATCCATCAGCGCCACCGTTATAGTCAGACTGATAG
This sequence comes from Buttiauxella cochleicola, assembly GCF_021282435.1. Lineage (NCBI taxonomy): Bacteria > Pseudomonadati > Pseudomonadota > Gammaproteobacteria > Enterobacterales > Enterobacteriaceae > Buttiauxella > Buttiauxella cochleicola. Next base: position 560,826 of record NZ_JAJSOT010000001.1, on the reverse strand, counting down.
TCCATCAGAATAATAAACTCAGGCTCCGCGGCAGCAACACTTTCCCAGTTGGTCGCGGCCCAGCTTTTATCCATCGTATCCATGACGTTTTTACCGCCAGCAGCTTCGATAATTGCCGTTGGCATGGCATACGCACCGCTGGTGAAAGGCTTATCTTCGCCTGAATCGTAGAGGAAAACGCGCACTGGTTTATGCCCGGCAGTCTTTTGGGTTAAGTTCGCAACCTCCCTTTTCCAACTATCGACCAATTTCACGGCATCTTCTTCTTTGCCAAAGACTTTCCCCAGGCGCAGCATATCGCCATATAGCAGCTCCATACTGGCGCGTGGGCGATGGCTATTAACGTGGATACAACTTTCACTCAGGATCAGCGTCTTGATGTTAAATTTTGCCAGTGCCTGAGGCGTGACATCGCCACGTAAACCGTAATTCCAGCCTGCGAAGAACAGGTCGGGCTTTGCCGCCAGTAACGTTTCCATCGAAGGGTATTTGGGTGCAATCTCCGGGATAGAACCCTGCAAACGAGTAAATGCGGGGATGTTTTTGTACCAACCAGAAATGCCACTGACGCCTACGATTTTTGGTTGTAGATGTAGAGCGAAGGCCATTTCAGACATATTGATGTCATGAACGACCATGCGCTTAGGTGCCTCGGTAAACGTCATTGGTTTACCACAGTTATCGACGGTGACCGGGAAGCCAGAGGCACCCGCGCCGCCAGAAATCACGGTCAGTAACGCCGCCAGAATTGATTTTTTCACACATACTCCTGATTCACTATTGCCGCAAGTGACTGACCTTGCACACATGAATAGCGGGGACAGGGTGTCCAGAATGGAACCTCACCTGAGCACACTTCCCGGATAGCGACGTGCGCTAAAACGGTAGAACCGAAAGCGAAACTCTCGCTTCCTGATAAACCGCCGCACCATACAGGAATTGATGGGGTGAATAGGTCTGGTCAGATCAAACAATGCTTAGTTATTTGTATTTCAATCAAATTGTGATGGCAGGGCTTCGAAGATGCGCAGTGTTTTGCCACTGTTGGGATGTGTAACATGCAGGCTCTGCATACCGAATATCTTTGCAAGCCAGGGGGAGTCCAGAACCTGCGCCGGCGTACCTCGGCAAATCAGTTGCCCCTGGTTCATCATCAGAACCTGGTCTGAGAAAGGTTGAATTAATTCAAGATCATGCAACACCGCAATGGTGGTGATGTTTTTGTGTCTGACGAGGCTGAGCAACTGATGACGGGCAAGTGGATCGAGATGATTGGTCGGTTCGTCCAACAACAGCAAAGCCGGTTGTTGTGCCAGAACACGGGCTAAACCTGCTCGTTGGCGCTCACCACCGGATAATTTCCCCAAAGAAACCTGTTGTAAATGCGTGATACCAACATCATCAATCGCTTCAGTAATGGCCTTTTCATGTTCGACATTTGGATATTCGGCCTGCCAGGGAATGCGCCCCAATGCCACATATTCCCGGACTGTTAGACGTAAATCTGCATTATCATGTTGGGTCAGTAGCGCGACGGAGCGCGCGCGTTCAATGGGTTTCATGCTGCTTAACGCTTTACCCCGAATCACAATCTCGCCGCGGGCGGGTAGCAGTTCGCTGATGATAAGCCGTAACACAGTCGATTTCCCGCTACCATTTGGCCCTATTATCGAAACAAACTCACCGGGATAAATATCAAATGACACCGCATTCACCTGGGGTGTTTTACCGGCAAAGAAGTGGGTTAGGTCACGAACAGATAGCAGGCTTTCAGGCGCGTTCATTGGCAATGTCATTAGCTGAAAATGGCGCTTAGGATATCAGCCATGTTTAGCCTGGCAAGCAGTAAGGATCGATAATCAGTTGCCAATGTCTTCGCTATATAATTTAATATATATCGAATTTACTCCTTTCCCAGATGGCAATTATGTTAATCCTTCGTAATATCGTACTGGTTCTTGCCAGTATGTTTTTCGCATTGAACGCCCAGGCAGACAGAATCATCACTGACCAACTTGGTCGCCAGGTTACTATTCCTGATCATGTTGAAAAAGTGGTGGTGTTACAGCATCAGACCCTGAATCTATTGGTTCAGCTCAATGCACAAAATGAAATAGCAGGAGTGATGACCAGCTGGAAAAAACAGCTTGGCCCTGAGTTTTCACGTTTTATGCCTGAGATTACCTCGCTGCCGACGCCGGGTGATCTCACCTCGGTAAATATCGAAAGCTTGCTGGCTATTCATCCGCAAGTAGTATTCGTCGCCAACTATGCACCCGCTGAGATGATTCAGCAGATTCAAAGTGCTGGAATACCTGTCGTGGCAGTCTCTTTGAGAAAAGATGCTGACGGGCAGCAGGATAAAATGAATCCGACGATGGCGGATGAAGAGCAGGCCTACAACGAAGGGCTAAAACAAGGTATCCGCCTGATTGCAGATGTGGTGGGGCGCAAACCTGAGGGTGAAGCACTCATCAAGTATACCTTTGCGGCGCGCGAGAAATTTAACGCACCGGTTGCAAATATCCCGGATACGCAGAAAGTGCGTGTCTACATGGCGAACCCTGATTTGATGACTTATGGCTCAGGAAAATACACTGGGCTTATGATGAAACACGCAGGTGCGCTGAACGTCGCCGCAGCCAGCGTAAAAGGGGCGCGCCAGGTTTCTCTGGAACAGGTATTACAGTGGAATCCACAAGTTATCTTCGTGCAAGATCGCTATCCGCAGGTGGTAACTGAAATCCTGAATGACCCGAACTGGCAGGGTATTGATGCCGTGAAAAACCATCGTGTCTGGTTAATGCCGGAATACGCGAAAGCCTGGGGTTACCCAATGCCGGAAGCCCTGGCGATTGGTGAATTGTGGATGGCGAAAAAACTCTATCCGGATGCCTACAAAAACGTCGATGTTGATGCCCAGGCGCAAGATTATTACCATAACTTTTATCGTGTGAACTGGCAGACCGATGCTAAGCAGTGAGTCATTTATTCCCCAGCAACTGGTACTGATTATCTCAGTGCTTTTGCTGGGAGTTGCTTCACTTTGCGTAGGTCAATATTCACTTACGCTCAGTGAAGTTCTCCATCAGCTAACGCATTACTCCGATACGCAAGGTATTGCCAACCAGGTCATCTGGACGGTAAGACTGCCGCGTATTCTGATGGCGTTGCTTGCCGGTGGTGCGCTGGGGTTATGTGGAGCAACCCTGCAAGGGGTTTTCCATAATCCGCTGGTTGATCCACATATCATCGGCGTGACGTCAGGCGCAGCCTTTGGCGGCACACTGGCGATTCTGCTAGGTCTTGAACCATTATTGATGATGGGGTCGACATTTTTCTTCGGACTGAGTGCATTGATTCTGGTCTATGCGATTGCCGCTTTGCAGGGGCGAGAAAACGCGTTGGTGCTTATTCTCTCCGGCATCATTCTGAGTGGTTTTTTTGCAGCCCTGGTAAGCCTTATTCAATATCAGGCCGATACAGAAGAAGTTTTACCTAACATCGTCTTCTGGTTGTTGGGAAGTTTCGCGACCGCCAACTGGCATAAAGTTATAATGCTGGCTGTTCCGGTCATGATTTCTACCGCGATTTTATTCCAGTTACGTTGGCGCATTAATTTATTGTCACTTAACGATAAAGACGCGCAGGCATTGGGTGTTTCCGTGGTACCACTTCGACGCAGCGTACTGGTTTGCTGTGCATTTTTGGTCGCAGCACAGGTGGCTGTCAGCGGCAGTATCGCGTGGGTGGGATTAGTCATTCCTCATCTGGCGCGTCTTCTGGTGGGAGTTGACCATCGCCGTTTGCTTCCTACAGCATTCTGGATGGGGGGCGGTTTTATGATTGTCGTCGATGATATTGCCCGCACGTTAATGCAAGCCGAAATTCCACTGGGAATCATCACCGCTTTATTGGGGGCACCGCTGTTTACCTTTTTGCTAATACACTCAAGCCGCAGAGGCCGTCGATGAAAACGGGTGAACTACGTGTTCAGCGACTGTTATATGGACACAAAGAGCCGTTGTTTGAACCGCTCAGCTTTCACTGCCAGCAAGGGGAGGTTTGGGCAGTTCTCGGACGTAACGGTTTGGGGAAAAGTACTTTACTTGACACACTGACAGGTACATTAAAACCCCTTGCCGGGAATATAGAGAATGAGGGCGGAATTGGTATTGTTGCGCAACATTCGCACTTGCCCTTTCCGTACACAGTAAGAGATGTGGTGCTGATGGGAAGGGCGCAGCATGTGAAGCTATTTTCACAGCCGGGTAGTGAGGACAAGCATAAAGTTATCGAGGCGCTGGAACAGTTAAATATTGCACAGTTGGTTTCAACGCCTTTTACTTCCCTCTCTGGCGGGCAGCAGCAATTAGTGATGATTGCCCGCGCACTTGTGACTGCCAGCCAAATCTTATTGTTGGATGAACCGTGCTCAGCACTAGATTTAGCTAACCAACAGGTAGTGTTACAACTGATTAGCGATCTGGCTCACCGCCAGCAACGCGGCATCGTTTTTACCACCCATGACCCAGTTCATGCATTACAGGTCGCAACTTATACGCTGCTACTTTTGCCTGGAGGGAAATGGTTGGCCGGCACGACCGATACCATCGTTAATGAAGCGAATCTGTATCAAGCGTATGGTTTAACGTTGCGTAAAATAAGGATGGACAACTACGCCACCCCATTTGTTGCGCCACTCTTTACGATTGAGAAGTGAGTGGTAAAAAACCCGCGCTAGTCAGAAACGCTTGTCCTTTATGGCTAAGAATAAATTCAACCAGCGCTATTACCTCTGCGGAGTTTTCGAGCACAGCCAACTGATATTCGCACCGAATATTGTGCTCAGGCGCAATCGCGACGCAACGGACATCCGGTTGCTCGGCCAACACTTTGCCATAATGCGCATAGCCGATAAACACATCAGCGAAGCCCTGGCGCAAAATCCAGGCGCTAGCCAGTTCACCTGGCGGAACGCTGAGTGTGTCACGGCCACCGACCAGTGGAATTGCCCGCAGGCGCAGTTGCTGCCCGAGACCTTGGTGAAACTGTTCGAGTTTATCAAACAGTGCCCATGTGTAATCACCAGACGGGTCACACCCAGGCGTGGATGTACCAACCCTTAATGCTGGGTCAGTGAGCAAGTCCAGCCAGTCGCCGTTTTTTTGCGTAGTTAATACCAGTTGATTCCAGGTGAAGGTTTCGGTTTTGATCGCTTTACCTGTCGCAAGTAAGTGTTGAGGATGCTCCCGGTTGGCAGAAGCGAAAAGTGCACAGGGTTCTCCCGCTTCAATGCGCTCTCTCAATAACCCTGCCGGGCCGTATTGCGCTGCAACCTCAATCCCGGTGAGATGGGTAAAATGGTTAAGTAGCGGGTTTAAAGCCAGTCGTAAACTGCCTGCGGCAAGCAAAGGTAAAACGCACGTCATTATTTTTAGTTCTCTCGCTGAAGGTTTGGTTCAGCAGATATAAACCATCATGCTTAACTTTTACTAATGGTTTTTGTTAATTTCAAAATCGCACTGCGTTATTATTCAGGCAGTACGCAAAGGGGTTAATCTGTAAATGCCCAAATGATAAGTTTATATAACTTGTAGGTTAGAAAACCAAAACTTAGTGCGAAGAAAATCGACACTATAGATAGCCTGGGATATAGATATTTTGGCATGTAATAGTAAAGATCAGAAAAAATCCACTTTGTCACCAGGTAGCTTAAGAACGAAAAGAAATATGCTTCAGCTATATTTTTACTTTTACGTTTCATGAGTAAAGACTCCGTCAATAATCAAGTAAAGAAATAACCATATATAACATTCATCGTAATATCCACTTAATTAGCTGGTTGGCTGATTTTTGCGCACGCCACGTTGATCTTTAACATCAAATTATTTCCAGTTAAATTTTGTATAAAATTAAACAAAGAAAATAAAATTCAGCACAAATTAAATAACACGCAACACTGTTGAAACATAAAATCCGCATTCTTATTTTTGGTATTTGGCAACAGAATTTGTTCGTTTTGCCGCCTATTTTTTGAATCAGGATATAGATGAAGTACAAAAAGCTCATTCTAATTGCCGCTTTGGCTATTGCGGGTTGTAGCGCAAAGGGCGATACGGCTAGCCAGCAACGAAGTGCCATTCAGCAGATGCGAATTGATACGCTGATAAAGCTGTATAAGGTCCACCCTGAAGCCCGCAGTGAGATTCTGAAGTCAAAAGGGTATGCGGTGTTCTCCAATAACAGCAGCAAGATTTTGTTATTTGGATTTGGCAGTGGATATGGTGTTGTGAAAGATCTCAGGTCAGGGAAAGACACCTATATGAAGATGGCACAGGCCGGCGCAGGACTGGGGATGGGGGTGAAGCAACAGCGAACCGTACTGGTGTTTAAGGACAGCAAAGCGCTGAGCAATTTCATTAAGAATGGCTATATTGTCGGCGCTGATGCGAATGCCGCGGCTAAATATGACGATAAAGGGTTGCCTGCGCTGGGGGCTTCGGCAAGTGCTGTCGCTCCGGACAATGTAGCTGTGCCTAAACCCGTGGGTGTATACGAACTCACCGAAAAAGGCCTTGCCGCACAAGCCATGGTTAATGGTTACAAATACTGGCCAGATGAAGCTCTGAACAGTAAGTGATGTAGAGAAGCTAACGGCACGATGGTGCCGTTTTTTTATAGACTCATTTTCCCGCTTCAAAAGTAGAAGGGTAAAGAAGTGTAAAAAACTATTTCATTTGCTTATGGCAATACATAGCTTCAATTTCTATTGCGCACTGGCTTTTTCATCAATACCGACAATAAATAAAGAACCAGCAAAACATGTTATAGGGTTAGGTATGCTTAACAACTACAGCGTAAGAACCGTTATCCTTGTTTTTATATCTGCCTCTTTTGTCTTCATTGATCTAATGGCATTCCTTCTGGTAGCAAATGTGAGTGTCATCCTCATGTTGAACATCACCGGAGTTGTCTTGATCTCAAGTTTATGGTTTTACATGACTAAATATCTTGTGAGGCCGATTAACGAGGTTAAAAGAAATATTGATGAAATAAATTCAGGGAATTTATCAATTTCTATCCGCGAGTTTGGTAATAACTGTGCGGGGAAATTGATTCCAGGGATAAATAGCCTCGCAAAAGAAATATCCAGTCTGGTCATGGATATAAGAAAATCATCCAATTCGGCCAGCATTTTATCCGGCACGCTGGCTAACCAAAGTGCCGAACTCTCAGTCAAAACTGAACAGCAATCGGCCATGCTGATGCAAACAGCATCAAGCATGGAAGAGATTTCAGCGGGGACAAAGAGCAATGCAGAAAACACGCGTCAGTTAAACGATATAACCAATGAAGCCCATAAATCTGCAGGTCATGGGAGTCAGTTGATGCATAAACTCACGGAGAATATGGTATCCATTACTGATTGTTCGAAGAAAATGACCGAAATTATTAGCATTATTGATGGGATAGCATTTCAGACGAATATCCTGGCGCTTAATGCAGCAGTTGAAGCTGCGAGAGCGGGTGAACACGGCAAAGGATTTGCAGTGGTAGCGGGTGAAGTTCGGGTGTTAGCTCAAAAAAGCTCTGAGTCTGCCAAAAACATAAAAGCACTGATTGAAAAAACAAATACCAATGTAATGCAGGGTGCAAAACTTGTATCTGAAGCAGAAAAAAACATGCACGACATCGTTTCAGGATCAGATGATCTTAACATGCTGATGGAGCATATTTTCATATCGACTAATGAGCAGGAAAAAGGTATTCAACAAATAACCATTGCTTTGTCCGAACTGGAAAAAGTCACTCTGAGTAATGCTGCAGTCGTTGTGGAGCTCGCGGAATCCTCAGACGTTTTAAAAAACCAGGTCGTAGAACTTCAAAAAAGAACCAATAATTTACGTTTGAATGGTGAAGATAAAAACACGATGCCTGTGGCTCCGCTCTTAGTCCCAACGAAGCAGGAAAAACATACATCAGAAGGTCACTGGCAGACATTTTAAATTACCATAATTTAACGACCTGAACTGTACCCCAACTGTTGGATATTCAACGCATTAAGGTACAGTTTTTAATGTTAAATTTTTAATTTTCTGGCTGCAGATATTTTTATTAATTTAAGGTTCAATTGCCTGCTGGATAATTTGTGCGCTATTTGATCAGGGCGTGATACGATGAACCTCATTCATTGAAAGGCTAATCATCATGTCTATATTCGATTATGCAATGAAGCGCTTTAGTAACGCCACAAATGGCACTGTGACATGTCCAATCTGTGGAAATAAAGCCTCTTTTCCCGCTAACAAAATTCGCCAGGGGCAAACATTGCTCTGCCCAAAATGCAAATCACTGTTTGTTGTACCGCGCTAATACTGTTGCCCACAGCGCGTAGCGACTAACGCCAGCAATCCTCTTCTTTTATGAAGATGCTCTTGGGCGAATTGAGCCAAAGAACCTGCGCTGAGCATACAAATCAGCGCACGTAATGGCGATTAAAAACCCCTGTAACTTCTCCTGAACATTCATACTTCGCTTACCAACGAAGCATCATCTTATTGAATCCCTATAGTAGGCCTCACAAGCGTACATTCAGGAGCAGTATTATGATTGCGGTAATTTTTGAAGCGAATGCCATACCTGCGCAACAAGAGCGGTATCTCCAACTGGCTGCAGAATTAAAGCCAGAGCTGGAGCAAATTGCAGGATTTATTTCTATTGAGCGTTTTCAAAGTCTGAATACCGTAGGAAAAATCCTGTCGCTGTCATGGTGGGAAAGTGAAGAGTCTGTCATAGCGTGGAAACAAAACCTAAAACACCAGGCTGCTCAATTTGAAGGGCGGGAATCTATATTTTCTTTTTACAGAATCAGAGTTGCACATGTCCTGCGCGATTATTCATCTGAAAATAGAGATTCTGGCCATGTATGACATTCACGTTATTCTTACCAATACTCCGGGGGCACTGTCATCGCTGGGATCTTTACTGGGCCAAAGCGGGGTAGGACTTGAAGGCGGCGGAGTTTTTACCATCGGTAATGAAAGCCATGCTCATTTTCTGGTTGAAGATGGTGAGCTTGCGCGGCAAGTTCTTAGCGAGGCTGGTTTGAATGTTAAAAATATCACATTGCCATTAATCAGAAAGTTAAAACAAGAAAAGCCCGGAGAGCTTGGTGAAATTGCCAATGTCATTGCTCTGAATGGAATTAATATCAATGTACAATATAGCGATCATAATAATCGTTTGATTCTTCTGACCGACAATAACGACCTCGCCGCTAAAGTAACCAAACAATGGGAAGTGCCTGCGGAATGAATTTAAAAGTTTCAAAAGCTGCTGTTGATGAAACTGACTATCTCGAAACATCCATGTCAGTTGTTGCATCGGCCATTGCTGACCCATCCCGGGTCAGCATTCTTTGTGCGCTAATGGATGGACGGGCATGGACGGCAACAGAATTAAGTACGGTTGCCAATATCGCCGCATCAACAACAAGCGCACATCTCGCAAAACTGCTTAATAGCCGCTTAGTTACATGCCTGTCTCAAGGGCGGCATCGTTATTACCGCCTGGCTGGAAGCGATATTGCAGCTCTTCTTGAAACTTTGATGGTGGTATCAGTGCACAGTGGAAAGACGCTTGAGACCAAAACACCCACACATTTACGTGTTGCCCGGACATGCTACGACCATATGGCCGGAGAAGTTGCTGTTGGAATCTATAACTTCATGTTCAAAGAAGGCTGGTTTTCTCCTGATGGTAATCTGCTTTCGCCGATGGGAAAGCTCCAGTTTCAGAATATGGGCGTGCTCATCGATCCTAATAGCAGGCGCAAAAGTTCCTGTGCTTGCCTTGACTGGAGCGAGAGAAGATTTCACCTTGGAGGCAGTGCTGGTGCTGCACTGATGCTGTTCTTTGAACAAAAGGGGTGGATAACTAAAATCGCTGGTTACAGAGAAGTGGCAATTACAGAAAAGGGCAAAGTCGCTTTTTTACGATTATTCCAGCTCACTGTGAATTGAATAGAACGAGATCTTTAAAGCATTGATTCCGAGCAATCCTTTGCTCTTCAGTAGCCTGTTAGTCTTCAAAATATGCGATACGATACCCATCATTTTCAGGAATAACGTGAGCAAATCCTGGTCTGGCAAAGTGCATGCCTGCAATGAGCCATTTTTCTCGAGCTGCTTGTTCCAGAATTTCTTTCCTGGTCGCTTCCGCTTGTACCGGGTCGCAGTCAAATGCAATAGAAACAGCCGGTTGCGCTGATTGTATATGCGGAAAATGGACAATATCTCCCCAAATCACCAGGTTTTTATTATCCGACTCAATGCGAAACCCGGTGTGACCTGGCGTGTGCCCCGGAAGCCAGACCGAATGAATACCCTTAACAATCTCATTCCCATCCAAAAATCTGACTCTCTTTTCATAGACATCCAGCGTTCGGCGCACCAGCGCAAAATTGCGTTGACCACGCTCACTTGCTTGTTTTTGCCAGGTATCATTGCGCCAGTATTTTGCTTCCAGAGCATTAAGATGGAGTGTCGCATTCTTAAAAACGGCGCGCCCCTCAATGTCGAGCAGGCCGCCAATGTGATCAGGATGACCGTGCGTTAAAAGAAGGGTATCTATTTCTTCTGGGCTACTGCCGGCAGCATAAAGGTTTTCCTTGAGCTTCCCTCCAGCATTATTCAGACCACCTGTACCCGCATCAACCAAAATGGTTCGCCCAGCGCCACGGATAAGATAACAGTTGATGTGAATATTGCCTGGTTCAGAAATCCCGGCATTACGCTGTATTTCACCAGCCTCAGCAATATCAATACCGCACAATAATTCAAGGCTTGCAGACATATTGCCGTCACTCAGGACGGTAACCCGGTAATCACCGATTTGATGAGATGCAAAGGACGGGTAGCTCATGAACAGTTCCTCTTGAGAGCATGACAAATTGTGGAGAAGGAATAATCCTTCAACTGACATTTCGTCATGCTACACGCTGTATTATCGCTTCTGAATCGATATTATTTCATGATTCAGTGACATTTTGTCACTGACGATAAAACCCACCCTCAACTAAAAAGGCAGCGGTTATGCGTAGAAATATCCCCAGTAGCGCTTCGTTGCTGGCTTTTGAAGCCGCAGCAAGACACGGTAATTTTGCCCGTGCGGCAGAAGAACTCTCGCTGACGGAAGGTGCCATCAGCCGTCAAATTGCACGCCTCGAATCGCTACTGAAATGTAAGCTATTTGACCGAACGGGAAGTCGCGTGAAGCTCAATCCTGTCGGGGCGCGCTATGCGCGTCACGTGGGTGAAACGCTTGAGCGCCTGGACCGAGATACTCAATACATAACGGGAATGCCGGAAGGAAACAGAAGTCTGGAGTTAGCTGCGCTGCCGACCTTTGCCAGCCGCTGGCTCATTCCTCGCTTGAGCGGTTTCAGAAAGCAGCATCCAGACATCACACTGAATATAGCGGCCAGAATCGATCCATTTATTCTTACCGGTAGTGGCTTTGATGCGGCAGTGCATTTCGATCACCCCGCGTGGGCGGGTATGCGCATGGATTTCCTGTTTAAGGAGAATCTGGTTCCGGTATGTCATCCAGAGCTGCTTACAGATACAGATCTTTCCAGCCTGTTAAACGAGCTACCGCGAATTCATCGCAGACAAAATCCAGAGGCTTGGTATAGCTACGCTTGTGAAAGTGGAATTTTCCTCGATAATCCGGCACAAGGGGTCAGATATGACCTTCACGAAATGGCAATCGCAGCGGCGCTGGCAGGAGATGGCGTGGCATTAGTACCGTGGATGTATGTTGAAAAAGATCTCAGCAGTGGGGCACTTGCAGCGCCCTGGCCCAAATCTGAAGTGCTGAGTAAAAACTTTTGCCTGGTGAAACCAGTAGAGACTGGAATAAATGACACTGCACTACAGGCTTTCGAGCAATGGCTTAGGGCTGAAATCACTGATAGCGGGCAATAGCGCGTAATACGATGGAGCAAATATGGCCGCACCAGCGACCATATTGCATCAGTATTGAAAACGTTATGGGTTACTTCGAAAACTCGCAAGTTTTCGCTTTTGCTCTCCGCGAGCACTGAAATTGCCCGGTGAAAGCCAGCCTGAAAGTGCGCTTTCTACTGTTGGCCATTCAATATCGATAATAGATAACCAGTCCGTGTCACGGTTGCGTTGTTTGCGTGTCATGGCCTGACGGAAGCGTCCTTCAAATGTGAATCCCAGTCTGTCTGCCGCATTTCTGGAAGCCAGGTTGAGCGAGTCACAACGCCATGCCACGCGCCGATAGCCCAGAGAAAATGCATTTTTCAGCAACAAAAATATGGCTTCTGTGCCCATGGCGGTTCGTTGCATCCTGGGTGACCAAGTGACATGTCCTATTTCGATCGCACCGTTAACAACATCAATATTGCTAAAGCAGACGACACCAACCGGAAGACTACTGTTTATTTCCGCCACGGCCCATGCAACCAGCCCGGAATCGTTAATTTTATTCTCAACCCAAAGCTGCATTTGCTCTAAGCAGGTAGGCTGCTCAGCACCAAGCCAGGTCCAGTCTCTATCATCAGGCGCCTGTGAGAACGCTTCAAGAAGATCACCGCAATGGCTGGTTTCAAGAGGTAAAAGATAACAGTGATGGCCACAGAGCTGGGCTCGGGCCGGAAAGGGTGCAGGTTGCCAGTCGGAAAGCGGGAAACCCACAGGCTGACCATATTTATTCGTATTCAACGATCATTCACCTTCTGCTTTGCAAAATTGCGCGATAGCCATTGTGGTAACGACAAAGAGCCTATTAAAAACATGATGATCAAATCAAGTGTCACAAACTAGCTATCATGCTGATGATCTTTTACTTCCCCTTAATCGTTTAACACGCCTCAAGTTGCCAGCTACCCTCGGTGATAGATAAGCGTTCAGTTAAATTCAGGTTTTTCAAGAACGTCTCATCGTGCGAAACCACCACCAATGCCCCCTGATAAGTCCGCAGCATTGTCTCCAGTGCCTGAATAGAAGGCAAATCCAGATGGTTGCTGGGTTCATCGAGCAGCAATAGTTGTGGCACGGGATCAGCGTACAACACACACGCCAGCGCAGCTTTCAGGCGCTCACCACCACTCAGGCATCCGCTGGCAATTTGGATTTTGTGAGCATCCAGGCCCAACTGCGCAAGCCGCATGCGCAAATCAGCTTCACTGGCATTGCGGTTGGCTTCACGTATCTGCTCCAGAACTGAACGTTGCGGATCAAGGTTGTCGAGATGTTGATTAAGTAAGGTATGCCCATGTGGGATACGGAAAGCACCGCTTAATGGCTGAAGTTTGCCAGATAGTACGTTTAAAAGTGTCGATTTTCCGCAGCCGTTACATCCAACGATACCGATGCGTTGCTGAGCGTATATCGACAGGTTCAATGGTGAAGAAAAAGCTGTCACGAAAGGCAGTTGTATCTGATTTAGCTCTGCAACCAGACGCCGTGAAGGAGAGTTCACAGCAAGCGAATGCACAACGATTTCAGCATTATCTTCAACGCGCGTTGCCGCTTCATGCACGCGTTGATCAAGTAATTCCTGAGCGGCGAGATGGAGTTGGTTTAATTTACCGGCCGACGATTCACTGCGTTGCTTTTGTCCACCCAGCAAAATTTTAGCCTGATTAGCTTCTCGCCCCTGGCGATGACCACGCGATTGCCGTTTCTCTAAACGTTCTTTCTGATCCTGAAGGTTCTTCTGTTCGCGCTGGCGTTCACGTTTTCTCTGTTCCAGCAGCTGAAGTGCGCTTTGTGTTTCTTGCGTTTTTTGCTGGGCGTAAAACGAGTAATTGCCGCCATAATTGTTCAAGCCGATGGATGAAAGCTCAACAATCCGCTGCATCGATTCCAACAATTCTCGGTCATGGCTTACCACCAATAGCCCGGCAGGCCAGCGTTGTAACTGAGCAATCAATGCAAGTCGGTTTGCTCTATCAAGGTGGTTACTGGGTTCATCGAGAATCAAAAAATCGGCCTGTGAAAGCAAGGCCCCTATGAGTGACACGCGCATGGCTTCGCCGCCACTCAACTGGCTGACAGGTGTTGATGGCGCAAGATGCCCCAGTTCACACCGCTCTAACTCAATGTCCAAACGCTGGCGTATATCCCACTGCTGGCCGACCAATTCAAAATCTGCCATTGAGACACTACCCATTTCGATGCGCTCAAGTGCGCCAAAAATGGATTGAATCCCTGCGAGTTCTGCAACGGTCATTTCTGCCTGATAGTGGGTTTGCTGAGCCAGATAATACGCAACGCCGGAACAGTTACATCTGCCCGATGAAGGAGGGATTATCCCGGCCAGAATTTGCGAGAGAACGCTTTTACCCACACCGTTTCGCCCAACAAGGCCGGTATGACGTGAGTCGAAAGATTCATTGAGTTGTGAGAACAGCGGTGTGCCGTCAGGTAATACAAAAGATACGCTTTCAAGCGTAATGAATGAATTCGTCATGTAACTACTCCATAGATGCCAGAAACTGGCCCGATAAGTCGGGACTAGTAAATTGGCCGTCAGATAGACGGCAGCATCAATGGCGCATTGGACGAATACCTATAAAGAAGAAATGATTATAGACATTTTAAATAGGGTATGAAAAAAGTAAAGGTTCGGGTGAATAACGTGATTCAGGTAAATTCGCGCAAATGGGGAGTGAAGTGATGAAAGTTAGATTGGCAACGCCTGCAGAGGCAGAAGAGTGCTGGAACATCAGAAATCAAGCTATACGCCATGGATGCCAGAATAGTTACAGCGCTGCGGTAATTGCAGCATGGACACCTGAAGCAATGCCTGAAAAATATAGAGTGGTTATCGCGGACAATCCATTTTTCGTGGTTGATGGGCAAGACAATCGACCTGTCGCCACAGGTTATCTCGATCTTTCTGAGGGGAGTGTTGAGGCTATTTTTACCTCGCCCGATTATATCGGCAAAGGGTTTGCCGGGCTTATTCTGCAAGCGATTAAAGATGAAGGGCGTAAACGTGGCTTTAAACAATTAACATTGTCCTCGACGCCTAACGCGCAATCTTTCTATGAAAAACATGGCTTTATTCTACTACGTGAAAACCTCCATTCTTCTGCTCTTGCCCAGGCAGACCTGCGCTGCATGGACATGTCCATTGAGCTGTAGCCCATCCAATTTTCTCCCTCTCGACTATCCTGACAGATGAGCGCAATGGCTCGTCTTTTCCTCAAAATCTGTCTTGTACTGTTCTGCTTTTTGCAACGTTAAGTCAGGAGAAAATTTTATGAATGCAGACATTAAGGGCGGTATTGATATCGCGATTAAAGTGCCATCACACCAATACCAGCAGACGCTTGATTTTTATCGTAATGCCATCGGGCTCAAGGAAATCACAGATAAATCACCCGCTACCGGGTTTGTATTTGGCCCGAACCGTTTGTGGATTGATGAAGCACCAGGTTTGAGCCAGGCTGAGGTCTGGCTTGAAATGTTCACACCCGATTTTAAGTCAGCTGAAACACATATCGAAAAGTGTGGAGTTGTCAGATGTGATGCTGTCGAGCCTTTGCCAGAGGGATTTAAAGGAGGATGGGTAATGAGCCCCTGTAATATTGTACATATGCTTCGCGAACCAGAAGCATGGTGAATCGAGGATTCTATTCCTGCACAAACACAGCAAATAGCCGCTGCAAGAATTAAAACCTGCAGCGGCTAATAGTTCGTTGATTGTCCTCTATTTGTCGATTTTCTTACCTTGTACATCAACAACCTGCTCACCATCTTCTTTGGTGAATGCGCCACGTTGCCCATCAGTCAATATATCCAGAACTATTTCTGAAGGCCGACATAGCCGGGTACCCAGAGGGGTGACAACAATTGGCCGGTTAATCAGGATTGGGTGCTGCAACATGAAATCAATCAACTGGTCGTCACTGAAGGAGTCGCTTGCCAACCCTAATTGTTCGTAAGGTTCGACATTCTTACGTAATAACGCACGGACCGTGATCCCCATATCGGCGATTAACTTTTTCAGTTCATCACGGGCTGGCGGCGTTTCCAGATACAGAATAACTGTGGGTTCAGTGCCACTGTTGCGAATTAATTCCAATGCGTTACGGGACGTTCCACAAGCGGGATTATGATAAATAGTTACATTGCTCATCGTGTTGATCTCTCGTTTAGGCCCATAAAATATCTCTTCCAGGCCTGTAATTTAAACAATAGTTATAGGGCTACTGACAACCGCAGGGCTAATGCCGCAAGCGTGACGATCAACACAGGAATAGTCATGACTATGCCTACTCGGAAGTAATATCCCCAGGTAATCGTTATATTTTTCTGCGACAAAACATGCAGCCATAACAATGTCGCCAGACTGCCAATAGGGGTGATTTTTGGCCCCAAATCGCTACCTATAACATTGGCGTAAATCATTGCTTCTTTGATAACACCCGAAGCAACGCTGCCATCAATTGATAGGGCTCCGATCAGAACAGTCGGCATATTGTTCATAACTGATGACAAGAAGGCTGCCAGGAACCCTGTTCCTAATGTCGACACCCACAATCCTTGCTCTGCAAGTTGATTGAGTAGGGCGGAAAGGTAGTGAGTCAGTCCCGCATTGCGCAAACCATAGACCACCAGGTACATACCCAGCGAGAAAATCACAATCTGCCAGGGCGCACCGCGCAGCACTTTTCCGGTATTAATGGTATGACCGATCTTTGCCACAGCAAGCAGAATCAGTGCCCCAACGGCGGCCACCAGACTGACTGGTACGCCGAGTGGTTCCAGGCCAAAGAACCCCACTAATAGCAAAAGAAGGACCAGCCAACCGGCTTTAAAAGTACTGGGATCCCGGATTGCTTCTTTTGGCTCTTTTAACAGAGCAACGTCGTAAACGGCGGGGATGTCCTTACGGAAAAACAGGTGCAACATAACCAGCGTTGTCGCAATGGCGACAAGGTTAACCGGCACCATCACGGCTGCGTATTGCGTGAAACCAAGGTTAAAGAAATCGGCCGAAACGATATTCACCAGGTTCGAGACAATCAGCGGCAGACTGGCCGTATCAGCGATAAACCCTGCAGCCATGACAAAAGCTAACGTAGCCCCCCGGCTGAAACCCAGCGCCAGCAGCATCGCAATGACAATCGGAGTCAGAATAAGTGCTGCACCATCATTGGCAAACAGTGCCGCCACCATTGCACCCAGCAAAACAATCCAGGTAAAAAGCAGTCGGCCGCGGCCATTGCCCCAGCGTGCAACATGCAATGCGGCCCATTCAAAGAAGCCAGACTCATCCAGCAGTAGGCTGATGATTATCACCGCGATAAAGGTGGCAGTCGCATTCCAGACTATTTGCCAGACTATCGGGATATCCCCAGGGTGAACGACACCTGTTAGTAATGCCAGACCAGCGCCTAGTATGGCGCTCCAGCCAATCCCAAGACCTCTGGGTTGCCAGATGACCAAAACAAGAGTGAGCAAAAAAATCGCACTAGCCACTAACATTACAAACTCCAAACATATTTGAATAAGTAAATGTGTTTCATCGTTATCAACATGAGGATAATGAAGCTGCACTGAGCTTTTTCTGGATGTTCTCTCGCTCACTATTCCAGGCGGATTCAATAATGGTCGCAGCCCAGGCCGGCATATGTGGTGACAGGCGATAATGCACCCATTTTCCTTCCCGGCGATCGGTGACCAGCTCTGCTTCTCGTAATAGCGCCATATGACGCGATATTTTTGGTTGGGATTCTGCTGTCACTGAACAGATGTCGCAGACACATAGCTCACCGGACTCCTGGAGTAGCATCACGATGGTTGAACGGGTTTCATCGGCAAGCAGTTTAAAAAGCTGAACAGGCTGTAGCATGTTGAACCTCGCTATGAATTTATGATACATATGATAAATCATATATGTTTTCTTTTAAAGCTTAGTGTTTAAGATGGAGAAATTTCATGACGCATTTATCAGCAATCGAACGGGAATGTTTTGATGATGAGATTGCCAGCAAACTGCAAAACGATACCCAATCGATGCCGCGTATTTTGATCCTCTACGGCTCAGTTCGGCAGCGATCGTACAGCCGGTTTGCAGCCGAAGAAGCAGGGCGTTTACTTAGCGAAATGGGGGCCGAGGTGAAAATCTTTAACCCTTCCGGCCTGCCTTTACCTGATGACGCACCGGAAACCCATCCGAAAGTGCTCGAATTGCGAGAACTGGTCAGGTGGTGTGATGGAATGGTTTGGAGTTCTCCGGAAAGACACGGAGCCATGAGTTCAGTGATGAAGGCTCAGATTGACTGGATACCACTGAGCGAAGGCGCTGTTCGTCCGTCACAAGGGAAAACACTGGCCGTAATGCAGGTTAGCGGTGGCTCGCAGTCATTCAATACGGTAAATCAGATGCGAATACTTGGACGTTGGATGCGAATGTTCACCATTCCAAATCAGTCATCAGTACCGAAGGCGTGGCAAGAATTTGATGATGAAGGACGTATGAAACCCTCAGCCTGGTATGACCGGATTGTGGATGTCGCGGAAGAACTGTTCAAAATAACGTTAATCCTGAAAGGGCATACTGAGTATCTGGCCGACCGCTATAGCGAAAGGAAAGAAAGCCATCAGGAGCTGTCCAATCGGGTTAATCAGGAAAAAATCTGAGCATCTTCAAACACCTAAACCTCTCAGTAGGCAATTAAATTCGGAAGGAAGTTTGATGAACACCGGAATGAATATAGTGAAAAGGATCTGTAGTCTTGTTGAGACTGCAGATCCTTAAATCTCAT
Organism: Buttiauxella cochleicola; assembly: GCF_021282435.1. Classification (NCBI taxonomy): domain Bacteria; kingdom Pseudomonadati; phylum Pseudomonadota; class Gammaproteobacteria; order Enterobacterales; family Enterobacteriaceae; genus Buttiauxella; species Buttiauxella cochleicola. Next base: position 542,009 of record NZ_JAJSOT010000001.1, on the reverse strand, counting down.
TATAACGGACTCTGTTTATCGGCCAGCGTCCAAAATATTAATAGTTGGATATTACTTAGCTGTGGACAAACAGACTCATAATCCCTATCAAGAGTGAGCTGTAAAAAATGATTCCATATAAATTACTCGGAATATCAATCCATTTGCGAATGATCCCGAGGGCCACAACGGTTAATGCTGCTGGATAAATGGCGCAAAGTACTGGCACAGCAAAAGCAGTCAGCGAATTTAGGCCAAGCACGGAAATACCAGCAGAAGCAATCAGCGAAATGACGACCAGCAATCCATAAGATACTCCAGTATTTTGGTTGAAATATTGGGCAGTACCGGTTATCAGGCCGATTGCCGTGACCAGACAGGCAAGGGTAATTATCGCCGCCAGAAGGATACGTCCATAAGCACCAAATAGGGTTTCCACAAATATACTGATGATCTGCAGCCCATTAGTGGCATGTAATACTGGGCTGTGAGCACCCATTGAAAGGTAGCAGACATAAATCAGAATCAGCCCCACTGCGGCAATAACGGCGGCAGTTGTGGAGTATTTAAAAATTCCGGCTTTATGGGCAATGCCGCGTTGTTGCAAGGTATGCGTAATAATCGCGCCAAAGCAGAGGGCACTAATAACGTCCAGGGTCTGATAGCCGTTTATAAAACCCATGTTGAATGGATGTACCTCATAGGCATTTTCTGCAACAGTAATGGCACCAATTGGATGAATCCATGCGCAAATTCCAATGAAAATTAATGCGCTGATCTTCAAAGGCGAAAGAACAAATCCTACTATCTCTAGTAGTTTCCCCGGCTTGGCCAGTGTTGCGCCGGCAAGGCCAAAGAATGCCACTGAAAATAGAAGTTTCTGACCCCAGGACTCCTTTGCTCCGTGAGCAATAAGTTCGTAGCTGATTGTTGCTGTTCTTGGAGTCCCAAACAGAACACCAAGAGTTAGAAAGCAGACACTCATAAAAATGAAACTTACTCGTTTACCTAATGGCCGAGTTAACTCATTAATATCACCACCATTGATGGCCAGCGATATGATGGCCAGCGCGGGGAATAATACTGCGGTGATGATAAAACCAAATCCAGCTGTAAACGTATTACTCCCAGCTTGCATACCAACCAGTGGTGGGAAAATAATATTCCCGGCTCCAAGAAAGAGTGCGAGAGTCATCCCACCAAGCGCCAGAGTTTTAGAAAAAGATAATGTTATTTTTTGCGTCATGTTGTTAATACCAATATTAAATTGTGTTTAATGCGTCATTTTGAGTATTAAATAAATTCTATGGCTCATTTGGTAAAATTAAATATTTAAATTAACCATTATTTTTTTTCTTATTCTGCTGGTTGATTAAAAACCAACCCTTTCAGGAATCTTTTTGGAATTTTTAACTGATTATGTTTTTGGCGACTAGCATTGGGAAAATGGCGGGTTATCTTTTTAATTAATACAATTTGGTAACAACGGGATCTACGGGGAAGTTATTGAAGAAAGAGAGGGTTCATCTGGGGTGTTTCAGTTGCAGGGCTCATTCCAACTATTACTCACTTTAACAAAAACTAACTTACACCTTGTTAAAACCCACTCCGTAACAAGATTTTTCATATTAATTTACACATAACTACATGTTTATATTACTAGCATAAGCGTAGATTTAATTTGAAATGAAATTTAATACTCTGCAATGCGCCGTTTCACTTCCCATCATCTTTCAATTATGTCTACGACTCCTTCAAAGCTACAATAGTGAAATTCAACAAATTGTATTTTTTCTACATCTTTAGAAGCTCATACTTATAAATATCCATTAATGGGCATTTTGTATTCTGTTGGCACATTCAAATGAAAGAATTGTGTTGTAGGGTTTTTAATTAATTGTAGCTTTTATAAAAATAACAACAATATTCAAGAGGAGTAGCTCGTGAGCAATTTACTTGGTGTGATTAAAGCTGTAATTGGCCTGGTTTATGTAGTTGAAGCAGACGGCTCACAGCGCCTCTTGATAGAAGGTGACAGAATATTTAGTGGTGAGGAGATTGTTACTGGTGACAGTGGCGCGGTTAGTGTCTCCCTGCCGAATGGTAAGACGATGGATCTGGGGCGTAATAGCCACTGGACAGAACATGGCGTGAATGCAGTTAATACCGCCGAACATGACACTCAGGATGTCGCGTCTTTGCAAAAAGCCATTACCGATGGCGTTGACCCGACAAAAGCATTAGAAGCGACCGCTGCGGGTAATGAAACACCGGTACATATTGAAGGTGGTGGTGGCGGACATACCCTCGTTCAATTAGATTTAACGGGAAAAGTGGTTGATCCTTCTGCTGGTTTCAACACCTTGGGGTTAGGCGTTCCAACACCAGAAATTAACCTCCCTCAAAGTGGGCTGACGACTGGCAACGATTCAAGTTCCTCTCCTGTTCTTCCTCCCCTTGTTCACATCGACGATTTTGCTGGTAACGATGGTTATGTTAACAAAAATGAAATCGACCACGCTCACGTCAGTGGGACAAGCAATGAAGATCACGTCATTCTGACTTTTACAGATAGCCAAAATAATACAATTACGATTGATGTTCCGGTCATTGATGGCCACTGGACCACACAACCTGACTTAAGTGGACTGGCAGATGGCAACATTTCTGTTTTAGCCACGGCAACTGATGTTGCAGGCCGCACCGCAACAAGCACGGCCGACGCTGTCATTGATACCGTTGGCCCGCAAGACCATATCACCATTGATAACGTAACATCTGACAACACCATCAATATCAATGAGTCCCATCAGAATTTGACTTCTGTTCACGGCACAGTCTCCGGCGATGCTGCGGTGGGTGATAAAGTGGTCTTAATGGTCGATGGCCAGGAATATGACGGCGTGGTTGTTGATCTTGGTAATGGTAAGTTGGGTTATCAGATTGATGTCTCAACACAAGGGTTGCTGGCAGACCCCAATATCCATGCCACAGTGACGTCGACAGATGCGGCGGGCAATACTACCCAGGCATCAAGCGATCATCATGTCGATATTGATCTCGATATTCATAACTCAGTAACCATTGGCACGGTAGCTGGCGACAACACCATTAACGCCAACGAATCTCATCTGCCGACTTTCATCAACGGTGATGTGGGCGGCGATGCGAAAGCGGGCGACCATGTGGTGGTCAGCGTCAACGGTCATGACTACGACGGTGTGGTGGTGAAAGGGCCTCACGGCAAGCTGCATTACGAAGTGCCGGTGCCGACCAATGTCTTTAACGAAGGTGCCAATGATGTGAAGGTAACGGTCACCAGTTTTGATGCGGCCGGCAACGAAGCGATCGCCACCGAAGACAAAACCGTTACTCTCGATACTCTCGCACACAATACCATCACCATAGACACCGTAGCCGGTGATAACACGGTAAATACCAATGAATCCCATATGCCGACCTTTATCAGTGGAGAGGTTTCCGGTGATGCGCAGGCGGGGGACCATGTGGTGGTCAGCGTCAACGGTCATGACTACGACGGTGTGGTGGTGAAAGGGGCTGACGGCAAACTGCATTACGAAGTCCCACTGCCGGACGGCGCGCTGCACGAAGGCAACAACGATGTGAAAGTGACGGTTACTGGTGTCGATGATGCCGGTAACATCGCGATTGCCACCGCTAATCAGAATGTCATCGTCGATACTCAGGCAAATAATAATGTGACCATTCATACCGTCGCGGGCGATAACACGGTGAACGCGCACGAGTCCCATATGCCGACCTTTATCAGTGGTGATGTCACAGGTGATGCGCAGGCGGGGGACCATGTGGTGGTCAGCGTCAACGGTCATGACTACGACGGTGTGGTGGTGAAAGGGCCTGACGGCAAACTGCATTACGAAGTCCCACTGCCGGACGGTGCGCTGCACGAAGGCAGCAATGATGTCAAAGTGACGGTTACTGGTGTCGATGATGCCGGTAACATCGCGATTTCCACCGCTAATCAGAATGTCATCGTCGATACCCAGGCAAATAATAATGTGACCATTCATACCGTCGCGGGCGATAACACGGTGAACGCGCACGAGTCCCATATGCCGACCTTTATCAGTGGCGATGTGGGTGGCGATGCGAAAGCGGGCGACCATGTGGTGGTCAGCGTCAACGGGCAGAACTACGACGGTATTGTGGTGGTGGGATCAGACGGCAAGCTGCATTACGAAGTCCCGCTGCCGGACGGTGCGCTGCACGAAGGCAGCAATGATGTCAAAGTGACCGTCACCAGCTTTGATGCAGCCGGCAACGAAGCGATTGCCACCGCCACCCAGAACGTGGTGGTGGACACCGAAGCCTGTGACACCCTGACCATTGCGCCGGTGGCGGGCGATAACACAGTGAACGCCCATGAATCCCATATGCCGACCTTTATCAGCGGCGATGTGGGTGGCGATGCGAAAGCGGGCGACCATGTGGTGGTCAGCGTCAACGGGCAGAACTACGACGGTATTGTGGCGGTGGGATCAGACGGCAAACTGCATTACGAAGTGCCGCTGCCGGACGGCGCGCTGCACGAAGGCAGCAATGATGTCAAAGTGACCGTCACCAGTTTTGATGCGGCGGGCAACGAAGCGATTGCCACCGCCACCCAGAACGTGGTGGTGGACACCGAAGCCAGTGACACCCTGACCATTGCGCCGGTGGCGGGCGATAACACAGTGAACGCCCATGAATCCCATATGCCGACCTTTATCAGCGGCGATGTGGGTGGCGATGCGAAAGCGGGCGACCATGTGGTGGTCAGCGTCAACGGTCAGAACTACGACGGTATTGTGGTGGTGGGATCAGACGGCAAGCTGCATTACGAAGTCCCGCTGCCGGACGGCGCACTGCACGAAGGCAGCAATGATGTCAAAGTGACCGTCACCAGTTTTGATGCGGCGGGCAACGAAGCGATTGCCACCGCCACCCAGAACGTGGTGGTGGACACCGAAGCCAGTGACACCCTGACCATTACCCCGGTGGCGGGCGATAACACAGTGAACGCCCATGAATCCCATATGCCGACCTTTATCAGCGGCGATGTGGGCGGCGATGCGAAAGCGGGCGACCATGTGGTGGTCAGCGTCAACGGTCATGACTATGACGGCGTGGTGGTGAAGGGTTCTGACGGCAAGCTGCATTACGAAGTGCCGCTACCGGACGGCGCGCTGCACGAAGGCAGCAATGATGTGAAGGTGACCGTCACCAGCTTTGATGCGGCGGGCAACGAAGCGATTGCCATCGCCAACCAGACAGTGACGGTTGATACCCAAGCTAACACTTCCGTCACTGTGAATGACGTCACCCAGGACAACACCCTGAACCACAGTGAGTTGAGCCAACATAATCAGACTATTACCGGTTTTGTCGGCGGTGATGCGCAACTCGGTGATGAAGTCACATTGGAGATTAACGGTCACTATTATGTGGGCCACGTTGTCGATATGGGTAACGGCAAGCTGGGCTATAAGATCCCGGTTCCTTCATCAGAATTCGGTGATAACAACACCATTCTGCATAAAGATGTTTCCGTTACGGTGACTGTCATCTCTCATGATGCCGCTGGCAACGAAGCCATTTCGAGCACCGATCACACTATTCATGTCGATAACCATGCTTACAACGGACTGAACATCAATACGGTGGCGGGCGATAACGTGGTTAACCATGGTGAATCGCAGCATGACACCATGATTACTGGTGATGTTAACGGGAAAGATGCAAAAGCGGGCGACAAAGTCGTGGTCACTATCGATGGCCATAATTACGATGGCGTGGTGGTGGCGGGTGCTGACGGTCATTTGCACTACGAGGTGCCCGTCCCGCCGGGCATTCTGCATGAGGGCGACAATGATGTCTCGGTGACGGTGACCAGCTTTGACGTTGCAGGAAATGTTGCAGTGGCGAACCAACATACCCACGTCACGCTCGACACTCATGCCGATGCCTCTATCAATATTCACGATCTTAGCGCTGGCCCGACACTGAATTACGATGAGCTGAACACGCCTAAGCAACTGGTGACGGGCGATGTCGGCGGCGATGCGAAAGTAGGCGATAAGGTCGTTCTTGATATTAACGGCCATATTTACACCGGCAAAGTGGTCGATTTAGGTAACGGCCATCTTGGTTATCAAATCCCGGTAGATTCTTCGGCATTCGGTGACAACCTGAAAGAGCTGGACGGCAACGTTAAAATCATCGCCACCGTTACCGCTTATGATGCGGCAGGCAATGAAGTTACCCAGAGCACTGACCACACCGTTCATATCGATAACCATGCGGCAGCGAGTATCACCATTGATCCGATTACCGGCGATGGCATCATCAATTATTCAGAATCTCAGCAGAACTACATCAAGGTTACCGGCACGGTGAACGGTGATGTGCGTGTTGGCGATGAAGTAATCATTATCGTCAACGGGCATGCCTACGTGGGGACTGTTTATGAGCTGCCGCATCAAAATGGGGCGTTAGGTTACAGCATTGATGTTCCCCCAGGGGACCTGCTCGCCGACCCGCATCCAACGGCATACATCGGTGGTCATGATGATGCGGGTAACGTGGTGCTTACTCCAGGGACGGAAAACGTACGCATTGATTTGCATGCTGACGCGACCATTACCATCAATCCGGTGACTGGCGACAATATGATCAACGGCGTTGAGTCGCATAATGGCACAACAACGATCACGGGTACCGTTGGTGGCGATGTCAAGGTTGGCGACCTGGTTCATCTTGATATCAACGGTATTGATATGACGACCCATGTATTCAGAGATCCAGATACCGGTGCTCTGGAATACAGTTTCCAGGTCAGTACATTTGATCTGATGTCAGACCCCGATATTAAAGTCACCGTCACTGGTACCGATGATGCAAATAACGTGGTTAACGTGAGCGCTACGCAACATATAATTGTTGATACTCAGATTGATGCCAATATCACCATTGATCCGGTGACCTCGGATAACACGCTTAACGACATGGAACTGCACAATCATTTCACCCTGGTGACGGGTAAAGTGACTGGTGAAATGCATGTGGGCGACCCGGTAACGTTGACGGTGAATGGCCACACCTATCATGGCTTTGTCGAAAATGAAGGTGTTGATAGCAACGGTAATCCGATTTTTGGCTACCGCATCCCAGTAGATACGGCAGATATTCAGGCCGACCCTCATATTCACGCCAGCATTGACGTCACTGATGCCGCGCAAAACCATGATGTTCGGACTGCCGATGATTCTGTAGGCATTGACGCTCATGCGGATGCCACCATCACCATTAATAAGGTAACAGGTGATGATGTTCTCAATGGTAAAGAACAGCAGTCAGACAACGGCACCACCACGATTAACGGTAGAGTCAGCGGTGATGTGCACGCGGGTGATATCGTTCATGTGTTTGTTAATGGCGTTGAGTACGATGCCGTGGTCGGGCCGCAAGGGTATCTCAACGGTGGACTCGGTTACTCAGTAGACGTAAGTACCGCAGGACTGCTGGCTGATCCGCATATCACTGCAACTGTCGATGGGAAAGATGCGGCAGGGAACACGATTACGGTTGGAACGACACACGATGTTTCACATGATGACGCTGCGCATGCCACCATCACCATTGACCCTGTCACCGATGATAATGTTATTAATAATCATGAAGCCCACGACCCAAAAACCACAATTACTGGTCACGCGACAGGTGATGTGAATCCTGGAGATGTGGTTGATCTTGATATCAACGGGCAGCACTACTACGGCACGCTCGATAAGAACTTAAACTACAGCATTGATGTCAGCACCGACGATTTGCTTTCTCAAAAAAATCCTCTCATTACCGCCTCGGTAAACGGCCATGATGCGGCAGGAAACACTATCGTTGCGACCAGTGAGCGTGGCGTGGGTGTTGATACGCGCGCAGATGTCCATCTTGACCACGGGAGTTCAACACCGCATGGTTCTGATTTCTACACCGTCACCGGGCATGTCAGCGGTAACGATGTCCACGTAGGCGATCCGATTACCTATACTTTTGCCGGGCATCAGTTCACCACTAATGTGGTGGAATTACCCGATGGGAGCGGACTGGGATATCTTTTCAACGTGGGGAGCGGGGATGCACACGCACATCCGGATATCACGTTATCAATCACTGAAACCGACCCGTTTGGGAATACCAATACTTCTGTCGACCATATTCATATTCATTTGCCGGGTGACCCGACACAACCGGGCGGCGGCGGTGGCACAACACCTCACAATACGGATGTAAATATCACTATTAGCCCCGTTGCGGGCAACGATGTGATTAACCAGCAGGAATCTCAGGCCGACCATACGATAGTTCGGGGTACGGTTTCTGGCGATGTTAATGTTGGCGACGATGTGACGCTCCACATTGGCAACCATACCTACACCGGCCACGTATTTGAACTGCCGAACCTGCCGGGCGAATATGGCTATGCCATTGATGTGGAAACTAATGATCTGCTCAATAACCCCGATATCATCGCGACCGTAGCGGCACATGATGACAGTAGTGTTATCGCCTCCGCAGATAAAACGATATCGGTTGATACCGACGTCAACGCCACGATCCACATCAATACGGTGGCTGGCGATGGCACGATTAATATTGCCGAATCCCACAATGGGACGACCAACGTTAGCGGCACCGTAACGGGGGATGTGAATGTCGGTGACAACGTCACTTTAATCATCAATAGTCATGAGGTGACAACGCAGGTATTCAGAGATCCTAAGACAGGACTATTGAGTTTTAGTACCGATGTGAGTACTGACGATCTTCTTCAGGATCCCAATATTACCGCCAGCGTGACAGGGCATGATGGTGAAGGAAATTCGATTACCGTCACCGACCATCAAACCGTTGCGGTGGACACCAACGTTGATGCGACTGTCACCATCGATCCTGTTGGGCATAATAATGTTCTGAACCTGGCCGATACTCAGCAAGACCATACCGAAATCACCGGTAAGGTGAGCGGGGATGTACATCCAGGTGACCATGTCAAAGTGACGGTCAACGGCCATGAATATGACGCAGTTGTTGATAAAAATGATAACTACAGCGTCGATGTTTTAACCAGCGATCTGGATCAGGGCGGAAAAATTACTGCTCAAGTTACCGGATATGATGATGCGGGTAACACAATCACTAAAACGGCAACTGACCATGTGACCGTTGATACCACCGCATCAGGAACCATCGATATCAATACGGTATCGGGTGACGATGTTCTTAGCCATCAGGATCTGCAATCAGCAACCACTAAGGTGAATGGCGTGGTGGGCGGAGATGCGAAGATTGGTGATGAAGTGATTATCACTGTTAACGGTCACCAATACATCGCGCATGTAGAAGCACTGCCTAATATGAATGGCGTGCTGGGATACGTCGCTGATGTTAATACCAATGATCTGCAACAAGACCCTCACATTCATGTGCAGGTGTCCGGCACCGATGCGGCAGGTAATACATTTACCGCTGATAGTGATAAAACACTGACCATTGATGATCATGCGGACGTGACCTTGCATTTCAATAATGTGTCCGGCGATAACGTGCTGAATATGGCTGAAAGCCACGACACGAAGACGACGATTAGCGGGACAGTCACAGGCGATGTACATGACGGTGACAAAGTTATTGTCCACGTTAACGGTAACGATCTTCTTGGCATTCTACATCAACAGCCAGACGGCACTTTTACCTTTAGCGTTGATGCCAATACCTCAGATCTACTTGCGGACCCGAACATCACTTATACGGTAACGGGTGTTGACCAATATGGTAATACCCTGACAATCACTGAAAACAACACCATCACCATCGATCAGGTAGCGGAAAACCATATTCACATTGGCACCATTGCCGGTGACGATAAAGTGAATATGGCAGAAGCAAGCAATTCCACCACCTCAATAACCGGTACGGTAGACGGCGATGTACATGCCGGGGATGAAGTCACGCTCACTATTAATGGCCACATCTATCATGGCAAGGTTGTCGATCATAACGGTACTCTGACCTACGACATTCCGGTTGATAACAGCGTGCTACATGAAGGTGATAACACGGTCAATGTCACCGTAACGGGACAGGATGCGGCAGGTAACCCCGCAACATCTACAGATACCCACCACTTCACAGTTGATACCCAGATTCATGCGTCGATCACAATTGACAATGTGGCTGGCGACAATACCGTTAACGCGAAAGAGTCAGGGCATATTTTCGTTAAAGGTGAAGTAGGGGGTGATGCCAAACTCGGTGATGACGTAACGCTTGATGTGAATGGCCACACCGTTCATGCAAAAGTGGAGATGGTTGACGGGCATCTGGGCTATGACGCGCGTATCGATAAAGGCTGGCTGAACGAAGGCAATAACGATGTGCACGTGAGCGTGAAATCATCGGATGATGCCGGTAATACGATAACGGTTAATGGGCACCAGAATGTGGTACTTGATACCCATGCCGACGCGACTATGACTATTGCCCCAATTGCCGGAGACAATGTCGTTAACGGGCAAGAGTCACAACATCTATTCGTTGACGGTAAAGTGGGCGGTGATGCAAAAGTAGGCGATGAGGTCAGGCTTGATGTTAACGGTCACTTCGTCGATGCGAAAGTCGAGATGATTAACGGCCATCTGGGTTACCACGTTCCTGTCGATAAAGACTGGTTACACGAAGGTGATAACACCGTGAAAGTCACTATGGGCGTTACCGACGCGGCGAATAACCACACGACGATCACCGAAAACCATCACTTCGCAGTCGACACACGAGTTGGTGTATCGGTCACTATCGATCCAGTAGCACCGCATCAAGACACTAATGGACACAACCCGGCACATGCTCCGCTTACCGGTCAGGTCGCGAGTGATGTTCATGATGGCGATAAAGTCACTACCGTAGTCAATGAACACCATTACAGTTCGCTGATTCATGACAATAGTAGCCCTTTGAGCTACGACATTTCGGCACATGTTGCCGCGTTTGAAAGCGGGCATGGCAATACACATGTTCAGACGATGGCACACGATGAAAATATCAACGTGAACCCACAATCACAAAACGTTGGTACGCAACACCCTCAACAAGATGTGGCAGATGATAAGCCGCACCACCATGGTTCACACGAGCATGGCTTAAGCAATTTATTTGCTGATAGCAATGAGTCCCTTTTCTTTAATCTGCATCATGATGCGAAAGGGCATCATGGCGATGAAGGTCATCATATCTATGGCATTAAAGAGAGTGGCGATCATGGGAAAGTGGATTTGAGTGATCTCGCTCATGAGCTGCATGAAGTTAATGATATTACTCAGTATATCAAGGGCGGCGAAGGTCACGAAAAAGGGGATGCTGGCAATCATGTGGTGCACTCGCCAACGGTGGCACCTATCGTTGATGCACCACATATCCAGATTTCTCATGACTCGCATGGCTCAACAAGCTACTCGCTGGACCACTTGATTGCCAAACCAGAGCATTACTCTCAGTAATTGATTACCGCCGCCCTTAACCGGGCGGTGGATTTCATATGCAATCAAAGATATCGAAAAGAGGTGAGTTGCCGTATCAATAGCGTGACCGTTTTGCCGAGTGATTGATACATTAGTGACGCCAGTAAATTCAACAATTGTTTAAAAAACAAATTTTGTTTAATTTTAAATAAAGTCATGCTACCGTGCCACTAAACTTCCTATAGGGCTCATCTGAAGCATGTCTATTGTACGCTATCCCACTACCAAGCCTTTTCCCTTTTCAGATGCCGTGCAGGTGAACGGGTTTATTTTTCTTTCAGGCCATGTCGCCATGAGCCCCGAAGGTGAGCCGCTGTATGGAACTGTCACCCAACAGACCGGGCATATCTTGCACTCCATCAGGGAAACCCTGGCGCGAGCGCAAACGACGCTGGAAAATATTGTGAAGGTCCAGGTTTGGTTAAGTAGCATGGATCACTTCAGCGAATTCAACGCCGCATACAGTACGTTCTTTCCGCAGGGTTTCCCCGCAAGGAGCGTCGTCACCAGCCGCCTTGCTTTCGATTTGGACGTCGAAATAGAAGTCCAGGCCGTAGCCTGATGGAGAGATTAAAATGAGAGACGAACGCGAACGCTTAATCACTATTCTGACGGCTTCTCTTGAAGCACTAAGAAGCACGCTTCCGTTGAACACCGAAGCGGTGCTGCATGATCTTACCCGCCCTGAATCGTCCGTGGTAAACATCGTTAATGGGCACGTCAGCGGCAGGAAAGTAGGAGATGCGTTATTGTCAGGCCCCGAAGATGACACAGGATTCTTAGGCTTACTTAATGCTTCGCAGCGTGTTCCAAGTCAGGTTTTCAGTGGATACATGACTACTACTCTGTCGGGCACAACGTTGAACAGCGCATCGACGATTTATTACAGTGAAGATGGCGTACCGTTAGTAGCCTTCTGTATTAACGTCGATATGGACGTGGTGTTAAAACTTAAACGCGATCTGGACTATCTACTTCACCCGGCCGCAGCGGCCGAAACGCCTGACAATCCGCTGCGAGAGATTCGGGATAAATCCCTGGATGACGTTATTTCAAAATTCAGGCCAACAGGTTCAGAAAGTAAAATCGATTTCAGGAAGCGGGTCATTTCTGAATTATATGCACAGGGCTTTTTCAAGATTAAAGGCAGCGTTAATCATGTAGCAAAAGCGCTGGGCGTTACCCGGTATACCATTTATAACTATCTGGATAAATTAAATGACAAAGCCTGACACAACAGTAATTCCTTTTTATCAGATTGATGCCTTCACCTCTCAGCGTTTTGGGGGTAATCCTGCGGGTGTTTGCCCGTTAACCGAGTGGCTTTCCGACGATGTTCTGCAAGCAATCGCCACGGAGAATAACCTTTCTGAGACCGCTTTTTTTGTGGCGGTGGAGGATGGCTACCAACTTCGCTGGTGTACGCCTGCGGTCGAGGTGGATTTGTGTGGCCATGCCACACTGGCGGCGTCGTGGGTACTGTTCAACAAACTTGGCTACGAAAAAGAGACTATTCGTTTCCACACCCGTAGCGGCGTATTGACGGTGAGTAAGAAGGGAGATGAGCTCTGCATGGACTTCCCGGCTAAATCGGCCACTGAAATTGATACCCCTGACGGACTGCTGGAAGCGCTTGGCATTAAAGACGGCGTTATCGGAGTGTGGAAATCAGATGATCTCATTGTGCTGGTAGATGACAAAACTATCATCGAAGGGCTCAACCCGGACTTTAATAGACTGGCAGAATTCGATACCCGTGGTGTGATCGTAACCGCCGCTGATAACCAGTTTGATTTTGTGTCTCGCTGGTTCGGCCCGCAGGTCGGTGTTAACGAAGATCCGGTAACGGGTTCGGCACACACTTTCCTCGCTCCTTTCTGGGCGGCACGTACGGGAAAAAATGTACTGACCGCTCAGCAAGGCGGGAAGCGTAAGGGATCGTTGCGCTGTGCGGTTCGTGATGACGGGCGTGTGGAATTGCATGGTTACGCACGTATGACCATCGAAGGGGTATTCCAGTTGTAATGAGATTTATGACCGGTACTAGCGACTGCTCTCTGGTCACTTTCTGAAAGAGGGTCATAGGTGGAGTAGGGAAGTGATACTCCATGAAATTTGATTTCCTTACGGTCATCTGAGTAATGCCATATATCCACATATTTACCGATAGCGCAGCGGATACTCAATCAAATATAGAAACTTATCATATTGAAGATTAATGGGTTTTGAGGATTCCCTTGGTTCTCGCCATGTGAATATAGTTTCAAGTTCATCGCCAATCTCAAGTTGGCGATGGACATTAAATTCATAATTAATAAGCGGGCTGCCACAAGTTTGATAAACATGCTGTTGGATATCCTGGATGCGTTTCTGAGAAATCAGCTTGCCGTGATGGAGCAGTTTTATTGCGCCAGCATATTTTACGTAACTCAGAAATCCGCTGTCAGCACTTCCGGTAACATTTCGTTCAATGCTCCAGTTATCATGACAGACGATGTTGTCAGCCATTACAAGTTCAGTAACGGTCAGTCATGTAGTTGCAGCCAGGGTCAGTATCAGTCGTTTCATTTAAATCGGGTCCCAAAGAAAAACAACAGGACGACCCGTAGTTCAGATAAAAGGCCGCAAGACATTTCAGCCGTTATGCGCACCAGGCGACAGATGAACGAACATGTTATGCAATAAGACCAACCACGAAACCGCTGGATTGCGCCTTATCTTATCTTGGTGCGCATAATGTATATTATGTTAAATTGAGTGTCAGGATACAAACTCACTACCATCTCAGTACTCATCAGACTAACTCACCTCATCCTTTACCAGATTCGCATGCGATTGCCCTTGGTTGAAACCAGGAAACAAAACGGAACTGAAATAGCTGACTGGCAGCCATCCACAGTTCCGTATTGCGTGCTAAAACACTTTTGATGAGTAATCGGATTTTACTTCGCTTTCTATATAAGTATTCAGGCCCCATCCAGCTCGAGCCAACTCTTTCATCTTTTCCAGATGTTCAGGTCCTGGATGGCGAAGATCGTAGAGATACACGTGATTATTTTTAAAACGGACTTTGATCGAGTTGGTATCAATCTGGAAACTGACAACTTGTGAATCACCGCTTTTGTTCGCGTAATTTTCCATATTGCATCCTGTTAGCTAAGCCTGAACTCGGGCGAAGCTATCTATTAACCACGTTCTGCATTTTTATTCAGGGTTATAGCTCACGATTTGGTTACTGGCCTGAATGAAACTTAATGGCGAAGCCTTGCTTCTGCCAGTGTTCCAGTTGTTCCTGTTGACGCAAAGTTAGTACCTTCCCTGTCCAGACATAAATATGCTGGCCTGGAAATAGTTCCGGTCGAGGTGAATCCAGAGGATCGGCCAGCACATCAGGACGCCAGCCATGCTGTGAAAGACGCCAGGCCTCGAGCCAAAGACGGGTTCTGTCCTCGCTTTCCCAGCCGATCAGTAATGTGTCCTTACCTTCTTTGCTTCTAGAGTCAGCGAGACGCTGGATTACGTACTCAATCAGCAATCCATCAAGAAGGCTAATCATTGCCCTTGCGGTATTTTTATCAAGGCTAAGACACTGACGTACCGGGATAAAAACATGGTCTATGAGGGTATCAACAGCAAATACTTGACCTAAATCTGCAATTTTTGTGCGGAGTTTTGCGGGTTGTACAAGGCGCAGTACAGTCATCACTTCTTCCTGCTGTGAGCGCCATGCCTCATGGTCATGAGTCATCTCCTGACTCGCTTCAAGCAGTGCTTTAACCTTCCCTACGGACACACCACTTTTTATCAGGCGTTTAATCTCTTCAATGCGCAGGATATCTTCGTCATCAAACTGGCGGTGTCCGCCTTCACTGCGTTGCGGCTTGAATAATCCATAACGGCGTTGCCACGCACGCAGCGTGACAGGGTTGATTGCGCATCGTTCGGCAACTTCACCGATACTGTATAAGGTCATTAATCCCTCGTTGTGAGCTTAAAACGTCCATGTTGAAACTAACGACTCCGTGCTGGTTGTACAACCTTTTTTACATTGTACAACCTGAATTAGAGATCTGCTTTCCTTTCAGGCCAGGCTACGGCAGATATGCCACTGAGTTGGGCACAGGCAAATAAGTTGCCCTGAAAATGCGAGATTCCGGCTGATTCCAGCCACATCCACTCCTCAGCCTTCTCCACTCCAACCGCCGAAATGGATATCTCAAGCGATGCACAGCATTTGATAATGGCCTGGATAATTGCCTGCCGTGGGCCACTTTTATGGACATCCTTAATCAGCGCGCGGTTAATTTTAATTCTGTCTGGCTGAAACTGTGACAGCAGCAAAAGCCCACCAAATCCGGCGCCAAAGTGGTCTATCGCTACGCTAATCCCTGCTGCTTTGAGTTGTCTGATTCCATCGGTGAACTCGTCAATGCGCGATATCACCTCGCTCTCAGTAAACTCTACGGTTACTTGCTCTGGAACAAGTCCATTTGTCTGAATTTCTTTTAACAAGAATTCAACCGCATCAGGAATCATCACCAGCGTCATTGGCAACAAATTAACCGAAACAGACTGCTCGCCAAGTTTGAGCGCACTCGCCATCGCAAAGGCGACTTTTTTGCTATTGAGATCCGCTTCGTAAAGTGTCTTACCGCTTAATCCTGCAAAATAGGTGGCTGTGGAATCTCCGCTCGGGGTGCGTAGCAAAGCTTCAATGGACAAGATTTTCTGAGCAAACGGGTCAACCATAGGCTGAAAAGCGAAACTACAATCTGCCGTGTTATCAGCAACAACCGCTTCGGTATGAACCCCTTTTTTGTCCGGGATAAACACCCAGGAGTCCGCTGGCGGAATTTCAAAATAGTTTTCTTTTTCAGTGGCTTCAACAAATGTACGCAAAAACTTAAGCGCGCGATCGTTGTAGAATAGCTGGTACTTCGAGGTCCCTTTATCCAGCACAGCCTGTAGCACTTCATCCCTGTCGTACTCTCTTAAATCAAAGAGTTCCATCCCCGTCTTTCCAAACCGCCGCGCGGGCGCGTAATCACAAAGCAGCTCAACAATGTTGTAGTGGCGATTATCCTGGCAAATATGTTGGTAAATACTTAAAACGCTCTCTTCCGGGCCTTCAATCATCTGAAAGAAATGCGTGCCGTTGAACAGCAGTATGCCAGTCACGTCGGCCTGGTCATTTTTAACATTTGCAGCGGCAACCATATCTGTAACCGATTGAAACGGTACGTTTTTACAGATATGACTGCGGTAAATGATGGTTGTAAGCATGCTGTGTCCAATAGAAAGCTGTTTAGGCATTTACAGTAGCAGATGACTTGCCAAACCACCCACTTAAAATACATTAAAATTAATAACTTATTAACAATAAATGAACATGTGTACGCATGAACTCGCATGTTTTTGGTCATTGCGGAGGCCATGAAATGCTTAACCTATACAGTAAACGTTGTAGACCCAAACTACTTATCACGCTAACTAATTGAAATTAAATGTATAGCATTTAATGCTTAAGCTTTTAAGAAAAATCCTTACACTTTTCTATGTACAACTTTTTAATCATTGTATAACTTTATTTGTACATATTACTAAATACTGCATATTTACAGGAGTGACTGATGCAACAGAACAACTACGTACCCGATACAGCTAACGCTATCACCCGATATTTCTCCAAAGCAGCCCTGCCTTCTCAGCAGGAAACTCTGGGACAAATCGTAGTGGAGATCCTGAGCGACGGACGCAGTTTGAACCGCAAAGCAATCTGCACAAAATTGTTACGTCGGGTTGAAGAAGCATCAGGTCCTGAAGAAGAGAGTCACTACCACACTTTGATTGGCCTGCTTTTTGACCGTTAAGTTCAAACGGCTATAGCGCAAATTACTGGCTTTTTAGATCAACACTTGCGGGAGCATTATTTCGGGCAATATAGAAAGCCTGGCAACCTTCAGCTGACCTCCTGAGCGAGGGCTGATTTCAAGCCACATTTCGGTAACGAAACACGGTGGCAAGAAGAGACGCAGTTATGAGCAGAAGTAAAAGAGAGCAACAAATCGATCAACTGATTGGAGAAGCAGTTTTATCAATCCTTTACGATAACGGACCCATCAGTACCCGGTCCCTGATTGAAAGACTGCAAACAATGGAAGCGTCAGAAAGAGATGCACAGAGGCGAAATGTGATAGCGGATGTCATTGCCGATATCAGTCACCAACGCCTGGGCATTTCTCGACGTACTTCAGTTTCGGCTCAACAGCAGTGGGACATGGAGAGCCCGATAAAACATAAAAACAAGGCATATCCGTTATTCGACGATAGCCCTGATCCTGGCAGCAGTAAAAAACACTGACTGCCCTACACACTCAACTTACTCATGGTGAAAGTAAATGACCCAGATGACGCTTCATAAATCAGAAATTTATGCCACCCTGCCAAACACAGCTTTGACCGCATATTTTCGTAACGCTGGCGACATGCTGGCTGATGAGGCCGTATTACTCGGAGCGGTAATACGCAGCATTCTTGCTACTGATGGACATTTAACTAATAAAGCCATAATTCAGCGTTTGATTGAGGCTATTGAATCCACTGATGATGTCGTCACCATCGACATCGTGCGTAAAACCCTTGAGATTGTTGTTGACCATACTTTTGATGATATTTAATCGTGCAGCAATAGTATCAATTTTCCATTTCTTGAATGCTCGGCTTCAGAAAATAGAAAAGTACGCTGTCATCCCTACTCCGGGATGACAGCAAAATCAGCATGCTAATTGCACAGTGTTATTACGTAATGAAAATACCCCACCATCGATATAGTGATATTAATGATTTTTATAAAAGTGGTAGCATAAATACTTAGCCGACATAGAATCAAAACGTAAAGAAATGAAAACATCACCTATTATTATGAATGATGAGATTTTTTATCATTTGGCTGTTTTTGGCAAAAGGCTAAACGTCTAACTCATGGTTACAGTGTTTAAAAATGAGACTTATCAACCTATTATATTATCCGTCCTCACCTAACCCCGTAAGAAAAACTTGCCACCTACCCCCATCACATGAAGAAAATAACGTATTGTGATTACTGTTCGTCAGAATTGTTTCAACTTTTATTTTTTCTCATAAAAAAGCATGAGAGAAGTAACTCAAAGTAAAACCATAGTTATTAATATAACAAATGTGTCATATAGGGTAAAAACCTCAGCCATCCAGATGAATCATTAATATTTAAAACCCTCCGCCTTGAATGCACCTGCAAATTCAAAAGACTGAGGCTGCCTGTAACTTAATTAAAATTATCTTTGCAAGCGAGGAAATAAACTTATGCAGCTAACTATTTCCACAGGGAGAATAACTCTTATAAGGTAGCCAATATTTTAATTACATAAAAAAGGACCTTGGTTGCGACATTGCAACTCGATAACTCATTTCAATACACACGGTTCATTCTCCTGCCTTTTTTGAAAAAGACGGGACGAGTGATGATAGCTAGTTCAAGGTAAAGATAGGGGTAATTATTTATGGCCTCACAATATGACTTTACTGTCACGCTGCACGATCTTGCTTTTATTCTCAAGCAGATAAAGATATCTGAAGCAGCGACAAACCCAGACGGAAGTGTCAATGGCGATGCACTTCGAGATTTAGTTTCCAGTCCGTTATTACCCTACGGTATCCGTACCGTAGATGGCTCGTGGAATAACCTTCTTCCGGGTCAGGAGCTATACGGTTCAGCCGATCAAAACATGCCAAGACTAACCGAGTTGAACTGGCAGGATGCAGATGCCATGACCAGTTATACCCAACTCGGTGGCACGGTCGTTGATGCCGACCCGCGTATTATCAGTAACTTGATATCGGACCAAACCGCGTCCAACCCGGCTGCGGTCGAAGCGCATAACGGGTTACAAGATGCCCCTGGAGGAGGAACCACATCGGCAAATGGAAGCTTGTCGATTCCTAACCTGTCTCCGGATGTGGGTTTATCCCCTGCTTTCAATGGCTGGATGACACTATTCGGGCAGTTCTTTGACCACGGCCTGGATTTAATTCCAAAGGAGGGAAACGGCATTGTATTCATTCCGCTGCAACCTGATGACCCCCTATATGTAGAAGGTTCGCCCACTAACTTCATGGTATTAACCAGGGCAAAGGTTGATGCTAACCATGAAACTGTCAACCTCACCACCCCCTTCATCGATCAAAACCAAACCTATACCTCCCACCCTTCACATCAGATTTTCATCCGCGAATACGTCATGATTGATGGTAAACCTGAACCTACCGGCAATTTATTAGGTGGTGCGAACGGTGGGCTGGCAACCTGGGCTGATGTCAAAAACCAGGCTGAAACCATGCTTGGAATTAAACTCACCGATCAGGACGTGTTTAATGTTCCGCTGCTGGCCACTGACCGTTACGGCAACTTGATCTTAAGTGAAAATGGCAAAGTGCAGATCGTTACCACTTCCGGGTTGGTTGAAGCGAATGGTGATTTCCTACCCCCAGGAACGTTGCGCACCGGGCATGCTTTCCTGGACGACATTGCTCATACCGCTGCACCAAAAGCAGGGTTGTTGGCCGATGACGATGATGTGATTGGTGGCGTTCAGGTCGCCGGAACCTACGATGACGAACTGCTCGACCGCCACTTCATCACCGGTGATGGACGTGGCAATGAAAACATCGGTTTAACCGCGGTGCATGCCGTCTTCCACAGCGAGCATAATCGCCTGGTGGAAGAGTATAAAACCACCCTGCTGGCAACCGGTGATATCGATCTTATCAACCAATGGCTGATGCCAGCGCACCAGATAACTGAGTTTCCAGCCGATACCAGCACCCTGGTCTGGAATGGTGAGTATTTATTCCAGGCAGGTCGTTTCAGCACGGAGATGCAGTATCAGCACCTGGTCTTCGAAGAATTCGCCCGCACCGTACAGCCTGCTGTTGACCCGTTTGTGTTCTCCAATACGGCAGACATTAACCCGCTGATTTTTGCTGAATTCGCACACGTGGTTTACCGTTTTGGCCACTCGATGCTGACAGAAACCGTAGCGCGTACCGATATCGATATGCAAAACGGTGACATTGGCCTAATTGAAGCGTTCCTGAACCCAGTCGCCTTTAATGAAATCAACGGTGGCGCGGTTTCCGATGAACAAGCAATCGGCGCGATTGTTCGCGGTATGACACGGCAAGTCGGTAACGAAATTGATGAATTTATTACCGATGCGCTGCGTAATAACCTTATCGGTTTACCGCTTGATTTAGGTGCTCTTAACATTGCTCGTGGCCGTGATACGGCAATGCCAACACTGAACCAGGCCCGTGAGCAGTTCTTTGAACTTAGCGGCAACAGTGAGCTGCGCCCTTATACCAGTTGGGCCGACTTCACTACATACCTGAAAAACCCGGCCTCCATCATCAACTTTATGGCTGCTTACGGTCAGCATGAGTTGATTCTTGGCGCTACCACCATTGAAGGCAAACGCGATGCGGTGAACTTCCTGCTGTTTGGCGATGGCACTTCCCAACCGCCTGCCGATGCGATGGATTTCTTCAACAGTACCGGCGCGTGGGCCACTAAAGAGTCTGGCTTGAACATGGTCGACTTCTGGATTGGTGGGCTTGCTGAGCGGAAGAACGAGTTTGGTGGGATGCTGGGTTCTACCTTCAACTTTGTCTTTGAAACGCAAATGGAAATGCTGCAAGACGGCGACCGCTTCTACTATCTGAGCCGAGCTCAGGGTCTGAACATGCTCAACGAGCTGGAAGCCAACTCATTCTCCGCGCTGGTTATGCGCAACAGCGACCTTGGGGAAAATGGTTCATCTCACCTGCCCGCTAACCTATTCCAGACTCCAGACCATATTCTCGAAGTGAACCGGGCTCTGCAAACAGAAGCTGACCCAACGTGGGGTAACCCATTAAAAGATCTCTTATCGCCTTTGCTGACACGACGCGCTGCCACTCAGGATGTTAACGGCGATGGCGCAGCTGACGGCGCTTACCTTAAATACACCGGCGATGGGCATGTGGTGCTCGGTGGTTCTGCTGGTAACGATACGTTAATCGGCGGTAAAGGCATCGACAGCCTGTGGGGTGATGGTGGCGATGACCGCCTTGATGGTGGCGACGAAGCGGATGTGGTTCACGGTGGTGATGGTAATGACATTATTACCGACACCGGCACGCCAGTTGGCGATGCAGACTTCCTGCACGGCGACGCAGGTCATGATGTCATCTTCTCCGGTAACGGTAACGATCTGGTATTCGGCGGCAGTGGCAGTGATTTTGTGGTGGTTGGCGAAGATGCCCAGGAAGTCTTTGCTGGCCGGGACAATGACTTTGTTCTGGGTGGCTCCGGCGCTGATGCTCTGCTCGGTAACGAAGGCGATGACTGGCTGGAAGGTGGTGACGGGTTTGACTCACTGACGGGTGAAAACTCCGAGCTGTTCTTCAACAGTACGATCGTTGGCCACGATGTGCTTAACGGCCAGGGTAACGATACGGACTACGATGGCGAAGCTGGCGACGACATCATGGTTCAGGGCGCCGGAATTCAGCGCAACAATGGCATGGCCGGTTTCGACTGGGCAATCCATAAAGGCGATCCGCATGGTGCTAATTCCGACCTCGGTATTCCAATTTTCGTTAACCAACAAGAGTTTATCCTGCGGGATCGCTTCGATTTGGTTGAGGGGTTATCGGGCTGGAAACACAACGACGTGTTAGTTGGCACCGAACAACCTCTCGGGACTGCACCGGTTCTGGGCACCCCGCTCTCCAACAATCTTACCCAGGAAGGTGCTGACAGGATTAGCGGTCTGCAGGCCATTCTCGGTGTTGCACACTCCGCGGACCCTAATGCAGTGTTGGTTAACCCCGATGATGGCAGTGATATTTTGCTCGGCGGTGGTGGCAGCGACCGCATAACCGGTAAAGCGGGCAACGATATTATTGATGGCGACTCGTGGTTGAACGTGCGAATTGCCGTCAGCGGAATGCCGGGCATCACCAGTGCAGACAGCATGAACGAACTGAAATCTTACATGCTGGCAGGCACCTTAAAACCGCATCAACTCTCGATAGTGCGTGAGATCTTGCGTGAGGGTAATGGCTCTGAAACCGACGTTGCGGTGTACCGCGATGTCAGTAGCAACTATGCCTTTACCCGTATGCCAGATGGTAGCCTCCGGGTTGACCATGCTACCCCCGACGCCGCATTGAATTTTGATGACGGCGTTGACCGCCTGCTGAACATCGAAAAAGTGGAGTTTGGCAACGGTGAACAGTTGTGGGTAACAGCACAACAGGCTACAGGCAATCTCACCATTGATAACCCAACACCAGAAGTTGGCGACCTCCTGCGAGTCAACCTGGCGAATCTGCAGGATGGGAACGGTATTGCGGCTAACGCAGCTATCACGCTGACATGGCAGGCATTTACCAATGGCCAATGGCGTGATCAGGCCGTTGGTGAGGAGTTCAGAGTCCCTGGCGCTATTTTGGGTGCTCCACTGCGTGTGGTGGCCAGTTTCAATGACCGTATGGGAGATGCTGAAACCCTGGTTTCGGCTCAAACCCAGGCCGTTATGGTGCGCGACCAACCGACTACCGGTGCTCCGGTGATTAATGACCTGACACCGACCGAAAGCGTCACGCTTACTGCTGTTGTCTCCGGTATTGCTGATGCGGACGGTTTGACCGGCGGTAACTTTAATTATCAATGGAGAATGAGCACTGCGACCGGGTTTGTGAATATTGTTGGCGCCACAGCGGCAACCTTCACTCCGGCTCAGGCGATGGTTGGCAGGACTCTGCAAGTGGTGGTGACAGTCACAGATGATGAAGGAAACGCCCCTGTTGTCCTCACATCTGCCGCTACACAGCCGGTTGGCGATCTTATTATTGGATCTAACGCTGGTAACACTCTCATCGGCACCGCCTGGAGTGACATCCTGCGTGGTGAAGGCGGCAACGATACCCTGCTTGGACGTGCGGGTGACGATTTGTTGGTTGGTGGTGCAGGCAACGACAGCCTGGCAGGTGAAGCAGGACAAGATATCTTGCAAGGAGATGCTGGCAACGATGATCTCGATGGTGGTCTGGGAGCTGATAGCATGGCCGGCGGTGCCGGAAATGATACCTATATCGTTGATAACGCGGGCGACATCGTTATCGAAGGTCTTAATGCCGGAACAGATATTGTCCGAACCAACCTCGCAAGCTACGACTTGACCGATAACATCGAAGAACTGGTGTTTACCGGCCAGGGCAGCTTCATCGGTACCGGGAATGCTATTGCCAACACCATTACTGGCGGCAACGGGAATGACTTTTTGTTTGGAATGGGAGGCAATGACCAATTAACCGGAGGGCTGGGGAATGACTTCCTTGATGGTGGCGATGGTGCCGATAACCTCCAGGGTGGGATTGGCAACGACGTGATGATTGGTGGAGCAGGTGCTGATGTTCTTTCTGGCAGCATAGGCAACGATATCCTCAACGGCCAGGCGGGTAATGACACCATGGACGGTGGCACAGGTAATGACATCTTCGCCTTCAGCGCAAGCTTTGGACAAGACCGCATCACTGGTTTTGATAGTAACGCCGTTGGCGGGCAGGACTACCTCGATTTAAGTTTGTTAGGTATTACTTCGGGTAGTTTTAACGGCAATGTCGCGATTACAGGAAACAACGGTAATACCGTCGTTACCGTTGGTGCTGATGTCATTACTTTAGTCGGGGTGAACTCAACCAGCGTTAATATTGGTGATTTCATTCTCGAATTACCATCAACCTTTGCCGCTAATAATGGCAATAACTCACTGATTGCGTAAGGAGAAGACTATGTCGCGCCAGCATACGCCAACAGAACTGAAGAGTGCATTAAAGGGGACTAAACCGACCTTTATAATGTTATTGTTTTTTAGTTGTGTAATTAACATGCTTATGCTGGCGCCGGCAATATATATGCTGCAGGTCTATGATCGTGTTTTAGTCAGTAAAAACACGACGACATTATTGATGTTGACGTTACTTA
The DNA here is from genome assembly GCF_021282435.1 of Buttiauxella cochleicola. NCBI lineage: Bacteria > Pseudomonadati > Pseudomonadota > Gammaproteobacteria > Enterobacterales > Enterobacteriaceae > Buttiauxella > Buttiauxella cochleicola. Next base: position 517,370 of record NZ_JAJSOT010000001.1, on the reverse strand, counting down.
TTGTCGGTATATACATCGTTATTGCGATGATTGAATCGGCCCGTTCAAGCGTCATGATCAGGCTTGGCAATCGGCTCGATGTCAAAATGAATAAGTTAGTTTTTAATGCTGCATTTAAACGAAAAGTTGCTACAGGCGATAGTAACCCTGCCCAGGCGTTAGCCGAGTTGGATCAAATTCGTCAGTTTCTTTCCGGCAGCAGTTTATTTGCGCTGCTGGATATCCCCTGGACACCGGTATATTTATTTATTGCCTTTCTTGTCCACCCACTGTTGGGATACCTCTCTTTGGGAGGCATAACAATATTATTTATCCTGACCCTGGTTTCGGAATTTTCGACTAAACGCCCTATTCAGCAAGCACATGCGTTAACCATCAATAACGCCAGCAAACTCAATAAGCAATTACAAAACTCCGACACTATAGAAGCGATGGGAATGCTTTCCACCCTAAAACTCCACTGGGGGGAACAGCATGACAAAGTGTTGGTATTACAAACGCAGATTGCCGATAAAACAGCCGGATTAAACAGTTTAAGCCGCTTTGTGCGTGTGCTGCTGCAATCTATTGCGCTGGGAGCCGGGGCTTTACTGGTGATCGGAGGCCAAATTACCCCAGGGCTGATGATTGCCGCTTCTATCATTCTAGGGCGCGTACTTAACCCGGTAGAACAAATCATCGGAAGCTGGAAGCAGTTTGTACAATTTCGTAGCGCATGGCATCAGATATCAACACTGCTGAAGGAGTATCCGGTGCCCAAAGAGGTCCTGACCCTGCCACGCCCTAAAGGAAATATTAGTGTTGAAAGTGTTTTTGCCGCAGCACCAGGCCAACATGCTCCACTGCTACGTAATATCTCATTTCAACTCGAGAAAGGTGAAGTGCTGGGTATTATTGGCCCTTCGGCCTCAGGGAAAACATCACTAGCGAAGTTACTGGTCGGCGTCTGGAAACCTTTATCCGGTAAAGTTCGCCTTGACGGCGCAGATATTTGCCAGTGGGATAAAGAGTTGCTTGGTCCATCCATCGGTTATCTCCCACAAGATGTTGAATTATTCGACGGCAGCATCGCGCAAAATATTGCCCGTTTTGCTGAAAACGATAGCGAACTTATCGTCGCTGCCGCAACTTTGGCTGGCGTGCATGACATGATCCTACGTCTCCCCCAAGGCTACGACACGCCTCTGGGTGCAGGCGGACACCAGTTGTCAGGTGGGCAACGGCAACGAGTTGGGTTGGCGCGTGCGGTCTATAACAATCCTGCATTCATCGTGCTGGATGAGCCAAATGCCAACCTGGATGATGCCGGTGAGTTTGCCCTCGTCAAAGCGATAAATACGCTGCGCACCCAAGGTCAAACCACCGTCATTATCTCGCACCGCCCGACGCTGCTTGGCGTGGTCAATAAAGTCTTACTGCTCAATGACGGAGCCATGCAAGAGTTCGGCACCCGCGACCAGGTTTTTGCCAATCTACGGCAGGCCAATATATTAAAACCGGTAGCGGCCTCCTCTCCATCAAGTACTGAACAGCAACGAGAGGCCTGATGATGAAAAAGAATAATAAAGACGCGCAAACCCCCGGTTCCGGCAGCGTTGATACCAATATATGGCCTCCAATACTGCGAGGGATCATCGTTATAACACTTGGCGTTGGTGGTTTCTTATTATGGGCGGTACAGGCTCCTTTAGATGCTGGTGTGGTGGCTGACGGGACGGTGACAGTTTCAAGCCACCGTAAAACTATTCAGCATTTAAGCGGTGGGCGAGTCACCGATATCTTTATTAAAGAAGGCGACCTGGTTAAAAAAAACCAGGTGTTAGTGCGACTGGATAAAATGCAACTTGGCATGCGTTACAGCACCTTAAATGCACAATATATGTCAGCAAAAAGTATTGAAGACCGTTTGCTGGCAGAACGAGGCGGCCTGGAAACCATTGCTTTTGATAATACATTGACACAAAAATTTGCTGATAATAAACGCCTGATTGAGGTCAGAAATCTGCAAGAAAAGTTATTCGATACACGTAGAAAAAATATCCAGGATGAATTATCAATGATTCAGGAGACGCTTGATGGCCTTATTGAGCAGACCAACAATCTAAATAAAATAAAGGGCTATCGTGACCACCAGTTCAGCCTGATTAACAGAGAGTTAGGTGCCATAAGAGCGCTAAGTGAAAAAAACTATTACCCTAAAGCACAATTGCTGGTGCTTGAACGTGAGGCTGCTGAAATATCAGGTAGCGTTTCAGAAGATATTCTGAATATCGCAAAATTAAAGTCACAGCAAAATGAACTGAAGATCAAAGCGTATCAGGTACGTCATCAATATCTGCGGGAAGTAGAATCAGAGCTTACGGAAAAGCAAAAAGAAGTCTCCATGCTTGAAGATGAGTTAGTTTCAACTCGGCATGAACTGGATAATACGGAGATTCGTTCACCTATTGATGGCATCGTTCTGGATGTAAAAGTCAGTACTGTGGGCGGCATTATTCAGCCAGGAGAACATTTAATGGATATTGTTGCCGCCGGGCAACCTCTGCAAATAGATGCAAAAATACCGGTACACGCCATTGATAAACTGATTCCCGGGTTGACGGTTGATGTGCTGTTCCCTGCCCTTAACCATGCTTTATTACCGTCAGTTCCTGCGCGCGTGTTAACTATTTCGGCTGACCGGTTAATCGATGAGGCCACACAGCAGCCCTATTACCTGGCAGAAGTTCAGGTCTCTACAGAAGGTGTGCGTTTGTTGGGCGACTACAAAATTAAAGCGGGCATGCCGGCAAGTGTGACGATTAAAACCGGAGAGCGAACATTCTTGAGCTATCTGTTCAAGCCATTAATTGCTCGTCTGGAACTGGCGTTCAAGGAGTACTGATGCCATCCTATTTAAGGCGAGTGGCCATAGTGCCACTCGCTACTATTTTTTCTTCTATATATACCCGTCGCCCTTCAAAATGCAGGGGTGTTGGCTACACTCACTCACCCGAATCACTTACTTCAGTAAGCTCATCGGGATTTGTTCGTTTGCCGCCTACCTGCATCTCGAAGTTTCTCGGGTATAGTCTTCCCGATGCTAATTAACATAATCTACATCATTGACTTAAATGCGAATCAGAAGAGAATATTCGTTCCTGACTATGTGCCGAAAAAATGGAGTCTACCATCAGCCGCTCTCGTAGCTTTCCGCTTATGACAAGAAAAGTGAAAACGTCAGGCGCCTTTGTTATCGCCGCTATGTTACTTGCCAGCTGTTCTTCAAAACCACCGGTCTCACTCGTGACCCCAGTGACTAAACAGACGCATCCGGCATCGCCTTCGCAAAATAAAGAACCAGTACGAGGCGTATGGCTCGCAACAGTATCTCGTCTTGATTGGCCCCCTGTTGCATCAGTAAATCCCAACAACGCTTCCACTCGCGTTAGCCAGCAACAGCAAGCGCTAAAAAACAAATTAGATAACCTGAAAAGTCTTGGAATTAATACCGTATTTTTCCAGATCAAACCCGATGCCACCGCGCTTTGGCAATCAAAAATTTTGCCATGGTCAGATGTACTGACGGGAAAAATTGGTGAAGATCCAGGTTACGACCCACTGCAATTTATGCTCGATGAAGCGCACAAGCGCGGTATAAAAGTTCACGCCTGGCTTAACCCTTACCGTGTTTCCACAAATACCAAACCGTCGACCGTTGCAGAACTCAACAACACTTTGTCGGACCAGCCACCGAGCGTGTTCGTGCTGCATCGTGACTGGATTCGTACATCAGGCGATCGTTATGTCTTAGATCCTGGGATTCCGGAAGTTCGTGACTGGATTACCAGCGTCGTTGCTGAAGTGGTATCGCGTTACGACGTTGATGGCGTGCAGTTTGATGACTACTTCTATACAGAATCCCCAGGGTCCTTCATCAACGACAACCCGACATTCCAAAAATATGGCCAGGGATTTGATTCAAAAGCGGACTGGCGTCGGCACAACACGCAGCAATTAATTGAACAAGTTTCTCGTACTATCAAACAGTTAAAGCCGGGTGTTGAATTTGGTGTGAGCCCTGCTGGCGTATGGCGTAACCGTTCATTTGATCCGGCTGGTTCCGATACCAGAGGTGCAGCGGCATATGATGAATCTTTTGCTGATACACGAAAGTGGGTGCAACAGGGCCTATTGGATTACATCGCCCCGCAGTTGTACTGGCCTTTCGCGCGAGATGCCGCCCGGTATGATGTGCTCGCAAAATGGTGGGCCGACGTGGTGAAACCAACAAATACGCGGCTCTATATTGGCATTGCGCTCTACAAAATCGGCGAACCGTCCAGGAAAGAGCCGGACTGGACTGTAAATGGTGGTGTACCCGAGCTGAAAAAACAGCTCGATCTGAACGAATCTTTGCCACAAATCAGCGGCACCATTTTGTTCAGAGAGAATAATCTTAACCAGCCACAGACCAGAGAAGCCGTTAGCTACCTTAAAAACCGCTGGGGCAGTTAATATCTACTATATAACCTATTGAATAAAATGGGTTTGTTTTAAAATGGCGTCGCTACGTGAATTCTGCTGTTTTGGCAGTACATTGGTGCAGCAGAATTCACGTAAATGCATCAAAAAATTGGGCTTCATTTATTCCCAACATGAGACAGCGTTGCCCAACTCTTCTTGTATCCCCACTGCGGTTCAAAAACGCCAATCGAAATAGTCTTATTTTGTTCAGCGATTAGCATATCAATTCAGCCGTATTAATTATTTGTTATATTTAATTATGATATGAATATTAATTGAGCAATATTGAGAAAAATGTGAAGGGGATGAAATTGAGTTTTATCTGGTTGTTCCAGTTTTATATCAACCGATAATCACTGGTAATGTTAACAGTGAGAAACGGTTTTAATCATGAAGAAATTTGCATTAATTATCAGTAGCATAGTAATTATCATGAATCTGTCTGGCTGTATTTACAGGGATGGAGGCCATCACCACGGCTGGCATCATCATCATTATCGCTAATTAAAAATAAACCCCGGAATAATCCGAGGCTATTTATTTAACCGTTAGGGAAGTGACTACACTTCCCTATTATTCTTAATTGTTGGGTTTTACACTGTAACCCGCACCAACCGTTTTTTCGTGACGGTTTGGCTCAACTTCGCGCAGCGGTTCAACCTGGTGCATCGTTTGCTGGCAGCGGATTACCAGATCCTGATACTCACGTGTTCCCTGCTTTTTCCACTCAATCTCATCCGCTCGCAACTCGCGAACCACTTTTGCCGGACTGCCGAGGATCATCAGGTTGGCGCCAAACTCGGCCCGTGCTTTAACAAAAGCGGCAGCACCGACAATACTGTTCTCTCCGATCTGCGCCCCATCAAGGATCACCGCATTCATGCCGACCAGCGCATTTTTGCCAATTAAGCAGCCGTGCAGAATTGCACCGTGGCCGATATGCCCGTCTTCTTCAACCACTGTGTCCTGTTCGGGGAAACCGTGCATCACACAGTTATCTTGTACATTCGCCCCATCTTTGACGATGATGCGCCCAAAATCGCCACGTAAACTGGCATTCGGGCCGATATACACGCGATGGCCAAGAATCACATCACCAATCAGCACCGCCGTTGGATGTACGTAGCTATCTTCAGGTACCACGGGGGTGAGTCCATCAATTTGATATACGGGCATAATTTCTCCTTACGGCTTCAGGCTGAGTCTACCAAAACGCTGGAAATAACCGCTTCCCGGCTGTGGCAAGTCTCCTACTGAGGTTTCACCATGTTCGCTAACAAAAGCCAGTGCCCCTGGTGCAACACGCTGATAAATGTTGATACACAGCTGGCGGGCGCTTTGCCCCAGCCAGTGCGGCGGCAGTAATTCATCAGGAAGCAATGGGTCTTTCAGCACGACGCGGCGGTAGAAATGGATAAGCAAAAGTTGAATCTGGAAGCAACGTAGCGGTGTAAGTTCGCTTGCATCTGCCTCACGCAATAACGGCAACAACGGGCGAAACGAGTTTATAAACTCGCCATAACGCTCGTTTTTATCGGTGAGTAACCAGCACTCTTCCACGCGGGCTTTGAGTGCGGTTTTCGAAGTTTGAAGCGGTGAACTGGCTTCAAAACAGATAACGTTATCCGCCACACCGGCTTCATGCAGTAGATTTTGTACATCGGCAAGATTTTGCGAAGGCGATGCCATCAGACTTGGGGCCAGTGTGCCAAACCCTTGCCAGATAAGCTGATTTTTCACTTGTTGCAGCGTGCTTTTTTCAAGCCCTTCAGAGAGCAAAAGCAGCCACTTACCGTCCCATTCAGGTTGCCCCGCACGGTAGATTTTCGCTTCCGCCCGGCGAGTCATACGCTGGCCCATTTCTGTCAGGCGATAAAAACTACGCCGCCCTACGCGCTCCACATCCAGCCAGCCCTCTTTATTAAGTCTGAACAGTGAAGTACGGACAAAACGCTCACCAAAACCCAGCGACTCAAGCATTGTGGCAAGGCTTCCGAGCCAGATTTCACCGCCGCGATGCGCCAGCGCATCACCGTATAAAGAGACGATCAGTGACGTTCCGCTTATAGGAACGGCACTGACCGCCTGCTCTATAAACTGTTCCAGTTTGTTGTTCATCATCTTCCAGAAATTCCGTGTTTAAAGCTCATTACCAAAAACATAGCATAAGAAAGATAATAAAAATCATGTCACTAACAATGTGATTCACATTTTTGTATTTATAGTTTTTTATGGAGTGCATGGCGGATAAGCACTGTGCCACCCGCCATTGTCTGTTATTGGTTCGCAGCCTGGCGTAAATCACAAACGCGAGTCGCTTTTCCTTCCGAACGAGGCAAACTGCCGCAATTCACAATGCTGATATCGGTTGAAATCCCCACCATCGACTTAATTTGGTGGCGCAACTGGTGGCATACGGAACAACGCTGTTCATGGCTTAAATGCAAACTGCTCTCTTTGAGCTCAACTTTCACTGCCAGCGTATCGAGATGGCCATCGCGATGCACTTCCAATTGGTAATGTGGTGCCAGGTGCTCGAACTTCACGATTTCCTCTTCCAACTGCGATGGGAACACATTCACACCACGGATGATAAGCATGTCGTCTGAGCGCCCGGTGATGCGGTCCATGCGTCGCATGGTTCGGGCTGTTCCTGGCAGTAAACGCGTCAGGTCGCGAGTACGATAACGAATCACCGGCAGCGCTTCTTTGGTCAGCGTAGTGAACAGCAACTCGCCCTGCTCGCCATCGTCGAGCACAGCACCGCTTATCGGGTTAACGATTTCTGGGTAGAAATGATCTTCCCAGATTGTCGGCCCGTCGGTGGTTTCCAGGCACTCCATCGCCACGCCCGGGCCCATCACTTCTGACAGACCGTAAATATCCAGCGCGGTAATGCCGAGGCGGCGTTCAATTTCCCGGCGCATCGCATGGGTCCAGGGTTCTGCGCCAAATACACCGACGCGCAGCGAACAATCGCGGGCATCGCCCCCCATCTGGCGCTCCAGCTCTTCAATCAGGTTCAGGCACCATGATGGCGTGACCATAATCATGTCGGGGCGAAAATCGCGGATCAGTTGCGCCTGCTTCTCAGTTTGCCCACCGGACATCGGAATAACGGTCGCCCCGAGGCGCTCAGCGCCATAATGCGCGCCCAGCCCGCCGGTAAATAGCCCGTAACCATAAGCGATATGAATTTTATCTTTCGGCGTACCGCCAGCCGCACGTAGCGAACGGGCGACAATATCGGCCCAGGTATCAATATCTTTCTGTGTGTAGCCGACTACCGTAGGTTTCCCGGTAGTGCCGGATGAGGCATGAATACGTACAACCTGCTCCATTGGCACAGCGAAAGTGTCGAATGGATAGTTGTCGCGCAGATCTTGTTTAGTCGTGTAGGGAAAAAGCCGAATGTCTTTCAGCTCTTTAAAATCATCAGGATGCACACCCACCGCATCAAATTTGCGTTTGTACATCGGCACATTGTTATAAGCGTGATTAAGAGTCCATTTCATTCGCTGCGTTTGTAAAGCCTGCAGCTCATCAACTGACGCGGTTTCAATCGGTTCCAGCTTTGTAGTAGAGGTTATCATTATAGGATACTCGCAGGGTTGATTAGCTCACACGCTCAAGGATCAGGGCAATGCCCTGGCCAACACCGATACACATCGTACACAGGGCATAGCGCCCTTTGCGGCGATGAAGTTCGTGGCTGGCGGCAAGCGCCAGTCGGGCTCCACTCATACCTAACGGATGGCCTAACGCAATCGCACCGCCGTTGGGGTTAACATGTGGGGTGTCGTCAGGCAGCCCTAACTGTCGTAATACCCCCAAAGCTTGCGCGGCAAAGGCCTCATTCAGTTCGATAACATCCATATCGTTGATGGAAAGCCCTGCGAGCTCCAGCACCTTGCGGGTTGCGGGAACTGGCCCAAGGCCCATCAATCGCGGCTCAACGCCTGCGGTCGCCATCGCCACAATGCGTGTTTTCGGCGTTAAACCGTGGCGCTGTGCAGCGGACGCACTGGCGATAATCAGCGCGGCGGCACCGTCGTTAACACCGGATGCATTCCCCGCCGTAATCACGCCGTTTTGGCGAAATGGCGCTTTCAGTTCATTCAGTTGTTGCAGCGTTGTTTCCGGGCGCGGATGTTCGTCTTCGCGAATTTCAGTCACCACACCTTTTTTACCCTTGAGCTGCACAGGCACAATTTCCTGCGCCAGAATGCCATTTTCGCGAGCGAGCTGTGCACGTTGCTGGCTGCGCCATGCAAAAGCATCTTGATCGTCGCGGCTTATATTTAACAACTCCGCTACATTCTCTGCCGTTTCTGGCATGCTGTCAGTACCAAAGTGTTCAGCCATGAGCGGGTTCACAAAACGCCAGCCAATCGTGGTATCGAACATTTGCGCCTGGCGCTGAAACGGTGTGTTGGCCTTGCCCATCACGAATGGGGCGCGTGACATCGACTCCACGCCGCCGGCAATCATCAGTTCGGCATCACCCGCTTTAATGGCACGCGCCGCCATGCCTAACGCATCCAGGCCGGAGCCGCATAACCGGTTAATCGTGGTACCGGAAATAGCCTGTGGCAGCCCGGCGAGGAGTGTCGCCATTCGCGCCACGTTACGGTTATCTTCCCCTGCCTGGTTGGCGCAGCCGAGAATCACATCGTCTACTGCATTCCAGTCAAGGTTCGGATAACGAGCCATCAGTTCTTTTAGCGGGATCGCGGCAAGATCATCGGCACGAACTGACGAGAGTGCGCCGCCGTAACGGCCAATGGGCGTGCGTACCCCGTCACAGATAAAGGCATCTTTCATAATTTGGCTCCGGATAATGTTGTGCCAATACGGTGCGAACGCCCGCGAAACAGGGCGATTGTTTTCTCATCCTGATTGATAATTTCAATGTCGTAGACGCCGGTTTGTTTCCCCTGAGTACGCACCTGAGCTGTCGCCGTCAGCACATCACCTGCTTTTCCAGGTCGAACGAAATCGATACTGCAGCCGGAAGCCACAGCTGCCAGACCTTGACTGTTGCAGGCATAGGCAAACGCAGTATCAGCCAGCGTAAAAAGTTGTCCGCCATGACAGGTTTTGTGGCCGTTAAGCATCGCGTTGGTGATGGTCATCGTCAGGCGCGCAAACCCTTCGCCCATTTCCTGAATCTCAATTTCCATCTGCTGCGCACAGTTGTCGCGAGCGTACATTTCCCGGGCATTCGCCCATGCATTAGTGCTCATGTTGTGTCTCCAGAAGTGTGCGTTGGCGCAGCAGTGACGTTGGGCGGTAACGTTCCTCGCCGTAATGTTGTTGCAGATTTTCCAGCAGGCGCAGCACCTGTTGCCAGCCGAGTTCAGCCCCCCACGTAAGCGGGCCGTGAGGATAATTCACCCCAAGGCGCATCGCGGTGTCGATATCCTCTTCACTGGCGACACCCTTTTGTGCAGCATCGGTCGCTTCGTTTGCCAGCATCGCTACAGTGCGCCAGACCAACATTCCAGGATAATCACTGATCATCAGTACCTGTTTGCCCTGCTGCTGGAAGAAATGAACCGCTTTGGCGGTCTGTTGCGCGGTGTTACTGGCTGCGGCTGCCAGCACAATCAATGGCGAGCGCTGCCAATCATTAACCAGGTCAAGCAGCACTACCGGGCGCTGCAAGCGTTTAGCCAGTTGAGTCGCTGTTTCGCCTTGCGTTACCTGCACCAGAACATCGTCCAGTTCAAGATAAGAATCAGTGACACTGTCACTAGAATGATGATTGTTCAGCCATGCTGCGTAACCATGGCGCCGGATGTCCTGTGCACATGACTCAGCGGTTTCTACGGGCTGGTAAGGTAATGATTCGTTGAGTGGCCAACTGTAAACCCCCTGCCCAGTTTTCTTGCCAAGGCGCTTACCAAATACCAGCTCCTGCTGGATAAGCGACGGTAAAAAGCGGCGCTCTTGCCAGAAACCGTTGAACACCGAACAGGTCACGGCAAAGTTCACGTCCTGGCCAATCAAATCAGTTAACGCCAGCGGCCCCATCGGAAACCCGCCGCAGTCGCGCAGCGCCGCATCAATCACGCCAGCCGGAGCCACCTGTTCCTCCAGTGCGCGCCAGGCCTCTGCATAAAATGGGCGCGCCACGCGGTTAACGATAAACCCAGGCGTTGAGTGGCAACGCACCGGTTGTTTCCCCCAGCGCAATGCCAGCTCAGTCAGGCTCTCCAGCACCGCCGGCGCGGTTTCCAGTCCACTCACCACTTCCACCAGTTTCATTACTGGTGCCGGGTTAAAGAAATGCAGCCCTGCCACGCGTTGTGGTTGTGGAATGCCACTGGCAATCGCAGTAATGGAAATCGACGATGTATTGCTGGCAAAAATCGCCTCTGCTGAACAGAACTCTGCTAGCTCTTTGAAGATTGCCTGTTTGATGTCGATTTGTTCGGCTGCGGCCTCAATGACCAGCGCCGCATCCGCCAGTTCACTGATGCTTTGTGCGGCGTTTAAACGGCTTTCAACGTCATGCTTTTCGGACGCCGTCAGTTTGCCCTTAGCCATGCGGGCACTCAGTGCTGTGGCAATTGCGTCAATGGCACGCGCCGCAGCGCCGGGTTGAATATCATAAATTCTGACCTGATGCCCAGCCTGAGCGGCAACCTGCGCAATGCCAGCCCCCATGGTGCCGCCGCCAATCACGGCAATAATTGATTGTGGTGTCAGCATCATCATTTCCCCTTAAACACCGGTGTGCGTTTAGCCAGAAATGCCGACACCCCTTCACGGTAATCTTCGCTGCGTCCGGCAAGGCGCTGGTAATCGCGCTCCAGATCGAGCTGTTCTTCAAGGGTGTTTGTTTCGGAAGCGTTCAGTGCCTTCTTCACCAGTCCCAGGCCAAAGGTTGGCTGGCTGGCAAAATGCACGGCGAGCTGGCGAGCGGTATCGTTGAGTGCTTCATCATCAACTACTTGCCAGATCATGCCCCACTGCAAGGCTAGCTCGGCGCTAAGTTTGTCACCCAGTAACGCCAGCCCCATGGCCCGCGCACGTCCGGCAAGGCGCGGCAAATACCAGGTACCGCCGCAATCAGGAACGAGGCCTAATTTGCTAAAAGACATAATGAAGTTTGCCGAACGTGCCGCAATCACCATATCGCAGCCCAGTGCAAGCGTTGCCCCGGCCCCTGCGGCGACACCGTTTACCGCGGCAATAACCGGTTTTGGTAATGCGGCCAGGCGCTTAATCAGCGAGTTGTAGAAATTCTCAACCGAAGTGCCTAAATCTGGTGCAGCTCCGCTTGGGTCAACATTGCGGTCATTGAGATCTTGTCCGGCACAAAACGCACGGCCCGCGCCAGTTATCAGCAGGCAGCGAATGGTGTCGTCACGTTCGACTTGCGTCAGCACATCGGCAAGCTGGCGGTGCATTTCGTCATTAAAACTGTTCAGGCGCTCCGGGCGGTTTAAAATCAGTGTCATCACGCCGTTTTGCACATCGCTAACAATGAATGTCATGGTTATCGTCCTTTAAACGCAGCGGGTCGTTTTTCGAGGAATGCAGCAATGCCTTCCTGGCGGTCTTCGGTGGCTGCAAGCAGCGTGAAAAGCTGCCGTTCGTGAGTTAAGCCCTGGCTGAGTGACAGTTCATGTGCCTGGCGCAACGCCGTTTTCGCCGCCTGTAATGCCAGCGGCGCATGTTGTGCGATGCGGGCCGCCAGCTTCTCGCTGTATTCAAGCGTTAACGCCGCAGGGCAGATATCTGCAACCAGTCCGGCTTGTAGCGCCTGCTGCGCGGTGATGGTTTCGCCCGTCAACACCATTTTGTAGGCCAGCGCTTTGCCGACACTACGAATCAAACGTTGCGTGCCACCCGCACCTGGCATAATGCCGAGGGTGATTTCCGGTAGGCCAAAGCGTGCGTTGTCACCCGCGATTACGATGTCGCACAACATCGCCAACTCGCACCCTGCGCCTAGTGCATAACCATTTACAGTTGCGAGTAACGGCTTGTTAAAACGTTCGATACGCGCCCAAAGCTGTGGCCTTGGATCGTTAAGCGTGGCGGGCATATCACGGCTCGCCATCTCCTTTAAGTCAGCACCGGCAGCAAAAAATCGCTCGTTGCCGGTAATAACCACCGTGCCAATACTTTCGTCGTTTTGAGCACTTTCCAGTGACAGGGCAATTTGCTCCAGCAGTGAGTTGTTTAACGCATTACGCGCCTGCGGACGGTTTAACGTCAGCGTCAGTACACGCCCGTTCAGGCTAACCAATAGTTCGCTCATCACAGCCCCTGAGCATCAAAGTCGAGCACCACGTCGTCACCTTTCGGCAGCGCCTGGCAACTAAGGATGTAACCCGCCGCCAGTTGATCTGGCTCGAGACTGTAATTGACACCCATCTCCACCTCTCCGCTCACCACTTTGCAACGGCAGGTGGCGCACACCCCGCCTTTGCAGGCGTATGGCAAATCCGCGCCCTGGCGCAAAGCCGCGTCGAGAATGCTTTCGTCATGGGAGTCGAGGGTGATTTTGCGGTCGCGTCCGTCCTGGCGAATCGTTACCATTTTACCTGCCGCCAGTTCACGGCGGCGCAAGCTCGGTGTAGAGCCTGGTGTGTTGAAGTGCTCGATAAAAATGTTTTCAGCCGCGACGCCCATCTCCAGCAGTGCCGCTTCAGTTTCTTGCATCATGCTTTGCGGGCCGCAAATAAAGGTACGATTAAAGCCCTTTAAATTGAGCAAGTTGTCGCCCAGTGCTTTGATTTTTGCGCCGTCTAATCGCCCGCTGAGCAGCTCACTTTCCTGCACTTCCTGGCTGAACAGGTAGATCAGTTGCAAGCGTTGTGGATAACGGTCTTTCAAGTCGGCAAGCGCCTGGCGGAACATCATGCTGCGGCTACTGCGATTACCGTAAACCAGAGTCACGCGGCTATTCGTTTCGGTGGCAAGCGTGGCTGTGACAATCGCCAACATTGGCGTAATGCCGGAGCCGACTGCCAGCGCCAGATAATTACCCTCTGTTTCAGGCTGCGGCTGGTAGCCGAATGTTCCCTGTGGGATCATCACGTCCATCGCCATACCAGCCACCAAATCGCTCACCGCATATTGCGAAAAGCGCCCGCCGTCGATGGCTTTGACCGCCACACAGATTTCGCTGGGTTGCTCAGCGCGACAAATGGAATAACAGCGGCGTAACTCCTCGCCACCGAGGCGAGTTTTTAGGGTCAAATGCTGGCCAGGTTTGAAAGTAAAGTGCGTCTGTAACTCCCCTGGCACTTCAAAAGTGATGGCCACCGCTTCAGGAGTTTCCTGCTCAATGCGCGCCACCTTTAGCGAATGAAACGTTGTCATGGCTACCTCAAATACATTTAAAGTAATCAAAGGGTTCGCGGCAGCTGTCGCAGCGGTATAACGCTTTGCAGGCCGTGGAACCGAATTCGCTGATAAGCGAGGTGTGCAAACTGCCGCAGCGTGGACAAACCACGTCACCACTCACGGATGATGCGTGGCAAGCATGGCCCTGCGGTGGACTGATGCCATATTCACGCAGCCGCGTTTTGGCTGATGGCGTCATCCAGTCGGTCGTCCATGCTGGATGAAGCACCTGCTCGATGTGCACCGGGCGCAGCTGCGCGTCTTCCATCGCTTCATGAATTGCCGCCAGCAAAAAATCGGTTGCCGGGCAGCCGGAATACGTTGGCGTGAAACCGATGTGCCACCCGTCATCACGGTGGTGAACGCTGCGCACCATACCCAGATCGGTGATAGTCAGCACCGGGATTTCCGGGTCGCTGATCTGCCCAAGGATGCGCCATACATCGCGGGTCTGCGCCGGTTCAACCACATCGAGAATTTGCATGTTTACCTCATTACCATTGCTGATTGGGGTATGCGCGTTGCAGGTACTGCATTTCTGCCAGCAGCGGGCCAAGATGCTCGGTATGAAGCCCCTGTTTGCCGCCGGTGCGATATTGCGCTTCTTGTGGCTTGACCAGTGCTGCATCCCTTAATCCGCCAAACACTTCTTCTTCCCACGCGGCTTTCAGCGTGCGTGGGTCAACGCCTATTCCCTGCTGTGCCAGCTCGATTTCCAGCTCATCGGCATGAAACATTTCGCCGCTAAAGCGCCACAGTTTGTTGAGCGCCTGCTGAATTTTGTGCTGAGAAACTTCAGTGCCGTTGCCCAGACGCACTAACCAACCACGGCTAAAGCGCAGGTGGTATCGCACCTCTTTGATGGCTTTCGCGGCAATTGCAGCCAGTTGGCGGTCGCGGCTTTGTGCCAGTTGGCTGAACAGTTCGACATGCCAGGCATCCAGCAGATACTGGCGTACCAGGGTGTCGGCAAAATCCCCATTCGGCTGTTCTGCCAGTAGTAAATTGTGGAACTCACGCTCATCGCGGCCAAAAGCCAGTTTGTCTTCATCAAGCTGGTCGCCCTGAAGTTCGGCGGCGTACGTCAGAAAATTGCGCGCCTGGCCGAGTAAATCCAGGCCGATGTTCGCCAGCGCGAGATCAATCTCCAGTTCTGGTGCATGCCCACACCAGGCACTTAGTCTCTGTGCCAGCACCAGGCTAGTGTCGCCAAGACGCAAGGTATAAGTGGTTAACGGGGAATTAGTCATGTCACGCCTCACATGTGCTCGATGCCATCAGGGATGGCGTAGAATGTTGGGTGGCGATAAATCTTTGTTTCAGCCGGGTCAAAGAAGGGGCCGCGCTCTTCGGGTTGTGAGGCGATGATTTCGCTCGCTTTTACCACCCAGATTGAGCAGCCTTCGGCTCTACGTGTGTAGGCGTCACGGGCGTTTTCCAGCGCCATTTGTTGGTCTGCGGCATGCAGGCTACCGACGTGGCGGTGCGATAATCCTTGTTTGCTGCGAATAAACACTTCGTATAATGGCCAGTGAACATTGCTCATAAATTGATCCTTCATATCTGATGTAAATGGTGAATGACGCTAGCGCTTATCCACCCTACAAATTCTGTTTTTCTGCGTACGCCAGCGCCGCTTCACGAACCCATGCACCCTCTTCCCACGCTTTGCGCTTGGCGCTCAAACGCTCTTCGTTGCACAACCCGCGCCCGGCAATCACTTCGTTAAATTCATGCCAGTCGATTTCGCCGAATTCGTAATGCCCGGTGGCTTCGTTGAACGTAAGATCGCTATCCGGTACTGTCATGCCGAGCATTTCCACTTGCGGCACGGTGTTGTCGACAAAGCGTTGGCGCAGTTCATCATTGCCAAATCGTTTAATTTTCCATGCAAGGCTTTGGGCGCTGTTCGGGGAGTTGTCGTCGTTTGGACCAAACATCATCAATGCAGGCCACCAGAAACGGTTGATCGCGTCTTGCAACATCTGGCGCTGCTCTTCGCTACCCTGTGCCAGCACCATGCAGGCTTCAAAACCCTGGCGTTGATGGAAGCTCTCTTCTTTGCAGATCTTCACCATGGCGCGGGCATACGGGCCGTATGACGTGCGGCACAGTGCCACCTGATTTACGATCGCCGCGCCATCAACCAGCCAGCCAATCACACCGATATCGGCCCAGTTCAGCGTCGGGTAGTTAAAGATGGATGAGTATTTCATCTTGCCGTCGAGCATCTTCTGGTAGATGTCTTCTCGCGCGCAGCCCAGTGTTTCCGCCGCGCTGTAGAGATAAAGCCCGTGTCCGGCTTCGTCCTGCACTTTTGCCAGCAAAATTGCTTTGCGTTTCAGGCTCGGTGCGCGAGTCAGCCAGTTACCTTCCGGCAGCATGCCGACAATCTCAGAATGGGCGTGCTGCCCAATCTGTCGAATCAGCGTCTTGCGATATTCATCCGGCATCCAGTCCTGGGGTTCAATCGCGACTTCCTGTGCGATTCGCTCATCAAAACGGCGTAGTTCTGTCACGGCATCACCCTTTATGATTCAAAATTAATTAACTAAATACGGTTTTGTGAATCACTTGATGAGTTAAAGTTACAGATAAGTTAAACAAAACAGCAAAAATTACACGTATGCTTTGTGAGCGTTATCACGATAAATTTTCACAAACTCCTATTATTCAAATGAATGTGATTTCAGTGACAACGACCACTAATCACATTGTTAATAAATTATTAAATTACACCTTGCTTTTTATGATTCACAAATCAAACATTAGTGTCATTAAACGTAATGCTTAACGAGGTGTTTGATGCAACAGTTAACAAGTTATCTGGCAGGCAATTGGGTGATGGGCCACGGCAAAGAACGTACGATAAATCATGCAATTAATGGCGAAGCTTTGTATCAAGTCACAAGCGAAGGGCTGGATATGGCACAGGCACGCCATTTTGCTATCGAGTCTGGAGGTGCTGCATTACGCGCCCTGACCTTTGTGCAACGTGCGGCGATGTTGAAAGCGGTGGCAAAACACCTGTTGGCAAACAAAGAAACGTTTTATGAAGTTTCTGCACAGACAGGTGCGACCCGCGCTGACAGCTGGGTTGATATCGAAGGCGGTATAGGCACCCTTTTCGCCTATGCCGGTATGGGAAACCGTGAACTGCCTGACGATGTGCTGTGGCCAGAAGATGAGATGATCCCGCTTTCTAAACAAGGTGGGTTTGCCGCCCGCCATGTGCTGACATCGAAATCCGGCGTGGCGTTGCACATCAACGCGTTTAACTTCCCTTGTTGGGGCATGTTAGAAAAACTGGCTCCGACCTGGCTTGCCGGAATGCCAGCCATTATCAAACCGGGTACCTCCAGTGCACAATTGACCCAGATAATGGTGAAATCCATCGTCGATTCTGGACTAGTACCGGAAGGTTCAATCAGCCTTATCTGCGGTGGCGTAGGTAATCTGTTTGAACTGCTTGATGAGCAGGATGTTGTGACCTTTACCGGCTCCGCCAGCACCGGACAAAAGTTACGTTGTCATTCAAATATTGTTGCCCGCTCTGTACCTTTCACCATGGAAGCCGACTCGCTTAACTGCTGCGTGCTGGGCGAAGACGTGACACCAGAACATCCTGAGTTCGCGTTGTTTATCCGTGAAGTGGTGCGTGAAATGACAGCCAAGGCCGGGCAAAAATGTACCGCGATCCGCCGTGTTATCGTCCCACAGGTTCAGTTGGAAAATGTTATTCAGGCGCTGAAAGCCAAACTAGAGAAGATCCAACCCGGCGACCCTGCGCAGGAAGGCGTGAAAATGGGCGCACTGGTTAGTCTTGAGCAGCGTGACGATGTGCAAAGCAAAGTGAATCAGTTGGTTGCCGCTGGTTGTCAGATTGTGATCGGTGGCAAAGCGGATAACTCTCGTCCCGGCGCCTTCTTCCCGCCAACGTTATTGCTATGCCAGCATCCAGGTGAAACGCCAGCGGTGCATGAACTCGAAGCGTTCGGCCCAGTTGCTACCGTGATGCCTTATCACAATTCAGAACACGCGATGGCGCTGGCACGTGCAGGCCAGGGTAGCCTTGCGGGAACGCTGGTCACGGCGAGTGGCGATATTGCGCGCCAGTTTGTTCTGGGGGCCGCCCGCGCTCACGGGCGCATTCAGGTGCTAAACCAGGAGTCATCCGTGGAATCTACAGGTCACGGATCGCCGCTGCCGATGCTGGTTCATGGCGGCCCTGGTCGCGCTGGTGGTGGCGAAGAGCTTGGTGGCCTGCGAGCAGTGAAACATTACATGCAGCGCACGGCGATTCAGGGCAGCCCATCAATGCTGGCGGCGATAAGCAAACAGTGGTGTTACGGCGCGGCGGTGCATGAAAGCCCGGCTCACCCTTTCCGTAAGCATTTTGACGAACTGGAAATCGGTGAGAGTTTACTGACCGCGCGCCGGACCATTACAGAGGCTGATATTGTCAACTTCGCCAATCTGAGTGGCGATCATTTTTATGCTCACGTCGATAAAATTGGTGCGGCCGAGTCGTTCTTTGGCGAACGTGTAGCACATGGCTACTTTGTGGTATCAGCTGCAGCGGGCCTTTTTGTTGACCCAGGTGTCGGGCCGGTTATTGCCAACTACGGTATGGAAAACCTGCGCTTTATCGAACCGGTGAAAATTGGTGACACTCTGCAAGTGCGCCTGACGTGCAAGCGCAAAACTGCCAAACCGCAAAAGAATGCGGAAGACAGACCGGTTGGTGTGGTGGAGTGGGCAGTTGAAGTGCTGAACCAGGATAAACAATCCGTGGCGCTCTATTCCATTCTGACGCTGGTTGCGCGTAGGGTTTAGCAGACCAACTGAAAACTTCCGCCCGGTTATTGCCCGTGGCGGAAGTTTTCATAAATGGCTAATTAAGACGCCGTTACACCAGGATTGTCTGATAACGAGATGAATTTCCCGCATTTGCTATCGAAAGCTTCAATACATCCCGATTCAATATCATAAACCCAGCCGTGAAGCGTGATGTTGCCCTTCGCAAGCGCTAACGCAACACAAGGGTGAGTACGTAAATTCCCCAGTTGAGCGATCACGTTTTGGTGCACCATGCCGTCCACGCGAGATTGGGTTGAGTTATGATCTTCCGCTTCGTTAATGGCTTTTGCAGCATCGGCATAACGTAACCAGTGGGCAACGGCTGGCATATGGTCAAGACACTGGCAGTTGGCGACAGCTGTCATTGCTCCACAGTCCGAATGCCCGCAAACCACGATGTCACGAACGCCAAGCGCCATCACCGCATATTCAACTGAAGCTGAAACACCACCAGGCTCAGGCCCGAACGGTGGCACAATATTACCCGCGTTTCGAATGACAAACAGTTCACCCGGTTCACGCTGTGTCACTAATTCAGGAACCAGTCGACTGTCAGAACAGGAAATAAAAAGTGTTTTAGGATTTTGATTTGATGCGAGTTTTTTGAAGAGTTTGGAACGTTGCGGAAATGCTTCTTTCTGAAACCTCAAAAAACCGTCAATAACGTCTTTCATCGTAAGCCCTATATATCTTTTGTGCCGATATGATGCCACGCTGATAATGGCAGATCAATTAACTGTCATACGATATATATATCCACATATTTATTGTTATTATATTTCACCCTTCTTTTCATGTTGCTTTATATCCGCTTGATTCGAATAATCTGCATTGGTTCCAGGTCACTATCATGTCTCCTCACCCAACCGCGTTATCACCCTGCGCAAATAAGTCAGCATTGCTGTTGCCGTTTCGCTCAGCGAGGATTCAGCAAGCGTTACCGCGCCAACATCCATGTAGGTGGTGCTGTCGGCAATGCTGCGGCGCATCACGCGTAACCCTTCGAGCGACCACGGGCGGTAAACCAGATCCGACAATATCGTCACACCCTTTCCTTTTGCGACCATACTGCGCACCGTTTCGAACGATGTGGTGGTGAAAGAGATATTTGGGCTGCCAACACGTGTGCGCCAGTGCTCTTTAATCACGTCAGGATATTCATCAGTATCCAGCAGCAAGAATGGCTGGTTTTCGATATCAGCCAGATGAATGACGGACTGGTTCAATAGCGGGTGGCCTTGTGCGGCCCAAAGTCGACGTGGTGAACGAATAAAGATTTCTGTTTTCAGGGCGTTGTCGTGCGCAATATTTGAGGTTAACAGCAGCGAGAAATCAATATCCTTACGTTTTAATGATTCGGTTAATTCCTGTGGATTCTCCTCAATGAAATTAATCGTCATTAATGGGAAGTGCTGTTCAACTTCAAGAATAATCGCCGGAAGCAAATAAGCGGAAAGCGTTTTGGCAATGCCAATATTCACTGTGCCTTGTTCCAGTTGCGGTTGGTGTAGCAAATCGTCGATGGCAAGCTGGCTATCATTAATAATCTTACGGGCGTAATGCAGGAAGCGCTCACCTGCGGCGGTGAGTTCAATACCTTTTGGCTGGCGCAAAAACAGCTGGTTGTTTAACGAGGCTTCGAGGTTGCGCATGGCGACCGTCATCGACGACTGCGAGATATTACAGCGCGATGCCGCTTTGGAAACTTGCTGTGTTTGCGCAAGCGCGATGAAAAACTCCAGCTGCCGCAGTGTGAATCTCATAGTTTTAAACTATACCTCGCCATGAAAAAGATGAATTAGATTTGATTGTCTCGCAACCCTACCATGGTCCTCAGAAAGCCAATGACTCAAGAAAAAATCAGGTGTCCAACCGCTAGACCCACGCAGTCTTTATCAGCTGAGTGAAATCGCCTATATGAATTTAATCTATAGCTGAGTGTATTAAACCATTTTCTGGAACTCAAATTATGCCGTATTTACTGTTAAGCCTTGCCGCCTGTTTCTGGGGTGGAAACTACGTTGTGGGCCACGAACTGGTCGCGCAGGTTGACCCCATTGTGCTGTCAGAGGCTCGCTGGATGCTCACCGCCCTGTTGCTCATCAGCCTCTATTTCCGGCAGATAAGAGCGCAATGGCAGGCGATGGTTGAGGCAAAATACACGGTGTTTTTCCTCGCTTTATGCGGGCAAGTGTTATTCCCGGTGACGCTATATATCGGCCTGCAATACACCTCATCATTAAATGCAGCTATATATTTATCCACCACGCCTGCATTAGTGTTGTTGATTAATAATTTTATTTTCAAAGAGGATATTTCACGACGCAATATTTATGGTGTGGTGCTTAGCTCTTTGGGTGTGATCTATCTGGTGATGCAAGGCGACCTTCTGCATATGGATACGCTTAAAAACCTCAATCGTGGCGACGTGTGGACCATGGGTTCGGCTGTCAGTTGGGCCTTGTACTGCGCGTTCTTGCGCCTCAAACCCAAACAGGTTGGTGGGAATGCATTTGTTGCGGTAAGTGCCGCGATTGGCGCAATAGTGCTGCTACCGGTGTTATCACTCTATTCGGCGGCCCACTATGCATCTGAGATTAATGCCTACTTTAATTCAGGCTTCTTATTAGGGCTGGGTTACCTGGTTATTTTCCCGTCATGGCTGTCATATTTGTTGTGGAATAAAGGTATTCAGGCCATTGGGGCGACGCGTGGTGAAGTTTATTCGCACCTTATTCCACTCAGCGGTGGCGTGTTTAGTGTGCTGTTTCTCAATGTACCGTTACACGGTTTTCATCTCGTCAGCGCTCTGCTTATCACGCTGGGAATTGCACTTTGCTCGATGGCTACAAAGCAGAAGCTTTTAGCTCCTGACCCATACAGTCGATAAAATATTCGTAAGCCGGAGTCAGTACCTGGTCTTTTCGCAGCATAAAACCAAAGGTGATATCGGGTAGTTGCCTCTGAATATTGAGCGGTACTAATTTGCCTTGCCCTGAGCGAGCGTGCAGCAAAAAATCTGGCCAGATGCTGACGGTGTTAGCATCCTGCGCCAGTGCGGAATAAAGCCCCCAGGAGGTGCAAATATTCACCTGCTCAGGTTCCTGTACGTTTTGCTCCCCCACCAGTTCTTGCCAGAACGGTTGCCAGCTTTCCCGTGTGTGGCTGCACAGCCACTGCGCTTCAGAGAGTTGATTCAGGTTTGTGGCGTTGACCAGCGGGTCGTCTTCCGCCACCGCCAGAATTTGTGGCCAGTGCTGCAAAGCAATCAGGCGAAACTCAGCAATCGGGTCGGTTTGCGCCACAAATGCCAGGCACAAGTCAAAATCGCCATTGCGTAATCCATCAATGATTTGCCCAGGCATGCCTTCGTGAACGTTAACTCTGGCCTGCGGGAAGCGTAAGCGAAAGCGACGCAAAGCCTCGTAAACCGGAACGGTTGCCGAAAGCAAAGAGACACCAATATTCAAACTGGCATGGGATTGCGCTTTCATGGCGGCAATTTCATGTTCTGCGCGGCTGATTTCTGTCATTACGGTGCGCGCGTAACGAAGTAGCGTGTTGCCATATGCAGTGAAACGCACGCCAGCTCCACTGCGCACCAGTAACTGCACACCTAATCTGGATTCGAGTTCTTTGATACTGCGCGTTACGCCCGGTTGAGATAACCCCAACTCACCAGCGGCACCGATCAGCGTTCCGTGTCGGGCAACTGCCACTAAGATCCGCAATTGAGATGTTTTGATAAACCCTCCGCTATAACTGTTTGTTATAGGCATAAGAAACTGGAAATTGACCAATGATTTCAGTCTCTTCTAGCATCATAAAGCCGGCCGTTTTGCGAACTCAGTATAATAGAGGGCTTTATAAGTGGTGAACAATAACCTTGATTTGACGGTAAATATTGCTGAGTTAGTAGCACTACGCCGTGATTTACATGCCCATCCCGAAATTGCTTTTGAAGAAACTCGCACCAGTGAACGTGTCGCAAATTGCCTGCAGCAATGGGGAATCACCCATTGGCGCAATATTGGCGGCACGGGTGTTGTTGGCGTGGTGGAAGGCGAGCGCGGCCAGGGGCGCACTATCGCTCTACGAGCGGATATGGATGCGCTGCCGATGGAAGAAGAAGGCAATCCGGAATATCGCTCAACTCATGCGGGCGCTTTTCATGGCTGTGGGCATGACGGGCACACCGCCATGTTGTTAGGTGCGGCGCAGTGGTTTAGCCAAAACCGCGATTTTGCCGGGAAAGTGGTGTTCTTGTTCCAACCTGCGGAAGAAAACGGCGGTGGCGCACTAGCGATGCTGGAGGCTGGTGCTGAAACGCAGTTTGACTGGGATGAAATTTACGGGCTGCACAATGCCCCACACTTTGCGCCAGGGACTTTTGGCGTGCTGGATGGCGCAATGCTCGCCTCATGTGACGATGTGTTGATAAGCATCGATGGCGTGGGTGGGCACGGTTCCGCACCAGAGCTAACTCGCGACCCGGTGATTGCCGCAGCACAACTGGTCTGCGCATTACAAACGGTAGTCAGTCGCACCATCTCTCCTTCAGAAATGTCGGTGCTGAGTATCGGTAGCATGCATGCCGGTAGCACGCCGAACGTGATCCCAGCCCATGCAACACTTGCTGGCACCTTGCGCACCTTTAACGAGGCGGTGCGCGCCCAGGCAAAACGCCGTATTGAGGCAATTTGCGAAGGGGTGGCCAAAACCTGCGAATGCGCGATTAGCGTTGGTTTTGCCAATGGCTCACCGGCAACCGTTAACCATCCGGCCGAGGCCGAGGCCGCAGCAAAAAGTGCCGAAAAGGTGTTTGGCAAAGACAATGTTTTACGCAGTTTCCCGCCAATGAACGGTTCTGAAGATTTCTCAGAGTTTTTGTTACGCAGGCCAGGTGCTTACGTGCTGCTCGGCCAGGGCGGCGTTTTTTGCCATCACCCAGAATACGATTTTAACGACGATGTACTGCCGCTGGGCGTGCGCTATTTCATTACCCTCGCCCTTGACCGCCTTTGTGCATAACAGCGCTAACTGACTATCACCGGAGTAAAAGATGAACAAATACGTTGCAGGAGTTTGTGGGTTGCTGGCATTGACGGTCTGCCAGTCCGTTCAGGCGCAAACATTACGTTTTGGTACCGACCCCACTTATCCACCTTATGAATCGAAAAAGCCTGACGGCAGTTTGGTTGGCCTGGATATTGCGATTGGTAATGAGATCTGCAAAACCGCAGGCGTCACCTGCCAGTGGGTGGAGTCCGGTTTTGATGGCTTAATTCCGGGGCTGAAAGCCAAAAAATTCGATGCGGTTATCTCCTCGATGGCCCCGAACGCACAACGCCTGAAAGTTATCGACTTCAGCCAGACATTGTATGAAGACGACAGCCGTTTAATTTCTGCCAAAAGTGCACCACTGAAGCCTGAGGCAACATCATTGAGTGGTAAAAATGTTGGCGTATTACAGGGCTCAGTGCAGGCGAAATATGCTGATGCGAAATGGCGTTCGCAAGGTGCCAACGTGACAGAGTACCCGGATCAGCAGTCGATTTACGGCGATTTAGCCAATGGCCGACTGGATGCGACCTTTGTCATTGCCACCTCAGGGCAGTCTGCATTTCTCGACCAACCCATTGGCAAAGAGTACGCCTTCTCTGGTGAGCCAGTGAAAGACCCGATGCTTTCAGCCAATAGCGCCATCGGTGTGCGCAAAGGTGATGATCAGACGCTGAAATTCATCAATGATGCTCTCACCAAAATGATGCAGGACGGCACTGTTGCCCGGCTGGAAAAAGAGTATCTTGGCAAGCATTAATCTTTGGCTGCCTCAGTTAGTGTTGAGGCAGCGTTTTATTTTACTGTTTGAGTTATCGGCGTGAATTCTGAAGACTGAGACAATAATTCAGTACGGCAAAATTCACGCATCCAAAGGGGCATTTCTATTTAGTTATCGCAGTGACCTTGCTGGGCCAGTTTCACTTCCGGTTTGGAAACTACGCGCTTACCTTCGGTTTCAGAAGATTCGCTCAAACCTGCGCCACCGACAAAAGCCCCCATCTTGATATATTGTCTGATGAAGTAGTTTTTTCCTGCTTGCATGAATAACGACAAATCATTTGGAGAGAATTCGGACTCAGTAGAAATTTTGTGCGTCTGGTTACCTGTTACCTGCGTATAGAAGAACGTTCTGTCCGCGGTTTCACCCACACATTTCCCATCGACATACACATCTTTTTTAAGCGATTTACCCGCAAAGCTATCGCGATAAATATATAGCCCAGCTTTATCTTGCTCTGGAGCAGGGAATGCTTTGGCATTAATAGATTCTTGCTCTGGAGCCAAAGGGACGCTTGCACAACCACTGAGAAGTAAGGCGGCTAAAACAGAGGCAGAGAGAAATAAATTTTTAGTTTTCATTTGCACAAATCCTTTTATATAAGCTGTATGTTTTTTATTTATTGCACGCAAAAAGCCACAAGTATCTGAAAGACACTTATTTACGCTTGAGAATTTAAGACGGAATAATGTCGCCAATAATAAATAAAACGTCAAGCAATCAATGGGATAAACACCAATAATGGTAGGGTATGTATCTGACCGTTCCTTAACTACAATTTCCCCAAGAATCTTCCTGGTACAATAAATAAAGACTCGCATTCACTACCGGTCTGAATAATATGAGCACCAACAAAATATCGTAAACATAAAATTACACCTCATGTAACTCTCATTTGACGGAGTCGTAACAATCCCTTACCCTGCGCGGCATAATCTCGTTATTACAAGCGTAAATTCAGAGGGAAGCGTGAAGAATCGCACTCTTGGCAGTATCTTTATCGTCGCCGGTACCACTATTGGCGCAGGAATGTTGGCAATGCCGCTGGCTTCAGCAGGTGTTGGGTTTGGAGTGACTTTCCTGTTGCTCATCGGCCTGTGGGGGTTGATGTGTTACACAGCACTGCTTCTGGTCGAAGTTTATCAACACGTTTCCGCAGACACCGGGCTTGGCACCCTTGCCCGTCGCTACCTTGGACGGCCGGGGCAATGGCTTACCGGCTTTAGCATGCTGTTCCTGATGTATGCGCTGACGGCGGCGTATATCAGCGGTGCGGGCGAATTGTTATCGGCAAGCCTGAGCCAGTGGTTTTCTACTAACATTTCGGTCACCACTGGGGTTTTGCTGTTCACGATTGTTGCCGGAGGCATTGTTTGCATCGGTACCCATATGGTGGATATGTTCAACCGCGTGTTGTTTAGCGCCAAGGTGATTATGTTGGTGGTGATGCTGGGGCTGATGATGCCGCACATCCATCATACTAATTTGCTGACATTGCCGCTGGAGAAAGGCCTCGCACTTTCGGCGATTCCGGTGATCTTCACTTCGTTTGGCTTCCACGGCAGCGTACCGAGTATTGTCAGTTACCTTGATGGCAACCTGCGCAAACTGCGTTGGGTGTTTATCATTGGCAGCGCAATCCCGTTAGTTGCCTATATCTTCTGGCAAGTTGCCACGCTGGGTGCGATTGATTCGGGTGTGTTTAGCGGGCTGTTAGCTAACCATTCAGGGCTGAATGGTTTATTGCAGGCGGTTCGTGAAGTGGTGGCCTCGCCGCATGTCGAATTGGCGGTGCATCTGTTTGCGGATCTGGCGCTGGCAACTTCATTCCTGGGTGTGTCGTTAGGATTGTTTGATTACCTGAGCGACCTGTTCAACCGTAAACGTAATGCATCGGGCCGTGCGCAAACAGGTTTGATGACGTTTGTGCCGCCGTTGGTTTTCGCCCTGTTCTACCCGCAAGGGTTTGTGATGGCGCTGGGTTATGCCGGTGTTGCTTTGGCAATACTGGCGCTAATCATCCCGTCACTTTTGGTCTGGAAAAGTCGCCAGACTCAAAAAGAGCCTGGCTACCGTGTCGCTGGTGGCAAACCGTTGCTGATTCTGGTATTTGCCTGCGGTATCGCCGTGATTGTGATTCAGGCGTTGATTGCATCCGGCGCATTGCCGGAAGTGGGTTAATTACACAAGCCCTGTGTTAACGCGTTTGCCTATCTCTTTAAGCTGCGAGTACTTCTCAAGCAGAGATGGGCCATCATCAAGGCTCATGGCAAACATCCACATGTAGGTCATGACAGAGTAAATATGCCCGGCGTTCCCGACACCTTTCACGGTCATAAGCCAAATGGTCATCGCGAACAGGAACGCTGCGGCAATACCAATAGATAAATAGCCGTATGCCTCCCGGTCGGACAAACG
Organism: Buttiauxella cochleicola; assembly: GCF_021282435.1. Classification (NCBI taxonomy): domain Bacteria; kingdom Pseudomonadati; phylum Pseudomonadota; class Gammaproteobacteria; order Enterobacterales; family Enterobacteriaceae; genus Buttiauxella; species Buttiauxella cochleicola. Next base: position 490,378 of record NZ_JAJSOT010000001.1, on the reverse strand, counting down.
AATACGCACACGCGCCAAAAAGTTGTAATGCTTGTTCAGTGTGTTTTCACTGGCTGTGCCGACAAAACCCACCTCTTTTTCCAGCCTGTCGTTGAGTTTCTCATACAACATTTCGTTCTTGCGCGTATAGCTCGGCAGAAACATCGCGAAGAATATCAACACGCCAAAACAAGCGACACCTGCCCAAAACTCGATAGTCAGCAACATAATCACTGCGCCGATAATTGACGCGACAGAGGTAATCAGTAGCGGCAGGTGTGTTTCGAAGAAATTGACAAATTCACGTGACAACGTCACGCGAGCAGCGATGGTCGAATGACTATGATCATCCTCGCGCTGTGCAAGGATCACCGGTACGGCAAGACCGGCATAGATTCTGGCAAATGTCCGGGTATCCATGCTGCGGCGTGCAGCGCCTATCGCCCACATCACAAAGACCACCAGCGCATACAGCAATGCATGTAGCGGTTGCCCTTTAATGATGGCGTTGATGGCAAAACCCGCCATCAGCGGATAAAGCAGGTAGATAATATTTTCGGCGACCACCAGCATCAGCGTCACAACGAGCTTTTTTCTGTGGAGTCTGGCGAGTTTTTTTAAGGTGTTTAATGCACCGCGCGAAGGTTTAAGTTGAGCGGTTTGTAAGGTTTCCATGACTTTAATTTCTTAGATTGTTATCCTTGAGCGGTTGCTCAACGAATGGAAAGAGTCTATTTGAGCACTTGCTCAAAGTCAACGAAGGTACTGTGATGAAAGAAAAAGCGACTGTTCTAAAAGAGAATATTCTTGATGCGGCGATTGCCCTGTTCACCGAAAAGGGCGTAGAAAAGGTCACCACGCGTGAGCTTACGGAGCAAGTTGGCATCGCCCGTAGCCACATTTATCACTACTTCCCGGACTGGCAGACACTGTGCATCGAGGCGTTTTCGCGCTTTATGTACGCGGATCTGGAAACCTTTACCCAAAAGAGCCGCGCGCTGCCGCCGGAGCAAGGTTTATCCGTTTTTATCGAAGACTATTTACCCGACCGCGCGGATGCCGTTTGGGAGTTGTACAGTTCGCTGTGGCGACTGGCGGTGCATAACAAGGTGTATGCCGATTTTGCGCTGGCGTTAACCGAAAAGTGGGATGCGTTGCTGGCGAGTATTATTCATGACGGCATCGAAAGCGGCGTGTTCCGCCAGACGGATGTTTTGCGTGTCACCCGCCAGCTTGGCGCATTGCTGAACGGGTATTCGGATCAACTGATTATCGACAGCGCGCCGCTCGCCAGAGAGCAGGCGCTGGAGGATATTCACGGGTTTATTGAGCAGGTACTGCTTAGGGATAAGTAATGCCCGGCGGGTTAATCTCAGACGCCGCAACTTCTTCGCCCTTTTCTCCCCAACGGTCGAGAACTTGCTGATATTCGCCACGTTTCACCGCGCCATCCAGCGCGGCCTGTAGCGCATAAACCAGACCATTACCCTTTTTGGTAGTCGTGGCGACATACGCTTTTTTAGGCCCAAGCCCCACAACACGCGTTTTCCCGGTTAATGCCGCTTTGTAGGCGGCGACACTTTGCGGGCCAAACGTTGCATCTGCACGCCCCGCCTGAATATACAAATTGCCGGAAGCGTCATCCGTCAGGTAAATAGGCTGCGCAGGTTTACGCCCTTCACGTTCGTTTTGTTCATTCCAGCCCAGGAGGATTTTTTCCTGATTGGTTCCAGAACCCAAAATAATACGCAGGCCGGAAACATCTGCTGGCCCGGCAATCTTTTGAATTGGGCTGTCTGATTTCACCGAAAATGCCAGCGAATCTACGCGATAGGTCGCAAAATCAAACTTGGTTTTACGCTGCTCGGTTACCGCAATATTCACCAGTGCCACATCGTAGCGACCGGATGTAATGCCAAGCGGCCAGTCTTCCCAGGCGGTAGGCACCAGTTTGAGCTTCAGCCCTAAACTATCAGCCAGCAAACGTGCAATATCAGGATCGCTGCCGATCCTTGTGCGGTTATCACTCGCCAGCATCGCCAGCGGTGGCGAATTTAGTGCTGAAATGGCGACTGTAAGCGTACCCGGCTCAACAAATTTATAGCCCTGAGGAATTTTACTGATAGCCACCGGGTCTTTAGCCGTATGTATCGGCACTTCATTAGCTTTAAGATCGAGACTTCCCTGTGCAAAGCTCGCCGAACTCACTATCAACAGCGCCAGTGGGACAAATTTCATAACTGCTCCTTAGAGAACTTTTGATAAAAACTGACGCGTTCGCGAATGTTGTGGATGGTTAAGCACTTCGTCGCTGCTGCCTTGTTCAACGATTTTCCCGTCGACCATAAACACCACGTTATCCGCCACTTCCCGGGCAAAACCGATTTCATGCGTCACCACCACCAGCGTGGTGCCGGAACGGGCGAGTTTTTTAATCACGTCTAACACTTCGCCCACCAGTTCCGGATCGAGTGCGGACGTAGGTTCATCAAACAGCATCACGCGTGGACGCAGTGCCAGCGCTCGCGCAATGGCGATACGTTGTTGCTGCCCACCGGAAAGATGGCGCGACCAGGCATCCGCTTTATTACGCAGCCCCACCACATCAAGCAGTTGATAGGCTTGTTCAATCGCCGCTTTACGGCTCAGTTGTTTATGAGCAATCGGTGCCTCAATCAGGTTTTCCAGCACCGTGAGATGCGGGAACAAATTGAAGTTTTGAAACACATAGCCGACGTTAATGCGCTGACGCAGGATCTCTTTTTCTTTGAGTTCATACAGTTTGTCGCCAGCCTGACGATAGCCAATGTAATCACCATCTATCTGGATGAAACCCTCATCTACACGTTCAAGATGATTAATCGCCCGCAGCAAGGTTGATTTGCCGGAACCTGACGGCCCAAGTATCACCGTGACCGAACCTGGTTCCAGTTCCAGTGAGACGTTATCCAGCGCTTTATGGCGGCCAAAATATTTACTCACACCGGTAATCGAAATTTGGCCAGTCTGGTTATGGGGTTGGTACATGGGCGGCCTCCTGAGTCTGCAGCACCGGTTGATGTGACGGATTACGAGCGGGAGTTTGTTGATTAATCGCCGAGCGGCGCTCACTACGTGCCAGCCAACGTTCGACCAGATGTTGAATCAGCGACAGTACGCTGGTGATAACCAGATACCAGACCGCCCCCACCATTAGCAGTGGGATCACTTCCTGAGTGCGGTTGTAGATCATCTGAATGGTGTAGAACAGCTCAGGCATCGCCAACACGTAAACCATCGCCGTGCCTTTAGCGAGACTGATAATTTCATTAAAACCTGAAGGCAAGATGGTGCGCAGCGCCTGCGGCAGAATAATACGCAGCGTACGTCGCCATGCGGGTAACCCTAATGCCGCTGCCGCTTCATATTGGCCGTGATCCACGCCAAGGAAACCACCGCGAATAATCTCGGCAGTATAGGCACTTTGCACTAACGTCAGCCCAACCACGGCGGTAGAAAACTGCCCCAGCACGTTTATCGTTTGGTAACTTCCCCACTGAATTTGGGTAAACGGAATACCAATCGAGAGCGTGTCGTACAGATAGGAGAAGTTATAGAGAATAATCAGCACCACGATCAGTGGCAGTGAACGAAACAGCCAGATATAGCTCCACGCAAGGCTATTTAGCAGCCACGAAGATGAAAGCCGTGCCAGCGCCAACATTCCGCCAATCACGACACTCAGCACAGTCCCTATTAGCGTCAGCAGTAAAGTTTGCGCCAGTCCTTCAAGAATCACCGGGTCAAAGAACCAGCGGGCAAAGACGCTCCACTCCCAGCGGGGGTTAAATGCAACCGACTGGATAACCACAGCCAGCACAAACAGAGCGATAATTGCACCGAGTGTTCTGAGTGGATAGCGCGCAGGAACCACTTTTATCGTTGATGGGGTATGCATAAGTATTCCTCAGGCCGTTTTGCTCAGACGAGCCAACTCTTTTGTAAAACGTAAGCGGCCGTCGAACGGAGCCACACTGTATTCTTCCCGGTTACGGTGAATATCAAACTGCGGTTGGTAGCCAAGACTCAGATAAAGTTTCACCGCTTCTGGCTGGCGAAAACCGGTAGTCAGATAGATATGGCGATAACCGGCAACCTGCGCCCGACTTTCCAGTTCACGCATCACACGCTGAGCAAGCCCTTGTTGGCGTAATGCAGGATGCGTCCAGATACGTTTAACTTCGGCTGTCTGTTCGTCGAATGGCTTATAAGCGCCTGTGGCAATAATTTCCCCGTCACGCTCCAGAACAATAAACAGGCCCTGCGGTGCCAGGTACCATTCGGTAAGTTCGACTTCGGCATCACGGGAAAAATAGTCCCCGTATCGCGCTTCATATTCGCCAAATAACCCAGCAATGATCGGCTGTAGCTCTGGCGCCTCAGGTGAAACATCACGAAATTGTTCACGCATGTTCTGCTCCTTAATCGCCAAGACCGGCTGGGTTAACTTCTGATGAAGGGATTTGCTCTACACCTTCTCCCCAGCGATTCAGTACTTTGTGGTAATCACCATTTTTGATGACGCCATTAAGCGCGGTTTGTACCGGTTCCACGAGTCCACTGCCTTTCTTCAACGTTACGGCGATATGCGCAGCTTTCGGCCAGCCGCCATCAACCACGCCAACTAATTGGGTTTTCTGCGTGAGTGCGGCCTTCCAGGCTCCCGTTACATTGGGGCCAAAGAACGCATCGGCGCGGCCGGACTGCAATGCCAGCGTTTGTGCCGCATCGTCTTTGGTATAAACCGGGGTGAAAGGTTTAAGCCCTTTCTTCAGGTTCTCTTCATTCCATGCCAGCAAAATAGATTCCTGGTTGGTTCCCGAGCCGACAATAATGCGCAGCCCGGCAATATCCTCTGCTTTCTCAATCTTCTTGATTGGGCTGTTGGCTTTCACGTAGAACCCTAGTGAATCTTTACGGTAGGTGGCGAAGTCAAATTTCTGTTTGCGCTCTTTGGTCACGGTAATATTGCTGATTGCCGCATCGTATTTCCCCGATGCCACACCCAATGGCCAGTCTTCCCAGGATGTGGGTACAACGTTGAGCTCAAGTCCTAAGCTGTCAGCCACCAGACGGGCAATATCGACTTCGCTGCCGAGCAACGTTTTGTTGTCTTCAGCAAACACGGTCAGTGGTGGTGAGTTCAGCGCTGCAACTGCCACGGTGAATTTACCGGGAACCGCAAAATGATGATCTTTTGGCAGCTGTGCCACAGCCGATGGATTCACGGCCGTGTTAATCGGCGTTTTATTGGCTTCGAGGCTGACGCCAGTGCCGTTAATGGTGACCTCTTGCGCCAGAGTTTGTGCCGAAGAAAGTGCCAGAGCGATAGCAAGGATTAGCGATATTTTTTGCATAGCAGGTTCTCTTTTTTATTGTGATGTTTGGTGTTTGTTACGAAAACTGATTTACGGGTTCTGCCAGGCCCAAACTTTCGCGCAGCGTGGTGCCGGGATACTCCCTGCGGAACAACCCGCGTGCTTGCAGAACCGGGACCACTTCATCGACAAAGCGTGGGAAGGTATCTGGTGTACCGCCCTGAATAATGAAACCGTCGGCGGCATAGCTTTCAAACCACTGCTGCAACCCATCTGCCACCTGCTGTGCCGTCCCGGAAAAACGTGGGCGCGGTGATGCGGCTTCAAGTGCCACCTGGCGTAGCGTCAGATTGCGAGTGTGAGCATTACGTTTGATTTCATCTGTAGTACTGCGGAAGCTGTTCTGCCCCAGGTCTCCGAGATCCGGGAACGGCTCATCAAGCGGATACTGGCTAAAATCGTGGTGCTCAAAGTAGCGGCCGAGGTAATTCAGAGCATCGTTAATTGAGACCAGTGCGGCGGTCGTTTGATACTGGTTCTCCACATCGTCAGCATCTTTGCCAACAATCACGCTCACACCCTGGAATATGTGCAGGTCTTCATGACGGCGACCATGAGTTTCCAGCTGTTGTTTAACATCCCGATAGAAATGTTGCGCTTCTTCGAGGGTTTCATGATGGGTGAAAATAGCATCTGCATGGCGGGCGGCTAATTTCTTGCCGTCGTCTGATGCGCCAGCCTGGAATACAATCGGACGCCCTTGCGGCGTGCGGGAAATATTTAATGGACCTGCTACCTGGAAGAAATCTCCGCGATGATCCAGGGTATGTAATTTATTGGGGTCAAAGAATTGCCCACTGGCTTTATCACGGATAAATGCATCTTCTTCCCAGGAATCCCACAGCCCTTTGACCACATCCAGATATTCATCAGCAATGCGATACCGCAGCGCATGTTCCGGATGTTTTTCACGGGAGAAGTTCTTCGCCGAGCCTTCCAGTGGCGATGTCACCACGTTCCAGCCCGCACGCCCTTTACTCAAATGGTCAAGGCTTGCAAACTGGCGAGCGACGGTAAAGGGTTCACTGTAGGAGGTAGACAGTGTGCCAACCAACCCCAAATGCGAAGTGACGCTGGCTAATGCTGACAGCACCGTTAATGGCTCAAATCTATTCAGGAAGTGAGGGATCGATTTTTCGTTAATATATAAACCGTCTGCGACAAATAAAAAGTCCAGCTTGCCCACTTCTGCTTTTAACGCCGTCTCTTTCACAAATTCAAAACTAATGCTGGCATCAGCAATAGCTGCCGGGTGACGCCATGCCGACATATTTCCTGATGCGCCATGTAAGATTGTTCCAAGACGCAGTTGTCGATTATTTGACATATGTACCCCTATATTTTGGCCGCACGCATCCCGGGGAGTGATACCCCTGCAAATGAGCAATAGTTAATTTTTTAGTAATGCCTGTTCGGCAAGTGTCGCGAAATATCGCGCCGCATTCTCAATTAATGCCTCATCCGGATTAAACGCCGAATGATGTAAACCATAAGGGCTGGCGCTACCAATACTGACAAACGCACCGGGAATGGTTTGCAGATAAACAGCAAAGTCTTCGCCACCCATATGCAGTTCGGAGGTTTGTGTGTTGTAACCCACGCTTTCTGCGACCTGCATAGAAAATGCCGCCCATTTCTCATCGTTGATTAACGTCACCGGCCCGTTAAACCACTCCACGTCAATCTGAGCACCAAATGCACTGGCTAAGCCGGAAGCAATTTCGCGGATGCGTTTCTCGACCTGTTTTTGAATATCGCCATGATGCGTGCGCACCGTTCCTTCAAGCTCAACGTTTTCAGGCAGTACATTCCAGGTATTACCTCCCTGTATGCGTGTCACACTTACGACCACTGAATCCAGCGTATCGATATCGCGACTGGCGATAGTTTGCAGTGCGATAACCAGCTGGCTTGCCAACACAATAGGGTCGTGGCCTTCATGTGGGCGAGCGGCATGCGCACCTTTCCCTTTCACCCGCAAAACAAAGCGATCGACATTGGCATAGAATGCACCGCCTCTGGTGGCAAAGGTGCCGACCGGTAAACCGGGTTCGTTATGCATTCCAAAAATGGCTGAGACATTTTCCAGCGCACCGGCCTTAATCAATGCCTTTGCGCCAGTAAAATTTTCTTCCGCCGGTTGAAACAGCAAGCGAACGCGACCCGCCAATTGGTCTTCACGCTCCTTAAGTAACAAGGCTGCGCCGAGGATCACGCTGCTGTGAACATCATGCCCGCAGGCATGCATCACGCCGTCATGTTGTGAGCTAAAAGAGACGCCGCTGGTTTCATGAATAGGCAGTGCATCAATATCAGCACGCAGCGCAATCACCTTATCGCCGTGCCCTACTTCAGCCACCACACCAGTGGCTAGTGTGTACGGCAACAGACGCAGCCCTGCGGATTCCAGCCAGTGCCTTATACGAGCGGTAGTTGCCACTTCCTCGCCGGACAGTTCAGGGTTTTGGTGGAGCTCACGTCGCCAGTCGATAAGCTGTTGTTCGAATGTCTGTGGGGCAAATGTCATTGTCATCCCCTTACCAGGCTTCATGCTGTGCAGTAAAGGAGGTGGCAAAATCAGACACGGGTTTCTCGGTCGTTTTACCTGCCAACAAACGCAGCGACTGCAAACGTGCTGTCGGGTCGGCAATTGGGGTATCAATAATAAATTCGTCGATGCCAAACTGCTGGCTTAATGCCGCAAGCCCGGCTTGAACTACCTCGGCGGTGCCTTTAAGCAGCGAGGGTTCGCGGCGTTCGATTTTTTTGATGGCGCTGCCCGCCTGGCGAGAAAATGCGTGTGCCTGCTCTTCACTGGCGACACTAACGCGTTGGTTGTTTTCAAGCTCAACGCTCCAGATTTCAACCAGACTTGCCAGTGCGTCAGCAGTATCCGCATCCGCTGCCACAATCACCTGCACCGCCACCTGCGTATCGCGCTGACTTTTGCTGCGCCAGGCGTTAAGAACGTCGCGCATTAGGGTTTTATCGCCATTCAGATGGGCGGCGTAGACGAAATTCCAGTTAAGATTTGCGGCAAGTTCTGCGCTCTCAAGGCTTGCACCCAGCAAGAAACGCTCAGCGCTTTGTGCAGGAACGGGTGTTGCACGTAAGGTTTCCTCGTCATCCTGCGCTGCTGGTAATGAGAGCCAGTTATCAAGCTGAGTAAGTTTTTCCGCGAACGACTCTTTATCTTGCCCGGCACGTTGCAATGCTTGCATGGAAAGCGGCAACCCACCCGGCGCTTTACCTACACCGAGATCCACACGGCCCGGAGCAAGACTTGCTAATAAATTGAAGTTTTCCGCCACTTTATAAGGGCTGTAATGTTGCAACATTACCCCGCCGGAGCCGACACGAATGCGGCTGGTTTGCCCAACAATCCAGGCAATCAGTAACTCAGGAGACGGACTTGCCAGACGGGAAGTGTTGTGGTGCTCGGCAATCCAGAAACGGTGATAACCCCAGTCTTCGGCCTGTTGAGCCAGATGTAACGTGTGTTTCAGAGCGTCGCCAGGAGTGCCATCCTTTGCGACCGGACTTTTATCCAGCAGGCTGATTCGATAAGACATGCGACAAACTCGTATTGTTTAACATGCCTTAATTAATAAGGTTTTCACCAACACGAGTGAAACAATTAATTTACATTTGGTTATCCAGTTTCTGGATAAGCCGATTTTCATGACGCAGATAAGGTCATAAATGGTCTATTTTTATATTTGTGAATCTAAGTAAGGTCTTTAATAAACCATTAAATCCCTATCAGACCAAATATGAGCTATTTGAATTAAAAAAAGACAATAAAGCTCATGCATGATACATTTTTGTATCACAGGCTCACATTTAACCGTTTCCCTACCTAAATTAAGAGAAAGGGGTCAAAAATGAACTACGACACAGCCACGCTTGCCGACAAACTCCACGCTATGGGCGAATTACTGAATGACGTTAAAAAGGTGGTGATTCTGCGGGCGCAGGAATCTGATCTCACTTTTGATGAACACGTCATTGCTGAATCCGCGCAGTTGGGGCAGCAGTTGAACCAGCGCCGCAAAGAGCTTGATATCGATCTGGCGACGCTGGAACTGCAAACCGGCGTATCCGCATCAACGCTCAAACGCCTGTTTAAAGATCCCGACCAGGTCAAATTCGGTACCGTGTTGCGAGTTGCTGACGCATTAGGAGTGAAGCTGTGCGCCGCCGTGTAGAAGTGTGGTTATACGGTGAACCTGTGGGTGAACTGCGCCAGAACGATGACGGTTTTGCGTTTAGCTACTATGCCGACTATATCGGGCCGCCGCTCTCCTTAAGTTTACCGGTGCGTGTCGGCCACTTTCACAGCCGAACACTACCGCCATTTTTTGCATCATTAGCACCGGAAGGTTGGTTGAAAATGCGTTACAGCCAACTGCAACAACGCGATGAGCATGATCTACTCGGTATGCTGATTGATAACGGCAAAAACCTGATTGGCGCAGTACAGCTGGTCAACACCCAGGAGGATTAACAATGCGCTGCCACATTCTTTTAACTCCGTTGGTACAGGCCAAAGAGCAGGCGTCAGGTTATTCGAACAAAGGCCTCAAGCACCTGACCAGCTCCGGTAAGGTCAACCCGCAGCTGAGTTTTACGCGCAGTGAATTTATTCACGAATTGCCAAAAGCCCAGCGCGGAATGAGTATTTCCGGGTATCAGCCGAAACTGCAAATGGTGGTACGCGATGGCGAGTTTGCGGTGGTAGAGCATCAGGGTGAATACATACTCAAACCCTCTCCGGCCGAATTCCCTCATCTGGCGGAAAACGAACACGCCACAATGACGCTCATGTCGCGACTGGGGTTTGACGTACCGCCGCATGGACTAGTGAGTTTTGCGCCCGAAGGAAGTGATACCGAGCGTGAGTTGGCCTTTGTTATCCGCCGCTTTGACCGGGATATGATAACCGGGGTGGCTATTCACCAGGAACAACTTGATGCGGCGATGAATGTTGGTGAAAAGTACGGCAAAACCGGCAGTGACGGAAAGCAATATGTCAGTTATCAGCAACTGGCTGCGTTCCTGACCCAGCATGTTAACAGCAACCTCGCCTTTAAAATCGACTTGTTCCGCCGTATCGCCTATGCCTATTTGCTGGGTAATAACGATATGCATCTGCGCAATTTCGGGTTGATGCACCCGAGAGTTGGCGAACCCACGCTATCCCCGGTTTATGACTTTGTCTCTGTTGCACCCTATCCGGCTATTTTTAGTTCCGGATTTATGGCGCTGCCCCTGCTTATCTGTGAAGAAGGCGACCGGGAGTTAGCTCCGGGTTTCAAAACGGCATATGGAGAATATCTGGGAATGGATTTCCGGGAGCTTGGGTTAGGAATGGGCTTAACCGAGAAGCTTATTGTGAAACTGCTGAACGATTTGCAAAAAGAGAGCCGGGTTGTGGAGTCCGTATATCGTGATTCGTTTATGCCAGCCGAGGCAATTGATGCCACGCTGCGTTGCTACCATCAGCGCCTGGACCGTTTAATGCGGTTAGATGAAGCAGTATTGTAGAGAGATGTCGGATCTCGCTTGCGCTAATCCGACATCTTAATGGCGTATGAACGGGTGGATAACGCATGCGCTTATCCACCGCAGTCACATCACGAAAATCAGAACGTTTCCCAATTCTCGTTTGAATCGCTCACCGGGGCTTTGCGATTTTGTACAGCAGTGAGAGTCAGCTTCGGCTCAACGCTACGGGGTTCTTTTTTGGTTTCCTGGCCAATACGGAACACGGCAACAGCCTGAGTCAGACGGCTTGCCTGATCTTCAAGCGCTGAAGCAGCAGCGGCAGATTCCTCAACCAATGCGGCGTTTTGCTGCGTTACACGGTCCATTTCAGAAACCGCCAGCCCGACCTGGTCGATACCACGGCTTTGCTCATCAGACGCTGAAGCAATCTCACCCATAATATCCGTCACACGCGTGACCGCATTGACGATTTCGCCCATGGTTTCACCAGCACTTTCAACCAGAGTTGAACCGGTATCTACTTTATTGACGGAATCTTCAATCAGCCCTTTAATCTCTTTCGCCGCCTGTGCACTACGCTGCGCCAGGTTACGCACTTCACCGGCAACAACCGCAAAACCACGTCCTTGCTCACCGGCACGCGCAGCTTCAACGGCGGCGTTCAGCGCCAGGATATTAGTCTGGAAAGCGATACCATCAATCACGCTGGTGATGTCAGCAATTTTCTTCGAGCTACCGGCGATGTCATTCATGGTACGCACCACGTTATCCACCACTTTACCGCCCTTCTGCGCAGTTTCTGATGCGCTTAATGCCAGCTGGCTTGCCTGACGCGCATTTTCCGCATTCTGTTTCACGGTCGCGGTTAACTGTTCCATGCTGGCAGCAGTCTCTTCAAGCGAAGCCGCTTGTTGTTCAGTACGGGAAGAAAGGTCGTTATTACCGATAGAGATTTCGCTGGCACCGCTATAAATCGCATGTGCGCCGTTACGAACTTCGTTCACTGTGCTCACCAGCTCCGACTGCATATGACGCAGGCTTGCTGCCAGTTGGCCCATTTCGTTGGTCCCATGCACATCAATAGAATGCATCAGGTCACCGTCCGCAATATGGCGGATGTTATCAATCAAGCGATGCAGCGGTTCGATAAGGGTTTTCTTGATACCCAGCCAAACGGTAATAATCGCCGCAACAACCAGTGCCAGAATCACAGCGAGGATCCAGATGGCCTGCGAGTAAGACTGGTTATTGTCGTCTACCGCTTGTTGATACAGGCGGTCATTTTGTTGCAGGTAGGTGACGTACTGCTGTTCGAAGCCATCCTGATATTTCTGGGTTGGCTGGTCGAAGAATTCGTTGATTTTTCCTGCGCCAAGCAGTTGAATCAGCTCGGCCAACGCACCGTGGTAAATCACATAGTTGCGTTTGATTTCGTTGATAGACTCTTCGCTCTGACGCGGGTCGCGTGGCAGGGCTTCATATGCCGCCCACTCTTTTTCGGCCTGCTTTAACGACTGGCTGGCAATCAGCATCAGCTCATTTACCGTCGCACCGCTACCGATATTGTTGGTATCCATCATATGGCGGATACCGGCACGGTTTAGCGTGTTACGAGTCTGCAGTAACGCAACCCAGCTGCCGTTGAGTGTGGATTGCTGCTGGCGAATAGTTTGCAGTACGGTGAAGTTTTCTTTGTCGTTTTTCAGCGCGTTGAAGAACAACCCGCCAGACGTCATTTGTAAAATACCGAATAAACCCAGCACAAACAGAAGGCTGGTTACAACTTTTATGCGATTTAACATGCTAATTTGTTCTCATGGCAACAGAAGCATATAGTTTCGGCAGATTTGGGCGAATCTTTATGCTTCATTGTCGAGAACCGGCGAAATTAACTGCGTTCGATATCCTTCGCGGCCTGATCCAGGGTATCGATGATTTTATACAGCGTCTCTTTTGGCAAATCGCTCTGGCCAAGTTTGGTATTGAGCGCCATTTTGAAGTTATGGATGGCGCGCTGTATTTCAGGAAGCCGGCGGTTATCGCCTAATACTCCTAACGATTCAAGCTTCGAGATAAGATGGCCAAGGTGCTCATGTTGTTGAGCGAGTTCGGCATGTCCCTCTTCGGTTAGCATCCACGCTTTTTTGTTACTTTCGCTCTGCACGGCACTGATAAACCCCATCTCCTCAAGCAATGAGAGGTTAGGGTAAACAATCCCAGGGCTTGGCACATACTCGCCTTTTGCCGTGGCCTCGATGGATTTAATCAGCTCATACCCGTGGGCTGTATTGACTGAGAGGAAGTGCAGGATCAGCAGACGAATGTCGTTGGCATCAAACAAACGTTCACGGCGCATCCGAGCTTTGCCTTCCAATCCCCCGTGTTCGTGATGACCATGATGACCACCGTGTAAACCATGCTGTTCATGGCGTTCGTGTTTTGCACAAAAAAGATGATGAATATGTTGGATTTTCATGTTCGTTTCCTTATTTGTTATGCCAGTAAGCGACAGCGCGAACGTAATCGGCGTCCAGACCACGGCTTTCCAGCAGTTCATCGCTCAGTTGTTTCACATCGTGCCCTTCGCCGGTAATCCAGACGAAATAGTCAGTCTCCGGGAATTCGATGGAACGGACGTTGCTTGCGATGGATTCGGTATCAAGCCACTCAACGCGTGCATGTTCAAAATCGCTGAGATATTCATGAGTTTGTGCATGGTGACTATTGACCAGCACGACAGGTGAAATGTGTTCGGGTAAGGAGAGCAAGCGGCGACGGACTGCGGGTAAACCACTTTCATCACAAATATAGAGTTGGAATGCGTAATCGGTTGGGATAACGAGAGAGCCTCTTGGCCCGCCGATAAGCAATGTATCGCCCACTGCGGCTTTATCAGCCCACATGCTTGCCACACCGCCGTCGTGAATATAGAAATCGAGCGTCAATTCGTTATGTGCGGCATCAAAAGACAAAGGCGTGTAATCGCGAGAAATGGGACGCAGCCCTTCGCCCCAGACAATGCCGTCGTCGGTAACTGATGGGCGCACAAAGTCGCCGTTTTCAGGTGGGAAGAAGACTTTTACATGGTCATCAAACCCCTGGGAAGAAAAGCCAACCAGTTCAGGACTGGTAAAAACAATACGGTGGAAGCAGCCGGCGACCGTTTGTTTGCTTTTAACGGTTAATTCACGGAATTTGAGCTCGTTTTTTACGCGCTTAGGAAGTTTAGGTTTGGTTTGTGTGGTCATCGGTTTCTCATTATTCATTGCATAAGATATATCATAGATATGTTTTAGCACATGAATATGAGATTGTCGTTATCAATTTTTGCGATTATACAAGCTGTATTCCGCTGAAAATTTAATCAATTTAACTAACTCGTCTCACGGGTCGCAAATTGACAAACCCTTACCAAGCGGCGCTTTCAATTTGCTTTAAGTGGTGCATACACTGGGGCTGGCAGTGACTGCCAGCAAATTCCATTCACCCACCCTCTACCCAAATAATTCGCCATTGAAGCATGACGGGTAGAACAGTCCAGGAGGTTCGCAATGTTTCCTGAGTACCGTGAATTGATCAACGAACTAAAATCCGCTAATCCACGTTTCCTCAGCTTGTTTGACAAGCACAATCAACTCGACGATGAGATTTTACGCCAGGGGGGACCAAAAGGGACGGGATACAACGAAAAGGTCGTGCAGATGAAAAAAGAGAAGCTGCGGCTAAAAGATGAGTTGTATCAGATGTTGAAGAAAGCCAGTCATTAGGTTCGTTGTCAGGAAGGGGGCGCTCCCCCTTCCTTTATACCCGTCATACTTCAAGTTGCATGTGCGTTGGCTTTCCTCTCTCACCCCAGTCACTTACTCAAGTAAGCTCCTGGGGACTCACTGCGTCGCCGCCTTCCTGCAAATCGAATTATTTAGGGTATACCAAGCTAAATACAATCGCGTAAAGCTCATTCAGACCCGGATAAATTTCAGCAATCACTTCCTTGAGCTCTGGCAGCGTCATGTTTTCCTGCCGTGCATGCTCATCGGTCAGTTGGTCAAGAGCCACTGGCGTCACGCTGACCACTTCAATAGTGCAAAAATAAACGTCATCTTCATAACGCCCGACGCGCAGTTGTTGGCCTGCGCTAAAGTGCGATTCAGAGGCATCACGCAATGTAATTGTTTTGCGCCCGGCGACAATATCGCTCTCGAAACGCTGGAAAAAAGTTATGTCATTCATGGAATACCTGGTTAGCTAACCCAAAATCATTCGAGTTGTAGTGATTCGGCTTGAATTATGACGGCTTTTAGAACAAAGAAAACATTAAAGCCACTGGAAAGCTCATTGGCCAGGTCGCACCCACCAGCACAGAGCTTAATAGTTTAATTCGTTTGGTATCATGAGCCAAAAACCAGGTAACAGAAGCAGTGATTAACGACATTACAGCGTAAAAAACCAACATATCTTGATAAAGAGTCATTTTTATAATGGGTAGTTTGAAAAATTTCCCGCAAAATATGCTCTTTTTTATGACTCAGATCAAGTTTTTGCTCCCATCAAACTCCCCTGACCGTCTCGCTTGTTGATTGCACTATATTTAAGTTATCCCACAGGCATTGGGCCTTGGGTAACTGCGGAGATTTTCTATGGGACACTATGTTTTAAAGAAATCAACGAAAGCGACAGCGGAGCCATTTTATTTCGTGCTGAAAGCGTCAAACGGGCAAGTTATTGCACAAAGCGAAATGTACTCATCGAAAGCGGCGGCCCATAAAGGGATTGAATCCGTTCAAAAAAATGCCTCGTCGACGGATGTACGCGACGAAACCGAGTAATTAACAGAAGAAAAAGGATGACGCCAGTTCTCATTATTACGATTTTTCAGGAAAGAAAATGCCGGCGTTATCCTGGTCATTAGGGTGGTAATTAATTATTCCGGGTGAAATTTTACTGATTCATAAACCCTGAGTTAGATAACGACTATCTTTAATAAAAACGGCGGTTTCTCAATCGAGGTCACTATGTTCCTCAACTATTTCGCGCTGGGTGTTCTGATCGTTGTCTTTCTCATTATTTTTTATGGGATTATTATTCTTCACGACATTCCCTACCTGATAGCCAAAGCCCGCAACCACCCTCACGCCGATGCGATTCACGTCGCCGGCTGGGTAAGTTTATTTACTCTGCATGTTATATGGCCATTCTTATGGATTTGGGCAACGCTCTACCGCCCTGAACGCGGATGGGGCATGCAACAAAATGCCGACGCAACACTGGCTTCGTTACAGCAACGCGTAAGCGAACTGGAACAGAAACTGGATAACAACAAAATAACTCCATCGGAGTAATATCATGGATCTGCTCATTATCCTGACGTATGTTGCTTTTGCGTGGGCCGTATTTAAGATTTTTAAAATACCGGTAAATAAATGGACAGTGCCAACAGCTGCCTTAGGCGGGGTATTTTTAATTGGTGCGCTTATTTTATTAATGAACTACAACCACCCTTATACTTATCTCGCACAAAAAGCGGTTATTTCTATTCCACTTACTCCACAGGTAACGGGAATTGTCAGTGAAGTCACCGATAAACAAAATATGATGATTAAAAAAGGGGAAGTCCTTTTTAAAATAGACCCTACGCGCTATCAAGCTCGTGTCGACAGGTTGCAAGCTGATTTAATGACGGAAATTCACAGCACAGAGTCACTCAAATCTCAACTTGATGCTGCTGTGGCCAACACGACCCGCGTCACCGCCGAACGCGACAGACTGTATAAAGACTACCAACGTTATCTTCAGGGCAGCAAAGCCCGTGTGAATCCCTTCTCTGAAAGCGATATTGATAACGCGCGGCAAAACTACCTCGCACAAGATGCGCTGGTAAAAGGCTCAGTTGCTGAACAGTCACAGATCAGAAGCCAGTTAGACAGCATGGTGAACGGCGAACAATCACAGATTGTCAGCCTGCGCGCCCAGCTTGCCGAAGCCAAATATAATCTTAACCAAACCGTTATTCGTGCCCCCAGCGATGGTTATGTCACGCAAGTTCTGATTCGTCCGGGAACCTATGCAGCCGCACTTCCGTTACGTCCGGTGATGGTGTTTATCCCGCAACAAAAACGCCAGATTATTGCCCAATTCAGACAAAACTCTTTGTTACGCTTAGAAGCTGGTGACGAAGCCGAAGTGGTGTTCAATGCGCTACCGGGGCAGGTTTTTCAGGGTAAACTGACAACGGTTCTGCCTGTTGTTCCAGGCGGTTCTTATCAGGCTCAAGGTACGTTGCAATCTCTAACGCTAACCCCCGGAAGTGACGGCGTATTAGCGGTGATTGAGCTCGCACCAAATGCGCAAGTGGATGCCTTACCCGATGGGATCTTTGCACAAGTTGCCGTCTATTCCGACCACTTTACCCATGTCTCTGTGATGCGTAAGGTTTTATTGCGGATGACCAGTTGGATGCACTATTTGTATCTGGATCATTAAGTTGTAAAAAATAATCACCACCTCTCCCGGAGGTGGTGAGATAACGCTAGTGCTTAATCATCACGTGGCGAATAACGGTGTAATCCTCAAGCCCGAATAACGACATATCCTTGCCGTAACCTGAGAGTTTTTGCCCACCGTGCGGCATTTCGCTTACCAGCATGAAATGAGTGTTCACCCATGTACAGCCGTACTGCAAACGAGCACTCAGGCGATGTGCGCGACCGACATCTTTTGTCCAGACTGATGAAGCCAATCCATAACTTGAGTCGTTAGCCCAACCCAGAACCTGCTCCTCATCATCAAAGGTCGTGATACTGACCACCGGGCCGAACACCTCTTTTTGCACGATGTCATCTTCCTGCTTCGCACCGGCAAGCAGAGTTGGCTGGAAGTAATATCCCGGCCCTTCTACTTTCGAGCCCCCCGTCACCACTTTAACGTGCGCCAGCGCTTTGGCGGCATTCACCGCAAGGCTTACGCGCTCAAGGTGAGCGGCGGAACTTAGTGGCCCGAGCTCGGTGGATTCATCGTCTGGCGCACCATATTTCAGGCTGCTGACCGCTTCCCCCAGTTTTTCCACCAGTTTGTCGTAAATACCCTTCTGGGCGTAAATTCGGCACGCGGCAGTACAGTCTTGCCCGGCGTTGTAATATCCGAATGTGCGTACACCTTCGACGACGGCATCTAAATCCGCATCATCAAAGACAATCACCGGCGCTTTGCCGCCCAGTTCCATATGGGTGCGCTTAATCGAAGGGGCAGTATGGCTGATAATATGCTCGCCGGTGGCAATTGACCCGGTTAAGGAGACCATGCGTACTTTCGGGTGACCGGTCAGCACATCACCCACCGTTTGCCCACGTCCGAACAATACGTTCAATACGCCAGCCGGGAAAATATCTTTTGCCAATTCAGCGAGTTTGAAAGCAGTAAGCGGTGTGATTTCGGAAGGCTTGATCACTACACAGTTACCCGCGGCGAGTGCCGGGCCGAGCTTCCAGGCCGCCATCATTAGTGGATAGTTCCAGGGTGCAATAGATGCCACCACGCCCACAGGGTCACGGCGAATCATCGAGGTATGGCCACTGAGATACTCCCCCGCCGCCAAACCATTCAAACAGCGGCTTGCTCCCGCAAAGAAACGGAATACATCCACCACAGCCGGGATCTCATCATTCAACACACAATGATAGGGTTTGCCGCAGTTTTGCGATTCCAGGCGGGCAAATACTTCGCCATTTTGCTCGATAACATCTGCCAGTTTTAGTAGATGTTCCGAACGCTCTTTTGGCGTGGTTTGCCCCCAGGTAGCAAAAGCAATATCTGCAGCCCGTACCGCATCGTTTACCTGATCCGCGCTGGCTTCCGCAATCTCAAGCAGCACTTCCCCAGTCGCCGGATTGTATACCGGCAATTTTTCCCCAAGGCCTTGCACTAACTGGCCGTTTATTAATAGCTGGCTTTGCATAGTGATACCCTTTTCAACATTATTTACCGCTGCCCGCGACTTCATCTCCACCACGGCTCAGCCAGTACGCCCCTAAAATCGGAATGGTTGTCATCAACATCACCATTAGCGCCACCACATTCGTGACCGGAACTTCGCGCGGACGCCCTAATTGGTTGAGCAGCCACAGCGGCAATGTGCGTTCATGTCCTGCGGTAAAGGTAGTGACGATAATTTCATCAAACGACAGAGCAAACGCCAACATCCCTCCAGCGAGTAATGCCGACCCCAAATTAGGCAAAATGACATAGCGGAAGGTCTGCCAGCCGTCGGCACCAAGATCCATCGACGCCTCAATCAAACTGTAAGAGGTACGACGAAAACGAGCGATGACGTTGTTAAACACAATAACGACGCAAAACGTTGCGTGCCCAACCACGATGGTGAAAAAGCCCGGTTCAAAATTCATCATCTTGAAGGCGGTTAACAGCGCAAGGCCCGTGATAATTCCCGGCAAAGCAATCGGTAACAGCAACAATAACGAGATGGCATTTTTGCCGAAGAATTCACGCCGCCACAGTGCAGCCGCAGCCAGTGTGCCAAGGATCAAAGCAAGTATAGTTGCCAGTGCGGCAATTTTAAGTGACAACGTCACAGCGTCAAGAATGTCACTGCGCGATGCCGCCACGCTGAACCAGTGCAACGTCAGTCCTTTTGGCGGGAAGCTAAATGCCGCCTCTTCGGTGTTAAACGCATAAAGAGCGATTATCACCAGCGGGAAATGCAGGAAGATAACCCCGCCCCAGGCGGCAATTTTTAACAGTAATGGTGCGCGTTCAGAGTGCATCGAAGGCCCCCAGTCGTTTCACCAGTGAAAGATAAATAGCGATTAATACAATCGGCACCAGGGTAAACGCAGCCGCCATTGGCATATTGCCTATCGCGCCTTGCTGGGAATAGACCATATTGCCGATGAAATACCCCGGCGGCCCCACCAACTGCGGCACAATAAAATCACCCAGCGTAAGCGAAAACGTAAACACTGAACCTGCGGCCACACCAGGAATTGCCAGCGGTAAAATCACATGGCGGAAGGTTTGCGTTGGCCGCGCACCCAGATCAGCAGATGCCTGTAACAACGAAGGAGGAAGGCGCTCAAGTGCCGCCTGAATCGGCAAAATCATGAACGGCAGCCAGATGTAGAGGAATACCAGGAAGCGCCCAAAACCGGATGTGGATAGCGTATTACCGCCCACCGCTGGAATGGTCAGCATCAGGTTTAATAGCGGTTCCAATCCCATATGGTTAAGGAACCATTGGGCTACGCCATCACGGGAAAGTAACAGCGTCCAGGCGTAAGCCTTAACAATGTAACTGGCCCACATCGGCAGCATCACGGCGATATAGAAAAACGCTTTCAGCTTGCCGGTGGTATAGCGCGCCATAAAGTACGCCATCGGGAATGCCAGCACGGCGCTTGCAAGCGTGACAGCAATCGCCATCGTCAGGGTACGCAGAATAATGTCGTAGTTAGCCGGGTTAAACAGCGCCGCGATATTGGCAAAGGTCAGGTCAGGCGTGACCGACATGGTGAAATCATCGAAGGTGTAAAACCCTTGCCACAATAGCGTGAGTAACGAACCAAGATAAATAACACCGAACCATAACATCGGTGGCAGAAGCAGTAAGGCCAACCAGAATCCTGGACGCTGCCACAAAAATGTGGCAATGCGGCGCATCAGGCGGTTGTCAGGATGCGATGTGGGGAGACTCATATCCATTTCATCCTTCCCCCAACAGCGGGACCATCGCCGCACGAGGCCAGACTGCGGTGACCTGCTGGCCAATTTGATAGCGCTCTTCGCTGATAATCCGTTGCGGGTTCGCTTCACTGACCAGCAGTTTTTCGCCGTCGGCAAGGCGCAGTTCGAGTCGCGTCGCCGCTCCTTGATAGTGGATCTCCTGAATCATACCGCTAACGCTAATACCACCGCTTTGGCCAGAATGATCGTTGAGAACAATATGCTCAGGGCGTAGAGAAAATAGCCCCTCCTCACCGCACACTTTCCCGGAAAGCGCCGGTTGCAACACGTTTGAAGTACCGACAAAACTGGCCACAAATGCGGTACGCGGCTGCATATACAATTGGCGTGGCGTATCCACCTGCTCGATACGCCCATTATTGAACACCGCAACGCGGTCAGACATCGACAGCGCCTCACTTTGGTCGTGGGTGACGAAAATAAAGGTGATGCCCAGTTCACGCTGGAGTTTCTTCAGCTCGCCCTGCATCTGCTCACGCAGTTTAAGATCCAGTGCCCCCAGCGGCTCATCCAGTAACAACACTCGCGGACGATTCACTAACGCTCGTGCCAGCGCCACACGCTGACGTTGGCCACCGGAAAGCTGCGAGGGTTTGCGCGCGTGAACAAAGCCAAGCGCCACGCGTTCCAGTGCTTCCTGAGCTTTGGCAAGTCGCGTCTTTTTATCAACGCCTTTCACCATCAGCCCATAAGCGACGTTTTCCAGTACCGTCATATGGGGGAATAAGGCGTAATCCTGGAAAACGGTGTTCACATCGCGTTGATAAGGCGGCACGTCTTGTGCCGGTTTGCCAAAAATAGCTATCTCCCCGGAAGTCACCTGTTCAAAACCGGCAATCAGCCTTAAACAGGTGGTCTTGCCCGAGCCGGAAGGCCCGAGCATCGAGAAAAACTCCCCGTCATCGATATCAATTGAAACGTTATCTACGGCGCGAACATCACCATAAAGGCGCGAGACGTTTCTGAACTGAACAGCGTACGACATAACTCCTCCAGGCTTAGCGGCCACCCATAATGGCGATGTAATCCTGGGTCCAGCGACTGTACGGCACGAATTTACCGCCTTCGGCGACCGGAGTTTTCCAGAACACAATCTTATCGAAATAGTTGTAGCCGTTGGTTTCACAGCCTTTGTCGCCGAGCAAAGTGCTAGCTTTACAGCCTTCCGCTACCGCAGGCAGTGAACCGAACCAGGCCGCCACGTCACCCTGGACTTTCGCTTTTAGCGAGTGGTCCATCCATTTGTAGGCGCAGTTCATGTGTTTCGCATCAGCATGCAGCATGGTGGTATCCGCCCACCCGGTGACGCCCTCTTTCGGGAATACGGTGGCAATCGGCTGGCCTTCGCCTTTCAGGGCGTTAGCCTGATACGGCCAGGCGCTGGAAGCGACTACACCTTCGTTTTTGAAGTCACTCATCTGCACGGTGGTGTCATGCCAGTAGCGGTGAATCAAACCATGTTGGTCACGCAGCACTTTTAACACTGCGGCATATTGTTCTTCGGTGAGCTGGTACGGGTCGGTAATGCCCAGTTGTGGCTGTGTGGCTTTCACAAAAAGCGCGGCATCGGCGATGTAAATTGGCCCGTCGTAAGCCTGCACGCGGCCCTGGTTGGTTTTGCCATCTGGTAGATTTTGTTGTACGAACACAACACTCCAGCTGTCAGGCGGTGTCGGGAAGGTTTTAGTGTTGTACATCAGCAGGTTTGGCCCCCACTGATACGGCGTGCCGTAAACTTTATCGCCCACGTTAAACCACGATCCTTTCACCAGACGTGGATCGACGTTTTTCCAGTTTGGGATCAGCGCCGTGTTAATCGGCTGCACACGTTTACCCATAATCAGGCGCAAGGATGCATCGCCCGAGGCGGTGACGAGGTCATAACCGCCCTTCGCCATTAAACTGACCATTTCGTCAGACGTCGCGGCGGTTTTCACGTTCACCTTACAACCGGTCTCTTTTTCAAAGTCGGTGACCCAGTTGTACGCTTTGTCAGTATCACCTCGTTCGATATAACCCGGCCAGGCGATGATATCGAGCTGCCCTTCACCGGCACCTATTTTGTCTGGAAGCCCCGCCGCCTGTGCAGAAAGCACGGTCAAACAGAGGGTGGAAAGAGACCATATAGCCTGTTTTGTACGCATTGCTGCTACTCCTGTCTGAAAGATGAAGGCGGCACGCTCAAACAATCAGTGCCGAAGTCCAAAAAAATCCCCGTACAAAAACAATAGTCTGCGTAAATATGGCAAGCACAGGGCGGCAAGGAAATTTCACCAGGATGTGATAGACAGCGCAGTAAAGCGCGTACCTGAAATATTTCCCACGGTAAGATAACTGGATGATTTTTAGAGTGTAGATAAGGTGTAAGCGAGGCGGCTAATCTGCGCTATCGATTTTCGCAATTATTGAAATTTCATATGGATGGCGGTGAAAGTGAGGCGTCCGTCTGGGGCCGGATAACCGGCCTCTTTTCTTTTTATCGCTAACCTAAATCACCACCGCCGACTGGCAAGATAGTTCCCGTGATATAGCTTGCCTCGTCACTTGCCAGAAATAAAATCGCATTAGCCTGCTCAGTAAGCGAGCTATAACGATGCATCAGACTGCTCTCTTTGGTTTGGTCTACTACCTGCTGATACCATTCTTGCTCCTGTGGACTTGGCTGCTCCTGGTTACGAGGAGTCAGGCGTGCAGGCGCCTCTGTTCCGCCCGGTGCCGTGGCATTAATACGGATGCCGCTTCCGGTATATTCCATCGCCAACGATTGTGTTAACGCATTTACCCCACCTTTGGCGGCGGAATATGGCACGCGGTTAACCCCACGGGTTGCCACAGAAGAAACATTCACAATCGCACCGCGTTGTTGGGTGAGCATGTAAGGTAAGACGGCGCGACATCCCCACAGCGTAGGAAATAACGAGCGTCGGATTTCAGCTTCAATTTGCTCTGCCTGATATTCAGCAAAAGGACGAGCCCAAATAGTCCCGCCAACATTATTAACCAGCACGTCAATCACGCCGAAGTGCTGATGCGCCTCACTCATCGCCTTTTCAGTGCTTTGCCACTGTTCAAGGTCGGCCTCAATGGCCAGCACTTCGCTACCTTGCTGACGCAAATTTTGCGCAAGTTCGTGAACGTAGCGAGCGCGGTCAATCAAAGCCAGTCGCGCGCCCTCCTTAGCGGCTTGTTCAGCAACCTGGCGACCAATGCCCTGGGCCGCCCCGGTAATCACCATTACTTTGTTATGAAATCGCATTATGGCTCCTTAGGCTGCCGCGCTGTCCGTTGCATTCTGGCTGGGAGTGAATTTTTCGTAATGAAAATTCGCCGGGGTTATTTGGCGCTCGCGGAAACTGCGTAAAACTGCATCAACCATCGGTGGTGGCCCGCACAGATACACATCCACCTCACCCTGGTTAAGCAACTCTTCACTGAAGTGATCGGTGACATAGCCTTTTTGTGGGCAGGCGGAAGCTTCATCGGTGACTACCGGCAGCCAGGTCAAGTTTGGCAAGCGAGCCGCCAGTTCGTTAAGTACCTCGACCATCACTAGATCGGTATCTTTCGTCACACCATAAAGCAGCGTAATCGGCTGTTCGGCGGGAGTTTTCGCCAACTGTTTAAGCATGGCAAGAAACGGTGCCAGTCCCGTACCACCGGCCAACATCAAAATCGGGCGTAACGCCGGGCGCAGATAAAAACTACCCATTGGGCCTGTGAGCGTTAATACATCCCCTGCTTTCGCGTGCTGCGCAAGCCAGGTGCTCATCATGCCGCCAGGAACATTGCGAATCAGAAAGCTTGCCTGCGAATCACCAGGTAGCGAACTAAACGAATAGGCGCGTACCTGTTTCCCACCAGGGATCTGGATATTGACGTACTGCCCTGGCAGGAAATCGATGCCCTTATCCAGGCCGATGACCAATTCTATAGCGCTGGACGTCAGTGCTTCACTGCGTATTACCGTCCCCTCGAAACTGCCGATGCCAGTTTTGCAGGCCGCCGCGGGTACTGGCACATCAATCACACAATCAGAGTCGGGCACCATCTGGCAAGTTAGTACCAGGCGTTGTTGTGCTTCATCTTCGGAGAGCGCGTCCTCCAGAAAATCTTCACCGAGGTTGTACTCTCCGCTCGCACAGTGGCACTTACAGGTGCCGCATACGCCATCAGAGCAATCCATCGGTAAATTCACTTTCTGGCGATAGGCCGCATCCAGCACCTTTTCACCCACATTGCAGGAAATAAAACGTGTGACCCCATCTTCAAAGTTGAGGGCGATGTTAAAGCTCATGGCATTACCTCTTCTCAGACGTGATAGATGTCGATCACTTGACGGATGTAATCGTTATTCAGATGAATAGTTTTGCGGGTGATTTGCGGTCGACTTTCGCTCAAATCCAGTGTGCAGTATGTGGTGCCAAAGAAATAACCACTCTGCTGATAGCGATGGCTATGTGTCACCCAGTTGTAACGCACATCGACGCTGTTACCGCTTTGGCCGACAATGGCGATATTTGACAGCATATGCGTCGTTCTTGGCTCGGGCGTACTGGCTCCGGAACGCTCCGTTTTAATGCGATATACACGGTCTTCCAGCCCCTGGCGGTTTGGGTAAAAAATCAGTGAAATTTGGCTATAAGGATCGGTGGTGAGTTGATCGTCATCACCCCAGGCTGGCATCCAGTACACCACTTTCGGGCTGTAGCAACTGATCCATTCATCCCATTGACGATCGTCTAACAGACTCGCTTCATAATAGAGAAACTGGCTGATAGCGTTGATATCCAGACTCATGGCGTCACCTCCACACGTTGGGTAATGGAGGCATCGTAACTGCGCTGCTCTTTTTCAATCGCCGCCAGCATGGTTTGCTGCCAGTGATGGTGGTGCGCGATGTACAACGCTTCGTCTTCGGAACGTACGCCGCTCATTTGCGGCACAAAGCCTGCTTTTTGGGCATGTTCATCAGGCCCATAAACCCAATGCTGCGCTCCACGGCTCAGGTCGCTCCATTCAAGATTTTGCCCGAGATATCCATTCTGGCAGGCGCGGAACTCTTCCAAATCATCCGGCGTGCCCATACCGCTGACATTAAAGAAATCTTCGTACTGGCGAATGCGCGTGGCTCGTGTTTCAGCGGCTTCCCCTTTAGGCGCGAAGCAATAGATGGTGACTTCGGTTTTATCCACCGCCAGAGGGCGGATTACACGGATTTGCGTGGAGAACTGATCCATCAGATAAACATTGGGGTACAGGCATAAATTGCGCGTTTCATTCACCATTTGATCGGCGCGCAACTCACCAAACTGGGTAGTCAAACGTTCACGCTCGGCAAATACCGGGCGTACCTGCGGGTTAAGTGCTCGCGTCCAGAGCAGCATGTGTCCGTGTTCAAAACCGTAGCCACCGCCAATGCTTTTCGACCAGCCATTGGCATCCACCGCCTGAGTCCCCTCTTCTTCATAATTACGGCGCGACATAGTCGAGGCATAATTCCAGTGGACGACACTGACGTGATAACCATCGGCCCCATTCTCAGCACCCAGTTTCCAGTTACCCTCGTAAATGTAACTCGATGCACCTTGCAGAACTTCGAGGCCATCAGGTGCTTGATCCACTATCAGATCGATGATTTTTAGAGTTTCACCGAGATAATCATTAAGCGGCATCACATCGTCTGAAAGGCTGCCAAACAGGAACCCTCGATATGACTCAAAGCGCGGTAACTTTTTGAGATCGTGGGAACCGTGTTGCTTAAAGTTTTCTGGGTAGCCACCCACACTTTCGTCTTTAGCTTTTAGTAATTTACCGTTATTGCTAAACGTCCAACCGTGGAACGGGCAGGTGAACGAGCTTTTATTACCCGCTTTACGGCGGCATAACATGGCACCACGATGAGCACAGCTATTAATTAAACCATGCAATTCATTCTTTTTATCACGTGTAATAATTATTGGCTGCCTACCAAGGGTCAACGTGAAATAATCACCTGACTCAGGAATTTGGCTTTCGTGGGCCAGATAGACCCAACCTCCTTCAAATATATGTTTCATTTCGAGTTCAAATAGCTGCTCGTCAATAAAGATATTTCTGTTGTAGCGGTAAATGTCATTTTCACGATCAACAATTAGCGCGTTACTGATTTTCTTTTTTAATAAATCCATTTTATTTTGCATGGCTTAATCTCCCGTTGGGGATCTTTTATTTAGCGATGTAATGTGTGGCCAGAGGTGAAAGCGGTGCCAGCTTGTGCTGGCACTCTTATTATTCTTTGGCGCGCAGGCGAGCGATACGGGACTCTTCTTCTGGTGAATGAGAAACGCAAAGCGTGAAGTCAAAATTCACTTCGGTGTGCGGGCCATTTAAGCCACGCGTTTTAATAGTCTGCGTATCGGTCACTTCTACCGGGTCGGCAATTAATCCGTCACGAGTTGCAAAGGCAAAATCATCCCACAGATATTTGTCACCAATGAGATTGATCTGGCTGGTGAGATGTTTATGGCCCGGAGCGGAAACAAAGAAATGAATATGTGCTGGGCGATTTCCGTGACGGCCTAAACCATTCAATAGGTGCTGTGTCGGACCGTTCGGTGGGCAACCGTAGCCTGATGGCACAATACTTTGCACGCTGTAACGCCCATCACTACCAGTTTTAATGCGGCGGCGCAGGTTGTATTCGCTCTGACTTGAGTCGAAGAAGGAGTAGTTACCCAGCGTATTGGCGTGCCAGATATCAACAACAGCATTTGCCACCGGGTTGCCTTTCGTGTCACGCACAGTTCCGAACAGCCACATGGTTTTACCATTGTCCTTCCCGTCATCCATGCGATCATGGCCCTGAGAAAGTGGCGCGTTAGCAACATACAGGGGGCCTTCAATAGTACGTGGGGTGCCGGTTTCAATCTCGGCTGCTGCATCCAGAGCATCCTGGCGTAAATCCAGGTAGTGCTCAATGCCAAGGCCAGCGGCTAATAATGCTGCCTCTTTGCTGCCACCCAACTCGTGCAGGTAATTAACTGCGTGCCAGAACTCTTCTTCGGTAACATTAAAATCATCAATCAATGCACAAATATTTTCTAACATGCGATGAATAATATTCTTAAAACGCTCATCGCCCTCCGTACTATTTAAACCGGCACTCTCTCTTAATAATGCTTGTACTTCTGGTTGGTTAATGAAGTTCTTTGTCATAATGATTGTCTCATTGCTTATTTGTAGGGAACCACACCCTGAAAAAGAGCATGGTTAAGATGAATTATTATTGTTATTTACTTATCGTCGTTACGAATTGATGATGGATGGCGACACAAAGCGTCCACTTGAATATCCATGTAAGGGTATAGCGGCAACCCCATTAATATTTCGTGCAGTTCATCAGCATCTTTAACATCAAAAATGCTGACATTTGAATACAGACCGGCAACGCGCCAAATATGTCGCCACTTACCTTCTTGCTGTAAAGCTTGTGAATAGGCCTTTTCTTTAGCTTTAATTTCTGTAGCTATTGTTTCCGGCATATCTAGTGGAATATTTACCGTCATTTCAACTTTAAATAACATGTCATTCTCCTCAATCCTTGCGGCGATAATAGTTGAGTTTATCTTCATCAATTGTTACGCCAAGCCCTGAAGTCTGAGGCAATTCGACGGAACTATTGGCAAAATGCAACGGGTTCTCAACAATGTCATCTTTCAGTAATAAGGGGCCGAACATTTCAGTCCCCCACTGCAACGGCAACGTTGACCAGGCATGTAAGGAGGCAACCGTACCGATAGTCCCTTCCAGCATCGTCCCGCCATACAAACCGACTCCCGCAGCCTGAGCCACATGGGCCAGCTGCAAAACACTTGCCGGACCACCTGATTTAGCAATTTTCAACGCGTATGCACCAATAAAACCACGGCGGGCAATATCAAACCCGTCATCGCTGCTGGCAACCGCTTCATCAGCAAGGATAGCAGCCCGGCAGTGCTGGCTAAGATGAACCAGTGCTTCACGGTTTTGTGCAGCCACCGGCTGTTCAATCAGATCAATACCCATTGCATCAAGCTCAGCACAACCGCGCACGGCGGTGCTGGTGTCCCACGCCTGATTCACATCAACTCGAATGCTGGCACGATCGCCAAGTGCGACCACAATGGCGCGGGTGTGTTGCATGTCGGTGCGAAAATCTCGCGCACCAATTTTAAGTTTGAAGGCGTTATGCCGCCCTTCTTCCAGCAGCTTTTCACCTTCGGCAATGTCTTTGCTGGTGTCGCCACTGGCCAGCGTCCATAGCACCGGAAGTTTCGTGGTGAGTGCGCCACCCAACAGCGAACTTAC
Source organism: Buttiauxella cochleicola (assembly GCF_021282435.1). Classification (NCBI taxonomy): domain Bacteria; kingdom Pseudomonadati; phylum Pseudomonadota; class Gammaproteobacteria; order Enterobacterales; family Enterobacteriaceae; genus Buttiauxella; species Buttiauxella cochleicola. The sequence goes on along the minus strand of NZ_JAJSOT010000001.1, from coordinate 461,396 downwards.
CGGTAGACCAAGGGCTTTTCCCTGTGCATCGAGCAGTGCGGTTTCAATAGCTGATTTAGCGAAGGTATTGCCACGTACACACTGGTTCATCAGCGCCACAAGGGCATTCACATTATCTGCTGCCTGACCGACTAGCAGTGGTGTAAGGTAAGTATCAATTGCCGATTTGATAGCTTCCGGGCTTTCTACGCCGTAACTCAGGCCGCCAATGGTTGTCGCTTCGCCAATCCCGACAATACCGTCTGAGCGAGTCAGGCGCAGGATAACCAAAGTCTGGCATCCCATGGTGGTCATGGAGAGTTTGTGTGGCCGGATGGTCGGCAGGTCAACAATCACGGTGTCGAGTTGTTCGATAGTGGCGCTCATATCTCTTCCCTTGGGCACTTTTAATCAAATAGTTGTCACCCGTCGGATGCGGGTGAATTGCCCCTGCAAACTTAGCGGTGTTTTCTGACAATAGGAGTTCACTCGTCCTGGAGTCAACGGCGGTAATCGAATTTATGTGCGATTATCGACGCGTTTCGGTTATTCACCGTTAATTTGTGATCCCAGTGTAATATTCTTCATATTGATTGATTCACGATTGTCCCTAAGCAGCAGTTAGCGCATTCTGAAGAACATTCTGACGCGACCGTGGGACATTTAAATGGCAGGCAGCAATCCTGATAACATTGAAGTTATGGCGAGCGAAAATGAAGAAATTCAATCTGTTGCAAAGCGCGACCCTAATTTTATGCTTTCTCTGGCTCGTGGCCTGGAAGTGCTCAACGCTTTTACCCCCCAGCGCCAGCGTTTGACTATTTCGCAACTGAGCCAGAAAACCCATATTTCACGCGCCGCTGTACGCCGTTGCCTGTATACCCTTGCGACACTGGGTATGGTGCATAGCCCTGATGGCCGCAGTTATGAATTGCTGCCGCGAGTACTGACCGTTGGGCATGCTTATCTGGCGGGGACGCCGCTGGCAAAAGCTGCGCAAATATCGCTGGATAACCTGAGTAAAAGTCTGAGCCAATCTTGCTCGGTCGCCACACTTGATGGAGATGACGTGCTGTATATCGCACGCACGGCAGTCAATAACCTGGTGAGCATCGATATTGGCCGGGGAAGTCGCCTGCCGGCATGGGCCACATCAATGGGCCGCGTACTGTTAAGCGCATTGCCGGAGGCAGAACTTGAAGCATGGCTGGGACGGGCAAAACTTATCCGCTACACCCAATACTCGATTACGACAATTGCACAATTGCGCGAAGAGATTGCGCTAGTGCGCCGCCAGGGGTATGCCATTAACGACCAGCAACTTGAAATTGGACTGCGTTCTGTAGCGGTGCCGATGCTGGCACGCGGCGGGAAAGTCGTGGCGGCGATGAATGTAGGTGTTCCTGCGGCAGAACTTACAGTGGCCGATCTTCGTGCGCAAATATTGCCGCCGTTACGTCGTGCCGCAGCAGAGTTATCGATGTCACTTTAGGTTGGCGATCCGGTAAACAACATGTCGCCGTAAGGGATGCCCTTCATCCAGAAGGGGATAATCAAACTCCTCACCGCGCTGCATACCGATTTTTTCCATCACGCGCTGCGAAGGGATATTATCCAGCGCGGTAAATGCCACAATTTCTTTCATCCCATGCAGTTCAAAGCCGATTTCCAATGCTTTACGCACCGCTTCTGGTGCATAGCCCTTACCCCAGAATGCGTTATCAAGCCGCCAGCCAATTTCAATAACCGGTGAAAAAGGCAGCTCATAGCCGGGAACATTTAGCCCAACAAAACCTATAAATGCCCCGGTACTAACGGTGTCTTTTTAATCGAAAATTGGCACTTAACGGACGGTCTTGTCTACTAATCGATTTTTCAGACGATAATTTACCTCTTACCGTACGTTTTCGTACGGTTGGCCCTCAAACCCCTGATATAAAAAAACCGGACATTACGTCCGGTTCTTAGTTGCCTTATAAGAGCATTTTCCCATCGTTATCAGGCACAACAACGGTCGTTCCATGAATCACGATAGATAATATTTCCTTCCGTATACTTCCAGGTGATCGCCTCATAACGCAATTCAAGCGTTTCCAGGTGAGTGCTACTCATCCCGTTAGGAGAAAGATATGGAGCAACCGTAGTGAACTTAACGTTTTCCAAAATGATATTGAAATATTCGGCCTCGACGCCTGATTCCTGGATGCGATACATCTTGATTGTTGCTTTCTTCAAGGTACGGCCTTCGCAAACAGCGCGGTACAGGAGGGGTGTTGTCTGGTCAAATTCTTTCACTATCGTGATAGGTCGGTGAACGCGCGTCCCTGTAAGTTTTCCCCAGCTCGAATCAACCGGAATAGTTACACCGTGGGAAAATGATTTTAACTCTATAGAACCCAGGCGCAGTGGCATTAGACAATTGCCAACAATCGGAGAACCATTTTCATCTTCAAGCCATAAGTGAGCGGGAGTAGACATGTAATTTCCTTATAAATAAATTTAAATAATGCTAGTTTTTGACAGTTACCATTTCACATATCGACTAAAAATATATATTACAAATACAGCGAACACCGGTATAACCCAAAGCGGGACAGCAGGAAAAAAATTTATCTGCACCAGCGCATATGTAATTATTATTGCCTGAGGAGCATAAAGGCCGACAAGAGACGTAAACACTCGCTTAAAGAATCTTTTAATAAGGCTAAACATCGTTATCGAATCATCCTGGTGATGATGTCTGCAATGTTTGTCTCTGATTCTGAGTGCGTAAACGCCCCTGCGCGCTCAAGCAATGGTTCGACTAAAAAATACATCATTTCTAGCTCATGAGCGTACAGAGCACTGTAATAAGCGGGAGACTGAATTTGCAACCGATGGGCGCTCTCGGCGGCTTTCTGAACAACACCATACACACCCGATAAAATTATAGCTCCACCTGATGCACGCCCTGCAAGTGCGGCAATATCGAGATTCAGGTTCGTACCAACTGAAACTGATGCAGCCGTCGCTAACGCGAATCCATGTTTAGTAAGTGAGCTTGCGGCAATGTGGACATTTACTGCCATTAACAGTTGTTTGATGTGCTCTAGTTGATCGGATGTTTTGTACCGAAATATTTCTTCAAAGTAGATTTTGAGCATTTCATACACAACATCTTCGCGCCTCAGAATATGGTAAACACCTTTGGCAAATCGGATATCCTCAGCCTTTTGTTGTTGGCAGACGTCCTGATATTCATAAGTAAAGCAGGATGTGTAATACAGCCCGCGCCTTGCACCTGCACCAATCGTTTCAATCTGATTTGATACAGCCTTTCCCACGCCTGTTAATGCGTGGTCGAGTTTTAACGCCAGAATTTTATTAGCCTGTAAATAACTGATAACTTCATTTCTGAAGTACATAACTAATCCTTGTTAATTTGATATATCAGTACGTTAGTCCACTAGCGTACGTTTTCGTTCCATTAACCCTCAAACCCATTGTCGTAGAATCAGACGTTCAGTGTGGTACTCCATGGCTACTCCTTAATTTGATTTCTGATGAGGTTCGCTAATGTCTCCACCGCGTGTTGTTCCCGCTCACCTAAAGCCCATGAAGCATTCAGGCGAAAATAGTTATGCCAGGCGCCCCCGGTGGTGAACATTTTGCCCGGCGCGATACTGATTTTATGGGTTATAGCCTGCTCACTTAGCACGCTGGCATCCATGTATTCCGGCAGTTCAACCCAAACGAAATAGCCACTTTCCGTGTGATGAATTTTTACTTCCGCGGGGAAAAGCTGATGTAGCGCCTGCAAGGTTTGCTGTTTACGCTCAGCCAGAATGCGCCGCAGCTTCCGTAAGTGCGTGTCGTAACGCTTGGTCGCCAGATAATCGACCAGAGCCAACTGCATCGGCGAGCTTGTGGAAAGTGTGCTCATTAACTGAAGCTGCTGAATACGACGCGCATGTTTTCCTGCCGCCACCCAACCAATACGAAATCCCGCCACCAGACATTTTGAAAATGACGAACAATGCAGCGTAATACCCTGTGCATCATATGCACGTGCCGGTAATGGACGTTCGCGGCCGAAATAAAGCTCGCTGTATACGTCATCTTCGATGAGTGTCACATTGTGTTGTTGCAACAATTCAACCAGTTGCTGCTTCTTTTCTGGTGACAACGTCACGCCGAGCGGGTTCTGGGCGTTGGTCATTAACCAGCAGGCTTTTACTGGATAATCGTTGAGCGCCTGTTTCAGCGCCACCAAATCGATACCGTTTTGCGGATCGGTCGCCACAGATAGAGCCTTTAAACGCAAGCGTTCCAGCGCCTGTAGTGCACCGTAAAAACAGGGGTTTTCAACGATCACCCAATCCCCCGGCTCGGTCACCGCTTGCAGACTAAGGTTTAGCGCTTCTAGCGCGCCAGCGGTGATGACAATTTCGTCCGGCGAAACTTGCATTCCGTGTTGTGCATAACGTCGAGCAATTGCGTGGCGCAGCGCTTCATTACCCGGTGGCAAATTTTCAATCACGCTCATCGCTGTTGCCGTTTTACTGACGGTCGCAAGCGAGCGGTTAAGTTGTTGCAGCGGGAATAAACGTGGGTCGGGGAACGCGGAGCCGAATGGCACTACGGTTGAGTCGCCGCTGGCCTGCAACACATCAAAAATGTAGGTATTAATATCTACCGCTTCATCACGCGTCACTTTTACAGGAGCTATCGCACTCCGCGTTGCCGGGCGAGAGGCCACGTAATAGCCGGACTGCGGCCGGGCGACAATTACGCCCTGGCTCTCAAGTGTCTGATAGGCATGGCTAACTGTCATAAAACTCATGCCGCTTAGCGTGACTTGCTCACGTAGCGACGGCAACTTATCCCCAGGTAGCCATGCACCGAGGGCAATTTGATCGATAATCTGCTGGGCAAGTTGCTGGTATTTTTTCATTTTTTGGCAGTACCGTTTCTATATCAGAGAGCTAAAAATACGCCAATTTAGTAAACTGTTATAGGCAAATAACGCTTTTTCTCTGCAAGTGTTTAGCGGTAACTCCGCTATTTATTTAGATAAACAGCGTTCAAAAGCAGAACGGTTTTTTTCATATAAGTCAGGAGATAGCATTAAGCTATCCCATATGCTGTTATGACCTGCCCCCGGAATAATCAAAAGATCTTTTTTGGCAGCATTCACTGCAGAATCCGCCAGCTTTTGGGGTATTTCAGAAGGAATGATCGCGTCATTCTGTGCTGCAACAACAAGCAAGTTACCCGTGAATCCAGCTGCAATATCCCATGCATCTGTGGCTTCCCAGCTTCGGTGTTTACGAATGATTTGTGAAAAATCAGGACCAAATTTGACCTTGTAAGCGGACTTTGCGTAAACACCTGGAACCATGAGAATCAAGGTTCTCAGTTGAATAACGGTACTCAAATGCAGCGCATTATAGGCCCCCATGCTTACACCCATACATCCTGACAAAGGATGATTCAGATGGGCAATGACAGCCTCTGCTTGCCTGGTACGGCTCAAGAGAGAAGACTCATATAACTCCCCTCCGGTCTCCCCGTGACCGATGAAGTCAAAAGCAGTCGTTCCATAACCTAACTCTTTTAAAAGAAGGCGATATTTAGAGAAAACCTTGCGATCCTTACCTCCCCCATGGAGCATCAAAATATGCCCCTTACAACCAGGTGTAGTCTCGGCAATTATTGTTTTACCGTGAAATGGCACATGGAAAGAGTGGTTTAAAGCTCCGTCGGTCATTGCGTTACCATGTTCTTATATATGGTTAGTTATCCATTCTTACTGTGGTGCAGTGGTTTATTCAACAAAACAATTAACTTTCACCCACCATATATAGAGCTCCGGGGTTTATAGAATCACTTCAAGTATTATTGGTAATGAAATTCTTCGAGTGATGACAAAAAACAGCCATACATACAGAGATTGTTCTGGATTATCGTTGTTGCTAAAAAATAAAAGACAACATTTTTGTTATATTTATAACCTTATATGTTACTGTGCTTGCATCACCAGAAACAAGGTCAGGTAAATGTTTAAATTTTCGGTAACAGCAGCGCTAAATGAAGATACTGATGAGTACGAAATAAGCTCTCGTGATTTTGATAATTTGCACTCAGTCGCTTTTGCTGAGGATGATATTGAACTAGAGGCCAGGGATGCTATTACAGCGATGATTGGTGAATTAATTGACTCACGCATACCAGTGCCAACGCCATCGGCTGCGCTGGAGGGCGAGTTAGTGATTCATCTTCCTGTGCTTACGTGCCTGAAGGCCACTCTTCACAACGCCATGATTAATACCGGGACAAGAAAGGCTGACCTTGCACGAAAACTTAATCAGAAAGGCCCTCAGATTGACAGGCTTTTGGATGTCAGCCACGCATCGAAAGTAGAAACTCTGGAGCAGGCCTTATATCTAATAGGATATGAAGTTTCAGTGTCTGTCTCGAAAGTCGCATAAAAGAAATAGAACCCATTAGCCGCTACAGTTTGTTTGTGGCTAATATTCTAAATTCAAATCAAACTCTTCCAGGCCAATGACCGTGGGCCTTGCATGTTTAACTCCTGATTAATACCCATGCTATTTCCAAGCCAATTCAAGCAATGTTAATGCGCGCATAAATATTAAATAAACTTAACAATTAAGGCGTATTCAATTGTAGATTTTCAGTTTCTGAATTACACATAAATGGTGTGTACATAAAAAAGATATATACCCAAAATAATTCAAGATGCAGGAAGGCGGCAAGAGAACGAGTCCCGATGAGCTTACTCAGGTAAGTGATTCGGGTGAGTAAACGTAGCCAACGCACATGCAACTTGAAGTATAACGGGTATACATTGCTGTGTTTGAATTCATCCCGGCAATTGCGGAGTCGCATGGCCGGGATTTTTTTATCGTTAAGTGACAACTGTTATAGCTTTATGCTGAGAGTCTGTTTCTACAACCCAGGTGTGACGCGGCTTACAATCGAATCGAATCAATTTTTATGCGGAGTACTGCATGTTCGGTTTAGACGCTTTTCATCTGGCAAGAATTCAGTTTGCATTTACTGTCTCCTTCCACATTATTTTCCCTGCCATCACCATCGGGCTTGCCAGCTATCTGGCGGTGCTAGAAGGGTTATGGCTGAAATCTAAAAATCCGACTTATCGTTCGCTATACGATTTCTGGTCAAAGATCTTCGCGGTTAACTTCGGCATGGGCGTGGTGTCCGGGCTGGTAATGGCCTATCAGTTCGGCACTAACTGGAGCGGTTTTTCTCAATTTGCGGGCAGTATCACTGGGCCGCTTTTGACCTATGAAGTGCTGACGGCATTTTTCCTGGAAGCCGGTTTCCTGGGCGTGATGTTGTTTGGCTGGAAACGTGTCGGGCCTGGGCTACATTTCTTTGCCACCTGTATGGTGGCACTAGGCACGCTTATCTCGACCTTCTGGATTCTGGCCTCTAATAGCTGGATGCAAACGCCGCAAGGGTTTGAAATTCACAACGGCCAGGTGGTGCCGGTGGACTGGTTCGCGGTGGTGTTTAACCCCTCCTTCCCTTACCGCCTGTTGCATATGTCGGTAGCCGCTTTCCTCAGTAGTGCCTTTTTTGTTGGTGCATCGGCAGCCTGGCATCTGCTGGGTGGCAACAAAAGCCCAGCCATTAAAACCATGTTTTCAATGGCGCTTTGGATGGCGTTAATTGTTGCGCCACTGCAAGCCATGATTGGTGATATGCACGGACTCAATACCCTGAAACACCAGCCTGCAAAAATTGCCGCTATTGAAGGCCATTGGGAGAATGTACCCGGGGAGCCAACTCCGCTACTACTGTTTGGCTGGCCAGATATGGAACAAGAGCGCACGCGCTTTGGTCTTGAAATCCCGGCACTTGGCAGCCTGATCCTCACCCATAGTCTGGATAAGCAAGTTCCAGCGCTAAAAGAGTTCCCAAAAGAGGACCGTCCAAACTCAACGATGGTGTTCTGGTCGTTCCGTATTATGGCGGGCCTGGGCATGTTGATGATTCTGGCTGGCGTGATGAGTTTGTGGCTGCGCTATCGTCATCGTTTATACGAGAACCGCGCCTTCCTGCGCTTTATGTTGTGGATGGGGCCATCCGGGCTCATCGCTATTCTGGCCGGTTGGGTCACGACAGAAGTGGGACGCCAGCCGTGGGTTGTGTACGGTCTGCTGCGCACTAAAGATGCTGTTTCAGCACACGGCAACTTGCAGATGAGCATCAGCCTTTTGACCTTCTTTGTGGTGTATATGTCGGTATTTGGCGTGGGGTATAGCTATATGATCCGCCAAATTAAGAAAGGGCCACAACCTTTTAACGACGACACACCTCCTACGCATGGCACACCTTCTCGTCCGCTCTCTGCGGCAACTCAATCATTAGAGGAGTTACGTTAATGGGCGTCGACCTGTCAGTTATCTGGTTTGTCATTATTGTATTCGCAACACTTATGTACATCGTGATGGATGGTTTTGATCTCGGCATCGGCATTATGTTTCCGTTTGTTCGTGACGCAGATGACCGCGATGTGATGGTGAACAGCGTGGCTCCCGTTTGGGACGGCAACGAAACCTGGCTGGTTCTCGGGGGGGCTGCATTATTTGGGGCGTTCCCTCTCGCATACGCCGTTATTATTGATGCACTCACCATTCCGTTAACGTTAATGCTTATTGGCCTCATTTTTCGTGGTGTGGCATTCGAGTTCCGCTTTAAAGCAACGCCTGCGCATCGGCCTTTCTGGGATAAAGCATTTATTGGTGGTTCAATAGTGGCGACGTTTTGCCAGGGCATTGTGGTTGGGGCGGTAATTTCTGGCTTCCCGGTCATCGGGCGCACCTTTGGTGGCTCTCAACTGGACTGGATTACACCGTTTAATCTGTTCTGTGGGGTTGGTCTGGTGGTGGCATATGCGCTACTGGGGGCGAGTTGGCTGGTCATGAAAAGCGAAGATCCATTGCTTAAAACCATGCGTAAAGTCGTCAAACCACTGCTGGTGATGATGTTGGCTGTTATCGCGATTATCAGTATCTGGACGCCACTTTCACATCCGCAAATCGCTGCCCGCTGGTTTAGCCTGCCGAATCTGTATTTCCTGTTGCCGGTACCCCTTCTGGTGGTGTTGTGCAGCATCTGGTTATGGAAAGCAGTCGGTTCTGAGGAAAGCTGGCATAGCACACCGTTTTTGCTGACACTGGGGCTGATTTTCTTAGGCTTTAGCGGACTGGGTATCAGTATCTGGCCCTATCTCATTCCGCCGTCAATTACGCTTTGGCAGGCCGCAGCGCCACCGCAGAGTCAGGGCTTTATGCTGGTCGGCGCGCTGTTTATTATCCCGATCATTTTGGTTTACACCTTCTGGAGCTATTACGTTTTTCGCGGGAAGGTACAACATGGCGAGGGGTATCACTGATGAAACAGACCGGAATCCGTTTGTTATGGATGGTCGCGTTATGGGGCGCGAGTGTTTTGGCTTTGACCGCTGTGGGGATGGGATTCCGGCTGTTGATGACAGCCGCCGGATTTAAGTCCTGAGATAAAAATGTCGGATAACGTTTACGCTTATCCGACATTGATTTTTAGATGGCTAACACGCCGCTGGCCGCACTCATATAACGCAATGAGAAGTAGACTCTGTCCTGTCCTGGCGGGACAGGTGTCGCAAGCCATTTTTGCTGATACTCCGCTGGTGCAGGTTTTGCTTTAAAAGTTTTGGCCTGTTTATCCTGACGGAACAGTTCGATAACTTGCCCTGCAGACGGTGCTTTCAGGTACAGCGCCCGTTCAGCATCGGTCAGCATTTGCGTTCCCGCTCCATCCTGCACCCATACTTTTACGCCACTATGGCTCAGGGTTGTCAGCCATTTACGGTAAGAGTCAGGCGTCATATTTCCGGCAAAGAAGCTACTCACTGCAACGGGTTTATCAGCAACTGCCGCCAATGACAGACGGGTTTTACTCAGCCAGCCAAGCGCTGCTTGCTGCATTTGTGGGTTGCGCCAGCGTAGGTCATCGAGTTCACTACTGATATACCAACCCGCAATCGACTTTTTACCCAGTATGTCTACCCAACGTTTTGCTACCACCACATCATCAGCACGCAGGCGATTGAGATAATTTTCAAGCGCAGGAAGCGGCTGTTTTTGCCGTTCGAAAAATCGACCGTCTGCAGCAAGACCGATAACGAGCTTCATACCGTTGGTAGTGGTTAGTTGCGCTTTATGTTCAAGCCAGGCGCGAGACTCGCCATCGCGAAACGCATTATCGTAGCGGCTCCACTGCAATACCAGGGTATCAATTCCCTGCCCTTTGAGTTTGTTCAACACGCTCTGCCACTGGGCATCAGTCACTGTGGTATCACGCAATTGCGGCTGATACATCACCGCATTCATGGCATTGGCAAAAGGGGCAACCAGCAGTAACGCGGTTAATAGGATCTTCATTACCAGCGAGCTCCCAGAGTCAGGAAAAGATTATTTTTGGAGTCGGTATCGCGGTTGTGCCCGGAGAACGCACGCTGATACTCAAGCCCCACACTGACTTTATGTGGGAAGGCGCTGTAGTGCATCTCTCCAAACCAGGTATTAAGTCTCACACCAACACCGCCCAGGGTGTTGTCGCTGTACGGAGTGTCAGTACTGGCGTTGTACTGGGCGTGCCAGTAAGGCTCAATAGTTTGTTTGCCGTTGATTTTTTGATGCCAGCTCATGCGGTAATCGGCGGTATAAAGCTGATAATCCGCTTTAACGAAATGCGCCGCATCCAGATAGAGATTTTGTGCCATCCAGCCATTGCCTGTCGGATGCCAATCATCACTATATTTACCGCCGTTAAAGAACGAGGCACTGGCACGCAGCATAACGTCAGCCTGGCCGTGATGATGATCCAACGGGATCTGTTGTTCAGCCGCCAGATAGATAACCTGGTCACGAAGCGGTTTCCAACGCACACCAACCCCCAACATTGGCTCATATACCGGCATAAAGTTCTGCTGGCCATTGCTGTCACTACCTGCAAACACACGGCTGTAAACGGAAAGCTGATCGCCGTCGATGAGTTGGTTTTTACCGATACGGTACTCAGCCTCAAATTGTTGATAGCTCCGGTAACTTTTCCCCTGCTGAACCCCGTTATTGCTGCCTCCACTATTAAGTGAATCTGGCGTTAAACCGAATGAACCATCGTAGGTGAAAGTCCAGCGACGTTGACTATCTTCGTGAATCCGGCGGAATTCAAAACGGTCTTCTTGTTGTTTGTCGCTCAGCTGTTGTTGTGGCGTGATGCTGTTATCAATGTCATCCACAACTTGCTCGCTGTACTGCTTAGTTTTCGGCTTATCGTCCAGTCGTTCATTGAGATACACCAACTGGCGTAAGATTTCTGGCGAGTCCGTGTGGGTTTCACGGGCTTTTTCCAGTGCATCACGGGCTTCGTGATTCTTACCTTGCGCTAATAGTGCAAAACCACGTGCAGCATCATCCATCACCGGAGTCGATTCCAGTTTCAGATCCGACATTCCACGCTGTGAAGCAATATTCTGCCAGTGGGCGAAGGCCTTCTCATCACCGGTAAGTTTTGCGCTGCGCGCTGCAGCGTGCACATCGTTATCCACCATTTCTGTGACAGGAACCTGTGCCCAACTCGCCTTGGCAAGTGCGTAATCTTGTGTAGCGTAAGCCAGATATGCCACCTGACGTTGGTAAAATGGCGAAGGGTCACGCGCAACCGCTTGTTCGGCAGCGTAAAGCGCGAGGCCCGGCTGCCCCGGATAGCATTGCGCAAGGTGTGACCAGCTTTCAGCGTCATACTGCGCAGATAAATCACCTAATATGTTGCGCACCTGCGCGCAGTTTTCCTGCCCCTGGAACAGTCGTGCCTGTGCCATGCGTTGCGTGGCGGTTGGCAAAGGCCGGGCAAGGCGAGCTTTGTTTTCAGCGGTCAACCAATCAGGGTGTGCTGCTAGCTGGCTATACAAACGTGTACTCAGTGAATGCTGCAACTTACCGGCCTGAGTAAATGGCCAGTAACGCAATAGCAATTCGGCAGCCACTTTCCCCTGGCCCATAGAAACCAGCTGATAGCTGGCAGTTTCCAGTTCTTGCGCTGATAAACCGCGAGTTTGCGTGATTTTACTAATGAGCTGCATGCTGGACTGCGTGTCTTTCTGCGCCAGACTTAATGCTAAACGCTGATCGAGCGCCTGCATTTCCGGGAAGGTATTGAGCAGTTCGTTCGCCCCTTTCCAGTCACCTTTTTGGATGCGGATCGGCACTAACGTCGATAACACATACTGTCTGTTTTCTGGATGTTTAACGCTCCATCCCGCAACTGTGTGCCCCGGTTGCTGGCTATGGGTTGCCAATAACCACATCCAATTACGTTCTTCGATGGCTGAATCAAATACGGGTTTACGGCTTGCGAGATAACGGCGTAACTGAGTCAGTGCATTACGCTCAGCCAATGACTGCGCGTAAGCCAGTTGCATTCCAGCACTGTTCATCACTCCCTGGCTTTGCAAATCCAGGATTCGTTGGTCGCGCTGCATATGTAACAGAATGGCAAACCATTGTTGATACTGTGCGTCACTCAGCGTCGCCCCACTGTCCAGCAGGGCAAAACCTTGATCTGCTGCCCCCCACTGTTGCAAGAAAATTGCCCGCTGCGTGTAATTGTCCGCCAATTGCTGCCCCTCTTTTGAGTGACGGAATTTCGGGTCAGACAACTGCGCGCGGGCTATATCTAGCTTATTGAGTTTGAGAGCATAGTTACCCACCTCACTGCGACACTGAACGCCCGGTGAGGCATCGCAGTTTTTCTGGAATGCCAGCAATTGCTCGTAAGTTTTGACTTCTGGAACAGGCACGGGAATCGCCACCAGTGCACGATGTAAGTCAGAGTTTTGTGGCCTTTTCGCAAGCTCACTTTCCAGCAACTCCCGAGCTTTCTTATCGTGGCCGAAGTGCCGATAAGCCTCAGCAAGCCATAACGACAAGCGCACGCTCTCGGGTGCCATTGCATGAGCATGCTCAAAACTGCGCAACGCGCGAGTTTCATCATTCGCTTTCAGGGCTTCATGTGCCCGCTCAATATGCGGATAAACCTTGAAGTAAAGGTAATCACTGAGTCCCAGATCTTGTTTAGATCCTTCCTGTGCAGCCAAAGCGGGTACGGCAAGTAAAACACCACAAACCAGAGCTGCCAGCGGGGTTAGACGTATCTTCATCCTGCCTCCCCGGATAGACGAGCCTGTTGCAATCCGCTGATACCTGCTTTTTGCAGCAGGTCTTTCAACGATGGTTGCAATCTCTTTTGCTGTGCCAGCGCATGATCAACAACGTGTTGACTCACTACCCCTTCTTGCACCAGAAACTCGCCGAACATCAAATCGCTGCGTTCATAACGTAATAGAACAGCTCGCAGAACAGCTTCATTCAGGTGAGATTCATTACTCAACACTTCAGCAAACAGAAGTTGCCCGGAGACATATTGGTCCCAAATCTCATCAGCCTGCGCCTGCGTGAGAAGGTTTTCTTTGACGGCACAGTCGAGCAACTGCTTTTCCTTTGTCGATTGTTCATCGCCGTACCAGTGACGCAGCCCAATAACTACCTGGCCTCGCGGCACAATAACGTAGCTCACATTCCGCCCGAGTTTGCGACCCAGCGCCGACAATGAAACCGGATCGATCGAGTTTTCACAAGCCAGAACAAGGGTGTCGCCTTCCATACGCAATGGCAGAACCGCATGGTGCTGCACCACTTTTGCAGGAACGCTCTTAATCAATGATTCATCAAGTGCAAGAGGATCGATTGACTCCATCGGCACTTCAGCTTGTTTTGCCAGCGCAACAGCAAGCTGATATGCAGTGATATAGCCCAGTTGCACCAGACTTCCACCCAGTTTTAGGCCCGGAATGCGCTTTTGCAGCGCTTCTTCAAGTTCAGCCTGGGTAATCACACCAGAATCCACCAGGATATAACCCAGAGGTTGAGCAGAGCGTTGATCGCTTACGGTCGGGAAATCGTGAGTCGTTTTATCCCATGCCACGCGACGTGGGTCGCCATGTTGGATAACCTGCTTAATCGCCCGCCAGTTCGCCACAAAGTTAATCAAGTTGCCCCAGAACAGGCGCGGCAATACCAATAAGCCTTGCCCCAGTCCGTAATAACCTGTCACGAATATCATGCGTTGAATGATGCGGTTAGACATCAGCAGTAAGTTAATCCACAGCAACATCGTCAGCCATGTACCGCCGACAAATATTGATAAGAATTGCCATGCCCCATCGACCATGCGCTGATAAATGATGATGGCAACCAGTTGCAGCATCACTAGCATCGCCGCAAAACTGAGGAAGTTTGCAATCGCCCCTTTACGGTCGCGCCACAGGAAATAGTTGAGAACCGGGCTTGAACTCCAGCGGTGAGTTTTAAAACCCTGGAACACGATGCCGATTATCCAGCGAGACTTTTGGCGCACGGCTGTGGCAAAGGTGTCAGGGAAATATTCGCGCACGCAGATAACATTGGCAGTTCGGGCACGTTGACCAAAGGGTTTGGCTGATTTGTCATTTGCGTCAACAACCGGGAAGCGACAGAAAATCTCTTCCATTCCTTTTTGACGCAGGCGGAAACCAATATCGTAATCTTCCGTCAGGCTCTGCACATCAAACGCAATGCCGTCACCATCAGCTAATAACGCCAAAACCGCACGGCGGCTAAAACATGTACCCACACCGGCGCTTGGAACCTGCCCCGCTAATGCCTCACGTACCGGTACATCTTTACCATGCAGTTCTGAAAATTCATCCAGATAACTCAGGCTTGTGAAGTGTGTCCATTTGCGTTCAAACGGATAAACTGGGATCTGAATTAAGTCTTTTCTATCAACCAGATAGTTGAAAAGACGCAATTCGAGTGGAGAAATAACATCTTCTGCGTCATGAAGAATAAAACCGGAAAAATTAAATCGCGCGCTGTTTTCAAACTGTAAAATAGCATCCAGAATGTTGTTCAGGCAGTCCGCTTTGCTGGTGGGACCAGGCCGTGCGCATACCACTTTATGAACATTTGGAAAACGTGCGCAGACTTCATCTACATCACGTTGCGTATCCGGGTCATTAGGGTAAGTCCCTACAAATATATGGTAGTTTTCGTAGTCCAGTGAACTGGCGGCAAGACGCGCCATATTGCCGATAACCCCAGTTTCATTCCATGCAGGGACCATAATAGCCAACGCTTTTTCTTGTGGCTCATGCAGGGCTTTATAGTCCAGATAATCATTGTTGCGGTATACCGTAACCGAGCGCCATACCCGGCGAACCCAGTAAACAATATCGATAAATAAATCATCAATTCCGCTAATTAACATCAATATCGCCAGCGTAATAGCGACAACTTTCAAACCGTAGAGATACGTTGAAAAGTAATCAACAAACCAGTCCATTTTTTACCCCAAAGGTCACGTAAAGCCTAGTGCAGCCATCCATAGGAGGTCAGATGCATCTACAGTAAGGCCTCAAATGTTACCGGTATCATAATGTAATAAGATAAATCCAGGAAGGATATAACTCTAGAATTAAGGTTTTTCACAATCCATGAAATTGTATCATCAACATTAAAACCAGTGTTTTCAGCTGACATTTACAACTGTTACAGGATATACAGCGAGGAAACAAAATGAGAATTTTCTGTGACAACGAGGGCATTTCTTGCCACAAATGGCTTTGATCTTTACATTGACGGCCTGAATAGTGAGGGAGAAACGAACATGACTTATATCTGGCTGATTGTGGCAATTATTGCCGAAGTGATTGCGACCACTTCACTAAAACTCTCCGAAGGCTTTAGCCGTTTATGGCCAAGCGTGGTCACAATTGTGTTCTACGGCGTGGCGTTTTATTGCCTATCGGTAACCATGCGCACCATCCCTACCGGGATTATTTATGCAATTTGGTCAGGTGCTGGAATTGTGTTAATCGGCGCGGTGGGCTGGATTTTTTTGGGACAGAAACTTGATTGGCCGGCGATCGCGGGTATGGCATTGATTATTATTGGCGTGTTAGTCATTAACTTATTTTCAAAGTCGGTCGCGCATTAACCCCTCTTTTTATAGCCATGTTTGCGGGCTTTCCCAACACGAAAGCTTGCCAGCATGACATATCAATTATTAACCATTCGTAAACCAAATCTTAACTATTGAACCTTTTACACTGCTGACAATTCTTTTGCATTTTTTCTAAAAGTTGAATAGTAACCAGACGGAATTATCTATACAGTTTGCCCGTCACGTTAATGAGGTTGATGGTAATGGTTAAACAATTGAGATCAAAATTAGGGATGATTTTGTTGCTGATAGGCACGGCGTTGTTCTCCGGGCAGACTACAGCGCAAACACGTGGTCATTTTTATTTGGTCGTCAAAAGTGCTGACATGTTGCTACGCCATCAGGCTGATAGTGACGAAATCCGTCAGGCTGCCGAGGATTCCGCCGCCGATTTTCGTGAGCAGCATTTCCACGTGAAAGAGCGCCGCGCCGGGATTTATCAACTCTAAGACTTTATAACTCAGTTCGATTTAAACGTGGTAAATCGAACTGAGCTCTTCAATCGCTCTTACAAATTACCTACCCCACCATCTATTAATAATTCGCTGCCGACCATAAAGGCAGACTCATCGGATGCGAGAAAGACGGCAGCTTTTGCCAATTCGAGAGCCGTACCCAAACGACCGATGGGCACGAGCGCACGAATCTCTTCGCGGAGTACTTCCTGCGAAGCACCATTGCCAAGCTTACCCAAAGCCGGGGTTTCTGTTGGGCCAGGGCTTAATCCATTCACCCGAATTCCTCGCGAGTGCAGCTCGCCAGAAAGGGTTCGCGCCAGAGAAAGGATTGCGGCTTTGCTGGCCGCGTAAGCATTGCTTTGTGGCAAACCAATATGTGCACTTACAGAACCACAGACAATTATTGACGATGGGTTAGCCAGAAGTGGCAATAGCGCCTGAATCAAAAAGAACGGCCCTTTCAGATTGGTATTCATCAGCCGGTCATAACTGCTTTCGTCCCAGTGCTGTAGTGGATGATGCGATACGTCGCCGGCATTTACGTACAACACATCGAGACGCGGCCACCATTGTGCAATCTGTTCAGCCAAATCACGTTGTTGACCGATATTTCCCGCATCGCTGCGAATAATATGTACATCTCCCAGTTGCTCTTTCGCGGCCAATAATCCTGATTCGCTACGTCCGGTGATAGCAACCGTTGCCCCTTCTGCAAGAAACTGCCGCGCCGTCTCAAACCCAATACCGCTGGTGCCACCGGTGATTAATGCGTATTTACCTTGAAGTCTTCCCATTGCCGTTACCTCACTATTGACTAGTCAGCCCATTATTTACGCTATAGTATCTTTTGGATAGTAGGCACCATTTGGATACTAAGGCACTGGATGGGATGTATTGACTATTCACAGGAGCAAACGTGATAAATAATTTTTCGGCCTTGCCCACGGCAGGTCAAAGCTGCCCGATGGTCAGTTTCGTGAATCTGATTTCTGGGAAATGGGCGATCCCGATTCTTTACCGCTTGATGGTCATTGATGAACCAGTGCGCTTTAGCGATCTACAGCGTGCGGTTCATCCCATTACTCAAAAAGAGTTGACGCGCCAGCTACGTCAATTTGAATCCAGAAGATTGGTGACCCGGCAAGTCTTTGCTGAAGTGCCACCGAGAGTGGAATATCAGATAACGGAATTAGGGAAGTCGCTACGCCCTACGCTTGATTCGTTAGCGGACTGGATGCGGGAAAATAGTGGGCAGTTGAGAGAGTAGAACCCTCACTGATACGCTTTTAGATGCAATCAGTGAGGGGTTTTTAACGGTTACTTATCGCCGAAATGGATAACGGTACGAATCGATTTCCCTTCGTGCATTAAATCGAAGGCTTCATTGATTTGTTCAAGCGGCATACGGTGCGTGATGAACGGGTCAAGGTTGATTTTGCCAACCATCGCGTCTTCCACCATACCTGGCAACTGTGTGCGCCCTTTCACTCCGCCAAATGCAGAACCACGCCATACGCGGCCGGTTACCAACTGGAACGGACGAGTTTTGATCTCTTGACCTGCGCCCGCAACGCCGATGATTACGCTTTCACCCCAGCCTTTATGGCAGCATTCCAGCGCGGAACGCATTACATTGACGTTGCCAATACATTCAAAGCTGAAATCCACGCCGCCGTCGGTCAGTTCGACAATCACGTCCTGAATCGGCTTTTCGTGGTCTTTCGGGTTGATGCAATCAGTCGCACCCATTTCGGTCGCCAGTTTGAATTTCTCTGGATTGGTGTCAATCGCCAGAATACGCCCGGCTTTCGCCTGTACCGCCCCCTGAATCACCGCCAGACCAATACCACCCAGGCCAAATACTGCAACAGTATCGCCCTCTTTTACTTTCGCCGTGTTGTGCACCGCGCCGATACCGGTGGTGACACCACAACCTAACAAGCACACTTTATCCAGTGGTGCCTGCGGGTTAACTTTTGCCAGAGAAATTTCTGCCACCACAGTGTACTCACTGAAAGTACTGGTGCCCATGTAGTGGTAAATCGGTTCGCCATTATAAGAAAAACGCGTGGTGCCGTCTGGCATCAAACCTTTACCCTGAGTGGCACGAACGGCCTGGCACAGGTTAGTTTTGCCTGATTTACAGAACTTACACTCGCGGCATTCTGCAGTGTACAAAGGAATGACATGATCGCCAGGCTTCAGGCTAGTAACACCCTCGCCCACTTCCATAACGATACCGCCGCCTTCATGGCCCAGCACTGCCGGGAACACGCCTTCAGGATCATCACCAGATAAGGTGAAAGCATCGGTATGGCAAACGCCAGTATGGGTAATCTTTACCAGCACTTCGCCTTTTTGTGGCGGTGCTACATCAATTTCTACGATTTCAAGCGGTTTGCCTGGGCCAAATGCAACAGCTGCACGTGATTTCATGTTCTTCTTCCGTCGTCAGGTGGGATGGATTTTATTTTAGATAAGAGCGAATTAAATTACCGACTTCTGCCATACGCACAGCACGCTGATCCTCAGAGGTTTCCCCGGCGACCAGCTCGTCTTTTAGATGGATCTCCATCATTTCGCCCATCAGGCCGTTCGCCGCTCCGCGAACCGCTGCGATTTGTTGCAAGATTGCGATGCAAGGATCGCCATTTTCCAGGGCGCGCTCAATTGCTTCAGTCTGGCCACGTATGCGTCGCACGCGAGTCAGAATGCGTTTTTTGTCTTCAGGTGAATGTGGCATTTCGACCTCCTGATACTATAGGGGGGTATGGTACACTATTGTCAGAGATATTAAAGCACCGTTGATAAATGTCAGTCTGCAAATACGTCAACAAGCCGAATGTTTAAATCATGATGGAATCATAGCAGAGCGATTGTTTTCACCGAGGGATGGTACAAATGGAAGAATGAAGGTGAGAATAAGCAGCCGTTGGTGTTGTGGCTATTCCGGTGTCATAGCACCAACGGGATTTTTGCTCTGCTACTTTTTGCGAAAGAGATTAATAGCAACTGCCGTCAGAATCCCTATTAAGGGCATGGCTATAGCGCCCGCTAAAAAATTATGCTGGTCTATTCGCTTTTCCCTGCGGATATCAGCAAAGCGTGCAAGCGCGTGGTTTTCATCAATGGCACTGACCTCTTCGAATTGTTTTTCGTAACCCTGTTCAGTCAACCGAGCGGTTCCGTCCGTGTCAGACCTTTCTAATACAACGGTTTGTTTACCTTTTTTAAAAAAGCGGTAATCCGGCATTTGATGCTCCACATTGAGAGATATGCGATTAAACAACATACAGACCGGTATTAATTGCGTACAGACCTGCCTGTGGATTCGCATCCAACTGCTCACTTATTTGCATTTTAGTTGATCAATTCCAGCAAAAACTGAAGTAATACTGGGATAGCTAACTGCAATGTTCATCTTCTTTCACCCTACTTCGTTTGAGCCTTATATATATAGGCACCACATCTTTTAGCGTGCGTGCAACGCCACCACAATAGCCGCTCATCGTACCATCTGGTATGGCGGCTAACCGACGAAGTGCCATCATCTCGTTTATCAGTATAAAGGGTCGATTCTTTCGTAAACTCTTGGAAAATGAAGGCCAGAAACAGCAATTTGTGTTGATAGCCGACTTTGTTCCTGGAACACCGCCGGGTCCATTCCTCAATGCAAACAATAACTAATGGTTAGGATGCGTCCTAAACCAGGAAGTGTTAAAATGTGGCAATATTTTAAATAAGAACAAAATGCGAGCTTCGAGACATTGATGAAACTAAGTATTATCATCCCATGCTACAACTCTGCCGAATTTATCGAAGATTGTCTTGAATCCGTCCTCCCTAATATCCAAAGTGATATGGAGGTCATCGTTGTCAATGATGGTTCAACGGATAATAGCAATGACCTTATAATAAAGGTCGCGCACCGTTATCCTGATAAAAACTTGATGATCATTAATCAAGACAACGCTGGTTTATCTGCGGCCAGAAATAAAGGGTTAAGCATTGCTTCCGGAGAATACATATCACTCCTGGATTCTGATGATATTTATGATGGACAATTTTGGTCTGAAGTTCCTCCTCTTCTTAACGATTCATCGATTGATATCATCGAGTTTAATGCTGAACAGTTTGAGAATGAACTATCTAACATCGTCGAACACATTGATTGTACAGTTTTTTCTGGGAAAAAATATATTTCTTCAATCGAACAATTGAAGCCTGCATTTCAGCGTTCTAAGTGGTATCCATGGGCCAGGGTTTACAAAAAAGCGTTATTTCTGGACAACGACATTGAATTCCCAAATGGAAGACTATACGAGGACATGAGCACTGTCCCCGCTTTGTATTTAAAATGTAAATGCATTTTTGGTGTTAACAAATCACTTATCTGGTACCGTTTTCACAAAAAAAGCATCACGCAAACTTTCAGGCAAAAAGATATTTCTGATTTGGTTTATGTTGCAACCAAACTATCATCTCTTTCAAAAGAGAACCCTGAAGCAAAAGAAATTATTTTCCCTACCATGCAGAGGGTGTTTAATTTTATAAAATATACTCTGGTTAAAAATAAACAGGCAAATTTTCCGCTGTCAGAACAAAGAGCATTGCAAAAGGCATTAATGCCTTTTATAAGCGAATTCAAGCTCTCTCGTAAAATTCAAATACTCATTCTTCCTGTTTATCTAAATACTATCGTAAGAATAAGAAAAAAATAATTTATTCTGTGCGAGATGGCCCTTCCAACCATTCTGGATTTCCAGGGCCAACTCCGTTAAATTTAGCCCTTTTTCCCTGGCAGCATGCGCAGCAATGTATTGTCTTTCCACACATAATGGTGGAACAGTGCGGCAAATGCATGAATGCCAATCACGAAGTAACCGATGTTGGCGATAAGCTCGTGGTAACTCTTGATGGTGAATTCCATATCCTCATCAGGTTCAATCGCATGCGGCATAGGAATGCCAAACACCGACCAGTCACTGCCTTTAAAGTACACCGTTGTAAAGCCGAGAATCGGTAACACAATAAACATCAGATAGATTATCGTGTGCACCAAATGGGACATTCCCGTAATAGCAGGATGCGGTTTCGGTGTAATCGCGGGAGCGCGATATTTAATGCGCACCAGCAAGCGGGCAATCATCAAAAAGAACACGCTGATCCCACAAGTTACATGAGTTGCGTTGAAGACTGGACGATACGATCGCGGTGCAAAACCTTTCAGTTCCATCGCGCAATATGCCC
Source organism: Buttiauxella cochleicola (assembly GCF_021282435.1). Taxonomy (NCBI): domain Bacteria; kingdom Pseudomonadati; phylum Pseudomonadota; class Gammaproteobacteria; order Enterobacterales; family Enterobacteriaceae; genus Buttiauxella; species Buttiauxella cochleicola. The sequence goes on along the minus strand of NZ_JAJSOT010000001.1, from coordinate 439,590 downwards.
CCACTATCAATAAAAAAACCAGCCAATGAAGTGTTATCTGTAACGAGGTGTATTTGCTGCGCATTAAGGTGTCCTGCTTAGTCACAATGATTTTTCCAGGATAGCGGCTAATTCTTAGAAAATCATTAACATCCGGTGAAATTATCTAACATTTCCCCTGACAATCCCTGTTTGCGGCACCTCGGTTTATGAACTATCACTAGAGTTGATTAAGGATTAAGCAATTCCTGATGATCAAAAGTGGGGTTCATATCATGAATAAAATCGGTATCAATGGCTTTGGTCGCATTGGTCGTCTGGTATTACGCCGTGTTCTTGAAACCAAAAGCGAAGTTGAAATTGTCGCTATCAACGATCTTACCTCGCCCAAAGTGCTTGCCTACTTGCTTAAGCATGACTCCAGCTATCATAACTTTGACGGAACAGTGGATTACACTGACGATGCGTTAATCGTTAACGGTAAGAAAATTGCGGTGTATGCCGAAAAAGAGGCGAAAAATATCCCGTGGGGGAAATTGGGGGTTGAGATCGTTATCGAGTGCACTGGTTTCTATACTTCCGAAGAGAAAGCCAGCGCACATCTGGACGCAGGTGCGAAGAAAGTGCTGATTTCCGCTCCCGCTGGCGATATGAAAACTATCGTCTTTAACGTTAACTGCAACACTATTACGCCGGAAGATAAAATCCTCTCCGTCGCCTCCTGCACCACTAACTGTCTGGCGCCAATGGCAAAAGCGCTACACGACAACTTTGGTATTAAAGTTGGCACTATGACCACCATCCATGCTTATACCGGTACACAATCACTGGTGGATGGACCGCGAGGTAAAGATCTACGTGCCTCTCGTGCTGCGGCACAAAATATTATTCCGCACACTACAGGTGCGGCGAAGGCTATTGGTCTGGTGATACCTGAGCTGCAAGGCAAACTCAAAGGGCATGCGCAACGCGTACCGACACTTACTGGTTCAGTAACAGAACTGGTGTCTATTCTTGAGAAAAAGGTGACGGTAGAGGAAATTAACGCAGCGCTGAAAAAAGCAACTGAGGGTAATGAATCGTTTGGCTATACCGATGAGGAAATTGTGTCGTCCGATATAGTCGGCACGAATTTTGGTTCAGTGTTTGATGCAACACAGACGGAAGTGACCGAAGTTGGCGATTTGCAATTGGTTAAAACCGTGGCCTGGTACGATAACGAATACGGTTTTGTCACACAGCTGGTGCGGGTATTGGATGCGGTCGCGAAGGAATAACTGATCCCTCTCCCTGCCTGATTCGCAGGGAGAGGTTTTAAAGACTTATTTCAGCAAACGTACTTTGACGGATTTGCCTTTGATCTTGCCCTGTTGCAACTGTTTCCACGCATGGCGTGCAACAGACTCACGAACAGCAACATAAACGTGCATTGGGTGCACATCGATTTTACCGATATCCGCCCCATCCAGCCCCATGTCACCTGTTAACGCACCAAGAATATCGCCCGGGCGCATTTTCGCTTTCTTACCACCATCAATACACAACGTCGCCATTGTCGCTTCAAGTGGTTTGATGCTGCCACCGGTTGGTGCAGGCTGCCAGCTCAGGGACAAGTTCAGCATTTCTGCCAACACGCTGGCGCGTTGTGCTTCTTCTGGCGCGCAAAGACTGATAGCTAAACCACTTTCCCCCGCGCGTGCGGTACGGCCGATGCGGTGAACGTGAACTTCCGGGTCCCAAGATAGTTCGTAGTTGATGACCATTTCCAACGCTTTGATATCCAGGCCGCGAGCCGCAACATCGGTTGCCACTAACACCCGGCTGCTTCCGTTGGCGAAACGCACCAGCGTTTGATCGCGGTCACGCTGTTCCATGTCGCCGTGCAGCGCCAGCACGCTTTGATTGCTTTCACTCAGCGCATCACAAACTGCCTGGCAATCTTTTTTGGTATTACAGAACACCACGCAAGACGCGGGCTCATGCTTGCTAAGCAGTTTTTGCAGCAGGCTGATTTTGCCACTGCGCGAGATTTCGTAGAACTGCTGTTCAACAGACGGAAGTTCGTCTACTGAATCAATTTCGATAGTTTCCGGGGAGCGCTGCACACGGGAACTGATTGATGCAATTGCGGTAGGCCAGGTCGCAGAGAACAATAACGTCTGGCGATCCTGCGGTGCATGGCTGATGACTTCATCAATTGCATCCGCAAAGCCCATATCCAGCATACGGTCAGCTTCGTCCAGCACCAGCGTTTGCAAAGCGTTTAACTTAACAGTCTCTTTTTTCAAGTGATCCAGTAAACGACCTGGTGTTGCAACAATGACATGCGGCGCATGTTGCAATGAATCGCGCTGGGCACCAAATGGCTGGCCACCACATAGCGTCAGCACCTTGATATTTGGCATATAGCGCGCAAGGCGACGTAATTCTTTGGCCACCTGATCGGCCAGTTCACGCGTTGGGCACAGCACCAGCGACTGAGTAATAAACTGGCTTGCATCAATATGTTGCAACAAACCAAGGCCAAAGGCCGCAGTTTTACCACTGCCGGTTTTCGCCTGAGCACGGACATCTTTCCCAGCCAGTATCGCGGGTAATGCAGCCGCCTGAACAGGCGTCATGGTGTGGTAACCAAGTTCGGTGAGATTGGCGAGTTGTTCTGCTGGCAGAACGTTTAGGGTAGAAAAAGATGTCACAGTTATACTCTCAATTAATGGGCTGTCAGACAGCGTCTGGCGCGCATCTTAGCAGATTTGAGGGGGCAACGCGGCAGTTTCAGGCAAAATAGCGCTGGAGTTTTCAATCATAAAGCGACCATGGATAAACGTCGGTCCCACTGTTTGTTCGGAACATAAACAGAAATCAAACGATACCCGAGATAATTCTTAAGCATTGCTAGTCGTATTTAATAACCAGATATACAATGCGAAGCTGTTTATGATGACCACAATAAAAATAAGGTATATATGAAAAAGTTAATGATAGCGGTTGTTGCTTCAATGGTGTTATCTGGCTGTGCTCAACAAACATTTACGATTAACAAGGATATTGCTGAAAAACCACAGCAAACCACTACACACCATTTCTTTGTTAGCGGAATTGGTCAAACAAAAACTGTTGATGCTGCAGCTGTATGTGGTGGCGCTGATAAAGTTGTTCGCACTGAAGTGCAGCAGACATTTGCTGACGGTTTCCTGGGCTTTATCACTCTGGGGATTTATACCCCTCGCGATGCTCGCGTATATTGCTCTAAATAAATACTCTTGCCGGTGTTATGCACCGGTATTAAACATTTTTGATATAGTTAACACAAAATAATAACATGCCGAAATGATACCATCAGGCAATAGTATAAAAATAAATAAGAAGATGATTTTCAATGACATGGGGATTTAAAGTAGCAACAGTAATTCTTGTTGTTGTAGTGCTAGTTTGGCTGATGCTAATTATCAATACATTTGATAAATATGCACATTTTCATTATTTGATCGATCAAATTGAAGGGACATACTTGAGGTGACTTAAGTTAAATCACCTCGATTTATAATATTGCGCTGATTCTAAAACCCCACCACCAATACATTGCCACTTTACCAAAAGCATTAAAATATCAATGTATTAGCTAGCGTGGGTGTTGATGTCTAGATAGACCATTAACTCAGCTTTTGCGCTCTGTTTAGCAGCTGCGTCTTCGGCAACAATATAAAATGATCTGGATGAGCCTTCTGGTGCTTTCTCCGCAGGATAAACGGTGTAATTTAAATCCTTTTTGCCTGATGCTATCTGGCATTTCATCGTCCACGCATTCAACTCTTTCGCATCACTCTTACATGTCGTCGGTCCGTAGGAATAACTGAGATAAGAACCCACCCGCGCCTCTGCATCTTTTACATAAGATGGAGTACTGTTGAACCAATATATCCCGCAAAGCACTAATGCAAGTGGTGTTGCGATTAAAGAAATAAGATGTGTTTTTTTCATGATCCCAGAGTTGTTTTAAATTAGAGGGCTCGAAGTATATAGGAATCCCCTTATTGATTACACATTTTGAAATGGTTTTTTTATATTTGTATTAAAACGTATTTAATCACGCCGATTGTAACTGTGAGTGAATATTATGTTTGATATTAGTTTACGGTGTCTAGATTTTAATTAATTGTTAAATATATGATCACACCTGTTGCGTACAACGACATAAAGCGAGTAACTAATTAGTTTCTTTTCCCTTAAAATATATCCATACAATATATAAGTCTTTCTGTTTATTTGGCAATTATCCCTCATCCCATAATACCGGGCATCATTTCCTACCCGCGTTTGACTCTGAAGGCAGATCATTTCTGCGTCAGATCTTGCTTCCACATGTGGTTAGCTACTTCTTAATTGTACATATATGAACAATTCCTCTATGCTAGTAATTAAGTTAACTCATGTCTCAGTTTTTGGCAGGCACAGATTATATAGGAGGACATATGGCTAACACAGCACAGAAAGACCATCTAAATGGCGCCATTGACCCCAGCAAAGCGCTACCTGTGGTGTTTCGCATTCTGGATAAATGGCACTGCAATTCTGATGAACAACTGAAATTACTGGGTATTTCATCGCGTTCAACATTGAACAAATACAAAGAATCCGGTGGGGGCATTCGTCTAACCTTGGACATGCAGGAACGAATGAGCTACATCCTCAATATTCATAAGTGTCTGCGATTGCTGTTTACAGCTGACGACAGCGTTTATGGTTGGGTGCGCAAACCTAATAGCCATCCTTTCTTTGCTGGACGCACAGCCATGGATGTGATGAAAAGTGGCCGCGTGGCTGACCTGTATGAGGTTGCCAAACGGCTGCATGCATGGCGTGGGGGAATGGCTTAATGCAAAAGCCGCCACTTACCAAGTTCGAAGGGGAGAAAGCCTATCGGATAATCCCAAGTCGCTATCCAACAATTGATTTGTATGAAGACGTGGCTAGCACCGACGAGCTTGAGGCTGTTTGGGCTATAGAGGCAATGACCAATGACCGGTTAAAAGAAGAGGCCGGAGAGTTGTCATTGGTGCCAAAACACGATTGGCTGGTGGGTATTCATGGAAGCAGTTATGTAATGGCGGCATTCACCCATTTAAATCCGGAGGGAGCACGATTCACCACTGATGATTTTGGCGGCTATTATTGTGCTCCTAAGTTAGATACCGCTATCAAAGAAACGGTGTACCACCAGGAGCGTGTATTAGGTTATACCTGCGAACCTGCACAGAAAGTGCAGATGCGCGTACTGTTAACTACATTCGACGCAACCTTGTCTGATATTACAGATGAACCGTTCCTCTCCTCACCTATCTATCACGCCACGGACTACAGCCAGGCAAAAGCCTTTGCTCAGACTCAGAAGTCCCAAAACGCGGACGGTATCCATTATCGCTCCGTTCGCCATACAGAGCATTTTTGCTATGTACTCTATCGGCCTTGCCTGATTACTCATGTTCATCAGGCGCAACATTTAGAGTATCACTGGAATGGAAGCGCCATTACAAATGTACTCAGCATTCAGCTATATGGTGAATAGCGGAAAACCTCTGGTTTGGCTTCACCATTTTTTGGATTAGATTTCTGTCCCTAAGTTAATCTCTACAACGTGCCGTTGCCCATCATCAATCAGCGGAATAGTATTTCCTGACTGCGATACTCCATCCAGCATGACCTGATATTCGCCCTCGCCGCGCTGCGCATTTATCTGATAATCACTCGAACCATGTCGATAAACCATGCTTACATAAGGCCAGTCGCGTGGCAGTAATGGATGAACGGTGATTGAGTCACCCTGGCGTTGAATACCCAGCAAGGTTTCGATGATTAACCGATATGCCCAACCGGCCGAACCGGTATACCAGCTCCAGCCACCACGCCCGGTGTGCGGCGCAACGCTATAAATATCTGCCGTCATCACATAGGGTTCGACTTTATAACGTTCAATGGCATCCGCAGTGAGTCCGTGATTGATCGGGTTAATCAACGACCATAGCTGCCAGGCCCGTTCGATATTGCCGCTACGGGCAAACGCCATCACCGCCCATATCGCTCCGTGAGTATATTGCCCACCGTTTTCACGCACGCCAGGCAGGTAACCCTGAATGTAGCCAGGGTTTGGCCCGTTTCCGTTAAATGGCGGAGTAAGCAGTTTTATTAGCCCCGCCTCGTTATCCACCAGGCGTGAGTCCAGCGCCTGCATCGCTTGCGCGCACCTCTCCGTGCTTCCCGCACCGGATAACACCGCCCAACTTTGGGCGATAGCATCTATCTGGCACTCTTTTGCGCTTTGCGAGCCTAAAGCTTCTCCACTATCAAAATAGCCCCGCCGATACCAGGCCCCATCCCAGGCCGCCGCCTCAAGATTGATTTGCAGTTTTTCAGCTTCTTTACGGCACATTGCGGTGATTTCGTCATCGTTGATTTGTTCGGCAAGCTGCGCAAATTGCTGCAAAACATCATAGAGGAAGAACCCAAGCCAGACGCTCTCACCCTTGCCTTCTAACCCGACGAGGTTCATGCCGTCGTTCCAGTCGCCCGCCCCCATCAACGGCAAACCATGTTGACCAAATCGCAAGCCGTGACAAATGGCTTTTACCCCGTGTTGCCATAGCGTCTCTTCAAGCGCGCTGATAACCGGTTGTTCATAAGCCGACTCCTCGCCCGGTTGTAACTCACGCCCCTCAAGGTACGGCAAGCGATGTTCGAGCAAACCGATATCGCCGGTGGTTTTAACGTAGTGGCAAATAGATAACGGCAACCAGAGGTAATCGTCTGAACAACGGGTGCGAACCCCATTCCCTAATGGTGGATGCCACCAGTGTTGAACATCTCCTTCAACAAACTGACGTGATGCACACAGCAGAATTTGCTCGCGCAGCCGTTCCGGCGCGGCATGGTTCAGAGCCAATGTGTCTTGCAACTGATCGCGGAAACCGAAAGCCCCACCGGACTGGTAGTAACCGCTGCGAGCCATCAGACGGCAAGCGATGGTCTGGTAAAGCAGCCAGCCATTAGCCAGTAAGTTAACCGCAGGATCAGGGGTAGAAACGACGATTTTGTCGAGCATGCGATGCCAGTGGCTATGAACATTCGCCAGTTCACTACGCGCGGCGTCTTCGCTCAGATACTGGTTAATCATTGATTCCGCGTCATGCGGACTCTGCCCGATACCCAGCACAAAAATAAATGTCCGTTGGTCACCATCGATCATCGTAGTAGCAGACTGAACCGCGCCGCATGGGTCCAGCCCTGCGCCCGTTTTATCCGACAATGTGCGTAGCTTCATGGCCGCCGGATCGCGCTGCGAACCATTGCGCCCAAGGAATTCCCGACGGTCGCCCGTCACTGAACAATGCACACCCGTCACCGCGAAGAATGCCGTTCTCTCCGAGCCGTTGCTGTCGTAGAAGTTATTTGCCAACACGCCGCAGCCACGCCCGGTTGTCGACGCGCGAGTCACAATATGCATGCCCGATTTGCTGCGCGATTCACCCAGCGTCCACTCCACATAACCGGTCACGGAGATTTTGCGGGTGCGCCCTGAAGTATTACTGAGCGTCAGAATGGCGATTTTTACCGGTGCATGTTCTGCCACCAGTATTGTTAACTCCGTATCGATACCGGTTTCACGGTGGGCGAAAACGCTGTAGCCAAAGCCGTGACGGGAAAGATAGTGCCCGTTGCCGCGCACCGGCAAGGTGGTCGGTGACCAGACTGCACCGCTTTCTTCGTCACGCAAATAGTACGCTTCGCCAGAACGATCGCTAATGGGGTCGTTTTCCCATGGTGTAAGCCGATATTCGTGTGCATTTTCATACCAGGAATAGGCCTGGCCCGCTTCTGAAATGACAGTGCCAAAACTGGCGTTCGCCAGCACGTTGGACCATGGCGCAGGTGTCTGGTCATTTTCATCCAGCGTAATCTGGTATTCGCGGCCATCTTCCGAAAAGCCGCCGCGTCCGTTGAAAAACACCAGCGCACGGGTATCTGGCTGCCACGGATCGTGTTGATTAGTGGGGATCCCAAGGCGAGGTGTAAAGGCCGGTTGTGCAGGAATGGTCGCCTGGAGGCGCTGGCTCAGCTGTTCTTTCAGGCCGCCAGCCCGGTCATCGAGCACAATTTGCGCCACACTCAGTAGTAAAAGCCGATCCTCCGCCGACATATGTTCGCCGTTGCGCACAAAAATACCGCCGGATTTATCTATCTGGCTGGCTTCAGACCCGGCCATAATCAACTCTATTATCTGGTTTTGTAGCTCTTGCTGATAACCCCCAGGGTTATCGTTAAGGATAACCAGGTCCACGGCCAGTCCTTTCAAACGCCAGTAATGGTGTGCCTGAATCATCGTGGTGATGAGCAAAATACTTTCATCACTGGTGATGTTAAGAATCACAATCGGCAGGTCGCCTGAAATAGACCAACCCCACAGGCCTGACTGCCCGCGACGGTTACGACAAAGCGTTTTGGCGTCCGCTCGCAGTTCAGGGCCAGGGAAAAGCACCGCGCTGGCGAGACGGTTAAAAAGCGTTGCATCGTCTTCGTTGGCATTAATCTGGCGCAATACTATCTGGCTATGTGACCACGCCAGCTCAAATACGCGATCGGCTATCGGGTGGTCGTGATATTTCTCAATCAGCGCCTGGCTGTGCTGGCGGCTTTCCGTCACGCCATAAATAATATCGACGGTAACCGGCAATCCGGGTTGTAAAACGATGGTCTGACGAATGGCAAGAATCGGATCCAACACCGGCCCAACGCTGTTGCTCAGCACGCCGCTTTGTTGGGTTGCCAGCGCATTGGCAGGGGTTCTTCCTCGCCCAAGGAATTTTGCACGGTCAGTTTCAAATGAGGTGTCGTTCGGAGCCTGACCATGTACCACCATGGTATGAAACATCCACGGGCAAGCTTCATCAGGAGCGCGAGGCCTGCGGTGGCAGAGAATGGCGTGCTGTTCGGGAAGCAGCTCGGTCTGAATAAACAAGTTACTGAATGCCGGATGTGCCAGATCACTTTCTTTCGGCGCCAGCACCACTTCTGCATAAGTCGTCAGCTCAATGGTGCGCGGTTGCCGCCCACGATGCAGCAGCGTGACGCGGCGCAGCTCAATATCATCTTCAGGTGAGACAACAATCTGCGTTTTAACGCTGACCGTTCCCGCCAGCAATTTATACTCAGCTCCCGCATCGGTAAATATCACATCGTACTGGCTGACCGGCTCACCAAGCGGCTGCCATGTATTGCTCCACACTTCATTGGTGACAGGGTCACTGATATAACAAAACGCACCCCAGTTATCGCAGGTTGCATCGCTGCGCCAGCGGGTTAACGCCAGGTCTTTCCAGCGACTGTATCCGCCACCAGACTGACTAACCATCAGGTGGTAATCAGCGTTCGACAGCAATTGAACTTCAGGGATCAGGCTGTCTACGTCGGTAAACTCACGAGTTTCATACTGAACCGGTTGCAGAACCCCTTCGTGAGATTCGAAATGGCGACGCGGGCTGTACAACTCAACCGCATCAGGAACCCGTTCTTGTAGTAACAAACGAGCCGACTGGAATGACGGACTGGTCATAAATCGGTCGACCATCGGAGCACCCAGCAGCACGTGGGAAAGTGCCTGGAACGCCATGCCCTGGTGGTGTGCCATCCATGAACGAACCACGGCGTACATCTGGCCACTGGCAAGGCGCGAAGGCGTGTAGTCCAGCGCTTCGTAGAAACCATACTCCCCACGAGCACCATTTTTCTCGAGCTTCAGCAGGTTTTCACAGGCTTTATGTGGCGAAACCGTCAGCGCCATCATGGTGGCATACGGTGCGATGACCATGTCATCTGCAAGTCCCCGTCGCAAACCAAGGCCCGGCACACCAAAAGCGTGGTACTGGTAATTTTGCAGCGCATCAAAGGAGTAATAGCCCGACTCTGAAATCCCCCACGGCACGCCCCGCTCTTTACCCCAGTCAATCTGGCGTTTGACCGCCGACTGGCTCATCTCTTCCAGTAAACTTCCCGGATAAGTCGGCATCACCAGGTTCGGCATTAAATATTCGAACATTGAACCACTCCACGACATCAGCGCCGTTTCGTTATCAATGGTGGTAAACAGCCGTCCTAACGCAAACCAGCTTTTCAGCGGCAACTGGTTAGTGGCAATTGCCAGGAAACTGGTAAGACGAATTTCCGAAGGCAACAAATCGTAATGGCTGTTATCGAGCTTATTATTGTCGCAGTTATAACCCACGCTGAGCAGACTGGTGACCTCGTTATACAGAAAGGCAAAGTCCATTCGCGCGTGCTCAGTCAGGCGTTGTTCCAGCTCCGTAATAATATCCAGGCGTGTACGTGCCTGGCGGATCACCGATTCTGAAGGACTGCCTTCGCCTGTATGTTTGGCCTGTGCCAGCCAGTAAAGTGTTGGTAACGATTCACCCTGCCAGTTTGCGGGGAGCCAACTGAGAAAATGAGTCCATTCATGGCAGATAAGCACTAACTGACGCTGGAGATGATCCACCCAGCGGCGGATGCGCCCCTCTTCATGATTGCAAAGTGCGTGAAGGCGATTGCTTTGCGCACGCATATTTTTCAATTCAGGAAAGAGTAACGCCGGATGGAGTGTTGCAGCGGTTTTGCAGTGATTGCGAAGCTGACGCAGCGATGTCGGTGCATGCTGCCCCCAGGCTTTCTCGAGAATTTGTAATGTGTCATCGAGGCCCGTTAGCAATTGCTTGGTGTTCAGTATTGGCCTGTTACGCAGCCCCGTTAGCCCTGCGCTGAGGGTGAGCAAATGCCCGGCCATATTGCCGCTGTCGACACTGGAGATATAACGCGGATTGAGCGGCACCAGGGTGCGCGTGTCGTACCAGTTGTATAAATGGCCGCGGTAATGCTCCATTTTATCCAGCGTGTCGAGCGTCAACGTGATGCGTTGCAGCATTTCACCCTGCGGAATATAGCCAAAATCCCACGCCGTCAGGTTGGCCATCAGTGACAAACCAATATTTGTTGGCGATGTGCGATGCGCAATTACCGGCTGGGGAATTTCCTGGTAATTATCCGGCGGGAGCCAGTTTTCTTTCTCAGTGGCAAACGTTTCAAAAAAGGCCCATATCTCGCGACTACTTTGGCGCAGCAGGCTTTTGTTTTCATTATTAAATGTGATGGACGCGCGGGCAGGTTCACGGCTCAGCCAGCTTAATAATAGCGGAGCGAGACACCACAGCACACCGACGGGTAACGCAACAAACAGCATCATCGGGGCCAGGAATGCCGCAAGCAGAATCAGTGCCAAACCGGCAATAACATTGAACCACATTGCGCGATAAAAACGCATCGGCGAGACTTTCGCGCTCTCAGTGCCCTGGTCGAAACTGGCCCACTGGTTGAGATTGTGATGGCTGATACCGAGGCGCCATAAAGTCACCGCAATGGAATGCAGCGAATAACCGGCCTCATGAGGCAACGTGATAAACCCGAGGCCAATGCGCATCAGGCGTTTAAGCCCACCCGATGACACCAGAATCAGATGTTGCAAGAATGGCCGCCGTGGGGGTTTATTGAGAATATCCTGGGCGATAACCAGCACAGTGGGAAGTAACAGCACCGCAGCCAAAACGCATATCCAGTAAAATGGATTCGGGACCAGCAAAAGGGTACAAAACACCAACACAAGAAATGACGGTGCGACCAGGCTACGACGCAAGTTATCCAGCAGTTTCCAGCGAGAAAGCGTAGTTAGCGGGTTTTTGCCGCGCGTGCCATCCGCTTTTCTGGGATTGAGTTTAAGCCAGTTCAGCAGTTGCCAGTCGCCGCGTATCCAGCGGGTACGCCTTGCCACATCGGTAAGGTAATTATTGGGATACTGCTCATAAAGCAGCACTTCACTGAGCAAGCCGGAACGGGCATAGCACCCTTCCAATAAATCGTGGCTCAGCACCAGGTTTTCCGGGCAAGTATTGCGCGTGGCTTGCGTAAAAGTATCTACATCGTAAATACCCTTGCCAACAAACGAGCCTTCACCAAACAGGTCCTGATAAATATCCGATGACATCATCGAATATGGATCGTTACCCGGCACGTTACTGCACATAGCCGCATAGCGCCCCTGCCCGTTACGCGGGATCTCTTCAGCAAGCCCTGGCTGCAAAATACCGTACCCTTTGACGACGCGCTGTTTTACCGGATCGTAGACCGGATGATTAAGCGGGTGCGCCATAGTTGCGACTAACTTATGGGCGGTATCGCGTGGCAGGACGGTATCGCTATCCAGAGTGATGACATATTTCACCCCCGCAGGCGGGTTAATTACATTGCTGTGGACTTCAGAAAACTGTTCTGCGGGTTTGCGTAACCAACTATTGAGCATCGACAGTTTGCCGCGTTTACGCTCATAACCCATCCAAACGTTTTGTTGTTCATTCCACTGCGCCGTGCGGTGAAGTAAAAAGAAAAGCGGCTGGGGAACGGAGGCATAGCGGCGGTTCAGATTCTGCATTTGCGCTTCAGCCCAGTGCAGAAGCTCGGCGTTTTCCGGCGAGTTTTCATCGGGGGAATCAGCAAAATCCGTCAGCAATGCAAAGTACAGATTGGCCGTATTGTTACCGAGGTAACACACTTCCAGACTGTTTAGCAGCTTGTCTATCCCCGCGCGGCTGGTAAGTAAGCAAGGAATAACAACCATGGTGCAAAACTCGGCTGGAATGCCAGTCGAGAAATCCATACGTGGCAACGGGAGCGGAGAACGAAAGCGAGTCGTCGCCTCACTGAGTAAATTGATCGCTAACTGGCTAACCAGCACGACCAGCGGCAGGGCAAGAAGCGCCAGCGGCCAGTTCATACCTTGTTCGTGTGTATGCGATAAAACGTCGGCGGTAAATGCGGTGGTCAACAGGCTCAGGCTACCGAGCCAGGAAAGCAGCGGAATTTGATTAAAGCTGTGGCGTAGTCGGACTACCCAAGATGTATTTGCCCCAAGCTGTTGTTCCAGTTTCGAGCGCCCTTCCCCAATAAGATAATAACCAACATGGTTACCATCTGACTGTGCCATCTCAAGAATGTGACGCGCGACTTCGGGTTCACTGTGGTGGCTGTGCCGGGCGAGGATCTCGATAATGTGCCGATAGTGGTCGCGAGTATCAAAATGCATAGCCGGGTAGATACCGCCGGGATCCTGGCGCAATGTCTGTTCGACCAGGCTCATGGCTTCGGCAAAGTCTGCCCAGTTGGTTTCGCTTAGCAGACGCAAACCGGCAATGCTGTTACTAACCGATAGCTGGCTGGCAGCAAGTTGCTGGTTGAAGCGGTGAATCAGGTAATCGGTGGTGACGCCTGTTTCAGCAAGGCGCTGTTCAACCCAGGTCAGCGGCAAAGAAAGCATATTCCCCCGCCCCTGCAAGCGGCGAACGAGCTCAGCCACAAAAGCACTGCTCAATGGCGGGCGTGAACGAGCCATATCCGCAATCACCATAATCAAATCTGCTGGCGTGTTCTCGGCACATTCAAAAATACGCGTTACCCAGACATCGGCGAGGTTTCGTTCTTCCTGCGCGTCAGCGACTTCGATACTGACCCGGCGTAAATTCTCGATAAGCGCCAGGCGCAACATTCCCGGTAGCGCCCAAAGCTCTCCGAGTGTTAGAGGAGTGACCTGTTGATATGCTGCAATGTAGCTTGTCAGACTGGCAGCATCCCAACGGCCATCAGCGTGGGCAATGGCTTCAGAGGCAATGTCATAAATACGCGGGCAATTATGTGGCGCGGCTAACGGCGGCAACCCCTTGCCAAAATTCTTGGGTAGGTGATGGCGAACCACGCGGATTTGTTCTTCGATAAGATAGTAATTATCCAGCAGCCATTCGCCAGCGGGCGTAATTCCTGACTTTTCACCCGCGTTGAGTAGGTAGCAATTACGGGTAATGATGGCTTCATTATCTTCCAGGCGCTTGAGTAAGTAGTAAGGCAACTTGGTGGTCGATAATTTATGGGAACGCGCCAGCTTCTGGCCATAGCGTTCCATTTGGGCCGCAGAAAATAGCTCAGCTTTGATAGGACTTTCATTCGCAGGCTCAGTGCCCAACCAATCAGAGGTTTTTGGATGCAATTCCAGTGACTTACTCGCGGTAAACCACTGTTTAAAGTTTAATTTCATGAATTTGCTCATCAGGCGATGTGAACGCACAGGAGCAGTTGTTCAATCAGATCAGAAACGTTCTCTCAGGATGGGGTGTCAGGCATCAGGGATTTAACAGCTGCAAGAGTCTTCTATAAAGTATAGGTTAAATTTTGTTCGTTTTTCTTGCGTGAGTTTTCATATGCCTGTGAAAAGCATTGCGAGTAAGCCCGGAGCTATAAAGTGATTTGCCTTTCAATGAAGGGAGTTCATCCTAGCACGCCCATGAATAAATAACGCACAGTTATCGGGGCGGCGAACAGAAAGCTTGCAGGCTTTCGGTTGAGGATACCAACCGAGTTCATCAGGATATAAGTCGCTTCTTTTCGAGTGTATTGATTAATCCTGGGCACAAGACGTTTGAAATGTTCGCTGGCGCAGTGTGCATCCAGAGCCGAGCGGTCAGGCCACTCCTCTATAAAAATGAAATGCCCCGGATCTTTCTCATCAATATATAAGTCATAGGCAATATAGAGTGGCTCCTTTCTGTTGACCACTTCAAACCGACATCTATCTTCCGGCTATGCCCGTCATGGCGAAAGATTTACAGGGTGATGCTGAACTGACGATCACAGGGTTCCTTATCGGCTTTTGCATTGCGCAACTGATTTGGGGACCGATTAGCAATCGTTACGGGCGTCGTCTGCCACTGTTTATCGGTTTAGGCCTATTCATCATCGGCTCGGTGGGCTGTGCATTATCAACAGATATCGTGCAAATGTTATACGCTATGCCTGACGTTCTATTACGTTGCAGCCTACGCCTTTATCACGGGCTCTCCGTTTGTATATATCACGTACTTCGCAGCACTATGGTTGGACGATGGGCTGGATAATTGCGGTGTTTACGGCAGCCAGCGCCTTGATGGCATTGACTGTTCAGGTAAAAAACAACTATCCCCTGCCCGAATGATTTTATGAATTTCATTCATAGTGGCTATTAACCAGGCGTAATTATCTTTCATCCCGACTCCGTTAATCTGAACGATAAATTCTGGATAAGTCGATACCCACCGGGGTATCGACAGATGCGGATTAAATATTCTTATCGAAGAAGACGTCTAACTTTTGCAAAGCCTGGTCAACGTATTTTGGCACCCAATACGTCTCGATATGGGTAGCGCCATCGATCAGGAAGAGTTCTTTGTCCTTGGTACCGGTGGCTTTCGCGAACGCATCTTCAGTCATATAGAGCGTATCGGCTTTTGTACCGGCAATCATCAGCAGCGGTTTATTGATGAGATTGATATGGTCCGTTACGTCAAAGCTCATCAAATCCAGCAGACTGCTGGTGGTGTATTTAAACGTAGAGTTCGGGTGCGCGTGGGTTTTCCAGTAGTACTCGTAACCCTGGCGATACAAGGCAAAAGGTAATTTAGCAATCTGCTCATCAGTCAGGTTGGCATCGCCGGAGTAAAGCACTTCTCCTCCGGCGGCTTCCTGAGCACGTGCGTCAGAAGCCTGCTGAAGACGCTGCTGGATAGTATCCAGCTGTGAATCCTGCATACCGTTGCGGCGCACAAGCCCGGAGTTAAACATGCTGATGGTTGCTATCGATTTGAACCGCTTATCTGTCTCGGCGGCAACCAGTGAATACCCGCCGCCACCGCAAATACCCAGCAGACCGAGGCGGGAAGTATCAACCCCCGGATACTGGCTGATATAGTCAGCCATGCCGTGAACATCCTCAATACGGTTAGCCGGTTTATCCACGCTGCGTGGCATACCACCGCTGGCACCCTGATAAGCTGCATCGGCGGTAATTGTGATGTACCCATGCTCGGCAAGGCGCTGCGCATACAACCCGGCGACCTGCTCTTTCACGCCACCATTAGGATGTGCGACCACCACGGCAGGGTATTTTTGGGCGGGATCATAGTTAGCAGGGGTATAGACATTCGCGGCAATCTGGATGCCATGCAGATCGTATTTCACCGGATGAATGTTGACCTTGCCTTTGACGTTCTCGGTGATGGCACCGTCATAGGCCAGTGTGAATGGATTTTTTTTATAATCAGCCGCATTGACTGAGGTCACTCCGGCCATTGCCGTGAGTAGCATTGCACTGATAAGCGTGAATTTCATGGTCTCTCCCGATGAGTGTCAGCCTGGTTATGAAGGCTCGCGGAATCAAATTTGCAGGCTCAGATTAGGCAGAGAGGGCTGTCAGCATCGTGACAGGGAAATAACATTTTTGTCAGGAAAGAGTCCGGGATGGTTAGTGTTTCTGACAACGCTGTCAGGTAACTGTCAGCTTTATGTTGGCAATCAGGAGGCAGAATGGTCTCGTTTAATGTGATTCATATTCAATTTTCTGAGAAACGGAGCGATCAATGAAAAGCCAGAATGACCTAACAATGCCAGAGCGACGCAAGCTATTAGTCGCCGGGGCGGGTATTGCCGCCGCCTCGCTGCTCCCCCACGTATCGGCGGCGAGCCAATCCTCTCAGGTCGATTCATCCAGACAAACCAGCCAACGCAATGCTACTCCGGGCAAGCGTAAACTCGGGAAGCTGGAAGTCTCAGCCGTCGGTCTGGGCGTGCAGAACATGAGTCGCAAATATGACACCTCTGTTCCCTGGCGTCCTGAGATGATCAATGTTATCCACCGGGCATTTGATGAAGGGGTAACGTTCTTCGACGCTGCTGAAGCCTACGGCCCTTTTGAAGTCGAAAAAATTCTCGGGGAAGGCGTCGCCCCATTCAGGGACAAAATCGTTATTGCCACTAAGTTTGGCTGGAACATTGACCAGCAGACAGGTAAGCGACTGCCGGGCCTTAACAGCAGGCCGGAACATATCAGGCAGGTCGTCGACAATATGCTCAAACGCCTGCGTACCGATCGTATCGACTTACTTTATCAACATCGAGTTGATCCACAGATCCCTATCGAAGATGTCGCCGGTGTGGTGAAAGATTTAATGGATCAAGGAAAAGTCCTGCACTGGGGTCTGTCTGAAATGGGCATCAACACGTTGAGACGCGCCCATGCGGCATTACCCGTTACCGCCGTACAAAGTGAATACTCCATGCTCTGGCGCGGCCCTGAAAAGCAGGTACTTCCGGTATGTGAAGAGCTGGGCATTGGTTTTGTGCCATGGAGCCCACTCGGCGTACAGTTTTTAACGGGCTGGATTGATGGAAATACCCGGTTCGCTGCCGGTGATATACGTGCTATAGAAACGCGATTTTCACCCGACAATCTCCCGCACAACTTACAACTCGTTGAGTTGCTGAAAACCTGGGCGATAAGAAAAAATGCCGCACCGGGTCAGATTGCGCTGGCATGGCTCCTGGCCCGTAAATCCTGGATAGTTCCGATCCCGGGCACCACCAATAAAGACCATATGCTGCAAAACACAGCGGCTACCGGCGTGTCGCTGACTGCGGCAGAAATGACCGAGCTCACCCGCTCACTGGATGCGATCACTATCCAGGGGCAACGTCTGCCGGATGCCGTGCAGGTTTATTCCGATGTTGAAGCACCGATGAAAAGTTAAGAGGAAGTCCCGTTATGCGCCTGTTGTTAGTCGAAGATGAAGAAAAAACGTCAACCTATCTCAACCGTGCGTTGAGTGAGTCCGGATTTACGGTAGATGTCTCTGCAGATGGCGCTGAAGGTCTTCATTACGCGCTGGAGTTCGACTACGACGCGATAATACTGGATGTAATGCTACCCGGGATGGATGGCTACCGGGTACTTGAGGGTGTGCGAGCAGCCAAACAGACGCCGGTATTGATGCTCTCGGCTCGCGGCTCGGTCGACGAGCGCGTTAAAGGGCTTCGTCTTGGCGCGGATGATTATCTGCCCAAGCCCTTTTCGCTTATTGAGCTGGTGGCGCGCATTCAGGCACTGGTGCGCCGCCGCGCTACGGATGGCGCAGACATCACCCAACTGCAAATTCACGATCTGCATCTCGACTTACTGGCTCGCCGCGTATTTCGCGCCGGAACGAGACTGGAACTGACCGCAAAAGAGTTTTCCCTGTTAAGCCTTCTGGCCCGGCATCAGGGGGAGATTCTGTCAAAGATGATGATTGCGGAGCAGATATGGGACATGAATTTTGACAGCGATGCCAATGTGGTTGAAGTCGCCATTAAACGACTTCGCGCCAAAGTGGATGCCCCGTTCGATATCAAACTGCTGCATACCGTTCGTGGCATGGGTTATGTCCTCGAAGTCCGGTCCGAATAAATGAAGAGGATAAGCATGCCTAAGCGTTCCATCTCCGTTCATCTGGCGCTGATGTTTGCCTTATCCGCGCTGCTGATTGTCTCCGTTATCGGCATCCTGCTCAGAAGCTCCTTGCATGATTCTTTGCAAAAGCAGATGCATAACGAACTGCTGTTCCGGGAATCATTAATGAGTCCGTGGATCACCGCCCGAACCTCGGCTGACGGCTGGTCTACGCTGGCCAATAAATTTACTGTGTTGACCAATTCTGAAGGTGAACGCGTTCGCTACTGGATAGTGAGCGATAACCCACGCTTTAGCATCGGGGGAACACCACCAGTGGGTGTTCAGTGGTCTTCTTTACAGGAAGGCTTTAATAAAGTGCCCGGTGCATCAGAAGGTGCATGCTCGCTGTTTCTGTTAGTGAAAACCATCCCCGCCAACGGTGAAAGGCCTGAGCTGCGCTATGTGGTTGCTATCGACTCCACACCGTACATGGGAACACTTGATGCGTTCACGCGTACATTGCTGATCATTACCGCACTGGGCGTCGTGATTGTCGCCTTACTGGGATACATCGTATCAAGGATCGGTCTTCGTCCGGTTAGGGCGCTCAGTAAACAGGCCCGGCAACTCGCTCCCGGGGACCATGGTCAGCGCCTGAATACCGAAGCATTACCTGACGAATTACAGCAGTTAGCATCATCTTTTAATGGCGTGCTGGAACGGCAAGAGGTCGCCTGGAGGCAGCTCGAAAGCTTCAATGCCGATGTTGCGCATGAACTCCGGACTCCGCTGACTAATCTGATCGGCCAGACGCAGCTGGGGCTCTCACGCCGACGTTCGCAAGATGAACTGGAAGAGTTATTGGGTTCCAATCTGGAAGAGCTTGAACGTATGACATCTATAGTTAACGACATGCTGTTCCTGTCGCATGCTCACGCGGGTGAACATGCTTCCCAGCTTACGCAGGTGTCCCTGAGAGAAGAAACCCTGAAAACTGCGGAGTATGTTGAACCCTCTTTTGCTGAAAAACAGCTCTCTCTGGATGTTCAGGGCGACGTCACCGTGCACATCGACCGGCGACTGTTCCACCGTTCACTGGCTAATTTACTGGAAAATAGCGCAAGACACTCACCGTCCAACAGCACGGTTACGGTGCGCTTAAGCGAAAAAGGTCATCAGGCCTGTGTCGAAGTTTCAAACCCGGGCGATCCGATAGCACCAAAGCACTTACACCGGCTTTTCGAGCGGTTCTATCGCGTCGACACCTCCCGATCCAGGAGTGATACCCATCATGGACTGGGCCTGTCGATCGTGCGTGCTGTCGCCATTATGCACCGGGGAGATGTCTTTGCCCGTAGTGAAGGTGGCATCAATACATTTGGCCTCACCTTTGCGATACAAGCGGATAAAGTGGCGGGTAATGCTCAATCCAGCGCTGAGTCGGGACAAGGGTTAACTGACAGAATTGTCAGGGGGGCGTCAGCCTGACGTCATTACTCGCTCGATAAAATCATCGCAGGCAATTCCCTCTTCATTGATAAGGACGCTTTGCATGATCGGACATTTACGTTACCTCGGGCTGTTACTGCCCTTCTTCACCTTTTCATCCTGGGCAGCGGAGCAAAATCCTGCTGTCCATATCGCCCCCGCAGGAAGTCAGAATGCGGTGTACGGGCCTGCCGAGAACTTTACCGGTCGCGTCCGGGTTGATCCTCTCTTCAAACCGGATAACGACATCAGTGTTTCCGGGGCTTATGTCACGTTTGAGCCTGGTGCCCGCTCCGCCTGGCATACGCATCCGGCAGGTCAGCGGCTGATTGTGACCTCGGGTGTCGGGCTGACCCAACAAGAAGGCCAGCCGGTGCAGGTTATCCGCGCCGGTGACGTTGTCTCTTGCCCGGCGGGCGTCAAACACTGGCACGGGGCGGCACCCGGCAGCGCGATGACGCATCTGGCGATAACCGGGATTGTGGATGGCAAAAGCGTTAACTGGATGGAGAAAGTGACAGATGAACAATACCACGCCCATTAAAGCATTAGCGGCAGCGGTACTGCTGACCTTTGGTTTTGGTCTCGCAGCACATGCTGCGCCCGTCAATAAAGGAGCCTCAGAAGTGAACCACGAACAAAAGGTTTCAGATACGTTGTCAGCCCGCCAACAGGCTATCCCGTTGATTGCGGCATCGATGGCCAGCAGTCAGATGGATAAGCTGAATGCAGCCCTTAATCAGGGTCTTGACGCAGGGCTCACCATAAACGAAACCAAAGAGATTCTCGTCCAGCTTTATGCCTATACGGGCTTCCCCCGTAGCCTGAATGCGCTTAGCGAACTGATGAAGGTCGTCGAAGCACGTAAACAACGTGGCATCGAAGACGTTGAGGGCAAAGAACCAGTCGCACCTATCCCTGTCGGGGAAGAGCTTCGCCGTGTCGGTACTGCAAACCAGACAAAAATCTCAGGCGCTCCCGTCCAGGGCCCGCTATTTGATTTTGCCCCAGTGATAAACCAATTCCTGCAAACGCATCTGTTTGGCGACATTTTCGCCCGCGATAACCTCGACTGGCAAAGCCGCGAGCTGGCAACGGTTGGCGCATTAGCGGCCACGCCGGGCGTCGAATCACAACTGCTGTCGCATACGCGAGCAAGCATGCGGGTCGGCCTGACGGCGTCGCAGCTGCGCCAGCTGGCGCAGGTTCTGCGTGAACATGGCGAAAATGATGCAGCAACGCGAGCTGAAAAGGCGCTGCAACAAGCCCTCGCAAACTAACAGGAGCTGGTTATGGAGCATGATCCCAACCGCAGAATGCTGATAACCGCGCTTGCCGGGCTCACGCTGGCGAACGTCTCCCTGGCGACAGCTGCCACCGGAAATGCAAACGTGCAGGGTAAAAGTCGAATTCTGGTAGCGTACTTTTCTCGCAGCGGAAATACACGGGTGATTGCGGGTGTCATTCACCGTAGCCTGAACACCGATCTGTTTGAAATTGAACCGGCAACGCCTTATCCGGAAGACTATTTTCAGACCGTTGAACAGGCGAAAAATGAGCGTGAGCGGGGAGTAAAACCCGCATTGAAAAATAGCGTTGCAGATATCTCACGCTACGAGACCCTGTATTTAGGCTTTCCGATCTGGGGGACCAGCGTGCCGCCTGTAGTGCAAGCATTTATCAGCAGCCACAACCTTGCGGGCAAATTACTCATCCCCTTCATTACTCACGGTGGCTACGGTAAAGGAGACAGCGACGACATCCTTGCCAGTCTCGCCCCAACTGCGCGTAGGGAAAAACCGCTGGTCATTGAATGCGACCAGGAGCGAAGAACAACTGAAACGGTCACCAGTTGGTTAGAGACAATACGCAGTTAATCTCCACATTCATGAATCTGCCAAATAAGGGCAATCAGGGGTGCTAAATAATTAACGCTGACAACTCAGATATGATTGAACAGCAAACATAACAGAGGATGTAATCTTGAAGACAATCTTAAAAACGCTGGCCATCTGCGTAATGGCGGGTGGTCTGGTGGCTCAGTCAGTATATGCCGAGCCGCTGGTCATTCAGGAACAGGGAAGCTTTTCTGCTGGCGGTACTATCAACACCGCCCCTGGTAAATTTGACGCGAAGAAGCCGCTGGACTCTGCTGGCCAAACCTACCATGGCGATCATGCGTCTGTGTTCTACCAAATCCCGGAGAATCCGCATAAATACCCTATCGTCATGCTGCACGGCGCAGGTCAGTTCTCCCGTACCTGGGAAAGCACACCGGATGGTCGCGAAGGGTTCCAGAACATCTTCCTGCGTCGCGGGTACTCAACTTATCTTGTCGATCAGCCACGTCGGGGCAGCGCCGGACGTACGACTGTAGAAGGTACTGTTACGCCTAAACCGGATGAACAGATGTGGTTCAATCAGTTCCGCGTTGGCGTGTGGCCAGAGTATTTTAAGGGCGTTCAGTTCTCTCACGACAAAGAAGCACTGAATCAGTATTTCCGTCAGATGACCCCAAATACCGGGCCGTTTGATATCAATGTCATCTCTGATGCGATGTCCGCCGTCGTGGATAAATCCGGCCCCGCTATCCTCTTCACCCACTCTCAGGGTGGCGGACCAGGCTGGTACACGGCGATGAAAAACAACAAGGTCAAAGCCATTGTCGCCTTCGAGCCTGGCAGCAGCTTTGTCTTCCCGGAAAAAGAACTCCCAGCCCCTATGCCAAGCGCGTTCGACACGCTGAAGGGTGAGCCTGTGCCAATGGCGCAATTTATGGCACTGACCAAAATCCCGATTCTAATTATTTACGGCGATAACATACCGGATAAACCTGTCGCCATGCCTGCGCAGGACAGCTGGCGCGTACGCCTGGCAATGGCTCGGGAGTGGCGTGACGTGGTGAACAAGCATGGCGGTGATGTGACGGTAACGCATCTGCCAGAAGTGGGAATCAAAGGTAATACCCACTTCCCGTTCTCTGATTTAAATAATGTGCAGATTGCTGATTTGGTCGGTCAGTTTTTGAAAGAGAAAAATCTGCAGTAGGACGAAATAGCATTGAGCTTTCATTATTGAGGGCTCAATACAAACATCAATTTTTTCAAAAAAAATGGGGACGTGACAGTCTGCTTTGAGCGAAAAGCGGACATTTTCGATTCATGTGCTATCAGTTATGACTGACCTGTTTGGCATTATTTCAATAATTTTGACATTAGCTCAAAAAACATTGGCAGGTCTCGACTGAAAGAGAAAGACGCGTTTATCGCTTTGCGTGCAATTAATCCGTCGATAAAGGCAAACAGTATAATCGTGGTTTCTTCCAGGCTAATGTCCTGGCGAAACTCTCCTGCAGTAATACCTTCTGCGATAATCCCTGCAATACTTTGCCGCATGATGGTATCACTGGAAATATACGTTTTTTGCAGTTCAGGGTTCCGCGCAGATTCAGCCATGATTTCAACCCACAACTGATGTGTAACTGGGTAGCCTACATCGCTGATGCACGAAGTAACCTGCGCACAAAGGCGGTCGAAATGAGTACCCCTGGATGGAGCATTATGGGCTGTCAGCGCTGAATTCTGCTCTTCAAGAACGATAGCCTTTATTAGGTCATCCTTGCTTTTAAAATACGTGTACATTGCTCCCTGACTGATCCCAGCGCGGGTAGAAATTTCACGCACGCTTGTCGCACTGAAGCCTTTTTCTGCAAAACAGGCAGCAGCAGCGGTAATCAGCTTATGGTAGGTTTCAGTTTTCTTTAACATGTCGAGTATAATGTTTTATAAGGTGCCCGGACTTTAACGCTGTTTGCTTCGAGGAGCCAGACTTAGCTCTGTAGTTCTGGCTCTTGGAATCAGATATCACTTCATCAGCGGTAATACACTGAGCATTTTCTTGAGGTTCATCATATCCCACGGCAGATGTTCAGCAATCGTAAGGCCGACCGGTGCCGTTTTTGAGGTAGCCTGAGCTATCAGATTGAGTACATCTTCAATAGTCAGCTTGCCTTCTGCTACATCGCCAAAATCGTGCTCGCCTCTGCCTGGCATGGCGAAAAGCACAGAACGGAAAAGTGACGGATCGAGAACGTCGAGATCCAGGTGTATCGCCAGATACTCAATGCTTTCCCTGTGAATCCACTCCAAAACTTCTTTCCCACCATTTTTGACTTGTTCAGGACCGATAGTCGCAATGTCATGACGAGCAAGGTATTCAGCTTCATAAGCCAGTGGATCGTGGATACCTGCAATCATTATTTTTGAGGGATTAAGCCTGGTGGTTACGTGAGCAACTAAATCTTTATCACCTGTTCCAATTAGTGCTCCAAGAACATGGGCATGAGCGTTTGGATACTGTTTAGCAGTCTGTACGTCAGGGTGAGAGTCAATCCATAGCACACCCAGTTTATCACCGTATTTATTGAGCAGATGTGTAAAAGGAGCCAGTGATACCAGGCAATCCCCACCAAAAACGACAATTGAATCGGGATTATGTTTCTCAATCAGAGTGGCTGCATCGTTGAGCTGCCTGATAATTTGAGGTTTAGCTGTAATGCCATCTACTTCCGCCAGTGGCTCCGTTGTGGGCTCATCGACCGGAACAGACTCAAGAGGGCCATCCGATTCGGGGGAAAGATACGAGAGAAGAAGCGACCCAAGGTGATAGGGTGGGTTATTACCGCCTTGCCATTGGGGAAATAAAAGTCTGAGCGTTTTACTAGTCATAATTTGCCTTTGTTTGTTTTGACAACAGACTGATTAGAAAGAATCACAAGTCAGCCATGAATGAACGCTCATTCATTTTTACGTTATTATCGCTTCATGGCAAACAGCACGGCACGTTAAGTTAAAAAATCATTTTGCAGCCAGGTTCAATCTATGTCCGCTTTTGGCACGCAGCGGACCTTCAGCCCCTCAAAATTAATGAACACATCTAATAAGCCCTAGCTAATTACCCCATCTAATCGAATAAATTACTTTGCGTTATGCTTTTCCTACACAACAGCTGAAGGATAACGTCATGCAAACTGTAAAACTGAACAACGGTATTGAAATGCCCCTGCTGGGCTTTGGTGTCTTCCAGATGACGGATGCCGGAGAATGCGAAAGAGCCGTTATTGATGCCATAGATACAGGATACCGCCTGATCGATACCGCTGCGTCTTACCAGAATGAAACCCAGGTCGGGAACGCACTGAAACAGACCGGTATTGCCCGTAACGAACTCTTTGTAACGACCAAACTTTGGCTACAGGATACCAATTACGAAGGCGCTAAAGCACAGTTCGAACGCTCCCTGAATCGGCTGCAACTTGATTACGTCGACCTGTATCTGATTCACCAGCCTTACGGCGATGTCCATGGGGCATGGCGTGCTATGGAAGAACTGCAGCAGGCAGGCAAAATTCGCGCCATTGGTGTCAGCAATTTCCATCCTGACAGACTGGCCGACCTTATCGCCTTCAACAAAGTTGCCCCTGCGGTAAACCAGATTGAAGTTAACCCCTTCAACCAGCAGCTGCATGCTGTTCCATGGAATCAAAGCCGTGGCATTCAGCCAGAAGCCTGGGCACCGTTTGCGGAGGGTAAGAATGGTCTGTTCCAGCATCCCGTATTAACGGCGATTGGTCAGAAATACGGCAAAAGCGTGGGTCAGGTGGTTCTGCGTTGGATCTTCCAGCGAGGCATCGTTTCACTGGCGAAATCGGTGCGTAAAGAACGCATGGCAGAGAACATCAACATTCTCGATTTTGAACTCAGCTCTGAAGATATGCTGCAAATTGCCGCCCTCGACACCGCAACCAGTGCCTTCTTCTCTCACCGCGACCCGGCGATGGTGGAATGGCTGACTGGCCGCAAACTTGATGTTTAAGACCCGATAAAAGAGGTATTTATTCAATGCAAAAACGTTATCTGGGTCAATCCGGGCTCGAAGTCTCAGCGCTTGGACTCGGCTGCATGGGCTTAAGCCACGGCTACGGCCCGGCGACCGATACCCGTCAGGCTATCGAGCTCATTCGCGCTGCGGTTGAACGTGGCGTCACCTTCTTCGATACCGCCGAAGTATATGGCCCCTTCCTTAATGAAGAGGTTGTCGGCGAAGCCTTAAAACCGTTTCGTGACCGTGTGGTCATTGCCACTAAGTTTGGTTTTACTTTTGGCGACGACAACAAGCAGCAGATTTTAAACAGCCGTCCGGAGCATATCCGTGAAGCTGTGGAAGGATCATTACGCCGTCTTAAGACTGATGTCATTGACCTGCTGTATCAACACCGTGTCGATCCGGATGTCCCGATTGAAGATGTTGCGGGTACGGTAAAAGACCTGATAGCTGAAGGCAAAGTTAAACATTTCGGTCTGTCCGAAGCGGGTGCGCAGACCATTCGTCGTGCCCATGCCGTACAACCTGTCACGGCCCTGCAAAGCGAATACTCAATGTGGTGGCGCGAGCCTGAGCGGGAGATCCTGCCTTTACTGGAGGAACTGGGCATTGGTTTTGTGCCTTTCAGCCCATTAGGTAAAGGCTTCCTTACGGGCTCGATTAAGCCAGGAACTACTTTTGGGAAGGATGATTACAGAAGCCAAGTGCCGCGTTTCGCCGAGCAGGCGATTGAAGCCAATGAAAAGCTGGTCTCATTGCTGGGTGAACTGGCTGCAGAGAAAGGCGTGACGTCTGCGCAAATTGCGCTGGCATGGCTGCTGGCACAAAAGCCGTGGATTGTTCCTATCCCTGGTACCACCAAACTACACCGGCTGGAAGAAAACCTGGGGGCTGCCGACATCATTCTTTCGCAGGATGACTCACGGCAGATAACCCAGGCGCTTGAAACGATTAAAGTCGTTGGCGAACGTTACTCTCCTGAGCACCAGGCCCGCGTAGGCCGTTAATATCCGGACGGGTCCGCTGAGATTGGCGGACCCTTTATTCCTGATAGCGAAGTGCATCGATCATCAGCGCAAAAGCTGGCGGATGCTGCTTACGGCTCGGGTAGTAAAGATAATATCCGGGGAAAGACGGACACCAGTCCTGCAGAACCTGAATAAGCTCTCCTGACTTTATATAATCCTGCACCCTGTCTTCAGGTATACAGGCGATGCCAAAACCGGATAAAGCCGCATCAATTCTTTCCGCCTGCAGATTAAACGTTACCTGCCCTTCCACTCTGACCCGTAACGGTTTCCCATCCTTCTCAAACTCCCAATGGTAAAGTCCACCGGCAGTCGGCAGGCGCATATTGATACACCGATGGTTTTGTAGCTCGTGCGGTGTTTCGGGTACGGGGCTAGCGGCAAAATAGGACGGTGCTCCCACCACTGCCATACGCATTTCCGGTCCAATCCTCACCGCGATCATATCCTTATCTACGCTTTCGCCAAGGCGGATCCCCGCATCAAAACGCCCCTCAACAATATCGACAAAACCGTTATCAACCACCAGTTCGAGATTGATTTCCGGATATTCCCTGAGGAAGGATTTTAACTTCGGCCATACCAGACTTCGCGCGGAATGCTCCCCGGCAGATAAACGGATATTGCCGGAGGCACTGCCGTTCAGTTGAACAAGCGATTCGAGCTCCTGTTCAAGATCGGCAATACGGGGTTCAAGGCAGGCAATAATTCTTTCACCGGCTTCTGTAGGGGCAACGCTTCGGGTAGTGCGGGTCAGAAGGCGGATATTCAGCCTTTCCTCCAGGGCCTTCATCGCGTGGCTGAGTGCAGACTGAGAAACGCCCAGTTTGCCCGCTGCTTTGGTAAAACTTCGCTCCCTTGCCACCACAAGAAAGATTTGCAGTTCGTTGAAGTTTTCTTTGAGCATCGGCGATTTCCTTATGGAGGCATTCCCTTCATCGCACACTCATGAAGGGTGTTCATAGACACAATCATTTTAGCCCTATTACTGACAATAATGATAATTGATATTCTGACCGTATCGAAAATAAGTCTGAATTATCAGAAGGTTTATCATGAAAATACTCGTTGCAGGAGCGACAGGAAGTATTGGTCTTCATGTCGTGAATACCGTTATTGAAATGGGCCATCAGACCGTCGCTCTGGTCAGAAATAAACGCAAAGTAAAACAACTTCCTCGTGGAACGGATGTGTTTTACGGCGATGTTTCAATGCCTGAAACGCTCACCGATTTGCCGAAAAATATTGATGCCATCATCTTCACTCTCGGTTCCGATGGTCAGGGTCGTATTGGTGCCAGAGCGGTAGATTACGGCGGAGTGCGCAATATTTTACGAATATTCAAGGATACGCCTGTTCGTATCGGCCTAATGACCACAATTGGCGTGACTGAACGACTCAGCACCTGGAATCAACGCACTGAGGTTCATGACTGGAAAAGACGTGCCGAGCGTCTGGTAAGGGCGAGTGGTCATCCCTATACCATCGTCAGGCCCGGCTGGTTTGATTACAACAATGATGATGAACACAGAATCGTTATGCTTCAGGGAGATCGTCGCCATGCAGGAACACCGGAAGATGGTGTGATATCCCGGGAGCAAATAGCCCAGGTTCTGGTCAGTGCTCTGACTAACGACGCGGCAAGAAATAAAACGTTCGAGCTGGTGGCTATACCAGGAGAAGCACAGCAGGATCTTACCCCACTGTTTGCAGACCTGCAGACTGATGATCCACAAAAAAATGATGGGGTTCTGGACATAGACAATATGCCTCTGCGTGAAGAACCTGACTGCATTATTAACGAGCTGAACCTGTATTCAAAAAAATTAACCAATCTACAACCCTGACAATTTTGTCATATAGCGGTCAGTCTCATGACAGCTTAGGTTTGTATATTTGAATATACAGACGGATGAAGTTACTCCTGATAAAACCCAGTTTCAAACATATTGTTAAATGAGGTGCTAGATATGAAAACACTACTTATTACTACTTTGGTCATGGGATTTATATCAGTGAATGCCGCCTCTGCTGCTCAGGAAATTGATCATGCAGATGGGAAACTAAAGATGGGTAGACTTCAGGAGAGTTTAGTTTGGAGCGGTCAGCGGGAATCGAACCCGCATCATCAGCTTGGAAGGCTGAGGTAATAGCCATTATACGATGACCGCTTTGGTCCGCCACCGGAGCCTCGAACCCCGTACTACAACCTATGATTGCCGCTCTTCCCGATGAGCTAGTGGCGGTTTGGTAATACTACCGACACATTAGATTTAATAATCGCACACTCTGGAGAGGGTTAACGGCCGGCGCGGCATAATACATAAGTGAAATTACCCATGCAATATATAAGTATTTAATGAAGTGGTATTTTCGCGCTACTGATTATTATAACAACAATTATGTGGAAACAAGCCAACATACCATGAGAATTAGCGTGTGCTGCGTATTTCATCATAGTGAATACAGGAAGAGACAACCGCAACAAATACGCTTCATTTTTGTTCCCGGAATCTGGCTGGATGAGCAAAAACCTTCCTCAATTTAGCCCGGATGGAACGCAGCTGTAAAACGTGCTGGCATTCGCCGTGGCAATCCGTACCATACACGCCACACTTATGCATGCTGGATGCTTAAAACGGGAAGAAACCCGCCATTTATCGCCAGCCATATGGACCATGAAAATACCCATATGGTTTATGACATTGATTCAACCTGGATACAGGATATGAACGGCGATCGGTTCAGCATGCTAAACCAAAAACTCGCGCTATAGGCTGTGCCCCTGTGGTGCCCCTGAAACAACCGGCAAATCAATAAAATGCAAGATAAACAAGAAATTACAAAGAAAGATCAATACAACCTGAACAAATTACAGAAGCGCCTGCGTCGTAACGTGGGTGAAGCGATCGCTGATTACAATATGATTGAAGAAGGCGACCGTATTATGGTCTGCCTGTCAGGCGGTAAAGACAGCTACACCATGCTGGAAATTCTACGAAACTTACAGCAAAGCGCGCCGATTAATTTCAGCCTGGTGGCCGTTAACCTCGATCAAAAACAACCGGGCTTCCCTGAGCATATCCTGCCTGCGTATCTGGAAAGCATTGGTGTTGAGTACAAAATTGTCGAAGAGAACACTTACGGTATCGTTAAAGATAAGATCCCGGAAGGCAAAACTACCTGTTCTCTGTGCTCTCGTTTACGCAGGGGCATCCTTTACCGTACTGCGACTGAGTTAGGTGCGACGAAAATCGCGCTTGGTCATCACCGTGACGACATCCTTCAGACGCTGTTTCTGAATATGTTCTACGGCGGCAAGATGAAGGGTATGCCACCAAAATTGATGAGTGATGACGGGAAACATATCGTCATTCGTCCGTTGGCTTATTGCCGTGAGAAAGACATTGAGCGTTTTGCAATTGCTCGTGAATATCCGATCATTCCTTGTAACCTGTGTGGTTCGCAGCCGAATCTGCAGCGCCAGGTCATTGGTGAAATGCTGCGTGACTGGGATAGACGCTATCCTGGCCGTATCGAAACCATGTTCAGTGCCATGCAAAACGTTGTGCCTTCGCACATGTGTGACACGGAACTGTTCGATTTTAAAGGCTTGCAACATGGTGCTGAAGTCGTTAATGGCGGAGATTTAGCATTCGACCGCGAAGAGTTGCCGATGCAACCTGCAGGCTGGCAGCCAGAAGACGAAGACAGCGAAACCCCTCTGCAACGCCTCGATATCCTCGAAATCAAATAATCCTCTCTTCCCTCTCTCGCCTGAGAGAGGGAAAACTCTACTCTAACTATGCGGTGGTGGCTCGATAATCGGTCTTTGGTCGGGATCTAGTGGTGGGTCTGGTATCGGCTGCGGTCTTGGGATCGGGTCAGGTACTGGAGTAGGTTCACTCGGAAACGACGGGTCACTCATATTTAATCTTCGATAAACAGTCATCACTGCCTCCTGTAAATACTCCTTTTAAGCATAGACCACATATTGCAGACAAAAAAAAGCCGACTAATAGTCGGCTCGTACGAATCAATTGTGCTATGCAGTAATTCTAAAAAAGGAAGTAAGACAATATGGAGCGCAACGCCCATCGCTTGACGTTGCATTCACCTGCGAGAGAGATATTGCCTTGAACCGGCGTTCCATTTATTGACCTTGCTCAACTATAGCCGCCTTTTTTAGCCTTCATAATGTTAAAAATGTTAAATTTTACAGCCATTTACTACGATGTAACCACCAGGCAACACCGCCTATAAGAACCACCAACATGATACAAAACAGGCTGAAGCCAAAATGCCAGCCGCCGCCAGGAATACCGCCCAAATTCACACCAAACAGCCCTGTCAAAAAAGTGCTGGGCAAAAAAACCATTGCCATTAGTGACATGGTGTAGGTTCTTCTTCCCATAGCTTCCTGCATAACCTGAGCAATTTCATCGGTCATAACCGCAGTGCGCGCGATACAAGCATCAATTTCATCAAGCCCACGCCCTAACCTGTCGGAAATATCCTGCATACGACGACGATGATCATCAGTCATCCAGGGTAAACGCTCACTCGAAAGGCGCGCATAAACATCTCGCTGAGGTGCCATATAACGGCGCATGACGATTAACTGTTTACGCAGTAGAGCAAGGTATCCACGCGGTGGAATTTGCTGGTCCAGCAAGTTATCTTCAAGGTCGATGATTTTGTCATGCAGCTGTTCAATAAATTCACTTGCGTGATCGGTCAGCGCATCGCAGACATCCACTAACCAGCTTCCACAATCGAGTGGGCCAGCGCCTTCCTTAAGATCGTTCACCACATCATCAAGAGCCAAAACCTGACGCTGACGCGTTGACACAATAAGCCGCTCATCAATATATAAACGCATGGCAACAAGTTGGTCCGGGCGTTCATCGGTACTGCCGTTAATGCAGCGCAACGTAATCAACGTGCCCTCGCCAATGCGCGTCACTCGCGGACGCAGGCTCTCTCCCGCCAGGGCATCACGAGCATAATTTGGCAGCAGCGGCGTAGTTGCCAGCCAATTAGCACTTGCGCTATTGGTATAGTTCAAATGCAACCAACCAGGATGTTCGGCATCAATGGTATCGGTATCTTCAATGGTATCGACCCCGCCTTTACCATCCAATTGCCAGGCGAACACGGCATCCGGCACATTTAACTGGTATCCCTTAATGGTTTCCACTGCATTATCTCCACGTGTTACCACAATATTGTTGTCAGTCTAGCCGTCTTCTTTTGTTATGTAACTCGGAAAAATTAGCAAACACGCTGAATTTGCTGAATAAAAAATGTTACATTTCCGCAGTTTTTTAGACCCAATCATGCCTCGCGGCATTCGGAGATGATGTTTGTCAGAAAGACGTAGGGCTTCACCCAATTTAGACCTCCGCCTTAAGACCATGCGCCAACGGGCAATCACTGTCAGTGGCCCGTGGTTTCTATGGATTAATTTGTTGTTCTGCTTATTTATTTTAGGCAGGCATTACTTCTCGCCCTCGCAGCAAATCGCCAGCGTTACGGCATCAGTACCCATACTGGAAATCCTTATGGGGCTAATTCTCGCAGTCTCATCATCAGCCATTTTCATTTTGCGCATGGCACACGATCAACATGCCGAGTGGTTAAGCAAATTTCTGTACGGGGCATTGCTTTGTATCAGCGCATTATGGGTAGGATGTTTTTATGTATTCCTGGCAAGCGGCGATTCGCGGATTGTTTTCCCCTTTGCAGCATTGCTGATTTTCACTGCGCTAATTTCACTTTATTTTGATGGCCGAGTTTTACTGAGTTTCACCCTGCCAATCTGGATCTCGATTCTGGTCTGTAATTTTATTTATCCCTCTGATCTGACCGTACTGAATGCGCTTCTCTATCTGCTTCTGGCGGGGCTTTTTGAGTCTGGCCGTCGAATCTTGCGTGGCTGGTTTGTGTTGGCGATTAGTCGTGAGCAAGAAAATAGAGAATTGATTAAACGGCTACAAGACCTGGCTAATAACGACCCACTTACCGGTATTGCCAATCGTCGATCTTTTCATCTTCTTCTCGAAAAGGCTATGCAGCGCCAGCAACAATGCGGTATGCCACTTTCATTGATTATGCTGGATGTCGATTACTTCAAGAAGTACAACGACCATTATGGCCATCAGGCTGGTGATGAATGTCTGGTGAAAATCGCTCAATGTCTGGTGGGTGCTACTCGTTCAACACATGACGCCGTTGCTCGCTTTGGCGGAGAGGAGTTTATTATTTTACTGCCCGATACGCAGGAGCAGCAGGCAATAGAAGTAGCTGAACGAATCAGGCGGAACCTACACGCCCTCTCTATCCCGCACGCAGCCTCACCCGTAATGCCTTATGTTACTATCAGTCTCGGTATCGCCACTCTGATACCCGGAACCACCTCGACACGCCTTATCGCACAAGCCGATGCCGCGTTGTATAAAGCAAAAGAAAATGGCCGCAACCGGTGGCAAACATACCAACACTAGCAAAGAGAGAAAAATGAAAATTGGCGTACTGTTTCCAATAGCAATCATTGTTGCAGCGATTGTATTTATCACCTGGTTTATTGCTGGTGGCTACGCGACATCCGCTTCTTGATAGAGCAAACGACAGTGAAGAATAAGCCGGTCAGTTGCGTAACTGACCGGCATCACTGAAGGATGGGCTAATCTAGTGAGCCACGATATACATCGTGCGGCTATATGCGACATCTTCAGGGTTATTAATTGGATAACCTTTCAACCATGGCTTGATTAAACGGCCATTCGTGTACTGATAGATAGGCGCTATTGGCGCTTTTTCCTGGATGATTTTCTCAGCCTGGTTGTAGTCTTTATTGCGCGCTTCATCCGTAGTTTCCTGGCTCGCTTGCTGCAGAATTTTGTCATATTCCGGCGAGTTGAAGCGTGAGATATTGCCGCTATGGGATGACGTTAGCAATGACAGGAAGGTAGAGGGTTCGTTGTAGTCACCTACCCATGAAGCGCGGATAACATCGAAGTTACCGGTGTTACGGCTATCGATATATGTCTTCCACTCTTGGTTTTGCAGCTTCACATCCACACCCAGATTTTTCTTCCACATTGAAGCCACTGCTATAGCAATCTTCTGGTGGTTTTCCGAGGTATTGTACAAAAGGGTGAGTTTAAGCGGATTGGTCGGTCCGTAGCCTGCGGCCTGCAATAACGTTTTCGCCTGTGCATTGGCCTCTTCCTGGCTCATTTGCTCAAATGGCGAAGTTTCCGGTTTAAATCCGGCGGTTACATCCGGAGTAAAACGCCACGCAGGTTTTTCACCTGTCCCCAGCACTTTTTCAGCCATGATATGACGATCGATGGTCATACTCAGGGCTAGACGCACTCGTTGATCGGCAGTCGGCCCTTTTTGGGTGTTGAAAGCATAATAATACGTTCCCAACTGCGGCGGGGTGTAAACCTGACCTGGAATATCTTTGAGCAATTTCTGGTAGAGGTTTTTCGGGAACGATTCAGTAATATCAATATCTCCCGCCAGATAACGTTTTGTTGCCGAAGACTCCTGGTTGATCGGAATAAACGTCACTTGGGTAATAACCGTTTTGCTATTATCCCAATAATGAGGGTTCTGTACCGCCACCAGCTTTTCGTTAACGATGCGATCTTTAAGCGCGTATGCACCGTTACCCACCAGATTACCCGGCTTAGTCCAGTCGTTCCCGAATTTCTCAACTACAGCTTTAGGAACCGGGTAGAACGAGAAATTGGCCGTAAGATTTGGGAAATACGGTACTGGTTTATCCAACTGAATTCGTAGCGTTCTGGCATCCACTGCCGTCACACCCAACTTATCAGCAGGCATTTTTCCATCAATGATGGCTTGTGCGTTGTTAATACCAGCAAGAGCTGCGAACCATGCAAATGGTGAGGTGTTTTTAGGGTCAACCAGACGCTGCCAGCTATAAACAAAATCTTGCGCTGTTACAGGTGTCCCATCAGACCAACGCGCGTTATCACGCAGAGTAAAGGTCCAGGTGCGGTTATCATTGCTTTGCCATTTAGTCGCAACACCAGGTTCTAGTTGCCCTTTCTCGTTTTGATTCACCAGCCCTTCAAAAAGATCACGGATTACCTGAATTTCTGGTAACCCTACTGCTTTGGCTGGGTCAAGAGACGCAGGCTCATCTTTAATATGGCGAACCAGACTCTGGTCGGCGGCAAGTTTAGTACCAGCGGGGACATCTGCCGCCCAGGCGTTAGAAAAGAGGCTGGCGATAGCTAACGCACAACAAGTAGTCAAAAAACGCTTTTTCATGTTTTACCCTTATGAATAATTTTGTTTGGGACAGCACTACGCTCACGCCAGTGACAGAGAAACAATGTAACGCAATCAACTGTTTTGCCAATAACTAAAATAAATAACGTGACGAAAATCGCCTCTGCGGTAGGTTTTTGTGAACAATAGCGTAAAGGCTGAACTGGTCTGACAGGAGATTGTTTCTGATGAGTTTTATTTAAATCACTGCTATTACTATCAGCAATAAAAAATAGAACTTTTAAGGAAAACTATGCCAACCCACCGCCCCCGTTCGCAACGTGGCCATTTGCCACAAGGTTCTGAACGTTATGGGAAATCCGTTTTCGGCGCACCGCTTATCTGGTTCCCAGCTACACCGAATGAGCAACGCAGCGGCTTAATTATTGCGGGAACGCACGGCGATGAAAATGCTGCCATGGTTACGCTTTCTTGTGCGTTACGCACGCTGAAACCTGAACATCGACGCCATCATGTGGTTTTAGCCGTAAATCCTGACGGTTGCCAGCTCGGTTTGCGCGCTAACGCCAATGGTGTAGACCTGAATCGTAATTTCCCCGCGGCCAACTGGAAATCAGGTGATACGGTTTATCGCTGGAACAGTAGCGCGGATGAACGTGATGTGGTGCTCTCTACAGGTAAAAAACCGGGTTCTGAGCCAGAAACGGCGGCGCTATGTCAGTTGATCCACACGCTGAAACCCGCATGGATTGTCTCGTTCCACGACCCGTTGGGCTGCATTGAAGATCCTGATAATTCGCCGCTTGGCGCATGGCTTGCGAAGGAGTTTGAATTGCCGCTGGTCACCAGTGTGGGCTACGAAACGCCGGGCTCTTTTGGAAGCTGGTGCGCAGATTTGGACTTGCCCTGTATCACCGCAGAATTCCCGCCCATCTCGGCTGACGAAGCGAGTGAGCGGTATCTGGATGCCATGATGGGCTTGTTACACTGGCAAAAATAATTTCCCGTTACGGATAAAGTTTACCGGTTTCAAAATGCAACCCTGGTTCGACGTCCACCGCGAGCCAGGTTGGGCCATCGAGATCGGCAAAACGGACTTTCGCCGCCAGCGGTAATGCGGCGGCGATAGCTCGGGAAGTACACAACATACAGCCCAACATCACATCAAAACCTGCTTCACGAGCGGCTTGCGTTAAGGCCAGCGCTTCGGTTAAACCCCCGGTTTTATCCAGCTTCACGTTCACCATTTCGTAGCGCCCTTTCAGCTCGGCCAGACTTTCACGGGTATGGCAGCTTTCATCGGCGCAAATGGGTAGCGGATGGATGAAATTCGATAACGCTTTGTCCTGCCCCGCTGGCAGCGGCTGTTCAAGCATCGCCACATTCAGGTCTGCCAGTAACTGACAACGCGCCGCCAGCCCTTCACTTTTCCAGGCTTCGTTGGCATCCACGATGATCACCGCTTCCGGCACGGCGGCACGAATCGCCACCATACGCTCGCTAATCAGTCGGTCGTCAATTTTGACCTTTAGCAGGCGCGCGCCTTTATCCCACAGCAGTTTGGCCGCCGCTGCCATTTGTTCCGGCTCGGCAATACTCACCGTTTGCGCGGTTGTAATCAGTTCCGGGAGTTCGATACCCGCAATATGCGAAAGCGTGCGCTGATTGCGACGAGCGTCTAAATCCCATAACGCGCTATCGACGGCATTACGCGCAGCACCCGCAGGTAGAACATCCTGCAATTGCGCACGCGTCATCCCTTTTTCCAGTTGAGGTATAACCGTGGTGATTTGCGCCAGCACCGATTCCACGCTTTCGCCATAACGCGGATACGGCGTGCACTCGCCCACTGCTTTGATACCGTCCTCTTCCAGCTCAATCACCACAACTACCGCTTCGCTGCGAGTTCCGCGTGAAATCACAAACGGCGTATGCAGCGGCCATGCTTCCTGGTAAACCTTGACTGATCTCATTATTGTTTTGCCTGTCGTCGTTGTTTGTATCCTCCGCAGAGTATACCCAAAATAATTCAAGGTGCATCGAGGCGGCAAGGGAACGAGTCCCGATGAGCTTACATAAGTAAGTGATTATTCGGCCCATCCATAGGCCTCACCCCTCCGGGGCCGCTGTAACAACGTTCAAATCTGTTCCAGACAGATTTGTCGGGTGAGAGAGCGCAGCCAACAAAGAGGCAGCTTGAAGAATGAAGGGTATATAGCCAGCGAACACTTTTACTTGCACTATCAGTTTTTTATATTCAGAAGATGAATACTGACATACACTGTTCGCGGCGTTAATTATATGTAAAAAGGAAAATCAAACATGTCACAAATCGTTCATTTCCAGGGCAACCCTGTAGCGGTTGCAGGTCAGATCCCACAAGCTGGCAACAAAGCAGAAGCTTTTTCTTTAGTCGCAAAAGATCTTTCTGATGTTGCACTGAGCCAGTTCGCCGGAAAACGTAAAGTACTGAACATTTTCCCAAGCATCGACACCGGCGTTTGTGCGGCATCCGTGCGCAAATTCAACCAACTGGCAACTGAAATGGAGAACACCGTTGTACTGTGTGTTTCCGCGGATCTGCCATTTGCACAGTCTCGCTTCTGCGGCGCAGAAGGCCTGAGCAACGTTGTTACTCTGTCTACTCTGCGTAACCCAGAATTCCAGCAAGCTTATGGCGTTGGCATTTCGGAAGGCGCACTGAAAGGCCTGACGGCTCGTGCCGTTGTGGTTCTTAATGAGCAAGATGAAGTGGTATTCAGCGAGTTAGTGAACGAAATCACTAACGAGCCAGATTATGCTGCAGCACTGGAAGCCCTGAAGGCTTAAGTGTTAACAAGGGTGGTAAACTTTTTTGTCGGATGACGCTGCGCTTATTCGACATAGGAAAAGATTTATCATCAGTGTGAATGCCCCCGAAATCCGGGGGCATTGTTTTTTTTAATCTTCGGTTTTACGCTGGCTCAAACCATATTCACGTAATTTGTTCGCAATCGCTGTATGTGACACACCCAGGCGTTTTGCCAATTTACGTGTACTTGGATAAGTACGATAAAGCTGTGTCAGTACCGAGCGCTCAAAGCGGCTGGTAATATCATCCAACGACCCTTCCATTGCCTCTTCGCCAACAGCCAAACTGACGGTGTCAAAATCAGGCAGCAAAATATCTTGTGGACGCAATTCATAACCTTCCAACTGCGTTAATGCGCGATAAATTGCATTTTTCAACTGGCGCACATTTCCCGGCCATCCGTAACGTGTAAGCATATTACTCAGGTCATTTGCCAATTTCGGGCGCGGCACCCCTTGTTCATCGGCAAATCGTGCTACAAACAGTTCGGTCAGGGGCATGATGTCTTGCGGGCGATCACGCAAAGGCGGCAGATTCAGCGTCAGTACATTCAAGCGGTAATAGAGGTCCTCACGGAACTCCCCTTTTTGTACCATTTCAACGAGGTTCTTCTGGGTGGCGCAAATCACGCGGACATCAACATGTACTTCGTGTTCTTCACCCACACGGCGGAAAGTCCCATCGTTGAGGAAGCGCAGAAGTTTAGTTTGCATACGCGGCGACATCTCACCAATCTCATCCAACAGAACCGAGCCACCGTTCGCCTGCTCGAAGAAGCCCTTTTTCCCTTCGACGGCATTGGCGTAAGCGCCTGGCGCGTGACCAAACAATTCGCTTTCTACAACATCGTCTGGCATCGAACCGCAGTTCAGCGCCAGATAAGGTTTCTGCGCGCGTGGGCTGCCAAGGTGGCAAGCGTGAGCCAGCAAATCTTTTCCGGTGCCTGTATCGCCAACAATCAGCAGCGGCGCATTCAGCAGTGCCAGTTTATGAGCCTGATCAACCACATGGCGCATTTTTGGGCTGACGGCAACAATCTGACTGAAAGCGCTGACATCAGTGTTAGAGATATTTTGTAGTTGGCGACCCATACGCACCGTGGAGCGCAGCATAACAACAGCCCCCACCAGTGAAGACTCTTCGTTTTCACTATCCAGATGAACCGGCGTGATTTCCATCAGGAAGTTCTGCCCGTTGATGACCACATGTTCGGTATGCGATTCGGCCGGAGAACTTTCAAGCCAACGCATAAAATTGAAACCATTCACAAGGCTTGCGGCATTATGGTTACGCAACTTGTCTTCGTTTTGTCCGAACAGCGCACAACTCGCTGGGTTTGCCAGCTCTACTTTGCTTTTCATATCCAAAGAAAGAACCGGCTCTGGCAGCGCTTCAAGCAAAGCACTCAGCGCACGATGCTCACGTTCGGAAGGCATCCACGGCACGGTACGCACATCCGTAACGCCCGGGATTCGCCGAATTTCAGCCATCAGACTGCTGAATGAGTCAAATTCAAGTGTCGAGAAATTCAGGTAAATTCGCCCAATTGGATCAATTTCGATTCCTCGCAAATCGATACTACGCAGCACAAGTAAATCAAGTAATTCTCGAGTCAGACCAAGGCGGTCCTGGCAAAAAACTTCCAGACGCATGGAGGTGTCCTTCAATTGCAATAAGCTGAGTCATTGGGTGGAGTGATGATACTCCAGATAACGAATGGTCAGAAGAGATGTGTGAAGAAAAGTTGACAGATAAGTCGCTGAATGGGGGCAATGCCGTAAAGCAAAGTGCTCACGGCATTACCTGTTTGTTACTCTACAGGTCTGGTTTTACTTTTACTTATTGTCTCTTTGAGCTGAACCAGCAACTGCTTGCGGAAGTCACCGAGTTTCGGTTTGTCGCCTTCAATCCATGGCAATGGGCGGCAAAGCTCCATTGCTTTGATCCCTAAGCGGGCAGTCAGCAAACCAGCACCAATGCCCTGCGCAGCACGCGTCGAAAGTCTTGCCGCCAGATCCTGGCCTATCCAGTCCATACCGACTTCACGCACCAGTTCACTGGCTCCGGCAAAGGCGATATTCAACAATACCAGACGGAACAAACGGATACGGCTGTAGTAACCTAATTCTATGCCATAAACCGTGGCAATACGGTTTATCAGGCGCAAGTTACGCCAGGCGATAAACGCCATGTCCACCATCGCCAGCGGGCTGACGGCAATCATCAGCGTGGATTCAGCAGCCGAGCGGCTGATTTCCCGGCGCGCCTGGTTATCCAACACTGGCTGGACCAAACGGGCGTATAGCTCCACTACTTCACGGTCGTTTTGCGTTTCATGAATCGCGGCGTACCAGCGTTGCAGTGCAGGATGCCCGTGATCAAGCCCAGCCTGGCGTGCGAGTTTTTCGCAGAAGGCTTTACCCTTCCCCATGCCGTGGCTATGCATCAAATCACGCGCTTCGTCACGTTCTTCAGCACGCTGGCGCAAACGCCATAAACGTCGCCACTCTGTCGCCACTGAGCCCACACCGGCAGCAATAATCAACCCGCCAGCAATGCCGCCTCCGAGAGCAATCCAGTCCTGGGTAACATAAGCGGTATACGTCCACTGAATGCCTTGCGCCACCACGCTGACGCCAAACAGCCCAAGCCCGACCTGAACCATGCGCCGCCACAGGCTGCGTTTCGGGCGCAAAGCCGCTTCAATCACGGCTTCTGCTTGGCCGCCATCGTCAACGTCAACCTCATCAAACGTGTTGAGCGCTGGAGTAAACTTCTCAGCCTCCGGCTCGCTGAAAGCATGTGGCGCTTTGTAGATATCTTCTTTTTCCACATCCAGTGGTTGTGCGAAATCGATACGCGGTTTTAATGGTTCGTTCATCGCAATTTATCCCCGATTAAAAACTCCAGCGCCGCGTCCATCCGAATGTGCGGCATTGGCTTGTCCACATCCATCACTTGCGGACGGAACTGTTCAAACTGAAAACCTTGTTTCTCCCAGAAAGCACTTCCTGGTAAACGCGCCGGAACTTCGCCAGGGTAGACGGTTAGCGGTGCGCCATCACTTAAACGGTTACCACGCAATGCCGGGATTTGCTCACCTTTCACGTCAACCAGGCCACTTTGTGTTGCCTGAACTGACGCAAGCCCCATGCAGTCCATGTCGATACCTTCAAACGCGGCATTCTGCCAGGCGTCCTGCACCAGTTGCTGTAGTAACGACACCATGTTGGCGTGCTGATCGACGGTCACATGGTCGGCCTTGGTGGCAGCAAATAAAAGTTTGTCGATAACCGGCGAAAACAGGCGACGAAACAACGTGCGCTGGCCGTAATGGAAACTTTGCATCAGTTGCGTCAGCGCGAGGCGCATATCGTTGAATGCTTGCGGGCCGCTGTTGAGAGGCTGAAGACAATCCACCAACACAATTTGGCGGTCAAATTTAAGGAAGTGGTTCTTGTAGAACCCTTTGACCACTTTTTCACAGTAGTAATCAAAGCGTGTCCGCAACGTGCCGATATTGGTGGTTTTGTCTGCCTGAGCGAGTTTCGACTCGCCAATGCTATCCACATCTGGCCACGGGAAGAATTGTAACGCCGGAGCGCCAGCCATATCACCAGGTAACACAAAACGACCGGGTTGGATAAAATGCAGACCTTCTCGTTTGCAGTGCAGCAGATATTCAGTCCAGGCCTCTGCAATTGCAGCAAGGCGGTTTTCATCGGCAGGAGCCAGCGGATCCAACCCTTCACATAGTTTGCGCCACTGCACCGACCATTCAGCGCGATCTCCTGTCAACAGACTTGTCATCTGGCGCGACCAGCTCAGGTAATTTTGCGCAAGCATCGGCAAGTCCAATAACCACTCGCCAGGATAATCGACAATTTCCAGATACAGCGTTGATGTGTCTTTGAAATGGCGCAGCAGTGAATCGTTAGAACGATAACGCAGCGCGAGGCGCATTTCGCTAACACCGCGGGTTGGAGTCGGCCAGTTCGGTGGAGAGCCGTACAACTGCGCCAGACCTTCGTCATAGGTAAAACGTTGAATACCTAAATCACGCTGTGGCACACGTTTAACGCCAAGCAGGCGTTCTTCACGCACCGCATTAAGCAACGGCA
This sequence comes from Buttiauxella cochleicola, assembly GCF_021282435.1. NCBI lineage: Bacteria > Pseudomonadati > Pseudomonadota > Gammaproteobacteria > Enterobacterales > Enterobacteriaceae > Buttiauxella > Buttiauxella cochleicola. The sequence goes on along the minus strand of NZ_JAJSOT010000001.1, from coordinate 397,593 downwards.
AACGCGCGCCGTTATGCACGCTCAATAATTGATTCACCATCGCGGTGATAAAAGCCGTCTTACCGCTGCGGCTTAAACCGGTTACGGCAAGACGTAAATGTCGGTCCACACCCCGGTTCATCAGGGCATTCAGTTCATTCTTGATTCTGTTCATATGCGTCCTGGTTGCGCCCGTTGTCTCTCAACTGAGGAGAATCTTCACTGATTGTAATAAATATGGGTAGTTAATACCGAATCAATGGCAAATGAATTGAAAATCAAAAGTGTGGAGAAAAGATTACTTTGCAGTGCCACCTTGAGTGCGAGCAGAAATTTTGCGCAGTACTCGTGCCAGCAGGGGCTCAAGGGTTAGCGCCAGTAGCATTTTCAATGGACGGCGCGCTACGGATTTAACTGCCCAACCCGCGACGCCTGCAGGGCCGTAGCGCAGGGCGGTCAGCAATACTAACTTACCGACAATTTTCAGGCCCGGCTTAGCCTTGTTCGCAGCCGTCTGGAATTTAGACATGGTTTCTCCCGATTACAACGGGGGCAATCGCCCCCATAGAGAACATTAAAGCTGACGGAAACGGCTACGTAACGTGAAGGTATCAGAGGTTATATAGCGTTCCATAGAACGTAAACGCTGCTCCCCTGCCGCAAGTTCAGCATCTACTTCGTCGAGCAAATCGCGCGTAGTCGGTTGAGGAGTTGCCTGGTCGGCACCCGCAGGCATTGGGTCAAGGATAAAGGTCAGTGCGATGTAGGCCACCATCACAAAGAAAAATAGGCCAAAGATCATCGCTAATACGGTAATCAGGCGTACCAATTTGACTGGCACATCAAGGTATTGCGCGATACCCGCGCAAACCCCCTTCACCATCCCTTTTTCAGGGATACGCCACAATTTACGACCGGAAATTGAGTTCACCATTATTTGTCTCTCCAGTTCGGATGTTCTGCATCAAGGATCTGCTCCAGCGTCTGAATACGTTCGCGCATACGGCGTGATTCATCAGTTAGCTGCGCCAGCCGCTGTTGCTCGCCCTGAGAGAGCTGCCCGCCATTCGCGGCACGGTTGTTGTAGTGCAACCACAGCCAGATGGGGGCGACAAACAACACAAATATGGTTAACGGAATGGCAAGAAAAAGCGCGCTCATGTGTACTCCTTTTACAAGTCAGGCCAGCTGCGGCGCGCCATGCACGCCGCAGTTAAAGTGAATTACCCACGTTCCTGGTTATTCATTTTAGCTTTCAGCGCAGCCAGCTGTTCGCTGATCTCGTCATCGGCTTTCAGTTCAGCAAACTGTGAATCGAGATTTTTCTGTTTACCAAAGCTGTGGCTTTCCGCTTCTGATTCCATCTGGTCAATACGGCGTTCAAAAGATTCAAAACGAGCCATTGCTTCATCGATTTTGCCGCTATCCAACTGGCGACGAACATCGCGTGAAGAAGAGGCTGCTTGATGGCGCAGCGTTAACGCCTGCTGGCGCGCGCGGGTTTCGCTGAGTTTATTCTCAAGCTCACCAATCTCTTTTTTCATGCGCGCCAGGGTTTCATCGACATGCACCACTTCATCTTCCAGGGTGGCGATCAGGTCGGTCATTTTTTGTTTTTCGATCAATGCCGCACGCGCCAGATCTTCTTTATCTTTACGCAATGCCAGCTCGGCTTTTTCCTGCCATTCTGCTTGTTGTGCGGTCGCTTGTTCTACACGACGAGAAAGCTGTTTCTTTTCAGCCAGCGCACGAGCCGAGGTAGAGCGCACTTCAACGAGTGTGTCCTCCATTTCCTGAATCATCAGGCGCACCAACTTCTGTGGGTCTTCTGCTTTCTCGAGCAGTGAGTTGATGTTGGCATTCACGATGTCGGCAAAACGAGAAAAAATACCCATAATTCAATCCTCTTTAGTCATTATTTCAGGTGCCCGGCACCTTGCTCGAATTGAATATTGCAAGCGGCGTGCCAAATTTTTATCTTATTGATTTTAAACATAATGATTAAATTTGACTCATTACACATAACGTTTATAGTGGTGATATTCACTAACTATTGGTTAATTTAATCATGGCAGATAGCAAAGATAACCTGATTGGCGAAGCAAACAGCTTTCTTGAAGTGCTGGAACAAGTCTCCCGCCTGGCACCACTAGAGAAACCGGTGTTAGTGATTGGCGAGCGTGGAACAGGCAAAGAGTTGATTGCCAACCGTTTGCACTTCCTTTCGCGCCGTTGGCAAGGGCCATTTATCTCCCTGAACTGCGCGGCACTCAACGACAACTTGCTGGACTCAGAGCTATTCGGACATGAGGCTGGGGCTTTTACCGGTGCTCAGAAGCGTCATCCAGGCCGCTTTGAACGCGCCGACGGCGGTACGTTGTTTCTTGATGAACTGGCAACCGCCCCCATGATGGTGCAGGAAAAACTGTTACGCGTGGTGGAATATGGTGAGCTGGAGCGTGTTGGTGGCAGCCAGCCGTTGCAGGTCAATGTGCGATTAGTTTGTGCGACCAACGCCGATCTGCCAAAACTTGCTGAAGAAGGGAAATTCCGCGCTGATTTACTCGACCGTCTGGCATTTGATGTGGTGACACTTCCCCCGCTACGTGAGCGTCAACCCGATATCATGTTGATGGCCGAACATTTTGCGATCACTATGTGTCGCGAATTGCAGCTCCCTCTATTTCCTGGATTTACCGAAGAAGCGCAATTAACAATGATGAATTATGCCTGGCCGGGCAATATCCGTGAGTTAAAAAACGTGGTGGAACGCTCGGTTTATCGCCATGGATCCAGTGAGGAACCTGTCGATGAAATCATCCTCGATCCCTTTGCGCGGCAACCTGTAACTATTGTAAAAAGTAGCGAATCGCAGCAACAAACCTTGCCAATGGATTTACGCGCCTGGCAAAATGATCAAGAGAAAACACTCGTTGAACAAAGCCTCAAGCAGGCGAAATACAACCAGCGTAAAGCCGCTGATTTGCTCGGGCTCACTTATCATCAACTGCGCGCCTTACTGAAAAAGCACCAAATTATGCTATCTGAATAGCTATCAGATTGAGTTTTTAGTCTCTGCGAAGGCCACTAACGCTGCAAAAAACAGCATCTCCCCGCCTTTTTTGCAGGCTTTGTTTATAAAAAAAGCAAAATAGCCTGACATATTTTGGGAAGCCCTCCAGAGTGCGATACACTTTGGCTATCACCCGAGAAAACTCAAAAACTTATGCGCGGAATTGTCTCCTCCCTGTTACTGGCGGTTAGCTGCCTGAGTGGCGCGGCATTTGCTGCAACACCTATTGAAAAGCCAGCCGATATCCGTAACAGCGGATTTGTTTATTGTGTCAGCGGTCAGGTCAATACTTTTAACCCGCAGATGGCCAGCGGTGGTTTGACTGTGGACACCCTTGCCGCACAGCTATATGACCGGCTGCTGGATGTTGATCCGTACACTTATCGCCTGGTGCCAGAATTGGCCGAGAGTTGGGAAGTACTGGATAACGGTGCGACTTATCGTTTTCATCTGCGCTCGAATGTTCAGTTCCAGACCACCCCATGGTTTAAACCTACTCGCGCACTCAATGCCGACGATGTGGTTTTCAGCTTTCAACGAGTGTTTGATCGTAAACACCCGTGGCATAACGTTAACGGCGGCAACTACCCTTACTTCGATAGCCTTCAATTCCCGGACTCAGTAAAAAGTATTCGCAAGCTTGATAGCAACACCGTTGAGTTTCGACTGGAAAAGCCGGATGCCTCTTTCTTGTGGCATATGGCTACACATTACGCATCCGTGATGTCTGCAGAATATGCAGATCAACTGACTAAGGCCGACCGTCAGGAGTTAATGGACCGTCAGCCGGTTGGCACAGGGCCATTCCAGATAAGTGAATATCGCGCGGGGCAATATATTCGCCTCGCACGCCATCCGAAATTCTGGCGCGGTGTTCCATTAATGCCGCAAGTTGTTCTGGATCTGGGTTCAGGTGGTACAGGACGTTTATCGAAACTGATTACCGGCGAATGCGATGTACTGGCCTATCCTGCAGCCAGCCAGCTGACGATTTTACGTGATGATCCGCGATTGCGGCTTACTTTGCGTCCGGGAATGAACATTGCTTATCTGGCGTTTAATACCAACAAAGCACCATTGAATAACCCTGCAGTACGTCATGCATTGGCACTGGCCATCAATAACCAACGCCTGATGCAGTCGATTTACTATGGTACAGCCGAAACAGCCGCCTCTATTTTGCCTCGTGCTTCCTGGGCTTATGACAGCGACTCCAAAATTACCGAATACAACCCGCAGAAAGCTCGCCAGCAATTAAAAGCGCTCGGACTTAACAACCTTGAATTGCGTCTATGGGTTCCAACTAGCTCTCAGGCATGGAACCCAAGCCCGTTGAAAACGGCAGAGCTTATCCAGGCGGACATGGCGCAAATTGGGGTGAAGGTCATTATCGTTCCCGTCGAAGGCCGTTTCCAGGAAGCTCGCTTAATGGATATGAATCACGACTTAACGCTTGCAGGTTGGGCAACAGACAGTAACGACCCTGATAGTTTCTTCCGCCCCATGCTCAGTTGCGCCGCGATCCGATCGCAGACCAACTATGCTCGTTGGTGTGACCCTAAGTTTGATGAAGTGCTGCAAAAAGCGTTGTCGTCTCAGCAACTGGCCTCTCGCATTGAAGCTTACCGCGAGGCTCAGGACATTCTGGCCGAACAATTGCCCGTGCTGCCACTGGCGTCATCACTGCGCTTGCAAGCCTATCGCTACGACATGAAAGGGCTGGTGCTAAGTCCGTTTGGTAATGCATCGTTTGCGGGTGTTTCCCGCGAGAATGTTGAGGTGAAAAAACCATGATTATTTACACTCTGCGCCGCCTGCTATTGCTGCTGGTGACGCTGTTTTTTCTGACCTTTATCGGTTTTAGCCTCAACTATTTTACCCCTCATGCCCCACTGCAAGGTGCATCACTGTGGAATGCGTGGGTTTTCTGGTTTGAAAGTATTATGCATTGGGATTTCGGCGTATCGAGCATTAACGGTCAGTCGATCAATGAACAGCTGCGTATTGTTTTCCCTGCCACTATGGAACTGTGCATCCTGGCATTTGGCCTGGCGTTACTGATAGGTATTCCGGTGGGAATGCTGGCCGGTATTATGCGCAATAAGTGGCAAGACCGGCTGATAAGCGCTCTGGCACTGGTTGGTTTTTCTATTCCTGTATTCTGGCTAGCCTTGCTTCTAACGATGTTTTTCTCGCTAACATTAGGCTGGTTGCCCGTTTCCGGACGCTTTGATTTGCTTTATGAAGTGAAATCAGTGACTGGTTTTGCGCTGGTTGATGCCTGGCTATCGGACTCTCCATATCGCGAAGAGATGATCGTCAGCGCCATACGTCACATGGTACTGCCAGTGGTGGCATTAGCCGTCGCACCGACCACTGAAGTGGTGCGTCTGATGCGTATAAGCACCATTGAAGTGTTTGACCAAAACTATATTAAGGCAGCTGCAACCCGAGGTTTATCACGCCTGACAATTCTTCATCGTCATGTGCTGCACAACGCGTTGCCTCCGGTCATTCCACGCCTCGGCCTGCAATTTTCAACCATGTTAACTCTGGCGATGATCACTGAAGTTGTGTTCAGTTGGCCGGGCCTTGGACGCTGGCTTATCAACGCAATTCGCCAACAAGACTACACGGCCATTTCTGCTGGCGTTATGGTCATTGGCTCATTGGTAATCATCGTGAACGTTATTTCCGATATTTTGGGTGCCATGGCAAACCCTCTGACACATAAGGAATGGTATGCCTTACGATAGCGTCTATCGCGAGAAGCGCCCGCCGAGCACTCTGCGCCTGACATGGCGAAAATTTTACGGCGATACTACGGCGATGATCGGCCTATATGGTTGTGGCGCTTTAGTACTGCTGTGCATTTTTGGTGGGGTTTTTGCACCTTACGGCATCGACCAACAGTTCCTGGGTTATCAACTGTTACCGCCTTCATGGTCACGCTATGGCGATGTCTCTTTCTTCCTGGGGACAGATGACCTGGGGCGTGATGTATTGAGCCGTCTGTTAAGCGGTGCCGCACCAACAGTTGGCGGTGCGTTTGTCGTTACGCTTGCTGCAGCAGTATGCGGCATTATTTTGGGCGTGTTTGCCGGTTCAACGCATGGCCTTCGCTCTGCTGTACTCAACCATATCCTCGATACGCTGTTGTCGATCCCATCGCTTCTGCTGGCAATTATTGTCGTGGCGTTTGTCGGGCCACATTTGTTGCACGCTATGTTTGCCGTCTGGCTCGCCCTGCTCCCGCGGATGGTGCGTTCTGTTTATAGCGCTGTACACGACGAGCTGGAAAAAGATTACGTGGTTGCCGCACGCCTTGATGGTGCATCGACACTGAATATTCTCTGGTTTGCGGTGATGCCGAATACGGCGGCGATTCTGGTGACTGAGATTACCCGTGCGCTATCCATGGCGATTCTGGATATCGCTGCACTAGGATTTTTGGACCTTGGGGCACAACTCCCATCACCGGAATGGGGCTCGATGTTGGGTGACGCACTGGAGTTGATTTATGTCGCTCCGTGGACAGTAATGTTGCCTGGAGTGGCTATCATGATCAGTGTGTTGCTGGTCAACCTGCTTGGCGACGGTTTACGCCGCGCAATCAATGCGGGGGTGCAATAATGCCATTACTTGATATTCGAAACCTGACCATCGAGTTTATGACCTCCGAAGGTTGGGTAAAAGCCGTCGACCGCGTCAGTATGACTCTGAATGAAGGGGAAATTCGTGGCTTAGTAGGCGAGTCCGGCTCAGGAAAGAGTCTGATTGCCAAAGCGATTTGCGGCGTCACCAAAGACAACTGGCGCGTCACCGCCGACCGTATGCGGTTTGATGACATCGATCTACTGCGCCTGAGTTCACGCGAGCGTCGTCGGCTGGTCGGCCACAACGTTTCGATGATTTTCCAGGAACCACAGTCGTGTCTGGATCCATCAGAACGTGTCGGACGTCAGCTAATGCAAAACATTCCCGGCTGGACCTATAAAGGCCGCTGGTGGAAACGGTTTGGCTGGCGCAAACGCCGGGCCATTGAGTTATTACACCGTGTGGGGATTAAAGATCATAAAGATGCGATGCGTAGCTATCCCTACGAGCTGACTGACGGTGAATGTCAAAAGGTGATGATAGCCATCGCCCTTGCCAACCAACCGCGTTTGTTAATTGCCGATGAGCCAACCAACGCGATGGAACCAACCACGCAGTTGCAAATTTTCAAACTACTGACGCGGTTAAATCAGTACAACAACACCACGATTTTGCTGATCAGCCATGACTTGCAGATGCTGAGCAAATGGGCCGATAAAATTAACGTCATGTATTGTGGGCAAACCGTGGAAAGCGCAACTAGTGAAGAGCTGATTGCCACCCCGCACCACCCTTATACACAGGCGCTTATCCGCGCGATTCCTGATTTTGGCAGCCCGATGCCGCATAAAAGCCGCCTCAATACCATGCCGGGTGCGATTCCTTTACTGGAACAGTTGCCGATGGGGTGCCGACTGGGGCCTCGCTGCCCTTATGCACAGCGTGAATGTATTGAAACACCTCGCTTGATGGGGGCAAAGACACATCTTTATGCCTGTCACTTCCCGCTGAATATGGAGAGTCAGTAATGGTCGAAACGCTGCTCGAAGTTCGAAATTTAAGTAAAACGTTTCGCTATCGAACCGGCTTATTCCAGCGCCAGCATGTTGATGCCGTAAAACCGCTGAGTTTCACTTTGCGTGAAAAACAGACGCTGGCGATTATCGGCGAAAACGGCTCTGGCAAATCGACACTTGCAAAAATGCTTGCCGGGATGGTTGAGCCCACCACTGGCGAAGTGCTAATTAACGATCATTTGCTGCAATACGGTGACTATACTTACCGAAGCCAGCATATACGTATGATTTTCCAGGATCCAAGCACGTCGCTGAACCCGCGCCAGCGTATTTCGCAGATCCTCGATTTCCCACTGCGCCTGAACACCAACCTTGAGCCAGAAGCGCGTCACAAGCAGATTATTGAAACGCTGAGAATGGTGGGCTTGCTTCCCGATCACGCCAGCTACTACCCGCATATGCTGGCTCCCGGGCAAAAACAGCGTCTGGGTTTGGCGCGCGCGTTAATCCTGCGTCCCAAAGTGATTATTGCCGACGAAGCGCTGGCATCTCTTGATATGTCGATGCGTTCGCAACTGATTAACCTGATGCTTGAGCTACAGGAAAAACAGGGCATTGCCTATATCTATGTGACCCAGCATATCGGCATGATGAAACACATCAGCGATAAAGTGATTGTGATGCACCAGGGCGAAGTCGTTGAGCGTGGCAGCACCGCTGAAGTTCTTGCCTCACCGCTTCATGACCTTACCAAACGCCTGATCGCCAGCCATTTCGGCGAAGCGTTGACAGCAGATGCGTGGCGAAAAGATCGGTAAAGCCAACATATTAAGGGTGGATACCGTTCGCGATGATCCACCCTTAACACGTTATTTTTTCGCTTCAACATAGCGGGCAAAATTATCCAGAATAGCCTGCCAACCATTTTTCTGATGCTCGACGGGGTATTGAGTATCAGGGTCAAATTCGAGATATACCTTCACACCGCCCTCCTGCTTAGTAAATTCGACTTTCGCTTCCCGGTCACCAAAAGTGTATTCAATCAATTTATGCGGAATGATGTGGGTATAAACACCTGCAAAATCAAACCCCATACTGCCGTCCTTCGCTTCCATTCGTGATGAAAACTTTCCTCCGGGCTTTAAATCTACTTCTGCATTGACGGTATGCCAGTCTGCCGAAGCAGTATTCCATTTTTCAATATCTTGCGGGTTATTGTAGGTATCCCAGACTTGCTCAATGGGTGCATGAACCTGCGTTTCAACAGTGATTTTCATCATTTATCTCCGGTGATTATTTTACCAGGCAAGTGCGAATTAACACCCTAAAACATAGTATCCATCAGGCATGTCGGCAATGCGTCCGCCACGTCCTCCACACAACCATCTGTTCAGACCTTTGGTGACGCGATAACCAGTCGTTCAGCGTAAAAAAATAACCTGACACAACAGCCGTTGAGTGGGATATAATTTCACTTTCGTGTTGAAAAATTGTGACTAGTCATCGTCAACTTGATGATTATAAAGTCATAAAATTAGCAGAAACTATAAGGATTCAAAGCTATGGGTTTTCTTACCGGTAAACGCATTCTGATCACTGGCGTCGCCAGTAAACTCTCCATTGCCTACGGTATCGCACAGGCTATGCACCGCGAAGGTGCTGAACTCGCTTTCACTTACCAGAATGAAAAACTGAAAGGCCGTGTGGAAGGGTTTGCTGCAGATCTGGGTTCAAGCCTGGTTCTGCCGTGCGACGTTGCAGAAGATGCAAGCATCGAAGCGATGTTTGCTGAGCTTGCGAAAAGCTGGCCGAAATTTGACGGTTTCGTTCACTCTATCGGTTTCGCACCTGGCGACCAGTTAGATGGCGACTACGTGAATGCGGTTACCCGTGAAGGCTTCAAAATTGCTCACGACATCAGCTCCTACAGCTTTGTTGCGATGGCAAAAGTTTGCCGTGAAATGCTCAATCCTGGTTCAGCACTGCTGACTCTGTCTTACCTGGGTGCAGAACGCGCTATTCCTAACTACAACGTAATGGGCCTGGCTAAAGCATCTCTGGAAGCTAACGTGCGCTATATGGCAAACGCGATGGGTCCAGAAGGTGTGCGTGTGAACGGTATTTCTGCTGGCCCAATCCGCACTCTGGCGGCATCCGGCATCAAAGACTTCCGTAAAATGCTGGCGCATTGCGAAGCGGTTACCCCAATTCGCCGCACTGTGACCATCGAAGATGTGGGTAACTCCGCAGCGTTCCTGTGTTCTGACCTGTCTGCCGGTATTTCTGGCGAAGTGGTACACGTTGATGGCGGTTTCAGCATCGCTGCAATGAACGAACTGGAACTGAAAGACTAGTTCGGTTCATAACGTGGGCAGGCGTCTGTCTGCCCCGTTAACTCCCTCGCCTCACCCACAATCTTGCCTGTTAATTCTGAAATTCCTCACGTAGTTATACTTTTCCGATATTTATTATCACCGATCATTCTTTTGTCACCTCCCGCGCTTACGCCAGGATAAAGCAGCAAACCAGGCCGTCAGGTGTTTTCCCCGGGCTTGTAAACTCTTTGACCAAGGAATGACCATGGAACAACGCCGAATCTCAGGCAAAGGCCACTGGTACCATGAAACCCAGTCCAGCCGTAACGATGCCGCTGTGCTTCCGTTAGTTCCCGAAGCCGCGTTTCTCGAAGATCGTTTTTTACTTGATTTGAACCTTAGCGCTGACCAACTCACCTCTGAGTACGCGTGGCTTTCGGCTGCACGTGATATTAGTGAATGTTTGTTGCCTGAAAATAGCCCTGTGACCCGCTTACATACGCTGAGTTGCTATGACCGCTTAAGTACCGCGCTCACTGTCGCACAGGTCTACGGTGTTCAACGTCTTTGTAATCATTACGCAGCTCGACTAGCCCCCCAACCAGGTCCTGACTCATCGCGCGAAAGTAACCGCCGTCTGACGCAAATCACCCAATACGCCCGCCAGTTGGCCAGCCAACCGACGCTGATTGATGATGTCTCGCGTCAGCAACTTGATGAGGTTGCTCTTTCAGTAAATGATATGGTGACATTTAACCAGTTGATTGGCTTTATCGGTTTTCAGGCTCGCGTGATTGCAGTTTTCCAGGCACTACAAAGCTTGCCAGTACGCTGGTTACCAGGGCTTGATACGCAGCAGGATGCCCCTACCGAGTTATTCCTTGATGGTGATAAGCAGTGGCAACCAGGTTTGCCTGAAGTTGAGCTACGCTACGCAAACACACTGCAACTGGACGTACACAACGACTGCCTACCGCAAAATATCTTGCAAGAGATGAGTTGGCTACTGCTTCACGATGCCACGGCATTTTCCCTATTCGGCCAGATGACTCATTTACTACTCCCTCCGAATGCTCAAGCCTGTGATGATCAGATTTTGGTTGGTCTGTTGACCGCTCGTATTAACGGAAGCGTCAGTTGTTTTACGGATTTTGCAAAAGCATGGCGTGGAGAAAGTGGTTTACCTGAAGCAATGCGCAATGGTGAAAGAGCGATACAAGCCTGGAGCCATAACCGCCCACGTGAACGCGCGATAATCCAGGCTGTCCGCGTATTAATTCGCGCACCTGGAAGTTTTAGCGCAGCCCAGCTTCAACCTTTATTCGAACAGGGTTTTAGCGAAGGCGAAGCTTTGCAATTACTGGTGAGTTCAGGGTTGTACGGCTGGTTAAACCGATTGAAAATTGGGCTTGGCAATACTCGCTAGACATTGATAGCACGTACCTTTGCGGCAAACAGCGCTTGCCGCAAAGGGTGGTTTCGCGTAAAACTGTCAGCCGCTCTTTTGGCCACGAAAACTAAAAAACATGTTCCAGGATAACCCGCTGCTCGCGCAGCTTAAACAGCAACTGCACTCCCAAACTCCACGCGTTGAAGGCGTGGTAAAAGGCACGGAAAAAGGCTTTGGCTTCCTCGAAGTGGACTCCCAAAAAAGTTACTTTATTCCGCCGCCGCAGATGAAAAAAGTGATGCACGGCGACCGCGTGAGCGCGGTGATTCATACCGACAAGGACCGCGAAACCGCTGAGCCAGAAGAGCTTATCGAACCGTTCCTCAGCCGGTTTGTTGGTCGTGTACAACGTAAAGACGACCGTCTGTCTATCGTTCCGGATCACCCGTTACTGCGTGATGCGATTCAGTGTCGTGCTGACCGCAATGTCACGCATGATTTCCAGAATGGTGATTGGGCAGTCGCGGAAATGAAACGCCATCCGCTGAAAGGCGACCGCGCTTTCTACGCCGACCTAACACAATTTATCACCTTTGGTGACGATCACCTTGCGCCATGGTGGGTGACACTGTCACGCCACAATCTTGAGCGTGAAGCGCCAGACGGCGTGGCGACAGAAATGCTGGACGAAGGCCTGGTGCGTGAAGATTTAACCGCCCTGGATTTCGTTACCATTGATAGCGTCAGCACCGAAGACATGGACGATGCGCTGTTTGTTGAAGAACTTGCCGATGGCAAATTACAACTCACCGTAGCTATCGCCGATCCGACCGCCTGGATTGCTGAAGGCAGTAAACTCGACAATATTGCTAAAGTCCGCGCCTTCACCAACTATCTGCCGGGCTTTAACATCCCAATGTTGCCTCGCGAGTTGTCTGACGATTTATGTTCACTGCGCCCTGACGTGACGCGTCCGGTTGTGGCCTGCCGCATGGTTATCGCGCAAGATGGCAGCATTGAAAATGAGATTAACTTTTTTGTTGCGACCATCGAATCCAAAGCCAAACTGGCCTATGACGCTGTATCCGACTGGTTAGAAGAAAAAGGCGACTGGCAGCCACCGAGTGATGCTATCGCTAAACAAATCCGTCTGTTGGAACGCGTCTGCCTGAGCCGCGCCGACTGGCGCCGTACCCACGCGCTGGTGTTCAAAGACCGCCCTGATTACCGTTTTGTATTAGGTGAGAAAGGCGAAGTGTTGGATATCGTTGCGGAATCACGTCGCATCGCTAACCGCATCGTTGAAGAATCAATGATTGCGGCTAACGTCTGTGCGGCCATTGTGTTGCGCGAGAAATTGGGATTCGGCGTTTATAACGTCCACACCGGTTTCGACCCGGCAAACATTGAACAGCTGGCGACTATGCTGCAAGGTCACGGCCTTGAAGTAGATGCGCAAGAAGTGTTGACACTAAACGGCTTCTGCAAATTACGCCGTGAGCTTGATGCGCAGCCAACCTCCTTCCTTGACACTCGTATTCGTCGCTACCAGTCGTTTGCTGAAATCAGCATTGAGCCAGGCCCGCATTACGGCCTGGGTCTGGAGGCTTATGCGACCTGGACTTCACCGATTCGTAAATACGGCGATATGATCAATCATCGCCTGTTGAAAGCGATAATCAAAGGTGAAACAGCATCCCGTCCACAAGACGAAATTACAGTACAGATGGCTGAGCGCCGTCGCCTGAACCGCATGGCTGAACGCGATGTCGGTGACTGGCTGTATGCTCGCTTCTTGAGTGACAAAGCCGGAACGGATACTCGTTTCAGTGCAGAGATCATTGATGTGAGCCGTGGCGGTATGCGCGTACGTCTGATTGAAAATGGCGCTGTTGCCTTTATCCCTGCCCCATTCATCCATGCTGTCCGCGATGAGATGGTATGCAGCCAGGAGCCAGGAACCGTGCAAATTAACGGCGAAGTGGCTTACAAAGTGACAGATGTCATTGATGTGACAATCGCAGAGGTTCGTATGGAAACTCGTAGTGTGATCGCGCGTCCAGCAATCTGACGGTTAGTTAGTCATTTAAATTTAAAAGCTGAGCCTCGTGCTCAGCTTTTTTTTGTTCTTTTTTTATTGTGAATACACTTAGGATCATAATCACAACCAGAAAATGATTAGAACCACAACTCGTTTTCTGCTGGTTATAAGTCAGGAAAAACTGTCAACAACGTGCGGAACATTCAGATTTTTCACATCTTCTGCAAAAACAATGTCTTTAACTCACTGTTGTCGCTTTAAGATCGGTTTATATTGCTAATATGAATAACAGACTGACACGCTATGTCGGGCCCTGTTCAGGAGAGAGCATGAAAGACGATTTGGAGCAAAATCTGCTCTACCGTTATTTAGGGACAACCAGCCCATACTGGCGTTTACCAAACGATAGCAACGCTCTGCAATTAGCCGCTAGCGAAAGCTCTGATATCAGCCAGGTGGTCGCTCTTGAACCCGAGCAGGCGGAACAAATCCGCCAAATGACGGTAATAACCTCAAGCGTCACTATGTCGATTTCATTATTTGGTAGTGAAGTTTCCGTACATTTAGTGGGCCGTAAGGTATCAAAAAAAGAATGGGCGGGTTCGGCATCTGCCTGGGATGACACCCCTTCTGTTGCCCGAGATTTGGTGCAAGGGCTCTCATTCGCGGAACAGGTCGTCTCGGAGGCAAACTCTGTCATCGTTATTCTCGACAGATTAGGCAATATTCAACGCTTCAATCGTTTGAGCGAGGAGTATACCGGTCTTAAAGAACAAGAAGTTATTGGCCAAAACGTTTTTAAATTGTTTATGAGCCGTAGTGAGGCCGCCGCTTCCAAACGCAATATTAGCGGATTCTTTCGTAACGGAAATTCTTACGAAGTCGAACGCTGGATAAAAACCCGTAAAGGCCAGCGGCTGTTTTTGTTTCGCAACAAATTTGTCCATAGCGGCAGCGGTAAGAATGAAATCTATTTGATCTGTTCTGGTACTGATATCACTGAAGAACGCCGTGCTCAGGAGCGTCTGCGCGTATTGGCGAACACCGACACCATCACCGGCCTACCAAATCGTAATGCCATCAATGATTTAATCTCCTCCGCGATTGAAAACCGTGGTGAAACCCAGGTAGGGATCGTTTATCTCGACCTTGATAACTTCAAAAAAGTGAATGACGCGTACGGGCACATGTTCGGTGACCAGCTATTACAGGCGGTGTCATTAGCGATTCTAAGTTGCCTTGATGAAGGACAGATACTCGCGCGCTTGGGTGGAGATGAGTTTATTGTTCTCGCCACTGACACCTCTCAGGCAACGCTCGAAGCCATGTCGTCGCGTATTCTGGCGCGACTAAAACAGCCCTTCCGCATTGGTTTGATTGAAGTTTATTCCGGCTGCTCGTTAGGTATATCGCTGGCTCCGCAACATGGTGAAGACCGTGAAAGTCTTATTCGGAATGCTGATACCGCGATGTATACCGCCAAAGAGAGTGGTCGTGGCAAGTTCTGCGTATTTGCTCCAGAAATGAATCAACGTGTGTTTGAGTACTTGTGGCTCGACACCAACTTACGTAAAGCGCTCGATAACGACCAACTTGTTATTCACTATCAGCCTAAAATGACCTGGAGAGGTGAAGTCAGAAGTCTGGAAGCACTGGTGCGATGGCAATCGCCGGAGCGTGGGCTGATTCCACCGTTGGATTTTATCTCTTATGCAGAAGAGTCCGGGTTAATTGTGCCTCTTGGGCGATGGGTGATGTTAAGTGTGGTTCAGCAGGTGGCGAAATGGCGTGATAAAGGCATTAATTTACGCGTTGCAGTCAACGTTTCTGCCCGCCAGTTAGCCGATCAAACAATCTTCAGCGATCTGAAACAAGCGCTGAAAGATCTTAATTTTGAATACTGCCCGATTGATGTAGAGCTTACAGAAAGCTGCCTGATTGAAAATGAAGACCTTGCACTTTCGGTAATTCAACAATTCAGCCGCTTGGGTGCCCAGGTGCATTTAGATGATTTTGGGACAGGTTATTCCTCACTTTCGCAACTTGCCCGCTTCCCGATCGACGCGATAAAACTCGACCAAAGTTTCGTACGCGATATTCATAAGCAGTCGGTGTCTCAATCGCTGGTGCGTGCAATCGTTGCAGTTGCCCAAGCGCTTAATTTACAGGTCATCGCCGAAGGGGTTGAGAACCAAAAAGAAGACGCCTTCCTGACTAAGAATGGCGTCAACGAACGGCAAGGGTATTTATTTGCGAAGCCCATGCCCGCAGCCGTATTCGAACGTTGGTTAAAACGCTATCTGGCCAGAACGGCGCGATAAGCTCTGCGACCAAATGAGCCAGGGAAACCTGGCTATTTTATTTGTGCAAAAACCTCTTTCGCCGCAAATAGACCATTCAACGCGCAAGGAAACCCTGCATACACCGCCATTTGCATGATAACTTCAATAATTTCCTGTTCCGAACAGCCAACATTCAGCGCCCCCTGGATATGGACTTTAAGCTGTGGCGTCGCATTTCCAAGTGCGGTCAGTGCTGCAACAACAGCAATTTCTCTGGCTTTTAAATCGAGGCCTGGTCTTGAGTAGATATCACCAAATGGAAATTCAATCAGCAGACGCGCAAAATCCGGTGCTATATCACTCAGGCTCTTAATGACATTTTCACCAGCATGTCCATCAACCTCTTTTAATTTTTCCAGACCTCGTAGATAACGTTCACTTTCCATTTTGGAACCCTCTTCTATTGAATAGTGAACGAACTCTAAATTTTACTGAGCAACGCATCCAATACCCTTTTTGTGATACCTTTTTGGTATGAACGAATCCATCGATTTACGACAATTTCGTTATTTTCTGGCTGTGAGTGAAGAGCTCAATTTCAGTCGTGCCGCATTGCGTCTGCATATTTCTCAGCCTCCACTAAGTAGGCAAATTCGGCAACTCGAAGACCAACTCGGAGTGCAGTTATTTCTTCGTAGCAAGAAGGGTGTCACCCTCACCGAAGCGGGGGCCGCATTCTTACCAGAAGTGAAACGCACACTCCTTCAGGCAGAAAAAGCGATTGCCGTCGTAAAAGAGATGCGAAGTAACATTGGGGGGAAATTTGTTGTTGGTTACACAACAGTGTTCGAACGAAGTGCAATCCCTGATGTGACAGAGGCCTTGCGCCAACGTTTTCCTGCCTGGCAAATCCACACATCAGGAGATCATTCAATCAATCTCATTCGTGAAGTCAAAAAAGGGACGATGGATGCGGCATTTATCGGCTTGCACACGGACGTTCAAGGCCTGGCTGTTGAAAAAACTTTAGAAGATCCACTTGTGGTGACTTTGCCCGCAGGTCATAAACTTGCGCACAAACGCTTCATCAGTTTTGACTCACTTCGTGACGAACCGATGTTCTGGTTCGAGCGGAAGTTAAATCCCGGTTTTTATGATTACTGCCAGGCGTTTTTCCACAAGATTGATTTCAAGCCTCATATCATTCCAGAACCGCAAGATCATCACATCATGCTCGGGCTTATTGCGGAAGGAAAAGGTATTGCTCTGGTCCCTTCATCGTTGCAGTGCATCAAACGACAAGGCGTTATTTTCCGTAAACTGAAGGAAGAGACTCATCATCTGGCGATGGGTATTGGCGTTGCCTGGGATAAACAAAATGATTCACCTGTTTTGCAGGCATTTCTTGAGTTGCTGAGGCGTTAACACCTGAAAGAAGACGCCTTTCTTCAGAAGAATGGCGTCAACAAACGGCAGGATTATTTATTGACCAGGCCACTGCCCACAGCCGTATTCGAGCGTTAGCTCACGTGTTAACTGGCTTTACGCAAAGCTGTAGCGCTGTGACGATTTTGCATTTGCACTAACCTTTCCATATAAGCGATATCCTTAGCTTCGAGGCAAAATGCTGCATCAACCCAGTCTTCGGTGATATCCATCAACTCCGAGCGAGGCAGTTGAAGTACACGCTGACGGGCACGCAACATAGCCCGAACACCATTCAGTTTAGGCTGCAATGTATCAATGAAAGTACGAGTAGCAAGATAACCCTGGCCGGGTTCAAACAGTTCATCAACCAGACCAAACTGCTGATGCCACTCTGCGGTGTGAGACTCTCCTTTATAAATCAGTTCTTCTGCGAGTTTCATGCCTGAGCGGCGTGCAACCAGCGAATAGGCCCCCATGCCTGGAAAGAGGTTAAAAGCAATCTCCGGGAAACCAAGACGGGCATCTCGTTGTGCCAGCACAAAATGGTGTGCTAATGCTGCTTCGAATCCCCCACCTAATGCACTGCCCTCAACCATCGCAAGGCTAATTGCACCGCTATCAAACCCTCGTGAAGCTGCATGGACACAGTCGACACAAGCCCTGGCATACGCACGCAATGCCTCGCGACGCCCCTGCTGTATTGATTCAACAAAAAAGCCCAAATCGCCGCCGGTGTTATACATTCCCTGCACCAGAGAACCGGTCACCCAAAAATCAACCACAAAACCCTCCTGTTGAACCAGATACCGCAGGTTCATAATTTCTTCGATTAGCTTATGGTTGAAGCAAGGACGGGGCTGCGCTCTTAACATCATCCACACAGTGCGACGTTCTGCCTCGTAATAACCCGACAACTGGGTGAATCGAGTAGTGTCCGTGAACAATTTGCAGGTTGGCTGGTTAATTACTGTCATTATCTTATCCTCATGTTATGAAAGCGCGTTACACGCAGGATCAGACTAATCCACTACCGCACCTGGATGAATGTATCGGACTGTTTAATAATTATTACTTATATGTTGTTCAATAATTGATTGATGTGTAAGGGTAAAAATTCCCAATTGAGCCTTCTCTTTCCAGACCTTTTTTTGCATTATGAAGGCAACACTTTTCCGCAACTGACCAGGACGCACTATGCCTTCAGTGGACCCTCTGCAACTCGCAAAACGTATTGATACCGTGCTGGATATTCTGGTGGGAGGCGATCATGCGTCTGCTATTAACAATCTGGAAATCCTGAAAACGGAATTGCTGAATATCGCTAATGGTGAAGAGATAAAAGAAGGCGACTTGAAAAAGTCGCCCTGGGAGATTTGAATCTAACGCCGGTGAAAACCGGCTTTTTTATAGGCTCAATGAGCCAAATGCGCCTTGCCAGTCTTTCTCGAAAGTTGCAATCGCAGCATTCACGGCCGGTGTCGTTAACAGTTGTTCAGTGACATCAACAGGTAGCGTAATTGCTTCACATCCTGCCAGCAGGCATGACATTGCCTGATGTGGTGTACGGAAACTAGCGGCCAGAACTTTAGATTGTGGGGCGTGTAGCTTCAGCAACTGCTGTAAATCCTGCACCATTTGAATACCATCGCCACCCTGCGCATCCAGGCGGTTGACGTACGGCGCAACATACTCAGCCCCAGCTAATGCGGCAAGCAATCCTTGAGCTGCACCATATACCGCAGTACCCAGCGTCGGAATGCCTATTACCTTCAACTGCTTCATCGCCGCCAGACCTTCTACCGTGGTAGGGACTTTCACAACAAGACCCGGGACACGCTTCACTAGTAATTCAGCCTCTTTCACCATTTCATCAGCCTGCGCGGCAATGACCTGAGCAAATAGTTTGCCTTTACCACCTAATGCATCCTGCAAGGCTGGTAGTACTTCCCACAAAGAAATCCCCGCTTTGGCGACGATGGAGGGATTGGTTGTTACGCCCTGTAACGGCAAAACACGCGCCAGGCGCTTCACTGCGGCAACGTCAGCAGTATCTAAATACAGTTCCATAAACTCTCCGGATTGGTCATCTATCTCATTGCCGACATCATAACGCCACTGTCTGTTCTTTATCTGATCAAAATCAATAAAACTTTCATTCGAAAGTAATCTACTTTACGAAAGAAGATTAAGGCGGGCTTATGATATTTAATATCCAACGTTACTCAACACATGATGGTCCAGGGATTCGCACAGTCGTATTCCTTAAAGGCTGCTCTCTGGGCTGCCGCTGGTGCCAGAACCCTGAAAGCCGTGCTCGTGGGCAGGATGTGCTGTTTGACGAGCGTCTGTGCCTTGCTGGTTGCGATCTTTGCCCACAGACAGCACCACATGCAATTAGTCGTATTGATGACGTTTTGATCATCGCGCGTGAAAAGCTTTCGACTGACGATATGGCCACGTTAACGGATTGCTGCCCTACTCAGGCATTAAGCGTATGCGGTGAGACACAAAGTGTTGATGTGATCATGCAGAAAGTGCTCCGCGACAAACCATTTTACGACCGCAGCGCTGGTGGAATTACGCTTTCTGGCGGCGAACCATTCATGCAGCCTGAAATGGCTGAGCAACTGCTGCGTAGAAGCAAAGAGGCAGGAATTCATACCGCCGTTGAGTCTTGCCTTTATGTGCCGTGGAAATACATAGAGCCGTCGATTAACCATCTGGATCTCCTGCTCGCCGACCTTAAGCATGTTGATGCACAGCGCTTCAAACAATGGACCGACGGCAGCGTCGAACGTGTAATGGACAACTTCCGCAAGTTGGCCGCACGCAACGTACAAATGACGATTCGTGTGCCGTTGATCCCCGATTTTAATGCAGACGAGCAATCAATTCGCGCGATCGCTGATTTTGCCGCCGATGAAATCGGTGCGAAAGCGATTCATTTTTTGCCTTACCACACCCTAGGTATCAACAAATACAAGCTCCTGAATATCCCTTATCTGGCCGCGCACCAACCCCTTGATGCGCCAGAACTGCTGCAGTTTGCTGAGCAGTACGCAAGCCAAAAAGGGATGACCGCCTGGATAAGAGGATAAACCGATGACCCAACTGAACCTGAACACCTTAAGCCAACGAATCAAAGACCATAAAGAAGCGTTGATTCATATCGTTAAGCCACCAGTTTGTACTGAGCGTGCGCAACATTACACAGCGATTTATCAACAGCATCAGGATAAACCATTACCTGTGCGCCGCGCTCTCGCGCTCGCCCACCACCTTGCTGAGCGCACTATCTGGATTAAGCACGATGAACTGATCGTTGGTAACCAGGCAAGCCACGTTCGCGGGGCACCATTCTTCCCTGAATACACCGTGGGATGGATTGAAACTGAAATTGATGAGTTGGGCGACCGCCCTGGTGCTGGTTTCTCAATTTCAGATGCTGATAAAGCGGTGATGCATGAAATTTGCCCATGGTGGCGTGGGCAAACCGTACAGGATCGCTGCTACGGAATGTTCACCGACGAGCAAAAGGAGTTACTGGCGAGTGGCATCATTAAAGCCGAAGGAAATATGACTTCAGGCGATGCGCATCTGGCGGTCAACTTCCCACTGTTGCTGGAATTAGGCATTGATGGTTTACGTGCAAAAGTAGCCGAACGTCGTTCGCGTCTACATCTGACCGACTGGGAAGATCTGCACAAAGAGCAATTCCTGAAAGCTATTGATATTACTTTCGTTGCATTAAGCGAGCATATTCTACGCTACGCGGCGCTCGCCAAAGATATGGCGAGCACTGAGTCACGAGTGGCACGCCGTGATGAGCTGCTAGCCATTGCTGAAAACTGCGAACACATTGCTCATCATAAACCAACCTCATTCTGGCAAGCTTTGCAGTTGAGCTACTTCATACAGCTGGTATTGCAGATAGAATCTAACGGTCACTCCGTATCTTTTGGCCGCCTCGATCAATTCCTCTATCCGTGGTATCGCCGTGATGTCGAACTTGAACAAACCTTAGGTCGCGACCAGGCTATCGAACTCCTGCAAAGCTGTTGGTTGAAATTGTTGGAAGTGAACAAAATCCGCTCTGGTTCGCACTCCAAAGCCTCTGCCGGCAGCCCGCTTTACCAAAACGTCACCATTGGTGGCCAGACACTGGTTAATGGTGAAGCTGTGGATGCGGTGAATCCACTTTCATACGCCATCCTTGAATCATGTGGGCAGTTACGCTCAACGCAGCCGAACTTGAGTGTGCGTTATCATGCTGGAATGAGTAATGACTTCCTTGATGCCTGCGTTCAGGTGATTCGCTGTGGTTTCGGGATGCCTGCATTTAACAACGATGAAATCGTGATTGAAGAGTTCATTAAACTTGGTGTCAGTCGTGAAGATGCGTACGACTATGCAGCAATTGGCTGTATCGAAACAGCTGTTGGCGGCAAATGGGGATACCGCTGCACTGGTATGAGTTTCATTAATTTTGCCCGGGTCATGCTGGCTGCACTCGAACATGGTCACGATGCTACCAGCGGTAAAGTTTTCCTGCCGCAAGAACATGCACTCTCAGCAGGGAACTTCACACAGTTTGATCAGGTGATGAATGCCTGGGATGATCAAATTCGGTATTACACCCAGAAATCCATAGAAATTGAGTGTGTTGTGGATACGGTCCTGGAAGAAAATGCTCACGACATTCTGTGCTCAGCCCTTGTGGATGACTGCATTGAGCGTGGTAAAAGCATTAAGCAAGGTGGCGCAAAATATGACTGGGTTTCTGGCCTGCAAGTCGGTATTGCCAACCTTGGAAACAGCCTTGCAGCAGTTAAAAAATTGGTGTTCGAACAAGGAGCGATTGGCCAACAACAGCTTGCTGAAGCACTGGCCAATGACTTTGAGGGTTTGACAGGTGAACAGCTACGCCAGCGTCTGATAAATGGCGCGCCAAAATATGGCAACGATGAAGATGAGGTTGATTTACTGTTAGCTCGAGCTTACCAAACCTATATTGACGAGTTGAAGCAGTATCACAATACTCGTTTTGGCCGTGGCCCTATCGGCGGAACTTACTATGCGGGTACTTCATCGATATCAGCGAACGTACCGTTTGGTGCTGCAACTATGGCAACACCTGATGGGCGCAAAGCAACAACGCCACTGGCAGAAGGTGCAAGCCCGGCTTCAGGCACCGACCGTCTTGGCCCAACAGCGGTTATTAGCTCCGTCGGCAAATTGCCAACCAGTAAGATTTTGGGCGGCGTGTTGCTTAACCAGAAGCTGAATCCGGCAACATTAGATAACCCACGCGATCGTGAAAAATTAATGCTAATGCTGCGTACTTTCTTTGAAGCGCATAAGGGCTGGCATGTTCAATACAACATTGTTTCCCGTGAAACACTGATTGATGCCAAACAACATCCTGATAAGTATCGTGACCTGGTGGTGCGCGTAGCAGGTTATTCTGCTTTCTTTACTGCCTTATCTCCAGACGCGCAGGATGATATTATAGCCCGTACTGAACATACACTTTGATAATACCGGCGGTGCATCATGCGCCGCCTAACAATTGGCTGACATGAACTCCAGACAACAAATTATTTTACAGATGGTGATTGATCAAGGCCGCATGAGTGTGGCCGATCTTTCAAAAAAAACCGGTGTTTCAGAGGTAACCATTCGCCATGATCTCAATCTCCTGGAGAAGAAAAGTTACCTGAAACGTGCTCACGGTTATGCCGTTCCGCTAGATAGTGAAGATGTCGAAACCCGAATGATGAACAATTATTCGTTGAAACGTCATCTTGCTGATTTTGCCGCAACATTGGTAAACGATGGTGAAACAATTTTTATCGAAAATGGCAGTTGCAATGCACTGCTGGCTCGCGCGTTAGCCGAGCAGAAAAAAATCACCCTGATTACCGTCAGCAGCTACATTGCGCATCTTTTGAAAGATACCGATTGTGAAGTTGTGTTGCTTGGTGGCATTTACCAGAAGAAAAGTGAAAGCATGGTTGGCCCTCTGACGCGGCAATTTATCCAGCAAGTGCACTTCAGCAAAGCATTTATCGGTATCGACGGCTTTTTACCGGAAACCGGATTTACCAGCCGCGACATGATGCGCGCTGATGTGGTTAACACCGTGCTAGAAAAAGGTAGTGAAACTATTGTACTGACTGATAGCTCTAAATTTGGTGCTATGCACCCATACACTCTCGGCCCGATCTCGCACATTAACCGCGTCATTACAGACGATGCGCTTAGCGGAGTCGCTAGTCAACAATTGCAGGACACAGGGATACAGGTGAATATTGTTAAACAATTCCCGATCGCCTGAGAATCTTTTTAGCTGCCTGCGGCCCAGCAGGCAGTTCTCTTATCAGAATTATCCTGCCTATCCTTTAAGATTATTTACCTATTGTTATTTCCAATACAAATTAGAATATTTATCAGCGATATAACAGGAAGTGACAATCACTGTGGTTATCTTTTAGGTCTTATATCGTCATGCAGTTTCGCGGAACGCTCTTTAAGTTGGTTAATTGCCACTATACTTAATCAGAGACTATTTCCGTGAATCAATAATTCAGGAGAAAGTATTATGACCTTAAATAACAAAAAAATTGCTGCCGTTGTGCTGGCTTTAACCGTTGCTACATCTCTGAGCGCCTGCTCCAACTGGTCCAAACGTGACCGTAACACAGCGATTGGCGCAGGTGCCGGCGCTGTTGGTGGCGCTGTCTTAACTGACGGTAGTGCATTGGGTACGTTAGGTGGTGCAGCTGTAGGTGGTATTATCGGTCATCAAGTAGGTAAATAAAGCTTGATACCAGAAAAAGCATAAATGCTTTTACAAATTATAAAATCTTTAATATTCAGGTCTGACTTTCAGCAGTCATAATAAAAGGCCACGGTATATTTACCGTGGCCTGATTATTTGTATTATATCTTAAACGAATCAACCACCTGCTAATTTTACCTTCATACCTTTAGCTTCCAGCAGCGATTTAATCAGATCGCGTTTATCACCCTGAATCTCAATAACACCATCTTTTAGCGAACCACCACAACCACATTTTTTCTTAAGTTCAGCAGCTAATGTGGCAAGTTCAGCATCATCCGCATCAATACCGGTGATCAAACAAACACCTTTGCCTTTACGGCCACTGGTTTGTCTTTGGATCCGCACAACCCCATCACCTTTTGGGCGAACGGGAGCCGATGCAGGCTCATCAATACGACCTGTTTCAGTTGAGTAAACTAAACGGCTGTTATCGTCTTTCATCATTCACCTTGCAGCAATGAAGCGCGGATATCACGCAGGGTCTGAGACGGATTTGCAGATTGGGTGATCGGGCGCCCAATTACCATGAAGTCTACACCTGCCGTTTGTGCTTGCTGCGGAGTCATGATGCGGCGCTGATCGCCTGCATCGCTTCCAACCGGGCGAATGCCTGGTGTAACGAGCTTAAATGATTGGCCCAATTCACTCTTGAAACGCACAGCTTCCTGAGCAGAACAAACCACACCATCTAATCCACAATTTTGTGTCAAACGGGCCAGGCGCTCAGCGTGTTCAGCTGGAGTGGCAGCAATGCCGAGATCGGCCAGATCGCTTGCTTCCATGCTGGTCAAAACAGTCACAGCAATCAGTAATGGCGCATCGTTGCCAAATGGCAGCAGAGCTTCACGTGCAGCCGTCATCATACGTGATCCACCGCTGGCATGAACGTTCACCATCCAGACACCGAGTTCTGCCGCAGCGGCAACTGCATGTGCCGTCGTATTCGGAATATCGTGAAATTTCAGATCGAGAAATATGTCAAAACCACGCACCTGAATATCTCGCACCAGTTGCGGTCCGAACAGAGTAAACATCTCTTTGCCCACTTTTAGACGGCAATCACGTGGGTCGATGCGATCGATGAATGCTAAGGCTTTATCACGATTATCGTAATCAAGTGCGACGACAATAGGAGAATCGGTGGCAACACGGGAGGATGATGATGCAGTTGAATTCATGGCTAAACCTTCTGATGTTGGACAGCACTGCGCCGCAAAGAGATAAACGGCAAGCATTCTACTCGTGGTACACACAAAATTACAGTTGCCATTACACCCTGCGAGGCATAATTAACTCGATGCAGAGGTGATTTTTATAAGAAAGATCACTAGTATGTTGTAACTAAAATATCTCTTTTTTTTATAAATACCGGTTACTGCCCATCCAGGCCGCGGATAGGTTTAATCGTTGACCATGCCCGGCAAGAAGGACAATGCCAATAAAGAGTAAAAGCCGTGAAGCCACATTTCTGACAACGATAGCGCGGTTTAGTACGAACCTGTTCACCAACCATGTCACGAAGCACCATCAGGCTCTCTTTTGCACGCCCCTCTTCTGCTTCCTGCAAGTGGTAATCCATCAGGCGATGGAACACACGCATAGTGGGATGACGCTGGAGCTGGCGGTTGATATAAACTTGCGCGACTTCAGACCCCTCTTTATGTTCGAGAATCTCAGCCAGCATCAACTCTGCACCTGCTCCGGTGTTTTCTTCAACACAGCGTTTTAAGAACGCTTCCCACTCTTGTGGTTTATTTAATTGCAGATAGCAGGTCTGTAGCATTTCCAGCGTTTCGCTGACTAATTCGCTATCTTGATCAATAACGCGCTGCAATGTCTCAACAGCTTTTGCATATTCGTTACGAGCCATGAAGATGCGGCCCATCATGATAGATATGCGCGCACAATTTTTATCGGCAGCAGCCCCTTTCTTAAGCAGCGACATGGCTCGATCAAGGTCGTCGCTCCCCATCAATTGCACCGCCTGCTCACAATAGAAGTGGGCAATTTCAGTACGCTGTTTATCTTTCCCGAGCTTGACCAAACGTTCTGCTACTTCAATAGCTTTTTGCCAATCGCTGGTTGCCTGGTGAATCAGCAACAATTGTTGCAACGCGCCAATTCGGAAGTCAGTTTCATCGATCAACTGGGCAAACATATCTTCAGCGCGGTCGTACAATCCCGCCGCCATATAATCACGGCCCAACTGCTGTACAGCCAGCAAACGCTGCTCGTAGGTTAGTGAAGCACTTTCCATTAAAGACTGGTGGATACGGATAGCGCGGTCGACTTCACCACGAGAGCGGAACAGGTTACCAAGCGTAAGGTGGGCTTCAACGGTACTGGTATCTTCCTTGAGCATATCGAGGAACAGATCAACAGCTTTATCTTGCTGGTTTGACAGCAAGAAGTTAACCCCCGCCACGTAGTCACGCGACAGGCGATTAGCCTCTTGTTGTTTATCTTGTTGTGCGCTTCTTCGCCCCATGTACCAGCCGTAGGCGGCAGCAATAGGAAGTAGCAGAAACAACAATTCCAGCATGGCAGGTTATTCCTTCACAGCCGGTACAACAGCCGCAGTTACATCAGATTCTGTAGTAATTTGCTGCTCCAGGCGTTTAATTTTACGATCGGCGCGCGCAAGTGATACCCGCAGGCGCAACCAGAACAGGCCACAAATCAGCCAGCCCAGTAAAAAACCCGCAGCAAAAAGAGTCGCCAACAAAGTGGAGACACGGTATTCGCCTTGTGCCAACAGATAGTTGAAATTAACTACCTGATCGTTTTGCGCGCCCAGAGTGACAGAAATCACAAAAATCGCTAGCACCAGTAAGAAAATGAATAAGTATTTCACATTACTTCCCGTCATGTGGTCTTACGCGACTAAATTATGCCCGAATGCTTTTACCCAACGGTATAAACTATCATTTCCCGGGTGTTCGGGGAATCCATAGAGAGCGTCCAATTCATAAGAAATGGGGATTAAATCAATAATCTCAAGGCTCATCATCCCGTTCGGCTATTTCATCAGCTTCTTGCGGCGGCGGTGAAAGCGAGCCGCATAGTTTTTGTGCAAGCCAGGTTGCCAATGTTATCAACGCCCAGGAGATGATTGTGGCTACCACTAAATCCCGTGGCCAATGCATCCCGAGAAGCAACCGGCTGCCCATTACACCTGTTGCCCAAACTAACAGCAAAGCAATTGTCAAAGTTCGCCTGCGAGGCCACAACAATCCAACACCCAATAAGGCCCAACTTGCAGCAAACATCGTGTGCCCTGACGGAAACGCAAAACCGGTCTCTTTTTGCCAGTGTTTACGTAACCAACCTGGGACTTCCTGTTGCGTTTCAAGCTGGCTTTTTACCAGTTCGCTACGCTGCTTACGCTTTAAATTGTAGAACTCATCAGTTGGAATATGTTGCGTTTTTTCCAGCCACACAACAAACGGACGCGGTTCCTGCACTTTATCTTTGATGACAGATTTAACGCCCTGCCCAATAAGGATAGCCGCACCGAGTATGGCAAATAGCATCAGTGCTGCTTTTAAGCGAAACCTCAGGCACCATAAAAACCAACCGCACAGCAAAACATGAGTAATAATGCCCCAGGGCTGGGTTACGGTTTCGGTCACCCAATACATCATTTTAAGCCAGACACTATTTCCACCAGGAACCCACTGCCACCCCGAAATCCATACGGCTAAAGGCATGATTAACAGTATTCCGGCACCCATTGTCGTTCGCTTTGCTATTGCCCGCATCACTTATCCTTATGCAATTTGAATATCAAGAATACCTGAAAAAGCGCACCGATGGGAAAACGTAGAGTAACGCAAAGCGTAAAAATAGGAGCCGTGGCAGTCAATTAGGTGAAGTACCCGCCGTTGTGGCAAAATAGCCAGAAGTAATTAAACAAGCCAGACAGCTGGCAGGCGCGATGAGTGCCAACATAAGTACCTGGAGAATCACATGCAGCTTAAACGTGTGGCAGAAGCCAAACTGCCAACCCCATGGGGCGATTTCCTGATGGTGGGCTTTGAAGAACTGGCAACTGGACAAGACCACGTTGCTCTGGTTTTTGGTGATATTAGCGGGAATGATTCTGTTCTGGCGCGAGTACATTCTGAGTGTCTGACGGGAGATGCCCTATTCAGCCTGCGCTGCGATTGCGGTTTCCAGCTTGAAGCAGCTCTTTCCCAGATTGCAGAAGAAGGCCGCGGTATTTTGTTATATCACCGTCAAGAAGGCCGTAACATTGGTCTACTTAACAAAATCCGCGCCTATGCGTTGCAGGATAAAGGCTACGATACGGTCGAAGCCAACCACCAGCTCGGCTTTGCCGCCGATGAACGTGACTTCACGCTGTGTGCGGACATGTTTAAGCTATTAAGTGTTGATGCTGTACGCTTGTTGACCAATAATCCACGCAAGGTAGAAATTCTCAGTGAAGCGGGAATTAATATCGTTGAACGTGTGCCGCTGATTGTCGGCCGTAATCCGAAAAACGCGCATTACCTGGATACTAAGGCCGCCAAAATGGGCCATTTGCTATCTGAAGATTAAGAGATTTCTCCCCCATCGCTGGGGGAGATTTTTGTCTAATTTAGCATGTTGCGAATAACGTAATGCAGGATGCCGTCATTTTTGAAGTACGTTAGTTCATTGCCGGTATCAATACGGCAGCAGCACTCCACCACCTCTTTTCTACCATCGGCGAAGGTTAATATCACCGGAACCGTAGCGCCTGGCGTCAGATCGTTGAGCCCGCTGATATCAATAAACTCCTCACCGGTCAGTCCTAACGTTTTACGTGTCACTCCCTGTGGGAACTCCAGTGGCAAAATACCCATGCCAATCAAGTTTGAACGGTGGATGCGCTCAAATGACTCAGCGATAACCACTCGCACCCCAAGCAGACGCGGGCCTTTTGCCGCCCAGTCACGGCTGGAACCGGAGCCATACTCTTTACCGGCAAACACCGCGAGCGGAATGCCTTTGTCGCGATATTTCATTGCAGCGTCATAAATTGAGATGACTTCATCGCCAGGTAGCAAACGCGTCATTCCCCCTTCAACACCAGGCACCATTTCGTTACGGATGCGAATGTTGGCGAAAGTCCCGCGCATCATCACTTCGTGGTTACCCCTACGCGACCCGTAGGAGTTAAAATCTTTGCGCTCAACACCATGGTTCTGTAGATAACGCCCTGCTGGGCTATCAGGCTTAATACTTCCGGCTGGTGAAATGTGGTCAGTAGTTACTGAATCTCCCAGCATGGCCAGCACGCGGGCACCATGAATGTCCTGCAATGGTTTCGGCGTAGCTTCCATATCATCAAAGAATGGCGACAGACGAATATAAGTAGAATCACTCTGCCAACCGTAAGTATCTGAATGGTCTACTTCGATACTTTGCCATTCTGGTGTTCCCTCAAAGACTTCAGCGTACTCTTTATGGAACATTTCCGTTGATACCTGTGCGACTGCACGGGCGATTTCCTGGCTGCTCGGCCAAATATCTTTGAGGTAAACAGGATCACCTTTGCGGTCATACCCAAGTGGGTCGGTGGTCAGATTAACGTTCATATTTCCGGCAAGGGCATAAGCCACCACTAACGGTGGCGATGCCAGCCAGTTAGTTTTCACCAGCGGGTGAATACGCCCTTCGAAGTTACGGTTTCCTGACAACACGGCACCGACGGTCAGATCCCCCTTCTTAATTGCCTGTTCGATGGGGTCAGGCAACGGCCCGGAGTTACCAATACAGGTGGTGCAGCCATAACCAACCAGGTTAAAACCTAATTCATCGAGATAAGGAGTAAGTTTCGCTTTTGCCAGATAATCCGAAACAACCTTAGAGCCTGGTGCCAGTGAAGCTTTTACCCACGGCTGGCGTTTTAAACCTAAGGTCACGGCTTTTTTAGCCAGCAAGCCCGCCGCCATCAGAACGCTTGGGTTTGAAGTGTTAGTACAAGACGTAATCGCCGAAATCACAACCGCCCCGTCTGGCAACTGATAGCTCTTCCCGCCCATGGTGTAATCCACAGGTGCGCGATCTTTCTGGCTGCTATTTACTTCAAGCTCATTGCTAGCGCTAAAGGCTTTCGGCACATCACCCAGTGCAACACGATCCTGTGGCCGTTTCGGCCCAGCGAGGCTTGCTTCAACCTCATCCATATCCAGGGCCAGTGTGCTTGTAAATACGGGTTCATCGCCCGTATTACGCCACATACCCTGAACCTTAGCATAGGCTTCCACCAGTGCTATTTGCTCTTCACTGCGTCCGCTCAGGCGCATGTAATCCAGCGTAACGGCATCAATCGGGAAGAAACCGCAGGTTGCACCATATTCTGGTGCCATATTGGCGATGGTTGCGCGATCGGCCAGTGGCAATGAGTCCAGACCATCACCATAGAATTCAACGAATTTACCAACCACACCGTGTTTACGGAGCATTTGCGTAACGGTGAGCACGAGGTCCGTCGCAGTAATGCCCTCCCGCAATTTGCCGTTAAGTTTAAAACCGACAACATCCGGAATCAGCATCGAAACAGGCTGACCCAGCATGGCAGCTTCCGCTTCTATACCGCCCACTCCCCAGCCCAGAACACCAAGGCCGTTGATCATAGTAGTGTGTGAATCGGTGCCCACCAGCGTGTCTGGATAAGCTACCAGTTCATCACCCTGCATTTCGCTCCATACTGCTTTTCCAAGATATTCCAGATTGACCTGGTGGCAGATTCCAGTTCCTGGTGGTACCACACTAAAACGACTAAATGCTTGTTGGCCCCAGCGCAGGAAAACATATCGCTCATGATTACGTTCCATTTCCAGGCGAACGTTTTCTTCAAAAGCATCATCATTACCGAAATGATCGACAGTCACGGAGTGGTCAATAACGAGGTCAACAGGAGAAAGAGGATTAACTTTGGCAACATCTCCGCCCAGACGTTTTACGGCTTCACGCATGGCGGCTAAATCAACCACTGCCGGTACGCCAGTAAAATCTTGCATCAGAACACGCGCGGGGCGATAAGCAATTTCACGATCGGCATGAGCATTCTTCAGCCATGCGGCCAGGGCATGAATATCATCCTGAGTGACGGAGTCTTCATCCTGCCAGCGCAGCAGGTTTTCAAGTAGAACTTTCAATGACTTGGGTAACCGAGTGATATCCCCAAGTTCCTTTGCGGCCAGCGGCAAGCTGTAATAGTGATAGGTTTTATTTAGCGCCTGTAAAGTATCCTTACTGGCCTCTCGTAGGGTTAACGACATAGCTCCTCCGTAAATTTCTTAGGATAGCGGTATCCCTGACTAAGATCAGGGACAGTATTAAAGATAACACAAAGATGTCGTAACGATTTGATAACAACCCAAATTGATAAATTGGGTTGTGTAAAGACAGAAGAGAGATTTGATTACACCCCGGAGGAGACCGGGGTGTTGGAATAATTAGTGAGTAAGCATCCAGACCATGTGGGCCCAAAATGCAAACGAAACGGAAAATACGCTAAGCCATGACCAGTATTTGGCACTACAGTGAGTATCCATAATCCACTCTCTTTATTTTTGGTAAACACTATGACTGAATAATTAATCAGTCTGCTTGAATATTGCTGTGTGTAGTGATTACTTAAGAGTGAGGTGTTAATCACATATAATAAAAAAGTGTGATTGACCGCAAGTTAAATAAAGGTAAATAAAAATAACTCTTATTGTTCTATATGTTCGTCTGTTGAAAACAGATCGATAAATTCTTTTTGTTGTTGAGTCAACTGCCACGACTCAGGAACCTGAACTTCACCAGATTTTGCTTCTTTCTGCAGCTTGTCATCTTGCTGACGTACACTTTTTTGCACTTGTCTTTGAGCAAGGGTTGTCATAATTACCCCCAAAAATGCCAGGCTGCCAACGCGACAACGAGCCAGAACAGACCTGATACGAGAAACACCGCCATCCAGGCTTTACGCTTAAGCCCTGTTTCCTTTTGCGGTTCTTCACTTCCTGAAGGCATTGCTAACCTCATACAATCGGCACCACTTATCATAAATCATTAAACAATCGGTATAATTAATCGCCAGCTGGGATTAATCCTAAAGAAACTCTAGTACAAAAGCCAGCGAAATTGCTTTCCAGTTGCAGGAAAATATTTAATCTTTTGACCTGAAATAAATAATTGAAACAGTAAATTTGCGCAGTGGTTATTTATTATCTACGTTTGTCTCTTAATTGAGACAGATTAACCACTTATATTATGTGGGAAATGAGAGTTTCAAGAAGGGAATAAATATGGCGAGAGGTAAATCATATTCTTTATGCAAATGAGAAGAGGTATCTTTCGCGCATGGAAAGATACCTCGCGATATTATTTTGCTGGTAATTTAATATCTTTAAACATCGCTTCAATATCTTCGTTAGATTTTAATGCTACAGCGGTATCAACCACATCACGAGTCAGATGCGGGGCAAAACGCTGAATAAAATCATACATGTAACTGCGCAAGAACGTGCTACGGCGGAAACCAATTTTAGTGGTGCTGTGGCTAAATACGCCCTGGGCTTCAATACGCACCAAATCAGGGTCTGATACCGGGTCCACCGCCATGCTGGCAATAACCCCGACCCCTAATCCCAGGCGCACGTAAGTTTTAATCACATCAGCATCAGTTGCTGTGAACACGATACGCGGTGTTAGTCCCGCACGATTAAATGCCGTATCTAATTCAGAACGCCCGGTGAAACCAAAGGTGTAGGTAACCAGCGGATATTGCGCCAGCTCTTCAATAGAGACGGACTCTTTTGATGCTAGCGGATGATCAGGCGTGACAACAATCGAGCGGTTCCAGTGATAGCAAGGCAACATCACTAAATCATCATAAAGATGTAAAGCTTCGGTCGCTATCGCAAAATCGGCATTGCCTTTAGACACTGCTTCAGCAATTTGTGTTGGTGAACCCTGGTGCATATGCAGCGAGACACGCGGGTAGCGCTCAATAAACCCTTTAATCACATTTGGCAGTGCGTAGCGAGCCTGTGTATGGGTTGTAGCGACATAGAGCGAACCTTTGTCCGGCCAGGTGTGCTCACCGGCGACAGACTTAATAGCATCCACTTTTGAGAGCACTTCGCGGGCAATTCGAATAATCTCCTGCCCGGCAGGCGTCACCTGAGTCAGGTGCTTGCCGCTACGCGCAAAGATCTGAATCCCCAG
Organism: Buttiauxella cochleicola; assembly: GCF_021282435.1. Classification (NCBI taxonomy): domain Bacteria; kingdom Pseudomonadati; phylum Pseudomonadota; class Gammaproteobacteria; order Enterobacterales; family Enterobacteriaceae; genus Buttiauxella; species Buttiauxella cochleicola. The sequence goes on along the minus strand of NZ_JAJSOT010000001.1, from coordinate 364,418 downwards.
TTCGTCCTCCAACATACGAACTTGTTTACTGATCCCCGGCTGAGAAGTGTAAAGCCCTTCTGCCGTCGACGAGACGTTGAGGTTGTGATTTACCACCTCTACGATATAACGAAGTTGCTGTAGTTTCATGGCGTTCCATCCGCAGTAAAAGCAGCCCCGACACACGCAGTGGCAGGGGTTCAGACGAGGTGAAATTCTCTTCAACTACTATATCAGTTATATCATCTATGTATAGATTGAAAGAAAAAATAATAATCAGGTTATATAAAAGGATATAAAAAAACCGGAGCAAATGCCCCGGCTTTTAAATTTTAAGAAGGATTACTTCTTGCCTTCAACCCACTTACCATCAACAAAGAATGCTGACCAGCCAGTCGCTTTGCCTTCTTTTTCAGAAGAAACATACTGTTGCTTAGTCTTACGGCTAAACCGGACAACCGCTTTGTTACCGTCCGCATCTTGTTGTGGAGCGTCAGCCAGATAACGCAGTTTCTCTGGCAGACGGTCACGGAAGCGGTACAGTTCTTCCACTAATGGCGCACGTGTTTCACGCGATTTAGGGAAAGTGTTTGCCGCAAGGAAAACACCCGCCGCGCCATCACGCAGGACAAAATAGGCATCCGACTTCTCGCAAGGAAGTTCTGGCAACGGAACCGGATCTTCCTTCGGTGGAGCAACTTCACCGTTACGCAGGATCTTACGGGTATTTTTGCAATCGTCGTTAGTACAAGCCATGTACTTACCGAAACGCCCCATTTTCAGGTGCATTTCAGAACCACATTTCTCACACTCAACGATTGGGCCGTCATAACCCTTAATGCGGAACTCGCCCTCTTCGATTTCGTAACCATCACATGTTGGGTTATTACCACAAACATGCAGCTTACGTTTTGGATCGATGAGGTAGCTGTCCATCGCGGTACCGCATTTGGTACAACGACGTTTCGCACGCAGCGCGTTAGTTTCCGCATCATCCCCTTCAAGAACATTGAGGACTTCGTTTTCCGGCACCAGGTTAATGGTGGTTTTGCAGCGTTCTTTCACTGGCAATGCGTAGCCGGAGCAACCGAGGAACACACCGGTACTGGCAGTGCGAATACCCATTTCACGACCACAGGTCGGGCAATCGATGCTGGTCAGTACCATCTGGTTTGGACGCATACCGCCTTCTTCCGGATCCAGCTCAGCTTTACCAAGTTGCTCACTGAAATCGCTAAAGAAGTTGTCCAGCACCCCTTTCCACTCGGCCTGATTATTAGCCACCTGGTCAAGGCTGCTTTCCATTTGCGCGGTGAAATCGTAGTTCATCAGCTCACGGAAGTTTTCTTCCAGGCGATCAGTAACGATTTCACCCATTTTTTCAGCATAGAAACGGCGGTTTTCTACACGCACATAACCACGATCCTGGATGGTGGAAATGATCGATGCGTACGTAGACGGGCGACCAATCCCACGTTTCTCCAACTCTTTAACCAACGAGGCTTCACTAAAACGAGCCGGTGGTTTAGTAAAGTGCTGGCCAGGAATGATCTCAACCAGTGCGAGTTCATCACCCTGCTCTACAGCTGGCAATGTACGGTCTTCGTCACCTTTGCGCAGCGCAGGCATCACTTTTGTCCAGCCATCAAAACGCAACGTACGGCCACGCGTTTTCAGACGGAAATCACCGGCTTTCACAGTCAAGGTAGTGGAATCGTATTGCGCAGGCGTCATTTGGCACGCTACAAACTGGCGCCAAATCAGCTGGTAAAGTTTCTGTGCATCAGCTTCCATGTCTTTGAGCGACTCGGCAACAACACTCACATCAGAAGGACGAATCGCTTCGTGCGCTTCTTGCGAGTTTTCTTTGCTGGAGTAATGATTCGCGGCTTCTGGAAGATATTTCTTACCGAAACTCTCTTCGATATAACCACGTACCATGCTCACCGCATCCTGGCTCAAGTTAGTTGAGTCAGTACGCATGTAAGTAATATGGCCCGCTTCATAAAGACGCTGTGCCATCATCATGGTTTTCTTCACACCAAAACCAAGACGGGTACTTGCAGCCTGCTGCAAAGTAGAGGTAATGAACGGCGCACCAGGTTTGCTGCTGGTTGGCTTATCTTCACGCTCAAGCACCGAATAACTGGCTTTTTCCAGTTCGCTAACCGCAGACATGGTCTGCTCACGGTTAACCGGGCGGAATGGCTTGTCTTTATGGTGACTGACCTGAACCGGCAGACTATCGCCTTTCGGCGTCGTCAGGTTCGCGTCAATTTCCCAATATTCTTCCGGCACAAACGCTTTAATTTCGCGTTCACGGTCAACCACCAGACGCACAGCAACAGACTGTACACGGCCAGCAGAAAGACCACGGGCAATTTTCTTCCACAGCAGCGGAGACACCATGTAGCCCACAACGCGGTCCATAAAGCGACGCGCTTGCTGTGCGTTAACACGGTCAATATTTAATTCGCCCGGCTTTTCGAAGGCCTGTTGAATTGCATTTTTTGTAATCTCGTTAAAAACAACGCGGCTGTAACGCGTTTCATCACCACCGATAACTTCCCGCAGGTGCCATGCAATGGCTTCCCCTTCGCGGTCAAGGTCGGTTGCGAGATAGATATGGTCTGCTTTTTCAGCCAGTGATTTCAGTTCCGAAACCACTTTTTCCTTACCAGGCAGCACTTCGTACTGCGCTTCCCAGTTGTGCCATGGATCGACACCCATACGATTTACGAGCGCGCCGCGTTCATCCTTTTTGACCTTTTTGGTCCCTTTGGTGGAGGCGGAGTCAGCGCTCTTCTTGGTGGTTGATCCACTGGTCGGCAAATCACGGATATGACCGACGCTGGACTTAACCACGTAGTCATTCCCGAGATATTTGTTGATCGTTTTGGCTTTTGCCGGGGACTCAACGATGACGAGAGCTTTACCCATATTCACCTTTACCTAATGTAATTCTTCCAGGAGACGTCGCACGCTAGTTGCACCTTCCACTGGCGACGCGCTTTTCTATATTGCGACAGCGTCAATGGATATCAACTCTTTTTTCATCACCGGCCAGATTAAGCGAACATTCGCAGGTGATTGAGATAACGAGTCTTTCGCATCGGTGACATAGCACGACGGAACTTTGGTTGAATGTCAAGCAATTCCGTTGCCAGATTTGCGAAAGCGTCACACTCTACCTGATAAAATGAGTTACGCAACTTTATTAGCATGCAGCTCCGATTCCTACCAGCACACTAAACTGATTAAATCACCTTAGGTTTACTCAGGAGATATTGCCCTTTGCAGTATAGCGGAAGTACACTACTGCCAGTTTTTAAAGGAGGAAATCATGAAACCGACCACTCAACCTATCGATAAACAGTCGCTAATTATTGAAGCCAACAAAGTTATCCGTGCCCATGAAGATTTCATGCATGGAATGGAAGCAACTGACGTCGAACAAAAAAACGGGGTGCTGGTATTCAAAGGTGAATACTTCCTTGATGAGCAAGGCTTACCTACCGGTAAAAGCACCGCCGTATTTAATATGTTTAAACATCTTGCGCATGTATTTGCTGAAAAATATCACCTGCAAGACTAAACAAAAAAACGAGGCCAAAAGGCCTCGTTTTTAATTACGCGCTGAATTTGATTACAACAGTGGTTTTTCCCCACGCTGCCACCAGCGTAGCAAAAGATTATCAAGGCTATTTGCCGCACTACCGGTAAAACGGTCCATCATTTTTTTACGGCGCGTGTAGTGAACGTTGATCACTTCGCGGTCTTTCATCAGATTAATCAGCAAATCATCACTGGTGCTCACTGCATCGACCAAACCTTTTTCTAAAGCTTGAGTGCCGTACCAATGTTCACCTGTCGCCACGGAATCAATATCTAATGATGGGCGCATATCATGGACAAACTGCTTAAACAGCTGATGGGTTTCGTTGAGGTCTTCACGGAATTTCTCGCGCCCCTGCTCGGTGTTTTCACCAAACAGTGTCAACGTACGTTTGTACTGCCCGGCAGTATGCAACTCAACATCTATATCATTGCGTTTTAGTAAGCGATGGAAGTTTGGAACCTGTGCGACGACACCAATCGAGCCAATAATAGAAAACGGAGCAGCGACGATTTTGTCAGCCACACACGCCATCATATAACCACCGCTGGCTGCTACTTTATCCACAGCAACCGTCAGACGTACTTTGCTGTCGCGCAGACGCTGTAATTGCGATGCAGCAAGCCCGTAACCATGAACAACACCGCCAGGACTCTCCAGACGCAGCAGAACCTCATCTTCGGGCTTCACTACGGCCAATACTGCGGTTATCTCTTCGCGCAGGGAAGTAACCTCGTGAGCATCCATACTTCCTTTAAAATCCAATACATAAAGTGTTGGTTTGCCAGAAATAACCGTTTCACCTCGTTTAGCGCGTGCTTTTGCTTGTTTCGCTTCGAGTTTGTGTTTTTTCTTTTGAGCTTTATGCCAGAGTTTTTGCTGATGGCCATCAAGCCTTGCCACCTGCATTTCTTCCTGCATTTCCTGGTATTGTTCACTTAAATTGGTGAGACGCAGCTCACCTCGCTGATGTCTTTTGCGACTGGCAACATTCACAATAATCGTGACAAGAATACCAATAGCCGCAACGACCGTGACAATTTTCGCCAAAAACAACCCATAGTTTGCAATCAGATCCACGCTTTCCGCCTTCCATTCAGAGCATTAAATATCTATCACCCAGTGTAACCGAGCCGTGATTCTACGTCTGTAAGCAACTATAAATGCTGCGAGCCCTCTTCCTGAATGCCTTTAGCAAAATGAAACTTTTGCAAAATGTTAATCAAAGGTATTGTCTCCTGTTGCCTGATTGAAATAACCAGTCCTTTCAGGCATAAAGCCTAAAGGTTATAAATCCGAGAAATAAGACGTGAGCAAAAGCATCGCGCGAGGAGTTGAAAGTGCACTATCAACCGAAAACAGATTTACTGCAAAATCGCATCATTTTAGTCACCGGCGCCAGTGATGGTATCGGACGGGAAGCCGCCTTAACTTATGCACGTTATGGTGCAAACGTCATTCTGCTTGGCCGCAACGAAGATAAGCTGCGTAGAGTCGCCGATGAAATCAACACCAGTAATGGCACCTTGCCGCACTGGTTTACCCTGGATTTTTCCAACGCAACACCCGAAGACTGCCAGAGTCTTGCACAAAATCTTTCAGCTCTTTTTCCGCGCTTAGACGGTGTACTGCACAATGCCGGTATCCTCGGCGATATTTGCCCAATGGATGAACAAGATCCGCAAATATGGCAGAACGTGATGCAGGTAAATGTTAACGTCACCTTCTTCCTGACTCAGGCATTGCTTCCTTTATTACTCAAATCTGATGCCGGTTCGTTAGTCTTCACAAGCTCAAGTGTAGGCCGCCAGGGACGTGCGGGCTGGGGTGCCTATGCGGTATCAAAGTTCGCCACCGAAGGGATGATGCAAGTGCTGGCGGAAGAATATAAACAACATAATTTGCGCGTCAATTGTATAAACCCCGGTGGTACACGTACTGCAATGCGTGCTAGCGCATTTCCCACAGAGGATCCTGATAAGCTGAAAACGCCACGGGACCTCATGCCGCTCTATTTATGGCTGATGGGCGATGATAGTCGTCGTAAAACAGGAATGAGCTTTGATGCTCAACCCAACCGTAAACCAGGAATTTCCGAATGAGTGAAGATCGTTACCAGCAGCGCCAACAGCGCCAAAAAGAGAAAGTCGATGCTCGCGTCGCTGCAGCACAAGATGAACGCGGTATTTTGATTGTCTTTACCGGAAACGGTAAAGGGAAAACAACAGCGGCTTTTGGCACTGCAACCCGTGCCGTTGGCCACGGTAAGAAAGTCGGTGTGATCCAGTTTATCAAAGGCCAGTGGCCAAACGGTGAACGTAATCTACTAGAACCACTGGGTGTTGAGTTTCAGGTTATGGCAACTGGTTTTACCTGGGATACTCAAAACCGTGAAACTGATACCGCAGCGTGTCTGGAAGTGTGGGAGCATGCAAAGCGTATGCTGGCAGATGAGTCACTGGATATGGTTCTCCTCGACGAAATCACCTATATGGTCGCCTACGATTACCTGGTTCTTGAAGAGGTGCTGGCGGCGCTTACACATCGTCCTGCAAACCAGACGGTTATCGTGACCGGGCGCGGATGTCATCGGGATATTCTTGAAGTGGCGGATACGGTGAGTGAGTTAAGGCCGGTCAAACATGCCTTTGATGCAGGCGTTAAAGCGCAAATCGGTATCGATTACTAGATAAAAAAATCCCCTCGTCAGAGGGGATTGATGTATTAACTGGAGCGTCCACCGCGACGGCCACCACCACTACCCGTGGTTTGCGTGTGGCGTTTCACCGCACGACGAATCTGGTTCGCCTTCATGCGGCGACGGTCTTTTTCTACCGCCACTTTGCTTTCTGTCTCTTCCTGCAACTCTACCAATTTACGCAGGTAGTTAGTTTGCCCCAGATCGAGTTCAGTGTAACCACCACGTGGCAGGCCTTTCGGCAACTGGATGTCACCGTAACGCACACGAATCAGACGGCTAACCTGGACACCTACTGCTTCCCAGAGGCGGCGCACTTCACGGTTGCGGCCTTCAGTCAGAGTAACGTTGTACCATTGGTTAATGCCTTCACCACCGGTAAATTTGATGGTTTTAAACGCGGCCGGGCCATCTTCAAGCTGCACACCACGACCCAGTTGCTTCACTTTGTCGTCGTCAACTTCGCCGAACACACGTACTGCGTATTCACGCTCTACTTCGCGACTTGGGTGCATCAGGCGGTTTGCCAGCTCACCGTCAGTTGTGAAAAGTAATAAACCACAGGTATTCACATCCAGACGACCGACCGCAATCCAGCGCGCACCGCGCAGTTTTGGTAAACGATCAAATACGGTTGGACGCCCTTCCGGGTCATTACGCGTACACAATTCGCCTTCTGGCTTGTAGTAAGCCAACACGCGGCAAATCTGTTCTGCAGATTCTTTAATGGAAATCAGGTGACCATCAATACGGATTTTCAGGGCCTGTGTTACTTCAACACGATCACCTAATTTGGCAACTTTGCCATCCACACTGACACGGCCGGCAGAGATAATGGTTTCAATCTCACGACGGGAACCATGGCCTGCACGGGCCAAAACTTTTTGTAACTTTTCGCTCTTATCGCTCATTGAGCTTCCTCGGGTGTCGCCTTCACAGGCGTCGAATTGGGATAATGAAGCATGTCAGCCCCATTTTAGGCCGCACAGTATAGCCGCAGACGCACTTATAAGAAAGGCTTAGCGTCACCGGCACCTTCGCGGATAACAACAGGTGCATCCTCAGTTAAATCAACAACCGTTGTCGGCTGCTGCCCAAGGTAACCACCGTGGATAACTAAATCGACAACCTTTTCGAGACGGTCCTTAATTTCTTCTGGATCTGACTCGGTAAACTCACTGCCTGGCAGCATCAGCGATGTCGATAACATCGGTTGGTCCAGCACTTCCAGCAACGCCAACGCTATCGGGTTGGAAGGAACGCGTAAGCCAATCGTTTTACGCTTTTCCTGCAACAAACGGCGCGGAACTTCTTTGGTGCCTTTGAGAATAAAGGTGTAATTACCTGGCGTATTATTTTTGATTAAACGAAACGCCACGTTATCAACAAATGCATATGTTGAAAGCTCGGATAAATCCCGGCACATCAACGTAAAATTGTGCCCATCAGGCAAATGACGGATGCGGCAAATGCGCTCCATTGCCGTTTTATCTTCAAGTTTACAACCCAATGCATAACCCGAGTCGGTTGGGTAAACGATAACGCCGCCCTTACGAACAATTTCAACAGCCTGGTTGATCAGACGCTGTTGTGGGTTATCCGGGTGAATATAGAAAAATTGACTCATACGACTGCCCTCTATTTTGCGATGTGGCCGACATCCCAATTCTGCCAAACAGGTACTACGCCTGCAGGCAGCCAGAGCTTGCGCCCAAGCTCGATCCACGCGCAAGGCATATGGAAATCTGAGCCTTGTGACGCCAGCAAATTAAATTGCTGTGCGTAACTCGCAAGTTGGGTGCGCTCATTGGGAGCTTGCTGGCACTGCGCGACTTCCATGGCATCGCCACCACTTTCGGCAAAGTGCGCCAGCAACCTTTTCAGCCATTTAGCACTCAGGTCATAACGGCCTGGATGCGCCAGAACCGCTTGCCCGCCAGAATGATGAATGACATCAATAGCTTGTTCTATTGTACACCACTGTGGCGGAACGTAACCGGTTTTCCCCTTTGCGAGATATTTCTTAAACACATCAGCCATGGTATTGGCCTTACCACACTCCACCAAGAAACGCGCGAAATGCCCGCGAGTCACTTCGCCACCATTGGCATGACGCATTGCGCCTTCAAGTGCTCCGGGGATATGTGCTTTTTCCAGGCGTTCTGCGATTAATGCTGCTCGCTGAACACGGCGCTCACTTTGCTGGGCAAGAAACTCAGCTAATTGCGGATTGTGCTCATCTACACCTAGTCCAACAATATGTATTTCATGGTTTTCCCAGATGGTAGAGATCTCAACGCCACTAATTAAACGCAGTGGCAATTGCAGGCGTGATACCGCTTCCCTTGCAGCAGCAATTCCGGCTACTGTGTCATGGTCTGTTATTGCCAGAATGCCAACACGCATTTCAACGGCTCGTTGTACTAACGCCTCGGGCGTTAGCAGGCCATCTGACGCGGTGGTATGGCTATGTAAGTCGTAAATCACCGCTAGTGTTGGTTGGCTCAAAATAACTCCGGGTGTGTTAATAAAATGAAAAACGCCGCTCATGATAACGATTTTCCTTCATAACTAAAAATCGCTATTGACTTTGATTCATCGAACTAGTTAACTAGTACGCAAGTTCACACGAGAAAGGTATCTGATAATGAAAGCGATAATCCGCATGCACAGCTGGTGGCGTACTTCCTGATAACGGGCAGTGTCATCGCTATGGCTGAAATTCAGCCCAGATACCAGGCCCGCCAATGAAGCGGGCTTTTTTTTGAACAAAATATGAGAGCAAAAAATGCAAACACAAAAACCAGCGCTCGAATTACTGATTAACGACGCGCCATATCGTGATAACCCAACAGCCGTTTTCCACCAGCTGTGCGGCGCTCGCCCTGCGACCTTGTTACTCGAATCAGCCGATATCGACAGCAAAGACGATTTAAAAAGCTTGCTATTAGTCGACAGTGCGTTGCGCATTACCGCTTTAGGTGACACCGTCACGATTCACGCCCTTTCAGAAAATGGTGCGTCGTTACTTCCCTTGCTGGATGCCGCGCTGCCATCAGGTGTCGAGAATCAACACTCGCCGCAAGGCCGTGTATTGCGGTTCCCGGCGGTGAGTTCCCTGCTGGATGAAGACGCTCGCCTGTGTTCGCTTTCCGTTTTTGACGCCTTCCGCATTATGCAGGAATTGGTCACCGTGCCGGAAAACGAGCGCGAAGCGATGTTCTTCGGCGGCTTGTTTGCATACGACCTGGTGGCAGGATTTGAAGACTTGCCCGAACTCAAGCAAGACAACAACTGTCCCGACTACTGTTTCTACCTGGCAGAGACGTTGCTGGTAATCGACCATCAGAAAAAACACACCCGCATTCAGACGAGCTTGTTCACCCCGTCAGCATCAGAAAAGCAGCGTTTGATTCAACGCACTGCGCAACTGAGCAAGCAGATGGAGCAAGAGCCCGCACCACTGCCAGTACAAAAAGTCGAGCGCATGACCTGCGAATGCAACCAGAGCGATGAAGAGTTTGGCGATGTGGTGCGCAAAATGCAGAAAGCGATTCGCATCGGTGAAATTTTCCAGGTGGTGCCGTCACGCCGTTTCTCGCTGCCTTGCCCTTCTCCGCTGGCCGCCTATCAGACGCTGAAAAAGAGCAACCCAAGTCCTTATATGTTCTTCATGCAGGATAACGATTTCACGCTGTTTGGCGCATCCCCTGAAAGCTCGCTGAAATACGACGCCGATTCCCGCCAGATTGAAATCTACCCGATTGCCGGGACTCGCCCACGCGGTCGCCGTGCTGATGGTTCGCTTGATCGTGACCTCGACAGTCGCATTGAGCTGGAAATGCGTACCGACCATAAAGAGATGTCCGAACATCTGATGTTGGTTGACCTGGCGCGTAACGACCTGGCGCGCATTTGCACACCAGGCAGCCGTTATGTTGCCGACCTGACCAAAGTCGACCGTTATTCATTTGTGATGCACCTGGTTTCCCGTGTGGTTGGCGAGCTGCATAAAGATCTGGATGTGCTGCACGCTTACCGCGCCTGTATGAACATGGGCACGCTGAGCGGTGCGCCGAAAGTTCGCGCTATGCAGTTAATTGCCAAAGCCGAAGGCGTGCGTCGCGGCAGCTACGGCGGTGCCGTGGGTTACTTCACCGCTCATGGTGATCTAGACACCTGCATCGTTATCCGCTCCGCCTACGTCGAAAACGGCATTGCCACCGTACAGGCTGGGGCTGGCGTGGTGCTAGATTCCGTACCGCAGTCCGAAGCTGACGAAACACGTAACAAAGCCCGCGCTGTACTGCGCGCTATCGCTACCGCGCATCATGCACAGGAGATTTTCTGATGGCTGACATTCTGCTGCTCGATAATATCGACTCGTTTACCTATAACCTGGCCGATCAGCTGCGTGCTAACGGACACAATGTCGTCATCTACCGTAACCATGTTCCAGCACAGACCTTAATTGAGCGTCTGGAAACCATGGACAACCCGATACTGATGCTCTCACCAGGTCCTGGTGCGCCTAGTGAAGCGGGCTGTATGCCTGAACTGTTGACGCGTCTACGTGGCAAATTGCCGATTATCGGTATTTGCCTCGGTCACCAGGCGATTGTCGAAGCGTATGGCGGTTATGTCGGCCAGGCGGGTGAAATCTTGCATGGTAAAGCGTCGATTATTTCCCATGACGGCGAAGCGATGTTTGCCGGTCTACCTAATCCGCTGCCGGTTGCACGCTACCACTCACTGGTTGGCAGCAATATTCCAGCAGGTTTGACGATTAACGCTCATTTCGACGGCATGGTGATGGCGGTTCGTCACGACGCCGACCGCGTGTGTGGTTTCCAGTTCCACCCGGAATCTATTCTGACCACGCACGGCGCGCGCCTGCTGGAACAAACGCTCGACTGGGCGCTGCTGAAGTTAAAACAAGCCAACACGCTGCAACCGATTCTCGACAAGCTGTACAAAGCACAGACGCTGAGCCGTGAAGAAAGCCACCAGCTATTTGCTGCGATTGTGCGCGGCGAGCTGAAGCCAGAACAACTGGCTGCGGCGCTGGTCAGCATGAAAGTTCGCGGTGAGCATCCCAACGAAATTGCCGGTGCCGCGACTGCAATGCTTGAAGCCGCAGCGCCATTCCCAAGCCCGGATTATCCGTTTGCCGATATCGTTGGCACCGGCGGCGACGGCAGCAATAGCATTAATATTTCCACTGCCAGCGCCTTTGTGGCCGCCGCAGTGGGACTGAAAGTGGCGAAACACGGCAACCGGAGTGTTTCCAGTAAATCTGGCTCTTCCGACTTACTGGCCGCGTTTGGTATTAATCTGGAAATGAGTGCTGAAGCGTCCCGTAAAGCACTTGATGATTTGGGCGTCTGTTTCCTGTTCGCACCGAAATACCACACCGGTTTCCGCCACGCGATGCCTGTGCGCCAGCAGTTAAAAACCCGCACCTTGTTTAACGTGCTCGGACCACTGATTAACCCGGCTCACCCGCAAATGGCGCTGATTGGCGTTTACAGTGCAGAACTGGTGTTGCCGATTGCCGAAACCCTGCGAGTCCTGGGTTACAAACGTGCGGCGGTGGTACACAGCGGTGGAATGGACGAAGTGTCTCTGCATGCCACCACGCAAGTTGCTGAGCTGCATGACGGCGAGATCAAAAGCTACCAACTGGAAGCGACTGACTTTGGCCTTCCTGCTTATCACCAGGACCAGCTTGCAGGCGGCACACCGGAAGAAAACCGTGACATTCTCAGCCGCCTGTTACAAGGTAAAGGAGAGACAGCTCATGAGTCCGCTGTAGCGGCAAACGTCGCAATGTTAATGCGCCTGCATGGGCAAGAAGATCTTAAAGCGAACGCACAACGAGTGCTGGAAGTACTGCGCAGCGGTGCTGCGTATGACCGGGTTACAGCGCTGGCAGGAAGAGGATAAGTCATGCAGGAAACAGTATTAAAGAAGATCGTCGACGATAAGGCGATTTGGGTTGAAGCACGCAAGCAACAACAACCCTTGGCAAGTTTCCAGAACAACATCGTACCGGCAACACGCAATTTTTATCATGCTCTGCAAGGTGCCCGTACAGCCTTTATTCTGGAGTGTAAAAAAGCCTCTCCATCTAAAGGCGTGATTCGTGATGATTTCGACCCGGCGCGTATTGCTAATGTTTATAAACACTACGCTTCCGCCATTTCAGTATTGACTGACGAGAAATATTTCCAGGGCAGCTTCGATTTCCTGCCAATTGTCAGCAGCATCGTCACGCAGCCAGTATTGTGCAAAGACTTTATTCTCGACGCGTATCAGATTCACCTGGCGCGTTTTTATCAGGCCGATGCCTGCCTGCTGATGTTATCGGTACTCGACGACGAACAATATCGCCAGCTCGCTGCCGTTGCGCACAGCCTGAATATGGGCGTGCTGACCGAAGTGAGTAATGAAGAAGAATTGGAACGTGCGATTGAGCTGAAAGCAAAAGTTGTCGGTATCAACAACCGCGACCTGCGCGATTTATCCATCGACCTCAACCGCACACGCCAGTTAGCGCCGCGATTAGGCCATGGCGTGACGGTCATCAGCGAGTCCGGCATCAGCAATTACGGCCAGATTCGTGAACTAAGCCATTTTGCCAACGGCTTCCTGATTGGCTCCGCCTTAATGGGCGAAGACGATCTCAATGCAGCGGTTCGCCGCGTCACATTAGGCAATAACAAAGTTTGCGGCCTGACCCGTGCGCAAGATGCTCGCGCCGCCTATGAAGCGGGTGCCATTTATGGCGGCCTGATTTTTGTGCCAACCTCACCGCGCTTTGTCAGCGATGAAACCGCCGCAGCGGTTATTGCTGGCGCGCCACTGAAATATGCCGGTGTGTTCCGCAATACTCCGGTTAATGAAGTCGTGCAAAAAGCTGAGGCGTTCTCGCTGAATGCCGTTCAACTGCATGGTGATGAAAACCAGGCGTACATCGACGAACTGCGCGCAACCCTTCCAGAAAAGGTTCAAATCTGGAAAGCACTGAGCGTAAAAGACAGCCTGCCTGCGCGTGATTTAAACCACGTCGACAAATACCTGTTCGACAACGGCCAGGGCGGCAGCGGGCAACGTTTTGATTGGTCACTCCTGGCAGGCCAGAATCTGGACAACGTGATTCTGGCTGGCGGACTGGGTGCGGATAATTGCATAGAAGCAGCGAAAACGGGCTGCATCGGTTTAGATTTCAACTCAGGTGTAGAAAGCGCACCGGGTATTAAAGATGCTAACAAGCTGGCTGCCGTCTTCCAGACGCTGCGGGCTTACTAAGGAAAATATCATGACTTTACTTAATCCCTATTTCGGTGAGTTTGGTGGCATGTACGTGCCACAAATCCTGATGCCTGCACTGCGTCAGTTAGAAGAAGCTTTTGTAGCCGCACAAAGCGATGCTGAGTTTCAGGCTGAATTTAACGACCTGCTAAAAAACTATGCTGGCCGCCCAACGGCACTGACCAAATGTCGTAACCTGACAGCTGGCACCAAAACCACCTTGTATTTAAAACGTGAAGATTTACTGCACGGCGGCGCACACAAAACCAATCAGGTTCTCGGCCAGGCGCTGCTTGCTAAGAAAATGGGCAAAACTGAAATCATCGCCGAAACCGGTGCCGGTCAACATGGCGTGGCTTCCGCATTAGCCAGCGCCCTGCTCGGCCTGAAATGTCGCATTTATATGGGTGCAAAAGACGTTGAGCGCCAGTCGCCGAACGTGTTCCGTATGCGCCTGATGGGTGCTGAAGTGATTCCTGTACATAGCGGTTCTGCCACGCTCAAAGATGCCTGTAACGAAGCATTGCGTGACTGGTCTGGAAGCTACGACACCGCGCACTATATGCTCGGCACCGCAGCAGGCCCACATCCATTCCCGACCATCGTGCGAGAGTTCCAGCGCATGATCGGTGAAGAAACCAAAGCGCAGATCCTTGAAAAAGAAGGCCGCCTGCCAGATGCAGTTATCGCCTGTGTAGGCGGTGGTTCTAACGCAATCGGCATGTTTGCCGACTTTATCAACGATGCCAAAGTCGGCCTGATTGGTGTTGAACCAGCCGGGCACGGCATCGAAAGTGGTGAGCACGGCGCGCCACTTAAACATGGCCGTGTTGGCATCTATTTCGGGATGAAATCCCCAATGATGCAAACTGACGAAGGCCAGATTGAAGAGTCTTACTCTATCTCTGCTGGTTTGGATTTCCCGTCTGTCGGCCCTCAACATGCGCACCTGAATAGCATCGGTCGTGCAGATTATGTTTCGATTACCGATGACGAAGCACTGGAAGCATTCAAAACGCTATGTCGTAGTGAAGGTATTATCCCGGCGCTGGAATCTTCCCACGCACTGGCTCACGCGTTGAAAATGATCAAAGAGAACCCGGAAAAAGAACAGCTGCTGGTGGTAAACCTCTCCGGCCGTGGTGACAAAGACATCTTCACCGTTCACGACATTCTTAAAGCGCGAGGGGAAATCTAATGGAACGTTATCAACACGCATTTGAACAGTTGCAAGCTCGTGGTGAAGGCGCTTTTGTTCCCTTCGTTACTCTGGGCGATCCGTCGCCAGAGCAGTCACTAAAGATTATCGACACACTGATTGAAGCGGGTGCAGATGCGCTGGAGTTGGGCATTCCCTTCTCCGACCCGCTGGCAGATGGCCCGACCATTCAAAACGCGGCTCTGCGTGCTTTTGCCGCTGGTGTCACACCAACGCAGTGTTTCGAAATGCTGGCCGTTATTCGCCAGAAGCACCCGACGATTCCGATTGGCTTGTTGATGTATGCCAACCTGGTGTTTAGCCGTGGGATTGATGAGTTTTATGCGCTTTGCGAGAAAGTGGGTGTCGATTCTGTATTGATTGCTGATGTGCCAATCGAAGAGTCTGCGCCATTCCGCCAGGCAGCGATGCGCCATAACGTCGCACCAATCTTCATTTGTCCGCCAAATGCAGATGACGCGCTGCTGCGTGAAATCGCGACCCATGGCCGTGGTTATACCTACCTGCTTTCTCGTGCCGGTGTCACGGGTGCAGAAACGCGCGCCCAGTTGCCGCTGCATCATCTGGTAGAAAAACTGACTGAATTTGGTGCCGCACCATCACTTCAGGGCTTTGGGATTTCTGAACCATCGCAGGTGAAAGATGCCATTGACGCGGGCGCTGCGGGTGCAATTTCTGGCTCAGCGATCGTGAAGATTATTGAGAAGAACCTTGATAAGCCTGACGTGATGTTAAGTGAGCTGAAAGCGTTTGTTCAGAGTTTGAAAGCCGCGACAGTCGCAGCCTAAGTCGACAAAAGGCCGGAGCAATTCCGGCCTCTTTTCATCACAAATACATTAAAAACGATAACCTGCCGAGAACATAAATACCCACGGGTCAATCCGCGTCTTGATATTCTGCTCTTCACCACCAGCTTTAAACTTCACTTCGGTATCGATATCCATATACCAGACGGACATGTTCAACAGCCAATTATCGTTGACCATATAATCCAGCCCAACCTGACCCGCAGCCCCCCAGGAATCTTTCACGCTAAGATCGGTTAAGCCTGCATCTTTGCCAGTCTGATTAAAGTCGGTATCAAAAAAGGTGGTGTAGTTAATGCCGGCGCCAACATACGGACGCACTTTGCTTTTCGCATCACCAAAGTACCACTGTGCCATCAGTGTTGGCGGCAGTTGGCGAACGGTAGCCAGATCACCTGTCGGACCTAAACCAACACGGTGGCGAAATGGTGTAGCCGCAAGCAACTCGATGCCGATGTTATCGGTCACCATATAGTCAAATGTCAGTCCCAGTTGGGTATTGTTGCTGACGCTAAAACCGCCCATGCCAAGCACATTGTCAGAGCCTTCCGTTGGGCGAACGGTTGCTGAACCCACGCGCATGAAGAATTCCCCTTGTTGATGCGCCAATGCTTCGCCAGATAAACAGGTTAATGCAAGTAACGCCACAGACAACTTTTTCATAGCCCTCTCCTTGTTATGGTTTTATAAGCGGGCTGAATATACTCAATTTTGGGTACAAGTTGATCTAACACCGATCACACTTCGCCGGGTAATTTAACATTTAATGATCTGGATTAATTTTTCACATTTTGCTTAAAGTCGTAACTTTGGTGTCGTTTGATCCATAACCCGACATAATCTGGCACGAGTAATATTATTTAGAACCAAATACAAAATGGGCAGTACTGTTCAGTAACAGTGCTGCCCATTTGTCTAAGATGTGATGAATTATCGCTTTATCACCAAAACCGCATCCTCCCTTTGATGTTGGAAGATAAAGGTGAGCAATTAACCGTTGAGATGCCAGGACAACTTATTAGCAACGATATTGATGTCATGGCTGACGGAATACGCAGCGGTCTGGGAATAGGAAGAATGTTTGAGCCGGTGTATGAATTGCAGCCCGATAAAGAGCAATTTATCCCGGTGATGACGCCTTACTGGAAAATCTATCCACCGGTTAATCTTTACTATTTAAAAAGCACCGGCAAGGCAAAGCGAGTCAAGGCACTGATTGATTTCTTAATAATGAAAACAAAATAATAGTCATCAACATAACCTGTCTTAACATGCGCGGTCGCTTGTTGCGCTAGCTGAATGAAAGATGCGCTGATGTATTTTCTATCATTTATTAAAATTTAAAATTAAATACATTTTTTAAATTATCCCATTATTTTGGGGGAGCATTGTGCAATGCTTAATACTCAACAGACATTGTGGAGCAGTTTTTTGAGGATATCTTCTGCAGTAAGTTAAACCTCGATTTCCAGCTACACTGAACTATAAATTTATCTTAGTTCATCATTTGTTTAAGGGATAACATGGCTTTAACGCGCAGAGAGTTTTATAAATTCGCTCTGGGATCGGTGGTCGGTTTAGCCGTCCTCAGACAATCTCCCTCAGTGCTTGCGGACTCACGTCCACTACAAATCACCTTAAAGCATGGAGCAGGAGATAAAGGGGAAACTCTCGGTGGTCTCCCTCCCGCTAATTCCATGTGTTCGGTCACTGACTTTGATTATCAACTTAAGTATCAGCGCGCTTTCGAAGCGGTGTTGTGCTACATGCCTGCGGTAGCGATTTACAGTTTTCGCCGCGCAGCATTTGAAAATTTAGGGCTAAAGGATAATGACATAATCGCTTACTCAGCCCCGGCAACACCTAAGCTTGAAGCCATTACCGCGAACAGCACTACACCTTACATCACCGCTTTTACCGACTTGCGCAATGGGCCGGTTGTTCTGGAATTACCCGCAGCGGGAAGCGATGGCAGCCTGTACGGGCAGATTGTGGATGCCTGGCAATTCACCATTGCCGACGTTGGCCCGGCGGGGCTTGATAAAGGCAAAGGGGGCAAGTTTTTATTAACTCCGCCAGGCTATAAAGAGGCGGTGCCACCAGGTTATATCCATATCCCGTCGCCTAATTACCGCGTTGCTTTCGCTTTCCGTTCTGTACCTGTTGCAGGCAAAACCTCGCAAGATGCCTACCATTATTCAAAACGCCTGCGGATGTACAATTTATCGCAAGCGGATTCACCGCCCACGCAGCGCTTTGTCGATCCCATCAATGACCGTTACCCGACGCTGCCCTATTACGATGAGCGGCATTTCAAAGATTTGCATGCAATAGCCAGCGTAGAGCCTGTCAGGGAACAGGACAAAATCATGATGGGCATGCTTTCTTCTCTGGGAATTAATCAAGGCGAGGCTTTTAATCCTGACGAGAAAACCACCAAAGCAATACGCCAGGCGGCCATTGATGCCTGGTTTTACCTGCAAAACTGGTTCGATAATATTCCCAAAGACAAGCTGTACTGGCCGGACAGGCATTATGCGTCTCTGCTGATGGCCGATAAAAATAAAACATTCACCTTCGTCTACGACGATAAGACCGACATTATTGAACGGGCCGCAGAGTATTTCTGGTGTACTTATATGCCGAAAGAACTGACCGACTCTCCCGCGACGCAATATCTGATGTCGATGGCTGATAAGAATGGAAACCTGCTCGAAGCGGGTAAGCTATATAAAATTAATATCCCTGCAAAAATGCCGGTTAAACAATTCTGGGCATTAACCGTTTATAACCGCGACACCATGTCCTTTATTTACAGCCCATCAGAAAGAACCACCTTGTCGTCGTATGACCTGGAAAAAATGAAAAAAGAAGCCGATGGCAGCGTTAATATTTACGTCGGGCCGCAAGCGCCTCAGGGGCTGGAAAATAACTGGATCCCCACCAGTGGGAAACGTCCATTACCCGCGATGCGTTTTTATGGCCCAACGGAAGAATTAAACAATAAAACTTTTAAGTTGAATGACTTCGAGTTAGTCAGCCTGTGATTCATGTGAAAACCAGACATGACCAAACATATTTTCCTGAAAGGAAACACCAATGCTTAATCTAAAACCTTTAGCCAAAGCGATACTGTTAACCGGGTTGCTTGGTGCCTCTTCCCTCACGCTGGCACAGACCCAGGCGCAGACCTGGCATGATCCATTGCTGACATTGCAGGGCACGCCGGACGTGGTTAACAAAGGCCTTGATGTTGACGGTTACAGCTCGGCAATTTCTGCCTGGAGTTGGGGATACCCGATCGTGCGTATGGAACAAGTAGTGCGTGATTACACCAACGTGCCGTCACCCAAACCGGCAACCAGTTACCGCGCCCCTCTGAACCAGATTGGCTGGGCGACAGAACTGGCGACACCTGACGCAAAAGATATGCCGACCGCCAACAATGACACGCTGTACATGAGCGCCGTCGTGAAGTTGGATGAGCCTTATATTCTCACCGTTCCTGATACGCATGACCGCTATTACGTGGTTGATGTATTCGATATGTGGCAGGAGCTGGAGCACTACATCGGCAGAAGAACCACCGGCACGCAGGCGGGGAAATTCGTCTTAGTCCCACCAGGCTGGAAAGGCGAGCTGCCCGCTGATGCGAAAGTACTGCATGTTTCAACCAACAAAATCTGGCTGTGGGGGCGTTTGCGCGTCAAACAGGGCGAGGACATGGCGCCTCTTCATCAGCTACAAAATGAATTTAAACTCACTTCACTTAGCGGGAAAGTTTATTCCGACACCCTGCCACCGCTGCCTGAATTGAAAAATGATGGCCTCGATTTCTTCCGCCTGTTAGCCGCTGCGCTGAAAGAGAACCCGGTCAAACCTGAGGATAAAGGTTTGTTCGGGCAGTTCAGTCGTATTGGCCTGACGGACAGCGGATTTAATCCTGAAGCTGTGCCAAAGGTGATGATTGATGGCGTGAAGCGCGGCTTGGCAGATGCGCCAAACGTAGCGGCTTCAACATTGACCAGCACCTCCGAAGACCGAAACGGCTGGAGTTACGTGCGGGGGCTGGATTCCTTTGGCTATAACTACCCGTTACGTGCGCTGGTTTCCGGGCCGTACCTTGGTGGACAGGGTGAGAAAGAGGCCGTCTACCCTATCCGCTATAACGACAGCGAGAATGAGCCACTGACCGGAGCTAATGATTACACCATCAAGCTGCCGAGCGAGCCGCCGGTGAACGCCTTCTGGTCAATCACCATGTACGATGCCAAAACCAAAATGCTGGTTAGCAACGAGCTGAATCGCTACAAAGTGGGTACCGACACGGAAGGCCTGGTTAAGGGTTCTGATGGCAGTATTAATGTTTCTCTTAGCCACAAAAAACCTACCGACCCGAACGTAAACTGGTTGCCTGCACCTGAGGGCAACTTCTATCTGCTATTCCGTATGTATCAACCTAAAGACGCGGTCATGAATAATGAATGGAAGCTGCCGCAGGTGACAAAAAGTCAATGATGATAGTTGGTCTTGATGCAGTGTAAATCACTCAGGGACAGGCTGAGAGAGTCGCTGTGTAAGGGTCCGTAATATCTTTAATTACGGACCCTTTGGGCTGACGTGTTTTCGAGTATACAGAGTCTGCCAGCAACAACGCTTTCAGACTGCGCTGAGCATGAAGCGGACATATTCCACTTGCTAAAAGAGTTAAAGAACTAGAGTCGTGCAAACATAATTTATTTGTATCCATAAGTGGCGAAATGTAACTCCTTGGTTATATTTAAAAAATGAAAATGGTCAGCGGACATTTTTATTATTTGAATTAATGAATGATTTCCAGAAGTAATTATTCGGTAAGGCTGAGTAGTTAGAAGATTTTCACATGAGGGGTTCAAATGAGACTTACGTTGATCGTCAAAAGTCTTGCACTGGCAGGGTTACTCTCTTCCAGCGCACTGACACCTTTATTCGCGCAGGAAGCACCAAAAGGTGCCACCGCGTCAACAAAACAAGCTAACGATGCACTTTATAACCAGCTTCCTTTCTCCGATAACACCGATTTCACGAATGCCCACAAAGGCTTTATCGCCGCTTTACCTCAGGAGGTGATTAAAGGCGAGCAGGGAAATGTTATCTGGAACCCACAACAGTATGCATTTATCAAAGAAGGGGAAAAATCCCCTGACACTGTAAACCCGAGCCTTTGGCGACAGTCTCAGTTGATCAATATCAGCGGTCTGTTTGAAGTGACTGAGGGCGTTTACCAGATCCGTAACCTCGATTTATCCAACATGACCATCATTGAGGGTAAAGAAGGGATCACCGTCGTTGACCCGCTGGTTTCGGCAGAAACAGCAAAAGTCGGCATGGATTTGTACTTCAAAAATCGCGGTAATAAACCTGTTGTCGCCATCATTTATACCCATAGCCACGTTGACCACTATGGCGGCGTGCGGGGTGTGGTCGATGAAGCGGATGTGAAATCCGGGAAGGTCAAAGTTTATGCGCCAGCAGGCTTCATGGAAGCAGCGGTCGCGGAAAACATTATGGCGGGCAATGTCATGAGCCGCCGTGCCAGCTATATGTATGGCAACCTCCTGAAACCTGAAGCCACCGGCCAGGTCGGCGCGGGTCTGGGCACCACGACATCAGCGGGTACCGTGACGCTGATTGCACCCACCAACATCATTGAAAAAGATGGTCAGAAGGAAGTCATTGATGGCCTGACTTATGACTTCATGCTGGCTCCGGGTTCAGAAGCCCCGTCGGAAATGCTGTGGTATATCGAAGAGAAGAAACTCATCGAAGCCGCAGAGGATGTGACTCACACTCTGCACAATACTTATTCCCTGCGCGGTGCGAAAATTCGTGAACCGCTACCATGGTCGAAATACATCAACGAAGCCATCGTGCGTTGGGGTGACAAAGCCGAAATCATTATGGCTCAGCACCACTGGCCGACATGGGGTAACGAAAACGTGGTTGGCCTGCTGAAAAGCCAGCGTGACCTGTATCGTTATATCAACGACCAGACCCTGCGCATGGCCAACGAAGGTCTGACACGCGATGAAATTGCTGCCAACTTCAAACTGCCAGACAGCCTGGCGAAGACCTGGGCTAACCGCGGCTATTACGGCTCCATCAGCCATGACGTGAAAGCAACGTATGTGCTGTATCTCGGCTGGTTCGACGGCAACCCGGCAACGCTTGATGAATTACCGCCGGAAGAAGCGGCTAAGAAATTTGTTGAATACATGGGCGGTGCCGATGCGATTCTTCAGAAAGCAAAAACCGACTTTGACCAGGGTAACTATCGTTGGGTTGCTCAGGTAGTGAGTAAAGTGGTGTTTGCCGATCCAAATAACCAGAATGCGCGTAACCTGGAAGCGGACGCACTGGAACAACTGGGTTATCAGGCGGAGTCTGGCCCATGGCGTAACTTCTACCTGACCGGTGCTCAGGAGCTGCGTAATGGTGTGGTTAAAGGCCCAACACCGAATACCGCAAGCCCGGATACCGTTCGTGCGATGACGCCTGAAATGTTCTTCGATTTCCTGGCGGTACATATCAACGGTGAAAAAGCGGGTAATGCCAAGGCGGTATTTAATATCGACCTGGGCAGCGACGGCGGTAAGTACAAGCTGGAGCTGGAAAACGGCGTGCTAAACCATACGCCAAATGCTGAAGCGAAAGACGCTGATGCCACGATTGCGCTGAACCGTGACACGCTGAATAAAATCATCCTGAAAGAAGAAACCCTGAAGCAGGCTGAAGATAAAGGCGAGGTTAAGGTCACCGGTAATGGTGCGAAGCTCGATGAGATGTTGGGCTATATGGACAAGTTCGAGTTCTGGTTCAATATCGTTACACCATAAATAATTCCCCTGCGGCCTCAGTGCTGCAGGGGATTTTTTTCAGCTAATCCTATGCGTCTTTCATACTCGATTTTGCCTTCAATATTATGCCTTGGTTCCTCTTATGCCTATGCCGCGCAAGACCATGCCCCGGATGCAGCGCAGGCAAATAACCCTCTGGCGAATATGACTGCATTTAATATGCAGAACTATTACATCGGGGATGTGAGTGGTACGGATCAGGATGCCAATCAGTTCTGGTTCCGTTATGCGCAACCTTTTTCACTAGGTGACAGCAAATGGCTGTTGCGTGGTTCATTACCAATTAATACCTATCCGGTTGCGCCGACCGGTGGTCATAAAACAGGTTTAGGTGATTTGAACTTATTTGCGTCATGGCTTATTGATACCGGCAATCCGGCAGTGAGTTTTGGATGAGTTTTGGTTTCGGTCCGCAAATTACGGCGCCGACAGCAACTGAAGATGCGCTGGGAACTGAGAAATGGTCTGCAGGTCTGGTTAATGTGCTCTTCGATGCCAGTTCGCCAAAATTCCAGTACGGTTATCTGGCCTCATGGCAGCATAGCTTTGCCGGAGAAGACAACCGCAGTGATGTGAATCTGGGCACTTTCCAGCCATTTTTATTCTACCAGTTGGGTGGCGGCACTTACGTATCAGCTGTTACAAACGCGTTAATCTTGTTGATGATCTCTGAGGTATCCATAGAAACGTACTCCATTACACCTAACCAGATAATGTTACTTTTATCAAAACCTTGATAATGAAACTGGTATTTAAGCCCTGGAGCACAGACAAGCAAATCAGCCTTACGGGCAATCAGTACTTCAATATCAGACTCCGTGTCATCTGAGACCGCCTCCCAAAGCAACCCCTTTCTGTCGAGCTCTCTTTGCAACGCTTTGATAAACTTCTCGGTAAGAAAGTAAGGAAAATATCCGCCTTGTAACGGCGAACGACCTAACATTGGGCTTGGGCGATGGATAAAGTAAATCGTTCTGTTGGCCATAAGTCTCCCTGAAAACACGATTCTTTAATGCTGCGGCTTCCATTTTATGAGCTTTGAGATTTTTTTTTCAATATCCAAGTCGCTTTATTGGTTAATTGCAGTTACCTGATAAAGGGCCAGTTAATGTTATGTAACCACTCTTCTCCAGCATAACGCTGACTCCCTTCAACGCTACATTGACAGACAGCTTTTGGCACTCACCAGCCCACCAGGCAGAACCACGTCGTCTATGAGAGACAACTGATTGTTTCCGATTTAAATCGCACAACATGGCTGTTCATATGATCTCATTCAGTCGGGTCAAATAGCCCTTACCTAGTGCTTTCAGCCAGGCCATAACGTCAGCATCAATTCGCATGCGATATATATGAAATCGTTTGAGAAAGGGTAATTCGATGATTTTAATCCATAATAATCAAACTTCAGGTGTACAAAACCTCACCGGTTCAGATATGTTATTCCCTGACACCCACACTATTCAGAGGGCTTCCGATGACCGATTTCGTTTTTTTCAAAAAGGGTAAGCAAATCACCGCACTGGAAAAATCAGATGCTGATGGTGCTGCTCAGCTTGCAAATCAGGGCTATGAAAAACAGTTTGAAGAAATAGACGCGCCCGATCCTGAAAAAGCTCTTCTTCGTTTTGTAGATATCCGAAATGAAGAGGTCGAGACAGAGCATGCATTCACAACAGGTGCCGTATTCAGTGCTATCTGCAGCGTATTTCTTAAATAGCCTTCATCCGGCGGTTTTTCACCTGACGTCGTCATGAGGTTTATTGCCATAAAGCCTCATTTAACGAAACATGAGTTACTAATTGTAGTGTTTTACTAAAAGTGGCCAACGCATTGCTTTAACGTGAGTCCAGGGCGTTAACCCTGGGCACGATGCAGACTGCCAGGAGTTACAGTCCGCTCTGAGCGAAAGATGACTAAATTGTCTAATCACTTATCCAATTCGGTAATTGCCAGCTTAGCAACATTTAGTGCAATTGATGTTGCATCATTACTTTCGAGGGACCATGTTGTTGAAAGCCCACACCATGCAATTATCCATTTGAGAAGACGATCTCTATCCAGATCTGCCGTCTCGGCAACAATACTTAACCGCTGTTTAAATATCGTCGGTACAGTCGCGACACGAGGCACTGGATTACCAAGATCCGGATTAGTGAAAATATTGGCAAAGTCGAATCCCCGTTCCCCTATTAGTCCTTTTGGGTCAATGGCCAACCAGCCAGACGTTTCAAAATCAAGTACGTTACCGTGATGTAAGTCACCATGTAATGCAACCACATCACGTGGAGAAGAAAGCAATTCTTCTGAGATTTCTGCGCAACGTGTCAGGACACCACCATACTTCAGCGCTGCTGGTTTTAGAGGGTAAAACCACTCATGTAGTGATGTAAGCTGGGGTAATGGTTTTTTTGGGAATGTATGAAGCCTGTTCGCAGTAGTACACAAAATACGACAAGCAACATCATCCTGACCTTCTCGTGACATAGCTGACAGTGACGCGGTACCTGTGGCTCTTGAGAGAAGAATGGCTTCATTTTCATGTGCAATAACCTGCGCCGCGCCATTTCCTTCCCACCATGCCATTAGTGCATTGCCGGATTGTTCATCCTTATCATCCGTAACTTTTAACATGGCTTTAATACCATGTGTTGCTGTTTTGACCGGGAGTAACTGTGACGTATGAGTGATGAATGGAGTGCCATCAGGAATGAGATTCCAGCGGTTTAGCCAAGGTTTTAACTTGAACGTATCCATATAACTTTCTTTAGTATCCTAATAATTAAAGCGAGAAACAGGCATGCATTCATGCATTTTAACCCAAAGGTGATGAGCTTTCCTGGATGCTGTTTTAAGGCAACGTCCGCTCACACCCTGTCAACTCAGACCTCAATGGACTCAGATATCTCCAGAGCATCATCTACTTCAATATCCAGATAGCGGACATGGCTGCTCAGGCCAAAAATTTACAAAATTTTGACTTGGCTCAACACTTTTTTACCAACGAAGAGCTATTTATTTGCCGTTAAATCATATCGTCTCAATACAACAAAAAAGGAGGAATGATGATGTTGACCTATGATTGCTACCGTAACGCTATCACAACTGGCAGCCGTGTTATGGTGTTCAATAAAGGTCTGACTGGTGTTATTAAGACCATTCACGGCGAAGGTAAAACAGCCGAACAAATTCGTCGTTCTGAATGTGTTGAAATCGAAGGTTGCGAAGGTGTGTTCTGCCCGATGGAGTTGGTTAGACTTGAACTTCACTGATAGGGCTTATCGAGTCAACACATTGCTTTTACAAATAAGATAACCCTGAAACATATTGTTTAAGGCCACCGAATTGGTGGCCTTTTTTGAATTAGGCAACAGAGCACCGACGTTTTAAATATTCCCTTCTAATCCGGGTGATTTATTGCTTCACCCATACCAATTGATCAACTTTGAATCCCAGGCTGCGCGCAGTGTTCAGGTAATCCTGCTTTACCGCATCCGGAATGGTTGGTGTACGCGACAGTATCCATAGATAGTCACGGTTCGGACCACTCACCAGCGCGTACTGGTACTCATCATCGAGCCTTATCACGTTATAACCGCCGTAGAACGGACCAAAGAATGAAACCTTCAGCGCAGCGGTTGTAGGTGCGCCGGTGAATGAGGCTTTCCCTTCACTCTCATTCCACTTGTTGTTAATCGGATCATACCCACGATTGAGCACGCTAATAGCGCCATCGCTGCGCGTGCCATAGGTGGCAGTGACCTTCTCAAGGCCGCGTTCAAAGCGGTTTTCAAGGCGAGCGACTTCATACCATTTGCCAAGATAGCGGTTGGCATCAAAGTTAGTTATCGGTTGAACGCCTTTCGGTGGCGTGGGAGATTTACAAGCAACCAGTGTCAGTGCAATAGCAACACCGGTTACAACGGGCCATAGCTTCATAAGACCTCCTTTCATCTGCGCGGTTGGAAGTAAAGTGTAGTGCAAACACCCTGCTCTTCATTCAGGCTGCAAATATTCGTAGTATATTGAGAATATTCTTTGTCATCAGGTGTACCTCATGCCCTATTCCATCGGTGAATTTGCCCGGCTTTGCGGGATAAACGCGACCACTCTACGCGCCTGGCAGCGTCGTTACGGTTTAATCAAACCGTTGCGCACCGATGGCGGGCACCGTTTATATAGTGATGATGATGTCCAGCAGGCGCTTAAAATTCTCGACTGGGTGAAAAAGGGAGTCCCAGTCAGCCAGGTGAAACCCTTGTTGGCCCGTCCGGAAGCTCGCCGCACAAACAACTGGCTCATCCTTCAGGAGAGCATGTTGCAGAAGTTGAAAGAGGGAAAGATCGAATCCCTGCGCCAGCAGATTTACGATTCGGGCCGCGAGTATCCGCGCCTGGAAATAGTCACTGAAGTACTACGCCCGCTGCGCAGTAAAGTCTCGGCTAACATCCCCGCAATAATGACGCTGCGAGAAATCCTCGATGGCATCATCATCTCCTACACCTCGTTTTGTCTCGAAGGTGATAAAAAAGCGCCTGGAGATAATTACCTCATCACCGGTTGGCACCTTAGCGACCCATGTGAAATCTGGCTCGAAGCACTTAAACGCACGGGCCAAGGGTATCGCATTGATGTGCTCCCCGTGCCGCCTGCCATGCTGGCACCCGAGATCTTCCCTGAGCGAAACTGGCTACTGGTCACCACCGGAAAAGTTACCGCTGCCCGCAAAAAACAGATCGAAATTTGGCAGCAGCAGGTCGTTTCGCTCGACGTCATTCCGCTCTAAAAACCTTTCCCCCACACCCGTTCCCTTTCCATGATAAGCAGCCGTAAAAAGTTGAGTATCTGGCATGTCTTTATAAAAAACCCATCAAACAAAGTAAAAATAGACATTGATAATCAATTGAAATAATTGATAAATAAAAACACCCTCACTACAAACTTGTACAAACATTGGTAATTGTCTAAGTTTTACTTATACGATTACATCACGTTTTTTTACATCCAGGGTGAGACTCATGAGCACAATGCCATCCGTCATCGATCGATTTTTTGATTACTACCCCCCCCTGGATAACCAATCGCCTCTGAGGCTAGCGGCGCTACACGCAAAGAGCAGTAAGAGGATTACACCATGAACACTAAACCTATCATTGGGATCAGCGGATGTTTAACCGGCTCGGCAGTCAGATTTGACGGCGGTCATAAGCGTATGGGTTTTGTCATGGACGAGTTGTCTCAATGGGTGACCTGCAAACCCGTCTGCCCAGAGATGGCCATCGGACTGCCCGTTCCCCGTCCGGCGTTGCGCCTGGTTCAGACTACCGAAGGCGATATCCGGATGCGCTTTAGCCATGCCCCTCACGATGACGTGACCCAGAAAATGGCCAAATTCGCGGACTCCTGGTTACCACAGCAGGCTAATTTGTCCGGCTTTATCGTCTGCGCGAAATCGCCGAGCTGCGGCATGGAGCGGGTAAGGCTGTATGACGAAAAAGGGAATCGTGGACGCAAAGAGGGAGTGGGTCTGTTTACCGGTGCACTACTGGAAAAATTCCCGTGGCTGCCCGTAGAGGAGGATGGCCGCCTGCATGACGCTGTGCTGCGGGAAAACTTTGTCGAGCGCGTCTTTGCCCTGCACGAATTGAACACTTTACGGGCCAGCCGCCTGACTCGCCGCGCACTTCTGGATTTCCACAGCCGCTACAAACTCCAGTTATTGGCGCACCACCAGCCGGGATATCGGGAAATCGGGCCTTTCGTCGCCTCGTTGCACGAGTGGGAAGACCTGGATACTTTCTTCGTCGAATATCGCGAAAAGCTCATGACTATCCTGAAAAACCCCGCGTCACGTAAAAATCACACTAACGTACTCATGCATATTCAGGGCTACTTCCGTAAACAACTGAATACTCGCCAGCGCGGGGAGCTGCGCGACGTGATCCTTCACTACCGTGATGGGCTGTTACCGCTCCTCGCCCCACTCACCCTGTTGAATCATTATCTGGGCGAGTACCCAGACAGATACCTGCTGACGCAAAACTATTTTTCCCCCTACCCCGAAAATTTATGTCTGCGTCTGTCGGTTAACTGAGCGCTTAACGCATTCAGACCTGACGGAAAATAGTTAACCTCAAATACTAACCCTTACGTCAGTATTTGAGGTTCAGCCCGCTTTTCACGCAGTGAAAGAAAATAACTGGTAAAAACGTGCGCAATCGTGATTGACCTGATTCCATCGACTAATGGCCTGTGAGCATGTCACTGCCTGCCCCTTCTTCCGCATATAGTAAGCCCACTCGCAGCCCCTGCACGGCAAAAGAAAATGCGGTGGCTGAATCTCAACTTTGATTAATGACTGGAGCCATCTATGAAATTAACGCAAATTCGCAATGCGACACTGATGCTGGAATATGCGGGTAACAAATTCTTAATAGACCCGATGTTGGCTGAAAAGGAAGCATGGGATGGATTTGCCGGAAACGCACGACCTCACCTGCGTAACCCTATGGTTTGCTTGCCTGTAGCGATTGAAGATTTGCTGGCCGTTGATGCCGTTATTCTGACGCATACGCATACTGATCACTGGGATAAGGCAGCGCAACAGGCGGTGCCTAAAGACATGCTGATCTACACACAGGATGAGAACGATGCGACCCTGATCCGTTCCCAGGGATTTCTAAATATTCGTGTTTTGAAAGATGAAAATCATTTCGTGGATGGTCTGACTATCTATAAAACTGACGGTCAGCACGGCAGCAACGAATTATATGCAGATGCAGTATTCGGCGATTTACTGGGTGATGCATGTGGGCTGGTCTTTACCCATCATGATGAAAAAACCCTTTATATTGCAGGTGACACCGTCTGGGTTAAGCCATATGTAAGAAGCCTACAGCGCTTCAAGCCAGAAATTGTGGTGCTTAACACCGGCTATGCTGTTAACGATCTTTACGGGCCAATTATAATGGGCAAAGAGGACACTCTGCGCACGCATAAGATGTTGCCAGAGGCGACCATTGTTGCTTCTCATATGGAGTCGGTTAACCATTGCCTTCTCACACGCACGGAGTTACGTGAGTTCACTCGTGAACATGGCATTGAAGATAACGTTCTTATTCCTGAAGACGGTGAGACAATGGCTTTCTGATAAGTGCCTGTGTCTGAAAGATACATCCCGGAACATCACCTGTTATTCTTTAGCCTCTCAAATTCAGTGTGTTAGCAGCTGGTAAACAGTGGCTATCCTTACAATAAGGTTAACTTTATGTCTGCACTGACGGTCGCCGTGATTGCCACGGCAGGCTTCAGCCCGTTTCACTTCTCAGTGCCCTGTATTATTTTCGGACCTTCTATGCCGCAACCGGATTTATTCCGTGTAGAGATCTGTGCCGAAAAACCGGGCATTGTTCTGTCTGATATTGGGTTATCCATCAACGTGGATCATGGTCTTGAGAGGCTTGATGTTGCAGACATTATTATTGTGCCCTACTGGAATAATCCGGATGAATTACCCTCTCCGTTATTGCTGGATAAACTTATCCACGCATGGCAGCGCGGCGCTGAAGTGGTCGGCCTTTGTCTAGGCACATACGTTCTTGCTTACTCTGGTTTGCTAGATGGGCACCGTGCAGCCACGCACTGGGAATATGAAAGGGACTTCATTGAACGTTTTCCTGCGGTGCATCTGGACCGCAACTCGCTGTATACCAGCGATGAACGTCTTATTACCTCTGCCGGTACGGCCGCCGGTATCGACTGTTGTCTGAGCATCATTCGTGATCATTACGGCTCTGCGATTGCCAACCGGGTTGCCAGAAGAATGGTTGTCCCCCCTTACCGGGAAGGTGGTCAGGCTCAGTTTATTGAACGCCCAATCCCGTTGACAACGCGGGACAGCAAAATGAACGAACTGATGGATTATCTGCGCCGCAATCTGGATAAGCCCCACGATCTCGACTCTCTGTCCGGGTTTGTCAGTATGAGTCGACGAACACTAACCCGCCATTTTTTAAAGGCAACCGGGACAACGCTGGGAGAATGGCTGAACGCGGAGCGTCTTCAAAGAAGCCAGGAATTACTGGAAACCACGGATAGCAGCATTGAAACCGTGTCCGACATGGTTGGTTTTCAGTCACCGATATCTTTCCGTCAGAGTTTTAAGGCGAGATTCGGCGTCAGCCCTAGCGAATGGCGCCGCACATTCCGTGGCCCTGCGTCTGTTGATCAGGAAAAGAGTTAAGCCCAGTTTAAGAAATCCGAAAAGAGCGTTATTCAACGACCAATCGCCGTGCCGTGTTGCTACTGGCTGGGTTGTTGCGTTATTGCCAGGTTTATGGCAACTGATTTCGACTGCTGCCCCAGGCTCCTTGCCCCCAGTCTCACCGATATTGAGCTGATTAAGGCGGGCAACTCATAGGGATAAAATTGAGGCTGCATTATTAAGGCACTTTTAGCCGTGTACGTAATGAGTGGTTAAACTTACCCTTTCAATACGAGTAAAAATCCACCTTCGTAGAAGGTGGCATTGCTTTGGCGCCCAATAGGAGCGTGCTAAGCTCCAGACCGTAGGGTCTTCGCTTCACATTCCATTCAGACTTATTTGACTGCCTTTAAGCATTGACTCTAATTTTGGTGCTTGCCCTTAGCAAAGAGATATTTTTCAAATTATTCCTTTCATTTATTGCTGAAAAAAACTCATTTAACTCTTCTCTATTACGCATAAATCGCATCAACCCAAAATCAGGATCATAAAGATAAAGATATTTATCATCAGAACCATAGGCCATGGCATGATCTCTGAGATGGATAGTTCCACAAGGGTATAATGACTTGCCTAATTCCTCGATTATGACGTTTCTGTTCATAGTATAGTCCGAGGGGGATAAGTTAAACCATTTGAAGGTAATAATACTCCCACTGTATTTATTAACTAGCTCTAATGTATCAAATTTATTAATCTCATCATTATTTAAATCATTAACGGTTTTATTTTTTACGTAGTTCTTGTGCATAAGTTCAATTTCGCGGATGTTGAAATGATTAACATCGATCAATTGATTCCTCATGATTTTATCGAGAAAATAAAATGATGCCCCTCGGCAGGATTGAGAAGAGTAGCGTTTTCTGTAACTCGCTCCGTTACCAAAACCATACATCTCTCTATATGTTAGTGAATTCATATAACCTCACAGACTTACATTCATAAATGCCAGCCATATAATGACTGGCATTACCTAAACATTTCTTAATTAATTTAAATTTTAACTTTCTGCAATATAACGAGAGCCGTTAAACTTCCTGGGTATATTCCCTTTTACAATATGATATTCACCAGTGCGCATTTGTTCCTTATACGTTTCTGCACCTTCGCGACTTGCCCAGCGGTGAAAAGCCGTATAGATATAATACCCTCTGGGTGCGCTGACCCAAGAAAAACGAACTCCATTCATCATCATTTTTTTAGCAAAATTATCAATCCATGTCTTTTGACCTAATTCACACGAATGGAATTTGATAACCCCCACCTCTTTCAAACCGTACTGAAGCAATCTCTCAACCAGTTTATTTTGCTTTATTTCCTCCAGACCATCAGAAGATGCATGGGAAACGATGATTAACTTATCGGATAATGTTAAATCACTCAGTAAGGTTTTCATTTCCACTGACTCTGGTTCAGGGATAATGCATACAGGATTTTTGTAGGCTGAATCCATAAATTTTTTCTGATATTTTGTATCAGGAGCCGAGTAATCGTAGGCGTATACGACCCTTGTTTTCCCATGTTTCCATTTTGCACTTGGATGTAAATATCCGGCCACTTTAGAAAGTCGACTAGTAAAGGACATAAAACCTCTTAAGTTTAGTTATGTATCAAGAAAGACAAAAGCAATGAACAAAATAATTAGTTCATTACATGACAAACAACATGAAATATAATCTTATCTAGAAAGATATTTAGTTATAAAATCAATATTCCGTTAATACCTCATGACGTAAAAATTCGTTAAACCGGCTCTTAATTTCATCATTTAAAGTATTATCCTTAATCCCTGACGCACGCTGCTGCTCACGTTCTAACAGTAATACACTTACCGGCGTTTCCATGTTTTGTAGTGCCTGTTTCATTTCGTAGATTTCAGTTTTTAATTCAGAAATGGTGATATGGCTGCGCTGTTTCTTTTCCGATTCCAGTAGACGTTGCTCTAAAGCAACGAGTCGTCGCTGCACTTCAAACCAGCCTTCAGCTCGCTTAAGGTTTTCTGAGTTTTTCTCAAGCATGGCTTTCCAGTGGGTCGATGCAGGATTTCCAGGAGCCGCCGCCTCCAGACGCTTTGCAAGATTGTTCCCCTGCGCCAGCAGCCAGGTGGCAGGCATTTGTCCCAGCGCCTGAAGATTGTCGTCGATTTTCCGGAACTGCTCCTCGCTCAGCTTCTCAGCAGCCAGGTCAGGTACATTGAACAACTGCTCAACTTGCTTAAGCGCGCTAAAAGGAGCCAACACCGCAGGTTGTGCGACCAGATGCTGGAATAGCCACAACCCACCGGCCGGGATAGTGATAAGCAACGTTGCTGCCAACGCACCTGCAGCAAGCCAGTGCCAACGGCGGTCAGGAATATCGTTAACCAACACGGGTGTGGGTTCTTCAGGAACAGAAACGTCAGCCACTGGTTCAATGGGTAGCACGACCGTAGGGGTTTTACACACCAGTTGAATTTGCTGCGCCGGGTCGACATCCAGAACAATGTTTTGCGAAGTACGGGAGCGCACCTGCAAGAAATAACAGAGGTTGTTCAGCATATCTGCACCTCTCACCTGCAGCTTCTGCGCCTGCCGACCAATAATCTCCAGCGCGGACTCCGCGCGTGACAGCGACTGAGCATCATCTGTCGACTGCGCCTGGGTGTACATCGGCGTAATGACATTGCCGGTAAACCACTCCAGCGCGTAACGACGCAGACCCAGATCGGCAACTTCGCTGCCGTGACGCTCGCCGAAGCTCAATGCCGACGCCAGTAGCTCCAATGATTTGGCCAGGCCAGACCAACCCGCAAGGCGCATCTGGATCAAACAGAACCATGCCCCCGTGTGCAAATCGTAACCATGACGCAGGAAGATACGTTGGCAAAGTTTATCCAGTTCAATCCAGTTCAACGATGCATTTGGCGTACGCTGTAGTTTGCTAATTTCGCTACTGAGCAATAAAAATGCCTTGCTGTGCTTTGGCACGCCTGGATTAAACTTCACCTCACTGAGCGTCTTTAATTTCTCACTCACGCCACGTCCTTAACGGCCTTCCTGGCCAGCGCGATTTGCCCCTTGCTGACCGTCAACGTCAGCTTCTGGTCGATAACACCCGAATTATCCAACAAGATATCTGCCAGCAACGGCATCAGCAGCTTATTGATCACCGCATCAATATCACGGGCACCGCTCTGTGCGACCAGACAATGCTCAGCGATAAATGCAACCACTTTGGGCTGGTACTTCAACTGACTTTCACCGTTTGCCGCAGCCACACGCTTACCCACTTTATCGAGCTTGAGGCGAATGATTTGTTGCAGACTTTCGCCCTGAATCGGCAGATAAGGAATAAGTTGAACTCGGCCCATCAGCGCCGGGCGGAAAACGCGGTCAAACTCTGGACGGATCAGCGCACACAGCGCTTCACTGGTCATTTCTTTTTGCTCGCAGGCCGTCATAATTTGCTCGGACGCCAGATTACTGGTCAAAATAATCAACGTATTACGGAAATTAACCTGCTGCCCCTCGGCATCTTCCATCCAGCCTTTGTCGAACACCTGATAGAACAGTTCCATCACGTCCGGGTGAGCTTTTTCGACTTCGTCGAGTAGCACCACGCTATGAGGATTACGACGCACGGCTTCGGTCAACACACCGCCCTGCCCGTAACCCACGTATCCAGGCGGGGAACCTTTCAGACCAGAAACAGAATGTGCTTCCTGGTATTCAGACATATTGATGGTGATTAAGCCGCGTTCGCCGCCATAAATCAGCTCAGCGAGGGTTAAAGCTGTTTCGGTTTTCCCCACGCCACTTGGCCCCGCCAGCATAAACACGCCGGTCGGTTTTACCGGATCGTTGATACCAGCCTGAGCAATGCGAATCTGCTGTGCAATAGCGTTTAGGGCCGCGTCCTGACCGATGACCCGTTGTTGCAGGCGTTTTGGCAGCTCATTAATGCGTTCGGATGATTTTTCCAGCATGCGGCCCAGCGGTATGCCGGTCCAGCCCGCGACCACATCCGCCACGCAAACATCATCAACACAATCAAACACCAGCGCATATCGGCGGTGAGATTCTTTCAGTTCCTCACGTAACTCAGTGAGCCGCTGTTCGTCCGTGCAACTCTGAATGTCATTGACTAAAAGGCGCTGTTGCTGCCAGACAGGTTGTAATTCAGCCAGGTTTGCGCTCAGTTCAGACTCGCGCTGGGCTATCCATGCCAGCCGAGGCTGATGTTTGCCCTCAGCCAGTAAACAATCACGCTCGCAGCGCAGGTTATTTAACAACGCGTGGAGATCTTCAATCTCTTTAGGTTGATGGCACTGGGAAACTGCAACGCGTGCGCAGGCTGTATCTAGCAAAGACACGGACTTATCCGGCAACTGACGGCCAACAATGTAACGCGATGAAAGCTGAACAGCCGCGGTCAGCGCGCTATTCATAATTTGTACTTTATGATGGCGAGCCATCACGGGAGCCATAGACCGTAGCATCGCCGTCGCCATCTCCTCGTCAGGTTCCGCGACCTTGACGACCTGGAAGCGCCGGGCCAAAGCGGCATCTTTTTCAAAGTATTTCTTGTACTCAGCCCAGGTCGTGGCGGCCATAACGCGGACTTCTCCACGCGCCAGTGCCGGTTTGAGCAGATTGGCCGCATCGTTTTGGCCCGCCGTGCCGCCAGCCCCAATCAAGGTGTGGGCTTCATCGATAAACAGGAGGATCGGCTGCGGATGTTGCTTGACCTCTTTAAGTAACTTCTGCAAACGATTTTCAAATTCGCCTTTTACACTCGCACCGGCTTGTAGCAGCCCCATATCCAGGGTGAATACTTCAAGCGTCTTTAATGCATCAGGCACGCTGCCCGCGACAATACGCTGGGCCAGACCCTCTGCCAGTGCGGTTTTTCCGACACCCGGCTCTCCGGTGAGTACTGGATTGTTCTGACGCCGACGCAACAGAATATCTATCGTCTGGCGGATTTCGACTTCACGTCCCAGTACCGGGTCTAGTTGTCCGGTGCGCGCTTGCTCCGTCAAATTATGCGTATATTTTGCCAGTGCACTATTTTCGTTGAGTGGCGACCCACTTTCCGGGCGGGCTTCAGATGGCCTGTCACTCGCTGCACTTTTGAGCAGGGAATCAGCCTCATTGGTATCGCATTCAAGCGCCTGTTGAACTTTCACCGGCAGTTTTTGTTGCAGGCCCTTTTCGTCCGTTAGCAGACAGGCAAACAAAGCACTACTGGCAATATTCTTTTGTTGCCAGTTCACGCTGGCATGGAGCCACGCAGCTTCAATAAACTGCGTTAAAGACTCGGAGAGCACCGGCCCGCGAGTATTGCCGGTGCGGAAACTGTCCAAAGCCTTTTGCAGAGCGCTAACCAACTGGTCTCCCTGGAGCCCGGTATTCAGGCACAGTCCTTCAACCAGGTCTGCATGATTGCTGACTAACGCCAGCAACAGGTGCTCGACATCAACTTCGTGATGCGTTCGGGCAACAGCAAGCCCAATCGCTTTATCAAGCGAGCTTCGGGCGTCAGCGCGTAGAAGATGAAGAATACTTTTTAAATAATTGCTCATGATTTCACTTACTCCTTAATTGACGCACATGGCGACCGAGGTCGGTAACGTGGCGAGTTTTCCCTGGAAATAGCCTGGCTGCTGGCGACTGCGCTGACGCTCTAACTGCTCTTCTCGCAACGCTTTCAGCGTTTCGACTTCGTCATTTAAGCTTTTCCACTGTTGCCAGTGCGCCTGAACCGTCTGTTGACCGCGCAGACCGAAACGCACCAGCACTTTTTCAATTGCCAGATCTTTTAATGACTGAACGCCCGCTGGCTCGAATTCATCAAGCGCAAAAGCACGCTCTCCCTGGTCGAAATCTGCCAGGAAATCGGTCCATGCGCTGTCGCCAAAATAGCGGTGTTTAATGTCCGCCCCGGGGAATTTCACGGTCAGCGTCACGGCGTTGCATTGATTTGGCGACCAGTTAAAACGCGCTTCTTCACGCAAATTGCCGCTATCAAGTTGCGAGGAACCCGTTGCGCAGTGCAGCTCCAGTCGGGTACCGACAGGCATCAGGCGTGCCCCGCCAGGGATAGTGGCCGGTAAGCTCGCAACTTCAACGGTCAGCGCCTTTTTCTCAAGTGACGCAAGCTGTGTTTCGCGCAAAGAAATTTGTTCTTCGAGACGGCTTATTTCATCGTGGGTGCGGGTTTGCTCGCGCTCTGGCATCAGTGCCAGGTCATCAGGCTCCACCACATAATTGACGACCTGCATAAAGTCAGAGGTAAAGGGAATGCTGTGCCCATGGAAGTCGCCCGCACGCAGCCCCATCGCGGTAGCTTTCATCACGTTGATTGCCGACTCCTGAAGGAAGTCAGAAACATATCGCCAGGCTTTTTCTTGCTGCTGTTTTGGGTCGCGCTGCTCGGCGCGGTTGCCCAATGGCTGTAGCACCTTGCTTTGCCAGTTTTCTTCAATCCAGCATGCAGAAGTGGCCATCGCGTTGGCGGTCAGGGTATTAAGCTGACTCTCCAGCAGAGCCCAAACAGCACCACGACCGATGTTATTTTCAGGCAGTTCCATCTGTTTACGCAGTTGGGTATAGGTCAGCCAAAGCGTATTTAGCGGGTTAGGTTTTCCCACCACACCCGTGTTAAACAGCCCTTGAGTCAATGCGGGCGAATGGCCATGTGTTGCAATCGCCTGATTAACGGATTCTTCCACAGCGCCTCGCCATTGTTGCCAACTGGCAACATCGCCACTATTCACCACGGGCATAGTGGCGTCACCGCGCACCATGCGTCGAAGCGCTGAACGCAGACTTTTCTCTTTATCATCCAGGGATTCCAGCCATGAAAATCTGCCAGGAGAGCGTTGGAGAACGTTGATGCGGCGCATTTCTGCCAGCCACGGATGCGCTTCATTTTCACGGACATCGGCAAGCTCGCGTTGAGCACTGCGCATAAATTCAGCGACAGGATCCTGGCCCTTGGCTATCGCCATCAGTTGGGCCGAGGTGGCTTTTTGGCCAGGCAATAGCGCCTCATGGCGAGCCATCACCAGTAAAAAAGCCAACCATGCATCCTGCTTTAAGCCCGACCATTGTTCCCAAAAGGCGCTAAAAACGGGCAGCGTTTGCTCTTCACCACTGGCCTGCTGGATAAGTGCAATATGTTGCGTAATGACACGTTGCCCTTCTTCGAGCCAGATGCCGGACAGTGCTTTATTGCTGTCAGAATGGGGCCAGAAGTGAGTCAGGCTCAGGCTATTTAGCTGGCTGTCGTCGGCGATTAACCAACGCCATTTTGGATCGCTGTTCACGAGTTCTTTAAGAATGAGCTGCATTGCGGCAATGCCACTGGTCTTATTGCCATAGCGAAGGATCGCGCGCTCAAGCACCAGTTGCTCTTTTTCGCTCAAGTTCTCGGGAGCGGAGATCAATCGTAGTGCATCCGGGGTTCTCGGCAGATCGACAAGTTTTTCCACCGCCAAGCCTTTTAACATTTCGTGACGCGTCAAAATGCTTTGCGCCAAGGCCAGAATCATCTGGCGCTGCTGCTGAGGCTCAACGCCATAAAACTCGCGACGATAAGCCTTCAGTTGGCCATAGATATCATTGACCTGACCGTTATGGTTCACAGCAATCTCAGTTTCCAGTGCGGTATGGCGCTGGCGTAGCAGAGGAATAAACGGGGTATAACGCAACGGACTGGACATCCACTTTTCGTTATATTCAACGCCCTGGGCCAACATAGGGAGTGTATTACCCTTCACCGGAACCATTAGCTGACGAGTTTCCCAGGCGCTGAACAGCAAGGCACATGTCAGTACGCCGGTCAGCGCGGGGATTGCCCATTT
Organism: Buttiauxella cochleicola; assembly: GCF_021282435.1. Classification (NCBI taxonomy): domain Bacteria; kingdom Pseudomonadati; phylum Pseudomonadota; class Gammaproteobacteria; order Enterobacterales; family Enterobacteriaceae; genus Buttiauxella; species Buttiauxella cochleicola. The sequence continues at coordinate 325,781 of NZ_JAJSOT010000001.1, read as the reverse complement.
GTCCAGCCACTGCTGACGTTTGCCAAACGCCTCCGGGACACGGGTTGTGCTGTTTTCAGGCAATACCTGCGAGAGCAATTCCTGGACAAAAAGCGCATCGCGAGTCTGATGTTGTTGTGGACGCTCAACACTTGCCGTCAGCCAGATACCCGCCAAAGAACCACTGGCGAAGTAGGCATCAGGCTCACAGAGCGCAGCAACATAGTGATGTAACGGCCCCTGTAACAATGAAAGGTTATGGGAAAAGTTCAGCATTGCGCCCAGGCTGGCATCTGGCAATGCGCCCGTCATCATGCTTAAACGACTCATATCGATCCCCTGCTTCAGTGAAGCAAACATCGGGTCCAGCAGGGTCATGTCCTGTCTGTCGGCAACGGGCGCTTTACGCCAGCTATAGCCCAGCGCCTGTTGGCGTTGCTGCTCAGACAATTTGTTCGCCCACAGCGTAAAACCATCAAGCTTGTCGCACTCGGTCAGCACCACATAAATCGGGAGTCTGCGGCGAACAGATCTCATCACCGGTTCAAGTTGAGTGCGCAACTGGCGCGCCTGCTGATGGAGTTCAAGCACCGATTTTGTTTGCAGGTCGCGACAGGAGACGCACACCACCACGCCTGCCGGTGCGGTTATTTTTCCACACCAGTTAGCCAGTTTGATCCATGCCGCTTTCGCAGCTGGTTTCCCGTGCAGGAAATAGCTTGAGATATCAAGGAAGCCTGCCGTTTTAAAGAACCACCAGCGCAGGGTTCTCGTTGGCACAACCTGCTCATTTTCAGGTTGGTGCGACATAATTGGCAGCCTTGCCGATGCCATTAATGTCGTTTTACCGCAGCGTTCCCCCATTAATAAAAACCACGGCACGCTACGACGTTTGCGGCTAATACGTTTAATTACCGCAGAACCACTTCGCCAGTGCTCATATAACACCTGTTCCAGGCGCGAAAATTGCAGCGGCGCATAAAAACGACTCAGATTTCTTTTTTTCCATAATAAAGCAACACCCGACCAGGCCGCGCGGAAAATTAACAATATAAGCAACTGCGCAAGCCATAAAATTATCGCCAGATAAAGAGACTCATCTAACCATATTGTTATGACCACAGAGATTAATAATATTATGCAGAGCAGCATCGCCCACCCTGCAAAAGAGAGTAATTTCTTTAACATAATTCACTCAGACTAAGGTAAGCAGCATTCCACTTAATACACCATATCCAATAGCGAGGAGCCATAACATGGAATACTTGCTATTAACCATACGAGATAATATCCCGCTTGCTTTTTTTGAAGCCGAATAACAAAGCGGAGTTATCTCGCCATCATTTGGCCATTCATGCCAGGGGTTGGGCAAACTCTGGCGCTCAGTTTCAATTTTCTTAATGAGTTCACTGCTATCCTGACAATGGTATTTCCCATGAAACCCCATGAGTAAACAATGTAAATAGACCATGCGCAGCGCAGTATTTTCACTGTCAATATTATCGAGACGAGTAAAGAACTCCTCACCGCCTATAACCGTGTTGAAATAATGCATCTGCAATAACTCATTGCGCCATCCCTGCTTAACAGGAAGATCTGAGCGCAATATCACTTCATCAAACCAGACGGCCATAGCAAATAATGCATCGTCAGCATCGGTTTCTGGAATCGCTAATTGTCGGGACGCATGAATGGCTTGTTGAAATGTCTCCAGCGTTTTCTGACGAAAACTATCATCATCTAAAGGTTGCACATCCTGATGTGATAATTCGCTTACCAGCTTTATAACCGGCAGGTAGCAATCCACTAAATACATCATGGTGCCCCCATATACAGTAGTTGAACCTGCAAATCATCCGGCGCCTGAGTCCAGAAGAATCCAGCCTGGCGATCGCGTTCGATTTTCTGCCACAGTTCGCTGCTTTGATCGATCTGCAAATAGCGCGAGTCGCTGCGTTTTGGCACACCCCGTGGCGGCTGGCTGCACAACTGAAGCGGCACGCCAGGAAGCGCGTGCTGAATAATGGCATCCAGCGCCTGCCGCGAAGCCAACTTCATACTTTGCACAGAGTTGCTCAAGGTGCTCATTTTGCAAAATTGCGCAGAACGCACCAGCAGGTATATTGTGCCCGCCAGCTCCGCTTGCGGCCTGTCTACCTCAGCACTGTAGACATCATGTTCGTCACGTTGCAGCGTGACGTAAGTGTTCTCTTCCAGCACCAGGCTGTTCAAGAGTGCGAGAAGCACACGCCTTGCACTGTCAAAACAGCCTATCAGGTTGTGGTGATCGTACGGCAGCAAAGCATCATCGCCATGGCTCCACTCGCCGCTGAAATTACAGTCATCGTTAAAAGATGAAAGCTCACCAATAAGCTGGCTAAGCTGGGCATACATCATCCATGGATGCAGTTGTGGAGCATTGCGGTACAGCGTCAGCAGCGGCAGAGCACGGTTGAGTGAACGCATCGCCAGCAGCTGAATCACCGACTCTGTATTTTCGTCGCTATTCACCAACCTTTCTGAGCGTTTGTACTCTTCCAACATCCGCGCACGGCTACTCAACTCGTAATAAATATGATCGATTAGCTTCGTTAAGCTTGTGCAACCTTTAAGGCTGATGGACGCCGGAGCAAAACTGTGGTCGGCCACCACGTTCTGGCCGTCAAAGCGAAAACGAGCTAATGGGAAGCAGGCGTAATCTACCGCTTCGGTCTGCTCTTCATCCCACATCAGGCGCAGGTTATACGTCACGTGGGGTACCGAGGTTTCTGGTCCCTGGTGATAGACATCTTTCATCACGTGCTCATCGCGACTGTTTATCCAGCGCGTAACTGCGTGCTGCTGTTCGTCTTCGACCATGCTGACATTTTGTCGCTGCGGATCAAACTTGCGCAGCGCAAGCCATAAAGTGAAAGGACGATCGCGATGTTTCCAGGCGTTGCGGAAATTACGCTTCTCTATCTGGCAATTGCCCGGATATTCGAGATACAAACCCTCAGGCATCAACAACCGAAGCTTGCCGATGTCGGCAGTAAAGTCGATCAACGCCTCTTCATTGAGCTGGTAATCCAAAACGCCGTAATTCCATGGTTGAGCCAGTTGATGATGGCGACTGTGGATCCAGTTCTGATGCAGATCGGCGGACTGAAAGTGCTGAGGCTGTAGATAAAGCCCTGAGTACCAGTAAATGGCTTGTTGTTCAGGTAACATCTTATTTTGCCTCCTGGCTTTCTGAGGCTGGCTTATACAGGTTATCTGCACCGCTGATACTTACGATTCGGCTTTTTCCCAGGGTCAATGACACCTGCAAAGGCGCCAGTTGGGCGTCCCACTCGCTGCTCCACCAGTGTTTTTTGTGAGCCAACTCAGGCACGGCAAAACGGGTGATATGCCCTTCACCAGGGGACGGGTAATAGCCCGCCACCACCGCCACCTGGCGAACATTCTCCGCACGGTCAATGTGCAAAGTATGCTGCTGGCCTGGCATCAACATATAGCGATCAACTTTCAGAACCTTATCGTTTGCCGAAGCGCCGTTGAACAACGCGTGCAGTTCGGACTTATTCTTAAGGACTTCTTCCAGTTGGCTTTTATTGCCTCCCTGAATCACCAAAACCTGAACGCTGTTCGACATCTCTTTCCAGCTGTTCAAACCCGGCTCTGCGGTTAGCTGAATATTGACGGCCCCTTCTGCATAAGGCGCTGAGATGTTATCCAGCGCCAACTGGCGCTGGCCGCTATCGTGGCTACAACTGGCAATAAAAGGCATAAAGAACGCCAGCAATAAATACAAATGACTGTTTTTATTCATTTTGCGGGTCCATTTAACACAAAATTAATCTCGGCAAGGCTTCGCTCATCCCCCACCATTTCCTCAAGCCATTCAGCAAGTTGCATGTTGGCCCAGCGCGCCGCTCGTTCCATTAACATAGGGACCGGACTTGAAGGTTCGGTCTGGCGGAAATAGTGCGCAATGGTCAGCATCTGAGTAATAGCCAGATCGCGTGACATCACTTGCTGCGCTTGCGACGTTTGCGTTGATGCCTCCCCAGCTTGAGTCACGGCCTCGGGATCGAGTACGTTCAGCATCATGATCTCGTCCTGCTGCGAGCTGCTACAGCATTGGTTAATACGAACAAAAAAGTCATTCAGGTCGGTTAACTGCTCGTCGGTCTGGCGTAATACACTCCCTTCGCTCTGGGGATTGTGCCAGGCATAATCTTTATCAAGCTGGCCGATAAGCTGCTGAGATTTATCAATTTGCCAGACCACCGTTGCCACGCGCGCGGCATCCAGCTTTCCCGCCCATAGCGTAAAGCTGCCCATGCTGTAATCTTCTGCTGGCTGATCCTGGTCGCCCTTTTTACCGTGATGCTCAAAGCTGAGCACCTTTTGCCACCACGCCAGCGAACTTTGCTCATCCCCGAGCATCGGCTTTAACGCCAGCTGCAGGCTGATATCCCGGTCCAGACGGTTGAGCATGCCGTAACGATAGCTCGAGCCGTCTTCATCCAACGTCGGCCAGCAATCGTTCCACCAGTTGCTGATAAAGTGATCGAGTAACTCCAGACCGGCGACCAGTCCCTCAGCCTGATAAAGCTGAGTCCATGCCTCCACCAGCCAGCAAGTGACTTGCAGATCTTTACTATGCTGAACCAGCACCTCTTCACTGAGCTTGGCCACCAGCATCCAGTCTGCTTTACGCGGGGTGGTAGACCATTCGTCCTGAGGCAAATAATCCGGATCACTTTCGCGTGCCTGACGGATTCGCTCAAAGATCGGTTCGTATTCGATGTTGCAGCCAGCCGGATTCGCGGTGGAAATCGGTTGTAGCAGTGCTTCGATGTTGAAATTTCTTACGGTTGTCATTTTCTATCTATCCAATTAAAACCTTCGGGAAACCAGCGACAATCTTCCCGCCATGGGCACAGAGGTCGCCTACGCGTGCGGCTGGTTTTCCACCAATTTTCACTTTACTACTGCCCTTTTTGATGGAGTCTGGTGGCCCATTACACACCGCAACATCCCCTTCGGTAGCGGCAGTCATCCCCCCAATCTTCACTTTGGCAATGCCCGGCCCCTGAATCGGCCCACCCACATGGGGCACCGGCACGGTACCGGGGATCATCATCGGACAGACATGCATATCGTTGACTCGCGCTGCGGGTTGTTTCATAACGTTTATCCCTGTTAACCCAATTCGATCTGGCTACCATCGATGGCCACTTTTCCGGAGCCTTTGATATTGACCTCTGCGGCTTTCATCGCCATAGGTCCCTTACTTTCGAAGGTAATTTCCGCGCCATTGATCGTGATCCCATCAGTAGTGATAGCAATCTCGTTTTTACCGACCTTGAAAATGATTTTTTCTTTGGACTCGATAACGCAGGCTTTATCGGTGGTTAACTGGCTCCCACCACCTTTCACGGTGGTGGTTTGATCACCCTTCTTAAGCTCAATAGTTTGATTGCCTTTTTGCAGCGTCAGGCCGTAATTACCTTCATCCAGAATGATGCTGTAATTCCCCTTTTGCAGTGACTGCGCCTGATTACCGTCTTCAAGAACGAGGTCGCTATTGCCTTTTTTTAGCGTCAGATGGTCGTTACCTTCCGTAATTTCGCTGGTGCGATTCGCACCAATGGTGATTTGCGCTTCGTTGAGAACCGTCAACAACAGGTCTTTTTGCGACCCGACGATCAACTTTTCTTCGTCTTTTTTATCGTCAAACACCAGGCGGTGACCGTCCGTGACTTCGCCGTCCTGGGTGCTGCGGGAAACAAAGCCAGACTGTGTTTTTTCATCTGGTAGCGCGATCGGCTGCGGGTTCTCATCGCTGTAGACCGATCCGGTGACCACTGGATGATCGGGATGGCCTTGAATGAAACTCACCAATACTTCGCTACCAATACGCGGTAAAAATAGTGCGCCAAAGTTGCCACCCGCCCAGGGCTGTGACACACGTATCCAGCAGGAACTGCTATCGTCCTGCTTGTTTTCCAAATCCCATGGGAACTGGATTTTGATACGACCAAACTCGTCGGTATGAATTTCTTCAGAATCAGGCCCTACGACGGTTGCCGTCAGCATGCCGGCAATGCTCGGCACAGGTGTTACACACTCCGGACGGAAAGGTTGACTCTGCGGCCAACACTCTACCGAGCAGCTATAGCTGTCTGTCGTCAGCAAGTTATTGCTGGCAGTAAATGACAGTTTATTAATGGCGTATCGTGCGCTGGCCGTCGGGTGGTCAGTCAACTCAAAGCTTTCACCGGCGCTCAAAAAGAAGGCATTCATCTCGCCACTAAAGCGTTGGCTACCCAGTTCGTTGCACTGAAGACGCAGTTCGCTGTATTGCCCCTGGCGTTCGCTGTTCTTCTCGCCATTGGCATCCAGATGATGTAGCTGTGCCACGCTGGCATGACCAAAATCATTGAGGTCTGCCGCATTACTGGCGATAAGTTGACTCTTCACCGCCCAGCCCAACACGCCGACATGCTCCTGTGTGCCGCTAAGCGGGTGAAAAGGCAGGGACGGGACTTTCGCGTCATTCCAGGCTTTATCGTGGTCGGCTAATACCAGTTCATGCTTGTCTTCGCCGTGAGTGAAGAAGTAGCCGATCCCCGCGTTTTCCAACAGTCGAGAGATAAAATCGAAATCAGTTTCACGATACTGAATGAAGTACTCCTGCTCGGCATATTCGGCGCTCAGGCTCAGTTTTACGTCATTGATGTCATGTTCTTTCAACAGCGCCACGACTAAATCCGGCACCGTGGTGCGCTGAAATACCCGTAGGTTTTTACGCAGCCGCGTCAACACCAAACGAGGTTCAATCACAGCATGGAAATATCCCAGCCCATTCCGGTCGTATAAGTGCTGTAATTGCGTGACCACGCCTTGTACAAAGCGCTGTTGCTCAGCGTCACCTATCCGGCAGGCCACTTCTTCACCTAAGCGAGTATTCGCATCAACCCCTTCAGCCGTTGTGAATTGGGCATTCCAGTAATAAGGCGATGAAATGGCCTCTTCACCTTTAAGGGATAACAACACCCACTCTTTCGCGCAATCACCTACCCACCCAATAAAGCGGCTATCCTGTTTCATTAATACTGACATTCAGTTAACTCCTTTGGTAAACGCAACACCCGCACCGGCTGCGACAGATCGTCACCCAAACGGGCATCTCGACCCAATTGACTTCCTGTCAACGTATTCAACGGCGAAGTCGTATTTTCAATCTGCAACTCAATAGTGAATTCAAGCCCCAATCCGAGGTAATCACGCAGCAAGCGAGACAGGCGGATAAATCCTTTTTCACCAGGGAAAAAGCTCAGTGCCTGGCACTGGCTAATCGGCCCTATCGTCACCAGGAATGCGCTCTGATGCTCCCAGCGCAGCCGACCCAACATGGGGGAATTTCCCAGCTGCTGCTCGTTGCTTCCCAGTTGGCAACACCAACGCTCATCGGTGGGTAGCCAGTGGCGGCTAAAGGGGGTGATGCTGGTCGTCACTGCAAGCGCATGCCCTAACAGAGTTTCCAGATTGACCATCGAGCGCACTGCCGGGGCGAGTAATGACGCGTAGCGACCATCGGCAAGTTCAGAAGGCTCATTAAGCACACCGCTCAGCGCCCGTGTTGCCTGCGACAAAGGCATCTCTTCACGCAGCTCAGCTCGTGCGTAGTAATGGTATTTTTCCCATGCCAAATAACGCAGACACTGCATGCGATGGGTGAAAATATCGAAAAAGGCTTTTCCCGCACGGTCGCCATAGCGGTAGTAGCGTTCAACCAGCCATTCGGTATACACCGTGGGTAACGCGCCCAGCGCCCCGGTTAAGCCCTGCGACCAGACTTCTAGCTGCCAGCGGCCATCGGCGGTTCGGGATATCTCCCCCACCTCACCTTTTGGTGCATCCAGCGACATAGGCGAGACAAAACGGATGGCATCATCCAAGAGTTGCTCCTTGTCACCTTCTTGCTGACGGGACACCGCCTGTAACAGCAGACGAACCTGTTGATAAAAGCTCAGGCGATTACCACGGCGGCTTAAATCCATGACAACCTCCCGGCTCGAATAGGCCATATCCGGCAAGACTCAGGGTCACCACCTATCTGCGTCACCAACCGCGAAAAACTATTTACCGGCGCATAGAGTCCGAGGAGACGATCGAGGAAACGGCAGAGTAAAAAATATTCGCTTTCGTACTGTGCTTCTGCCGTAAACGTCAGGTTAATTTCCACGCCACGGGCTAACGAATGCGGATCGCCTGCCACTAAACGGGTATTGACTGGCTTCACGTTCAGCGATGCGATCATCGTCACCAGCCGGTTTATCGCGCTGTTGTTAGTAAAGTTGTACAACGCGAGCGTTTCTTTGAGTACCTGACAACCCTGAGGGCCGCTGAGCAGGACGTGATTAAGTGTTAGCTGCGAGATAAGTCGCCAGCGCGACGGCGTGTTTCCCGGCGGAGACTGGGGTTCGCTGGGGCGAGTCAATGCGTTAATCGTTACACCAGCAAGGGGTAAATCAGCCTCAAAATCGCCCTGCGGATTGCCGTTTGCCATGCGAGTAGGAATGCTGCCGTTGTGACAGGTCACTTCCAGCAAGGCCACGTCACCTTCCGGTTGCAGGTTATCGCCCTGGCGGTCGGCAAAGGCGAGCACACACTGCTTGCGTGGCTTTCCGTTGACGATGGCATCGCGCTGCAACTGTTGCCAGAACAAGCCGTTTTGCGCATCAATTCCCGCTTCATCCAGGCCCAGTAACGAATAGACATGCAGTGACTCGGTTTGATTATCCCGGGTACGCTGGAGCTTGACCTGATTAATAGACCAGACTTCTACCCCCTGCTGCCCGCGTACATCGGCAATAACCGGATACTCAGCAATCTCAGGGCTCAGATTGAGGGGCTCGGCACGCTGGGTGTACAAATTAATGGCCGGCGTACAGTTCAGGCGGAAACAACTGGTGTTGATCATTGCCGCCTGACTGTCGAGCTGACGGGCAAGTGCACAACGGTTAAACACAATTTTGTAACTAAACTGGCTCCCTGCGGCGGCGGAAAAATTCTCCGGCAATGGCAAGTCGATAAAGTGAAACTTCTGCGGGAACAATAAATAGTCATGCATCAGACTGTGCGTTGCCGCGACGCGTGCATCACGGTTATATAACGCTTCACCGGCAGCAAAACCCACCTCGCCAATCATTCTCACGGGTAAGTCGCTCTGTTGCTGATCCTGAATCACAGCCAGTTGGTTCACTTCCGAGCTTATGAGCGCATAAAGCATGTTTACCAGGTTAGCGCTGCCATGCAGATGCAAACGTAGCCGGCTGTCTTCGACCTTTGCTCCCGGCCAAACGGAGAAATGTAGCTGCAGACACCAGTACATCTGATTGCTGTCCAGCGCCAGGTCCACGTTATCCAGAGACGCCGGCCAAAGGCTAAGCGGATAAAGGGTTTCAAAGCGACAGGGCTGACCATCAATCGGTTTTGAAACGATACCCAAACCCGCAGCCAGCTCTTTTTTGGCCGTCATTCCGCTGGCTTTACGCTGTGGCATGAACTGTACAATGCAGGCTGATGGGAAGGTGCGTAACAACTGTGGTGCCAGAGTTTGCATTAAACCGCTGGTGACCTGATGCATATCGTCGTCAAGGCGCTGGTGAATTTGTGCCGTTAACAATGCAAAGGATTCAATTAAGCGTTCAACATGCGGATCTTCAGAACGCCCTTCAGAAAAGCCTAAACGACGAGCAACCTTAGGGAACAGGTGTGCGAAAGCCTTACCGTGCTGATGCAGAGTGCTTAATTCTTTCTGATAATAGGAAAGCAATTTTTTCATCATAACAATGGCTACGCTTGCTCGTTTAAATAAAAAGTACTCATCGCATCGTCCCAGATTAATGTGCAACTGAGCGATTGATCATTCCATTGCGCCTGAATAATAAATTCAACACGCGGCAAATTAGGTTGATGGATATTCACAGAGACATCTATTAATCTGGGTTCGAAACGCGCCAATAAGTTTTCAATACGTAGACGCATAATCTCTCCACGAGCAATTGAACTCTCCTGTGAATAAAACCCTTCATCTAACCCATAATTAATTACCGTACTATTTACTGCGTTATTTTCTTCCAGTGAACGGATGCGCGGACGTGAATCAAAAAGCATCCGGAGTTCATCAAAGATCCAGTGACTTTTTGTTTCCCATTCGTCTTCAATACTGTCTGGCATATCGTCTGCCAAACGCTGCAGTAAGGAATTATTCATATTTATTTGTGAAACTGGCGCAGCACGCTGCGCCAATTCAAACTTAATTACATTTTAGTATTTTCGATGTTACTCCAGGACATTTCGCCCTCTTTATTTGTTTTTGGATCGACTGGTACGGCAACTTTGAAGAGCATCGTGTCATATGCCATAACATAATCCTCTTGCGGCACCCCACCACTATTTCTGGCTTCTAATGAATGAGCTATAAACAAACATTTCCCAAATGTATATTTCATAAGCTCTTTATCGTCGCTGCCAAGTTTTGTCATTTGTTTGACAATAACTTCTTCGATCTCTGTCGCTTCTGCAATTTTGTTCAGAAGTTTTGGTGAACGCTCATCCAGAGACTTCTTAAATGACAGATTTTCAAAATGTGGCGAACCGTCATTAGTGACTTTGCCACTGCTGCCATCAATTCTTGCAGAACTGAAAGCGTGCATAGACATGTTTTCCAGTGGGATCCACTCTTTAATATCGTCGGGAGGCGTGTCACCCGTAAAACCTTTGATATGCATGAAAAGGGTATTAGTAGACATAATTTAACTCCATGTTAAACAGTTTATTTAAGCACCAGTTGATGCTGGAAGTTCTGCGACCAGGCGCAGAGAAAGTGTCAATCCTTCAAGTTGGAAATGCGGTTTCAAATAGGCAATGGCGCGGTATTGACCTGGGGCACCGGGCACTTCATAAACGTCTACCCGAGCTTCGCGTAGAGGCTTTTTAGCTTTAGTTGCCGGCCCCACGTCGTCAGAAGCGGTCACATACTGGCTAATCCACTTTTGCAGATAGCGCTGGCATTCGTCTTTGGACATAAAGCTACCGACCTTGTCGCGGACGATGGCCTTCAGATAATGAGCAAAGCGCGAAGTGGTCATGATGTACTGCAGTTGGCTTGACAGACGCGCATTAGCATTAGCCAGGTCCGAATCATATTTGCGCGGCTTGTTTACCGACTGCACGGCAAAGAAAGCGGCGTAATCTGTCCCTTTGCAGTAAACCAGCGGGATAAAACCGAGGTCAGCCAGCTCTTTTTCGCGACGGTCTGAAATGGCGACTTCCGTCGGGCACTGCAGCACATTTTCACCACTGCTGGCGGTATAGCTGTGTGCTGGCAGAGATTTCACCAGACCACCCCCTTCAACGCCGCGGATTGCCGCACACCAACCGTATTGTTCGAATGCTTCAACCATGCGGCCAGCCAGCTCATAAGCTGCGTTCACCCACAGGTAGCTTTCGTTAACATCCTGCTCGTTATGGCTTTCTTCAAAGTTGAAGCTTTCTACAGAAATCGTTTTTGCGCCGTATGGCAGACGGCCAATCACGCGTGGCAAGGTCAGACCCACATAGCGAGCATCATCGGTCAGGCGGAATGACTTCCAACGCGCATAGTCGGAGGTATCGAACAGCTTGCCCAAATCACGAGGACGCGGCATTTCGCCGAAGCCGTTCATGGCAAACATGCCAGGATTTGCCGCACTCAGGAATGGAGCATGGGCCGCCGCCGCAACGTGGGAAATCTGCTCCAGCAACATAATGTCTTCCGCGGTATTATCGAACTCAAAATCGCCGACAAACGCAGAATATGGCAGGCCGCCAAAGGTGCCGTATTCACTTTCATAAATCGCTTTAAACATCACTGACTGATCAAAGTCAGAGGCGGATTTAAAGTCTTTGAGTAACTCTTTTTTGGTGCAGTTGAACATGCGCACATGCGTATTTTCTGTCACGCTGCTCTGGACCAGTTTGTGCAGGCCACGCCAGGAAGATTCCATTTTCTGGAATTCTGCTGCGTGCATGATGTTGCTCACCTGCTCAGAAAGCAGTTCGTCAATTGCCGCAATGCGCTGTTCAATGCTGCCAACCAAATCGTGCGAAACGACTACCGCACCGGTCGCGACTTGTGCCAGAAAGCTATCAAGCTGACTTTTAACTTTCGGGCGGTCAGTTTCTTTACGAATCGCCTGGGTGTTGTTGATAATCTCATCCAGATAATCAAGCTCAGCCCCTGATTGCTCAACAACTGGATTCACGGTCATATCACTCATTCCGTTTCTCCTGAGTTATTTTGCTGATTCAGCATTTCAATCAACTGTTCTTTTAGGCGGTCATTACTGGCTGTACGATTGCGTAAATCACTCAACTGTTCACGCAATTCGAGTAATTTACGTAACGGTTCAACCTGCGCGACAATATTGTCCGGAGTAAAGTCATCCAGTGAATTAAACTTAAGTTCCACGGCCAGCTTCCCTTCATTTTCTGGCAATGCACTGTCAACCAACAATTCAACTTTCGGCGCCATCCCTTCCATCACTTCATTAAAATTGTCTTTATCAATTTTAATGAAGTTGCGATCGCGAAACTCTGTATCATCTTTGGTGAATTCACCCATGACACCAATAACCAGCGGCAGTTCTTTACTTTCCTGCGCGCCTCCAGTTTCTACGTCATAACTTATTTGCACACGAGGTGGGCGTGCCTTCGATAATTTACTCTGCGTATTACTCATTAATCTTCACCAATGCTGATATAAGGCTGTGGATTATCCGTTCTCGCCTGATTAAGTACTTTCTAAAGAGACGAAGCTGTCAACCTACGGTGGATGACAACAGCCACAAACTTATGCCTGCCTCCCCCTCTCATTGGAAAGTGGGTGAAATTTACCGGTCATCTAGGAAGTTTCCCACTGAGAAAACCTGAATTAATCTCATGAAAGGGTAATCTGATTTAAAACCAACGAAATCAGTAGATTGAGGTGATATTTTAAATAAAAATACCGCCTGATTACTGGGAGATATGGCGGTTATCAAACCAGTAAGCTAAGCGGTAAGATTTATTCAGGAAAGTGTTTTACCGTTCAGCCAACATTCGTCTGGCTGTGGCAATATAAACGCGGCATGCCGGCAACGCTGACAATGACATCGTCATTCGCCAAACGACTGAGCTGATAATAATCACGATGTTGTACTTTATAGGTGGGGAACAGATAAGCCTCTGCCAACGAATGAGGTAAATTATCGCCAAATGCTGGGTGCACTTCGTGGGTTATAGAATGCAGATAGTTTTGATTCATATACCACGTAAACTCAGCCCGACGATTAATGCGCCAGATAGCTTCAGTACTACCATCTTCCTGCAGCTGCACTAAATTACCGCTGATGAAACTAATTGCAGAACGATCGGCATAGTAATGGGTTTTAATCGCACCCTGTAATTTTACCGATTGCTGTTTTTCAATACGAATATTAAAGGGAACCTGGCAATAGAGATCCAACTCTGACTTGGGTGATAATGCAAAAAGCGCCAACCAGGGCGCTATGTTTAGTGTGATAAACAGACTGACTACAGCTTTCTTTTTCATTTAAAGACTCGTTTTATCCACCATAACTGAGGTGATACATCCATTATCTCGTTCAGTAATTTCACGCTTACATAAAAAATAGCTGCTAAGCGTTTTATCAGACGTATTATTGATATAAATATATGAAGCGAGTGTTCCATCTGGTAGCCCAATGTTATCTGGAAGACGAGCAACGGCGCGTTCTGTTAGATAAGTCATGGAGGGTTTATTATTTTGGACATAAACCGCGGCATTATTGAATTCTTGTAAAAAATGCCAGCGCTGTGCCAGCATTGGCAATGAGGCTGGTAATCGTTGATAAAGATAAAATCCACATAGCAATACCAGGTTTAGTAAAACTAAAGCCAAACCGATTTTAAGTGGTTGGCTCAGCCATCTCTTATGCAGTTTTTTTGTGGGGGCCGTTTTCTCGGAAAGAATATCAGGACTGGAGGGAGTCTCATTCTCTACTATCATCGGCAAGTCATCAGCTCTTAGAATAATCTCTGCTGATAGACTTTCTGCCTGCTCCGTAATACTCAAACGTTCAACGGTGAGTTCTGACGATAATTTATAACCAATGCGCGGAACCGTGATGATTAAGCCACCATCAAGTTGAAAGTGCTCAAAAGCTTTGCGAAGCTGAGAAATAACTTGCCACATGCTACCTTCCGCCACGACGGTACCAAATTTCCCCCAACCATTATGCAGCAAGTCCTTCTTATAAATAACCTCGCCTTGGTTCGCGATAAACAACCCCAAACAACGACTGGTTGTTGCACCTAAAATAATGACATCACTTTCAGACTCGCAGTGGCTCAAGGTATATTTTTCTTCATCAAATATGATGGTGCCGTTTAAGCTAACTTTCGCCATACCCTATCCCGTTCTACAGCGCCCAATATGAATTTGTCATTACATACTATATTAGTGACTGCAATCACAAAATGACACTCACTCTTCCTGAAATAAACTTTTAAAGAAAACACAAACAAATATAAAACAACCAATTAGGTAGTAAGCTTAAGTAAGATACTTATGCATTCTCTTTTGAGGAACGATCGTGAGACCATCGATGATTGCTCATCTCTTTTCGCTGGTGATACCCAAAACGCCCCAACAGATTGCTGAATAGCTCTGTTTTATAGACTTCAAGTTTTTTTAGCCCAAGAGATTTTTGCGAATATATGGTCTTGACGCTACGCTGCGAGCTCTCAGCAATTTCCCTGATCGTCTTGCCCTGGGCTAACGCCAATAGAACCATTTTTTCCTGAGGTGACAGAGGGAAATAGAGTCCCGATGACCTACGCGAACGTGTGTGAATTTCAGATTTACCATCTAAAAGTTTAAAGAGTTCAGAGGCTCTCATTTCTTTAGAATAACAGCTTAGTTTCTCGGCTTTATTAATACCGGGGTTAGATGACAATAGCGCCACCGACGCGTTCGGGAAAAGACTGCAGATCCATTTGATAGCAAAATCGCTGTAGTTTTCAGAAATATATTGAGTATCAGCATCAAAACAAATCATGCCATTAAAATGTGAACAAAGGGCTTCATGTATGAATGCCAATTCACTTAGCCTAAAATGGAGGATTTCCCTGTTTCTACTATCGTATTTATTCAATTGCGAGATAAACGCGATGTCATCCGAGATAACTATTAACGGATGTCGCATGTTCGAATTTAAAGTGCCCATCATCTATCATCCCTCTTAACATAAAGTGACTAACTCTCCTTCCCGGGCGTTGAACTTGTTGCAGTGGTATTGCGTGAATTTAAACATTCATACCATCGTTTTTATTTGGCTTTATGGTAGACACAAGCCCTGGGCAAACACACTCACTTTTCCTCAAATAACCTTTGTGATACGACGTGAGGCTCTTTTTCAGCCCAGCAAAAGTTTACTAAGCAGTTTAAATAAGGTTTTTTTGTGATAAGCGGGATGGTCTATGCTCATTAGAAAGATGAGATGCTCCTCAAGCTCTTCATTTCGCACGGTAAAAGGGCTAGTATGAGTAAGGGATTGTTAAATATTTGTTTTAATTTTGAGGTTCACCAGGTTGACACAATACCGTCTAAATCAAAGCTTAATTTTTGATGATGAGATCTTTCAGTTATCGTCTTTGAGCGCACCGCAGGTAAAGATCAAGCTCAGCGCCACCGCCTCGCGCTGTCTGACGCTTTTTATTGAGCGTCAGGGCGAAACGATAGATAAAGACACCTTAATGCACGAATGCTGGGGCAAATTTGGCACATTAGTTACCGAAGGCAGCATGTGGAAGAATATCTCCCAGTTACGCCAGGCGTTTCAGAAGCTGAATGTTCCTTATGAGGTGATTGTCACCGTTCCTCGGCTTGGTTATACCTTCAGCTCGCAAATCCAGGTTGAAAAGGTTGGCGTTGCGCAACCACTGCAATCCGAAGAATCTGCCATTGTTGAGATAGAACCGGTGGCAGACGCGAGTTCTGTGAATAATGAGATAGAGATAGAGATAGTCACAGACTCAGGGGGGGAAGCTGAAACCGTTGAACAGATAACTCCCCAGCCACCTCAACCCCTTATTACCGATCGCGAACCGTCGGTGAGCGCTCGAGCCAAAATTCTTCCTGCGCTTTTAACCGCTTTAGTGGTGTTAAATATGGCAGCGGCAGGCGGTTTTTATTTCTATAAAAATCACAATCAGCAGCTACACGATTTTGATGTGCGTGAGCAATATCGCCCGACCGCTTCGCTGGGGGAAACTCAGGTTTATTTACAAGCGCCACTCAATGAGCAGTCTGTCTATGCGAAAGAAGCTGTTAATCGTTTTAATCACGACAAACCGCAAACCCTGGCTGGCAAATCCGTCAATTATCTCTACATCAATAAGGTCAGCAGCCGCAATTTGAGCAGCTATTTCCTTTGTGATGCTCCGATAACGGAAAAAGATAACGGCTGTAGCGCTTATTTTAGTCTGCGAAATGGGGCGGAAAAATGAAAAAAGTCCTGCTGAGTATACTGGTGCTAGTGTTGTTAGTTGCACCCTGGCTTGTTGTTCGCCATTTAGATGCCCACAGTAGCCTCGCTTTCTATTGCCAGGTGCCTTATGCGATTAACTCGCAGAAAGACGACAATATGCTGCTTAAAGGTTCCATCAAAACCCACTATTACGCTAATGGCAGCGGAATTGGTATTCTTAGCGGCACGATGCAGTATCAGGCTCGGGGAAGTGATAAACCGGCGCTCTACACTATTCACCGTAATACTCGTTTTAACTGGAAAGTGAGCCATTCTTATATCACTACCCACACCGATAGCATGCACCCGGCCTTTGGCGAGAATATTCCTGCGACACTGGCTGAAGAGTTTATTTTCCCAAGTTTTAAAACGAAATTTAACGATTATTACCAGATTGAGAAAATAGCTAATGGCGACAGTATTGTGAGTGTGGCAAATATGCCACGGCTTTATTGTCATTCCGGGGCATAAAATCATGCTCCGGAGGGCTAACCCTAATGACTGTCAAAAACAGCGTTAAATATAGAAAACTTCAAGGGTCGCTGAGCCTTTAATCTCTATTTCATCGGTGACCTTCAGGCTGCCAGTCGGGGCAATTTCTACATCAACTGTTAGCGTCGTGTTGAGTTGCTCCAGTGGTGCAGGCCCAGCATTGCTGGCCACCGCTGGGGTAAAGCCAGACAACGAATCGGTGCTCAATTGCTGGCTTCCAGTAGCAGATTCACTCCAGGTACTGGCCGACAACGGAGCCTGAGTCAAATACAAACTGGAATGGCTGTCCGCATGACTGGTGGTGCTGTTGATACTGAGCGTATAAGAGCCAATCGGGTTAGCGCTGTTGTCCAGACCCAATCCAAATTGTTCAGTGCCGCTGCGCGTCGCAGTGCCCTGTTGATTATCAATGGTTTTTATCGCAAAACTGACCGGTGCTTCGCAGGCGACATTAAGTTCAATACTGCGAGGTTGCAACTGGCTAGCCTGGTTCAGACTGAGATCACTTTGCGAGATCTTACCCAATTTCACTGTCCCCCCCTGGCTGAGAGTTGGAACGCAGGAAACAGGTTGAATACTGGCTTTCAGACTGAGCGTTCGACTTTCCCCTCCGGGTACGATTTCCAGTCGGCCACTGCTTTGCCAGTTTGTTGCCGAGCGCAGACGGAGCTGTGACTCAGACATACTGGCAGCCACATCCAGCGTTGCACGCAAACTGGTTCCTTTCACCGGTGAACCATTGTGTACTGCCGTGATCCCCTGCTCGCCTTCCCATGTCAGAGAGGGTTCACTGTGGGATGGCATCTGACCCGATGCAGAGACGCGCCCTAAGTTTACGGGCTGACCATCCACCGTGGCATCGCGTAACTTAAGCTGGTAGTTCCCCGCAGAACCAAACGTGTATCCCGGCTGATTGATACTGGCAACTGCGCGATAAAACAGCGTCATCTCCGTTGGGTTAGCACAGTTTACCGTCAGATTCAGGCTGCGCTGCCCAATCGATACCTTCTGCTGCGCCCGAGTTAACAAGCTGCGTTTGAGCTGGCCAAAATCAATGTCGCTGTTACTGACTGTCATAGAACACTCTGCTGTCTGTGCGGCAGCGACGTTTACGGGGGCAACAGCAATCCAACAAAACGCCCCCAGAATGCTGGAACCGAGCACACGTTGGGTGAATCGATTAGCTAAACTAACGAATTTATTCATCATATTACCTGCATTAGTTTGCCCGACAGACGGCCGGAACAGTTTCATAATAGTTAAGCTCATCTGCCTGTTTCGGCAGTGTAATGTCCACGCGACAACGCTGTATGCCGGCTCCAGTGACCCACAACGTTTTAAGTTCTGTGGCATTTTCAAGGAACATTTCACCCGCTCGTTCTACCATGCCTACCGGTTGGTTATTCTGATCGGTAATTAACGCTCCGGTTGGAAGCGGCTGCCCGGTGGCTGTGGTTATTTGCATCAACACACGACGGGTCGTCGTCGCATGAAAATCAACACGCTGTACCGATCCTCGTCCCGGCCGGACTTCTGCAAAACCTTGCTGAATATCGACATTTCGAGGCAGGCTATTATTCGCGACGTCTACTGTATTGCGACCGAAGCCATTGAGCTGGGAAAGTACCGCATTGCCTTTGCTGTCAGTCCATACCGGGCCGCTTGGGGTGTTGAGCTTCACGCCAGAAACATCACCGACATTGACCAATCCAAAGGTCTCTTTCACCGTATAAGGTGACGCGGTTACGCCATTAGCATGTGCAACTACTCCACCACGCATCCCGCCACTAAAGCTATTTTGTTTCTTGCCATCACCGCTGTAATCAAGATCAACCGACGTATAGCGGGGAATAAATGAGGTCCCGGCGCTGAGTGAAGTGGTGTTATCACGCGAGTCTTGCTCACCGCCTACCCTATAACTGAAAGCATCATTCACGGAGTCGCTGGCGTTGATACCGTAACGACGGGAACCGCCGCTTTCACGCATAGTGGTAGTGATTCGCGGTCGGTCGCCAAATGGGATATTCAGGCTGACATAATAGCTGTTACTGTTCTTTGACATCCCCTCAACCCATGAAGAACTGCCCAAATCACGTTCCGCAGAGAAGTTGAGTGACACATAGCGAAAACTGATCCCCCAGTTTGCCGTCGCGCGTCGCGTCATGCTGCCATCTGAGTATGTCGCCTGGGAAAAACCGGTGGAGAAACTGCCGAGCCATGGATGACTCCAGCCCAAACGAGTATCCAACTGCTGACGCTGATGCAAGCGTGTATCGTCATCAGATGGCGAATAACTCACGTCAATCAATTCACGAAATCCAGGGCTTTGCAGACTGGCCGCAGCTTCCACATTCCAGTTTGCACCGAGGTTTTGCGTCAGCGACAGGCGCGTTAACCCGCCCTGTTTACCTTCACGATTGGCCCGCGAACCGACCATATCCCACTGGGCCAAAGCGCCTTCCCACGGGCTGTGTCCGATGCCGCTCCCCACTGAGGCATAGTGGGTTGCCAGCATTACGCCATTGGATATTGAGGTATCCGGCCCCAGCGCACCGCTCCAGCCAGCGCTTGCCACCAAAGGTTTTTCCGTCGCGCCGGAAAGGTTACGCACCTGACCTATTGCGTAGGCATAACCACTCTCCGGCGAAGCGATACCCGCTACCGCCGCAGAAACCGTAAAGCTGTGCTCGCTACCATCAGCCTCAATCACCTTCACATTGAGATCAAAGCGCTGGCTGATGCGCGGAACATCGGTCAACACGAACGGGCCACCTGGAACCACAGTGGTATAAATCAGCGATCCCATCTGCGACACTTCAACTCTGGCCGTCCCTTGGGCGATACCTTCCACTCTTCCTGGCATGTTCTGCTGTGAAAGAGCTTGCTCATTCATCCACTGAAAACCTGTGATTTGCGCCCCGCTGAGCACCGGGTTCACCAATCTGATTTGGCCGGTCTGCAAGACGGCTCCCTGCTCGGCGAAACTACGCTGAGCATAGGCTTCCATATGCTGAAACTGATTATTCCCATTACTACTACTGTAAATCTGGCGGCTTCGCACAATCCAGTCCGCGGCATTGAAACCCAACTCTGTGGTCGCGGAATAACTGTTGCTCGAGCCTCCGGCATACTGGCTATTCACTCCCAGAAGCTCATAGTTGAGCAAAGCCGCCGTGCCACCGGTGGTATATCCGCTCACATCTTGCGCGCTGTTCAGTGCTTGTGTTGGCACCACCAGATCAACTTCATTCTCACCAGTACGCAATTCCACCAGCGTCAACGGATAAGCCTCAAGAAATGCCTGACAGGCGGAGCTTGCCACAGCGCTTTGCGCCGCATCCGGGTCGCGATTTAACGGATCTTTTAATCCCGCAGCAGCCAGCAGCGCCGGATCAAAGCAAAGCTGCCCTTCCTGATTGAAGCTGGCGTTCAGTTTTCCCTTGTCAGTGCCGTTAACGATTATCCGCACGCTATGTTTACCGGGGGTAAATCGCGGGCTACCACTAAAGTAGTCGGCGAGTTGCGGATCAATACCACGCTGTTTGAGGATTTCTGCCGAAAACTCCTCCTCTTCGCGGCTGAGCTTTTCGCTCTCATTAGCCAGCGCAACGGGTAGAACGATGCTTGCAGGGATCAGCATCCCCGCCGTGAGCAGTTGCCAGGTATTAGGTGTCAAAAATGCAGTCATAGCGGAGAGTTCTGTTCCTGAAAGAATTAACGAGTAATGTTTTTGCCGTTCAGCGACGCGTCATAGTGTTTGACGGCAAAACCATAAACGGTGGCAGGAACAAAGCGCACCGCACTTGCAGAAGCCGCAGCACCGGTGACAGAAACATCAAGCTTTTCACCCGGCAGAACATAGCTTTTGGTCATCTGCGCCCGCGTTTGGGATGGCATCAGTGTCACATCAGGAGACAGACGCACGACATAAGCCGTTGGGTTACTGACGGTCAACTTGCCGTTAGCCAGCGACCATTGCAGACCTGTCCACGGGGAATCATTGCGCGCCAGCCCCTTTGGATGAATGATGACCGGCAAATTTTGGCGTACGCCAACCCCAACTCGCGACTCCCCGGCTTCATTCTCACGTTTCTGAGATGCGATGCCTTCGAAGCTAGCTCGTTTCATGCGCTGGGTTTTTAACGGCGCATTACCGGTACGCAGAATAAAACGCACCTGCTGGGTTTTACCCGCTTCAACGCGGGCCACCGATGGGGTTACCAGCAGCAACGGCTCTTTGTCTTCCGGAATATCTAATACTTTGACATGCAACAACGAAGCAACGGCGTCGCTGTTGGTCACCTTCATGGTGGCTTCGCCATCGGCTTCATTGACGATAACCACGGAGGTTTCAGGGATCATGCCATCGGCCAGCACAGGTTTCGCAGCGGTCAGCACCAGCGCACCCAGCAGCGTCATAGTCATTACGGTCGTTGTATTCTTTTGCGTGAATTTCATAATCTGAACTCTTTCATAAATGTGAGTGAGGCTTCAGGCGTAGGCCGTTCCCTGCTCCGCCAAAGCAATGTGTGGTTAAGCACCACATTGGTATTAACGAGTCAGTTTGCTGAACAATTCTTGTACTGCCTCCTGACGTGACTGAATCCTACGCAGCAGGCGCAGTAAGGAACACGGAATAAACCTGAAAAGGTCTTACCGGAATATATTTATTTTAAATCAATAGATTATGTTTTGTTTCAGCATAATCCTGACCGAGCCTTCCCGTTGAATACTCCAGAGGTATCCAGACTGTCCCAAAGATGAATACACAAGCACACAGTGCGGGGGGGAGAGATTGTTGCTGCCCGCATCCGTTAGTCGGGAACGGGCAATAAATCGAGACTTTTGTGCTCAGGAAAGTGGGATTGATTTATTGCTCATTAATACGCGAAACGGATTTCTGCCGGGCATTAAAAATAATTCACCACCACGGTTGCCGCACCTTCCAGTTGAATGGCTCCGGCGGTATCTAAATCATCCCGTGGGTTAATGCTCATTCTTAAATGCCGGGGAATCTGCATCCTTTTAACTGCTGGGTGACCGAGGTAATGTCTATCTTCCGCGCCATTTCCATCCGATGCCAACTCAATAAAAGAGGTTGCCGGACAACTGAGAGGGAACACCCTACCTCTGAAGATACGGACAAATTTATCCAATCCCATCAGGTTGCCGTCACCGACATCAACCTTGGTCTGCTCAGCATCTGGCAAAACAGGATCGCATCCGCCGTCAGGCAAAGCCTCGTTAGTTGAAGGCTTCCACCACGCCAGTGAACCGGTGGCCGTTCCACCGGCATGGGGTTTTAGCTGCCCACCGTTGTCAAACGGAAAAGCGACCCAAAGTCCGGTTGGCGCCGGGCATTCAATCGAGATCGTTTTTGAGAGATCCCGATGGGTAGGCGCATCGCTGTTGAGTTCATCCGCCATCATGGTGCCGAAGCGGTAGTCTTTGCCACCGGCAATCACCACCGTACAGGGGGCCGGAGCAACAGACCCCATCACGGTAAGATCGGCTTGGCTCGCTGCGAACACGGGTTGCGACAGGTTCAAGATAATGGCTAGTACGGTAAGTTTTGTTGGCATTTTCATAGTGATACCCGCTAATAATCTTCAAGTCAGGAAGAGTAGCCGGTCCTTGTTGGACCGGCGCTGTTTCTGATTAGAGGTACTCGACAATCAGGGTGGCAGAGCCAGCAAAATTGAAGTTAGTTGTCGTATCCAGAGTGTTAAGCGGTGCGATAACCGGCTCAATGTCAAGCTGGGTAACTAGCGTACTGAGCGGTTTAGGGGCGGTAGATGAGGTGTTTTCGCCATATGCATACAATATCCCCCCATGAACAATCACTGTAGGATCTATACCATTTGCCGTGGTCCAGTTTTTACCGCCATTTATTGAACGCATAGTAATAACATTACTGCCATCCCCTTGCGCGGTCCCCTGCATACTTAAAGTATATTGACCGATATTATTTGTACCTTGCTTACCCAGGCCAAAAATGGCGCCGTTATTTAGGTCCAGCGTCGAATCCATAGCATTATCCACTGCTCTAATAGCAAATGGAGCGGTCGCGCCGGCACAATCAACTGTTAAATCAAGGGATTTCTTATCCAGAGTGGTTCGTGCCGTCTCAGAAAGATCGGAGGTGGAGATTGAACCGTAGTTAATGGCGCCGCCACCGCTCAAGGTTGGCGTACAGGCCACCGGAGTGATAGTGCCCGTAACGTTCAGCGTGACGTTACTTGCAGCAAAAGCCTGAGAAGAAACCAGCATGCCGAAAGCCAGTGCAGATAAAGTGAACTTATTAGTCATGTACATAAAAATTCCAACATTAAATAGAGGTTAATTAGAAAGCAGGCTCCTGCCGCTTCACTCGCCGCCTTATTCAGAACCCGAAAGATAAATGGGCTAGCGGCAACGACGGCAAAATTAGCACGCAGGGTGGAGGGCAGGAACTGAATAAACCTTATTTAAAATATACATATTTATCAGATGGTTATTTATTTAATTCAGGTTTAGTAAGGCTGACTGAACGTCTTAACAATGCTTACCTTGCCCGCAGCAACTTCTCGTGACGCACGTGGGCAGAGGCGCCATACAAAGACCCCTCTTTTTTATCAACCTACAACTTTAAAAATCCAGCATCTGTTCAAAGACAACCGTAATATTGCCTGACCACTCGGACCCTGGCTGGGTCAGCATTTTATCCAGTTCGCCACCTGCGACTTCAATGGTTAACTTCCCGGAAGAGGTGACCGGCGTTAAACCAGCAAGGATATAGGACGAGTAAGCCCCTTTATATGTAGTTACCGGATGCTTATTGACTGGACTGCCGGAATACGCGAAACGGATTTCTGCCGGGTATTAAAAATAATTCACTACCACGGTTGCCGCACCTTCCAGTTGAATGGCTCCGGCGGTATCTAAATCATCCCGTGGGTTAATGCTCATTCTTAAATGCCGGGGAATCTGCATCCTTTTAACTGCTGGATGACCGAGGTAATAACCATCTTCTGCGCCATTTCCATCCGATGCATAATCACTAAAAGAGGTTACCGGACAACTGGGACGGAGCACGCTACCTCTGAAGATACGAACATATTTATCCAATCCCATCAGGTTGCCGTCACCAACATCAACCTTGGTCTGCTCAGCATCTGGCAAAACAGGATCGCATCCGCGGTCAGACAAAGCCTCGTTAGTTGAAGGCTTCCACCACGCCAGTGAACCGGTGGCCGTTCCACCGGCATGGGGTTTTAGCTGCCCACCGTTGTCAAACGGAAAAGCGACCCAAAGTCCGGTTGGCGCCGGGCATTCAATCGAGATCGTTTTTGAGAGATCCCGATGGGTAGGCGCATCGCTGTTGAGTTCATCCGCCATCATGGTGCCGAAGCGGTAGTCTTTGCCACCGGCAATCACCACCGTACAGGGGGCCGGGGCAACAGACCCCATCACGGTAAGATCGGCTTGGCTCGCTGCGAACACGGGTTGCAACAGGTTCAAGACAATGGCTAGTGTGGTAAGTTTTGTTGGCATTTTCATAGTGATACCCGCTAATAATCTTCAAGTCAGGAAGAACTGCCGGCCCTTATTTGACCGGCACTGTTTCTGATTAGAGGTACTCGACAATCAGGGTGGTGGAACCAGCAAAATTGAAGTTATTGGTGGTATCCAGGGTGTTGAGTGGCGCGATAGTCGCCTCAATGTCAAGTTGGGTAACTAGCTTACTGACCGGCGTAGGAGTGTTAGCTGTGCTGTTACCATATGCATGCAGTTTCCCCCCATGTATTACCATTACCGGATTGACACCCGATGTTTTGTTCCAGCTTGTACCGCCATTTATTGAAGTCATAGCGTGAACATCATTTCCATCTCCTTGCGCGGTCCCCGCAATGTACACAGTATATTGACCGATATTACTTGTTCCCTGCTTACCCAGGCCAAAATAGCCGCCAGTATTTAGGTCCAGCGTCGAATCCATATTGTTATCCACCGCTGTAATAGCAAATGGAGCCGTCGCACCGGCACAATCGACCGTTAAATTAAGGGATTTCTTATCCAGAGTGGTTCGTGCCGTCTCAGAAAGATCGGAAGTGGAGATTGAACCGTACTTAATGGCGCCGCCACCGCTCAAGGTTGGCGTACAGGCCACTGGAGTGATGGTGCCCCTGACGTTCAGCGTGACGTTACTTGCAGCAAAAGCCTGAGAAGAAACCAGCATGCCGAAAGCCAGTGCAGATAAAGTGAACTTATTAGTCATGTACATAAAAATTCCAACATTAAATAGAGATTAATTAGAAAGCAGGCTCCTGCCGCTTCACTCGCCGCCTTATTCAGAACCCGAAAGATAAATGGGCTAGCGGCAACGACGGCAAAATTAGCACGCAGGGTGAAGGGCAGGAACTGAATAAACCTTATTTGAAATATGCATATTTATCAGATGGTTATTTATTTGATTCAGGTTTAGTAAGGCTGACTGAACGTCTTAACAATGCTTACCTTGCCCGCAGCAACGTCTCGTGACGCACGTGGGCAGAGGCGCCATACAAAGACCCCTCTTTTTTATCAACCTACAACTTTAAAAATCCAGCATCTGTTCAAAGACAACCGTAATATTGCCTGACCACTCGGACCCTGGCTGGGTCAGCATTTTATCCAGTTCGCCACCTGCGACTTCAATGGTTAACTTCCCGGAAGAGGTGACCGGCGTTAAACCAGCAAGGAGATAGGACGAGTAAGCCCCTTTATATGTAGTTACCGGATGCTTATTGACTGAACTGCCGGGGTAGTTTCTCCACGGTTCGGGGAGCGTGATGGACACATTCAAATTAGCCAGATTTCCTTTTCCATCGGAAATCTGACAAATATTTGACGAAAGATAACTGCAATTCTCTAACGAAACCGCCACCCACCCCTGGGCGGTAATGGTAAAAGGTATATTTCGATATATTCTGTCGGGCTTGACGCTGCGGTTGATCCAACTGCTCCAGCCGTCTTGCGGGGTTAATACTGCCCGCTCAGAACCCGGTGGAAGGCGGAGCTTCATGGGAACGGTAGAAACATAAACAACAAACGGAATTTCGATGCGGTCGGTGTGGTAGATAGCTTCCGGCCCCATATCAAAATCTTTGCCAGGTCCCAGCGTATAATAAATGCTGCCTCGATAAATACCGGGCTCGGTAGCCGGGGTTCTTAAATCCCAATTAGTGGGAAACCCAACAACACTTCTGGCTCCAAAGATTAATGCCGTATAGTGGATATGATCAGGCCCACGTGTAGAAGCATAATTACATTCTGCAGCACCTCTAAAAGTTATAGAACCACTCTTCCCGACGGTGGCTGAAACTGGGTTACATGCGGGGTAGTCATATATTGGCGATGAAAAACCTGATTCATATCTGAAATGCCAGTTTTGTTCGTTGCCTGAAGTACCATCAAGGGCTGCCCCTTGAGAAAGACTAATCGTACTTCCTCTTTCATTAGTCAGCACAACAATAGAATTTGGCATTTTTGCTTTAATTAACAGTTGGCCACTTCCTGAGGTGAAACTTTTTTCAACATTAATTGGCACCTCATGATTATTTATAGTGGTGACCTGAGTGCTGACCCCTACAATGGCGTAACCTTCGATGATATTTGAAACACCCGCATAGACAAACCCAGGTAATAATAAGAGCGTGGCGATAAGCTGCAAATAGATCAGATTTAAATAGATGAAGCGCTTCATAAAGATAACCAACCAGGATTTAAATAATTGAATTAGCCGAATGCGTTAACTTTTCACACAATGAATATCACCCACCATCAGCGCATCGTTCTCCTGCGGATGGGCGTTAATGTCGAGGGTTAACTCGCACAGCTGTTTGTTCTGATGATGAATGGCAAGCGTAGACGAAGAGGCGTTCATTTCTACGGCAAAAAAACCACCGTGTTCCGTAACGCTGCGACTGGCATGGTTAATTACCTGACCGCCGCGAATAGGCTCACCCTGAGCATCCAGTACTCGCCCGATAACCGTGACAGTTTTCATGACCTGTATTTTGCGATATTCCACGCCGCCACGATTGAGTTGATAGCGGGTGCTCTGCGGCTTGATGGTGACGGCGTGGTCGTCTTTCTCTACATCAAACTGTATATGACCCGTTTTATAAGGGGCGACGGGAATAAAGTTGCGCCCGGGGCGCAGTGGTGTGCTGCTTCCACTATGTTCATCGGCGCGTAAAAGCACCTCTGGCACATCGGACTCCACGTCAATAATCATTCCTGCGCCGCTGTAGTGAGATTCGCCACTGGCTGCCAGCTTATTGCGCCCCATCGCAACGGTACTTTCTAAATTCACACCGCCGCTTAAACCCGAGTTGTAGCTGGATTTTTGGGCGTAAGCATCGCCACGTAATACGCTGTTCTGGAAACCGGCTCCCACATCAAGGCCCGTACCATAACGGTCGGCGGTCAGGGTGCCGTTAAGATTGCGCACAAAACCCTGGTCATAATCCTGCTGCCAGCCAACTGCCGCGTTGTTATCACGCTCACCATCGCGACCGGTACGGCTACCCAGACGGGTGGTGACGCGGCCTTTTTCCGTGCTGAGATTCCAGCTAAGGTTAATATCAATGCCCCGGTTGCGCCCGTTACCACTGCTGTAGCTGCCGGGACGATCGAACAACGACACGCGCCACAAAGCGCTATTGCCGTACAGTTCACCGTTATGCTGCCAACCAAGATCCACACCGGTGCCATTACTGTTGCCACTATTATTGCTGACCCGCCCGGTCAGGCTGTTCTTGTTGGACAGCCGATGATGCAGGTTGGCGGAGCTGGTGCGGTTTTCTCCTTTATAGCTGCCATAACGGGTACGGGTATCCAGCCACGATTGGTTGTGGCTTAAGACGATGCTACCGCTGCCATAACTATAAATACCCTGTAGATCGGCCGCCTGACCGTAGTTCTCTGCCCATGACAGATTGTTATAGAAACTTAAACTGTCGCTGATTCTCCAGTCCAGCGTGGTGCCGTACTGCATATTGCCCTGCACCTGCTGGGCTGAAAGGCCGCCTACCAGACGAGGATTAATCAGATAATTAAGCAAGACTCCGGCATTCAGCTCGCCTTGTTCGCGTTTATCCCAGTTGCTTATTAGCTGGCTCGACTTACCGGCAAACAGGTTGTAACGCCAGCGGTTGGTTGGGTCTGCCCAATTTTCCGGTTTGTAGATGGTTTCTTCACGGCGATAAGTGACATCGCCATCTTCTACAAGACGCACTTCAATCGGGTAGATCCCCCCCGGCAACGAGCGTGTATCAATCGTTTGTAAGCCTGGCTGTACCGACTGACTGTTGATTAACTGCTGGTTACGGTAAATTTCGACCATACCCGGGCGGTTAACTGTCACATAAATGGGCGTCGCGCTTGGGCGATCGTTACGGATGGCAAGAGTATCGGAACTGCCGAGCATCACCCCCAGTGTGGTGTCCGGACGACCGCCTAACGTCATGGGCTGTAGGCCAATGTTATTGTTGTCGGGCGTAAAGTAGCCAAGCCGCAAGAAGCGGCCTTCATATTCACGCTGCCCGTAAAGGTCCTGCATGCTGTAATGCATTTCATCGTCATAACCGCTGCTTTTCGCCATCTGCCAGCTGCTTTGCATACTCCAGGTGCCGAGACTTGCAGTTGCATTCAGCCAGTAGTTGCCGGAGGTTTCGCCCTCCCCGCTATTCACCAGGTTGAGCTGATTACGGACGATCAGACCTGGAGCGCTCTCCTGCGGCAAAAGATAATATTTCGCTTCACCGTCGATAACTTCCGCATCCGCCGTGACGATAGATAACTGTGAGTTTTCGATGCTGTAATGAATCGCGAGCAGCTTTTCAGGACAGTCGGCGCTGCATTCACCGAGTTTGCGTTCCTGCTGCAGGATTTGCCCCCACAACTCCTGACGGCGCAGCATTTCCCCCTGCACATCCACGCTGTGGGTAAATTCCAGCAGGCGGACTCGTTCATCGTGCGAGAGCGTGATCATTCCCTCCCCCAGCAACTGCCCGTTGAGTTCGATACGCACGGCCAGCGGCACGTCGAAGAAATGCTCGGCAAACCCAGCGGGCAGTTGCTCAGTTTGTTTTAATAAGCTGGTGGTGGTCATTGGGGCTGCAGAAGCAGAATAAGGAGCAGAAAGCGCAACGGCAATACAGCCCGCCAGGCATGTCTGTTGAAAAATACGTGGGTTATTCATAGTCAGCCATTCGTGAGAAAGAATCTCTTGTGCCAGACAAGGCACTGACACAAGAGAAAAAAGAAATGCTGAAGATTATTTACGGCGTGACCGTTTCAAACAGCATGCCGACCAGACCGGTATAGCTACCTGGCGCATACCCACCCGTTGGCGCCGCTGCGGCACGAACCTGGAAAGGTACCGTCTGGCCAGTCGCTGCAGCTGGCGCTGCAAGCACTTCTGCCGATGTGGTGGTTAATGCCACGTTATTAACCAGAACGCTCAGGCCGATATTTTGCGCCGGCGTTCCGTTGCTCATTTCGATTGGCGAGGTCAGCTTTGCGGAGATGGCACCCGTGGTGCTTTTCATATTTAACTGGCGGGAGAAAGTGGCCAGCGTTTTAGTCTGTGAGTCGTAATCGAGGTTCTGCGGGTCGTTCATCCAGTTACCGCCGCCTGCTGGAGTCACATAAAAATCAGCGGTAGGGATGGTGGCGGTTACCGTCATTTGGTGAGCAATGGGGTCAACTGCCTGCACGCTTACAGAAGCCAGGATCAGAGCCAGAGGTGCCAAAGCAATAAGTTTTTTCATACTATTAATTCCATTTGTTTGTTAAAAATAAAATACCCAGGTTAATATTTTTTGGTTTTGTCACCTTCAATTAAATGAAAATGAAAAACCTGATTTACTTCTTTGCTAAAATTACGGCTGGCGCCGGGTAATACATGGTGCTTGCTTGAGACATCACAGTTTGTTCCGTTGCTGTCACAGGCTTTAAAATGGTCTAAAAAGACAACGCTATTACCGTTATTACGCACAGTCATACCGCTCTCACCTTGCGTAATATCCGTGTTAAACCTGACCTGACTCGGGCGAACATAAATAATGGTGCCGTAGCCCGCCATAATATTCACCCCGGCACTAAGGGTTTTGCCGTAATCGTTCACGTCTTTTTCGGAGACATTAAAATCCCCTTTACTGTCTGGCATTACCGGAACATATCTCACGCGGTAATAGCGTTCCACCTGGCGCTCGCCCATAACTAATAAACGTACGGTTTGCATGCCCTTCGCAGGAATAATTAAACGCGCAGGGCTGGCAATCAGGGTATAACCGCCGGGTGCTTTTGCCTGATTGATATCCATTACCGGTTTTTCTTGATTACCATTTTTCTTATCAAGAATAATTTCACTGACATCAACCTTAACGAAAGCTGTCGCATCACCTTCATTACGAATACGTTTTAGAAAAGTTGATTTATCTGCATCAATATAATCCTGCATAGTGCCTACATTGATATCAGGCGCAGCGGCATGACCTGTCAATGGAATTAAAATCCCGACAAGTAACAAAACAGTTATCTTCATTACTTTAACTCTCTTCTGCTTAATGGTTTATTACCCACCATCATTCGCATTGCGTTTAGCTATATGTAAAAGACGCTACTTAATGGTCGTACTGCCTGTCCGACACACAATAATGATTAGAGAAGCATAAGGACACTGATATGTACTGAAAACAACCAACTCAAAAACACTCAAAATACCTACAATCAAATATTCAGTTAATAAGGGGAAATAAGGTCATATTTCGTCTATTCACCACAACATAGAGTTACAGGAACTGGATGATTGAGAGGATAGAAGCGTTCATAAAATTGATAGGTTTGTTAGGACGTGGGTCAGGACAAAGTTCGACGCGTTTTTTAACCGAGTATAAGCAACTGAATATACCTCAAAATAAAGCCACCGCAGTACAACTGCGGTGGCTTTATTTAAGTAAATCGTCCAGATAATAAGGTGATGTTTTACACGATATTTATCGTAGCACCATCTGCAATATTATAAACACCTAAGGTAAGGCCTTCATCAAGAACCTTGCCGTTGTATACCAATCTGATTCTGTCAATTGAGACACCAGTGTTATCTGCAATACGTGATTTTACATTCAATATCGTATCAGCACTCTCAACATCCAGACTGAATTCACTGTCGTTTTCATCCACGAAATTAATCTGCATAGGTAGCTCCCAAGTGTTGTTGCTGTACGACAAATTTAGGTCAAGCAAACCTTTACTGCAATGTTATGTCAATTTATGGGCAAAACGACAACCCCGCTCCAGATCAATTTTTCACATTGACAGTAACTTACTTTCACCGCGCATCTTGTCGGTGCCAGCGTCATTCATCCAGGGTACAATCCCCGCTGTTTTTTAACCGAGCAACATCAAGGAGAGTGCATGTCTATCACGGCAGGTTCTGTGTACCGTGACACGGGGAATTTTCTACGCAATCAGTTTGTTACTGTCTTACTGATCGCTTTACTTTGTGCCTTTATTTCGGTTGTGATCGGTCACGCCTTTTCACCCAGCGACGAGCAAATGTCTATCCTTAGTGAGGGAGATAATTTATCGAATAGCATGGGGCTGTTTGATCTTGTGCAAAACATGACACCTGAGCAGCAGCAAATGTTACTTAAAGCCTCTGCGGCATCGACATTTGCGGGTCTGATTGGCAATGCAATCCTTGCGGGTAGTGTGCTGGTTTTAATTCAGATGGTGAGTGCCGGGCAACGCGTGAGCGCGCTGCGTGCGATTGGTACATCGGCTCCTGTATTGCCTAAGATCTTTATCTTGATGTTCCTGACAACCTTCCTGGTGCAAATCGGCATCATGCTGATTGTGGTACCGGGCGTGCTGTTAGCAATTCTGCTTTCATTCGCGCCAGTTATGGTTGTGCAGGATAAAGTAGGAATTTTCCAGTCGATGCGCGGCAGTATGCGTCTTGCCTGGGGAAATATGCGCCTTGTTGCACCTGCAGTGATTAGCTGGTTACTGGCAAAAACTGCACTCCTGATGCTCGCATCTTCATTTGCAGCACTGTCACCTGCGGTTGGCGGGGTGGTAGCAAATACGATAAGCAACCTGATTTCTGCTGTGTTGCTCATCTACGTATTCCGTTTGTATATGCTGGTACGCCAATAACACTCACTTACTCCTGAACCTCTAACTGAAGGTTCAGGAGTCATTTTACGGAACAGATTATGAAGCAGTTTCTCGACTTCCTGCCCCTGATTGTTTTCTTCGCATTCTATAAAATGTACGACATTTATGTGGCCTCTGGTGCGCTGATCGTCGCCACCGGTTTTGCACTGATCTATAGCTGGTATAAATTCCGCAAGATAGAAAAAATGGCGCTGATCACCTTCCTGATGGTGGCCGTTTTCGGCGGCCTGACGCTGTTCTTCCATAATGATGAATTTATCAAATGGAAAGTCACCGTGATCTACGGCCTGTTTGCTGCCGCACTTCTGATTAGCCAGTTGGTGATGGGAAAACCGTTGATTCAACGCATGTTGGGTAAAGAGATCTCTCTACCGCAAGGTGTATGGTCACGTTTGAACGTCGCATGGGCGTTATTTTTCATCGTCTGTGGCGCACTGAATATTTACGTAGCGTTCTGGCTACCACAAAGCGTGTGGGTCAACTTTAAAGTGTTCGGCCTGACGGCGGCGACGCTGGTGTTTACGCTGTTGAGCGGTGTTTATATCTATAAGCACATGCCGCAAGAAGAGAAGTAGACATTCGCGGACGCGTTTAAATATTTTCTGTTCTCGAGCACACGTTGATAAATCCAAAATCAACGTGTGCTTTTTTCTTTTAAATCCCCCAGATGCAAAAATGCCCCAGCGGTTACCGAGGCATTGTCATTAAAATTCTGCTTTCAAACAAAATTAATGATGGTCGTCATATTGGTGCTCAATCACCATCCCTTCTGCCACGCTGGCAACATGACGTGCGCGCGGATGATATGCCGCGACAGGCGCTGGAGCCGGGGTGACGTATACTGTTTGAGGCGGCGTGGTTGTTACGTTGATAGCCTGGGAAACAGTGACTGAAGAAGGCACTACCACCACTTTATATCCGCTCGGAACATCTACAGTGACATTTTGCGCCATTGCTGAACCTATCCCGCCAATCATAACAACTGTCAAAAGAAGAAACTTTTTCATATAAACATTAACCCACGAAATAATTAGAGTATGTAATACGCCGAAGGGAGCTTAAATAAACGGATACCGCTCTTTTGTAGGAGCGACAGTGATGCGGATAGTAGACAGTTTATCAATGTGATTATTAGCTTTGTGTGCTTAAGGTTTTTCACTCATTATTAGCATATATAAACAGTGCTTATGGACATATCCAGGCACAAACCCATACGAGCCATGGGAATCACAAATGTGATAAATTGCTGATATAGCACCATAAGTGCAAAAGCAATGGCCATGCCCGCTGCAAGCGAATTCAATAACGATGAAATCCATGACTACTTTTTGGAAAGTGATATGACTCCACAAGACACTCCCGCAGGCGAACTGGTTCTGCGCACACTAGCCATGCCGGCGGATACCAACGCCAACGGCGATATTTTTGGTGGCTGGCTGATGGCGCAGATGGATATGGGCGGCGCGATTATGGCCAAAGAAATTGCCCAAGGCCGTGTGGTAACTGTCCGTGTTGATGGGATGACGTTTCTTAAACCTGTCGCCGTTGGTGATGTGGTGTGTTGCTACGCCAACTGCATCAAACGCGGAAATAGTTCCATTACCATTAACGTGGAAGTATGGGTCAAAAAGGTCTCGTCTGAACCGATTGGCCAGCGCTATAAAGCGACAGAAGCCATTTTTATCTATGTCGCTGTCGATAATGACGGTAAACCGCGCCCTATTCCGCGCTAAGTTAGTTTTCAATAAAAAATGCGCCGAATGGCGCATTTTTTATTATCTTTGGTCTGATTCAGCTTTTTAAACCACGATTTTCCAGCATCGGTTCACTGTAAGGCGCATGCCCACGCCAGTCGTTGTATAGCGCTTTGAGCTCGCGACTATTCCCACGCGATAAAATGGCCTCTCGGAAGCGCTGACCGTTTTGTGCATTCAACCCTCCCTGTTCCACAAACCATTGATAGCCATCATCGGCCAACATTTGTGTCCAGATATACGCGTAATAGCCCGCCGCATAACCTCCCCCGAAGATATGCGCGAAGTAGCTACTGCGATAACGCGGAGGAACGGTTGGCAGATTAATGTGCTCATTTTCCAGTGCATGAGCTTCAAACCGCGCCACATCATCCACCGTACTTCCGGCCGGTAAACTGTGCCAGTTCATATCCAGTAGTGCTGCGGCAAGCAACTCTGTCATGTCGTAGCCTTTGTTAAAGCGGGCGGCACGGAATAGCTTCTCTTTCAATGCATCAGGCATCGCCTCGCCAGTCTGATAATGGCGAGCATAGTTAGCAAACACCTGGGGTTGGCTCGCCCAGTGTTCATTGATTTGCGAAGGGAACTCCACGAAGTCGCGCGGCGTATTCGTCCCAGAAAGTGTTGCATAGCATTGGGTCGCAAATAGCCCATGTAACGTATGACCAAATTCATGGAATAACGTCACCACATCGTCCCAGGATATAAGCGCGGATTCACCGGCTGCCGGTTTGTTGTAATTGCAAACGTTGTAAATCACCGGAGAGTTATCCAGCAGCGTGGATTGTTCAACAAAGTTGCCCATCCATGCTCCGCCACCTTTACTGTCGCGAGCAAAGAAATCGCCATAGAACAGCGCCATGCCGCGCCCGTCTTTATCAAAGATTTCCCACACGCGCACGTCATCGTGATAGACAGGGATATCAAAGCGCTCGACAAAATTCAGACCAAATAGCTGGCTGGCTGCCCAAAAAACACCATTGCTTAGAACATTGTTCAACTCGAAGTAAGGCTTAATTTGCCCTTCATCAAGGTCGTATTTCGCTCGTCTGACTTGCTCTGCGTAGAATGCCCAGTCCCATGCTTCGGCTTTAAATCCACCCTGTTGTGCGTCAATCACCTGCTGAATATCCACAAGTTCGCGTTGCGCACGTGCGGTGGCAGCAGGCACGATGTCACGCATGAATTGCAGTGCTGCTTGCGGCTTTTCTGCCATTTGGTCGGCAATTTTCCAGGCCGCATAATTCTCGAAACCAAGCAATTGCGCCTGTTCTGCACGCAGTATGGCCAGGCGCGCGACAATAGCTCGCGTATCGTTGCCGTCATTTTGCTGAGTGCGATCCCAACCCGCTTTAAACAGTTTTTCGCGTGTCTGCCGGTTTTGCAGTGATTGCAGCGCGGGCTGTTGGGTGAAATTAAGCAATGGAATTAAGTATTTTCCATTCAGCCCCTTAGCACTGGCATGTTGTGCTGCAGATGCAATTTCTGCCGGCGTTAAGCCCGCCAGTTGCTCTACATCGTCAACCACCAGACCTGCGGCTTTATCTGCTGCATGCAGGCGATTATTAAACTGGCTACTAAGCTGGGCGGCTTCTTTATTCAGCACCTTAAGACGTGCTTTTTTCTCATCACTTAATGTTGCACCCGAAAACCTAAAACTCTGCCAGACGACTTCAACTAAACGCCGCGATTCTTCATCAAGACCTGCTGAGTTACGGTGTTGATAAACGCTATCCAGACGCTCAAACAGCATGGTATTAAGGCGCATTTCATCGGCGAGCTCCGCCAGTTCGGCGGCAAATTCTTCATCGAGCTGTTGCAGGTAATCATTGGTATTGGCGGAAGTCATGGCGAAGAAAACGTTGGTTACTCGCCCTAACATCTGCCCGGTTTTTTCCAGCGCAAGGAAGGTATTTTCAAAAGTGGGTGCCGCAGTGTCATTGGCAATCGCCGCGATTTCTTCGCGCTTGATGCGTTTAGCTTCGTCAAATGCCGGACGATAGTGGCTGTCCTGAATGTCATCAAAGTGAGGTGCCTGGTAAGGCAATAAACTGATGTGGTAGAACGGATTTTCCATCTGCATTCTTTAATTCCTGCTGACCGCAAAACTAATTTATAGCTCAACTCGCTACCTGATACACAGCAATAATCTCGGCGGCAATGGCCACGGCGATTTCTGCCGGGAGTTTCCCTTTCACATCCGGCAACCCCACCGGGCAACGCAAGGTGCTCAGTTGTTGCTCAGTAATTCCTTTTCCCGCCAGCCGATATTCAAAGCGTTGCCGTTTGGTTTGCGAACCAATCAAGCCCAGATAGCGGTAATCACCGCGTTTAAGTATCGCTTCGGTCAGTTCAAGGTCACGCGGATGGTGGTGGGTCATCACAATAAAATAGCTTTGCGCGGCCGCCGATTTCACCGCATCCAATGGGTCTTCAGCCTGCCAGGTTGTTACCCCTTTTGGAGCCACTGAAAACATATCAGGCCGTTCATCCACCCAGGTGATGTGACAGGGTAACGTTGATAATAATGCCACCAGCGCTTGCCCAACATGACCTGCGCCGAAAACCATGATTTGTGGCTGCGACTGAATTAACGGTTCAAATAAAACGGTGGTCATGCCACCACAACACTGTCCTAGCCGCGCTCCAAGATTAAAATGCTCGGTATGTGGTGCCGTAGCCTGCTTTCCCAGCATCTCGCGTGCCATCGCAATACACTGGAATTCAAGATGCCCGCCACCGATAGTCAGGAAGCTCTGATTTCGCCCGACAATCATCTTCGTGCCGCAATTTCTCGGCACTGAGCCTTTGTCAGCCAGCAGCGTGAGCAATACGCACGGTTCCCGGCGCTCGCGAAACTGCATCAGAATGCTGATCCATTCATCATTCATGGCACCTCCTGACAGCCCCAGAAAACACGTTCTGGTGTTGCGGGTGCATCAAGGCGCGGGTGTTTCTGGTAATCCGTGACGCTTGCCACAGCATCTTGCAAAGCGCACCACACTGAAATTCCTAACATAAATGGTGGCTCACCCACTGCTTTGGAGCGATAAACCGTGTGCTGCGGGTTGGCATGATTCTTAAGCAACTGGACTCTGAAGTCGGCTGGCGCATCGCTGATAGCCGGGATTTTGTAACTCATCGGGCTGTCAGTCAGCAGCCGCCCTTTTTCATCCCATACCAGCTCTTCACAAGTCAGCCAGCCTGCGCCCTGCACAAATCCGCCTTCGATTTGGCCAATATCCAGCGCCGGGTTCAGAGAGTTGCCAACATCATGCAGAATATCGGTACGTAGCAGGCGATACTCGCCAGTTAGTGTGTCGATAACCACTTCAGAACACGCCGCACCATATGAGAAGTAATAGAACGGTTGCCCACGCCCGGCGGCGCGATCGTAGTGGATACCCGGCACTTTGTAGAAGCCCGTTGCTGAAAGTGGTACCTGGTTTAGCCACGCAAGATTCGCGATTTCAGTAAAGGTGAAATGGTGGCCTGGCACTTTCACCACGCCATTGCGGAATTCCACCTGTTCAGTGGTGCATTTGTGCAAGCGGCATAGCATTTCCACCAGCCGTTCTTTAATTGTCAGCGCTGCAATTTCTGCTGCTTTGCCATTGAGATCAGCACCAGATGACGCCGCCGTTGGCGAGGTATTTGGCACTTTCCCCGTATTGGTTGCCGTAACCTGAATCTGTTCCACAGGAATTTGCAGCACCTCGGCAACCACCTGCGCCACTTTGGTATTCAAACCCTGTCCCATCTCCGTGCCACCGTGGTTAAGCTGCACAGTGCCATCGGTATAAATCAGCAACAGTGCTCCGGCCTGGTTGAGAAAACTGGAGGTGAAAGAGATGCCAAATTTGACCGGCGTAAGCGCCAGCCCGCGTTTTAACACTGGACTACTGCGATTGTATTCGCTGATTTGTTCGCGCCTGGAGTGGTAATCGGCACTTGCTTCAAGCTGGTGGGTGATTTCCGGCATGATGTTGTGTTCAACAGTCTGATGATAGTGCGTGACGTTACGCTCAGTATCGCCGTAGTAATTACGTTTACGCACTTCCAGCGGGTCGAGGCCGAGTTCACGGGCAATGTGATCCATAATCTGCTCAATGGCGACCATGCCCTGTGGTCCGCCAAACCCGCGATATGCCGTATTGGAAGCCAGATTCGTACGACAGCGATAGCCCGTTATTCTCGCATCACCCAGATAGTAGGCATTATCGGCATGGAACATGGCGCGATCGCAGATCGATCCTGAAAGGTCCAGCGAGTAACCGCAATTAGCCGCCAGATCGATTACTACCCCATTGAGCATCCCTTCATCCGTAAAACCAACATCGTAGCGGACAAAAAATGGATGCCGTTTACCGGTGATACGCATATCGTCACGACGCGAAAGACGCATTTTGGCTGGTCGGCCGGTTAATGCCGCAGCCAGCGCCGCGTGGCAGGCAATGCCCGCAGCCTGTGTCTCTTTGCCACCAAAACCACCGCCCATACGGCGCATATCTACAGTAACTCTATTCATTGTTACACCGAGCACTGATGCCACGAGTTTTTGTACTTCAGTGGGGTGCTGAGTCGACGACCAGACCGTAACGCAACCATCCTCCCCCGGTTGCACCACGGCAATTTGCCCTTCGAGATAAAAGTGTTCCTGCCCGCCGATATGAAATTGCCCCTGAATACGATGCATAGCAGAAGCCAACGCTCGGTCTGCATCACCACGCTGATGAACGTGCGGTTCTTGCACATATTGCTCGCGGCGCAAGGCTTCTTCGACATCCAGCACCGGCTCAAGAAGTTCATATTCAATGACCGCTTTGAGTGCTGCCTCACGTGCAGCTTCGGGCGTTTCCGCAGCTACAGTCAGTACAACCTGGCCATGGTATTCAACCAAATCTCGGGCAAATAGTGGGTCGCCAGGTGCCAGTGGGCCAATATCCAACTCACCGGGAACATCCTGCCAGCTAAAGACTCGCACCACGCCAGCAATGGAGTAACACTCGGCAGTGTCGATTCTGGTAATTCGCGCATGAGCATGTTGGCTAAGAACCGGGCACAGATACAACATACCCGGCAATGTTAGCTTATCGTCAATGTACTCAGCTTTGCCGCTCGCATGCTTATCGGCACTTTCATGTTTGCGACTTTTGCCCGCACCACCGTTCATCTCGCGGGAAAATTGCTCGATTAATGCCTGCTCTGAAAGGCGTGCCGGGTTAATTGACATAGTTTTGTACCTCCAGCACATCACCGGGTTCGGTTTGTTGCAACAGCAAACGCCTCAGCAGATTTTGCGCAACAGTCAAACGGTAGCGCCCAGAACCCCGGAAATCAGTTAACGGCTGGAAGTCTGCGGCCAGTGCATGACATGCAAGGTCTAATGTTTGTTGGGTGAATGGTTGGCCTGACAGTTTTTGCTCAGCACTTTTAGCCCGCGCCGGGACAGCAGCCATGCCGCCAAATGCCAGTTTCGCACTTGTCACAACGCCATCATTAAAATGCAGGTTAAAAGCGCCAAATACCGTCGAAATATCATCATCCATACGCTTTGATATTTTCCACGCGGCAAATGTCGGGGAGATAGCAGTACGGTCAATCAGCACCGCACTGATAAATTCACCTGGTTGCAAAGCGGTTTTACGATAGCTCAGGAAGAACTCATCAAGCGGCAGTATGCGCACGGTTTCGCCGCAACGTAGCTCGAGTTCGGCACCCAGAGCCAGTAACATCGGTGCACCATCGCCGATGGGCGAGGCATTCGCCAAATTCCCTACCAATGTGCCGTGATTACGAATTTGCGCAGAAGCAAAACGATCCAGCACCTGTGCAAAAGCCGGAATCAAAGGTTGTAAGATATCCTGACACGCCTGCAAAGTTGCCATCGCTCCAATACGAATCTGGCTCTCCGCCACCGTAATCGTCTTAAGCTCGTCAATCTGGTTAAGCCCGATAATCAATGGCAGTGTCTGATACTGCTGGGTAATAGTCAGCGCCAGATCGGTGCCCCCTGCCAGTAATCGTGCCTGAGGATTTTGCTGATAAAGTCCTGCCAACTGGGAAACTGTTTTAGGTAACAGGCAACGGTTGGATTTTGTAAGTTCTCCCACGCCCGTTGGTTGCAGCGCTTTTAATCGCGAAACAGTTTGAGGCTCAGTCTGCGTGAACTGATCTTGCGTGGTTGCGCAGCTTTGCTCCATGGCGTCAATAATTGGGCGATAGCCAGTACAGCGGCAAAGATTCCCCGCAAGACTCTTTTCGATCTCATGGCGCTGTACGGCTGTGTGCGATTTTTGCAGCGCAAATCCCGACATAACAAAACCTGGAGTACAAAAGCCACACTGTGATGCATGGCAATCGGCCATCGCCTGCTGTACCGGATGCAACTCATTGCCTTGCGATAAATCTTCCACTGTCAGCAACTGTTTACCCGCAAGTTGGCTGATGAGCGTGATACAGCCATTTGCCGTCTGGTAACGCATGTTCTCACCGTCTACTTGACCGAGAACGACCGTACAAGCGCCGCAATCACCAGATGCACATCCTTCTTTGCTGCCGCAGCGCTGTTCACTGCCGCGCAGCCAGTTCAGTACCGTGGTATTCGGGTCCACATCATCGAGGGTTTTTAACGTTTGATTTAGCAAAAATTGAATCATGCTGCGACCTCCAGCGTATCTCGCTGCCACACGCATTTGCCGTTGACCCAGGTGTGCCAGATGTTGCGATCGTCACCAAGCGTCATCAGCACGAACAGTTTTTCGTAAATATCGCGGCTATTGGCGTGGCGCATCTTCTGTAGCGGAGATACAGCCAGGTCGAGAACCACGAAGTCGGCCTCTTTGCCGGGTAAGAAATTGCCAATTTTGTCATCAAGATCCAACGCGTGAGCTCCGCCAAGGGTTGCGTGATAAAACGCTTCGCTGGCACACAAACGGTAGCCTTGAAGTTGCGCGACTTTGTACGCCTCAGCCAGTGTTTGCAGCATATTAAAAGTGGTGCCTGCGCCAACATCAGTACCAATACCCATGCGGATCCCTCGGTCATGGCACTGCTTTAAGTTAAACAAGCCACTCCCGAGAAACAGGTTAGAGGTTGGGCAGAAGGCGATTGCCGATTCGGTTCGATGCAGACAATCCCACTCGCACTCCTGCAAGTGGATGGCATGCGCAAAAACGCTACGTTTGCCCGTCAATTGGTACTGGTGATAGACGCCCAAATAGCTTTCGGATTCCGGCCACAGACTTTTTACCCAGGCGACTTCATCGCTGTTCTCACTAAGATGAGTGTGCAGCCAGGTATCGGGAAATTCTTCACGTAACGTTTGGACCGCTGCGAGTAATTCAGGTGATGAGGTTGGAGCAAAACGAGGCGTCAGGGCATAGTTCAGCCGCCCTTTTTTGTGCCAGCGTTGAATAAGCTCACGGGTTTGCAGGTAGCTTTGCTCGGGTGTTTCCGTGAGATAGTCTGGCGCGTTACGATCCATCATCACTTTACCGGCAATAAGCCGCATCGAGAGATGTTCTGCCGCGCTAAAAAGTGCATCGACCGATTGCGGATGCACGGTGCCAAATACCAGTGCCGTGGTCGTACCATTACTGAGTAACTGGCTAAGAAAGAAGGCTGACATTTTTGCCGCGTGCGAACTATCCTGATAGTGGCTTTCAACCGGGAAGGTATAAGTCTGCAGCCATTCCAATAGTTGTTCACCATAGGCACCAATCATTTCAGTTTGCGGATAATGCAGATGGGTATCAACGAAGCCCGGAATAATCAGCTTACCGCGATAATCAATGTAATCATTTTCAGCACGCAGATGGCTGCGCCCTTCTTCCCACGGTAACAACGCGACGACAGTGCCATCATTAAGGAACAGCACAGCATCTTCGTGATGACGAGCATTAGCCAGTAATTCGTCGGGATTCGTCCCGGTTTGAGTAATATC
Source organism: Buttiauxella cochleicola (assembly GCF_021282435.1). NCBI lineage: Bacteria > Pseudomonadati > Pseudomonadota > Gammaproteobacteria > Enterobacterales > Enterobacteriaceae > Buttiauxella > Buttiauxella cochleicola. Next base: position 283,791 of record NZ_JAJSOT010000001.1, on the reverse strand, counting down.
GAAAAACTGACCGCGTAGCGCTTGCGTGTAATTAACTGTCATCGCCGTACCTGTAATTGGTTTGTGAAGAATGAGTTAATAGTTGCAATGTTGATGCCATGTTGGAATTTAGATTTAATCATTTTGATAACAGTAGCTTAGATTACACACCCTCTTGTTGCGCAACATTTACGCAACTTTTTAGCATGCAAACGATTGCTCACCCATGCAAACGGTTGCCTTTTGGTATCATGAGCTGGATTGTTAAAAATTGAGGAATTGCCCGCACCAACAAGTTGCACAGACATGGTCTTGTTGCACCACTAATGCACAGGTGCTGCCATACTAAAGTTCAATTATCACTAACTGCCTTAGCGTGCTAAGGTATTGCGACATAAAAAGCGTTGAGGAACAGTGAGATGATTATTCTGGTAACCGGCGCCACTGCCGGGTTTGGTGAGAGTATTACCCGTCGTTTCGTGCAACAGGGCCATAAAGTGATTGCCACTGGTCGCCGTCATGAACGTCTACAAGAGCTTAAAGAAGAACTGGGCGATAGCATCATTACGCTGCAACTTGATGTTCGTAATCGCGCGGCTATCGAACAAGCGATGGAGCAGTTGCCTGCCGAATGGCGCAATATCGATGTTCTGGTCAACAATGCAGGTCTGGCGCTGGGCATGGAGCCTGCACACAAAGCCGACCCGGATGACTGGGAAACGATGATCGATACCAATAATAAAGGTTTGGTCTATATGACTCGCGCCGTGCTGCCTGGCATGGTTGAGCGTAATCGTGGTCATATCATCAATATCGGCTCTACCGCAGGTAGCTGGCCATATGCCGGTGGCAACGTCTATGGCGCGACTAAAGCGTTCGTACGCCAGTTCAGCCTGAACCTGCGTGCAGATCTGCATAAAACTGCCATCCGCGTGACGGATATTGAACCGGGTCTGGTGGGTGGTACTGAGTTTTCTAACGTGCGGTTCAAAGGCGATGACGGCAAGGTTGAAAAAACCTACGAAAATGCCAACGCACTGACCGCAGAAGATGTCACTGAAGCTGTCTGGTGGGTTGCCACTCTACCAAAGCACGTCAACATCAACACGCTTGAGATGATGCCTGTTAGCCAGTCGTTTGCAGGACTTAGTGTTCACCGCGAAGGTTAATCACCCAGCCCATACCCACAACGCTCTTCTGGGTATGGGCGATCGTACAAATAAATGTTAAATTTGCACGGCTCATCAACGATAAGAAAAAATTCATGTCACCGTCAAACTTGCTCAACCCCACACAACCTGTAAACCAACAAATCTACCGCATTTTGCGTCGTGATATTGTTCGTTGCTTAATACCGCCTGGAACGCCCCTTTCTGAAAAAGAAGTGTCAATACGTTTTGAAGTATCGCGCCAACCGGTGCGCGAAGCCTTTATTAAACTGGCAGAAACCGGGCTGGTACAAATTCGCCCGCAGCGTGGCACTTATGTTAATAAAATTTCTGTAAACCAGGTAAAGAATGGTTGTTTCGTCCGTGAAGCAATTGAACGTGCCGTGGTGAAACGTGCAGCGAGTATGGCCACAGATGAACATCTGTATATGCTTGAGCAGTTATTGAACCAGCAACGAACCGCCATTGATCGCAATCAGATGGATGATTTTTTCCAGTTGGACGATGAGTTCCATCAGCAATTAGCTCTGGTCGCCGATTGCAGCCTGGCGTGGGACACCGTCGAAAATATCAAAGCGACCATGGACCGTGTGCGTTATATGAGCCTTGATCACGTCACACCACCGGAAATGTTGCTTTCACAGCATCACGATATTTTTGAGGCACTTAAACGCAAAGATGAAGAGAGTGTGGATCAGGCGATGCATCGCCATCTGCATGAGATAAGCCAGTCAATATTGTTGATTCGCAAAGAAAAGCGCGACTGGTTTAGTGAAGAGTAATATCTCGCCCGTTGCCGGGCGAGTTTAGAGCTTTATATTTAGAACTTAGCAACCGTCGCTTTCGCGCCGTTTTCACGCAGTGCCAGATAAGTTTCAGTAACCTGGGCTACGAATTTCTCGTTAGCAGGTAAATCTTCACCAAAGATTGTTTTTAGCCCCAGCAGAGCTTTAACACGGGTTTCCCCTTCCTGGCTCGCGCTAACCGCTTGCTCGATTGTAGAAAGCAGCGGGTCACTGACTTCGATTGTATTGCCCTGCTCGTCGATACCTCCAACGTAACGCATCCAACCTGCAACACCCAGTGCCAGCAGATCAAATTTGCTGCCGTTCGCCAAATGCCAGCGAATGGAGTCTAACCAGCGCTGTGGCAGTTTCTGGCTACCATCCATGGCGATTTGCCAGGTACGGTGGCGCAGTGCCGGGTTGGTATAACGTGCAATCAATGAATCGGCATATTTCGCCAGATCAACACCCTGCACTTTCAGAGTTGGCGCTTGTTCTTGCAGCATTAATGCGTGCGCAGTACGACGATAGTTCTCATCCAGCATGCATTCAGAAATGTGCTGATAACCCGCCAGGTAGCCGAGATATGCCAGGAATGAGTGGCTGCCGTTCAACATGCGCAGTTTCATTTCTTCGTATGGCAGAACATCTTTAACCAGTTCAGCACCGGCTTTTTCCCACTCAGGACGACCCGCGACGAAGTTATCTTCAATGACCCACTGGCGGAATGGTTCGCATGCGATAGCCACAGGGTCAGCTACACCCGTCGCTTTTGCTACTTGCTCCAGTGTTTCTGCAGTAGCAGCCGGAACGATACGGTCAACCATGGTGGATGGGAATGTTACGTGAGTTTCAATCCACGCCGCCAGCTCTGGGTTAATTGCCTGAGCGTATGCGGTGATAACGTTACGGGTTACGTGGCCGTTTTCTGGCATGTTATCGCACGACATCACGCTAAACGCAGGCAGACCTGCCGCTTTACGACGAGCCAGCGCTTCAACAATTACACCCGGCGCAGATTTCGGCTGCTGCGGATTGGCCAGGTCGTGTGCAATTAATGGATGATCCAGCAAGATAGTGCCGGTTGCCGGAGTATGGCAGTAGCCTTTTTCAGTCACGGTTAATGAGACAATCGCAACTTCAGGTTGAGTCATTGCGGTAAATACCGCTTCCAGGCCATCAACCTGAGCGTGAATGGCATCTTTCACCACACCTACAACGCGGCAATGCCATGCGTCGGCTGACATTTCAGCCACGCTATAAAGGTTGTCTTGCTGTTTCAAATCAGCAATTTGCTGTTCGCCACCAATCAGGTTGACTTCGCAGTAACCCCAATCGCTACCATGTTCATTTGCCAGGATATCGGCGTAAACCGCCTGATGAGCGCGATGGAATGCACCGAATCCAAGATGAACGATACGGGATACCAGTTTGCTACGGTCGTATTGTGGGAGAATAGCTTTTGCAGATAAGAGCTTGTTTTCCATTTTAAAACTCGCTGAGTAGTGAACTTGGGGACTGCCACAGACTACCTGACATGGTAGTCTGCATATTGATTTGCATTAAACTTTAGTGCTTTTGGTATGACACGAAAATTAAAGTTGTATAACAGCTCTTTTTTATGTGTTCATACCGGCAGTCCCTTTACTACCCGCTGCGCTTTTGATGTTTCCGCAGCCTCTTCTATAAATGTGTTTAGAAGAGAGGACTAATCAGCCCCGGCTCCAGCCAGCAACAATGATCAACATGCCGCAGAATGCGACTGCGGCACCTATCCAGTCATAAGTGCTTAATTTGACGCCATCCACCCAACGTAACCACAGCAAAGCGGTCACAACGTACACCCCGCCGTATGCGGCATAAACGCGCCCACTGGCAGCTGGGTGTAGGGTTAATAACCAGACAAATACCGTAAGTGAGAAGGCGGCGGGGATCAGCAATAGTGGAGAACCTTCGCGCTTTAACCACAGCCACGGTAAAAAGCAGCCGATGATTTCAGCAAGAGCAGTGGCAAAAAAAAGCACGGTTGTTTTGATCATATTGAACAATCTCTGGGATAATGAGGTCAATAATGGGTCGTCTGGTACGTACCCCACTCCATAATTTATTTACTTTAATAAGTCGGGCTTCACCCTAAAAGGAAACAGCAATGAACACAATCCTTCGCAAACGTCTCACCATGGCAACACTGCCGTTGGCGTTGCTGCTGAGTGCATTTGCGTTTGTTCAACCACTCCATGCTCAGACCAATAAGCTGATCATTGAATCTGGTGACAATGCGCAGACTCGCCAGGATGCGGCGATGGACAAAGAGCAATGGAATGACACACGCTCTCTGCGCCAAAAAGTGAACAAACGCGCCGAAAAAGAGTGGGACAAAACCGACACGGCTTTTGATGCCCGCGATAATTGCCAGAAAAGTGCTAACGTTAACGCTTACTGGGAACCTAACACCCTACGTTGCCTGGACCGCCGAACTGGTCGAACTGTCGCACCGTAATTTTGTCCTGTTACCCAATAAGGCTTCTTAACAGGAGCCTTATTCACTTTGAAAGGAATTCAAATGAGCCACGATCTACAAATCAAGCTTCGCCCACTTGAGCGCGAAGATCTCCGCTTCGTCCATCAACTGGACAACAACGCAAGCGTGATGCGCTACTGGTTTGAAGAGCCTTATGAAGCGTTTGTCGAGCTGTCGGACCTTTATGACAAACATATTCACGATCAAAGTGAGCGTCGTTTTGTTATCGAGTGTAACGGCGAAAAAGCAGGCCTGGTCGAACTGGTTGAAATTAACCACGTTCACCGCCGCGCTGAGTTCCAGATAATTATTTCTCCTGACTATCAGGGTAAAGGTCTTGCATCGCGCGCCGCAAAACTTGCGATGGATTATGGGTTTATGGTGTTAAACCTGTATAAGCTCTATTTGATTGTCGATAAAGAAAATGAAAAAGCCGTGCATATATATAAGAAGCTGGGCTTTATGGTGGAAGGTGAATTAATCCATGAATTCTTTATCAATGGCGAATACCGCAACACGATTCGTATGTGTATTTTCCAGCATCAATATCTGGCGGAACACAAAAGTAGTGGCACTATTTTAAAACCGACTGCGCAGTAATCAATGTGGTGGATGTCGCTTACGCTAATCCACCCTACAAATCCCCGTTACGCCAGATTCAACGTAGCGCGGTGTTTCGCGGATTCCATACCCAGCTCAATCATTTCCATGACTTGAATCGCCTGTGCCGCAGGTACCGGGTTCTCTCCGTGTCCGGTCAATGCATCACGAATCCCCGCATAGTAAGCCGGATAATTACCCGGAACCGTCAGCAAGGTTTGCTCGGTCATCACCTCACCCTGCGCTAACGTTAATACGCCATCACGCATATCGTAGCCCCAATCCTCTTGTGGCAAACGTTCGCCAGATTTGAGGCGATCTTCCTGCGGATCCAAACCATATTTGATATAGCTGCCGCGCGTACCATGGACGATATAGCGAGCGGTTTCTGCCGCAGCAAGCAACGTGCCATGCAGCACGACACGACGCTGTGGATAGGCCAGCACAGCATGGAAGTAGTCTGTCGCTTGTGCGCCTGGACGCAACTGACCTAAATCCACCGTCAGACTAACCGGTAGCCCGAAAAGATTCAGCGCCTGATCGATAAGATGTGGCCCTAAATCGTACCAAATCCCGCTCCCAACACCCGCCTGCTCACGCCAGCGATTACGAACCTGTGGGCGGTAGCGGTCAAAATGCGACTCAAAGTACGCAACCTCACCTAGCGTCCCATCTGCCAGTAACGTTTTCAGCGTTAAGAAATCGCTGTCCCAGCGGCGATTATGGAACACTGAAAGCAGTAAACCGCAGCTTTTAGCCAGCGCATCAAGCTCACGAGCTTGTGACAACGTCACGGTAAAGGGTTTATCGACAACGACATGTTTACCGGCTTCCAGCGCTGCTTTAGCCAGTGGGAAGTGCGTATCGTTTGGGGTCGGAATAACAATTAAATCGATATTTGGGTCATTAAACAGATGATGAGGATCAGAGACTACCGGCATATTTGGCCAGTCAGCATGAACTTTCGTGGCATCGCTGCTGGAGACACCGGCCAGAACCATACCCGGAGTGCCCACAATTAAGGGGGCATGAAACGTCTTGCTGGCGTAACCGTAACCGATTAATCCGACACGAATGTTATCACTCATTTTCTTTCCTCAAATTTTTGGACAACCTATTGGATACTATCCTGGGAATTGTAACAACAGGTAATTATATTGTTGCGTTCTGGTTGCGCGTTCATCAGACAACCGTCTTGTAGCCAGCGCTCTTGGGCATCAGTTATGCCACTTACCTGCTCATGAATACTCCTAAAAAATCAATCATGAGCATTAGGTTATATATATGAATAAGCATTTCCGTTTATTATTCACGCACACCCTACGCACAGCGTGCCCTGGTCATTTACTGCATGGATAACTACACCTCATGACTGCTCTCGATTATTTAATGAAGTTTCGTAAAATCAGCTCGCCTGAAAGCCTTGAAAAACTCTTCGACCATCTTAATTACACTCTGACTGATGATACTGACCTGATGAATATGTATCGCGCGGCCGATCATCGTCGTGCTGAATTAGTTTCTGGTGGGCGGCTGTTTGATTTAGGTTGTGTCCCAAAATCCGTCTGGCGATATGTTGTCTAGTGCCGCGACGGTAGCAAAGTGTTGAAAAAACCTTATAATCCCCCCGCCTTATGAATCGCATAAGGAAAGTCTTATTATTTTCGGGAGGAAACATGGCGACTACTCAAGTCCCTACGCAGGCACCACGTATTGCAGGCTGGCTCCTGGCCCCTCTCGCATGGCTATTAATGACCTTACTCAGCAGCAGTATTGCTCTGGCCATTTATCTTATGATGCTTATCTCCCCAGAAAGCCATCGACTTATGAGCGCACAAGGCCCCAAAATGGTCGTGCTCTGGTACACCTCTATCGCCTGTGCGATTGCCATGTGGGGTTATACCGTGTGGTTGACTATTGCCTTCTTCAAACGCCGTAAGAATGTGGTACGTCATTATATTCTTTGGTTATTGCTGTCTGTGTTGTTGGCGATTAAAACCTTCGCGTTTTCCCCAGTGAGTGACGATCTGGCATTACGTCAGCTGATGTTCCCTCTGTTGGCAGCAGCCTTGCTGGTTCCTTACCTCAAGCGCTCGCAACGCGTGAAGCAAACATTTATTAAGCCTTAACTACGCTGTAATAACCCTATAAACGCCCAGTTGTCGTCATCTTGCGGTTAGACGATAATAGGCGGCTTTTTTTTGTTTCAGGTCTCATTCATGACAGATTATCTGCTGCTCTTTGTTGGTACGGTTCTGGTCAATAACTTCGTATTAGTGAAGTTTCTTGGCCTGTGTCCGTTTATGGGCGTTTCCAAAAAACTGGAGACGGCTATTGGCATGGGGCTAGCGACCACTTTTGTACTGACTCTGGCGTCAATTTGCGCATGGCTGGTCAATGAGTTGATCCTTATTCCTCTTGATTTGGTCTATCTGCGCACCCTGGCGTTTATTCTGGTGATTGCAGTCGTCGTGCAATTTACCGAAATGGTGGTGCGTAAAACCAGCCCGGCGCTCTATCGCCTGTTGGGTATCTTTTTGCCGCTAATCACCACTAACTGCGCGGTACTTGGTGTTGCGTTGCTAAATATCAATCTCGGGCATAACTTCCTGCAATCGGCACTCTACGGCTTTTCAGCAGCGGTAGGTTTCTCACTGGTAATGGTGCTGTTTGCTGCGATTCGCGAACGCCTTGCGGTAGCCGATGTTCCTGCACCTTTTCGTGGGAATGCCATCGCGCTTATCACCGCAGGCTTAATGTCTCTGGCGTTCATGGGCTTTAGCGGGTTGGTGAAGTTCTGATGAGTACGATTTGGATTGCTGTGGTTGCTCTGGGCCTGTTAGGACTGATATTCGGGCTTATCCTGGGTTATGCCTCACGCCGCTTTCAGGTCCAGGAAGACCCTATTGTTGATAAAATCGATGAATTGCTGCCACAAAGCCAGTGCGGGCAATGCGGCTACCCGGGTTGCCGTCCTTATGCGGAAGCCGTCGGCAATCAAGGTTCGAAGATCAATCTGTGCGCCCCCGGTGGCGAAGCCGTGATGCTAAAGATCGCCACGGTGCTTAACGTCGACCCGCAGCCGATTGAAGGCGATGCAGTAGCCCAGGAGCCTGTGCGCATGTTGGCGGTTATCGACGAACCCAACTGTATTGGCTGCACAAAATGTATTCAGGCCTGCCCGGTAGATGCCATTGTTGGCGCGACCCGCGCAATGCATACCGTTATTAGTGACCTTTGCACCGGATGCAATTTATGTGTCGACCCATGTCCTACGCGCTGTATTGAGCTGCGACCGGTCGAAACCACCACAGAAAGCTGGAAGTGGGATCTGCAAACAATCCCGGTTCGTATCATTCCGGTGGAGCAACATGCTTAAGTTATTTACCCGTTTTAAAAAAGATAAAATCTGGGATTTCGATGGTGGCATTCACCCACCAGAAATGAAAACTCAGTCCAACGGCACGCCACTGCGCCAGGTTCCGTTACCGCAAAAACTGGTTATTCCTCTGAAGCAGCATATTGGTGCTGAAGGCGAACTGTGCGTAAAACCTGGCGATTATGTGTTACGAGGGCAACCTTTGACTCGTGGGCGTGGCCGTATGTTACCTGTTCACGCACCGACATCCGGTACCGTAACTGCCATTACCCCCCACTCCACTGCCCATCCTTCTGCGCTGGCGGAACTAAGCGTTATTATTGAAGCCGATGGTGAAGATAAGTGGATTGAGCGTGATGGCTGGCAGGACTACACCTCCCGCAGTCGCGATGAGTTGATTACCCGCATTCACCAGTTTGGTGTTGCAGGCTTAGGTGGTGCAGGTTTCCCGACCGGCAACAAATTACAAGGCGGTGGCGATAAAATCGACACGCTGATTATCAATGCTGCCGAGTGCGAACCGTACATCACTGCCGATGACCGCCTGATGCAGGATTGCGCTGCGCAAATCATCGATGGTGTGCGAATTCTTGCCCATATTCTGCAACCGCAGCGCGTATTAATCGGTATTGAAGATAATAAACCGCAGGCGATTTCTATGCTGCGTGCAGTGCTTTGCAATACACAGGGTATTGAACTGCGGGTGATCCCAACCAAATACCCGTCCGGTGGTGCCAAGCAACTGACGCAAATTCTGACGGGTAAGCAGGTTCCACAAGGTGGTCGTTCTTCCGATATCGGTGTACTGATGCAAAACGTCGGTACTGCGTTTGCGGTAAAGCGCGCCATTATAGACGGCGAGCCATTAACCGAGCGCGTGGTGACGTTAACTGGCGGCGCAGTTCAACAGCCAGGCAATGTCTGGGCACGACTGGGGACCCCTGTTCGTCATCTGCTCGACTTTGCCGGATTCCGTCCGGGGCACGATCAGCAAGTGATTATGGGTGGCCCGCTAATGGGCTTTAGCCTGCCATGGCTCGATGTGCCGGTCGTCAAAATCACCAACTGTTTGCTGGCACCGAACGCCAATGAAATGGGTGAACCGCAGGAAGAACAGGGTTGCATTCGTTGTAGCGCCTGTGCTGACTCCTGTCCGGCAGATTTGTTACCGCAACAACTTTACTGGTTCAGCCGGGGGCAGCAGCACGATAAAGCCCAGGCCCATAATCTTAAAGACTGTATTGAATGCGGCGCTTGTGCCTACGTCTGCCCCAGCAATATTCCGCTAGTGCAGTATTTCCGCCAGGAAAAAGCGGAGATCCGCGAAATTGAGCTGGAAGCCAAACGTACAGCTGAAGCAAAAGTTCGCTTTGAAGCTCGTCAGGCTCGTCTTGAGCGCGAAAAGGCTGCTCGCCTTGAACGCCATAAGCAGGCTGCTGTTCAACCGACAGCGAAAGATAATGATGCTATTCAGGCGGCCCTTACCCGAGTGAAAAATAAAAAAGCTCAGGGTAGTGAGCCAATTGTTATTCAGCCGGGTAGCTTGCCTGATAACCAGCAAGTGATTGCGGCGCGTGAAGCGCGCAAAGCGCAAGCTCGGGCACGTCAGGCTGAAAAAGAAGCGCAAGACAGCGCGACTGAGACTACCAGCCCGGACCCTCGCAAAGCAGCCGTTGAAGCAGCGATTGCCCGTGCCAAAGCCCGCAAAGCAGTGCAAGCTCAAGTATCGGCTGCAGATGCTGAAGCGGCTGAAGTCGAAACCATCGACCCACGCAAAGCGGCGGTTGAAGCAGCTATTGCCCGAGCCAAAGCCCGTAAAGCGGCCCAGGCTGAACAACAATCTGTAGAAACACCTGCCGAAGAACAAGATCCGCGCAAAGCCGCAGTGGCCGCCGCGATTGCCCGTGTTCAGGCACGTAAAGCTGCGCTTCAAATGGCATCAGAGGAATAGATGGTTTTCAAGATAGCAAGCTCCCCTTATACCCATAACCAGCGCAGCACCTCACAGATTATGTTGCTAGTGACCTGGGCCACGTTGCCTGGAATGGCAATGCTTTGGTATTGGTTCGGCTGGGGTAGCCTGGTGCAAATAGCATTAGGCATTCTGACCGCAGTTGCTGCAGAACTGTTGGTACTTAAACTTCGCAAACAACCACTGAGAATCCTAGGTGACAATTCTGCCGCATTAACCGGTCTGCTATTAGGGATGAGCATTCCACCTTTTGCTCCGTGGTGGATGGTGGTACTTGGAACCGTTTTTGCGGTTATTATCGCAAAACAATTGTATGGCGGACTTGGTCACAACCCATTTAACCCGGCAATGGTCGGGTATGTCGTACTGCTGATTGCCTTCCCGGTGCAAATGACATCCTGGTTACCGCCACACACACTGGCCGCTACGGTTCCCGGCTTTGCTGATTCGCTACACGTTATTTTCTCCGGCTCCACTCTGGCTGGTGACACTATGACACAATTGCGCATGGGTATTGATGGGATAAGTCAGGCAACACCACTGGATACCTTTAAAACAGGCTTACGCGCCGGGCATTCCGCCAACGATCTGTTACAAGAGCCAATTTATAACGGTGTCCTGGCTGGTATCGGCTGGCAATGGGTTAACCTTGCTTTCCTGGCGGGCGGCCTGTTTATGCTCCTCAAAGGTGCCATTCGTTGGCATATTCCGGTTAGTTTCCTGCTCACACTTGCCGTGTGTTCCACGCTCGGCTGGATGTTTGCTCCGGAAAAATGTGCATCTCCGCTGATTCACCTGTTCTCGGGTGCCACTATGCTAGGCGCATTTTTCATTCTCACCGACCCGGTAACGGCATCGACCACCAATCGTGGGCGCCTGATTTTCGGTGCATTGGCCGGATTACTGGTCTGGCTGATTCGTACATTTGGTGGTTATCCGGATGGTATTGCTTTCGCCGTTTTGCTGGCAAACATCACTGTTCCGTTGATCGATTATTACACCCGCCCACGTGCTTACGGGCATCGCTAAGGATGCCGTCATGCTAAAAACGATGCAAAAACATGGCGTTACTTTGGCTCTGTTTGCGATATTGGCAACCGGACTAACTGCGGTCGTCAATGCCTTAACGAAAGACACTATCGAACAGCAAGCTGTTGCACAGCAGAAGCTATTGTTTGATCAGGTGATTTCGACCGATATCTATGACAACAATATTCAGGCCAGTTGTGTCGTCGTCAATGATTCACCGTTAGGTAAAGGCGAACGCCATATTTATGTGGCGCGTAAAAGTGAACAACCGGTTGCGGTTGTCATGGAAACCACCGCCCCTGATGGCTATTCTGGCGCCATTCAATTGCTGGTCGCGGCTGATTTTAACGGCAAAGTGTTGGGTTCACGTGTCACTGAACATCATGAAACACCCGGCCTTGGCGATAAAATCGAAACACGTCTGAGTGATTGGATCACGCATTTTGCCGGTAAGACAATTCAAGGCAATGATGATTCAAGCTGGGCAGTAAAAAAGGATGGCGGTCAGTTTGATCAGTTTACCGGCGCGACCATTACCCCTCGCGCAGTTGTCAATGCGGTAAAACGAGCGGGATTATTCGCCAAAACACTGCCATCGCAAGTTGATAATCTTCCAGCCTGTGGAGCTCAACCATGAGCGAAGTAAAAGATATTGTCGTTCAGGGATTATGGAAAAATAACTCGGCTCTGGTGCAGTTATTAGGCCTTTGCCCACTGTTGGCGGTCACCTCTACTGCCACCAACGCCCTTGGACTGGGACTTGCGACTACGCTGGTGTTGGTATTGACCAACAGTGCCGTATCCGCCCTACGTCGTTGGGTCCCGACAGAAATTCGTATTCCAATTTATGTCATGATCATCGCCTCGGTAGTCAGTACCGTTCAGATGCTGATTAATGCCTACGCTTACGGTCTGTATCAATCGTTGGGGATTTTCATTCCATTGATTGTTACCAACTGCATCGTTATTGGTCGAGCCGAGGCGTTTGCTGCAAAAAGTAGTGTGCCGCTCGCCGCTTTGGATGGTTTAGCTATTGGTATGGGTGCCACCAGCGCAATGTTTGTTTTAGGCTCGTTGCGTGAAATCATTGGCAATGGGACCTTGTTCGACGGTGCCGATGCGCTGCTGGGTAGTTGGGCAAAAGTCCTGCGCATTGAAGTTTTCCACACTGATACCCCTTTCCTGCTGGCAATGTTGCCACCCGGTGCATTTATCGGCCTGGGTTTAATGCTGGCGGTTAAATATCTTATTGATGAAAAAATGAAAACGCGCCGCGCAGCGAAAGCTGCGGCAATGGAAGGTAATCCAGAGAAAGCGTTATGAATAAGAGTAAACGGTTAGAGATCCTCACGCGCCTGCGTGACAACAACCCTCACCCTACCACTGAGTTACAATTCAATTCTCCATTCGAATTGCTGATAGCTGTGTTGCTATCAGCTCAGGCGACGGATGTCAGCGTCAATAAGGCAACAGCGAAGCTCTACCCTGTAGCTAATACACCGCAGGCTATGTTGGATCTGGGTGTTGATGGTATTAAGTCATACATCAGAACCATCGGCCTCTTTAACAGCAAGGCTGAAAACGTCATCAAGACATGCCGGATGTTGATTGAGCTGCATAACGGTGAGGTACCCGAAGACAGGGCGGCACTCGAAGCCCTACCGGGCGTTGGTCGCAAAACCGCGAACGTGGTACTTAATACTGCCTTTGGATGGCCAACTATCGCCGTAGATACTCATATCTTCCGTGTATGTAACCGCACCAATTTTGCGCCAGGGAAGAACGTTGAGCAGGTCGAGGAAAAACTACTGAAAGTCGTTCCGGCAGAATTTAAAGTCGATTGCCATCACTGGCTCATTTTGCACGGCCGTTATACCTGTATAGCTCGCAAGCCGCGCTGTGGCTCGTGCATCATTGAAGATCTGTGTGAATTCAAAGAGAAAGTCGATATCTAATCCCCCCTCCCACCTGCTGCGTAAGTGGCAGGTTAGGTTCATGTTCATTCCCACATCGCTGTCTGCCGTATCTAATCTATTGTTTTATTCTACGAATCATTACCGTTTCGGTTTAATCATGTGGTGAATAATCACCCCAACAGGTTAATCGTTTTTTTACGATAAGAATTTTCCATAACTATGTGACACAGATCACACTGATAACACAGTGTTAAATTTAGGTCATCAAAATGAAACAAATAACCTCGCATTCATCAGTGATTAGCTAACTTAAGCAGTACAATAGGCTGCACAAATCTTTACACCCCGCCCATATCACTACACATTAAGCCATAAAGCAGAATATATAACTAAAATGAATTTTTTTTAGCATTACCAAAGAGAATAAATTGGTAAAGCCCATTTTGATAAAATTTAACGCTGAATAACAATTTGCTTTTTGGAGCTTTATTCCGTGAGAGATATATGTAACAGAGTATTACAAAGCCCTTGCCTGAAGCCGCAGGATAGTGAACATTACCCGCCGTTTCCCCTTTCTTATAACTAAAAAAGCGAATGCCGCTGGCGTGACGCTTAGAAAACTCCTGTTAAATTGGGATGTAAAAAAAGAGGTATATGTGTCGACTGCAAACAAGAAACCAGCAGAAAGCATTAGTCTGAATGCTTTCAAACAACCTAAATCGTTCTATCTAATTTTCTCTATCGAATTGTGGGAGCGTTTTGGCTACTACGGTCTGCAAGGTATTATGGCCGTTTACCTGGTCAAAATGCTGGGTATGTCCGAAGCTGACTCCATCACCCTGTTCTCTTCCTTCAGCGCACTGGTCTACGGAATGGTCGCTATCGGTGGTTGGTTAGGCGATAAAGTCCTCGGCACCAAGCGCGTCATTGTGCTCGGTACTATCGTACTGGCTATCGGTTACGCGCTGGTAGCTTACTCCGGTCACGATGTGGCTGTGGTGTACATGGGTATGGCGACTATCGCTGTGGGTAACGGTCTGTTTAAGGCTAACCCGTCCTCCCTGCTTTCTACTTGCTATGAAAAAGATGATCCGCGTTTGGACGGTGCATTTACTATGTACTACATGTCCATCAACATCGGTTCATTCTTCTCTATGCTTGCCACTCCATGGCTTGCAGCAAAGTATGGCTGGAGCGTTGCGTTCTCCCTGAGCTTCGTGGGTATGCTGATCACTCTCGTGAACTTCATGTTCTGTAAGAAGTGGGTCAAAAACCACGGTTCTAAACCTGACTTCCAGCCGGTGCATTTCGGCAAACTGGCGACCACTATTGTTGGTGTGCTGGTGCTGGTGACTGCGGCAACCTGGCTGCTGCACAACCAGGGCATCGCACGTATGGTTCTGGGCGTAGTCGCTCTGGGCATCGTGATTATCTTTGCTAAAGAAGCTTTCGCAATGCAGGGTGCTGCTCGTCGTAAGATGATTGTTGCATTCATTCTGATGGTTGAAGCGATTGTGTTCTTCGTGCTGTATAGCCAGATGCCAACCTCTCTGAACTTCTTTGCGATTCGTAACGTTGAACACTCCATTCTGGGTGTGATGTTCGAACCTGAGCAGTTCCAGGCACTGAACCCATTCTGGATCATGATTGGTAGCCCGATTCTGGCTGCTATCTACAACAAAATGGGCGACCGCATGCCGATGCCGCACAAATTTGCGTTCGGTATGATCCTGTGTTCTCTGGCCTTCCTGGTGCTGCCACTGGGTGCGAAGTTCGCATCTGATGCAGGTATCGTGTCTGTAAGCTGGTTGATTCTGAGCTATGCGCTGCAGAGTATCGGTGAGCTGATGATTTCTGGTCTGGGTCTGGCGATGGTTGCACAACTGGTTCCACAGCGCCTGATGGGCTTCATCATGGGTAGCTGGTTCCTGACTACCGCGGGTGCTGCAATCATTGCTGGTAAAGTTGCGAACCTGATGGCTGTTCCAGAAAACGTAACCGACCCACTGCAATCACTGGCTGTATATGGTCACGTGTTCATGCAGATTGGTATTGCTACCGCTGTTATCGCGGTTCTGATGATGCTCACTGCGCCTAAGCTGAACCGTATGGCACAGCAGGTTGACGAAAAAGCTGAGACCTCTAAGGAAACAGCTACCGCGTAATGTAGCGGGGAACATGTTATTTTCAGCCGTTAGCTTTTATCGCTAACGGCTTTTTTTTTGCCCATATGCGCACTAACATAGGGTATCTTAGCGCCCCATAGGAGTTCAGTAATGAAACTGTATTATAAAGCTGGTGCCTGTTCCCTCTCCCCACACATTATCCTGCGCGAAACCGGTGTTGATTTCTCCCTGGTGAAAGTCGATTTAGCGGCGAAGAAAACCGAAGACGGCGGTGATTATCTTGAGGTCAATTCCAAAGGCCAGGTTCCAGCACTGCTGATGGATGACGGATCGCTGCTCACCGAAGGCGTAGCGATTGTGCAGTATCTGGCAGATAAAGTGCCTGACCGCCAGTTACTAGCCCCTTCAGGTAGCATGACGCGCTACCACACGCTGGAATGGTTGAACTACATCGCGACAGAACTGCATAAAGGTTTCTCCCCGTTGTTCAACCCTGCAACGCCAGATGATTTTAAAACCCTCACTCGCGCAGCACTTGAGAAGAAATTCAAGTACGTCAATGAAGAGCTGAATGACAAACAGTGGCTGATGGGTCTGCGTTTTAGCGTGGCGGATGCGTATCTGTTCACCGTGCTGCGCTGGGCGCAGGCGCTGAAACTCAATCTGGAAGGGCTAAGCAATATCGATGCGTTTATGGAGCGAATGAAAGCGCGTCCGGCAGTTGCGGCGGCTTTAACAGCTGAAGGGATTTAACGCGTCCGTAATTGAAAACGCCCTCTGTTGAGGGCGTTTGTGTTTTAAAGCTTCACAGCTGTGAAATAATGCTCTGGTTTCGCAATGCCTTCTTGGGCCGCAACCAGTTGCAGTTCGTACTCTTCCATTTTCTTCGTCACGACCATAATGTCGTAAACCGCAGCAGTAACATGCTCCAGAGCCTCACGAAGCGTTGCACCTTGCAACAATTTCACCAACAGCAGACCACTGGTCACATCGCCAACGCCGACGGGCTGACGATCGCCAAAATCCACCAGCGGACGGTGAATATGCCAGGCTTCGTCTGCAGTCACTAACAACATCTCAAAGCGATCCTGCTGATATGCCGCACGAGCAAGGTGTTTCACCAGCACGATTTCCGGGCCTTTCGCGATGAGTTCTCTCGCAGTCGAAACCGCTTCGTCAACGGAGTTAACCGCATGACCGCTCAGGATCTCAAGCTCGATCAGGTTTGGAGCAATAATATCACTGGCTGGTAATGCGTAGCGCGTATGGAATTCGGCAACACCTGGGGCGACGATGCAGCCTTTTTCAGGATGGCCCATTACTGGATCGCAGAAATACTTCGCCTGCGGATTGGCCTCTTTCGTTTTACGAACAATAGAAAGAATATGTTCGCCCTGCTCAGCAGAGCCAAGGTAACCACTCAACACCGCATCGCAACGTTTAAGCTGCCCGATGTCCGCAATTCCTTGCACAATGTCGCTTAGGTGGCTGGCAGGCATCACGCTGCCCGTCCATTTTCCGTATTGGGTATGGTTGGAGAACTGGACAGTGTTCAGTGACCATACATTAGCGCCCAGACGGCGCATCGGGAATTCGGCGGCACTATTGCCTGCGTGACCGAAAACCACATGGGACTGGATGGCAAGAATGTTTTTCATTTTTCTACTCGGATGGAACGATATTGGTTCTGGTTGTGTGTAAACAAATCGGACAAAAATAAAGGGCGTGGTTTCCCACGCCCTTCTGGTCTTTCTTAATTACTTCCAGCAAACGAGGCAGTAATTTTTCTTACCCCGGCGCAGCAAGGTGTAGCGATTGAACAGAATATCGCTATCAGCAAAGGTATATTCCGGGTCAGACTGCTTCTCACCGTTGATGGTGATAGCATTTTGCGCGATGGTTTTACGCGCCTGGCCACGAGATGGTTGCAGTTCGGAGTCAACCAACGCTTGCTGTAAATCTGCACCACGATCCATTTCAACCATCGGTACACCATCTTGAGCCAGTTGTTCAAGGTCAGCTTCGGTCAAATCACTCAGGTTGCCGTTAAACAGGCTGCTGGTAATACGCTTGGCCGCTTCAAGACCCTCTTCACCGTGAACCAGACGAGTGACCTGTTCAGCCAGCACATATTGCGCACGAGGAGCGGTACCGCTGTTTTTATCTTCTTGTTCCAGCGCATCGATCTCTTCGAGGCTCATGAAGGTGAAGAATTTCAAGAAGCGATACACATCAGAGTCAGCGGTGTTGATCCAGAACTGGTAGAACTTGTACGGGCTGGTTTTCTTCGGATCAAGCCATACTGCGCCGCCTTCGGTTTTACCGAATTTGGTGCCATCTGATTTAGTAATCAACGGCACAGTCAGACCAAACGCTTGTTGCTGATGCAGACGGCGGGTTAAGTCGATTCCGGAGGTGATGTTACCCCACTGGTCGGAACCGCCAATTTGCAGCACCACACCGTGCAGCTTGTTCAGGCAGGCGAAGTCATAACCTTGCAGCAGGTTGTAGGAAAACTCGGTGAAAGAAATGCCCACGTCATCACGGTTCAGACGCTGCTTCACCGCTTCTTTGTTGATCATCTGGTTAACAGAGAAGTGCTTGCCGATATCACGCAGGAAGGTCAGCACGCTCATGCCGCCAAACCAGTCGTAGTTATTCGCAGCAACGGCTGAGTTTTCGCCACAATCGAAATCGAGGAACGGTGCAACCTGGCGGCGGATTTTTTCCACCCACTCTTGTACGGTATCTTCAGTGTTGAGCTTACGCTCAACCGCTTTAAAACTTGGATCGCCAATCAGACCTGTCGCACCACCTACCAGCGCAACCGGTTTGTGGCCCGCTTCCTGGAAGCGTTTCAGGCACAGCAGTGGAACCAGATGGCCCAAATGCAAGCTGTCAGCGGTAGGATCGAAGCCGCAATACAGCGCAATTGGCCCTTGCGCCAGTCGCTGTGCTAACGCTTCTTCATCCGTTACCTGGGCGACTAAGCCCCGCTCTTGCAATTGTTTTATCAAATTGATGCCTGCCATCAAATTCTCCATCTATATACGACTGCACCTATACCGGTACACGGCTTTTCGCCTGATGGCGAAAGAAGTTAATTTCTTAGGGGACATAGAATAAAGCGCCAACAGCAGGAGTGCCAGCGCTTAACACAACAAATTCCCGATGTTATGGGGCCAGGCGGTCTATTTTCCAGGCACTACCATCGCGCTGGTATAAAAAACGATCGTGCAGACGATGTTCACCGCCCTGCCAGAATTCCATTTGCTCGATTGTTACGCGATAACCGCCCCAGAAACTCGGTAATGGAATTTCACCCTGCTGGAATTTCTGTTTCAGTTCGAGGAATTTGCTTTCCAGAATACCGCGCGCGGAAATACGGCTGGATTGTTTTGAAACCCAGGCGCCAATCTGGCTATCACGCGGGCGACTGTGGAAATATTTCATCACTTCAAGAGTCGATAAACGCTCCGCTGTGCCTTGTACCATCACCTGACGATCCAGCATATGCCACGGAAAATGCAGGCTGATGCGCGGATTAGTTTCCAGATGATGTGCTTTGCGGGAGCCGAGATTGGTGTAAAACACCAAACCACGGTCATCGAAATGTTTGAGCAACACAATGCGCTGATACGGCTGGCCGCTTTCATCAACGGTTGCCACGACCATCGCGGTAGGATCGGCAAGTTTTGCATCACATGCCTGAGCTAACCATCGCTCAAACAATGGCAGAGGTTGTTCGGTAAGATCATTGCGGCGCAAACCACCTTTGGTGTATTCGCGGCGCAAATGCGCAATTTGTTGCAAAGAGTCGTTATCAGACATGGCTTTACGTCAGGCAATTGTCAGGTGGAGCTATTGTGCGCTCCACCCTCAAAAATCTCTACTCAAAATAATTCAGGTTGCAGGCAGGCGGCAGACGAACGAGGCCCCAGGAGCTTACTTGAGTAAGTGACTGGGGTGAGTAAGCGCAGCCAACGCCCCTACAACCTGAAGTATGAAGAGTATCAATGTTTCGGATTTTGAAGCTGGCAATTATCCATCACGACCGTGTCTTTGCGGTACACCGTTGCGGTATCACCTTTAGACCAGAATACGTAAACACCATCGGTATAGCGCGCACCTGATGCAGACAAACCTTGTGTCAGCGACAAATATTCGTTGTCATAGACAAAGTTCACCATCTGCTTTTGGTTATTTAATTTAACGGTAAGCGGTTTTTCATCACACTGATATTGCAGAGTGTCCGTCTGCATCTTCTCAACAAAGGTGTTGTAGTAGCTACATCCTGAAAGCATGAAGGGAATGGCGGCAATAAGTAGTTTTTTCATCTGCATGTCCTGAAGTTCTTTTTTTTATAGCGGGGGATAATAACGTCCCCCATTCCCTTCAGTTTAGAGATTTAGTGCGGTAGTGAATTTCAGTTAACTCTGATTATGTTCATCATAATTCAAGTTACCTTTTTATTGGCGACGTTCACCCGCTCGAACAATTTAGGCTTAGTACAGCGGGTTGGCAGGGAAAATTGCACCAATCACGCTTGCTGCAGACGCCCCGGTTACCGAAGGCAAGTTTCCAGGCAGACCTGACATAGTGCGATAAGCAAGCCAGGCAAACGCCAGCGCCTCCATATCGTCACCGCTAATTCCTGCTTCATCAGTCGTCGTGACTTCGATACCCGGCAGCAACCCACTCAAACGAGCCATCAACAATGGATTACGGCTTCCACCACCGCATACCATCAGCCTCTCACAACCGCCGCTCAGCAATACTTGCTCTGAAATAGTGACGGCAGTCAGCTCTGTGAGCGTTGCCTGGACATCTTCTCCGGCAAGCCCCGGGAATGCGGCTAACTGGCGCTCAAGCCAGCCATAATTGAAATACTCACGGCCAGTGCTCTTTGGCGCAGGCATGGCAAAGTATGGATCGCTAAGCATCTGCTGCAATAATGGGAGAATGACTTTGCCGCTGCTCGCCCATTGAGCGTCTTTATCATACGCTTTGCCACGCTGGCGCCAGATCCACGCATCAATAAGCATGTTTCCTGGGCCGGTATCAAACCCTCGTACTGGCTGTTCAGGGATCAGGAGAGAGAGATTGGCGATTCCGCCAATATTTAGCACCATGCGATGCTCCGAGGGATGCGCCAGCAAAGCATGATGGAATGCAGGCACCAGAGGAGCGCCCTGCCCACCCAAAGCCATATCCCGACGGCGGAAATCACCAACCACTGTTACGCCTGTTCGCGCAACGATTTGATTGTTATCCCCAATTTGCATGGTATGCGCAGCTTCACCTTGTGGCTCGTGCCAGACAGTTTGCCCGTGGCAGCCAATCGCGGTGATATCGGTATAGGTAAGCCCCTGGTTGTTCATCAATGTCTGAACAGCTTCAGCGAATAATTTACCAAGGCGATTATCAAGTTGGCCGAGCTGAGAAAGGGTTAATGGCTGCCCCTGGCAAATGGCCAGAATGGCTTTTTTTATCTCTAAAGGAATGGGATGGCTGTAACTTGCCTGTTGTGCAACAAGATGTTCATCAATCGCGGCCAGAACGACATCAATCCCGTCCAGGCTGGTGCCTGACATCACACCGATATAACGCCCTGATTTCATCTGTTACTCCTTTCGACTTGCCAAATTGGGGATAAACTCAACCATAAACTAGCATTCTATGCGATGGTTACTTAATAATTTTTAACAAAAATACTCTATAAATAGGTATTAATGGCGCTATTACATTTATTTATGAATGGTTGATACTCGGTTAAGTGAGGCTTTTCTAATATGAATGCTATTAATAGTCTGAACTTATTTTAAATTCAGCACCTAAATACCATATAATTTAGCCATGAAGGATGCTCAGTTGAGCGTTTCAAGTGTTCAGGAGAGTCACAAATGATTTCACGTATACTGGTAGTCTCGTTAGTTGGGTTAACTCTGGCTGGTTGCGCTAATACCAGCTCACTTTCAGGCGACGTATATAGCGCTTCTGATGCTAAACAAGTACAAAGCGTCACTTATGGTACTTTGGTATCTGCTCGCCCGGTTCAGATTCAGGCCGGTAACGATTCAAATGTGATGGGCGCAATTGGTGGCGCTGTGCTGGGTGGTTTCCTGGGTAATACTGTTGGTGGCGGTACAGGTCGTTCACTGGCGACCGCTGCGGGCGCAGTGGCAGGTGGAGTAGCGGGTCAGAGTGTTCAGGGTGCGATGAACAAAACTCAGGGTGTGGAACTGGAAATCCGTAAGGACGATGGCAACACCATTCTGGTCGTTCAGAAACAAGGTGATACCAAATTTACTGTGGGCCAACGTGTAAGACTTGCCAGCAACGGCAGCCAGGTAACCGTTTCGCCAAATTAATTATGAAGGGTGACTTGTTTACAGGTCACCCCTCTTCGCTTCTTTGCCAGCCAAATAATCAAAACAGAAAACCTCACCGAATGATGAGGCTTACAATAAACAACTTATTCTTTCGTCTGCAAATCAACGATATTTTTTTCCAGCCGATTTATCAAATTAAGCAACAGCGCCTGCTCTTCAGCATTGATACCTAACAAAATTTCCTCGCGCGTTTTCTTGATAACCGTCTCCATCTCGTTGATGATAGGCTCAGCACGCTCAGTGAGCTTGATGCGTTTTGCCCTACGGTCATTCGCGCAGGTTTGACGAGAAATCAGCCCTTTCTCTTCGAGTTGATCAAGCGTTCTGACCAGTGACGGTTGCTCTATGCCGATCGCTTTGGCCAACTGAATCTGCGACTGCTCGGGCGGCAACTGATGAATATTATGCAGCGTTACCCAATGTGTCTGTGTCAATTCCAGAGGTTTCAGGCGATGGTCAATCAGAGCACGCCAAATGCGCACCAACCGTGCCAGATCTGATCCTAATGGCGATTCCAATTTCATCTCCTTATAATTAGCTTGCTAACTTATTATACTGATTTTAAACTATTGTGCAGGCTTTACTTGAAAAAACAAAATCCTTATTTTTGCTGATGTTATGCAACCAGCTATACTTTTAGTTTACATCTAAGTCTGGGGAAACGGCAGTCTTCCCGGTATTTTAAAGGATTATCTGACGTGAGCTTCAATTTTTTAACATCAGGCCTACCTCTTCAGGACCTGGTGTTTGGCGCTTCTATCTATTTCCCTCCTCTTTTTAAAGCGGTTATCGTCGGCTTTTTTATCTGGCTAATTTTGCATCATCTGCTGCGTGACTGGATGTACTCCGGCGAGATCTGGCATCCAACGTTAATGGATTTGTCATTATTCTCGCTGTCAGTTAGTGCAGCCCTTGTAATTCTGGTGGTGTGGTAAAGCATGAATATGAAAACAATAAAGTACTTTTCCACGCTAGTGATTTTCGCGGCAGCCCTCATTGTTGGCTGGCTGTTATGGAATTATTACATGCAATCCCCCTGGACGCGAGACGGGAAAGTCCGTGCGGAGCAAGTCAGCATCACGCCGCAGGTGTCCGGAACGATAACTCAGCTGAATATCGAAGATAACCAGTTCGTCAAAGCGGGAACCATTCTCTTCACCATTGACTCTACGCCCTACCACATCGCGCAGCTCAATGCCCAAGCGCAATTAGCTCAGTCTCAGTCAGAATTATCAAAAGCCAGCAATGAAGCGAATCGCCGCAAAAATCTGCCGCGTAACTACATTTCCGCAGAAGATATGGACACGGCAAATATTAATGTCAAAGCCGCGCAAGCTGCTGTAAAAGCCGCTGAAGCTACTGTTGAACAGGCGAAATGGCAGATCTCTCAAACAACAGTTACCGCACCTGTTGATGGCTGGGTAACCAATCTGTCAACACGTACTGGTAATTATGCGACCGCAGGACAGCCCGTATTTGCGCTGGTCGACAGTCATTCTTTCTATGTTGTAGGTTATTTTGAAGAAACCAAACTGCGCCATATTCAACCCGGTGATCTAGCAGAAATTGTTCTCTATAGCGGGCATGTACCGTTATCAGGCAAAGTGCAAAGTATTGGCCGTGCCATTTATGACCAAAGTGTTGAAAGCGATAGCGATCTGGTGGCGGATATCAAACCCAATGTGCCGTGGGTGCGCCTTGCTCAGCGTGTGCCGGTACGCATTCAGCTAAACCAAATCCCGCAAGGTATTACACTGGTTTCCGGTACCACCTGCACCGTTTCAATCAAACACTGAATCCAGCGATGAAACTCTCGTCACTGGCATGGAAAAATACGCCCTGGGGAAAAGCAAACGCCGGGCAATGGCGCTATGCCCTGCGTAATGCCATTGCGATGTGCCTCGCATTAACCATCGCTTACTACCTGGATTTAGATGAACCTTATTGGGCGATGACCTCCGCGGCGGTCGTCAGTTTCCCCACTGTCGGTGGCGTGGTCAGTAAAAGTCTCGGACGAGTCGCCGGTAGCCTGATTGGCGCAATGGCCTCTTTGATTATTGCGGGAAACACACTCAACGACCCCTGGTTGTTTACCTTTGCGATGGCATCCTGGCTCGCACTGTGCACATGGAGCTCCAGCCATTTCCAGAACAACGTAGCCTATGCTTTTATGCTGGCAGGCTACACCGCTGCGATCATCGCTTTCCCGATGGTCAATACCGTCGAAACAACCCAGCTTTGGGACATCACTCAGGCGCGTGTTTGTGAGGTAATTGTCGGAATTTTGTGTGGTGGATTTATGATGATGGTACTGCCCAGTACCTCAGATGGCACCACCCTTCTTAGTGCGTTGCGAAATATGCATGCCCGGTTGTTAGAGCATGCATCAATGTTATGGAAACCAGAAACCACAGATGCCATTCGTACTGCACACGAAGGTGTTATTGGGCAGATTCTAACCATGAATCTATTGAGAATTCAGGCGTTCTGGAGCCATTACCGCTTTCGCCGCCAGAATAATTTGCTCAATTATTTAATCCATCAACAATTACGTCTGACCAGCGTAATCTCAAGCCTTAGACGCATGCTAATGAACTGGCCAAATCCCCCGGAAAACCTGTGGCCGGTTCTTGAAGCATTGATTAATGAACTGGCGCGGGAAGGCACCCATAAATATACCGTCGCCCGGCTGTTGCAACAGATTGCCCCTGGGCCCGAAGCTGATTACCGTCATCAGGCATTCTGGCTGCGTTTACGGTATTTCTGTTGGTTGTATCTGAACAGTAGCCGCTGGTTGCGTGAACTAGAAAATGCCACCCCGGTTTCAGAGCTCACTCCGCCCAAAACGCCGCCGCTGGCACGTCACACCGATAATACCGAAGCATTGTGGAGCGCGTTACGTACCTTTTGCGTGATAACCGTAACCGGAGCATGGTGCATTAACACTCAATGGGACGCCGGGAGTGGCGCGTTGTCGTTGGCGGCGATAAGTTGCGTGCTCTATTCGTCGGTCGCCTCACCGCTTAACTCACTTACGCTACTGATGCGCACCCTGCTATGGCTGTCATTATTCAGCTTCCTGGTCAAATTTGGCCTGATGGTACAGATTACCGATTTGTGGCAATTCCTGGTTTTCCTGCTGCCGTTGCTGGCGACAATGCAACTGCTGAAACTGCAACAACCTAAGTTTGCCGGGCTGTGGGGGCAATTAATTGTTTTTATGGGGTCATTTATCGCCGTCACTAATCCACCGGTTTATGACTTAGCTGACTTCCTCAATGACAATCTGGCAAAAGTCATTGGTGTAGGTCTTTCCTGGGTTGCGTTTTCTGTGCTTCGCCCGGGCTCCGACACACGCAAAGGCCGCCGTCATATTCGTGCCTTACGGCGCGGTTTTGTCGATCAGTTAAGCCGTAAGCCGCAACACTCTGAGAACCAGTTCGAATCGCTGGTTTATCACCACATCAGCCAATTGAGTAACAGTAAAGATGACGTGGCGCGCCGCTGGTTGCTGCGCTGGGGAGTGGTATTACTCAATTGTTCTCATGTTGTTTGGCAATTACGAGTATGGGAAACACGTTCCGACCCGCTCTCACAAGTGCGCGATGTGTGTATTCATACCTTGAGGGACATCATGAGCGAGCGCGGAGTACAACAACGCTCGTTAGCAGCCACGTTACAGGAATTGCAGCGAATGTCTGAGACGCTCGCACATCATCACAATCCGGCAGCACGAGAGCTTGCGGGAATTATCTGGCGGCTCTACTGCTCACTTTCACAGCTGGAACAGGCGCCACCTGCCGGAACTCTGGCAGGTAGCCACTGATTTTATTGAATGACACCGCAAGCGTAACGTGCTCCACCACCACCAAGTGGTTTAGGTTGATCGGACATATTATCGCCGTCAACATGCACCATCAGCGCTTTGCCTTTTACTTCATCAAGTGTTTTCAGGCGAGGTGCGGTGACCGGTTCGGTAGCGCTTCCATCATTATCGACCACAAGTACAGGCAAATCACCCAGGTGCCCAACACCCATCGGCCCCATGTGTTTCCCAGTGTGATCAGGATCCAAGTGGCCACCAGCAGCCTCTGCAGCTGAAGGTTTTCCAGCTTTCATTGCAGGTTCACAGCTGCTATTGGTGTGAACATGAAAACCATGTTCGCCTGGAGGAAGGGTTCTAAGATCGGGTGCAAAGACCAGCCCTTTGTCGGTTTCGGTGATTTTCACGGTACCAAGAGAATGGCCAATCCCTTTAGGCGTGACGAGATTCATTTGAACTTCGGTGCTCGCAGCCTGAACAGCCGCACAGCTAAACAGCGTTAAAAAAGCCAGACTTATTCGCTTCATATTAACTCCCGGATTCACGTTCAACCTGTTAAGCATAGGTCAGACAAGTTGAATCCTCCGGGAGATAACTGTTTTTGTGGGTTATGGCACGTCGTAACCCAATGCCGCTTTACGGATACGGAACCACTGCTGGCGGCTCATATCGAGGCTTAAGGAGTGAATCGCTGAACGCACGCGTTCAATTTTACCGGAACCGATGATTGGCAATGGTTTAGACGGCAATCTCATCACCCACGCGTAAACTACCTGTTCAATAGTTTCCGCACCGATTTCATTTGCGACGGCTTGTAGCTCATCACGCAGCGGCTGGAACGCCTCGTCGTTAAACAGGCTACCACCACCCAGACATGACCATGCCATCGGGTGAATGCGCAACTGTTGGCATTGGTCCAGCGTACCGTCGAGAATAGCAGGCTGATGTACTGGGGAGATTTCTACCTGATTGGTCGCAAGCGTGAAAGGCAAACGTGATTGCAACAAAGCAAACTGCGCAGGTGTAAAGTTCGACACGCCAAAGTGACGCACTTTTCCACTCTGATGCAGCGAAGTGAAGGCTTCTGCAACTTCATCAGCATCCATCAAAGGATCAGGTCGGTGGATCAACAGAAGATCGAGATAATCGGTTGCCAGATTCTCAAGCGATTTTTCAGTCTGACTGATGATGTGTGATTTATCGGTAATGTAGTGACCCAAGGCGTGGTCCGGGTTTGCCGTGGTGGCAATACCACACTTGGTGACAATTTCCATTTTCTGACGCAAATGTGGCGCCAGGCGCATCGCT
Source organism: Buttiauxella cochleicola (assembly GCF_021282435.1). Classification (NCBI taxonomy): domain Bacteria; kingdom Pseudomonadati; phylum Pseudomonadota; class Gammaproteobacteria; order Enterobacterales; family Enterobacteriaceae; genus Buttiauxella; species Buttiauxella cochleicola. Next base: position 256,792 of record NZ_JAJSOT010000001.1, on the reverse strand, counting down.
TCGCCAAATGCCGCTTCGCACTGATAACCGCCATAGATATCGGCGTGATCGGCAGTAGTAATTCCTAAATCGACATGCTCTTCAATAAAGCTGGCTAGCTGAGGCGCGGACATGTTCCACTCCATCAAACGCCAATACCCCATGACCAGGCGTGAAAATTCTGGGCCCTGCGGGGAAATCGTAATGCGCTGTACCATAAAGCCTGTCCTCAGTAGTAAACGAATTCTGCGACTGAGTATAACGGCATCAAGGAATTAAAAAAGTGAGGGTTGTTGCGGTTCTTCAGGGGAATCAGGCTTGTTTGCGCGTAATTTGCGCATCAATCTCTGGCGACATAACCGAAGCACGTCTTGTTTTTGCCCATCGCTTAATTGCTGCCACTGAAATCGTTCATCACGGCTGCGCATACAGCCACGGCAAAAACCGCGTTCATCTGACTGGCAGATCCCACGACACGGGCTTTGAATCGGGAAAAATTCTAACTGTTCAGACACCCTCACACCTCTTTCGTAGCATTGCTTCAATTGAAGTCCGACAAATAAAATGTTGCAAGCGGTGCGGTAAATATTCTTAGTGCTTGTCCCGCAAACAAAGATATGAATGAATTTTTTGAAACTAAGGTTCACCTAATCTTTATTTATTAGTCTATGCGCATTCTTTATGATCTTTTATGGCTGTTATGGAATCCCTGAAAAAGTTACAGTGTAACGATTCTAAGTTTAATATTTGCTGTGCACTCTTCTTCACTTTAATAAATTTCTTGTTCATAAAACGCACTTGGGAAATCATTGCTCCAGTTTCCTTCCATAGCTGGCTCTTCGCAATTTCTGTACCAGTGGTGTTATTCAGCGCCTGGTTGACTATTTTCAGCATGATTAACCTGCCGTGGTTGCGTAAGCCTGTGCTGGTGATACTGATAATTGGCTGTGCTGCCAGTAACTATTTTATGTACACCTACGGCGCCGTCATCGACAAAAACATGATGACGAACGTTTTTGAAACCGACTCCCAGGAAGCTGTAGCACTGGTTACACCACAGTTGCTTATTTGGCTCAGCCTTGCGGGCATCGTGCCTGCGCTCATCCTTGCATCAATCAAAATCAAACCTTCACGTTGGTGGTATACCCTCCTGACTCGATTGGTAGGCGTCTTAGCTGGCCTGCTGATCATTATTCTTGTCGCATCCGTATTCTATAAAGACTACGCCTCACTGTTCCGTAACAACAAAGGCGTGGTGAAAATGGTGACACCTGCCAACTACATTAGCGCGATAAGCCGCTACAGCTTGACTCGCTGGTTTGCCGGCGATCAAACGCTGGTAAAAATTGGTGAAGATGCGAAAAAAGGCACCTTGATTAGCCAACAGAAAAAGAAAACCGTTGTTGTCTTTGTTGTGGGGGAAGCCTCGCGCGCTGAAAACTATTCACTGAATGGTTACACTCGTGATACCAATCCGGAACTGAAAAAACGCGACGTTATTTATTTCCCTAATGCATCATCTTGCGGTACCGAAACGGCTGTTTCCGTTCCATGCATGTTCTCTAATATGCCACGCAAAAATTACGATGCATCGTTGGCTCGTCACCAGGAAGGGTTGCTTGATGTCATGGCACATGCAGGAATCAATCTGCTATGGCGTGATAATGATGGCGGTTGTAAAGGGGCTTGTGACCGTATCCCGCATACCGATATGACCCAATGGAATTTAGACGCGTTGTGCAAAGACAAATCCTGCTGGGATGACGCGATTTTGCATCGTTTTGGTAACGTGTTGGATGGTTTGCAGCAAGATTCCGTCATTGTATTGCACCTGATGGGTAGCCATGGCCCGGCCTACTATCGCCGCTACCCGGATAAATTCCGCAAGTTCACACCAACGTGTGACAGTAACCAGATTCAGGACTGCGATCGCCAGTCGCTCATCAATACCTATGACAACACCATTTTGTATACCGACGATATTGTTAGCCGCACCATCGATGAATTGAACGCACATGGCGACAAATTCAATACCGCACTGGTCTATCTTTCCGACCACGGTGAATCACTGGGTGAAAACGGTATTTATTTGCATGGCACGCCATATATGCTGGCCCCTTCACAGCAAACGCACATTCCGTTCCTGTTCTGGCTATCGAAAGATTACCAACAAAATTTTGCCGTCAATGCTGATTGCCTGGCAAAGAAAGCTGCTGCTGAACAAGTTTCTCAGGATAATATTTTCTCAACGCTGCTGGGAATGATGGATATTAAAACCTCAGAATATCAATCTGATATGGATATTATTGCCACATGCCGTAAAGCCTGACCCTTCAGGCGGCAGGAAAATTCTGCCGCCTGAGCCTTGCCTTAGACCGACTGGTCTATTACAGTATTCCCCATGAACAGACATCCTGAACATGACACTCGTGAACACCTCCTTGCTACCGGCGAGCAGCTTTGTCTGCAACGTGGGTTTACTGGCATGGGATTGAGCGAGCTGTTAAGCACAGCTGAAGTACCGAAAGGCTCGTTTTATCATTACTTTCGGTCAAAAGAAGCATTTGGCGTGGCGATGCTTGAGCGTTACTACACTGCTTATAACCTGCGATTACAGCAGCACTTTTCCCACGATAGCGGTAATTATCGAGAAAAATTGCTGGCCTGGTACCAGGAAACGGTGACATGGTTTTGCCAGCACGGCAGCTTGATCAGTTGTTTAACGGTAAAGCTTTCGGCTGAAGTGTGTGATCTTTCAGAAGATATGCGCGCGGCCCTGAACAAAGGTGCCGCACAAATTGTCTCCCAGATTGCTGATGCACTGGAAAAAGGTGATGCCGAATCAAGCTTGAAATTAACCGGCTCAGCGTTAAGCCAGGCCCAGGTAATTTATGCTTTGTGGCTAGGAGCAAGTCTTCAGGCGAAGATTTCACGTAGCGCGGTACCGCTAGAATGCGCCCTCGCCCACGTAACTCAATTATTAGCGGAGTCTGTCTCCTGACAGGCTTTTTATTTAATCAAACAGTAGACGACCGGTCTATTAGAGGCGTTTTATATGTCAGCAGATAAATTATTTACTCCACTGAAAGTCGGCGCGATTACCACGCCTAACCGTATCTTTATGGCACCATTAACCCGCCTGCGTAGCATTGTGCCTGGCGATATTCCAACGCCATTGATGGGTGAGTACTACCGTCAGCGTGCAAGTTCTGGGTTAATTATCAGCGAAGCAACGCAAATTTCAGCGCAAGCTAAAGGCTATGAAGGTGCTCCTGGTCTGCATAGCGATGAGCAAATCGCAGCATGGAAGAAAATTACCGCAGGCGTTCACGCCGCAGACGGTCGTATTGCAGTACAGCTGTGGCATACCGGCCGTATCTCCCACACCAGTATTCAGCCAGACCAGCAAGCACCGGTTGCGCCATCTGCAATTTCTGCCGGAACGCGCACCTCATTACGTGATGAAAATGGCCATGCCATTCGCGTCGATACCTCAATGCCACGTGCTCTTGAGCTTAATGAAATCCCAGGTATTGTGAATGACTTCCGCCAGGCTGTAGGTAATGCACGTGATGCTGGCTTTGATATGGTCGAATTACACTCTGCACACGGTTACTTACTGCATCAATTCCTGTCACCAACATCTAACCATCGTACCGATGAATACGGTGGCAGCCGCGAAAACCGCGCACGTCTGGTATTAGAAGTGGTTGATGCTGCACGCAAAGAGTGGAGTGCCGATCGCATCGGTATTCGCGTCTCACCAATCGGTTCTTTCCAGAATGTTGATAACGGCCCGAACGAAGAAGCTGATGCACTGTATCTGATTGAAGAATTGAACAAACGTGGCATCGCGTATCTGCACATGTCTGAACCAGACTGGGCTGGTGGTCAACCTTATACCGAAGAGTTCCGTCAGAAAGTACGTGACCGCTTTAACGGTGTGATCATCGGTGCTGGTGCTTACACGCCAGAAAAAGCCGAAACATTAATCGAGAAAGGCCTAATCGACGCAGTAGCCTTTGGCCGTGACTATATTGCTAACCCGGATCTGGTTGAACGCCTGCATCACAATGCAGAACTCAACGCCCAGCGCCCTGAAACTTTCTATGGTGGTGGTGCAGAAGGTTATACCGACTACCCGACTTTATAGACCCCTCTCATTGATAGCGGCGCTAGTTCGCCGCTATACTTACCTCACATTTAGAAATTAACCCTTTAATTCTAAGAGGATTTTGTAAATATGCGCTTACTTCACACCATGCTGCGTGTCGGCGATCTGCAACGCTCCATCGAATTTTACACTAACGTGCTGGGCATGACTCTGCTGCGTACCAGTGAAAACCCTGAATACAAATACTCTCTGGCATTCGTTGGCTACGGCCCGGAAACCGAAGAAGCGGTTATCGAACTGACCTATAACTGGGGCACCGATAGCTACGATTTAGGCAATGCTTATGGTCACATCGCTCTGAGCGTTGATGACGCGGCTGAAGCCTGCGAACGTATTCGTAAAAACGGTGGCAATGTCACCCGTGAAGCTGGCCCGGTAAAAGGCGGCTCCACCGTTATCGCTTTTGTTGAAGATCCAGACGGCTACAAAATTGAGCTGATCGAAAGCAAAGACGCAGGTAAAGGGTTGGGTAATTAATATCCTGTTACGGGTGCTCTCTGCGCCCGTTAGCTTCCCTTGTTAAAATTTGCCATAATGCGCGCTGCTTTTTCCCCGTATTAAGAGATCCTGATGTCTGACAACACGCAACTGCATAGCCTGTGCGACCGTTTTCGTGGTTTTTATCCGGTAGTCATTGACGTTGAAACCGCCGGGTTTAACGCTAAAACCGATGCTTTACTTGAAGTCGCAGCCATCACTTTAAAGATGGATCAAGACGGCTGGTTATCGATTGACGAAACCCTGCATTTCCATGTTGAACCTTTTGAAGGCGCAATTCTTCAACCTGAAGCGCTGGCCTTTAATGGTATCGACCCGCATAACCCTTTGCGTGGTGCAGTGAGTGAATATGACGCGCTGCACGCAATTTTTAAAATGGTGCGCAAAGGCATTAAAGACAGCGGTTGTAACCGCGCGATCATGGTCGCCCATAATGCGACATTCGATCACAGCTTTATGATGGCAGCGGCAGAACGTGCTTCATTAAAACGTAACCCGTTCCATCCATTTGTGACCTTTGACACTGCCGCACTAAGCGGGTTAGCACTGGGCCAGACGGTGCTCGCCAAAGCATGTATCGCCGCTGGCATGCCATTTGACAGCAGCCAGGCGCACTCGGCTCTATATGATACTGAGCAAACCGCCGAGCTTTTTTGCGAAATCGTTAACCGTTGGAAACGTTTAGGCGGCTGGCCTTTACCGCTGCCAGCGGACCCCGAATCCTGAGCATAAAAAAAGCGACTTTGATAAGTCGCTTTTTTATTTCTGGCAATTACTTAGTCCAGTTTCAAATTACTCTGCGTCTGGCTCTTCAGATTTGTGTTTGGCAGCAGATTCTTTAATCAGTGTCTGCAACTCGCCACGCTGATACATCTCAATAATGATGTCGCAGCCGCCAACCAGTTCACCATCAACCCACAGCTGCGGGAAAGTAGGCCAGTTAGCGTATTTTGGCAGCTCAGCACGGATGTCTGGGTTCTGTAAAATATCAACGTACGCGAAACGCTCACCACAAGCGGATAGCGCCTGCACAGCCTGGGCGGAGAAGCCACAGCTAGGCAGTTTCGGAGAACCTTTCATATAAAGAAGAATTGGGTTCTCAGTAATCTGTTGTTGGATTTTTTCAATAGTGCTCATTGCTTGCTTCCTCAAACCAAGTACTGGCATTAGTCTGCCATTGTAGCGATTGACGCCCTCTCCAGAAAACACCATTTTTTAAAGGGTTTTTCTGTCATACGCGATGGAGGGACAACATGTATTAAGAATAACACTTTTCCCGCCACTGAAAATCAGCAAATGACCCTATGCCTGATCAATAAATAGCCTTACAACCATTAGTTTGGTTAATTTTTTTGCGTCCGGTAACGAAACAGCAAGGCGAATAGTAAAAGGTTATTAACTTTATCGTGGTTAATAGATTAGAATCGGCGGGTTTCGCAAAATCATACACGGGCATGATGGTTTTTCTCATGCATTCATTTTCACCAGGGGATTGTCGAGTGGCGCGGATAACAAAAATTTCTATCACGCTCTGTGCTCTGCTATTTACCTTGCCGTATACACCATTGACGCAGGCGTCTGAGCACGCTCGTCCCGTGGCTGCGCAAAAAGCGCACGTTGTGAAAAGCACAACGAAGAGCACAGAAAAGAGCAGTAAGAGTAAAACCACCACCGCCAGCAAAAAAAGCACCACCTCAGTCAAAACAGCCAGCAAGAAAAAAGAAGCAACTGCCGCAAAAAGTAAAACTGCCAAAAATGCCAGCAGCGCTAAAACAAAGAATCTTGCAAAAAACTCCCGCAATAAAACCTCTAAGCTCGCAAAAGCTCAGCCTGTTACTTTCACCGAAAAATGCAGCAAGCCACGTAAAGGCCATAAAGCGCATTGTGTAAAAGTTAAATCAGAGCAGCCAACGACGATTGCTGCGGCGCATAAAGTCCGTGTGCAAAAAGCACAAAAAACGGCAATGAATAAATTGATGGGCCAGATTGGTAAACCGTATCGTTGGGGTGGCACCTCGCCGGTTACCGGTTTCGATTGTAGTGGTCTGGTTTACTACGCATACAAAGATTTAGTGAAGTTCCGTATTCCTCGTACCGCTAATGAGATGTATCACCTGCGTGATGCCTCATCTGTAGATCGTGGGGAATTGGAAACTGGCGATTTGGTCTTCTTCCGCACCCAAGGTCGAGGCACCGCTGACCATGTTGGCGTGTACGTGGGCAACGGTAAATTTATTCAGTCACCGCGTACCGGGCAGGATATCCAGATCACCTCATTGAGCGAAGACTACTGGCAGCGCCACTATGTCGGTGCCAAACGCGTTATGACCCCTAAAACCATTCGTTAAACACTCTTATTAGAAAACCTACGCCTGCCCTTCCCTGGGCAGGTGAGTTCCCTCTTTTGCTTATCCTTTCAATTTGTTACCCTAAACCCGCACTAAAAGTGATGTTTAACAATAGATACCCAAATTAATTCGAGTTGCATCGCAGCCAACAAAGATGCGGCTCGAAGTATGAAGGGTAATAAGGAGTCAGCAATGTCGTTCGAACTACCTGCACTACCATATGCAAAAGATGCTTTAGCACCGCATATCTCCGCCGAAACTCTGGAATACCATTACGGTAAACACCATCAAACCTATGTCACTAACCTGAACAATCTGGTTAAGGGCACCGCGTTTGAAGGTAAAACTCTCGAAGAGATCGTTCGTACTTCCGAAGGTGGCGTGTTTAACAACGCAGCTCAGGTTTGGAACCACACCTTCTATTGGAATTGCCTGGCACCAAATGCAGGCGGTGAACCAACTGGAGAGCTTCTGGAAGCCATTAATAAGTCGTTTGGGAGCTTTGCTGAGTTTAAACAGCAGTTCACTGATGCGGCTATTAAAAACTTTGGCGCTGGCTGGACCTGGCTTGTCAAACAAGAAGATGGCGCTCTGGCGATTGTCTCTACCTCAAACGCGGGTACCCCATTAACAACAGCGGCAACACCGTTATTGACTGTGGATGTGTGGGAACATGCGTACTACATCGACTACCGCAATGCTCGTGCTGGCTATCTTGAGCATTTCTGGGCGTTGGTGAACTGGGAGTTTGTTGCTAAGAATCTGGCAGCATAAAACCTAAAAGATATGGGCCGCGATTGCGGCCCATTTTAATCAGAGCGATGTATCAGTGCAGTACGGCGGTTAACGCGCCACACACAATCAGTGCCAAAACAACAACCGTGGTCATGATTGAAAATTTCAGATCGGTACTCATTAGCAAACTCCTTTTATTACCCTACAATCGGTGTGTCGGATTGATTTTCCCACAATCAGACATAAAAATCCCCCTGGTTTTAACCTGATATCGCTTTTCCCTCTTTCACTTTTCTCCAGGATAGGCCAAAATCCCACGCTAATTTGTTGCGTACCATCTATTCAACGCCCTCCTCCCGTTTTATGTCGCAATCCCGGCATACCTGCAACCTTAACGTTGCCTCAGGAGTTAGCGTACGCAAACGTTTAACACATTGGTTATCAGGGGTTTACGATATGGCCCGGAGTGAAATTTAATGGCGACAATCAAGGACGTAGCGAAGCTCGCAAACGTTTCCACTACAACCGTATCACATGTGATTAACAAGACCCGTTTTGTGGCGGAAGAAACACGCAATGCGGTCTGGGCAGCAATTAAACAATTGCATTATTCGCCTAGCGCCGTCGCACGTAGCTTGAAAGTTAATCACACCAAAACGATTGGTTTGCTAGCCACTTCTAGCGAAGCACCCTATTTTGCCGAGATAATCGAAGCTGTCGAAAATAGCTGCTTTGAAAAAGGCTACACCCTGATTTTGGGTAATGCGCACAATAATTTCGAAAAACAGCGCGCCTATTTATCCATGATGGCGCAAAAACGCGTCGATGGGCTGTTGGTGATGTGTTCTGAATACCCGGAATCATTACTCACAATGCTTGAAGAGTATCGTCACATCCCAATGGTTGTGATGGACTGGGGCGAAGCCCGCGCGGATTTCACCGACTCCGTTGTCGATAATGCCTTCCACGGTGGCTATCTGGCTGGCCGTTATTTGATTGAGCGTGGTCACCGCGAAATTGGTGCAATTCCCGGTCAAATGGAACGTAATACCGGTGGCGGCCGCCATGCTGGTTTTATGAAAGCGCTGGAAGAAGCTGGTATCGCTATTCCTGAGAACTGGATTGTGCAGGGTGACTTTGAACCTGAGTCAGGCTACCGCGCCATGCAGCAGATAATTGGCCAGTCTCATCGCCCTACCGCGGTATTCTGCGGCGGTGACATTATGGCGATGGGCGCAATTTGTGCTGCTGATGAAATGGGTTTACGCGTGCCGCAAGATATTTCCATTATCGGCTACGACAACGTGCGTAACGCGCGTTACTTCTCACCGGCACTGACCACCATTCATCAGCCGAAGGATTCACTGGGTGAAACAGCATTCAATATGCTGCTGGATAGAATCGTCAATAAACGCGAAGAGTCGCAGTCGATTGAAGTACATCCACGCTTAATTGAACGCCGTTCAGTGGCAGATGGTCCATTCCGCGATTATCGTCGCTAAAAACAGTCAATGGAGCCTGCCTAAGCAGGCTCCTGCAACCACTCCTGATTCATCGTCTCGCTATCCCCCAAATACTCCAACAGCCAGGCCAAAGCTGGCGAAGCATCATTTTGCCGCCATGTCAGGCAACATGCCGCGTCCGGGAATGGGTTATCGAGCGTCAGCTCACTCCACTGCCCCGAAGCTAACCACGGCTTTGCTATATGCAGTGGCACCATACCAATACATAAACCCGCGCTAAGACAATCAGAGCCAGATTCCCAGTCTGGAACCACAACTCGACGCTGGTTATCCAAAAGCCAGGTAATGCGCTTCGGTAGCGAGCGGGAGGTATCTTCCAGTACTAACGACGGCCAGGCTCGTAGATCATCATCACTTAAGGTTCTGCCCTGCTGTGCCAGCGGGTGATTTGATGACACCACACAGCGCCAACTCAACGTCCCCATATCGCGGAACGCATAACGCCCCCCGACGGGAATAGCTTGTGTCGCACCAATCGCGACTTCAACTCGCCCATCAGCCAGCGCATCCCACACGCCGTTAAACACTTCCTGGAAGATACGCAGTTCGATATCCGGAAAATGACGATAAAAATCCAACACTAACTGACGTGTTCGTTCAGGTTTAACGATGTTATCGACTGCAATCGCCAGGTGCCCGCGCCATCCATTTGCGATCTGTTGACACTGCTGCCGTGTCGTCATCATTTTTTTGATAACAGAACGGCCTTCTTTCAGGAAAAAGACGCCAGCGGGGGTTAATTCAACATCACGATGGCGACGTTCGAATAACGGAACCGCTAACCAATCCTCCAGTTGCCGTACCGTATAACTGATAGCTGACGGCACGCGGTGCAACTCTTGTGCTGCACCACTGAAGCTGCCATTGCGCGCTACCGCATCTATCACTTCCAGCGAATATTCTGACCACATTTCTCTGCTCACAAATTTTTTGAACGCAACCTACAAATATTAGCGTTTCACAAGCCTATTTGCACTCCGTACACTCTCGCAGCGATCAACCTGCAAGATAAAACAAGAGAAAATTATGCAACCATCAAAAGGATTTCTTATCTGGCTGGCTGGATTAAGTGTTCTGGGATTCCTTGCCACAGACATGTATCTGCCTGCTTTCGCAGCCATTCAGCAAGATTTACAGACCGATGCCTCCGCAGTCAGTGCGAGCCTGAGCCTGTTCCTTGCGGGCTTTGCGTTTGCCCAGTTAATGTGGGGGCCGCTGTCAGATCATTTCGGACGTAAACCAGTTTTGCTGGCCGGTCTAAGTCTGTTCGCCGTCGGTTGTATTGGAATGTTGTGGGTAGAAAGTGCCACTGCTCTGCTGGTGCTGCGCTTCGTTCAGGCCGTTGGTGTTTGTTCTGCCGCGGTAAGCTGGCAGGCACTGGTGACCGATTACTACCCGGCAAACCGCGCAAATCGCATTTTTGCAACGATTATGCCGCTGGTTGGTCTGTCTCCGGCACTGGCTCCACTGTTAGGTAGCTGGATTTTGACCCACTTTGACTGGCAGGCGATTTTCGCCACACTGTTTGCCATCACGCTGGTGCTGATGATACCAACTCTGCGCCTGAAACCACGTACCCAGCATCATCCGCAAACAGAAGACAATAAAGTCAGCTTTATGTCGTTACTGCGCTCTCGTGTGTATAGCGGCAACGTGCTGATTTACGCAGCCTGCTCTGCCAGCTTCTTTGCCTGGCTGACTGGCTCTCCGTTTATTCTGAACGATATGGGTTACAGCCCGGCGGCGATTGGCCTGAGCTATGTGCCGCAAACTATCGCCTTCCTGATTGGTGGTTACGGCTGCCGTAGCGCACTGCAAAAATGGCAAGGCAAGCAAATGCTGCCGTGGTTGCTGGCGTTATATACGTTGAGCATTTTCGGCACCTGGGCGGTTGCGGTAAGCGGCCACGCCACACTCACGTTATTGCTGATTCCGTTCTGTGTAATGGCGATTGCCAACGGTGCGATTTACCCAATCGTGGTTGCTTCCGCACTGTTGCCTTTCCCGCAAGCCACGGGTAAAGCCGCTGCGCTGCAAAACACGCTGCAATTGGGCCTGTGCTTCCTGGCAAGTTTGATGGTGTCGTGGTTGGTCGCTACACCACTGCTTACAACCACCAGTGTCATGTTGGTAACAATTGTTCTGGCCATGCTGGGTTATCTGCTTCAGCGTCGTAAAAATGCCGAGGTCTGGCAACCGGCTGAATCGGATGCACATTAAGATTAATATGGCTCAGCCTCAACATGGTTAGCATGCTAAGAATATGTGATTGAATCACCGCTTAAGCGAGCCTATACTCATAAACGGCTCAACAAATAACACCATAATAATCATATTAAAACGGGAGCCAATAGGTTCCCGTTTTTGTTTTACAGCTGTTTTTTTGGGGCGCTAAGCCCCCTTTCTCTGTTCTACGTCGGATATCAGGCACACGGAATTTTCCGTGACATTTCTCACATGCCCAAAATAGCGTCTACGCTGTTTTAAGGTTCCTCTCACATTGGTGATGGAGAAGCTATGAGTTCATCGTGTATAGAAGAAGTCAGAATAAGAAATAACCCGTGGTATCGGATTGTGAACGATATGCTCACGCGTGCAGGGGTAGAAATTAATGGCCCACGCCCCTTCGATATACAGGTTAAGCATCCCGATTTTTTTAAGCGTGTTCTGCAAGAGGGTACACTGGGTCTTGGTGAAAGCTATATGGACGGCTGGTGGGACTGCGAACGACTGGATATTTTTTTCCATAACGCCATTCGCGCCGGACTTGAGCGGCAACTCCCCCACCATTTAAAAGACACGCTACGTGTAGCCGCCGCGCGCTTGGTTAATCTGCAATCCAAAAAACGCGCGTGGATAGTCGGTAAAGAACATTATGATCTGGGCAATGACTTATTTAGCCGCATGCTTGATGAACATATGCAATATTCCTGCGGTTATTGGAAAGACGCTACCACGCTAAGTGATGCACAAAACGCCAAGCTTAAAATGATTTGCGATAAGCTTCATCTTGAGCCAGGAATGACGTTACTTGATATTGGTTGCGGCTGGGGTGGTCTGGCAGAATTTGCTGCCCGGAATTACGGCGTGGCCGTTCATGGTGTAACCATCTCCGCCGAACAACAAAAACTGGCGCAAGAGCGTTGTGCCGGGCTTAACGTTAATATTGCGCTGCAAGATTATCGCGAACTGGATATGCAATTTGACCGCATTGTTTCTGTCGGCATGTTCGAACATGTTGGGCCGAAAAACTATGCCACCTATTTTAATGTTGCCGACCGCAATCTAAAACCTGACGGTATTTTCCTGCTACATACCATTGGCTCGAATAAAACCTTTAACGGTGTTGACCCATGGATAGACAAGTACATTTTCCCTAATGGCTGTCTGCCGTCAGTGCGCCAGATTGCCGATGCAAGTGAAGGTCATTTTGTGATGGAAGATTGGCATAACTTTGGTGCCGACTACGACAAAACATTGATGGCCTGGCATGAACGCTTCAATAACTTTTGGCCGGAAATTGCAGATAACTATTCAGAACGATTCAAACGCATGTTTAGTTATTATCTGAATGCTTGTGCCGGTGCCTTCCGTGCACGTGATATCCAGCTCTGGCAAGTCGTCTTCACTCGTGGCGTCGAAAACGGTTTACGGGTTCCGCACTGATTTCCACCCCGGCAACGCCGGGGTAAACTCAATCCTCGCAAGCATGTAGCATTTTCTTAACAAAATGTGAGTCCCTTCACGTTTCCTGCGCTCCTTTCTTCACGAGTTTGATCCCGTTAACACTTATCTCTTTATTCATTGGAAACCGGTTTCCATCTTGTTTCACAATCACCCTACTTCCCAAAAACAATAGCAAGGATACCGCCATGAGCATGTACCAAAAAATGGTCAATGTGATTGAGCAAAAAGTCACGCCAATGGCAGGAGCAATGGGCTCTCAGCGCCATGTCATCGCCATTCGCGACGGTTTTATCTCCGCCCTTCCGTTTATGATTATCGGATCATTCTTGTTAGTGTTTATCTTCCCGCCGTTCTCGCCAGACAGCACCTGGGGCTTTGCCCGCTCGTGGCTTAACTTCTCGCAGACCTACCGCGAACAGTTAATGCTGCCGTTTAACCTCAGCATGGGCGTGATGACGTTCTTTATCTCCGTCGGTATCGGCGCAAGCCTCGGGAAGCACTATAAGCTCGACCCGATTATGACTGGCTTACTGGCGTTTATGGCCTTTTTACTGGTCGCCGCACCGTATAAAGACGGACAGATCTCAACGCAGTATTTCTCCGGCCAGGGCATTTTCACTGCGCTGATTACGGCGATTTACGCCAGCGAAATATACGCGTTATTAAAACGCCACAACATTACCATCCGTTTGCCGAAAGAAGTGCCGACAGGCGTTGCGCGCTCATTTGAAATTCTGATTCCGGTTGTGGTGATTGTTGCCACCCTGCACCCGCTGAATTTGTTTATTGAGTCCACCACTGGGATGATTATTCCCGAAGCAATCATGCATCTGCTGGCACCGTTAGTATCCGCATCCGACTCGCTGCCGGCGATTTTGATTTCCGTCTTTATTTGCCAGATTTTGTGGTTCGCTGGTATTCACGGCGCGCTTATTGTTACCGGGATTATGAACCCGTTCTGGATGGCGAACCTGTCAGCTAACCAGACTGCACTGGCTGCGGGCAATGTTCTGCCGCATATCTATTTGCAAGGTTTCTGGGACCACTACCTGTTGATTGGCGGCGTTGGCTCAACACTTCCATTAGCCTTCCTGCTATTGCGTAGCCGTGCGATTCACCTGCGTACCATTGGCAAAATGGGCGTGGTGCCTAGCTTCTTTAACATCAACGAACCCATTTTGTTCGGCACACCAATCATCATGAACCCAATGTTCTTCTTGCCGTTTACTTTGGTGCCAATGATTAACGCAACGCTTGCTTATATCGCGACAAAATTAGGTTGGGTTGCACAGGTTGTCTCTCTGACACCATGGACAACACCTGCGCCAATTGGTGCTTCATGGGCCGCAAACTGGGCGGTAAGTCCCGTAATCATGTGCCTGATTTGTATGGTCATGTCGGCTGTGATGTATTACCCATTCCTGAAAGCTTACGAACGCACCCTGCTGAAACAGGATGAAGAACGTAATACACAGGAAAATGACAGCCCGATTGCAGCAAACTGATATTTTTTATTGCCTGCCCGGATGGCAGGCACGTCAAACGAGGAACGAAAATGAAATACGTATTTCCTGATAATTTTTGGTGGGGCAGCGCCAGTTCAGCACCGCAAACTGAAGGTGAAACGCTCTCTTTTGGCAAGTCTGCCACCATTTGGGATCAGTGGTTTAAAGAACAACCAACCCGTTTCCATAACGGCGTAGGCCCTGCGGATACCTCCACGTTCTACAAGAATTGGAAACAGGACATCGCGCTGCTAAAAGAGCTGAACCATAATACTTTCCGTACCTCAATTTCCTGGGCACGCCTGATCCCTGAAGGGCGCGGCGCGGTAAATCAGGAAGCTGTGACCTTCTATAATCAGGTTATTGACGAGCTGCTGGCGCAAGGTATTAAGCCATTTATCAACCTGTTCCACTTTGATATGCCGATGGTAATGCAGCAGCAAGGCGGCTGGGAAAACCGTGACGTTGTCACGGCATATGCTGAATTTGCTAATGTTTGCTTTGACCTGTTTGGCGACCGCGTGAAGCATTGGTTTACGTTTAACGAGCCGGTAGTACCTGTCGAAGGGGGCTATCTGTACGATTTCCATTATCCGAACGTGGTGGATTTTAAACGCGCAGCCACTGTCGCTTATCACACCATGATCGCCCACTCTCTGGCGGTAAAGGCTTATCACGAGCGTAATGACGGCGGCGAAATCGGTATTATTCTCAACCTCACCCCTTCTTACCCACGTTCGCAAAACCCTGCGGATGTGAAAGCGGCGAACATCGCTGACCTGATGTTTAACCGCAGCTTCCTTGACCCTGCTTTGCGTGGTGAATATCCGCAAGAGTTGGTGGCCTTGTTGAAAGAGCATGGCCAGTTGCCTCAATGCCAGCCTGGCGATAAAGAGTTGTTGGCAGCAGGTGTCGTCGATTTACTCGGTATCAACTACTACCAGCCGCGCCGCATCAAATGCCGCGATTCACTGGTAAACCCTGACAGCCCGTTCATGCCGGAATGGTTCTTCGAATCCTACGAAATGCCAGGCCGCAAAATGAACCCGTATCGCGGCTGGGAAATCTACGAGCAAGGGATTTACGACATTCTCACCAACTTGCGTGAGAATTATGGCAACCCAAATTGCTATATTTCCGAGAATGGCATGGGCGTTGAGAACGAACAGCGCTTCGACGAAAACGGCCAGATTCAGGATGACTACCGCATTGATTTCGTGCGCGACCACCTGAAGTGGCTGCATAAAGGCATCAGCGAAGGCAGTAACTGCCTTGGTTATCACATGTGGACGTTTATTGATAACTGGTCCTGGTGCAACGCTTATAAAAACCGTTACGGTTTTGTCTCGTTAAATCTCGAGACTCAGCAACGCACCATCAAGAAAAGCGGCGAGTGGTATAAAGCAACCGCCGCAGAAAATGGCTTTAACGATCGTACGTAATCTCCGCATACGGGCCGCGAGGCCCGTTTCTGGCTGAGAAGCGGGAAACTCACACCATGTCGAATATTAATGATGTAGCACGCCTGGCGCAGGTTTCTAAAGCAACCGTTTCGCGTGTTTTAAGCGGCAGTCGCGGCGTGAAAGAAGAGAGTCGTCAGGCCGTTTTACGCGCGGCGGAAATACTTAACTACAAGCCGAATGCTATCGCTCAATCTTTGAGTTCCCAGTCAACTAATTGCATTGGCGTTATCTGCGCAACCGAACATATTCAGCAGTCAACTGGCTATCTGCAAGCTCTTGAGAAACAGCTTAATCAGCATCAGAAACATTTGCTGTTACGCTTTGCCAATGACCATGACAGTGTGGCGCAGGCGGCACAGGAACTTTCTAACGGGTTGTGCGACGCACTGGTCGTGGTGGGGGCTCGTTTTCCGTTACCGGAACTTGATGACGACATCATGTTGATTGATTGCCTGAGCGGTTCACATAACCTCAGTATTCAGTGTGACCATATTTTTGCTGCAGAAACGGCAGTGCATTATTTATGTAATCAAAAGCGGCGACAAATCGCTTTGATTAACTTTGCCAGTGGTGAAGCGGCAGCGCTCACACTTGAAGGTTATCATCAGGCGCTTCACAACCATGTCGTGCCCTTCAACCGCCAGTTGGTGATTGACGATGAATCATCGGTGCGCATTGCACTGCAACGCTTGATAAACCGTGGAGTGAAGTTTTCTGCACTGCTGGTCACCGATGATACGCAGGCGCAAGAAGCAGTAATGATGCTCAATCAATACCAGTTAAAAGTACCTGAACAGGTGATGGTGTTCAGTCTTGACGGCTCAACCCGAATGCCTGGTTCGAATGCTATTCCCGCCATTAAATATCCGCTGGAGAGTATTGCCCGTCGGGCAGTAGAGTTGTTGCTTGGTGAACGGCATACCAGTGATTTGGTGCGCGGAAGTTTGTTGATTGCTTAATACAGTCGGATGTCGCCTAAACGACATCCGACAAAAACCGTTTATCACGCCTTCGGTAGTAACGCATCCAAAGTCGCTTCACGCTGTGCGAGCACGCGCTCAACGGTATCTACAATTGCCTGGGTTTGCGGGTCAATTTCAATATTAATGCGATTGCCGAGTTTCTTGCTGCCAAGCGTGGTGCGCTCAAGCGTTTCTGGAATTAAATGCACGCAGAAACGCGATGCTGTAACTTCACCCACCGTCAGGCTAATACCATCAATGCCGATATATCCTTTATGCAGGATATATTTCATCAACGTTTTATCGCGCATTTTAAACCAGATTTGGCGGTTATTTTCTGAAGTCAAAATTTTCGCCACTTCGGCGGTGGTCATAATATGACCGGACATGAGGTGCCCGCCGATTTCATCATTAAATTTGGCAGCGCGTTCAACGTTGACACTGTCGCCCACCACTAGCTCGCCGAGGTTGGTGATGCGCAGCGTCTCTTTCATAAGATCAAAGCTGACGTGGTTGCCATTGATTTCTGTGACCGTCAAACAACAGCCGTTGTGCGCAACCGACGCCCCTGTTTCAAGGCCGGGTAACATCGCGTCGGGCATTTCAATGACGTGCGTACGGAAGTTAGGTTTCTCATCAATGGAGACCAGGGTCGCAGTGCCCTGCACAATACCTGTAAACATCGTAATGCTCCTGGTAATTAAATGGTATTGAACATACCCGTTAGCATTCGAGTTACAGGTAGGCGGCCAGGGAGCAAATCCGCAGGAGCTTACTTGAGTAAGTGACTGGGGTTTGTGAGTGCAGCCAACACCCCTGTAGCTCGAAGGATGACGGGTATAATAGATAACGCAACACTTTAACAGTTGGAAAAAATGCTTACCAGCTATCCGCACTACCCCACCATTATTTGGCTGGCGTATTCGTTTTCAGCCGCTACAATAGTCAGGCTAATTCCCCTGCGATTCCTATTTTTCTGCCATTTCTGGCGGTCTTGCTGTCTTTCTAATAACTAAAAATATTCAGGTGTTCAAATGCAGAAGTACATAGTTGAAGCCCGCCAGTTACTCGCACTGGCGATACCCGTGATCCTCGCGCAGATTGCACAAACCTCAATGGGTTTTGTCGATACCGTGATGGCCGGTGGCTACAGCGCAACCGATATGGCCGCTGTGGCAATCGGTACATCCATCTGGCTACCCGCCATTCTCTTTGGTCATGGCTTGTTAATGGCGCTGACGCCAACCGTCGCGCAACTCAACGGTTCAGGCCGTCGTGAGCGCATTGCTCACCAGATTCGCCAGGGCTTCTGGTTGGCGGGATTTGTCTCGGCGCTGATCATGATTGTCCTGTGGAATGCGGGCCATATTATTCATGCGATGAAAAATATCGACCCGGAACTTGCTGATAAAGCCGTGGGTTATTTACGTGCGCTGCTGTGGGGCGTTCCGGGTTATTTGTTCTTCCAGGTTGCCCGTAACCAATGCGAAGGACTGGCAAAAACCAAACCCGGTATGGTGATGGGCTTTATTGGTCTGTTGGTCAATATTCCGGTCAACTACATCTTTATTTATGGCCACTTTGGCATGCCAGAACTCGGCGGTGTCGGTTGCGGTGTAGCAACAGCTGCGGTGTATTGGGTAATGTTTTTCTTCATGATTTCTTATGTGCGAAAAGCCCGCTCAATGCGCGATTTGAAATTGCCGAAAGGCTTTATCAAGCCCGACTGGAAAGTTATATATCGCCTTACCCAACTGGGTCTGCCGATTGCCCTGGCTCTGTTCTTTGAAGTGACACTGTTTGCGGTCGTCGCACTGCTGGTCGCGCCGCTGGGGATTGTTGACGTTGCAGGTCACCAGATAGCCCTGAACTTCAGCTCGCTGATGTTCGTTTTGCCAATGTCACTTTCAGCGGCAGTCACTATCCGCGTGGGGTTCCGTCTGGGCCAGGGTTCAACACTCGATGCGCAAACCGCAGCGTGGACAGGCATTGGTGTTGGTATGTGCATGGCAACCCTCACGGCTATCTTCACCATCGTGATGCGTGAGCACATCGCCCTGCTCTACAACAGCAATCCGGAAGTTGTCGCGCTGGCGGCACACCTGATGTTACTGGCGGCAGTTTACCAGCTTTCCGATTCCGTGCAGGTTATCGGCAGCGGTGTGCTACGTGGTTATAAAGATACACGCTCCATTTTCTTTATAACGTTTATCGCCTACTGGGTGCTGGGATTGCCAAGCGGCTATATTCTTGCACTCACCGATTGGGTTGTAGAACCGATGGGACCAGCAGGATTCTGGACCGGCTTTATCATCGGTCTGACGTCTGCTGCGATTATGATGATGCTGCGGATGCGTTGGTTGCAACGTCAGCCTTCAATCACTATTTTGCAGCGCGCCGCACGATAAACTTGAATAGCCGCCGTTTTGGCGGCTATTTTTCCAGCGGGTTGTGCAGATGCGCAGCAAACGAGTGAAATATGGAAGAAAATTGTGGTTTAACGCTTGCAAGGCTCGGGGGCTGCCGCTAATATTCGTCCCCGTTGTCACAGACAACACAGTGCGTCCGTAGCTCAGTTGGTTAGAGCACTACCTTGACATGGTAGGGGTCGGTGGTTCGAGTCCACTCGGACGCACCATTCTAAGTTTTACCGCAACAAACAGTGCGTCCGTAGCTCAGTTGGTTAGAGCACCACCTTGACATGGTGGGGGTCGGTGGTTCGAGTCCACTCGGACGCACCATTCATAAAGAAACATTCAAAGCTTCATCTCTCCGGTCATAAAATCTTAACTAATCCAGCTATATTTCGACTATTCAACTCAATTCCTATTAAAACTCTTTTCTTAGTATCTCTGATTTTTGTTGCTTACCAGGGCAATGAAGACAATGTGTTACTAATGCTCCAGGCAACATTCACCAGATAACTAAATGAAGCTGGAGCCAAAAGATAGCCTCATTGGGCTACCCTTTTTGTTTAATCAGCACGTAGCGGTTGAGTAGCTGATTCAGATGCATATCCGTCTGAGTGGCCAATGCCTGTGATGGAGTCTCATCAAGCTGCCGTAACTGCTCTTCCACAGGAATCGTTTTGTTGAACGACTGTTGGATGCCAAACACCATCGTCTTAAGCTCACTGACCGTCATGTATTTGCCATGCTGCTCGTCCAATCCGTTCAGGCGGCTAGCGAGTTGCTGGAGTTGCTCCATTCCCTGATGCCAGTCATTCATCTTTTCCGGCGGCAATGCTGACTCCTTTAATTGCTGCTGCCAGCGTGAGGATATTTGCATCGCAAGCGGTGTCTGTGGCCACAATGCCTTTACCTGCCCAACGAGCTGATTACCATAATTCAGCGCCCAGTCTGGTTGGAGCATAGTGAGCTGTTTCAATCGCTGCTCTACCGCCTCAGGATAAGCGTTATCGCTAAGCCATTCGGGTTTCTTCTGCTGTAAACTTTGGATTTGCCCGGCCGAAAGAGCGGCTGACCATGGCGCGATTAATGCCTGTAACTGAGCCAATTCAGGATCTTGTCGATGCATATAATTCCAACCGTACAGCGACATCCCACCGACCACCAGCATAGTGGCGACCCCAGAGATAAATGGCTTCCACGGTTTTACCGGCACAGAAATACTGACGGTTTCGCCCTTCGCTTGCGGCTCTGCCTGAGCAACGTACACCCATGTAGTGCGCGAACTGTTACTGGCCGTCGTTGCGGATACGTTTGCTGGCAGGACAATACCTGTAGTAGTCGCACCGTTGTTACCTGCTTTAACATCACTGTTTTCCAGCCGTATGGCCGACGCCTGTAGCTGGTTACGTAATACGTCCATCTGGCTTAAATGTTTTAGCTCGAGGCGTTGCAGCACATCACCCAGATTAGCGAGATGTTTTTCTGCCTGATAAAGCGCGCCGAGATCAGCATATTCCAGTGTAAAAGTACGCACCATCTGCTGCACTCTTTGGCTTAAACCGCTAAGAACTTCCATCCGTGCATGCGTGGCCTGCGGCCATATTGCGCCCCACTGGTAGGTAATCAGCGCCACCACAATCGCTAGTCCTTCGTTTAGCCCATAAAGCCCGGCAAGACGAGTGCGAGCCTGGGTGTACCATGCCGCCGTCTGAAGCTCTACGCCGTTACGCTCAAACAAATTCAGGCACAACGTTTCCACAAGCTGCCAGTTCACATCCGGCCGTGCCGGATGTGTAAGTTTACTCAGTTCTTCGCGCAGTGCCGCAAAATCGGCAAGCCCACGCGGGTCGCCGCCGGTTTTCAGCGTGTGTGGGTTTTTATCATTCATGGTTTTATTCTTGAGAAGAGGAAAAGAGAACGAACCCACTACATCCGGGTAGTGGTATCAAGGTAGTTCTGCTGTTTAAGATGGCGGATAAGCACCCGCCCTTCCGGCATAAAATCAGTGCCATAGCGCACCAGACCAATACCTTTCAACTCAGCATCAATCGCATAAGCCAGTTCACCCGGCATTTTTTGCTCAAGCAGCATAATCGTCAGGCTTTTTAGACGTGGCTCGTATTTCAACAGCACGCCAGAAAGCGTGTTCATCAACTGGTGCGCAGTCCCCGGTAAACCCTGCAGAATTTTGCTCATATCTGGCAGGCCATAATCCGGCAAGTGGCTTAATGTCCCCTGGCGGGCATTGAGAATGCGCTGCATATTGTCGAGCACCGAGAGAATGACCTGGTTTTGCTCGCTGACCTGATGGAGCTCAAGACCACCGGTGAAGTTCCCCGTGAGCATTTCATAAAGCGAAGGCTGCGCCATATTATTTATCCTTCAACGCAGTCAGCGTCATGCCCTGGTTATTCAGCTCAATCTGGCGCGCGTTATCCGGGTCCAGGTCATCGCGGCTTAATACCACACGCCATGTGTCGTTGGTAAAATCCGGAGACATGAACATCCCCGTCACAGCTACAAAGTGAGCTTTCTCATCCAACGGCACATCAATAGTTACAGCCGCTCCTGGGCGAATACGTATATCCTTCTCGGTGATTAAATCAGCCTTAATCGCCTGGCTGTCGTCAGCAAATAGCGACGGATAATCCGTACCATCAAAAACCTTGCGGTCTTTTAACTGATAGATACGCACTACCATGGCCAACGGTGCGCCACCTGCGTTGTTGTTGATCGCGTCACGCGCTGTGATATCCAGATGCAGCATTTTTACCTGCTTATAAAAAATGGATTTCGTCATAGCCACAGTGCTATCGCTCACTTTCTGAGTCAGGCCGCAGCCGCTCAAGGTGGCAACTATTGCCAGCGGAAGTAACACGCCATATTTTTTACCAGCGATAATCGCCATGCTCATCGGTATCCCTCCGGTTAAGATTTTCCTGAACGCGCTGATAGCGACCCAGGTTAATAGTGATCAGTTCATCTTTATGATTTGTTGTAATGTCACGCGCACGCATCACCGCAGTTCTGCCGAGCAGCACGCCACTGAGCTGTGGCTGGCAGGAGAGCTGTGCATCCGGCAGCAAACTACGCAGCACCGAAAGCTGAAAACGCACATTCAGCCGCGAGCCAAGATAGACCTGCAACAATGCCTGCAAATCTGTGTACAGTTGCCCGCCAGGCAGCCATTCATGGGCTTCATCGGCATTGTTTGTCTGCAGTCTCAGTAGTACCTGGCTATTCACATCAAGCGCGTGGCTGCCCATAACCGGGCTGTTGCTCATACTGACAGGATTACGCGCACTCATTGCAAGCTGCTTACGCAGCGGAATACGGCAGCGATCATGTGCAATTACACGCGCTTTGGTATCCGGAGCTAACAATTGGACAAGCGCGATAATCCCTTCGCTGGTACGGGTCGGCAAACGCATCATGCCAGTCAGCGCAAGAAAACGAGAAACAGGCGTGGCGATATTCTGCGCGCAGCCTTTAATTCCCAGGCCGCACAAACTCAGCAGATAGCGGGATGTCTTGTCCGTACCACCAGGTGCGAAGGTGGCCGGATAAGAGTATTTACGCCAGATGCGGTAGTGTTGGGTGATTAACCGGTGGTTAAAAATATCCAGAAAATCGCTGACCGCCTCATGCCCATCGCGGCGCTGAGTAATATCGTCGATATAGGCAGTAGGCAGCGGTGACTCCACACCATACAGCCCCATAAAAGTGGTGCGGATAGTAGGCGGTAGATGCGCTTGTTCCGGTATTTCCACTCGCTTAAATTCACTTGCCGGAAAACCCATGCCCGGATGAGGACGAAAACGCACCGGGTCGTGTTTAACCTCCCAGTGGCTTCCCAGGGCTGGCGCTTCGGGCTGGCTGCGCTCCAGTAGCTGGCAAAAACGATAAAACTGGGTATACGGCAGTTTATCCTGGAGCTGTGCGATTAACCGGGCAGACGCTGGTTGTGATTCTCGTTCCATCGGATACATTTCCCGGCAGGCTGGACAATAAGGGTGAGCTGATTAAACAGGTGAATATCGGCATACAGTGCAAGGAAGCGGTTGAGCATTTCACCAAACAGGTGGATATCACCCTCACCTGTAAAGCCATTGCTATCCAGCGTCACTTCGATATCAAGACCGCGTAGCAAGAAACCTTTTTCAAAACGCTGAATCTGGTGATGCTGCACTTCAAGAATGGCGTCCAGACGGCGGTTATTGAGTTCATCGCCCTGCCAGTTGTACAACTCTAACGTGCCACGCAACACCTCAGCGCTGCTCATCAGGTTCAGATAACTCGAACCCAGATGACTCAGCACACGCCACTGGAAACTGTCTTCAGCGGGAGGATACGACGGCAAAGTTGGTTTGCAGAGATTGCGAACTTTCAGCGGTGTTTGCAGTACGACCTCGCAACGATCAAGCAATGTGCTCTGAAGTGCTTTACGCGGTAACTGGCCATTGGTGCCGGTGATTTTTAGCGAGACAGGTTCGCGGGAAATCAGTTTATCTGCTTCCCACATCTCACCGCCCAGAATAAGCCATGTGTCATGCAACCCGGTAACACCTCGCCTCACACGCGTATGGAAGTAACGCTCCGGTGCATGGCGGCGCTGCATTCCCCCCCGATGGCGGAAACTGGTAAACGGGACATAAGTTGCGTCCGATGTTCGGTTTGAACCGGTTACGGAATCCACGGAGTAAATCTCAGTATGCCCGTCCTGCAGGCGGCGTGGACGCAACAGGTATTCATTTTCCAGACCGTTGATAATCAACGGGTCCGCTTCAAGTGAGAACAGGTTAACCACCGGCACGCAGTGCAGCATCAGGGCATCATCCGTCACCGGTAAATCGCTCGGCCACTGACTGTTTAACACCACTTCGATATCCAGATGCGTGATTCCCGCAGGCAATGTCACGGTTTCCAGACCATTGAGATGCACAAACATAAACTTCTCGCGGAAGGTGAAATACTCCAGCAGTAGCTGATACCCACTGAATGCGCTTTCCCCTTTTGGCCACAGTAAGTCTTCATCGGCAAATCCGCCGGGTGAAAACCAGCCATCCACTTTTATGCGATCTGTCTGATTAGGCAGGCGCAAATAAAACGCCGCCTGCCGACGAGTTAGCGCCAGATGTAACGCGCTACTTACCGCCGCTTCACCCGCCAGATAAAAGCTCAGACGCTTCAAATCCACCTGTGCCCAGTCCGCCTGCGCGCTGCATGCGAGACGCAGGCGTAACACAGATCGACCATCAGGTTCTGTTGTCATCACCACTTTTGAAACTTCAAGCGGGTTCAACACCATATCGCGCGTGGTGCGGTACTGGCAGACGGTTTTCTTCGGCCCAACTGGGCGAGAATAAACTTCCATACCAACAGGTACCGTTTCGGCCATTTTCACCGCCGGAACATCTGGTGTGAGCGCCACAATCGCAAGCGATGGAATGGTACGCAGATAATGCGGCCACAACATGCTCACCAGCCCTTCGGTTAGTTCCGGCAGGTCGTCATCAATTTTTTCGCGCAGTCGCCCCATCGAGAAGGCAAAACCTTCGAACAGGCGCTCAACATAAGGGTCGGGAATACCGGGCTTATCGAGATCGAGCATCGCAGCGCGGTCAGGGTGAGTTTGTGCAAATTCTTTTGCCGCATCGCGCAGATAGCGCATTTCAGCATCGTAATAACGCAGGGTTTGGTCTTTCATGGTTTTCTTTTTGGTCAGGAAGGATTATTGATTAACACCGCAGCACGTGCCGGGTCGATAGTAATTAGTCCGGCGAGCAACTGTTCCATTTCATTATTTAGCCGTGCTTTCTCGGAATCCCCACGCCCTGCTTTCATGCGCAGCAGCTTCAGGCGACGGGCTTTCACTTCGAACAACAGTTCCGGCTCCCACTGCGTGAGGGTTAGCTGCGTGGCGTTGCCGTCCAGTTCACCCAGCAGATGCAGCGCCATTTCGTTTTTGCCGTACTGCTCGGCGACGCGGGCCATTAACAGGCGCAGCAGCCATTGGTGGCGTGGCGTGCGGGTGCCAGGGCGGTTCTGTAACCAGTTCAGCGCGGCTTCAACGCCTTCGCTGTCTGCCTGAGCCAGGGCTTCTGGCTCAAGTTGCAGGATATCGTCATCGCCCGCGGCGCTGGCGGAGGCGGCGGGTTCGTTACCCCAGCCGGACGAAGCCGTGACGTGCTGATTGATCCAGTTCATCGTCACTTCGTCGGCGAACGGCGTGCCATCGTTAAACGCCAGCCCTTCCAGACCCGGCAGGCGAGTCAGCAGGCCATTCAAATCCTGCTTAATGATTTCCGCCCAGCCTTCATAAGGTGCACCCGCTTTTGTCAGCGCCTGATGGGTATACCACTGCAGATCCAGCCACAGGTGATTCACCCCCTGGCCAAACAGGCTGTCGGCTTGCTCCAACAATTCCAACCAGCTTTGTTGCAGATACAAACGTTTCAGTAGCGCACGGTTTTCGGGTTTAGGCGGTGCCAGTCGGGTGCGACCATCCGCTGCCAGAGGTGGCAGTTCATGGAGGGTATCCAGGCGAATACTTTTCATCAAATGATGGCCTGAAAGCCAGCCGTCTGGCTGGTCGCGCAAATATTTCGCCAGCAGTTTTGCCTGGTCGAGTAAATCCCGCCCTGAAACAACAGGTTTCAATGCCAGCGCATCTGATGATGAGGATGCGTAGTGACTTGCCGCCGTGCTGCTGTTTTGTGGAATAACCGCATCGACACCGCCAGACTGTGCCAGACGGTTTTCCAGTGCGGCATACAGGCCGCTGAATTGCGGGCGAGAGGCGTCATCCCACTTCGCAACACCCTCTTCCACTAATGACAGCGCCCCGGCGATGCGTTCAAAGTCTGTTTTTGCGACTTCCGGATACAGAGACAAACTATCCAATACCCGGCTACCCGCCATCCATTCCAGTGCCAGTTTGCGGCTGTTAGCACGCAGTGGATGCAATGCATCGCCAAAACGCTGGATTAGCCCGGCCAGCAGGGCCAGACCATCAGCCAGCCCGGTTTCACCATCAGTATGCAACCTTGCCCAGATGTAGTACGTCGCGACGCGCACATCTTTGCAGGTGGTCGTCAGCAGTTTTTCAGCCAGCCCACAGACCAGTTCAGTGTTGGCGCCAGAAAGTTTGTTCACCTCTTCACGCATCTGCTGGAAATCGTCGTCATAGCCAGGATCATCCCCGGTCGGGGAGCTCGCTGAAACGGGAGCTAACCACTTATCCCACAACAGGAGTTGTTGTTGTGCCTGCTGCATTAGGTTCACCCCATCAGAATGACAGGCGTTCAGTAAGGTGTGCAGTGTGGACATCAGTTTTCACCTTCCGTGATGGAACTGGTTGCAGCGTTGACGCTGAATATTTGTGTCGGTAACACGAAGTTGCGCAGCTTCAGTAGCTCCAGTGGACCTTCTCCAGCTTCGGTACGCAGGGTGTAGTTCAGCGGCCTGCCGTCCTGAGCAGTCCAGGTGATATTAAAGCTGCTACTCACGCCTGGATATGGTCTGACACTGGCTTTATCGAGTAGGCGTATCAGCCCCCAGGTGCCTGGCATATCCGCAAACTGGCGGGTACCGGCCTGAGTACTAATCCAGCTCAGACTTGCTCCTGATGCTTCAGTATCATGTGGCCAGGTGAAGCGCTTCCAGGCCGGGAGCTGGTTGTAATAACTGAGTTTCTGGCTATCGACAACCAGGTCAGTCTGCATCACATCCTTCGCTGTGCCTGGACGTATTTCGAATCGAATGCTGGCTTCACCATCGACAAACACCACATCAGACAGATGACTCAGGGTGTCCATTGCATTGAGGAACGCCGGGCTGAAAGTCAGCCCTTGAGCATTAATACTGTTCGGTACCCAGCGGCTCCCTTCTTTATGCAGTACACCGTTCAGACGAGTCTGCAGGAAGCGTGAGATGCGCCCACTGTCGCTATTTAGATAGCGCGCCAACAGAGGAAGTGATACCTCACTGCTGGTGTCTTTCAGCGGATAACGGCCGCCAAAGGTACTGTTCCAGTCATCAACAATCGCCGCCTGCCATTGGGTATTCAGGCTCTCTGCCGCAGGTGTTAACACCTGTTGCCATGCCTGGTCCATCGGCTGCACAAACAAAGCGTGTCCAAATCCTCTCCATTCCTGGCCAAGGCTTGCCGCCACCAGGCTGCCGTAATCACGGGTTTCAGTCAGGTCAATGGCTTTGCCCTGGAACACCGTTTGCGCCAGGGTTTGCGCCATCGCTTGCGGGTCAGCAGCATTAACGACTTGTTGAAGTTTGAGACGAACCTGGGTGACGCGAGTCAGGAAAGTTTGCAGGCTAAGGTTCGAGCTTCCTTGTCCACGAGCGTTGATATCCATAAGTGCCAGGACCGGGCCAAAGGTCTCATCCAGCGGCCCCTGCGCTCCGGCTTGTTGGTCAATCGTCGGTTGCTCATCGCGGTTTAATAGATTCTTGGCTGATTTCACCAGGGAATCCGACAACCCAGCGCCAGTCTGACCAGTTTTACCCTGAATGCTCAGCGTATTCATCAATGCAACCAGCGGCGACTGTCGTACGTCCGCCATCAGAGTGAGCTGGTCAATGGAATCCGATAATGTCTGCGCCTGTTGCCAGTGCAGACTGTTTAAAAACTCAAGCCAACTGCCGGAGAAATCAGCGAAGTAACGCTCTTTTAACCGTTGCTGCAACTCTTCTGGCGAACTCTGTTCGACAACGGAGACTTTGTTTTCACTCAACACCCAGTCCATCTCTTCACGCCGGCCGGTAACCACTTTCTCGATTGCCGGTTCAACCGCTTCATCCCACGCTTTACGGGTGAACATGCCGGGTACTACCGCATCAGTTGTGAAAATACGTTCTGCGTCGGTGTCGCCGGTCATATCTGCCAGACTCAAATCGGCATATTGATGGGCAACCTGAACCAGTATTTTTTGATAGAGCGAGGATTCACTGTTGCGCGCCCCCATCTGTCGCACTAATAACGTCCGCACTTGATTTACCATGTTCATATCCGGTGCCAGACTCCACTCCGCATGGTGAGCCAGATTTGCCGCGTAAAACGCCAGTAGCGACGGGCCGCTTCCTTGCCAGATACCATTTACTACGCCAGCACGTTGTGGCCAGTCGGAGAGCAGCGTTTTGCTGAACCAGGCCGCATCCATTCGGTCCGGGTGGGCCAGCATCAGATAGAGTTTTAACTGGTCGTAAGCGGGTTTAATCAGTTTCTCGCGTTGTGAATCGTCCGGAGGAAGCTGTGCCAGTAAAGTGAGTTGCCCTTCAAGGTGCTCTGCGCTTGCGTCTCGCAACAGGGGAATAGCGCTGGCACCATAGTGCGGCCAGAGTGATGCCAGCAGCGCATCATTTTGGCTCAGACCAAAGCGGCTATACCATGGCGCACCTTCCTGCTGGCGGTACTGCAACCGGCCAAGAATTTGCTGCAAATCCAGCTGTGCCTGTAAACGCGAAGGCAATGGCTGCTTTACATCTGCCGCACGTTTAACTTGTGATTCACTGGTATTGATAGCATCGCGGTTAACCAGGAATGAGACCACCATTCCTGCGCCCCACAGCACCATTACCCCGGCAACAGCGGTTGCCAGCGTTCTACGCCAGGCAAAACCTAACGCCTTTGGTGCGAGGGCTGCGGGTAAAGATGGGAGGGAGTTCAGCAGTACATCCCAACGGTTATCCTTGCCCCAGTGATGTTTCACTGAGCGCTCTGCATCCATCGACACCGGGCTGAATATCACTCCGGCCAATGGTAAAGGGCGATAGGGATTGAGCAAAGTGGCAAGCGGTGCTGCCACGGAGTCAGGGTTATTGGCTACCTGGTCAGCGAGCTGCAGTAAAAACAGGTGTTGCGAACTGGTGATGACCTGCTGTGTCCCTTGTTCAATTAGCTCAGGAACCAACCCTGCAAGCAGAACGCTAAACTCTTCAGGTTTACAGCTTGCAGGGAGTAAACAGCCGACAGATTGCGTAATGCGCTCGGACTGTGTGGATTCAGAAGGATGTAGCGACCAGACATACAACGGCAAACGCCAGCCAAGTTGTTCATAACGCGTAGCAAATGCCTGCGACACGTTGTCCATCATATCGGCGGAGAGCGTATTTTTAGTTTCGCTCTGGCAGACAAATGCAGAGGTCACCCACACCACGCCATCCAGCGGACGGCGGCGCAGTTTACGCAACGCGCTCAACCACTCGCTGTCAGCCGGTGCGCCCAGGTCGCCGCCCCACAGCAGCACGGTGCCGCTGTCTTCCTGCCAGTATTGAGAAGTCAGATTAGGAGCAAGCTGTTCGACGTCGGCTGCGCTGCCGGTTAACAGCAGAATGCGGACTTTACGGGGCCAGAAGCGACCGTAGATCTGGCGCAAAGCTTGTTGGGGGGCTATCTGCATGGGACTTTGATTAGCTCTGACTCTAGATTCATCTGCTGAAGATGTATGGTTAAACATTGAATTGAGCTTCTGCCCATTTTTTCCCCGAAAGGAGGAAAGAAACTGATATGACGGCAATGATCGCAGCACTGATTGTCGGGAGCCTAACCGGATAAATTTGAGCCCCACCATGATTACCAGCATAGTGATACACCATGCACCAAACTGCATTTTATATCCGTCCAATTTGAAATAACTTCTGCCAAAGTAAATAGTCATCGCAACGACTAACCCCAGGAAGCAGACAAGTAATATCAGCCCCCACAGCCTCATTGACCGACTATTGCTCACAACGCCCCCTCATGAAGTGATATATTTTTCATCTGCACAAGTAATGTTTTGGCCCCACACTGGGAAACAATTAAATTACTCGCATTATTATTTTTTCCATGCAGAAGCACTAATGCCATTGTTATCCATATGCTATCGTCCCCCTGCCTGCCCAAAATGAGTTCCGTAAAATGTTGTGATAACAGGTTTGAGTCCTCCCCGGATTTCAAGGCTTCATTGCATATTTGAGATACTTTATTAACAATATTTTTTTCAGTTAATTTATCAAACCATAATTTTTCTATTCCCGTAGTACCGTCCTGATATTTCAGCAGGTTGGATAAATCAGACTGAAGTTCGGTGCTGTCAGTATCCATGGCCCGGTACAAACGTGCTTTTTGTGGGAGTTGTTCTGCTGTACCAGTAGGTGCCAATAACCAGGCGCAGGCAGCATCGCTTGTTACATGTTGAGCATCATCAGATGCCAGAGGATTACAAATGACAACCAGTCGATACTTATCTCCTGGATGCTCAAGCCACTCATTAATTTGATTTGTAAAGTTTTTAACAAGAAAAACGGGAACTGCTACCGCTTCTGCGGGCAGGCCGAGAGTTATCCAGGCATGAGAAAATGATCGCCAAAGAGAAAGATAGGATGTCTCAGTACCTGACAACCTAATTTCGATTTTTTCTGCTTGAGAAAGGGTCAGCAATTTATAACGTAAAGATGATAGAAGCTCTTGAAAAACAGCGGTGTAATCAATTCCTTCAGAGAACTTTATTGATTTATCACCAATGATATTAAACTCAATACCCCGACTGAATTTATCAATTTCAATCGTATCTGGAAAGACAGAGGAACAATCAATAACAGGAATGAATTCAGATGCCCATTTACTATATATGTTCTCTACTTTTTTATTGCTTACTTCAATGAGTTCATTGTTTTCCATTAACATTCCTGTACGGAGAATAATCCATCCAGCAACAATGCCAAATAAAATAGATAATGTCAGGCTCAAGGTAAATAAGAACAAAAATGCGTTTGTATTATGGCTTGAGTAGTAGTAAATCATGCACCCAAGAACAACAACCAACAGACATAAAAAAAACACACTGAACAATTTATTAATTTTCAGTGTAGGTGTTTTCTGAGGTTTTTCTAAAGCAGGTATATCCCATGACATATATTCAACCTATCCCTGTACCAGGAACACTCGTAATAACATAACATCCACAAAGGCATTTGCATTGATGGAATGCCACAAGTTTCCCATCGGAAACCCATTCACTTGAACCCTCTATAATTTTATTTTTGCCATGCCCTACAATCGGACATATGACATCATCACCAACTAATGCGGCTTTTATGCCATCAATAATCATTGTGGAGGATGCAGATGTGACAATGCCGCCACTACTCAGTTTATCATTTAATCTTACAATTCCGGAAAACACATTCACCTCTTTATAATTACATCGACCCAATGCCTGGTAAATAATTAATAGTAATAAAATTCCCTTCCCCAGCCGGTATAGAGAAATGGTGTCTGGTCTTTAAATGGGTTTTCCGGTTTCCCCGTGCGTTTCCACTGTCTTTTTCGCTGCCGGTTTAGTTTGCACAGATTAATATCGGTGACGTTCTTCCAGCCCATCACGGTAAATATTTCTTCGGCCAGGTCTGCCTCCGGGAAAGGATGGCGTCGCCATACGCTGTATAATGCCGGGCCGATCATAAAGACTCCTCCCGATAAAATACCGATAAGTAAAGATTCATAAAGATCCTGTGAGAATAACCCCGCAAGACCATCGGTAATAAGCCAGGTGATTATAACTCCAGCGAGTGCAACGCCCAAAATACCCAACCAAAACCAGGTTCCTCCCCAGCGCGCCTGCCTTTTCCCACGGTAACAACCCGGCGTCATGCTGATGGAGCGCTCCTGAGGTTTAGCCAGAGCGTACACCAGATATTTATCCCCTACTGGCGCAACAATCAGTTCAACCTCCTCGCCCACCTGACAAAAGGTATAACCTAACCAACCCGAAAAACGTTTACCATTGATTTGCCCTGTCACATGCCAGGCGAGTTTACGTATCCTGTCACTGTTAAGCACCATCCCTTGTGCTGTGGCGCTTTGCCCACCGGCAGCAATGACCACAGCAGCATTGGCCACCCGCTCTTCGTGGCGGGCAAAATAGTCATGAGTCTGTGGATAAGCCTTCGGATCAAAGTAATGTGGAATTAACCGAGCATGAAATGCTTCCAGCTTTCCAGTCATTTTTATCAGCGGTGCAGGAGGCGGTAAAATCGGATCTGGCGGAGCATCCTGAAGCTGTAGCTCAAGTATTTGCTCTTGTTTACGTAATCCTGGCAACAGATTCCGCTCCCCATGGGTAGATTCGATTCGTGCAATACGTTCTTTTAAAATCACCCGCTCACTTTGGAGCTTGAGATAATCCACGCAAGGGTACTTTTCTTTATCGTTAAATTCTTTCCAGGTAGGGCGGGGGGTATCAGAAAATTTTATGGTTTCGTATGTCATTATCTTTCCCTGAGCAAATTGATTAGGCCTTTTGCTAACGGTTATGCCTCGTAATCTTCTGTTTCGGTATTGATGTTAAACGGCCAGAACATAATTGTTTTTGGCATTACTGGCGTTACTTCCTGAGGTGGGGAGGCCATTTTCTGTAAACAGACCATTAAAAAATTTCTGCGTTCTTCAATAAAAATCGTTATTTTTTTCGGTTTTAGTCCGTCACTATTAATAGTAATAAAACTCCCTTCCCCAGCCGGTATACAGAAACGGCGTCTGGTCCTTAAACGGATTTTCCGGTTTCCCTGTGCGTTTCCATTGTCTTTTTCTTTTCCAGTTAAGTTTACGCAGATTAATATCCGTTACGTTCTTCCAGCCCATCACGGTGAATATTTCTTCGGCCAGGTCTTCTTCCGGGAAAGGATGGCGTCGCCATACGCTGTATAATGCCGGGGTGATAACGATCACCCCTCCTGTTACGATGAATATCAACAGACTTTCGTAAAGAGACCGTGAGAATAGAGCTGAAATACCATGAATAATAAGCCAGCCAATAATCACACTAGCAAGAGCAAACCCGAGAATTCCCAACCAGAACCAGGTTCCTCCCCAGCGCGCCTGCCTTTTCCCGCGGTAACAACCCGGCGTCATACTAATGGAACGCTCCTGAGGTTTAGCCAGCGCGTACACCAGATATTCATCCCCCACTGGTGCGACTATCAGTTCAACCTCTTCCCCTGCTTTACAAAAGCAGCGTCCGAGCCAGCCGGAAAATTGTTTACCATTTATTTGCCCCGTAACATGCCATGAACAAGTCAGAATTCGGTCACCGTTTAGCACCATCCCCTGTGCCGTAGCGCTTTCCCCCGTGACTGCCATAACCACAGCGGCATTGGCCACTCGCTCTTCGTGACGGGCAAAATATTCCTGAGTCTGCGGGTAAGCTTTAGGGTCAAAATAGTGTACAACCCGCCGCCAGTTGAAAGCCTCAAGCACGCCGGTAATTTTTATCAGCGGAGCCGGGGGCGGTAATATCGGGTCTGGTGGGGCCTCTTTAAGCTCCTGCTCCAGTTTTTCTACCTGATGACGTAATTCAGGTAACAGATTACGCTCACCCCGCGTGGATTCTATTCGTGTTATACGCTCCTGCAGGGCAACCAGTTCACTGCGTATTTTCAGAAAGTTATAAGCCGGGTGTTTTTCTTTTAACATTGTCCGGGTAGGACGTGGGGCATCAGAAAATTTTAAATTCGTATTATTCATAGCCAGTCCCTGCTAATAGTAATAAAAATCCATTCCCCAACCGGTATATAAAAACGGCGTCTGGTCCTTAAAGGGGTTTTCCGGTTTCCCCGTACGTTTCCATTGTCTTTTTCGCTGCCTGTTTAGTTTGCACAGATTAATATTCGTAATATTCCTCCACCCCATTACGGTGAATATTTCTTCGGCCAGGTCTTCTTCCGGGAAAGGATGGCGTCGCCATACGCTGTATAAAGCAGGACCTAAAATGATACTCCCCCCCAGTCCAAAACTGGTTATTAACATTTCATATAGATCTAGATTAATAAGCATCCTGAGGCCATCATTCACCACAGCAATAACTACAACTGAGAAAATAGCGACCCCAAGAATTCCCAACCAGAACCAGGTCCCCCCCCAGCGCGCCTGTCTTTTCCCGCGGTAGCAGCCGGGCGTCATACTAATGGAACGCTCCTGAGGTTTAGCCAGCGCGTACACCAGATATTCATCTCCCACTGGCGCGACAATCAGTTCAACTTCTTCGCCCACCTGACAAAAGGTATATCCCAACCAGCCAGAAAAACGTTTACCGTTTATTTGCCCTGTCACATGCCACGCAAGCCGACTAATTCTGTCACTGCTAACCACCATTCCCTGCGCAGTAGCACTTTGCCCACCTGCAGCGACGACCACTGCAGCATTGGCGACCCGTTCTTCATGACGAGTAAAATAGTCATCAGTTTGCGGATAAGCTTTCGGATCAAAGTAGTGAAGGCTCAAACGCATATGAAATGCTTCCAGCTTTCCACTGACTTTTATCAGTGGAACTGGAGGCGGTAATACCGGATCAGGTGGAGCGTCTGCAAGCTGGAGTTCCAGTTTTTGTACCTGTTTGCGCAACTCCGGTAACTTGTCTCGCTGCCCCCGAGTGGACTCTATATTTGTTATGTAGTCTTGCAAGTGCACCAGTTGCTTTCTGAGCTTAAGGAAGTCAATACAAGGGTACTTTTCTTTATCCGTAATTTCTTTCCACGTGGGGCGAGGGGTATTGGAGAATCTTAAAGTTTCGTATGTCATTATCTCTCCCTGAGCAAATTGATTAGGCCTTTTGCTAACGGTTATGCCTCGTAATCTTCTGTTTCGGTATTGATGTTAAACGGCCAGAACATAATTGTTTTTGGCATTACTGGCGTTACTTCCTGAGGTGGGGAGGCCATTTTCTGTAAACAGACCATTAAAAAATTTCTGCACTCCTCAATAAAAATCGTTATTTTTTTCGGTTTTAGCCCGTCACTATTAATAGTAATAAAATTCCCTTCCCCAGCCGGCATACAGAAATGGCGTCTGGTCCTTAAACGGATTTTCCGGTTTCCCTGTGCGTTTCCATTGTCTTTTTCTTTTCCAGTTAAGTTTACGCAGATTAATATCCGTTACGTTCTTCCAGCCCATCACGGTGAATATTTCTTCGGCCAGGTCTTCTTCCGGGAAAGGATGACGGCACCATACGCTGTATAATGCCGGGCCGATCATGAATACCCCTCCCGAAAAGATACCGATAAGTAAAGATTCATAAAGATCCTGTGAGAATAATCCCACAAAACCATCGGTAATAAGCCAGGTGATTATAACTCCGGCGAGTGCAACGCTTAGAATTCCCAACCAGAACCAGGTCCCTCCCCAGCGTGCCTGTCTTTTCCCGCGGTAGCAGCCTGGCGTCATACTGATGGAACGCTCCTGAGGCTTAGCCAGCGCGTACACCAGATATTCATCCCCCACTGGTGCGACTATCAGTTCAACCTCTTCCCCTGCTTTACAAAAGCAGCGTCCGAGCCAGCCGGAAAATTGTTTACCATTTATTTGCCCCGTAACATGCCATGAACAAGTCAGAATTCGGTCACCGTTTAGCACCATCCCCTGCGCCGTAGCGCTTTCCCCCGTGACTGCCATAACCACAGCGGCATTGGCCACTCGCTCTTCGTGACGGGCAAAATATTCCTGAGTCTGCGGGTAAGCTTTAGGGTCAAAATAGTGTACAACCCGCCGCCAGTTGAAAGCCTCAAGCACGCCGGTAATTTTTATCAGCGGAGCCGGGGGCGGTAATATTGGGTCTGGTGGAGCCTCTTTAAGATCCTGCTCCAGTTTTTCTACCTGATGACGTAACTCAGGTAACAGATTACGCTCACCCCGCGTGGATTCTATTCGTGTTATACGCTCCTGCAGGGCAACCAGTTCACTGCGTATTTTCAGAAAGTTATAAGCCGGGTGTTTTTCTTTTAATACAGTCCGGGTAGGACGCGGGGCATCAGAAAATTTTATGGTTTCGTATGTCATTATCTCTCCCTGAGCAAATTGATTAGGCCTTTTGCTAACGTTTATGCCTCGTAATCTTCTGTTTCGGTATTGATGTTAAACGGCCAGAACATAATTGTTTTTGGCATTACTGGCGTTACTTCCTGAGGTGGAGAGGCCATTTTGTGTAAACAGGCCATTAACGAATTTCTGCGTTCTTCAATCAGAACCGTCATTTTTTCCGGCTTTAGCCCGTCGCTGTTCAGGGTATTGTCATTGCCAAAAATGCCCTGTTCATACCAGATCTGTAAATCGTCACGGGAAAAGTATTCAGTAACAACATATTCAACCACCATTATCCCAATTGCTAACCACCAGGACGATAATACACCGACCCATTCTATCCCCAGGAAAATCAGACGTGGCGCAGCTGCTTTACCTACCCATACTGCTAAAGTGCCCTCTTCAGTAGCCCAACCAAATCGGGTAATTAGCGCACTCATCAGTTTTCCTTCTGCACTTACTAATGTAGCGATATCATTTAAAACTTTAACAAAGTACAAGCTTTTATAGACAATACGTTTATCACTGTTCCTCTCATCGCTTTCAGATCTAAACTTAGATAAGTCCAACCCCAACGATATTCCCGAAGCAACTAATGAACTCCCTGCCCCGATGAATTTTAAACGATGCAGAGTATTACCTGCAGCCACACCATGCTCAAATGCCGGCGTTGCAATATCAGCCATCCCTCCTGCGGTGGCGAGAATGGCGCTGGATATTTTCGCATAACTGACGGCATCACCTTTGTAATGGTCTAACTGGTTATACAGTTCAACCACATTAAAAATTAACACCAGGATCTTAATACTGGTGGCTTTAGCCGCATACTGGTTGCGATCCTTCATTTCATAGTTGCTGTAGGCTTTATCCATCTCAGTAAATTTATTACTGGCAACCCGCAGCTTTTCACTGATTTCACGTCGCACAGGGCCAAAGAAACCCAGGCCATCCAGGTAAACACGCCGTTCCGTAGCCCAGCCGAAGTAAGTGGAGAGGAATGCTTTTGTCTGCGCCACCGATTTTCCTGAGACCAAAGAGAAGATGGTCCGGTTAATCGCATCTCCTGTAGTGTCCATAACAAAACCCACGCGAGTGGAAGAGAAAACCCGCTCTCCAACCGTGGCCATATACTGATCGACGGTATAGAGCAAACGCGTTGATAGCAACGCATCTGGCTTTGGGGGTTTCGCAAGCGCGGCCGTCGCTTTCTCGAAACCTTTAAAGATCTTATTGAGCTTGGCGCCGTTGGTTTCGAAGAAATAAAGCAGGCCGCTCTGGCTCATTGGGTCAGACGTACACTGGCGGCATTGCCCCAATAATGACTCCCCCTCTGCCATCAGTTCCGGGTTATTGTAAAAATGCGTTCGCCAGACAAGATTTTTTTCACTGGAAGTGGTGTAAGCATTTATCCACTCATCCAGCAAAGATTTTCCCGCGTTCACAATGTTTATCCCAGAAATCGCAAACGCGACAATTTCACGGTAAGTAAGATTATCGACTGCGTAATCAGAATAAAAATCCTGGGTGGCGGCAATAAACGCCTCATCCTGCAGCCATTTGATTCTGAAGCCGATAAGGCTTGTTACCTTTTCATCAACCTGATCGATTAATGTCTCGCCGCAAGCAATGAACGAATCCAGTTTCGTCTGATTCAGCATGCGTTTGTACTTCGCCAGGTCGTCCGCAACCTGGAATCTCAGGCTAGTTTTTTGCTGAGTTTCCTTTCCCTGATTTTCGTATTCCTCACGGCTCATGATCTCGTTGGCAGGAACCCCTTTACTCCGCTCATTGGCGTAATACATCTGATAAGCCATATCTAGCCCGACAGGATTTTCATCAAAAGTGACCTTCAGCCGAGCCGCCACTTTTTGTTCTGCCGTTTTGGAAATGATCTGTTCCGCACCATTAATCAGACTCTGCGTTGAAAATTCCAGGGCCCGTTCATCACCAAATATTTTCGGTAATGCAAGAACATCATTCGTCCAGCCAGTCAGTTCATGGGCAATCCCTACAGTGTCATGTAAAGCAAAAATGAGCGGCGTAACTTTCGTACCGTCAGCTTTGACTCCTCGCTGTTTCATTTGTTGTGCTGTACTGCTGGCAACCCCCTCACTCATACTCTTCCATGGATAAAGTGTTTCCAGTGGTTGCACTTTTGTTACAAGACTGTAGTTGCCTTCACTTGTTACATGGCTCACCCGAAACTCCCCTGGAGTTCCCCACGGCAGTGATGCTGCGGGAGAAAGTCCCCCGCTGCTGGCTGCCATATAATCCAGAATGACTGAAATGTTTTCCTCTGTAGCTTCCTCTGCACAGGGGGCCGCTGTTGGCGTAATCCACTGTGATGAACTTAGGCATTGCATTCTTTTGCTGCGATCGCTTTCATTCTGATAGCGTGCAAGTGTCGATGCCGTCCAGGGAGATTGTGAAAAGGCTACCCAAATATCGTTATCCATGACTTCGGGAATTAGCGTAATAAAATCTTTGCCCCCCTGGTTGTAAGTACCTTGCCTACAGTCCGGTTCGGTTTTTTTTATCGCATTGTCAGGAGAAAACTGTTTCCACAAACTGCCATCGTCGCTGATAGACCAGGCATCCCATTTAGATAAGAATGGATAATAAATATATAAAAATCCCCGGCGCATAGCCCTTAGCGCATAATGATATTTTTCATGATCGGGGTATTTTTTTGCGCCGGAAGCGGCCCAACCGGGCAGAGAACCTGGTTGGTGGTCAGGTGCAACTACATATCTTACCGGCAATAGTGCTGGCCCTTGAGACTTGCAGTCACAATGATGATCTGCCATGAATTAATTCCTTATATTATCTCAACAAAAGCCTGTGATTTTTAATGATCACCTGTTCGGATTTTTTCCCAGAGCGTTTCACTGACTGTTGCAATCGCATCCAGATAACTTGGATCCTGTTTTGAGCACTCAATTTTCAGGCGTCGTAATATATCCGGATGGAGGTCAAAATCGGATGAAATCATCAGAGCGTGCATTCCATAAGCAGTAAGATCACTTTTTTTCCAAAATGAATAATTGCTGGCTCGTTTAAGTGCAGGCAATACTTTCTGCAACACTGACAACTCTCCCAGACGTAATTCATTTATATTCTCTTGCCGATAATCACAGAGGATGGAATTAATGGCCGTGATTAATTTTATATCCCGCCAGCATTCAGGACTCAGTGATATAGAATGCGACATCTGAACTGTCTGTTGCTCAAGCCCTGTTCTCTTAATGAGTTGCCCATCACCATCAACAGTCAACCAACCCGTCACAGGGCCCATGAGTCGCTGTTTTTGCCAGCTGTCCAGTATGCCCCAAAGCAATAGTGCTACGGCGGGATCATAATAACGGAGTAAAATATCTTTTTCGTTATTGCTTTGCAGTGCACTTTTTCCGATGTGAAGCGCCGTTTCCTCTGCCGAGGCGTTACTTGCTAACCAGCCGCTAATTAACCTTCCACTTCCATTTTTAATTTGCTGCGGTTCTATTTCACTCAGAGCCAGCCTTAGACTTTCGTCCAAAATAAGAACGTCTTCAGGCAAAGATAAGTCAAGCGAGATAAGCCAGGGGAAAAACTCATCCGTGAGATATTGTGGGGCTACGGGAATTTTTATTACTCCCCGACTTTCCAGTGCGTCAATTAACTCGGGTTTATTATTCCGGCAACGAAGTATTGTTGCATCAATCAGCAATATACAGCGCATATCTAACCGTAAAAAATGGTGGATAAGTTGCGCCTTTATTGATTGATGCTGCTCCTGTTGTGCCTGCGATGAATAGTCGTATGAAATAGTGTCCGTCATTCGTGGTGCTCCTTAATTCATCGTGACATCGGGGCTTTGCTCCGATCCTGCACTGTCCATTGCCGTTGCACAGGGATCAGTCAGTTCGATTGTCCTGGTGAGGGTAGCTGGCCCCATTTTCTGTAAATTACCGCATTTCATTCGGATGTTACCTGGTGTGCCTATTTCCACATCACCATCTTTCAGACGAATATAAGCTTCGCCGCAACTCAAGGTCAGTTCTGTTTTCGCAGTTACAAAGACTTCCTTATCCCTGCTGGCAACAGTTAGCGTATTTCTTGCAAAAAGATCCATTGCATCGTCTTGTGCTTGAATTTCAACTTTGCCCTGGCTGGCAAAAATCTTAATGCCCATTTTTTGGGCGAATATACTGATAGTTTCTTTTACCCCCAGACGGAATTTTTTCGCTATGCTGACATCTGCATCTGCTCCCGTTGTCACAATCAAATTTTCACCTGATGAGAGTTGAATACTGGCAGGTGTTATCTGGGCAATGCCCGCAGGTGCTGATAAAAGCAATGCCTGTTTCTTCAATTCAGTCAGTGCATCTGTCATGAGTGACTTTTGACGGGCAATATCAGCCAGTTCTGCTTTTGCCAATTCGGCTGCAAAACGGATCCCTTCGGCATCCTGCAATGCTGCTTTGAGGCCATCGAGCGCTGCCTGCATTTCGAGCTGTAAACCCGCAGCGCTTTCCTGCCGATCTGCGGTAATAAACACACCTGCGCCACCACGAATAGTGACCCATTTATCCGTCCTCAGCTCGGCACCTTCACCACGTTTAGCCTTTGCACCGTCCACGTTGTGGCCCAGGTTCAGCTGCGTCTTGCCGCCGTACTCGGTGCTGAGCTTGATATGCTCTTCACCGCGCTTGTCTTCCATGCGCAGTTTGTTGTTCGCCGGGGTGCGCACCACGTTGCGGGTGTTGTTGGCTTCCGTGACGTGGTCGGTATGCCGTGAGTCATGCAACGCATGGGCGATATACGGGCGGTCGGGGTCACCGTCATGGAACGCTATCGCCACTTCCGTGCCCTGAATCAGCGGGAAGTGGATACCGTACACATCGCCGCCGTAGGGTTTGGCGAGGCGTACCGGCATGCTTTCCTGGCCCTGCGCTTTGTCGTCCTGGTCGGCGTCAAACTTCACCCGGTACAGGCCGGATGCATCCTGCCAGGCGTAGATGTCGTTGGCTTTTGCGCTGGTGACGCGCGCCATCATGGTGCCGCTGACCTTCGGGCGGGCCAGAAGTGGTGCGCGCCAGCACAGCGTTTCGCTGTACGGAACCGCCATCCAGTTCACCACCAGCGCGTTTTTACGGCTGCCGCTGTAGAAGGCTCTGGTGATGACAACACCGTTGTTCAGGGCTGAAGGCAGCGTCGGGACAAGGGCCAATTCCGTCACCGTCAGCACCTGAGCGGGGCTGAGGTTCGCGTCATTTGCTGAGCCGGTAATCAGTGTCTGCTTTGACAGAAAACGTTCATGGTCGAGACGCGCCATGAAGTTACCGGTTTCCGCTGTCGGGTCGCTTTTCGCCCCTGTGTCCAGGTGGCGCGGCTTATAGTGATACACCTCGCCGTAGGTGGTGCCTTCACCTTCGCCACGCGTCATATCCGCTTTCGCGGACTGCAGTACTTTCTGCGCTTCACGGTGGTTGTAGTCTTTGGCGGTCACGCTCGCCTCAACCACGTTGTGCTGTACATTCAGCCCCCACACCGATTCCACGCCGTTGTCATTCATGCCCGACGGACTGTTCAGCGGCAGGGTTTTGCCGAATTCATAGGCACTTTGTTTATCGGCAAAATGCACCACTTCGGTCTGTGTGTCGGGCTGCAGGGTGAAGAAGTAAAAGATCCCCACCTCCGAGAGCAGGCGCTGAATAAAAGCCAGGTCGCTTTCCTGATACTGGTTTATCTGCTCGCGTGTCGTATAGCTTTGTTTCAGGGAAAATTCATATTCCCAGCCCTTCAGACCATGCTCATCGAGTATCTGCGCCACCAGGTCCGGCACCGATTTATTCACGAAGAAACGATGGGTGCGGAACTGTTTGTCCAGCAGGGCGAGGAAGGGCTCGAGCGTAATGACATATTTGGCTTCATCGGCCGAACTGCTGATGCGTTCAAAACCCGTCACGACACCGTGCACAACCTTCTGCTCAGTCAGGCTCTGTAATAAACCCGTCCCCATCGTCAGGCTGACCGGTTTATTCAGTAACTGAGTGGCATCAAGGTCTTTGTCCGAGCTGGTGAAATGAATGGTGTAATAATACAGTTCACTCAGTGCTTCCAAACCCGAAAAATTTTCCACATCGAGCGGAGAATGACAGGAAGGAATATCAAGATGGTAACGGTTAAGAGTAGTTCCTGTTATTTTTGATAAGGTATCAGTAAGATTCATGAATATCACTCCATGGTAGTGGTCTATATACACTAGCCGTTACGTTATATAGCTATTAAATGATAGAGGTTTATCGTTATGTTTTTAATATGTATTTAGTTGTAAAGCCATTATTTAAAATTGGCCACATCAATAAAAATTTTATCATTAATGGTGCTTTACTTTACACAGGCAGGTTTGTAGAAAATTACACAGCGGACCTGGCTGTGTAATTTCATTTATCGCCTTACCCCTGTTACATTCCAGTTATTATCGATGAAAAATTCATAATGGTAGTCAATACTATTCAGACTATAACTTGAGGAATATCGATAGCCAGCATCAAGATCTACATTTACGCATGTATCAGGATAAGAAAGTTTAAGCCCCTCGTTAACAGCAAGCCTTTTTTCACCATCATAGTTAGAATATAAACTATAACGACTTAATACATCCCTCTTATCTACACTAAAACATACCCTTCCTTTATCCACATAAAATGGTTTAAATTCCCCGATTTCTTTTCCTTCACGCTCTCCCCCAGGGCAACCAGTTATTAAAGCGCATAAAGAAATTACCAATATTATTTTTTTCATCCTGGAAATTTCCCTAACACCTTTTCATACTTAGCAATTAGATCTTTTATCGGTTCAGCTGGATTGTAGTCTCTATAATCATAAAGATTGCTATGCCCAAAGAAACCATAATGTTTTAATAACCAAAAATCACTAACAATACTTGCCTGTTGTTCTAGTCCATAATCAAGCAAGTTAGGCTTATCTAAACTATAAGTGTAATCAGCAGCCCATGACATTAATCCTCTGGTTCTTACCCACATCCCACGTTGATGTTGCCAAACGTGCATCATTTCATGAAGAAAAAGGTGTTTGAAGCTCGGTCCAGGAGAACGTGAAAAATCATTCTGATATTTCGCCTCCAGAAACCACATTTCACCATTCGGACTCATTGCCTGCTGCGGATTCTGTAGATTAAAAGGTAGATAACTATCTAAATGTATCCATACTTTATTGTAGTGAATACTGAAACCGTAAACAGAACTGGCAAGATTTATCTCTCCTACTGTTAAGAGGCGCAGCCCTCCTTTTTGAATACTTTTATTCATACCTATTCCCTAGTGACTATATGGCAGTGATATTTCTCTTTCGGTCGGTGTCACGTTATAAATACGCCCGCCGTTTATTTCCAGGGTGATAACGAAACTCCGCGGCTCATCATATTTTTTTGAAATTAATAGATACTCGATTATGAACTGTCCCTTATCCGGGAAATGGTAAAAAGAAGGTGGAATACATAATGTCCCATCAGCAACAGTAAGGCCTGGTGAGAAATTAAAGTTCTTTTCTTTTGAAGGTGTGCTGCGGGGATTGATCCCCATATTTGCAGGCTGATAATCCCGAGCATCTGTAATGTTAAAACATACATTGTCCCCCTGCTGACTGACCTGTGCTGTTTCATCAAAACGCATTCTGTCGCCCGGCCCCGGACATCCAGTCAGCATCAATAAACACAAGGCAAGCGAACAAGCAGGCCATAACACACGAAAGCCTGTCGTCTTCACCATGGGAAACCCCGTAATTCGTTTTTGTATTGTTTACGTATCATTGGTTCAGAAATATCGCCATCAAGGGTATAGCGATAGCTGACCATCCGGCTGATAAAGCCCCTACCAATAACATTCATCCCTTTAGCCCGTTGCCAGACATGGCTCATTTCATGGATAAACAGATGTTGAAAGTTATCTCAAAGCCTCTTGATCAGTTAATGAGATGCCAAAAACTTGTCCATTCGAAACTTCAATTCCTGTGACAACTCTCTTGGGAGGTGAACTCTGTGTTACAGATGTCAGAATATATCTGACAATAAATTGTCCTTTATCCGGCAAAGGCCAGAAGGATGGAGGAATACACAACTTTCCATCAGCTATTTTCAAATAAGAGCCGAACATAAATTTCTGTTGATTAAAAGGTGTACCTCTGGGGCTAATAGCGATAGCTGAAAGTTGATAATTGTCTGCATCACCGATTTCAAAACATACTCTATTACTCATCATGCTGACGCGGGCTTCCTCATCAGGTTGCAATCTGTCGCCTGACCCCGGGCAACCAGCCAGTGTTGTCAGACTGGAAAGGAGAAGTGTTGTATGTAAAAGGCGAGTTTTTTTCCTTTTCACCAAGGGAACCCCCGCAGAGTGTCTTTATATCTCTGCCGGATGATAGTTTCGCTGATATCCCCATCTAGAGTTATATCGTTATTTATTATCAGGTTACACCATCCTCTATAACCTTCTGTTTGTAGGGAAAAATGATCAGCTATTATTTGAGCCTGCTGTTCCATGGGATATTCATTTAAAAGTCGACCATCAAGCCTATATCGATAGC
The DNA here is from genome assembly GCF_021282435.1 of Buttiauxella cochleicola. Classification (NCBI taxonomy): domain Bacteria; kingdom Pseudomonadati; phylum Pseudomonadota; class Gammaproteobacteria; order Enterobacterales; family Enterobacteriaceae; genus Buttiauxella; species Buttiauxella cochleicola. The sequence goes on along the minus strand of NZ_JAJSOT010000001.1, from coordinate 212,069 downwards.
TCACCATCCAGCTGATTAAGCCCCTGCCAATAACATTCATCCCTTTCGTCCGTTGCCAGACATGGCTCATTTCATGGATAAACAAATGTTTAAGAAAAGGAAGTGCTGTCGAAAAATCATCCCTGTACCAGTCACGAAAATACAGCTCCCCATTTGGCGTCATCGCAGTATTCACATCCTGCAGATCAAAAGGCAGATAGCTGCCCTTGTGGATCCACACCGTGCTGTAATCTATGGTGGAACCAAATACCGTTTTTGCTAAACCAATCTCGCCAGAAGTCAGTAACCGAGCCCCGCCTTCTTTTAATTGATCGACCATCTGAAACCTCCGTTATTGCTCGTCAAACTCCAGCACAATCCCCTCTTCCTCATCCCAGCCCAGCGCCAGGCTGTGGGTTTTCTGCTGCCCGGCTTTGCGTTGCAGAAGTTGTTGACTGAGTACCGGCAGGATTTGCTGGTTCAGCAGGCTGTCGATATTGCGCGCGCCAGTGTCTGGCAGCAGGCAGGCGGCAACCAGGGTGTCATAAAGGCTTTCGTCAATGGTTGTTTGCAGGCCGTAGTGGTTTTTCAGGCGCTTCGCGACCTGTGCCAGCTTCATTTCCACAATGATTCTTAACGCTTTAGCATCCAGTGGACGGTAAATCAGCGTCTGGAAGCGGGCCAGCAGAGCGGGTTGGAAATGATCGCGTAGGATCGGTCGCAGTAATTCTTGTAGATCGCTGTCGGTGGCTTCCGGTTGTTCGTCCAGCAATTGCATGATGTGGTCGCTGCCAAGGTTGGCGGTCATCAGGATCACAGTGTTGCGGAAGTCGATTTCACGCCCTTCGCCGTCACGCATAAAGCCACGGTCAAACACCTGGTAGAACAGGTTGATGACGTCGCGGTGCGCTTTTTCCACTTCATCAAGCAGCACCACGCTGTACGGACGTTTGCGCACTGCTTCGGTCAGAATGCCGCCCTGACCGTAGCCCACGTAGCCCGGAGGCGAGCCTTTAAGCTGGGAAACGGTGTGCGCTTCCTGGTATTCGGATAAGTTGATAGTGATCAGGGATTTCTCGCCGCCGAACAGGCTGTCGGCCAGGGCCAGCGCTGTTTCGGTTTTACCCACACCGCTCGGGCCGACCAACAGGAACACGCCCAGCGGGCCGTTTTCTGGCGTAAGTCCAGTTTTCGCGGCACGCAGGCGTTGCGCCATATCGATAAGCGCCGTGTCCTGGCCGACCACGCGGTTGGCGAGGTGGTTTTCCAGCATCAGCAAATCGGTCTGTTCGTCTTTGAGCAGACTGGTCAGCGGCACGCCGGTCCAGTCTGCAATCACGGTGGCGACAGTGCGCACATCCACATCCAGCGACAGCAGTGGAGCACTACCTTGTAAATCTTTGAGTTGCTGTTGTAGCGCATTGACGTCGGCCTGGCGGCTAATGTCCTGGCGAACTTCCAGCAGTTGTTGGGTGAGCGCTTTTTCCGCGTGGTACTGGGTTTCCAGCGCGGCGAGGTGTTCGTTCAGCGCAGAAGTCTGTTGCTCAATTTGCTCCAGGCGCTCGCCATGGCTGTTGCTACCCAGCGCGATATCTTCCAGCAGCGCATGGTTTTCCATTTCCAGCGCAGTGATTTGCGCTTTGAGGCGGGTGAGTTCTTCCGGTAGCGTGTCGAGGCTCATACGCACGCGGGCAGACGCGGTGTCAAGCAAGTCAACCGCTTTGTCCGGCAACTGGCGGCCCGTGATGTAGCGGCGCGACAGACTGACTGCGGATTTCACGGCTTCATCGGTAATATGCACGCCGTGATGTTGCGCGTAACGGGATTTCAGGCCGCGCAACATCAGGCAGGCCATCTCATCATCCGGTTCGTCTACCTTAACTATCTGGAAACGGCGCTCCAATGCAGCATCACGCTCGAAATACTGTTTGTATTCAGACCAGGTGGTGGCCGCGATAGTGCGCAACTCGCCACGTGCCAGTGCTGGTTTCAGCAGGTTGGCGGCATCTGCTCCGCCCGCCTGGTTGCCTGCGCCGATAATGGTGTGCGCTTCGTCGATAAACAGCAGCACTGGCGTCGGGGAGTGTTGTACCGCGTCGATGACGTTTTTCAGGCGCTGTTCAAATTCGCCTTTTACGCCTGCGCCCGCCTGCAAGAGGCCAAGATCCAGAGTACGAAGGCTGACGGTTTTCAGGCTGTCCGGCACGTTGCCTTCAGCAATGCGTAGCGCGAGTCCTTCCACCAATGCGGTTTTGCCCACGCCCGGCTCGCCCACCAGAATCGGGTTGTTTTTACGGCGGCGCGAGAGAATGTCGACCATCTGGCGGATTTCGTTGTCGCGGCCAAAGACCGGGTCGATTTTCCCTTCTTGCGCTTTGGCTGTTACATCGAGAGTGAATTTATCGAGTGCGGCCTGTAGTGCTTCGCTCAGGGTGTTGCCGGAAACACTGGTCGGTTTTTCTTCCGTAAGTGAGGACGGTTCGCGGTTCAGGCTTTCTTGCTGTTGCAGTTCGGCACGTTCATCTGACTGCACATCCAACAGTGGTTTCAGGCGCTCAAGCTGCGAGCGGGAGAGACTCAGCAGCGGCCACAAACTGTCGCAGACCAGAATTGACGGTTTATCAGTTAACGCCGCAAGCAGATGATGACTGCGGATTTGTGCATCGTCGTCTTCAAGCGATGCAATCAGCCATGCCTGTTTAATCAGATTCAGTAGAAGTTCGGCCAATTGTGGTCGGGTGCGCACGGAGCGCGGCATGGTATCAAGGTGTGCCAGCAAACTCTGCCAAATATTGTCCATGTCCCATTCGTAACGGCGGGCCAGCACAGTGATGTCCCCCTCCCCGAGCTCAAGCAGTTTAAGCAACCAGTGTTCGACAGTAATTTCCGCATGTGCCCGGCTCTGGCACAGCGTGGCGGCTGCTTCCAGCGCGCGGGCACAGTACGGGTTTAAACGACGAAGTAATACGGCTGACTGGTTATCCATGCTGGCTCCTTGATTGGGTACGCTACCGCCCTTAGCCTTCTCCTTTGCAGGAAACCCAGGCCCATAAGGTCGATGATTTTTTTGCTGTTTTTGTTTGCCCACACTTTGTCGGATGGCGAGTTGCGTATTCGCCCTACGCTTCGTTCGGGCAAACAAAAACAGCAGACGGTTTCCCGTCTGCTGTGAGTGCAGCCTTACGCGGTAGTACGTTCGTTCCAGGAGTCGGAATGAATGATGTTGCCGTCTTTGTAAGTCCAGGTGATTTTTTCGTAACGCAGTTCAATCATTTCCAGATGGTTGTGTTTTTCCATCGCAGGATTTTTGATGTCATGCATTTTTGGTGCGACTTTCACCAGCTTGACGTTTTCCAGTTTGGTGTTGAAGTACTCAACTTCCTGGCCTGCGTCATTGATGCGATACCATTTGAATTCAGCAGATTTCAGCGTCTGGCCAGTCGTTACCGCTTTGTAGAGGTATGGACTTGAAGAGTCGATTTCTTTGGTAAACAGGAATGGGGTATGGATACGGGTGCCCGTTAATTTTCCGGTGTTGTTATCGGTCGGGATGTACAGGTTGTGTTCCTGCGCCACCACTTCGATGCTGCCTTCACGGTCTTTAACATCTACGGAGCCTTTAATATCCGCACCGCCGTCGTCTTTCAGCCACAGGTAGACTGGAATAGCCATGTTTACTTCTCCATTTCGTAGGTTGTGACATCACCCTTAGCCGGTGATGTTGTTTTGCCCGGTACCTGGCAAGCATCTGCCTGAGGCACCAGACTGATTTCAACGCGGCGGTTAACCGCGCGATTTGAATCTGAATCATTGGGTTCCAGTGGACGGCTTTCGCCGTAGCCCTGTACCGCAAAGCAACTTTCCGGCACATCACCGGTGTCACGCATCCAGTCACGGACTGATTCAGCGCGTTTGAGGGAAAGAATCTGGTTGGACTTGTCATCGCCGGTATCATCGGTGTGCCCAGCGACAACAATCAGCCAGCCTGGTTTGACTTTGATATTGACGAGCGCACTCACCAGCACTTTGGTAGAGCCTGGTTTAAGCTGCCATTTGCCCACATCGAACAGCGACATGCTGTCAAGACGCACGGTTTTCGGACCCTGAACAATTTTATTGATGACCAGAGGCGGCGGAGGCGGTGGAGCCCAACTATTGATGGCGGCCTCAAGTGGCGCGATGAGGCGCATCCCCTGATAGAGTCCCAAAGACATGCGTATGGGCGCACCACTACGTTGCCACTGATCAAGCAAACGGGCATCAGCACGTAACTGTTGCTGAGCAATCGTTTTTGGGGATGCGGGTGTTCCTGTAAGCCGGTGATACAACGCCAGGTGATCGCCTACGTTGCGAATTAATCGTTGGTTATTGATATATGAGGCCAGCAAGGCAAACAGCAGGAATAACCCACACAGTAAGCCGGCAATCTGCCAGGTCTGCATCAGTTGGGAGACACCCCGGCGGCGAGGAATAAATGGCAGCAGCACATCTGGTAATGGCAGGTAACTCTGCGTTGCAGATGCAGTTGGTGGCAACGAGGTTACGCCTGCAACATGTGTCTGCCAGAGATTGTTGGAACGCCCCGTAACCGGGGTCAAGCAGGCCCCCCATGCGCATGGAATCAGCGCCGGGAGATCTCCCTGACGCTGTGCCAGAACATCCTGAACGTGAGTCTTAGCCCACGCCACCAGGCACTCAATCCAGAAAACTGAACTGAGTTTTTCCTGACTGTTGCGGCCATCTTGTTCACGCTCCCACTCAACCAGCGGTATCACAACCGCACCCGCCTCACGCATCTGAATGGCTTTCTGGCCTGGAGTGGCGGTATACCAGCATTCCATTTCAGTTGATTCCATTGCTGGCGGTGAAACCCAGATGCCAATCCACATCGGCGGAATCCCGGCAAGCCAACCTTTGCACTGCACAATCGCACGATGCCAGATGCGCAGTTTTTGAATGAAATCGTCCTCGTCCTGATGTTGTTCCGGCGCAACGGCCAGTAGCACGGAGATCTGGGCAATCAGTGCCGGGCGAACCTCAGCCAGATGCTGTGCCAATAGTGGAAGCTGTTCTGGTGCTTTGACCTGCAAATACCAGCCCTGACGGGTTTCCCTGAAGAGAACTGAAGCTGAAAACAGCGATTCGCTGTCACCACAAACCAGCACCACTGCACCCTGGAAATCTTCCGGTGGCAGGATGGAGTCCGCAATATGCTGATGGGCAATTTTATTGTTGCGGTCTTTACGCCACTGAAAATAGCCAGCAGCACCGCTTAAAATGACAACCAGCAGACTCAGCACCACGCGGCTGCCCGTTCCCAGCGGCCAGAAGCCAAGAATCAGCAACAGCGCGAGGCCGGTACCAAGCAGCAGCAACAGGAATTGCGTTAACCTGCGCATCAGTTATTTGATCCCTGCCAGTTGAGAGAGCTGATTCGCGAGCGTGCTTGACAGGAAAAACCACAGTGCGACCAGTATTGCGACGCCAAGTACCCACGAAAACCAGTACGTTTTGCGCCCGGTGCGCAAACGCGATGATCGGGAAACCACAGGGGTTTCCTGAGCAGAGGAAAAAGGCGGCACCTGCTGGCTCAGCTTACGCACCACATCTTCACGGCGTTCGTCGCCCTGCTCGCGATAGCGGCCCGCAAATCCTAACGTCAGTGCACGGTAGAAACAGGTTAGTACGGCGGTATCGGGCGCAGGCTCCTGCAAAACGGCGCGAATACGCTCCCACAGCTCCTCACCAGCGTTCAGCGTATTGAAATAGCGCGCCTGAAGAGGATTCTGCAGCCATTTAGTGTTCCCACTGTCCGGCTTCGGACGGTTCAGCACACTCTCATCAAGTAACGCACAAAGGGTATAAAGCATATGCTCCGTGCTGGTTTCGTTGAAACCGTTACGAGAAAGAGCTTCACGCGCATCGTCCACCCAACCGCAGGCACGACGATACAACGCTTCTCCGTCCTTAATTTCCTGGCCATTACGCAACTGGCTGACCATCAGCCAGCAGGGATAAAAGATCTCATCAACGACAGAAGGTTTTATTTTGCTCATGAGCGTAATACCGCAAACAGTTCGAGTTGGATATCACCAAGTGATCCTGGCGTGTAGAACGCGCAGTTACCCGCTTCCAGCATGGCCTGCGCCGCCAGGCCATTCAGATCGAGGGCGAAATACTGGTTCTCCAGACGCAGAGGAATGGCCGCCGGAACATGTGACAGTGGTTTCATCACCACACCGTTCAGCGCCACGTTCACCACATCGGATACATCTTCAAAACTGCCCGCTTTACACAGCAGCGGGAACTGCGTCTGCAATAGATGATTGGGAATAGTTGAGCGAACAGAAAGGTAGAAATCAGCCCCTTCGCGCAGGCGAGCATCATGCAGTGAACCTGTCCAGAATTGCCCTTCGCGGATAAGCTCAATGGCCACCATCCGTGATGGCAGGCTAGCTTCAAGTAACGCATCCAGCAGAGTAAATAGTGGCGGGAAAACCTGTTCAGGTGCGTGATGTTGATAAAGCGGAATGTCTTCAGCTTTATGTTCAAGGGAGAACGTCAACAAACTGCCAGCCAGGCGCACCAGTTCACGATAGAACAACTCAGGATGACGCGTAGGTGCCTGATGAAGTTCAGTCAACACGGGTTCAGCGCTGTTTAATGCATTGAGCAGCCAAAACAATGACACATCTGCCACAACGAAATCGGCCATACGTTCATTGCTTTCGCGACGCATGGCCATCAGACGGCGGCGACGTGCCTGCAGGCGATGGAGAAGGTCCCCTAGCGCTGTCAACACAACGGGGCTTGCTGACAATCGCAACATCGGCGGGATGAAATTCGCATCCTGGATCCATTGCCCTTGTGCATTACGCAGCAGGCGCACCACCGGACATGTCAGGTAAGCGCTATTTTCCTGGTGAGCAAAACGCAGTGTGACGGCATGGCGCATAACAGCCAGTTCGGTACGTTCATGACCGGCAAGCTCCTGTACCGTCACCCACTCTTGTCGCCAGCGGCGAGGACGTTCACTGTCCTGCCCATCATCAAGATTACCGCCATTAGCTGACAACAGCGGCAGGGCAAGCACAACGTCCACACTTTCGCGATCAGACACCAATGACAAATCGCAAGCCGGTGGCAGATTATCCGCCAGCTCAGTGTCAATCAGCGTGCCATCTGGAAAGCGAATCAACAGACGCAGTGCATTCAGCCGTGAAAGTGCCAACGAGCCGTTATCAAATGCCACATCGATAACCCCCCACGGGTTTGCCAATCCCATTTGGGCCACGTTTTCAGCGACAAAAGCATCCCAACGGGACTGTTGCTGAAATTGCTGTGGGGCCAGAAATGCCCCGTCAGTCCATAATGGACGGTAAATTTTCATCCCTGCTCCTGATTACGCTTTCGCTTTAGGCATCTGCGAAACAAGGGATAAATTCACGTCCATTCCTTCAACCTGGAAGTGCGGTACGGCGTACAGTTTCACGCGGAAGAAGCCTGGGTTATCTTCAATATCCTCCACGGTCACTTTCGCATCACGCAACGGGTGAGAAGCCTGCAGGTCGTCACCTGGATCGGTCATTTCAGTGACCAGACCACGTACCCAGGTATTCAGCTCCAGTTCAAGCAAACGGCGGTCTTTAGTAGTACCAATGTTTTCACGCTGAATAAGCTTCAGGTAGTGAGCAATACGTGACAGCAGGAAGATATATGGCAGGCGTGCGTTGATGCGGCTGTTAGCTGTCGCATCGGCTGTGTCATACAAGGCAGGTTTCTGCGCAGAGTTCGCAGAGAAGAAGCATGAGTAATCGCGGTTTTTATAGTACGACAACGGGATAAAGCCCAGGTTGGCGAACTCAAATTCACGGGTTTCGGGAATCATCACTTCACTCGGAATTTTAACCTGATTGCCGGTGCCGAGGTCATATAAGTGAATTGGCAGGTCAGTCACTGCACCACCCGCTTGCGGGCCACGGATCTGCACGCACCAGCCGTTTTTGATGAAGCTTTTCACCATATTGGCAGCAAATGCGAATGATGCGTTGGTCCACAGGTATTTGTCGTGATCCGGGCCTTTCACTTCTTCAACATAGTTGAAGCTGCGGACTGGCACCGTGTCCGGGCCATATGGCAGACGGCCAAGTACACGTGGCATCACCAGACCGAGGTAACGGGAATCATCAGACTCGCGGAAAGATTTCCACTTGATGTATTCAGCACGGTCAAAGTAGTTGCCGATGTCTTTAATCGCAGCCACTTCTTCCATGGAATCTTTCAGGAAGAATTTCGGGCCAACAGAAGCGATAAACGGCATATGTGCCGCAGCAGACACTTTAGAGATGTTGCGCATCAGCGCCACGTCTTGTGGGCTTGCGTCGAATTCGTAGTTTGAAATCACTGAACCAATTGGCTCACCACCTGGGGTGTCGTATTCAGCGATATAGGTGTGCGCGTACAAGCCACTCTGGATGATTTCCGGGGAGTCTTCGAAATCCTCACGCAGATCATCTTTGGAAACGTCCAACACTTCGATTTTCACATTCTGACGAAAATCAGTACGGTCAACCAGGTGCTTGAGGCCACGCCATGCGGATTCGACTTTCTGGAAATCGTCGTGATGCATTACTGCATCAAGCTGGCGGCTAATCTGGTAATCCAGCTCAGCAATATGGTAATCCAGCAGAGTTTTATCGAGTTTTTCAACGCTCTGACCGGAGTTTTTCAGACGCTGTAACAGCACCTGCACGGCCGCGGTTACACGTTCATCAGCAGTGGCATCAGCCAGCGCTTGATTGTCCTGCCAGACATTAATATCAGACAGACCGGAAACCGGGTTGAGGTTTATTTTTTCAAACAAAGAAGCGTAAACACCACCAGCTTCAGAGCGCTCCAGTACAGTGGTCTGGGTACCGGATGAAGTATTTTCATTATTAACTGACATCAGCATTATCTCGTGTTAATCCGTTAATTCGGGAGGGTTACGCTTTCGGTGCGAGGGCATTAAGTTCATCGCGCAGTTCATTGCTCAGCGATGGGTCTTTCAGGATATTTTCAAGCTCTTTTCGGAAAGTAACGTTATCCAATAAATTAGATTTAAGGTCGCGTAATAAATTACGCATAGCCAGCATGGCTTTTAATTGCGGGATCTGCCGAGCAACCTGTTCCGGCTCAAAATCTTTCATCTCACTGAAAGAAAGCTTGACGCTTTCTTCTGACCCATCACCAGTAAGAGTATTCTCAACAGTAATATTTACAGTCGGGGAAAATTCCGAAAGCACGCTATTGAAGTTATTTTTATTGATATTTATCTTTTCACGTTCAGACAGTGGGCGACTCTCCTGCCCGTTGCTGTAATCACCCATAACAACTAATTTAAGAGGTAATTCAACTTTCTTTTGTGCTCCCCCTGTGTGCAAATCTAATTTTATATTTACGCGTGCTTTAGGTACTTCATTCTGAAAAGAACTTGACACAATTAACTCCTTTTATGGCATCCATGGAAAATCACCGGCGACAAAAAACGCGCTCAGCAATCCAAACGTTAAAATAAGAAGGAAATTCAAGACAAGGCAATATTCTGAGTAAAATAGCATTAACAACGGAGGGGGTGAATAATAATTCCTTATAAAGTACTTTTTCAGAATTATGACTGCATAATAAAAGCACAATGCATTTTATAAAGTAATATATAGAAGCGTCACCATTTTCATGATGAATACTTTAGTGGTTGATATTTTTACTACAGTGCGAGTGCTACTCTTTAATTATTTAAGAGGTGATTCTCCTGTAACAGGAACATGGGATTAACGTACTTAATGTCAGACTGCCGTTATCCCCTCACCTTTTCTTCAGGCTCTGAGCAAAACATCCCTGTTCCGCTGACCTGTAAAGCTGTTAATTAGCTACCAATCACCCCGCCATCAGCTTTAACAATAACCACAGTGGAAGATCGTGGGCGACTGTTTTTATCACCGTCAGGCCAGGTGGAGACGGCTGTAGGATTTGCCGGATCGCTGATATCGTCACCTGGTTCACCGGGGTGTTGAATATTAATAAATAGCGTGCGGTTATCTGGGGTAAAGGCGATGCCAGTTATCTCACAGCCTCGCGGACCAGTCAGGAAACGACGATATTCGTTGGTACCAGGAACAGTGGCGAGCATCTGGTTGTTGCCCATTCCCTCATAGGCTTTTTTGTTGATAGTGCTGGAGGAGACATCGGTCTGAATCCACAACACACCGCGATGGTCGAACGATAACCCATCTGCACTGCCAAACTCCGCCCCTTTCATTGAGCCTTTGGTTTTCTCATCTGCACTATCCGGCTTGCCGCCTAGCACCAGGATATCCCACTTGAAGGCGGTTGATGCAGGGTCACCGTTCTCTTCCGTCCAGTGCATGATGTGGCCGTAGACATTATTAGCGCGCGGGTTGGCGGCATCGACGGGTGCTTTGCCCTCCTTGCCTCGGTCACTATTGTTGGTCAAGGTGCAATAGACACTGCCCGTTGCGTGCGAGTCGACCGCAATCCACTCAGGGCGGTCCATTTTTGTGGCACCAACGGCATCAGCAGCGAGACGCGTTTTAATCAGCAACTCCCCCTGACTGGTAAATCCTTTAGTTTCATCAAGACCCGATTGTCCGTATACCAGCGGCAGCCAGGTGCCACTACCATCGTCATTGAATTTCGCCACATACAGCGTGCCTTCGGAGAGCAGGTCCATGGCAGCATCTCGCAGGCTGGCATCATATTGATTTGTAGAAATGAACTTATAGATGTATTCGAATTTCTGATCATCACCCATGTAAGCAACTACACGGTTATCCGCCGCCAGGGTAATCGCAGCGCCTTCATGCTTGAAGCGCCCTAATGCCGTATGTTTACGCGGAGTCGATGACGGATTATAAGGGTCGATTTCTACCACCCAGCCGAAACGGTTAGGCTCATTAGGCGTTGCATCCACGCTAAAGCGTGGATCGACTTCGTTCCAGCGGTAAGATTCATCGCTGTCGCTAATGCCATAGCGCTTTTCAAGGGCATTTGGCGCAGCTTTTTTAACGAAAATATCCGACCAGTTTTCTTCGCAAGTCAGGTAAGTACCCCATGGTGTATGGCCGTTGGCACAATTTTGCATAGTACCAAGCACTCGTTCACCCTGCGGATCGTCCGCAGTTTGCATTAATGCATGATTTTTGGCAGGCCCTGTGAGGGTCATCGGTGTGTTCACAGTAATACGACGCGCAAACTCAGATGGACGAACCACGCTCCAGTTATCGCCCTCTTTTTTCACTTCAATAACCGAAATGCCCATCGCATTTTGGCCCTTGCGCACTTTATCCAGATTCCAGTTCGCCACACCGTCTTTAAACAGCAAACCGTTGTCGATATATTCGTGGTTCATCGCCAGCAAACCGTGATTGGGATCGGTTCCTCCCTGCGGCAAACTAAACCATGCCATACCATCATGGTGCATTCCCGCCTGAGCGGCCTGTTCATCAGTAGTGTTACTGCCGTCGGTTTTAAATTCCGGCAGGTTACCCTTTAAACCTACGGCGTCTCCCCAGCGATAAAATGGTCGCGCGATGTAGCCTTCCGGCACCCGCACGGTATCATCCGTTGAAACTTCAATACTGGTAAAACCAAGGGAAGAAGGACGTGCCAGAGCCGTCTCTACCGCCCATGCAGCATGGGATTTTAATAACGTCGGGAAGGCTACTGCGGCGCCCGCGACTGCCCCCATTTGCAGGAATCGGCGGCGGCTCAAATACGCACTGGCAACATCGGAAAAAACGGGGTTAGCGCTGCGGTTAGTGATTTCGTCGTTGTGTTCCTGTTTAAATAACGGCTTAAGAGGTCTGCTCATCATGGCTTCCTTTCGATATTGTTATCAGAAGTGAGCAGTGTAAGAAGGTTTTGTTACACATTTATAACAGCATGAGAAGGCCCTGGCTGTTTGATTACTTATGAACAAACATCCAGTATTAACTTCACCACCCTGTAACAGGCTTAATGTTTTTCGACTAAGGTTTGGTTATTTTTAATAGCGGAATTTAATGTCTGGGCCGAAGTTTTAGCTTTATTTCGTTTTTTCACGACTGAATAGTTTCGGATGCATCAACATATATTAGCTTCAACAATGTGAAAAGCCTGCCACCATAAATACCTCACGCACTCCCCCTTTTCAATAATCCCAACCTTGAGCTATTACGTTATCTAAATAGAGAATATCTTTCTTAATTAGAATGTTAAGACACCATATCTCCTTTACTTTTGTGATTGTTTACAACTGAAATTATTCTAATTTTGCCAGTTTTTATATCCTGCATTTCAGCCCGAAATGACTTATAGCAGACTTTCCTGGATGCAATTATCAAACTCGCCTAATAAAACTTAAAGTGCGCATCTGATCATATTAAAAAACTTAATACATCCTGAAATTGGCATAAAAATGCACCTCATTCTATGGTTTTAATAGACATACAACATTCATCCGTATGCATTATTGACAAACCGCAGGTATCTGAATAGGTGCAAAGATATGAAATCAATCATTAAAATGCGCATATTTTTTCCTTTCATGTTTTTTGCTTTTGTTCCATCTGCAAATGCCGTCGTGGCAACCAACACATTTCAGGTACAAATTACTATTACTGCTTCGTGCGTTGTAACCACAGACGCGGGCGCAAATATTAATCTGGGCTCTGTCGGTAGTACTGCAACTAACACAACCGGGAATAGCTCCTTTACTGTCCAGTGCTCAAGAACCACTCCTTATTTCATCGGCCTTGCACCATCCACAGCTAATGGAGGCAATACAACAGGTGCTGGGTCTATGTCATCAGTCGCTAACAGTGGAACAAACAGCGATAAAGTCCCTTATCAGTTACATCAAACATCAGGCACAGGTCCCGTCTGGGGTAATACTGCCACCACCACAGCAGTAGGTAACGGTGTTGGAGGAACTGGTTCAGGAGTGGCGCAAACCTATACGGTTTATGCCGTCGCCGCCAGCGCCAACTTTGCACCTGATAGCTATGCGGACACCGTAACCGTTAACGTAAATTATTAATACAAAGGGTTATTTATAAAAATGAAGCCACAGACGCGAACGGCTGTTGGGATGATGTGCCTGTTATTGGCGGCAATCTTTCCACAAAATACAGTGGCAAGCGGTCTACAAGTTTCGCCTGTGACACTGACCCTTCAAAATATACAAAATGCTGATGGCATCTGGTTAATGAACCAGGGTGAAGAGACCATAAATGCGCAAGTTCGCGTTTATAGCTGGAATCAGCAAAGTTATGAAGACCAGCTCAACTCTTCTCAGAATCTGGTTATTAGCCCGCCAATGCTCAAACTGGCACCCGGAGAGAAACAGTTAATTCGAGTGATTCACATGGGGCCCGCCTCAAATAACGTGGAAGAAGCTTATAGGCTGTCAATCAATGAACTACCTCCAGCCGAACTACAAAAAAATAAAATTCAGTTCGTTTTGCATTATTCAGTTCCCGTTTTTATTCAACCGAAGGGTACCAGCGATCATTCAGCAAAATTGCAGTGGGGAATCCAACGTATTGGTGGTGAAGCATTTCTTGAAGTGAGCAATCAGGGGAATAGCCATGCTCAGTTGTCTGGTGCTTCATATATCAACACGCAAGGTAGAAGAAAAGAGATAACACAAGGGCTATTGGGATACGTTCTTCCAGGCGCTACCATGCGCTGGAAATTGCCTTTCCCTGCCTCGGATACTGCCCCCGGAAGCAAATTAGAAGTTACTATAAATGGACAAAAAAAGGTGCAGGAACTTTAAGGTAATCATTAGAATAATGATAGTTCTTCTGCTCGGTGGAATGTTAACGCCAGGAATTACCTCGGCCAATGATAATAATCCCATCACACAAGTGATGAGTAATGATAACGATCATTCCAATGCAATAGACTTGTATCTTGATGTCACCCTGAATGGAAACCATATTGGCATCGAACATTTTAGTGAGCTTGCAGATAAATTATATAGCGACAAAGAAATATTACAAAAAATAGGGTTTAAATTACCTGATGAGTCGGCTCAATCGATTCGTCTTGATAGTCTAAGCCAATTACAATTTGATTATGATGTTTCATTGCAAACACTAAAATTGACAGCCCCTCTTAACACCTTGAATTTAAATACCACTAAAATCAATCAAGTTGATATTCCTCCGCCCGTCGTCTCCACATCACGGGGGATGTTACTCAATTATGATGTTTACGCAGCGCAAGGCGATGGAAGTAACGTCAGCAGCTTTACTGAATTACGCGCATTTAATTCTGCAGGCGTGCTGAGCTCGACTCAATTAACTCAATACTCCACGCAAACTGATGGAGTTACGGCCGATAACAATTTCAGTCGTCTTGATACGCAGTGGCGGTCATCGTTTCCTGACAACCTCCTTAGCTTAACCCTCGGTGACACACTCACCAGCAGTCTTACCTGGTCGCGCCCGACACGCATCGCGGGTATTCAAATTGGCACTGATTTCAACCTGCAACCTAATATGCCGACCACACCGCTACCCTCTTTTTTAGGTTCGGCAACGGTGCCTTCAAATGTGGAATTATTTATAAATGGCATGAAATATTATAACGGCGAAGTCCCTGCGGGTAATTTTGAAATCAACACCCAGCCAAATATCAGCGGTGCGGGCTACGCACAGGTGAATATGACTGATGCGTTGGGACGAACGACGACACAGAGCTTTTCCTTTTACCAGGATCAGCAGCTATTACGCGAAGGCCTGACACAATGGTCAGCTGAACTGGGTGTGGTACGCGAAAATTACGGGATCACTTCATTTGATTACGCCAGCACACCTTCGTTTAGTGGAACCTGGCGGCGGGGTATCAGTAACAGTTTTACAGGTGGCGTTCATTCTGAGGTAAGCAAACAGCTGCTCAATTCTGGATTCAGTATGGACTGGATACCTGGCGGTCGTGTTGGCACCCTATCAACGTCTCTGGCGATGAGCACAGACGCGGGAGACAACGGAATATTGTACAGCCTGGGTTATCGCTGGATTGGCGGCAACTTTAACTTCAGCACCTCGACGATTGCCACCGCAGGTGATTACCGTGATATCGCCAGCCGCTATGGTTCAGCACCACCATCACTTAATAGCAATGTTGTCGTTGGGTACAACATGCCCTCATATGGCAATGTCAGTCTGAGCTACCTGCAATATCGCTACCCACATGAAACGTCAGTACGTTACGCGGGTGCAAACTGGTATGCCGCGGTAGCAAATAATATCTACCTCACTGCTGGCGTGAATCAAAACGTAGACGACAGCCGGGATCGGAACCTGTACCTGACTGCCACATTTATCCTTAGTAATAACCTTACCGCCAGCAGCACAGTACAACGCACGAATGAGGAAACCGGTTATATGGTTAATGCCAGCCGTACCCAGCCTTCAGATGGGGGTTGGGGCTGGAACCTGGCAGCAAGCCAACAATCGTCCCGACAAAACGGCCAGGGAGAATTGGGTTACCTGGGTCGCTATGGCAAAGTTTATAGCGGTTTTAACCGCACCTCCGATACACAGTATGCCTATGCTGGGGGTAGCGGTTCCCTGGTGATGATGGGTGGCGGTTTGTTTGCCGCGCGCACAATTGATGATGGCTTTGCCGTTGTCTCCACCGACGGTATTCCTGATTTACCCATCAAACTGCAAAACAATCTCATCGGCACCAGCAACAGCCAGGGCTTGCTGTTAGTCACACCAATTAAAAGCTATGAAAATAATCTGTTAAGCATCGACCCAATGAACCTACCCGCCAACACGCGTATCGACCAGGTTAATGCTTACGCAACGCCTGCCGACCGTTCTGGCTCGCTAGTCAAATTTGGTATTACACCGGTTCGCGCCGCGCAAATAATCGTGGTTGATGCACAAGGAAAACCGATTGAGGAAGGGACACAGGTCGAGCTGAATGCTAAGCAAAGCCAGCAAACCATCGTGGGTTTTGATGGGCTGGTTTATTTCGATACGCTGGAACTGCATAACAGATTAAAAGTGATGGCCACCAAAGGCACTTGCTCAGTGCAGTTCGATTACCCGCAGAAGGCTGCCAGCATTGCGCAACTTGGCCCATTTGTTTGTCGCTAAGGACGAGATGAATTGGACTTCTTTAGAGAAAGGAAACCTGTATGCGTTTAAGAGCGTTATTTTTCTTTGCCGCCTTAAGTTTGTGTCCTGGTGTTAGCCACGCGCTGAGTTGCTCAATAAGTGGCGTGCAGCCCATTAATTTTGGGAATGTAAATCCACTGTCCAGCACAGGTGCTGAAACGTCGATGACGTTCAGCTATTCGTGCAGCAAAGTCCTTACAGATGTGCTTAGCGCGATCACTCTTTGCTTTAATATTGGCGCGTCGAGTAATGGCCAGACTAACCCTCACGGCATGTCTTTTGCTGGCCCACCAGCCAGCACATTAAACTATCAACTCTATCAAAACCAATCTCATACTGTCGTTTGGGGAAATCAGAACCAGGCTGGAACCCCTCCTCCTATGGCCCAAATAACGCTCCTCAATCTCACGCCAGTAACAGGTAGTCTGACGGTTTACGCAAAGCTTACGACACCCCAAATCACCGCCGCTCCCGGTAGCTATTTAGATGTTTTTAATTCAGCCACCGCAAGTGTTACCACGAATACAGGCCTGGCCCTCCCCCCAGCTGACTGCGGCAATGGAACCGGCCCGAGTTTCCCGTTTAACGTGACTGCTGTCGTGACTAAGCAATGCAACATTAGCTTCGTCAATAATATAAGTATTGGCCCGGTAACAATGAATCAATCCAATATCGCATCGAGTAATACTCTTGGTGTCGCCTGCTCGAATAACACCCCTTATTCGATAGGGCTGAGTCCATCGAACGGCAGTACCACAGGAAGTGGGCAAATGAAAACTAGCGGGAGCGGGAGCAATACCGATTTAGTCCCTTATCAACTGCGTTCAACGTCGGGCCAGGCCGGGACTCCATGGGGAAGTATTACAGCAAACAGTGTCAATGGCACCGGTACCGGATCGACCACTGCATATACCGTTTACGCAACCGTACCCAATGCAAACTACGCCCCGGATAATTACGCCGATACCGTTACCATTAATGTGACGTACTGAAAAAGGGAAATGGCTCACGACCTGATTAACGCGCAGAGCGGGTGCCGGTTAGACCAGGCATCACCTCTTTCATTAGCTCAATAAATTTGCGCAGACGGGCCGGGTAGTAACTCGCGTAAGGATAGAGCAGATAGATGGGTAAAGGTGCAGCCTGCCAATTAGGGAGAACATGCTGCAACGTGCCTTCCGCCAAATCCTCTTTCACAACCCATGATGAAACCATCCCTACACCCAATCCGTTTAAAGCAGCCTTACGCACCGCATACAGGCTATCAGTGCTCAGTCTTGGCGTAATATCGAAGCGGAAAGGGTCACCGCTGGTTACCTCGTTTAACGTCACTTCGTTGCGATAAAAACTACTCAGTGCCACCCAGGGGAGTGTCACCAAGTCCGTGGCTTCATTGACCGGCCCATGGCTTGCAAGCAGTGAAGGAGCAGCCACCACGATACGCGGTACTTCCGCCAGTAAGATGGCAACCACTGAAGGATCGGTGATTGCCCCAACATGAATCGCGCAATCAATCCCTTCAGGGATAAAATCCGGCGAACGATCGTTGAGAATCCACTCAATATTGATTTGCGGATAGCGCGTCAGGTAATCGCCAAGCGGCCCAATCAGCTGATCCTGCCCGAATGCGTGTGGCGCACGCACGCGCAGCACCCCGGCAGGTTCATCCCTGGCACCACTGACTTCATCTTCCAGAAGGTGCCAGTTTTCAATCAACCTGCGCGCATGTTGATAGCAACGTTCGCCATCATCAGTCAGCTTCATGGTGTGGGTCGTACGCTGGATTAACTTAACGCCAAGCATTTGTTCAAGGCTTTGTAAGCGTCGGCTTATTGTTGGCTGGGTAGTATCCATTTGTGCGGCTGCGGCTGAAAGGCTGCCGCTCTCAACGATTCGCACAAAGGTTTGCAAAATGGCTATACGGTCGCCAGCAGGATTAAAGTTTTTATTCATACGTTAAGTGTATAACAGTTTTACCCCTGCGGGGGCTACAACCGAAAGCAAAAAATGACAAGAATGGCCGCACATTAACCCACAGGAGCGAGCCATGAGCCAGCTTTCCACAATGACCACATCAACATCCGACACCATGCTGTCTGGAAAAATTGTTTTTCTTCTCGCCCTTGGCGCGGGTCTTAGTGTTGCCTCAATTTATTATAGCCAGCCAATGCTGGGGATTATCGGCAGCACGTTCCATGCCCGTGTCGGTGATGTCGGTCTGGTACCCACACTGACGCAAATTGGTTATGCGCTCGGCATTTTATTGCTCGCCCCACTGGGGGATCGCTTTGACCGCCGTCGTATCATTCTGATTAAAGGCACCCTGCTTTCGTTGACGTTACTGCTGTGCGGATTCTCCTCTTCCTGGCATGTGCTATTGCTCAGCAGTCTGGCGATTGGGCTGGTTGCGACCGTAGCGCAAGATATTATCCCTGCCGCCGCCACACTGGCCTCTGACAGCAATCGGGGTAAAACCGTGGGAATGGTGATGACAGGGCTTCTGGCGGGCATTCTGCTTTCACGTGTATTTAGCGGCATCGTGGCACAACTTTGGGGCTGGCGTAGTGTTTATACTATTGCAGCGGTAGGTGTCTGGGTCGTCACACTGACACTCTGGTACGTACTACCCTCTTTCAAGCCACAAACCACACTCCGTTATCCCGCGCTACTGCGCTCATTAGGCCAACTGTGGATGGAGTATCCGGCTTTGCGTCGTGCCGCTCTGGCACAAGGGGTGTTGTCGATTGCATTCAGCGCTTTTTGGTCAACGCTTGCGATTATGCTGGCAGAGCGCTTCCATATGGGCTCCGCGGTAGCCGGTACTCTTGGACTCGCCGGTGCCGCAGGCGCGCTCGCCGCACCGCTGGCAGGATCACTCTCTGACCGTCGTGGCCCTGATTTCGTCACGAAAATTGCAGCTGCATTAGTTGTTATCTCCTTTGCCCTGATGTTTGTGATGCCGTTTGTTCCCGTCCCTGTGCAACTGGCTATTATCGCCATTAGTGCGGTCGGGTTTGACCTGGGTATTCAAGCCTCACTGGTGGCACACCAGACCATTATCTACGCGTTAAATCCGGCTGCCCGTAGTCGCCTGAACGCCATTATGTTTACCGTCGTGTTTGTCGGCATGGCAGTAGGTGCAACGCTGGGTAGTAAAGCTCTGGAAACATTCGGCTGGACGGGGATGGTTGGGCTGGCAACGTTTGCAGCGCTGTGTGGGTTGCTTATCCGGTTAATGGGGCGCTCCACCAGATAAACAATCACCACCTCCACGGGAGGTGGTGATTCGCCAATGAGATTCCAGCAATCACAATCGTCGCGGTAACAGGAATTATTGCGCCTCATCCACCGCGTGAATTTGGCCGGTAAATCCTGTCTTAGCAATGGCCGATAGCAGTTGTTGGTTATCAAAATTCTCCGGAACAATGACTTGTGCCTGATGCGTTTTTAATGACGCCTTTGCTTTGATAACCCCATCGGTACTGCGCAAAGCCTGATTTATCGAAATAACACACAGCGGGCAGTTCATCTGCCCTATATCTATCGTGACCATTTTATTGGCCGCCCAACTCAGAGGCGTCAACAAAAGCAGCCCCAGGCATAAAAATCGCTTCATTCCATACTTTCCCAAATCCAGGGTAAGACATACGGATAAGTGGTCAGGAACAGTACCAATGGTACTGATAACCAATACAACAAGACCAGCACGCGACGGCTGACAACACTTGTGCATATTGGTTTAGGGGACAAATAGAGCCGCCAGAATCCGCGAACCATCAATCCCAGGGAGACGATTACCATGGGAATTTGTAACCAGGGTAGCGTCGGGATCCCTGTGAGTCCTGCTGCTGAAATACCAAACAACAGATACAACAACGGCCCAATGCAGCACAGTGTTGAAGCGCCAGCGGCAATTAATGCCGCCAGCAACGTGACTAAATTACCCTTAATGCTGTTCGGTGCTGACGTAGTCATAGCTAAATGCTGCCGGATCGTAGAAGTTTAAAGGATCGCCATCTACTTCGGCATACGGGTAACCCAGGTTGTTGACATCACCTTGTTCTGCTGCTGGATAAAGCGCGAAATCACGTGCGTGATTAAAGCCCACCCAGTTCATTTCCCAATTGCCAAAGAGATAATCGCTAACCGCTTTTACAGCCGGGTCACCATTCTCTTTCTTCTCGGTCAGACGCATCTTGGTGACATCTGCCGGGTCGGCCGGGATCCAGCCAAAGCCCGCCAGCCAGAACATCGCGCGGCAATGCTGGCCCCCGTTTATTTTTGCAATACCCTGCTCATCAGCGCTACCGAAAGCTTTCTTCGAATACTCGCTAAGCTTGCGGCTGGCACCAAGACGAATACCGAACATTTCGCGCGCAGGAATACCTACCGCACGACACAATGCGACAAAGACGGAATTAATGTCGGTGCATTTACCACCAAGCTTGCCCGCTTTAAGTATTTCGCCCACATCACCCGTACCGCAACCAATCACAGCATCATCGCGATGCATATGCGTGCTAACCCAGTCGTGAATCAAACGAGCCTGTTTTATCGGTGCCTTTTCGCCAGCGACAATTTTCAGCGCTGTCTCTTTAACGATACCGTCGACAGGAATATGGGGAGTAGCCAGCAAGAAAGGTTTAATTTCGTCCGGGATGACTGCGTCTT
This sequence comes from Buttiauxella cochleicola, assembly GCF_021282435.1. Lineage (NCBI taxonomy): Bacteria > Pseudomonadati > Pseudomonadota > Gammaproteobacteria > Enterobacterales > Enterobacteriaceae > Buttiauxella > Buttiauxella cochleicola. The sequence continues at coordinate 191,244 of NZ_JAJSOT010000001.1, read as the reverse complement.
GCTCAGGTAGCAACCAGTCGGCCAGTTTATTGTCTTTTAGCACTTCCCAATCACGGGTTTCGACCGTCATATCAACGCGAATATCCAGCGCGCCTTCAGAATCTGGCCAGGTAACAAAAAGCATTCTGGCACCATAACGGTTATTAGCCGTCAGGCTGGCTTTCTGGTAGTTACCGTTGAAGGAAAGGTCGAGCAAGGTCTGAAATGAAGTGTCTTCTGGTACAGGTATCCACAAATTAACTTTGCCCTGGGAGCCTGCCGGCGCTTTGAGACTATACGTTTGTGTGACCACAAAACGGCGGGAGGTATCAGAAGATGCGATTGCCGGGTCATCAACACGTTTGGTTCCTGAAAATGCCGGACGAACCAAACCAATAGTTGATAGTGCTGCAACGCTTTTCAGAAAGTTTCGCCTTTCCATTGAGATATACCTTCGTCGCCAGAAAAAGCTGGCGCTTAACCCCGCACCTGCGGAGGTCGGCCGGTATTATGCAGTTAAGTATTCTGCTCAATTATAAACTGGATCAATTGGTCGACTGTTTCTTGCCTCTGTTTACTGATTGCATTCAACATTTCAGATGCAAACCACGCTCAGCGCTGTTCCTCAATCCATTCGTTGCTCCCGGCGGCGAAACTCACTTGGCGATAACCCAACCGCACGATGAAAATCGCGGGAAAAATGGAGCGGATCGTTATACCCCACCTGCCCTGATATTCGACCTATCGATTCCTGCGTCTCCACCAGCAAGCGGCGTGCCTGCGACAGACGGTAATTTTTTAACCAGCGTAATGGACTTTGGTTAAACGTCATTTGAAATAAACGAAATAGTTGCGACTTACTGACCTGGCAATATTGCATAAACTTATCAATATCCCAGTCATCGCTGTAATGGCTATGTATCTGATAAATAAGCCGACCAAGCCCGCGGTGAGTAATGACTGGAGACTTGGTTACCTCGGAACTGCGATTCTCCAGTAAGGTAAAAATAAGTCTGGAACAGAGTTCGTCACAATGCGCATCAGTTACTAAAGTGTGGCTTTTCATCAAACTAAAAATATGGTGATAAATGTCAGTGACCTTTTCAGGGTTATCGAACTGGAACACTGGGTTTTGCGGAACATCTAATATCTGCATGATATTACTGAGTTTTTCGCTATCAATGCGCAACCACAATATTTCCCATGGTTCATCTTTATGGGGAAAGTGTTCATGTGGCCAACGAACGGGTAACCACACCAGGCAGCCTTCCTTCACTTCATAAAGGTTATGTTCTAACCGGACAAAGCCACTTCCCTTCAGGCAAAAGATCAGCTCATGCCCAACAACCGACTGCCGCCGAACATGAAAATTTTCCGCGGTTTGGATATGGCCTGCGCGCAGAATTTGGTAATTCATCAGGGTTGAAAACTTATCTGACTCCCGATACCAGTTCGCCAGGACCTGTGTTTTTTGCGCAAGTTTTTCCATTCCGGATTTCCATTTTGAACAAGAAAATGCTGCAGACACCTTAGTTCATCGTGGCATGGACTCGCGTCAAAAACATGTTATGTCGCTAGAGCACTGATAGATTTTTGAACAAGCTCACAACTTTGTTGACATGGAAATTCTGTCCATATTGCAGGGAATCCCAACTATCACGCTTTCTGCCAAAGCTGCCTAAAGTAAACGTCAGATTCACCGCATAACTAGCCGTGCGTTAACTTAGCCAACAGGAGTAGAAGTAAATGATTGATTTTAACGATCCCCGCCAGGTAGCCAAGGCTATCCAGTTCACTAACGTCAGCCCAGATTTGACTCGTGAAGGGCTCATCCAGCACCTGAATATTTGCCTGGAGTATCAGTTTGACGCTGCGATGATCGCGCCTTGTTGGGTATCCGTAGCAAAAGATGTACTGAAAGGCAGTGGCGTACGTGTTGCAACCACCGTGAACTTCCCGCAAGCCAATGACACCACCGCAATGAAAATTGCTGTGGTGCGTGAACTGGCTAAAGAAGGTGCGGATGAGTTCGACTTCCCACCAAACCCAGGCTTTTTACTCGGTGGTATGGATGACCTTTATTTTAACGAGCTCAAAGAAGTCACCCACGTGGCACATGATTTGGGCATGAAGGTCAAAGCGATGCTGGAATTTGGCTTCATTACCGAAGAAGCAATGAAAATCAAAGCGACGCGTTTTGCCTACGAAGCAGGCATTGATTGGGTGAAACAATCCAGTGGTTGGGGCAAAGGTGGATGTGCTGCAACCGTGGAAGATGTTCAACTTCTCAAAGCGAATATTCAGGCACCTTGCCGCGTAAAAGTTTCCGGTAAAGTCAACACGCTGGAAAAAATGAGAGAAATGTTCATTGCCGGTGCAGAACTGGTAGGCACCAGCTCAGGCCCTGAACTGGTGAAAGGCCTGACCGGGGACATCAACGCTTACTGATCGATGGAAGCCGTCGGCATCTGACCGACGGCATTCTCAATGAAAACAAACAGCACAATTAACGGAGTATGTGATGAGTGTATTTATTCTCGGTAGCTACGCGAAAGCATTGGTTATGACGGCTGACCGCATTCCATTGGCTGGTGAAACGCTAATTGGCCAGGATTTTCGCCAAACCTGGGGAGGCAAAGGTTCTGACATGGCGGTGCAAGCAGCACGCCTGGGGGCTGATGTCTCTTATGCGGGTGTGGTGGGTGATGATGCGTTTGGACATGAATTTGTCAGCCTGATGCAGCAAGAAGGCGTGGATATTCAGGCGCTGACCCTGTCTGCCGAATTGCCAACGGGCGCCGGGCTCATCATCAAAGATAACGAAGCACGCAATATCATTGTCGTGGATATGGGTGCTAACAAGCTCTTTACCCCAGCGCTGGTAGATCAGGCATTGCCACAACTCAAGCAAAGCAACGTTGCCCTGGCACAGCTTGAAATCCCTTTGGAAACTGCACTCTATGGGCTTCGAAAAGCAAAGGATTTGGGCAAAACAACGATCCTCAACCCTGCACCCGCCCGCAATTTGCGTGGGATTGACCTGAGTGCAATTGATTACCTGACACCCAATGAAACCGAAGCGCGCGTCGCACTGGGACTTGAGCCAGATGATGCCCGCAGCAACCGGGAAATTGCCGATCTCTTGCTGGAAACAGGCTGCAAATATGTCGTGATGACATTAGGTGACGCGGGTTCCGCTGTTTTTAGTCACAACGGCACGCAAGAAATCCCGCCATGTAAAGTCGACGTTGTGGACAGTAATGGCGCAGGCGACAGCTTTAATGCGGCACTCGCCGTTGCACTTGATGAAGGCCAACCGATAGCCGAAGCCGTCTTGCTGGCGAATGCCACTGCGGCCTTGTGTTGTACCGACTGGGAAACTGTCCCTTCCTATCGCTACCGCGCAGATGTGGATGGCTTTATGAAAACCATGCTCGTTGCAGAGGAATAATAAAAATGAGACCCGATAGAATCTTACACCCTGAACTCGCCGCTGCATTAGCCACTCTCGGTCACACCGACATTGTATTAGTGACAGATGCCGGCTTCCCGATCCCACCACATGCAAAACGTATTGATTTGGGATTCTGGCCTGGCACTGTTGATGTACTGGAGATCCTGCGCGTGCTGCGTCAGGAGATGTTTGCCGAAGAAGTGCATTTTGCCAGTGAAGTGCGTGATTGCCATCCGCAGCTTTATCGTGATGTACAAACCATCTACACCGGCTCCGGCGCGGAATTCCACGAAGCCAGCCACGAAATCTTATGCCACGACATTGCCCATCGGGCAAAAGTGGTCATCCGCTCGGGTTCATTCAATCCATGGGCTAATTTTGCACTGATTGCCAGTACTGACCCCTTTGCCTGGTTTACCGAACAATCGGGTGTGCAGCCCCTGCCCGCTTACGTAGCAAGACGCCAGCGTATCCGTGACAACGTTGTACCAGAGCTCAAATAACAGGGAACGATCATGAAAGCAGCCGTCGTTAGCCAGCGCCATCCTGGCAAAGTCGAAATCCAAAAGATAACGCTACGTGCGTTAGAGGCCGGGGAAGCTTTAGTCGAAGTGGAATGCTGTGGCGTATGCCATACCGATTTACATGTAGTTCAGGGAGATTTTGGCCCCGTACCGGGCCGTGTTCCTGGTCACGAAGGTATCGGTATTGTGCGTGCTATCGCCAATGACGTCACCAGTTTGCATATTGGTGACCGCGTCAGTATTGCCTGGTTCTATGAAGGATGTGGAGTCTGTGAATACTGCGTTAGTGGACGAGAAACCTTCTGTCGTAAGGTTAAAAATGCAGGTTATAGCGTTGATGGTGCTATGGCTGAGCAATGTATTGTCAAAGCTGATTACGCGGTAAAAGTGCCTGCCGGGCTTGACCCATTAATCGCCAGCAGTATTACCTGTGCCGGCGTCACCACCTATAAAGCCATCAAAGTGTCAGGTATTCGCCCTGGGCAGTGGCTGGCTATCTGGGGTGCAGGCGGGCTTGGCAACATGGCGATTCAGTATGCACGCAATGTCTTTAACGCCCGGGTTATCGCCATCGATATTCAGGACGATAAACTTGCTCTGGCTCGTGAATCAGGTGCTGAGATAACGCTAAACGCCATGCGTGATGACGTGCCTGCGCGGATCCATGAAATCACCTCGGGTGGGGCGCATAGCGCTGTTGTGGTTGCCGTAGCTCGTAGCGCATTTAATCAAGCGGTCGACAGCCTCCGAGCCGGTGGCAAAGTCGTTTGCGTCGCCGTCCCCCCTGGTAACCTGGACTTGAATATCGTCAAAACTGTTCTTGATGGTATTGAGATTGTCGGCAGCCTGGTCGGTACTCGTCAGGATTTAGCCGAAGCCTTCGAACATGCGCTTGCCGGGCGCGTTAAGCCAGTGGTTCATTCTCGTCAACTCGATGAAATAAATGACATTTTCTCAGAAATGGAGAGCGGCAGCATTCAAGGTCGCATGGTGATTGATTTACGCACGCCCCTTTCCGAAACCCAGGCGCTGGAACAGGAGTTGATCGCATGAAAATCACCGGTTGGCGCACGCTAAAAACTGTTCATCGCTGGGGTCGCCCGATTGGCGATGTTAACGGCACCGTTGAGTCTGGCGTAACAGAAGTTCCCCTGCTTATCCTGGAAACAGATGAGGGAGTTTCTGGCATCGGCCTCGGTGGGCATGCCGATATTGCACGCATCTTTCCGGCAATTGAAGGTGAAGACCCACGCGCGGTAACCGCACTTTATGACCGTATGCAGTCATGGGTATTTAAAAGCGGCCATGCCGGCAGTGTCTTTGGCGCGATTGGCGTGGTGGACATGGCGCTGTGGGACCTGAAAGCGAAACTGGCGAACCAACCGTTGTGGCGGTTACTTGGCGCGCGTCAGCCCTTTGTTCCAGGTTATGCCTCCGGGCTGGATTTCCCTTTATCGCTGGAAGAACTCGTCAACCTGCACAGCCGTTTTGCTGAACGTGGTTTCAGTGCCTTCAAAATTAAAGGTGGCCTCGATGTTGAACAAGATATTGAACGCTTACGAGCGGTGCGGGAAGTGTATCTGCTTAATTCACCGTCTCCCGCAATGATGATTGATGTGAATGAGTCGATGAGCGCCAAACAAGCGGTGCGCTATGTGCGACGCCTTGAAGAAACACTTGATCTGACCTGGATTGAAGAACCTGTCAGACGTTGGGATGCCGCAGGCCACGCGCTTATTCGCCAGCAAACAAACTGTGCTGTCGCTACCGGGGAAAACCTCACGGGTATCGAACAGTTCCAGCCGTTGTTACGCGAACAAGCGGTGGATGTCTTGCAGGCGGGCATGTGTTGGGGAATAAGCCATTTCCTGCGCGTAGCAAACCTTGCTCATGCTTTCAGTTTACCGGTAAGCCCCGTTGGCTATAACGCAAACCCTGTTGCGCACGCTGCAGCGGCTGTTCCCAACCATATGAGCTGTGAAATTCAAGATCTCAGTTTCCCTCTGGGCTTGCACGTCGACCAGCGCATCGAAAATGGCGGGATCATGTTGGGCAACACGCCAGGGCTTGGCATCACGTTTGATGAAACCACGCTTGCACAACAATTGAATGAAGGTAGCTGGACGCTTCCGCAAGGGCCTCATGTTCGTCCAGAACGTGCCGGGCTGCGCTTGTCCCTCAGGGCTGCGCAAAATAATGAATGAAAAAGGAACAGGAAAAATGAAAACAGTAGCTTTAGGGCGCACAGGCATTCAGGTTCCCGTACTGGCAATGGGTGCTGCCTCACTTGGCAGTATTTATCACCCGGTATCACAACAACAAGCTAATGATACGGTAGCCACAGCACTAGAACACGGCGTTAACTATTTCGACGTCGCACCTTATTACGGTTTAACCAAAGCAGAAACCGCATTGGGTGGCGCATTGAAGGGCGTCCCACGCGCAAGTTATACCCTCGCAACCAAAGTAGGTCGCTATGGCGACAGCCAATGGGATTTCTCCCGCGAAGCCACTTTGCGCAGCATTGATGAAAGTCTCGCTCGCCTGGGTGCTGATTACATCGACGTTATTCAGTGTCATGACATCGAATACGGTGATTTGCACCAGTTAGTTGAAGAAGCACTCCCGACGCTTCGTGAACTCCAACAAAGTGGCGTAGTACGGCATGTTGGCATCACTGGCTACGACCTTGCACTGCTTGAAAAACTGGCCGTGGAGCAGAAAGTCGATACCGTCATGGCCTACTGTACCTGGACGTTACAGGACCGCCGGTTAGGCGATGTTGCCAGGCGATTAAACCAGGCCGGGATCGGTGTGTTGAATGCCTCCCCACTTTCGATGGGATTACTCACTCGCGGCGGCGCGCCAGCCTGGCACCCGGCACACGAAGATATACAGAATGCCTGCCGTGCCGTCTCTGCGTTGTGCGATCGTGAAGGCGTGAATATTTCCCAGGTCGCATTGCAGTTTGCACTGACCACGGCGGCTGAACAGGGTATTGCCACCACTGTTATCGGCACCGCCAGCAATGCAAACATGCTTGATAACGTGCGCTGGTGTGAACAACCGCTGGATGCCGCGTTGCTGCAAAAAATTGATGAGCTGATCGCACCCGTTCTCAATATTGGCTGGGATGTGCTGCCAGGCAATGGGGGAAAGGCCCAAAAATGACGCTAATAGACAGCCACCTGCATCTGTGGGACCCACGTATTCTGCACTACGGCTGGCTTAGTGATGTTCCGGCGCTCAACCATCCACATTTGCCGGAAGATTTAGCCGCAGAAGGTACGGCCCCGAATGCCGCCATTGTGGTACAGGCAGACTGCACAGCGGATCAGGCGCTGGCTGAGGTGAACTGGATTAACGAACGGGCAGAACATTCGCCTTTTCAAATTGCCGGTATCGTGGCCTGGGCACCGCTAGAAAATGGAGAGGCGGTAATACCGCTGCTACGCCAGTTACGCACCCTGCCGCGCGTAGTCGGTATTCGTCGCTCGCTTCAAAATGAACCTGATGCATTGTTTTACGATGCCCATTACCGCGCAGGTTTGCTGGCAGCCGCTCAGGAAGGTTTTGTTCTCGATTTATGTGTCCGGGCACATCAATTACCGGCGGTGCATCATCTGTTGAGTTGGCTGTTTGCGCACCAACCGAATGCCAGGGTAGTGCTGGACCATATGGGGAAACCAGGGATTATCAACAATGCCTGGCAAGAATGGCAAGACGCGTTCGCGCAACTGGCTGAGTTCCCTTCCCTGTGCTGCAAGATTTCCGGGCTACCTACCGAGGCGGACTGGCAAACATGGGACGATGAACAACTCGCTCCGTGGATCCATCACGCGATTAACAGCTTTGGGGCTCATCGCTGCTTATTTGGGGGGGACTGGCCAGTGGTCAATTTAGCCGGGGGGTATTCTCGTTGGAAACAATGTGTCGAAAAGGCAATCGCCAATCTGCATGCCCGCGACAAACACGCCATTATGGGTGGGAATGCTCGTAATATTTATTTATCAGAGTCAGGAGGGGAATGACAAATAAGGAACAAGGTCTGGATGTCGTTTATTTCGCAGTACCCTACTGAAAAAAATAATTGAGGAAATAAGCATGTCTGATAATAGTAATGCACTGCACCCTACAAATGCAGGCGGTAAGTTTATAGATAAGGCATCAGAAAATACACTGCACGTAACCGGGAGAAGAAAGCGGATACTTCTTGCTTCATTGTTTACTAACTTCTTCGTATTACTGGCTCTCTATTGCGGTGTTATTTCTGTTTTATTACCTAACCATATAGCGCAGATCGATCCGGCAAATAAAGCCAATAACCTGGCGATTGTCATGACCTCGGCGCTGTTATTTACCATTTTTGCTCAACCAATTGCAGGCGCCTTATCCGACCGTTGCCGTTCAACCTGGGGGCGGCGTGCACCGTGGATTGTCGGAGGAGCTCTAATTGGCGGCCTGGCAATTTTTGGGATTTCAATGACCACCACCGTTGCCGGTATCGCCGTGTTTTGGCTTATGGCAGCCGTTTCGCTTAACTGTATGAACGGGCCCCTCGCCACCGTAGTCGCAGACCGCTTCTTACCGGAAAACCGTGGTATTGCTTCTGGGTTTGTGGGGGCTGGCTCAACAGCTGGCGGTACGGTCGGTATTATTGTCGCCGGTTATCTGGCATATAACCTGCAACTCGGTTACCTGGTGTTTGGTCTTGCGATCATCGCCTGTTGTGTAGCGTTTGTCCTGATAAACCGCGAGCCCTCTAGCCGCGCACTTGAAGTTGAACCATTCAAATGGGGCACCTTCTTCAAAAGTTTCTGGGTAAGCCCACGCCAATATCCTGATTTTGGATGGGCGTTCTTAGGCCGCTTCGCCATGTTCCTGGGATATCAAGGAGTTGTAACCTATCAGCTGTATATTCTTCAGGACTACATTGGTTTAAGTGTTAAAGACTCTAACTATGCCATCGGGACTATTTCGGTTATTACCCTGGTGACATTACTGTTCTCCGGTCTGGTGTCGGGCTATCTTTCAGATAAGTATCAGCGCCGTAAAATTTTTGTTTTTGCCTCCAGTATTCTGATGGCAATTGGCCTGATGGTCCCGCTATTCGTGCCGACGCTCAACGGTATGTATTATTATGCGGCGATTCTGGGTCTTGGTTACGGTGCTTATACCTCTATTGATATGGCACTGATGACCCAAGTATTACCCGGTGGTGGAAAACAAGCAGGCAAAGACATGGGTATTTTAACCATTGCCACTGTGTTACCGCAATCTTTCAGTCCAATATTATCCGCATGGTTATTATCAACATTTAATAATGACTATTCGACTCTTTTTATTGCCGCAATCATCTTTGTTTTTGCATCATCATTTTTTGTATTACCGATAAAATCAGTTAAATAAAAAATGTTTTAATTGCAGGCAAGGTCACACTTATTAATAGGTGCGAGCGCCTTCGCCTGCGCTTAACGACAAGGAGCAGTAATAATGTCACAACGAATGATATTAAATGAAACATCCTGGTTCGGGCGTGGAAGTCGCAATCAGCTGATTGCAGAAATTGAGCGTCGTGGATTTAAAAAAGCGTTGGTCGTCACTGATTCAGGGCTGGTGAAATGCGGGATCGTCGGGAAGATCACCGAGTTACTCGATAATGCCGATAAAGCCTGGTCACTTTATGATGGCGTCGTCCCTAACCCGGGAATTAACGTGGTGAAACATGGCGTTGAGGCTTTCCGCCAATGCGATGCCGATTATCTGATTGCCATCGGCGGCGGTTCACCACAAGACACCAGCAAAGCGATTGGCATCATTATTAACAATCCTGAATTTGCAGACGTTCGCAGTCTGGAAGGATTTACACCCACCACCAAACCCTGCGTGCCAATTATCGCCATCCCCACCACAGCGGGCACTGCGGCAGAAGTCACCATCAATTACGTGATAACTGACGAAGAAAAGCAGCGTAAATTTGTCTGTATTGACCCACACGATATTCCCCAGGTTGCCATTGTTGATGCCGACTTAATGGATGCCATGCCCGCGCCGCTAAAAGCCGCAACCGGAATTGATGCACTCACCCACGCAATCGAAGGATATATCACCCTGGGAGCATGGGCGCTAACCGACGCACTCCACCTAAAAGCGATTGAGCTTATCGCGCAATCGCTGCGTCAATCCTTTGCAGGACAGCCCGAAGCGGTAGAACAAATGGCTCTCGCGCAATACATAGCGGGAATGGGTTTCTCGAATGTTGGGTTAGGACTGGTTCACGGTATGGCTCACCCGCTTGGTGCCTTTTACAACACGCCTCACGGCGTCGCGAATGCGGTTCTGCTGCCCTGGATAATGGAATGGAATGCTGATTTTACCGGTGAAAAATACCGTGATATCGCGCGAGTGATGGGTGTTGAGCACGCCAGTACGTTACCGTTGGCTGAGGTTCGCCAAGCTGCGGTAAATGCCGTCTGGCAGTTAAATAAAGATGTGGATATCCCGGCATCTCTGCGCGAGGTGGGCGTGAAAGAAAAAGATATTTTGACACTCTCACAAGCAGCGCTGGACGATATTTGTACCAGTGGCAACCCACGTGCGGTCACGCTTGAGGCGATAGTCTCGCTTTACCAACAAGCATTCCATGGACCACGTATTCAATAACCTGCTGGAGAAAATCATGAGTCAGCCTCGTTTTAGTGGTGTCATTCCCCCGGTTCCCACTCTGTTTAATGAACAGGGTGAATTTGATAGCGTTGCACAAGCGATACTCATTGAGCATTTGCTGTCATCGCCAGTCGATGGCCTGTTTTTCCTCGGCAGCGCCGGAGAATTCGCCCATATGTCGGAAGCCCAGCGCACGCAAGTTGCTGAGTTTTGCGTACGCCAGGTGGCCGGCAGAAAACCCGTATTGATCGGTATCGCTTACTGTGGCACGCAACAAACGATTGTTGCCGGTCTGCATGCCCAGCAAATTGGTGCGAGTGGCGCTGTGGTGGTTAACCCATGGTACAACCCGCTCAGTGAAGCGAACCTGCTAAACCACTACAAAACGATCGCCAATGCACTTGAATTGCCGATTATTCTCTACAACTTCCCTGCGCTGACCGGGCAACCGCTTCCTGTTAACGTGATCCGCGAACTGGCGTTGAGCTGTCCCAACATTGTCGGCCTTAAAGATACCGTCGATACCTTATCGCATATCCGCGAGACGATTCATGCAGTGAAACCGCACCGCCCTGACTTCGCCATTTTCGCCGGTTATGACGAGTACCTGCTAGGCACCTTGATTCTTGGGGGTGACGGTTGTATCCCGGCTAGCGCGAACTTTGCACCCCAACTCACCTGCGGAATTCTTGACGCGTTCCGTAAACAAGATTTCTCGCGAGCAGTTGAATTGCAGCAGTCGCTTTCCTGGATACCGCCTCTTTATAGTATGGATTTGCCATTCTATAACGCAGTGAAATATGCCTTGCAGTTAATTGGGCTAGATATACCTGTGCATTCACTGCCTCCGGCATCCCCATTAACAGAAGAAATGAAAATTGAAATAAAAAATATTCTGCTACGTGCAGGAGTTATTAATAATAAGGAATAGGCCCATGAGTAAATTACGCCGTTTCGGCTGTGTTGTTCAGGTCAGGCCTGAGAAGCTGGAATATTATAAAGCGTTACATGCTAACCCGTGGCCTGAAGTCAATGCCATGATTAAAGAATGTAACTTACGTAACTTCTCTATTTATTATAAAAATGGATTACTGTTCAGTTATCTTGAATATATGGGTGACGATTACGAAGCCGATCAGAAAAAGATGTCTGCACACCTGAAAACTCAAGAGTGGTGGCAAGAAACTGGCCCCTGCCAGAAGCCGCTAGATGGAGAGCCAGAAGGAACTCTATGGGTTGAGATGGAAGAAATATATCACCTCGATTAACTGAAAAATAAAATAAATAAACCCTGCGCTTGCGCCATTTAACTGGCGCAGGGCTTTTCATTACTTTTTTTATATCTGACAAACGATTGACGAGAATAATATGAAAATGACTTCTGCTGCACTTATAGGCTGCGGGCTTATAAATATATTATCGATTCCTCATGTCATTGCCGCCCCTGGATTAACCATTGAAGAACGCCTTAATCAATTAGAATTACGACTGCAAAAAGCAGAATCCCGAGCCACTATTGCCGAGCAAAAGAATGAACAATTACAGGCTCAAATACAACACAGCGAACAACAAGCTCAACAGGCGCAAAAAACGACGCAGGATTTAGAAAAACGCACCAAACATATTGAGAAAGTCACCCCGGATGACAATGGTTATTTCGAACTTCATGGCTACGCACGTTCAGGAATGATGACAACACAAAATGCCCGTCACGCCCAGGGTGGCCCTTATTTGACCCCTGCAGGGCAAACAGGTGGCGCGGTTGGGCGTCTTGGTAATGAACCAGATACCTACGTCGAAGTTTATCTGGAGAAAAAACAACGCCTTGATAACGGCGCAACAACACGCTTTATGACGATGATCGCCGATCAGCAAAAGAGTTATAACGACTGGACAGCAGACTCCAGCACTTTAAACGTCAGCCAGGTGTTCGCAGAAATTGCCTCCTTGCCAAGTTTTACCGGTATTTTTAAAGACACTACGTTATGGGCTGGTAAACGAGTGGATCGTGATAATTTTGAAATCCCATGGCTTGATTCAAAATTTATCGCACTAAATGGTACGGGTGGCGGTATTTACGACATCAAGTGGAGTGACGACATCCACAGTAATTTTTCATTTATTGGTCGTAGTTTTGGTGACGTAGACATCGTAAATAATGACGTTCAGAACTATATCCTGACGGCAAATAACTACGTTGGCCCAGTACAGTTATATGTCAGTGGAATGAAAGCTAAAGATAATGATGAACGACAAATCCCGAACGGAATAAAAGTCTTTAATGCGGCAGACCAGGGTTACACCACATTGCTGGGCTACAAAACCGATAGCTTCTATGGCCTGACTAAAGGTGAATCACGCAGTGCTATTTCCTGGGGGCAAGGCCTGGGTGCCGAAGTTAAAAATATCGGTACAGACCCTGCATTACTATCGGATGCGAAAACGCTGCGCCTGGCAAGCTACGGTATCGTGAATCTTGCCAAAGACTGGGATTTTGCCCCTTCTGTGCTGGCACAGCATAGTAGCGATCGTTACGTAAAAAATGATGACTACCGCTGGATCACCCTTAATGGTCGCTTAATGCAAAATATCACCGAAAACTTTGTATTAGGATACGAAGCCTCCTGGCAATATATGGATTTAGACCCGAATGGTTATCTTGATTACCAGAAAGTCCACGGTAACTTTTACAAGCTGACCTTTGCCCCAACCTTCCGCGCTGACAATATTTCGCCATTCTTCAGCCGTCCTGAATTGCGCTTCTTCGCAACCTGGATGAACTGGGATAAATCGCTGGATAATTACAGCCCGCACGATACGCTCGGCGAGAAAGACTTTACTGCCGGTGGCGAGTGGAGTTTCGGGATTCAAATGGAAACCTTCTTTTAACAGTAATCTTGCGGCCTCTGGTAATCAGAGGCTGTTTTATTCCCCCCCGCTAGCCCTTTGCAAAATATTCGCACCATAAACTGGTGTATTTATGAACTGACTCACATAACCATTGCCCTGAGATTTGCATCCATGTTGTGGAGAATTCCACCTATGACACTATTTGGCACTGCAGTCTAAAGTGAATCCATCTCTCTCAACTTCACCGCGATTACTGAGGGTTCTATGGATACTTTATTACGTCAATTAGAGCACGCCACGCGACCCGTTCTTCCAAAACGACCGGATTATAAAATCGGGATTATTGGTGCCGGTTTTATTGTTGAACATTGCCACCTTGTGGCATACCAAAAAGCGGGTTTCACAACATACGCCATTACCTCCAGAGAACAGACACATTGTCATCGGCTCGCTGAGTTGTTTGGTATCGAAAAGGTCTATACCACCTGGCAGGAGATGGTCTGCGATCCGCAAATCGAGATTGTAGATATTGCCGTTCCACCCCATGTGCAACTCGAGATTGTGCGCTTTATTTGTGGGCCAGATTCTCCAGCCAAACACATCAAAGGGATTCTTTGCCAAAAACCTCTCGCAATGTCTTTGGAAGATGGACAAGAGATTGTCCGACTTAGTGAAAAAAGTGGCATCCCTGTCGCGGTAAATTCGAATATGCGCTATGACCCGTCGATACGCGCATTGAAATACATTATTGAGAATCAACTGATTGGTACCCCGGTAATTGCCAGTATTGATATGCGTGCAATTCCTGACTGGCAGATCTTTTTACAGCAATATAAAAAGCTTGAGCTGTATGCCATGGCTATCCACCACATTGATGCTTTCCGGTTTTTATTTGGCGACCCTGTAAAAGTCACCGCAGTATGCCGGACTGACCCACGCACTTCATTTGAACATACCGATGGGATCACCCAATACACCTTCCAGTACGCGAACGGCCTGATTGCAACAAGCCTTGATGATGTGTGGGCGTGGCCAGGTGAGCCATGTGCCAAAAATAATTACATCAACTGGCGCGTTGAAGGAACGGCAGGTCTTACCGAAGGCGATTTTGGCTGGCATCGCCGCGAACCGGAATATTGTGGCAGCACATTGAAACTGGCCTCGCACTATTATCCAGGGCAATGGATATCACCCCAATGGGTAAGGCAATGGTTCCCTGATGCCTTCATCGGCACCATGGCAAATTTAATGTGCGCCATTGAAGATCATGTTCCACCACAAATTAGTGCAAAAGATAATCTCAAGACCCTGGCTTGCATTGAAGCAAGCTATGTCTCTATTCAGGAAGAACGAACTGTCTATCTCAACGAAATATTACCGGAGAATACACAATGATTAACGTTGGCATATTTACAGGTTATTACCCCTACACCCTGAGTGAGACTATCCATAAAATTAAGCAGGCGGGTATGGGCTGTGTGCAATTAGACCTTGAGTTTACTGATGTTGATTTACGGCGCGGGCATATTACTCCGGCAAAAGCACATCAGGTACGCGATGCTTTTCGCCGCGCTTCGCTGCCTATCGTAGCTATTTCCGCCTATACCAACTTAGTCCACCCTGACTTGCAAAAACGTGCAGAAAATATTGCCGCAGTGAAGGAAATCCTCGCCCACGCACGTGACTTTGGCACCCCTTATGTGATCAGTGAAACGGGCACCTACAACACAGACAGCGATTGGCTTTACGATCCAAAAAACAGCACAGAAGAGGCTTATCAGGAATTTAAAGCCATCGCCAAAGAGTTAGCGACTTTTGCTTATGAGCACAACGCTGTGTTCCTGGTCGAAAACTACGTCAATAATATCATCGGCTCTGTTAGCCAGGTCGCCCGGTTAATGCGCGAAGTTGACCATCCAGGTTTAGGCCTGGCGCTGGACCCAACCAACTATTTTGATGATAAAAATATCGACGCTATTGATGAAACCCTCTATAGCATTTTTGATGTGCTGGAAAGCAAAATCAAAATTGCCCATGCCAAAGACTGCATACGTACCGATGCGGTTGCCGAAAAGTTTGGCGGCGGCGCAGCTGAACATAACAGCTTCCGTGGCGCAGGTTCGGTGGAATTGCCAGCCGCCGGATTAGGCTCGCTGAATTACCCACTCTATGTAGAACTGTTAGCGCAAAAATACCCGAATATTCCGCTGATCATCGAACATGTTGATGAGCATGATATTTCCCGAGCTAAAAGCTTTGTGGACGAGGTTTTAATGATGGCAGGTGGCTAAGCTTTTTCCCGGAGGCCTGTTTAAAGGCCTCCTATTTGGAGCAAAAATATTGAGGTATGAAAATAATCTGCACCCTACTTAAATCACTTTCTTGCATATATGAAAACCCCATCCCACAGTGCCAGGTATCAAAACGAGCCTGGTGTCTGAAATGATTCTACTGAGCTTTGGTTCACCCCAGATGTATTAACCTCTCTGCTCTGTTAAAGCATGAGTGATTAAAGTTGATAGTTTTTCAAGCTTGAGAGCAAGTTGAAGGCTCAACCAGACATACCCGTGGATAGCATTTTCAACGACCTCATCCCCCGGATGGGCTACTAACAACTCATGCAATTCTTTCGTTATATCAGTCAAACGCTCGCTATTTGCCACCGCGGGTGATGGATTTCCCTCATGCAGAGCCATGGCCAGTGTTTGCAACGTTTTCTGAGTCATCTGCTGCACTTGTGCAAGAGTGCGCGAATTCAGAATAAGAAAGCGGCTGCTGCGCGAGGCCCAATGAGCATTAGACTGTAATACTTGCGTAGCGATCATATCTCGGGCAATGGACTGAATCTCGTTTAGAAGCTCTTTAGATATTCCAGCCTCTCGACTTGCCGGCATAATCAGGTTGCGCATATTCACCACATTCCCGAGTATTCGTGAGTCCAGTTTCGTCAGGTTTGGCCGACTCAGAACATTCCAGGAGAAGCCCGTAGCATTTATTTTCGAAAAATCAGTAAAAAAATTCGCTAACTGGATACGCCAGTGAATAAAGGCCCGTTGCGGGTAGATACTGGTAAAAAGCATTGCCAGAATACAGCCAAGGATAATATTTGTACTACGCCATAATGCAGTTTGAAAATCACCAGCCGGAGCACTACTTACTACCGCCATTGTGATACCAATAAGCAAGGCGGCATATGGACGCTTACTCATTGTTAAATAACCACATATAAATAGTGCACAACCGCACCATGCCATCATTAAAGGCAATGAGTACATTTCAATATGCAAGGCGATGATACCCAATATCGCACCGGTTAACGTACCTGCCATACGTTCAAATGCGCGAGGAATAACATTCCCCCAAAAGCTTATTGGCCCCATAACCACCACGAGTGTAATAAGTGGCCAGGAATGGTCTGGTAAATTCGCCATCCTGATTATCAGGAATGTCAATACGAACGCTACAGCGATGCGGATGCCATGTATTATGCGGTAATTGTGATGAATATATAATTCCCGAGGGCCTATCGGCCTGTCACGATGCACCGAAAAAATAGATTTCTTCATTCACTCTTTACTCTGGATAAACAGTACCATGGCAATAAAAATTGACATGCACACTCGATCACCCTGTATTTAAGCTATTGCTTTGAATTCCATAGATTGAACGATACCTGTCGAATGCAAGACAGATACCGTTTTATTTATATATTAAGCGATTTCTTTATTCATCAGACATTATTTCAGCCTGTGCTGCAGCGACATTATTAATAAACTTTTTCACAATTGGCGAGCGCTCATGTACCCGGCTGACTAACGCCAATGGAATATAAGCTCCCTCTTCCGTGATATCATAAAATGCAACACCGGATGATGAGTGACTCATGGCTTTCATTGATGAGGGAACAATCGAGATTCCAACGCCTGCAGAAACCAGATTAATAATGGATGATAATTGTGGTGCAGTTTGCTTCACCGTTGGGACACAACCTGCTTTTTCAAACAACGCAACGATTGTGTCATGCAGGTGCACACTGTAATCTCGCGGACACAGAATCATCTCTTCATTTGCCAACTGATTCAATGTGATATGACTTTGCGCGATATACGGATGTTGCTCAGGCAACACAATTGCCAAAGGCTCCTGGAGAATTAAATGAAGTTCCAGCAGTTCACTATAAAGATGGTCAGTACGGACAAAAGCCACATCAATAGCGCCATTTTCTACGGCTTTAATGAGATTATCGGTATGCGCCTCATCTAATTGCAGGCTGACGTTTTTGTAATCGCTTTTAAATTTTTTAATACTACGCGTGACCACGGAATTAAATGACGAAGATGAAGTAAAACCAACTTTAAGCACCCCAAGTTCGCCACGCGAAGCGAGAAGTGCTGATGATTTTGCTTCTTCTACCAAACCCGGCAACACTTTTACCGCATCATAAAATGCGGTTCCCGCGGAGGTTAATTCAACGCCTCGGGCGATGCGATGAAACAATTTGGTACCAATTTCATTTTCCAGATCTCGTATTTGTATACTGAGAGGCGGTTGGCCAATACCCAGCACTTCTGCTGCATAGGTAAAGCTTTTGGCATCGGCAACGGCCAGAAAATAACGAATATGTCTTAACTCCATTCGCATGCCTATTAAATCAATATTAATTAAAGCGGATTAGATTCTTAAAGATTCCATTGCAACCAGATGATGACCGTATATCTGAAACAAAATTATAGATGGCTCGTAGGTATATATTTAACCCAACACTCTTCGTGCTTATCGGTAGTAGGTTCTTTTTTGTAAACACGATAACCAATTGAAAATGCCCATTCTAATGCGGAATTATAATCATCAAATGTCGATAACTGTTTATCTTCTACACGAACGACAATATTTCCGTCACTATTTTTTTCCACGAATGCATTTTTAATCATGAAAATTAACCTCGTTACATCTGCGTAATATAGTTAAAACCGCGTATTGATCACACCGGTAGGCGATGAGCTGAATATATATATCCCCCTATCCTCAAGCAATGATATGGCGCATAGCTTTGGTATATATATTTTATATGGATGGTATGATTTTGATACAGATCATGAATGCTCATTTGTTGTGATTCGGTGAGTGTGGTGAGCATTTTATGTTAATCACCTTTCACTTCAGCATTAAGCAATGGCAGCCACACTATCTCTGTGTCCGCACAACATGCATGTCATCTCTGGCAGAGTATGCGGTTAGTTATGGATACGCCGCTTGTAACTCCCCTCTTGGCAGAATTCAGGAATAATCCCAACGCCTGCGCCGTCTATGCTTAATAGTTCGTTATAAAAATTTGAGCATCGCAGAGACTTCCATTTTCCTGGTTCAATCTTTCGAACACTGGAGGCGGTATGAGCAACCATGACCATGAAGCGAATAAAAGGCACTTGTATAGTGCAAGCAGCAACAGCAGCGGTAATCACTACCTCAATATTGAGTATTATGGCTTTCGCCTGACCAGGCGGGAGCTTCTCAAGGTTGGTGTTGTGTCGGCCGCGACCGTGGCGATGACGCCATCTCACGCTTTTGGATCGAGCGCAAATACCACCACTCCCCCGCCTGAATTGGCGCGCGTAACATTAAATGTTAACGGCGAATCCCACCCACTGGACGTTGATACGCGAACCACACTGTTGGACGCGCTGCGCGAAAACCTGCATCTTACCGGGACCAAAAAAGGGTGCGACCACGGCCAGTGTGGCGCATGTACAGTGATCGTCGATGGTCGCCGGATAAACGCCTGCCTGACCCTTGCCGTGATGCAGCAGGATGCCGAAATCACCACCATTGAAGGTCTCGGTAGACCGGATAACTTGCACCCTATGCAGGCCGCCTTTATCAAGCATGACGGTTTTCAATGTGGGTACTGCACGCCTGGGCAAATTTGCTCCTCCGTTATGGTCCTAAAAGAGCTCGAAATGGGCATTCCAAGCCACGTCACCTCCGATTTGAATTCACCTCCTCAGGCCACCGCCGACGAAATACGTGAACGCATGAGCGGCAACATCTGCCGCTGCGGTGCTTATTCCAACATTCTTGCGGCCATTGAAGATGTGGCAGGGGGGCAAAAATCATGAAAGCTTTTACTTTTGAGCGAGTGAAAACCCCGGCCGAAGCGGCAGCGAGCGCCCAACGTAATCCTGGTGCCAAATTTATTGCCGGGGGAACGAATCTTCTTGATTTGATGAAGCTTGAAATAGAGACGCCAACCCATTTGATTGACGTGAACGCTCTTATGCTGAACAAAATTGAGTCAACGGACGAGGGTGGTCTGCGCATTGGCGCGCTGGTGCGCAATACAGATCTCGCGGCAGAAACGCGTATTCGTCGCGACTATGCGGTACTTTCCCGAGCGCTGCTCGCGGGAGCATCAGGCCAGTTGCGCAATCAGGCAACCACTGCTGGTAATTTGCTCCAGCGCACGCGTTGCCCCTACTTTTATGATACCAACCAACCTTGTAATAAGCGGCTTCCCGGCAGTGGATGTGCCGCTCTTGAGGGTTTTAGCCGCCAGCATGCGGTGGTCGGGGCCAGCCGAGCCTGTATCGCAACCCACCCCAGCGATATGGCCGTCGCCATGCGCCTGCTCGATGCTGTGGTCGAGACGGTCAGTCCCAACGGACAGGTACGCAAAATCCCATTGGCAGATTTCTATCGCGCACCGGGTAACACACCGCATCTGGAAACAGCACTCACTTCAGGTGAACTGATCACTGCCGTTACCTTGCCTCCACCTCTGGGCGGCACACATATCTATCGCAAAGTTCGAGACCGCGCCTCCTACGCCTTTGCTCTGGTTTCGGTTGCCGCCATTGTGCAGCCCGATGGAACCGGACGCGTGGCTCTTGGTGGCGTTGCGCACAAACCGTGGCGGCTTGAGGAAGCTGATCAACTGTTGAGCAACGGCAGCCAAAAGGTTTATGAGCGGCTGTTTGCCGATGCGCACCCTACTCCTGAAAATGAGTTCAAACTGATACTGGCGCAGCGCACGCTCGCCTCTGTACTGACGCAAGCGCGGGGATAAGCCAATGAAATTTGATACTCCGGCAAAAGATAATCCAATCGACCAGCTCAACGTTGTGGGGCAGCCCCATGATCGTATTGATGGCCACCTGAAAACGACCGGCACTGCTCACTATGCCTACGAATGGCATAACGAAGCAGCCAATGTGGCATATGGCTATGTGGTGGGCTCCGCCATTGCTAAAGGGCATATCAACTCAATTGATTTAGAAGCTGCCCGCGCAGCCCCTGGCGTGATTACATTTGTGACTATGGATAATGCAGGCCCGCTTGGAAAAGGTGAAAAAAACCCGGCAAGGCTACTCGCAGGCCCGACGATTGAACACTATCACCAGGCCATTGCCGTTGTGGTCGCAGAAACCTTCGAGCAAGCTCGTGCGGCGTCAGAACTGATTAAAGTCGATTACCGCCGCGAACAGGGTGTATACAATCTTGCCGAGGAAAAACCCGCCGTCACTACCGCATCTGAAGAAGAGCCGGACAAATCAACCGGTGATTTTGCCAGTGCTTTCGCCGCTTCTGCGGTGCAGTTTGATGCCACCTACACCACCCCAGACCAAAGCCACATGGCGATGGAACCACACGCCTCTATGGCTGCGTGGGATGGAAATAAGCTTACCTTATGGACCTCCAATCAGATGATTGACTGGTGTCGCAGTGACCTGGCTAAAACGCTGAAACTCCCCAAAGAAGATATAAGGGTTTATTCACCCTATATTGGTGGTGGTTTTGGCGGGAAGCTGTTCCTACGTAGCGATGCGCTGCTGGCAGCACTTGGTGCTCGCGCAGCAAAACGTCCCGTCAAAATTGCTTTGCAAAGACCCTTGATTCCCAATAACACCACTCATCGCCCGGCAACTATTCAGCATATTCAAATCGGTACGGATAAAACCGGGCGGATTAGCGCAATCTCACATGAGAGTTGGTCCGGTAATCTTGCCGGAGGCCCATCGGAAACAGCCGTTCAGCAAAGTGAGTTGTTATACGCAGGTGCCAACCGCCATACCGGGCTGCGTCTGGCCAAACTTGACCTGCCAGAAGGCAATGCCATGCGTGCGCCAGGAGAGGCGCCGGGATTAATGGCGCTGGAAATCGCTATTGATGAGGTGGCCGCCAAAGCGGGTATCGACCCGGTTGAGTTTCGCATTCTCAACGATACCCAGGTTGACCCTGCCAACCCTGAGCGATTTTTTTCGCGCCGCCAGTTGGTTGAATGCCTGCGTACCGGAGCCGACCGCTTTGGCTGGAAGCAGCGCAAAGCTCAGCCTGCGCAAGTCCGCGATGGGCACTGGCTTGTCGGCATGGGTGTTGCGGCAGGCTTTCGTAACAACCTGGTGATGAAATCGGGCGCACGCGTTCATCTTGATGCACAGGGTATCGTCACCGTTGAAACCGATATGACGGATATCGGCACCGGCAGTTACACCATCATTGCCCAGACAGCAGCTGAAATGTTGGGCGTACCGCTAGAAAAAGTCGTGGTGCGGTTGGGGGATTCCGATTTCCCGGTTTCGGCAGGCTCAGGTGGCCAATGGGGTGCCAATAGTTCAACGGCCGGGGTTTATGCCGCCTGTGTGAAGTTGCGCGAGGCCGTGGCAAACAAACTGGGCTTTGACCCGCAACAGGCAGTGTTTGGTAATGAACAAATACGCCAGGGTGACCGCTCAACCCCTCTTAAGGAGGCCGCCGCAACGGGGATAATAACGGTTGAGGATGACATTGAATTTGGTGAGCTCGAAAAGAAATTCCAGCAATCCACTTTTGCAGCACATTTCGTTGAAGTCGGAGTGGATATTGCAACCGGTGAAACGCGCGTTCGCCGAATGTTAGCAGTGTGCGCTGCTGGCCGAATTCTTAACCCTAAAACAGCCCGCAGCCAGGTTATTGGTGCGATGACCATGGGGATCGGGGCCGCGCTAATGGAGGAGTTAGCCGTCGATACCAGGTTAGGCTATTTCGTTAACCACGACCTTGCAGGCTATGAAGTACCGGTACATGCCGATATCCCCGTGCAGGAGGTGATTTTCCTCGACGATACCGATCCTGTCTCCTCACCCATGAAAGCCAAAGGTGTCGGTGAACTGGGGTTGTGTGGCGTGAGCGCTGCCATCGCCAATGCCGTCTATAACGCGACAGGAGTGCGGGTGAGAGATTATCCCGTTACGCTCGATAAGATCCTGAAAGGGCTGCCCGAGTTAATTTGATACGCTTTTTCTGTCTCTGAAAACAGGCAACTGCGAGAAGGAGCAGTTGCCTGTTTTCCTGCCATTTAGACTAATCACCGCTAACGCTATGCCGGGATAAAACGCCCACTTAGCGAGATTTTCTCACATTGTCTGAATTCTCGGTTTAAAACATTTCTCTCCGGTTCTCTCAACTACACTTAGTTGCGCAATTAAATCTAAGGAGCTCAGTATGTTTGACAAAACAACAGACAAACTCAACGAAGCAGCAGGCACTGCCAGGGAGTTATATGGCAGACATACCAATAACCCTGATGATGAATTTAAGGGTGCGGCCAGAAAGTATGCGTCGCAAGCCAGTTACGCAGTAAGAGATGCAACAGATAATGTGCGGGATCAGGTGTCAACCAACCCTATTGCCGGTTTAGCGATTGCCGCGGCGGTTGGTGTGGTATTTGGCTTCTTGCTGGGTCGTAAATAACAAAATGGGCTGTTAGCAACAGCCCATCAATCTACTCGTTTTTGCAATGACTTCAGTGATTACCAGCCAGGAACAGCCCCACCATTAAAGATTTTTTCGGCCGCTTTCGCCACCTCTGGTGACTGATAAGATTGCAGGAACTCTTTCACATTTTCCGCATCTTTGTTGTCTTCACGTGCAACCAGGATGTTCACATATGGCGAGTTTTTATCTTCGATAAAGACGCTATCATGCACCGGCGACAAGCCTGTTTGCTGGATGTAAGTCGTACTAATAATCGCCACATCAACTTTCGCATCGTCCAACACTCGCGGTAACTGTGCTCCTTCAAGCTCCATAATGTTCAGATGGCGCGGGTTTTCAGTAATATCCAACGCGGTCGGCAGCAGTCCTTTACCCTCTTTCAGAGTGATAAGCTTTTCTTTTTGCAGCAGCAGAAGAGCACGCCCCAGATTGGTTGGGTCATTCGGGATTGCAACAGTGGCACCGTCTTGTAATTGATCTACCGTCTTAATTTTTTTCGAATAACCGGCCATCGGGAACACGAAGGTATTACCCACGGCCACTAATTTGTAGTTATGCGCTTTGTTGTCTTGCTCGAGGAATGGACGATGCTGGAAAACGTTAGCATCTAACTCACCATGGTTGGTGGAGTCATTTGGTAGCAATGAACCGCTAAACCCGACCAACTCCACTTCCAGGCCGTACTTCTCTTTAGCGACTTTTTTCGCGACTTCCGCCACATCCTGCTCTGCGCCGTTAATCACACCAACTTTAATATGTTTCGCATTACTGCTTTGTTGGTCACAGCCCGCCAGCATCAAACCTGCCAGCAAGACAGCCCCAATCCGTAAGTGAGGTATTGTCAATCGCACGCTTTTTTCCTTAAAAAATAACTGCCAATGTGTAATGAAACGACTATAGCAGGATGCCTGTTGTGGTTTATAAAACCAAAAAGGTATCAGTTAGAAGAAAACAGCATATCGGGATTAACGATTTTTTTCTGGCAGACAAACCAACAGCAAGCCGAGGAAAATCACGCTCACGCCGACAAGTTTGCCCATACTGAAACTCTCACCCAGCCACGGAACCCAGATAGCCGCAGCCCACACCAGAACGTAACTTAGACTCAGTAGCGGGTAAGCTTTACTCAGCGCTATTTGCCGCAATGCAAAAAACCAACAGGCCATTGAAAAGACATAGGCAAGTAACCCGGCGATTAATGCTTGTGCACCAGGTGTTGCACTCATAAAAGCGGCAAGCAGTTCGTCGTGCTTTTCAACCGGTGGCAATGCCATCATCGCCCATTTCATGATGAGCTGCGCGCAACTGACTAACAGCACGCTCATCAATGCCCAGAAGTAGCCCATCAGGCAGCCCCTCCCAGAATGGAGATCCCAACGATAATCAACAAAATCCCCAACCAATGCCGAAGCGAAACAACCTCATGCCAGATAAAGCGCGCGGCGAGAGTGATAAAGATAAAATTAAGGCTTAGCATCGGATAGGCCACGCTGACGGGAATGCGCTGTAACACCAGCAACCACAACAGCATAGCGCAACCGAGTAACGTAACGCTTAATGCCAGCCAGCCGGATAAGTGGCGACGACCAGGTCGCCAGGTGGCCTGTTTTTGGCAAAGCTGGCCTCCACAACTCAATAGGCTGGCCAGCACAATCAGCAAATAACTCATGGCGTTTGTTCGTAGAAGAAGAGAACAAAGCGCCCTTTACGATAGAGCTGATCTGGCGTTGGTACATCATTGTCTTCTGGCACTTTGTTTTTCGACAGCAACATAACCAAAGAAACATTCCCTTCTTTACGGTGTGTTGCCAGCCAGTTGGCAAAGTCTTCGCGAGAGACAAAGTTATCTTTGGCATCAGCGAAGTTTGTCAGGCCGTAGTTCAACTCACCTGGTTTTGCATACATCGTAATGTCGTCACGCTTTAACTCCCAGGCAATACCGGCACCCACGCCAACACTGTCGGCAAGAATATAGCGGCTGTTCTCCAGTTCCGGGCGTACCACATCGATAAAGGCCTGCGGATGTTTAGAATCGATAACTTTGTCTGGAATAACCCCGCCAACCAACAGAGCCAGGCCAAGCGGACACAGCGCGGCCCATTGCCAGAGTTTCGCGTGGTTGCGCGTGGTGAAATACCCCACCAGCGCCCAAACCAGAAACGCGATGCTGGCCTGGATTACTTTGAGTACTTCATTGCTGGCATAGACCGGATGTTTCGCAAGCCCCCATGGTGCCAGCACCAGCAGGATAACCAGCGTACAAATCCCACCAAAAACAGTGTTGATCCAACCATTCACTTTTAAAGTTTTTGATGACGCAGCCAGTTGTGTCGCATGGCGTGCCAGCAAGATGGCCAGCGGTGCGAAGCACGGCAGAATATAGGTGGGCAGCTTGCCTTTCGCGATACTGAAAAACAGCAGCGGCATGACCACCCAACCCAGGACATAAAGCATTCCGCTCTCTATTTTGCGCTCTTGCCAGCCACGCTTTAGCGCGCCAGGCAACAAAGCAACCCACGGCAAACATCCGGCAATCAGGAACGGGATGTAATACCAGAATGGCGCTTTATGCTGCGCATCTTTCTCAGCAAAGCGTTGGATATGCTCAACCCAGAAGAAATAGTGCCAGAAAGTTGGCTCCGCTTTAGCGATAGCCAGTGCCCATGGCAAGGTAATGGCAATCGCACTCAATACTGCAAGTGGCCCAAACAACAGCACCTCTTTCCAGCGTTTTTGGGCAATCACCCACGGCAATACACCTAATACTGGGACCGCCAGCGCCAGAAAACCTTTTGTCATGACTCCCATGCCGCAAGCCAGGCCGAGCAGCAGATAGCCCCCTGCTTTTGCCACCGTCGTTTGCGCATTTGTCGCCCACCAGAAACTGCACATAGCAGCCACCAGCCACAGCGTGATCATCGGGTCGAGAACCGCATAGGTGCCGACACCATAAACCAGCAAACAGGTGAGGAAAATCACACCGGACATAACCGCCGTGGCTTTATCACGCCATAAACGAAATGCCAGCCAGGTGACTAACAATGCGCTAATCGTGATAGAAAACACCGAGCCAAAACGTACCGCAAAGTTGTTATGGCCGAAGAGCATTTGGCTGAGGTTATTGATCCAGTATCCAGCGACCGGTTTTTCAAAATAACGTACATCCAGAAAATGCGGGACAATCCAGTTCCCCGCAGCCAGCATTTCACGGCTGATTTCCGCATAGCGGGTTTCATCCGGTTGCCAGAGCGCGCGAAACTCAATGGGAAGCAGGTAAAGCAGAGCAAAACCCAGTAACAGAACTAGCGAATACTTTGCTGATTTCATCTGTTTAACGCTCGATTAATTGTTGGCTTCCTAACCAGCCTTCTCGGCCAGCAATAACACCGCGCACCACTTTGCCCGACGGCAGCGTGGACAAATCCTCCGGCAACAGTTCGCTTAATGGGCAGAACTGAATCCCTTCAAGGGCGGCCATGGTGAGCAATTCGCTAAAGTCTTTACGCATCACAATCCCTTCCACTTCGGCGTGGATGGTGTAGACCGGCGTGCCAGCGTCTTGTTTGATGCGGTCGAGAATAAAACGGTTGTAGCCTTCACGGCTGACGCCATCACCAATCACTTCATCCCAGGTCGGGAGCGTCACCGGGATTTGCACTGTCCCAAAGCAGCCGTCGGGTAAAAGTGGCCGAAATGGCGTGGTGCCGCGACAGTCGCTGTTGTAGCTAAAACCAAACCGCTCTTTTGCCCGCACCACGCGCTGATCGGCGCGCCAGCCCGCGACAGCGGAACACGTCACTGGCTGCTGGATAATCTGACTCAACGCATCCAACCCAAGCTGAATTTGCTTCTCGAGTTGCTCGGTATCCCAGACACCCGCCCAGGTTTGCCAGGCAAAGTGATCCCAGGCGTGCAGGCCGACTTCATGGTGATCGGCTGCCGCCGCAATAATATCTGCATTACCTGCGCCGATTTTACGACCCGGCCACGCCGTACCCGCCAGCAGAATATCCCAACCGTAGAGCGATGCTGCTTTTGAGCGCAGCATCTTCCACAGAAATTGCGGTTTCACCAGCCGCCATAAATGGCGGCCCATGTTATCCGGGCCAACGCTGAAGAAAAATGTGGCCTGAATACCGTGCAAACTTAAGATCTCAAGAAGATGCGCAACCCCCTGTTGGGTGCCTCGCCATGTATCTACATCAATGCGCAGGCCAACTTTTCTCATGCCTGAGGTTCCGTCAGTTCAACTGTTTTAAGGAAGAAATCCAGGGTCTCATCAATGGTTTGTTCCATCTCAACCGTTGGTTTCCAGTTTATTAAGCGATGAGCATTGCGGATGCTCGGCTTGCGATGCTCCACATCCTGATAACCTTTGCCGTAATAAGTGCTGCTTTCCACTTCGCGGAAACCGGCAAACGGCGGGAAATGGCTACGTAATGGGTGTTTTTCAAAGCTCTCCAGCAGCATTTGCGCCAGTTCTTTAATGCTCGCTTCGTTATCGGGGTTGCCGATGTTGATGATTTGCCCATCACAGTTGCTGTTTTTGTTCTCGATAATGCGGAACAACGCTTCGATACCATCGCTGATATCAGTAAAGCAGCGTTTTTGTTTACCACCATCAATCAACTTAATCGGCGAACCCTCTACCAAGTTAAGAATCAATTGAGTAATTGCGCGCGAGCTACCGATACGTGCGGCATTAAGGTTATCCAGGCGCGGCCCCATCCAGTTAAACGGACGGAATAACGTGAAGCGCAAGCCCTCTTTTTCGCCATACGCCCAGATAACGCGGTCAAGAAGTTGTTTTGAAACCGAGTAAATCCAGCGCTGTTTATTGATAGGCCCAACAATCAGGTTCGAGTTATCTTCATCGAACACTTTATCGGTGCTCATACCATAAACTTCGGACGTAGATGGGAAGATAATGCGCTTCTGGTATTTCACGCAGTCGCGGATGATTTTCAGGTTTTCTTCAAAATCCAACTCGAACACGCGCAGTGGGTTACGGGTGTATTCAATGGGTGTAGCGATGGCAACCAGCGGCAGCACGACATCACATTTCTTAATGTGATACTCAATCCATTCGGAGTGAATGCTGATATCACCTTCCACAAAGTGGAAACGTTCGTTGCCGATAAAACGGCTGATAGCATCAGAACCGATATCCAGGCCGTAAACTTCGAAGTTATCGTCCTGCAACAGGCGTTCGGTCAGGTGGTTGCCGATAAAACCATTCACTCCGAGGATCAGCACGCGAGTGCGACGTTTTATTGCTGATACCGGTTGGTTACTAAGCAATGCACCCGCCACCAGGCCAAGGGTTTGCGCCAGTTGTGAACCCTGCATGTAGACGCCGTTTTCGGTTTGACCGGTAACGATTTCCAGTGCACCGCCACCGGTGGCAATGATAAGCGGACTTACGGATAGCACTGTTCCCGCTTTCGCCGGCTGAAGCCCTTCGAGCACGCGTCCTTTCCAGACAACAAATTTAGCGCCACCCACATAGCTAAATGCACCTGGCCACGGGTCGGTCACCGCGCGAATCAGATTATCAATTTCATGGGCCGGAGATTGCCAGTTGATGCAGCCATCCTGCGGCGTGCGTCGGCCAAAAGTGGTCGCTTTGCTGTGATCTTGCTCAACCTGCGGGAAATACCCGGTTTTGATCGCCGGAAGAATACCTTCCAGCAGGTGAGACGCCGCTTTAGTCAATTTATGATGCAGCGTTAATGCCGTTTCTTCCGGGGCAATAGCCACTCGATGTTGCGCCACAATAGCACCGGCATCTGCACGGCTAACCATACGATGCAGCGTGACGCCCGTTTCAGTTTCGCCTTTCACCAGCACCCAGTTTAGCGGTGCACGGCCACGGTAATGCGGCAGCAACGAACCATGTAGGTTAAAAGCCCCTACCGTCGCGCTATTGAGAATTTCATCGCACAGCAAATTGCGATAGTAAAACGAGAAAATCACATCGGGCTGAGCGGATTTAATACGGTCAACCCACAAAGGGTGATTCACATCATCCGGGGCATAAACCGGAATGCCATGTTCTGCGGCGGTGCGAGCCACTGACCCAAAAAAATGATTTTCAGAAGGTGAATCAGGGTGGGTGTAAATAGCCGTAATGTCATAACCGGCAGCTACCAGTGCATTAACGCCTGCACACCCAATGTCGTGATAAGCAAATACAACAGCTTTCATTGATGATTTTCCTTTGAAGTTGAGACTGAGTCGCGGCTAACTACGCGCTGAATAAAATAACGAGGGCGGGCGCGGACATCGGTATAAATTCGGCCGATGTATTCACCCAGCAGTCCCATGCCCACGAATTGCGCGCCGATGAACATAAACAGCACCGCAAACAGCATGAACACCCCTTCCGCCGCCCATTGCGGCCCGAAGGCAAGACGTAAAACAACCAGCAGAACTGAAAGCGTGAAGCCCAGCACCGCAATAATGCTGCCGAAAACACTCAGCATGCGCAGCGGCGTGGTGGTCAGGCAGGTCACCAGGTCGTACATAAGGTTAATTAAACGCATAAAGCTGTATTTGGAATCACCAAACTCGCGCTCGGCGTGATGCACCGGAATCTCGGTCGCTTTACGGGCAAAGGTGTTTGCCAGAATAGGAATAAAAGTGCTGCGTTCATGGCAATTAAGCATCGCGTCAATGATATGGCGGCGATAGGCGCGCAACATGCAGCCGTAATCCCCCATCGCTTTGCCAGTCGTGCTTTGAATCAGGCGATTAATCAGGCGTGAAGCTCGCTTACGGAACCAGGTATCCTGGCGGTTCTGGCGTACTGTCCCCACCACGTCGTAGCCTTCATCAGCTTTTGCCACCAGGCGCGGGATCTCTTCCGGCGGGTTTTGCAGATCAGCGTCGAGGGTAACAATCAAATCCCCGGTGACGTGGCTAAACCCGGCCATTATCGCGTTGTGTTGGCCGTAATTACGGTTGAGCAACACCGCAACAATATGGCTGCCGGGCAACTGGGCAGCATCAGTCAACATGGAGGCGGATTCATCGCTGCTGCCATCATCGACCAGCAAAATTTCGTAATCCTTACCCAAGGTTTCGCACGCGGCCGTAGTGCGCCTGATAAGCTCGGGTATGCTTTCTTGTTCGTTATAAACCGGGATAACCACAGAGACTTTGTGGATCGGTAAAGGGGTCATCATATTATTTTCCTGCAACTTCACGTAATGCATTGATTACGCGCGAGACGTCGTCATCGGACATCGTTGGAAATAACGGAATGGAGCAAATACGGTCGCTGTTCCATTCGGTATCAGGCAAAGAGAGTGTTGGGTAGCGTTCGCGGTAGTATTTCTGTGTATGAGCGGCCCGGAAATGCAGCCCAGTGCCAATTCCCTTCTCTTTTAAAGCCCCCATAAATTCATTGCGGGTAATTCCGCAACGAGATTCATCAATACGTAAAATAAAAAGATGCCAGGCGTGTTTATGTGCCCATTGAGGATGGATAAGCGGTAAATAAGGCGTATTGACCAACTCAGCTAAATAACGTTCAGCTATTTCAGTACGCCGCGCGTTATTTTGTTCAAGCTTGTTTAACTGCACCAGGGCAATTGCTGCATTAATATCGGCGAGATTGTATTTGTACCCTGGAGTGATCACTTCTGCCTGTGGAGCACGCCCTAATGTCTGGCGGTCAAAAGCATCAACACCGAGCCCGTGAAACTTCAGACTACGCATCCGGTTTGCAAGCTGCTCGTCGTCAGTGACAATCAATCCGCCTTCAGCACACGTCATGTTTTTAATGGCATGGAAGGAGAAAATTGCCGTCCCACGGTCGCCAATATGCTTGCCTTTATAGTGGGTTCCAGCGGCATGTGCTGCATCTTCAATTACAGGGATTCCGTGACGCTCACCTATCGCGCGGATAGCGTCGATATCTGCTGGAGCCCCGGCGTAGTGCACAGGAATAATGGCGCGCGTGCGTGGCGTAATCGCCCCTTCAATGCTTTGAGGCGTTACCATCAGGGTATCGCGGTCAACATCGATCATCACCGGTTCGGCACCTAACAACACAATCATGTTGAGAGTGGAAACCCAGGTCAAAGAAGGGGTAATCACTTCATCACCAGCCTGGATGCCCAATGCCATCAACGCCACATGCATGCCTGCCGTCGCGGAGCTGACTGCGATAGCGTGTTTATTGCCTGTTAACTCGCAAAATGCCTGTTCGAGCGCCTGATTTTTGGGGCCTGTTGTTATCCAACCAGACTGCAAAACTTCACTTACAGCGGCGAGTTCTTCTTGTCCCATAGCGGGCCGTGAGAAGGGCAGAAATTCACTCATTGGATATCCCTGTAATTAAGTAGAAACTTTATTAATCATGAAGCAGATTAATTAAATAAAAGCACAACATGATTGATTCACAATGCTGCTATCTAAACCACTGTTAAATTAAAACCAACTTAGCAGAGATTTCTTAGGTCAATATTAAGATGTGAGTAATTTGAATAAATAAACCGAGATAAACACCTGGCAATTAAGTTCACGGAATTGTCACAAAAACCAGAAAACCAAAAAGTTCCCCTCTCCTTTCTTTTATATGCATTCATTTAATAGCCGTTTAATTTTTATCTCATGGAATACATTAAGGTTAAATTAAGGTTGGTCATTAATAATCACACTCACACATACACCGCTTGTGGTCTATGGCAGAAATTCCGATGGCAAACCCATCCTGCTCGCCTGTGTATCAATAGTATAAAAATGAACCTGTTGGAGATGTTAATGCCCGTACTTTTCAGGATGAAGGTCATCCCGCTGATTTTACTGTTGGCGGTCGTCTTTGCCTTCTTACTCAACTGGCCCGTGTTACTGCATTTTTACGATATCTTGACCCATCTTGAGCATGTAAAAATCGGTTTCGTTATCTCCATACCTTTCGTGTTAGTTGCGGCTCTCAATTTTGTCTTCATGCCCTTCTCTATTCGTTTTCTATTGAAGCCATTTTTTGCCTTGCTGCTAATTACTGGCTCAATGGTCAGTTATTCGACGCTGAAATATAAAGTGATGTTTGATCAATCGATGATTGAAAACATCATTGAAACGAACCCGCAAGAAGCGCATTCCTATCTGAATGGCTCAATTATTTTATGGATTCTTTTGACCGGCGTACTGCCTGCTATCTTATTGTTTTTAATTAAAATTGAATATCCAGCAAAATGGTACAAAGGCATCGCATATCGCCTGCTGTCGATGGTGGCATCGCTGGCGCTTATTGCAGGTGTTGCAGCGCTTTACTACCAGGATTACGCCTCGGTTGGGCGTAACAACTCAACGCTTAACAAAGAAATTATTCCGGCTAACTACGTCTACAGTACCGTTCGCTATCTGAAGGATACGTACTTTACGACCAAAGAACCCTTCCAGTCGCTGGGCGATGATGCCAAACGTGTTGCCAATAAAGAAAAACCAACGCTGATGTTCCTGGTGATTGGTGAAACGGCCCGTAGCCAGAATTTCTCGATGAACGGTTATTCGCGTGATACCAACGCCTTTACCAGCCAATCGGGCGGCGTTATCTCATTTAAAGATGTTCACTCCTGCGGTACCGCCACCGCTGTTTCCGTACCGTGCATGTTCTCGAATATGAACCGCACTGACTACGACGGCAAGAAAGCGTACAACAGCGATAACTTCCTCGACATCGTGCAGAAAACGGGTGTTTCACTGCTGTGGAAAGAGAACGATGGAGGCTGTAAAGGTGTGTGTAGCCGCATTCCGACTATCGAAACCAAGCCAACTGATAACCCGAAACTGTGTGATGGCGAAACCTGTTATGACGATGTGATGCTGGAAAATCTTGATGCTGAAGTGGCTAAAATGGCCGGAGACAAACTGGTCGCCTTCCATATGATTGGCAGCCATGGGCCGACTTATTACCAGCGTTACCCAGCAGAGCATCGCCACTTCATGCCGGAATGTTCACGCAGTGATATTGAAAACTGTACCCAGGAGCAGTTGGTCAATACCTACGACAACACCATTCGCCACACCGACTATGTATTAGCGCAAATGATTGAGAAACTGAAAAAATACAGTGATCAATACAACACCGTGCTGCTGTACGTTTCCGATCACGGTGAGTCATTAGGAGAAAGTGGCCTGTATCTGCATGGTACGCCTTACAAACTGGCCCCGGATCAACAAACGCATATCCCGATGCAGGTGTGGATGTCACCGGGCTTTATCGCCGTGAAACACATCAACATCTCTTGTTTACAAGATAATGCGGCGAAAAAACCGTACTCCCATGACAACCTGTTCTCGTCGGTTCTCGGGCTTTGGGACATCAGCACCAGTGTCTACCAGCCGGGCAGCGATTTATTCCGCGAATGCCGGGGTTAACTCACAGCGGGTAGAGGCATAACGCTTTGCGGGCACCGTTCAATTAATGAAATGGTGCGCGCAAGCCCTGGTGGGTGGCGGCGGTTTTACACAGTAATAGCCAACCTTACCCCGCCAGCACGCAAGCATGGCCGTTGACCGTAAGTTTCACCGCCATCCCAACTTGCCAGTTTTGCTGGCTGATGGTTTTCACCTGCAAAGGTGTCGGCCAACCCGGTGATGCCAGCGTCAGCGTCGAAAGATAACCGGTAAAATCCACATCCATGATCGTCACAACAGGCTGAGGTTCTGAATCGGTCTTGAGTGGCGAAATAACCACTTGTTCCGGGCGCAGCATAATACGCCTCTCGCCGCTATATTGAGTGTTATCCGCTGGGATATTACCCAGCTCACAGCGTGCAAATCCCCCACTCAGTTGCGCGTTGAATATCAACGCATCGCCAAGAAACAGCGCGGTGGCCTCATCGACAGGCTGCGAATAGACCTCGACGGGTGAGCCAACCTGTGTAAAGCGCCCATCACGAATCACCGCAATCTGGCTGGCAAAAGAGAGGGCTTCATGTTGATCGTGCGTGACCAGAATAGAGGCGACACCAGCATGGGTCAGTAATTCAGCCGTGGCTTTGCGGGTTGCAGCTCGCAGCCCGGTATCGAGTGCCGAAAAAGGCTCATCCAAAAGCATTAATACTGGCTCTTGTGCCAGTGCCCGAGCCAGCGCCACACGCTGCTGCTGCCCGCCAGAAATCTCATGCGGCCAGTGATGTTGCAGGCGACTGTCGAGCGATACCACCTCCATCAATTCCGCCACGCGTCGGCGGTTTTCATGTTTTGAGCCATTCAAGCCGTAGGCAATGTTATCGCCCACTTTCATATGCGGGAAAAGCGCACCTTCCTGCGGCACAAACCCAATACCGCGCTGGTGTGCGGGAATAAAGGTGTTCTCGTCAAAAAGCGTTTTGCCGGATAGCGTGATTCGCCCGCTATCCGGCGTTTCAAAACCGGCGAGAATGCGCAGTAACGTGGTTTTCCCCGAACCTGATGGCCCAACAATCACCGTACGGCTCGCAGGTAGTACCGATAGGCTGAGATTTTCCAGTACCGATGTCTGACCAAATTTTTTAGAAATATTCGCAAGTTCAATCATCTTACAGACCCGCTAGTTTTTGAGATTGCACATAAAGAATTCCGGTAAGCGGCAGCGAGATAAGGATCATCAGCAACGCATAAGGTGCGGCGGCAACATAATCTATTTCGCTGGTGAGAGCCCAAAAGCCCGTCGAGAGCGTGCGGGTGCCCAATGGCGACAGTAATAGTGTTGCGGTGAGCTCATTGGTTATACCAAGAAAGACCAGCGCCGCCCCAGCGGCAGCACCTGGTGCTGCAAGCCGCAAAGTGATACTGCAAATGGCCTGAGCCTGAGTTTTACCTAAACTGCGAGCCACGTTTTCCAGCTCTACAGGGGCTTGAGCAATACCTGCGCGCAGGTTGATTAACGCTCTTGGCGTAAACATCAGCAAATAAGCAAGAAACAACGTAATTTCAGTCTGATAGATAGGACGCACGTAATTAATGGTTACCGTGACTAACGCCAGTGCGACCACAATCCCCGGCAGCGAGCTAGTAAAGTAATTACACGCTTCAAGCACACGAAACAGCGGGCGCGGATGGCGCACGGAGAGCCAGGCTATCGGGACCCCGGCGAGAATAATCAGCAGCGCACCGCCTGATGCCAGCAGCAAGGTCTGGCGCAGTGAAAGCCAGAGATCGGCATGATTCCAGTTTTCGATACCGCCCAGCCACAGCCAACGGCACAACACCGCGAGCGGGACAACTAATGCCTGCAGTATCACGGTAAGGGAAAATAGCTGGCCCAAAACACTCAACGGTGCATTCAGATGCAGACGATTTTGTTCGCGTGGGGATCCGGCTCCCACTCGCGCGTAACGCGCCTTGCCCCGAGTGACACCTTCAAGTGCCAGAAATACCAGGCAACATAGCGCCAGTACGCCTGCCAACATGTTGGCCGCAGGTCCACTGAATGTCGACTGGAACTGGTCATAGATGGCCGTGGTGAAAGTATCAAAACGGATCATCGCATACAGTCCATATTCCGCCAGCAAATGCAGCGTCACCAGCAATGCTCCGCCCCAGATCGCGAGCTTTAGTTGCGGCAGAACAATACGGAAAAAGACCGCCCATGGCGGTGTACCCAACGAGGCGGCAACATCTTCCAGCGTCGGGTCGAGACGGCGTAAAACAGCCGCAACAGGGAGATAAATAAAGGGGTAATACGCCAATACAGACAAAAATACGCCTGCCGATAAGCCATGTATTGATGGCACTGCGCTGACCCAGGCATAACTTTGTACAAAGGCGGGAATCGCAAGCGGTGCTACGGCAAGCATCGACCAGATGCGCCTACCCGCAAGCGTGGTTCGTTCAGTAAGCCAGGCAAGTAATGTGCCCACCGCCACAGACAGTGGCACAGCAATAGCCACCAGCAGCAACGTGTTGCTGAGTAGCTCACCAACACGCGGACGAAAGATGAGTGCCTTAACCGTTTCCCAGCCAGTATCAAAACCGATGACCACAACAAAAGCGGGCGGTATCAGGGCGAGCATTGAGAAGACAATCGCCAACAGCACCATCACAAACGCGGGCCGGCGTTGCACTGTACGGCTGTTAATATTGAGGCTATCGGTAATATTGACCACGGACATCAGACACTCATCGCTATATTAAGGAATCAAAGAAGACCAGCTTCAGTCATTAGATCAATGACTTTTTTGCTATTGAGCGAGGATGCTTCAACTTTTGGCGCATCCAGGTCTTTCAGCGGAACCAGTTTCGGGTTAGAGGCAGCATTCACGCCTACTGCATATTCAAACGCATCATTGGTACGCAAAGTGTCCTGGCCAGATTTACCCGTAATCCACTTCATGAATGCCTGAGCCTGCTGCTGGTGTTTGCTTGAAGCCAGCACGCCGCCACCAGAGATACTGACAAACGCGCCTGGGTCCTGATGTTTAAAGTAGTGGAGTTCGGTGTTTTTGCTGTTTTCGCCCGTTTTGGCCTGGTCAACGAAACGGTAATAGTGGTAGATGACCCCGCCGTCGATCTGCCCGGCGTTGACCGCTTTCATCACGGTGCTGTTGCCTTTATAAGCCACGAAGTTGGTTTTCATTGCTTTGAGCCACTCAAGCGTTGCCTTTTCGCCTTTCAATGCCAGAACAGCACTGACGATAGCCTGGAAATCAGCCCCTGACGGAGAAGCTGCCCAGCGCCCTTTCCACTCGGGTTTCGCCAGATCCATTAAGGATTTCGGCAATTGCGCTTCGCTCAGTTTTGCCGGGTTATAGACGAACACGGTGCTACGTGCGGCAATACCAATCCAGCGGCCATGTTCAGGGCGATAGGCTGGTGCAACCTGTTCCAGAGTGCTTTTATCCAGAGGTGCGAACAATTTAGCGTTATCGACCAGCACCATCGCCGGGGAGTTTTCAGTCAGAAACACGTCCGCCGGAGACTTGCTGCCTTCCTGAACCAGTTGATTACCCAGCTCGCTGTCGCCGCCATTACGCAATGTAACTTTAATGCCGGTTTCTTTGGTGAAACCGTCAACCCACGACTGAACCAGGTTTTCATGCTGCGCGTTATAAACCACGATTCCTTCATTGTTATCGGCCGCACCGGCGAACGGAGTCAGCAAAACAGAGGAAGTCACCATTGCGATTGAACACAGGGACGATACGCCAAATTTCATAAGTTAATCCTTCATAATAATGAGTACATAACACCAGAATGCATAGCGAGGCGGATTAAACCACAGCAAAATGGGAATGCTAATGAAAATTGTTATCATTTTTAAACAAAGGTGAGAAATGTGGCAGAACTAAACTTTACTAAGATAAAAAACCTGATTGGCCACTGAGAGGGTTGTGAAGATTAAAAAAACCTTAAGGTTAGATGCTTTACGCATTTCCCTGCCCTGTATGGCTGCATTTACGATAAATGGCCTACCCCGACTGGTTAGAGTCATCATTTACGAACAACCATAAAACTAAATCCGTAATGTACTGCGTGTAATTCCCCTGTTTATAAATCAGTCTAAAATCAGACCACGCTTTATCGTTGTGGTTATTTTTAATCCTGATACTGCTATCGCAAATGATGCTCCCTAAGCCAAAAGCCGGAAAATAAGGTCAATGGCAATATATCGTTGTCGTTGTATATATTT
Organism: Buttiauxella cochleicola; assembly: GCF_021282435.1. Taxonomy (NCBI): domain Bacteria; kingdom Pseudomonadati; phylum Pseudomonadota; class Gammaproteobacteria; order Enterobacterales; family Enterobacteriaceae; genus Buttiauxella; species Buttiauxella cochleicola. Next base: position 153,395 of record NZ_JAJSOT010000001.1, on the reverse strand, counting down.
TTATTAAGGGACCATCCTTTTAAAGTTTAACCCATTATAATTAATTGGGATGGTACACTTTGGACGAAGTAAAAGTCATATCAAGAAAAGGAAACTCTGGGATATTAATTGATCCACTCACTAATCCATTTATTATCGCAGTCGCAGTGGCGATTGCCATTATTCCCCCACAACCCCTTTATGCAGCGCAATCTTTACCAGAAATATCCAGCGTAGTAGCCGGGCAGGTTCAGATATCAAAAAATGGGCAGAGTATGCAGGTTGATACGCAAACCGCCCGAACAGTCATTAACTGGAAAGATTTTAGTATTGGTGCTGATAATAAAGTTCATTTTAAACAGCCTGATGGTTCTTCTGTAACTTTGAACCGTGTCACCGGTAAAGATCCCAGTAATATTTTTGGTGTACTGACATCTAATGGCCAGTTAGTTCTGCTTAACCCCAATGGGATTTGGTTTGGCCCAAATTCAAAAATAAGCACTCAGTCGCTGGTCGCAGGTGCTGGCATGATTACTGATGAACAATTAAAAAAATTTGAGCAATCAGGGAAGCTGGATATTTCTCTAAGCGGCATGATAAGTAATGCCGGTAAAATTACCGCCGCCGATAACGGAATGGTCACACTATTAGGTGCACAAGTTGCAAACAGTGGCGTTATTCAGGCACGCCAGGGTAAAGCGATGCTGGCAACCGGTCCTGCTGCCACCCTCGACTTCCATGGTGATGGCCTGATTAATATCGCCATTACCCAAACAAGCGACTCAAACGCACAGGTTAATTCCGGGCTTACAGGTGGGGTGCACAATACCGGCCATATTGATGTGGGTAGCGGTGTGATTACTATGAGTGCCCAACGGGCGGCCGGGCATCTGGATTCGGTGATTAATCTGGGTGGAACCGTCGTTGCAGACTCTGTCTCAGAACAAGGCGGGACCATTGTTTTAGGTCATGTTGAGAAAACACTGGTTTCGGGAACTGTTTCGGCAAAAGGCACTCAAGGCGGTGAAATCCATTTACTGGGAGAAAATGTCACGCTCACTCCCACTGCGCGTATTGATGCCTCAGGTTCCGTTGATAAAGGTGGCCGGATATTAGTCGGCGGTGATTACCAGGGCAAAGGCTCTGTACCGCGTGCTAAAACTGTTTCGGTGAATAAAGGGGCTTCTTTAAAAGCCCAGGGAAAAACAGATGGAGGCACTATTGTTGCCTGGTCTGAAAATCAAACGCATTTTGCCGGAAGCGCCAGTGTAAAAGGTGGCGAGCGTGGCGGAGTGATTGAAACATCCGGACGGCAACTCAATGTCACTAAAGATGCCGAAATTGATCTATCGGGCACAGTGGCCTCCGGCAAATGGCTTCTGGACCCGGAGATTGTCACCGTCAGTGACGACACCAGTGCCTCAAATGATATTCCGAACGCCAGTGATACCGGGAACTGGACCGTTTCCAATCTTGCCGTTGCCAGGGCACTGGAACAACAGGGTGTAGTTGAAATCACCGCTTCAGCACGAATTAATATCAATGCACCGATTGTGGTGAAAAAGGTGTTTGAGGCAAACGGGACTGGTGCCACGCTATCACTAATAGCATCAGGGAACCCAACACAGGGAAAGAGCTACGCTGGCAAGGATCTGCATGAAGATAGCGGTAGTGTTTATATTAATGCCCCGATTATTCTCCAGGGCGGCAATCTCTTTATTGCAGCGACCGGTGATGTAGTTTTAAAAGATAATGCTCAAGGACAAACCGGGGAATCGGCGTGGAATAAACGCGCGATTATTGATTTGGGAAGCGGTATTGCTTGGATAAAAACCTCCAACTCAGGTTCTATTTTCCAGGAGAGTAATACTGCACTCAAAGCCTCGCAAGTTGCATTACAAGGGGCTAGTGTGCGCATGAACAGTGAGCTGAATTATGCGGAAAAACTGGCTGGACGCGCAACGAACGGGATATTTACTTATAGCCAGACCAATGCAACAGGTAATACTGCCTATGGGCCCAATATTTCGATTAACTCCCCTCTTACCGACAATCCTGAAAGTCTGGCAGATATCTCCAGTGAGCAGTTAAAGTTGGTGGGTGAAAAACTGGTTTCGGCAGATGAATATAATGATAGCGGCATAACACTTAGCAGTAATGAAGCTTTTGATTACCTCGTCTTCTCGGCTGAAAATTATAAGGTCATCGACAAAGATGGTAATGTTATAACGCTGCCGGAAGCAGAGTTTATCAAATTCCTTGATTACTCTGACTACCTGGTTACGGGCATTACGTTTTTAGACAGTAACAAACAGAAATGGACAATTAAAGCTAATGCCAATAATCCTGAACTATCAGATGTTTATTTAAATGATGTATTCACCAATTCACTACCAGTCGGTTTCGCATTCCAGGCCAATAATGGGACATATACTGCAATAGAAATAGACTACAACGGAAAAGTAAATGGCTGGGGAGTAAAACCTTATCAGGGCCAGAAAATTAATGGCGCTCTTTTTGATGAGGAAATCCAGTATCACCCGGAAAGTAATCGTAGCCAGCAACTTATTATTAACCTCGGAACTAAAACCAATGAAGTCCAGGCAAACTTAGGGTTCTTAATGGATGACGCTCCGTGGATTGCCAAAGAAAACAATCCTAATAGTTATCGCAATCTTTACGAGCAAGCGAAGATCTATATGTTGTCTTCAACAAAAAACGCTGCTGACTCAATACAGGTAACAACCTATCAGGCTAAAGTTAATGCTAATTCTGAGGATGCGACACGTATTTATGGTGACAGTAACCCTGCAATCATAGAAAGCCGAATAAAAAATGACGCGATGAATAAAATCATCGAGGTTGATAACTTTATCGCCCAGCAATTAAACGATGAAAACCGCAATACTTTTACTGTTGATTATTCCCGGCCCGCACTAAATACTAATGTCGGTCAGTATAGTGTCGAAAAAACAATCAGTGGTGGTACTGACGTAGATAAACGTTATGCGGTTGAACTTAACACATCCACCATGACAATAACTCCGGCTTCGTTGGTTGTCGTTGCCGATAATCATATAAAACAAGTGGGTGAAACTGACCCAACATTTACTTTTACTATCGATGAGCGCCAGTGGAAATTTGCGCAAGATAAACAGGGTGTCACGCTGGGCCGCGAGGCTGGGGAAAATATTGGTAGCTATAGTATTGACCATGCTAGTCATACTATTAGCGCTAACTATCTGGTGACCGTTATTAATGGTGAGCTCAAAATTCTGGGGCCAACTTCTGATCCTACGCCTCCGGTTGAGCCTCCAGTTGATAACAAACCTATTGATAACAAACCTATTGACAATAAACCAGTCGATGTAAAACCCATAGATAATTTACCCGTAACTGACGACCCAGTTATTGATAATCCTATTGTTCCACCAGTGGATAATCCTCCAACACCTACAAATCCAGGCGTTATTGATATGCGCTCAACGGGCATTTCCCTAACGGGTGGAGCAAATGGCGAGCGCTGCACCACCATAGAGTCCCCTTCATCGATTATGGCCAGCGATACTGCAAGTCCTGCAATTGTCCGAGCCTGGTCGGTACAACTAATTTGCAAACCTCGCAGCTACGGGGAACCTGAGGAACAACTTCCTGCCCGTGAGGAAGTGATTGGCTATATCACGAATGCCATTGAGGAAGGCAAATTCCGCATCCCGGACTGGAATCGCACTTTAATTCCAACCGTCAGGGATTTAGAAAAAAATAGAGAGGGAAATTAAGATGAATAGCATAAGAAAAATTATCTGGGTACCCAGCCATACTTTGAAAATATTAGGTGGAGCCATTCTCGCATCGGCATTTATTGCACATTGTGAGGCGGCATCTGTTTCTATATTCAAAGCCAACGATCCCAGCCGGATGGAAGTTCCTGATGCTTCCGGGAGAAAAGTCAGCAGTGGCGATTTATCTGGTCCTGATGGCGAGCTGATTGATGTCGAAAAGACCCCCAGAATGTTAGATGTCCAGGAAGCAAAGCCTCTATTTTCATCGGGCACCTCGCGGCCATTCCGTGTTAATCATATTAAACTGACAGGGGTGACGGTTTATAGTGCAGAGCAACTTCGCCCTCTCTATGCTGCACTTGAAGGTAGAGATGTCACTTTGCAGCAAATTAATAGTGCGGCGGCGCAGATAACCCATCGTTATCGTCAGGATGGTTATCTGCTGGTCAAAACTGTCATTCCTGTTCAGCAGATTAACAATGGGTTGTTAGAATTGCATGTCACCGAAGGTCGTATCAATAATACGAATATTCAGGGAGATACCAATCGCGCGACTGAACGTTATGCTGAAAATATTCGCAATGATGTTCCGTTAACTGCAACCGAGCTTGAAAGAAATATATTACTGATGAATGACCTTCCGGGTAATGAAGCCCGGGCAACGTTGAGTCCTTCCTCTGAAAAAGCAGGTTCTGATCTGTTAATTAATAACAAATTGAAGCGTTGGGACGGATTTTTAGGGCTTGATAACCGAGATAGCCGCCATTATGGATCATGGCAAGGTTACGGTGGTCTCAATCTGAACAATCCATTAGATATAGGCGATCGTCTTTCATTTCGCTATGGCCACTCTTTTGAAAGTAATTACATGGCATTTTATGAAGGGCAATATGAAGCCCCAATTAATCGCTATGGCACTACCATGAGTATTCTGTATCAACATAACGATGGATACCCGGATACTTATAGTTTCTTAAATGCTAACAGTCATGGCGATAATATTATCGCGCGTCTTAACCACCCCTGGCTGAGATCGCGAATGGAAAATATCAATAGTTCTGTTGCCTTCACCTGGTATAACGGAACCTCAGAATATTTTAATGACCCCGATAACACCCCATCCAGTGATGACCGTATTCGTGCATTGCGAGTGGGCACTAGCTGGGATTTCGTCGATAGCCATGGCGGCAGTAACCTGATGAAAGCGGAGTTAAGCCAGGGGCTGCATGTAATGGGAGCCAGCCATGAGGGGCGTAATAACCCTTCACGTGAAGGCGGAAATACTAACTTCACGAAGCTACAGCTCGACTTGCAACGATTGCAGAATTTGGACCCGATTACTCAAGGCCTTGCAATATATATGGCGATGTCCGCCCAGACAGCATTTGGCGAAGCTTTACTGACACCTGAACAATTTGGTGTCGGCGGCAGCCAGTTTGGCCGAGGATATGATGCTTCTGAGATCTCCGGTGATAATGGTATTGCTGGTAAGCTTGAGCTGCAATATTCCAAATTACATGTCATTAATGAATATCCTATCCCCGTACAATATTACAGTTTCTGGGATGTGGGTAAGGTCTGGAATAATGAACCCCGTTATACCGATAGTGAAAGTCTGGCTTCGCTGGGCGGTGGAGTACGGATTAATCCCTATAAAGATCTTCATATAACCGGTGAGGTCGCCTTCCCGCTTACCCGTTCCGTAGCATCGGAAGAGGCTTATGGCTACAACGGCAACAAAGCACGTTTCTTCCTGAATGTCCTGAAGATGTTCTAATTAATATCTTTATAGAAACCATCACTTTTTATCATTAATGCCCTGTCTCTTTGGCAGGGCCATATTTAAATAACTGGATTGAAAAATGAGTATTACCATTGAAAGACTTCAGGAGATAATAAATCTCACTCTTGATGAATACGCAGACGATGCCGGCCAAACAGAAATTTATGAGATGGCAAAACAGCTAATTGCATACCGACTGTCTGACCTTGCCCCCCAGGTGTGGCAATACCGTGAGGCAGGAAGAGATGGAAAATGGTCTGCGTGGTGCCATATTACTGAAAAATACTTCAACCAGCATTTAGAAGTATGGAAGGGGTGTGCCGGAATATATGAAGGTGCAAAAGCAGAAATCAGACGTCTTGGCGTAATTAAATCGACTGCTGTTAATACCAACAAATCAGCGCCAATCAATAAGCATCACCTCAATTTTATGTTCAACAATCATCTTATACCCGGCAGAGAGCAGGCATTCGTCGAAAATATTCACGGAAAATTTGCTGGCAAGTGTTGAGGCAGAAGAAATACCGGAGTTGGCCTCCTTCGTAGCGCCAATTCCGGTATGTCCTGGGATGTTATGCGTTTAAACCAGCCCCCCACGAGTTTCGACATCAACAACCGCTCTCACAGCCCCGACCTTTATCCCGAAACTGCAAAGGAGATAGCTGGACATGATTCTTAAAGAATCGTGAGTAAACGGAATGCGAAGAGAACCCCAGGCAGTCGCTGATTTCCTGAATCGAGAGCGTTGATTCACGCAGCATACGCATCGACAGTAGCAACTGCTGCTGGTTTAGAAGCTGAGTGAAAGTCGCTGACTCGAGTTGCAGGCGGCGGTTGAGTGTCCAGCGGCTAATCCGCAGATCCTGGCATACCTTTTCCAGTATTGAGTTTGCTGAAGTTTCCTGCCCTGACAAATAACACTGTTCAATAATTGCATTCACCGCCGTGGTCAGCGGTGGCTCTTTGAAAATTTGTTTTTTGAGTGCGCTTACATGGCTCTTTTGTAAGCGATTTAGCAGCGGGTTAAATGAGGCGTTTTCACAATCCAGGTAGCGGTTTTCCAGAATAATGGCATCGTGCTCCTGGCGCAGCAAACAGGTTTTGTTAAACAGATCGTTCACCAGCGTCTGATGGTGAACCGCTGAGTCCGTAAGCTCTATTTGCATACTCATACCTGGGGAATAACTTTTCAATATACTGCCAAGCAACACCAGATTAAAGATGGCTGAAGGGTTATTAACAGAGTGTGGCGCCCGGTTTTTATATCTTATGCGAGTATGTGACTGCCCTTTTTCTATAAAAAGATCATCACAGTTGCCAATCAAAAACCGGTTATCCGAAAAACTCCATAATGCTGATTCCAGTGTTTTTTCATTCAGGCACAGACCTATTAACTCTGGAAAAATAGCGTGGGAATGTTCAACACTATTAATGTAAATAGTTTCCGGAATAGCACTCCCATAGAGCGTTTTGTTAAGCCCACTAATTTTTGCCATCAATTGGTAATGGTTATGTTCAGTAATACGCCCGTAGGGTTTGTCTATTTCATGAGTTGACAAACCCAGGCCCCCTAACAAGTTATTTGTGTCAATTCCTTTTTGACGTAAATTATTAAGACTTGTCCTATATATTGAATTAGATACGCTTCTGGTAAGCATGTGGACCTTGCACAAAGTTGAACGTTAATATTGTTTTTGTAATGTTAATGTATTGTAGCATCCTGCATTATTTTGAGATACCACTCACAAAAAAACGCCCTGCTCCCAGGAGCACAGAATTAGCTTTCCATTGCAAAGTCGCCCGCCATTTATCTGGTTATTATTCCGCTGCTGTTGATGTACTTACCTTTGCGAAACCTGGATATATACCCTACATAAATAAGGCCAATAACAATGGAATCCTTAAGCGTTAAATCAAAATTGAATACCCTGACAATCTGTCTCACCCTGGCATTAGCCGGGATGGTTTCTGGTTGTAATGACGACGATGATGACGACAGCCAGGAAGAACCGCCTGTCTCACAAGTAAAAGACGCCGCGTATTACCAAAAAATGGCCAAAGAAGCCGCCGGTAAAATGAGCGTTGAAGAAAAGCTTAATATGGTGGTCGGGCCTGGAATGGATCTAGGGAATGGTGAATTCCCGGCAACCAATAATAAAAATGATGTATCCGGTGTTGCTGGTTATATCAATGGCGTAAAAAGCGACAAACTGGATATTCCTGCGGCAAAATTAGCCGATGGTCCCGCCGGATTGCGTATCAATAGTACTCGAAACGGTAGTTCTGAAACTTTCTATGCCACTGCCTGGCCAATTGGTTCTTTGCTGGCTTCATCCTGGGACACAAAATTAGTGGCTCAAGTGGGTAAAGCGATGGGCGAAGAAATTAAAGAATATGGCGTCGACTTTATTCTCGCGCCGGGTATGAATATTCAACGTAACCCGCTGAACGGGCGTAATTTTGAATATTACTCTGAAGACCCATTGCTGAGCGGGAAAATTGCCGCCGCTATGGTTGACGGTGTGGAGTCAAATGAAGTCGGCACCACCATTAAGCACTTTGTTGCCAACAACTCAGAAACCAACCGTAACTCCATCGATACCATCGTTTCGCCGCGCGCAATGCGTGAGATTTATCTGCGCGGTTTCCAGATAGCCGTAGAAGAAGCGCAGCCGTGGGCGGTGATGTCGTCATATAACAAACTGAACGGTACTTACACCAACGAACGCCGCGACCTGCTGACCGATATTTTGCGTAATGAGTGGGATTTTAAAGGGCTGGTAATGTCCGACTGGCTCGCCGGGACTCCAGAACTGACCGGCTGGAAACAGCTAAAAGCGGGTAATGACCTGATTGAACCTGGTGGATTTACCGACCCGGTAACCGGTGCTTTCAACAATACCGGTGTGCTGGCCGCACTGAAAGACTCTTATAAAAAGGGGGATATTAGCGAAGCAGATGTCACGGTTAACGTGGAACATATTCTCTCGCAAGTCTTCCAGTCCCCTTCTTATAACAACTACGCCGCGTCCAATAAACCTGACCTCGAACAGCACCGAGTACTGGCACGCCAGGCTGCGGCAGAGAGCATGGTGTTGTTAAAAAATGACAACCAGGCGCTGCCATTAACACCGCGTTTGAAGCTCGCAAGTTTTGGGGTGAGCCAGATTGAAACTATCAAAGGTGGCACAGGTAGCGGCCAGGTTAACAATGAAGCGACCATTATGCTTTCCGAAGGCTTGCAACAGCAGTACACCGTTGATGAGTCGCTAACCTCATTCTATCGCGATTACTACGCGCAAAATAAAGTAGAGCACCCGGGCTTTGTGGCCTCGATCGGCACCTACTTTACCTGTGACGACCCGGCAATTGACCCGGCAGTGGTTGAAAGTGCTGCGCAGAACAATGATGCAGCACTCATCACTATCGGGCGAATCGCGGGTGAAGGTGTGGACCGCACCAATACCCGTGGCGACTACCTGCTGACCGAAAATGAACTCAATTTGATTCAGAATACGTCTGATGCATTCCATGCTGCAGGCAAGAAAGTGGTTGTCGTGCTGGATGTCTCTGCCATCGTCGATACCAGCGAGTGGGCCGATAAAGTTGATGCCATTTTGCTGTCATATCTGCCGGGCCAGGAGGCGGGCTTTGCCATCACCGACGTGCTCTCAGGCGTCGTCAACCCTGGGGGCAAACTGGCACAAACCATTCCACAGTCTTATGCCGATGTCCCTTCCGCAACCACCTTCCCGGGCAAAGACACCAACGGAGACGGCACACCAGATGAAATCTCTTATAACGATGACATCTACGTGGGCTACCGCTACTACAGCACCTTCAGCAAACCGGTTGCCTGGCCGTTCGGCTACGGCCTTTCTTACACCACCTTTGGTTATGACGGCGCGGCAGTCGAGTCGAACACCCTGAGTAATGGCGCAAAAGGTGGCATCACATTCAGCGTTTCGGTGACCAACACCGGCAACGTTGCCGGTAAAGAAGCAGCCCAGGTTTATATCAACGCACCAGAAGTTAAGCTGAAAAAACCCGCTCTTGAGCTTAAATCCTTCAGCAAAACAGACAGCCTGCAACCCGGTGCCAGCCAGAAGCTGACCTTCACTATCCCTGCCAAAACGCTGGCAAGCTTTGACCCGCAAAAGAACCAGTGGATTGTTGAGCCTGGCACCTACAAGGCCTGGGTGTCTCCTTCTTCCGACGTAACGGGTCGTGAACCTGTGACCTTCAACGTTAGCGAGGAAATTGTAGTCAGCAACACCACTCCGGGTGCGCTTGCACTGCCGGCGGGAGTGAACGCCGCTGATTTTGTCACCGTAAGTCAGTAAGTCAATCCAGGGCGAGTTCGTTCTCGCCCTGGTTAATAAGGCAATCAGTGTTAATGAGTAAACCGGTGTTCAGGCTGAGTTTTTCTCAGCCATTTTTAGCGCAGATGGTGACAGTGGTATTGCTCTGTGGTCTTGGCTATCAGTTGGCTGTCGCTACATGGCGTATTGGTGAAATGCTTTATCCGCAAACACCAATTCCGGCTCAGGCACACAACGCTAACCCGCAGGCCACACCTGCTGAAATCAGGTTCAAGACGCTATTCCCAGGCGGGGATAAAGAGATAGCACAAGTGGCAACACTCTCCTCGCTAAAAGTACGACTGACCGGGGTGATAGTCAGTAGCTCATCAGAAAGTTCACTGGTGATTATTGAGCAAGGTGGACATCAAAATAGTTACGGTATTCATGATGTTATCAACGGAACACAGGCGAGTGTCGTCGCGATTAAAGATGACCATGTTGAACTGCTTAACGGGGGGCAGCATGAAATCCTACGGTTGTATGACGACGCAGCCGCAAGCGTACCTGACACACTTGCGACTACCCGGAATCAGTTACTGAAAGAGCCGAAAAAATTGCTGGAGATGGTGGCAATCACACCGGTGAACAAAGACGGCGTGATGCAGGGATATCGCCTCAATCCAGGCAAAGAGGCCACGCTTTTTCAGCAAAGTGGATTACAGCCCAACGATTTGGCAATCGCCATCAATGGCTTTGACCTACGCGAGCCGCAAGAGGCCGCAAAGTTTATGGGCCAACTCAGCACATTGACGCAGCTTGATATCACTATTGTGCGTGATGATGCTGAGAAGAACATTTTTGTAGATTTATCAATAAAGTAAGGTTGGGTATGTCATTACAAATAACAAGAATTGCCCAGAGCCTCACTCTGCTGATGGCTCTCTTGCCTGCTGCCTGGGGAGCCAATTACAGCGCCAGTTTCAAAAGTACCGATATTCAGGAATTTATTAATATCGTCAGTAAAAACCTGCATAAAACCATCATTATCGATCCCGCCGTGCGCGGTGTCGTCAACGTTCGTAGCTATGACTCGCTCAATGATGAGCAGTACTACCAGTTCTTCCTGAGTGTGCTGGATGTGTACGGTTTCGCCGTAGTGCCAGGAGCCAGTGGCGTGCTGAAGGTGGTGAAAGCTGCCAATGCCAAAACCGCAGCTATCCCGCTGGCCGATGATTACCATGCGGGAACCGGTGACGAAGTGGTGACGCGCGTTATTCCGGTTTCAAACGTCGATGTGAAAGAACTCGCTCCACTTTTGCGCCAGCTTAACGATAACGCCGGGGCCGGAAATGTGGTGCATTACGAATCCGCCAATGTGCTGCTGGTGACCGGACGTGCGGCGGTTGTGAATCGTCTGGCAGAAATTGTGCGCCGCGTAGATTCAGCCGGTAATCAGCGATCGGACATCATTAAATTAAAGTACGCCTCTGCACGTGAGATGGGTTTAATCCTTAATGGCTTGAACAAAAACGACCGTAAAGGCAGCGGTCTGGCACCGAACGTGGTGGCTGATGAACGTACCAATAGCGTGGTGATTTCCGGCAGCGCGCAGGGACGCCAGCACTTAATCACTATCGCCCGTCAGCTTGACCGTGAAGAGCAAAACCAGGGGAACACTCGCGTTTTTTATCTTAAATACGCCCAGGCGAAAAACCTGGTTGCGGTCCTGAGCGGCGCAAACTCATCGCCATCCCAACCAGCCAAAGGTGAAACCGCGCCTGCCAGCACGGGTGCCGGTGCCAGCAGCAGTACATTTAACGGCAAAGAGGTCAGCATTGTTGCCGATGAACAAACCAACTCACTGGTTATTACCACGCAGCCTGATGCTATGCAGGCGCTGGAACAAATCATCAATCGTCTCGATATCCGCCGCGCCCAGGTGTTGATTGAGGCAGTCATTGTAGAAATGCAGGATGGCGACGCGCTCAATTTCGGCGTGCAGTGGTTTAACGAAAATGGTGGCGCAACCCAATTTACCAGCACCGGGCTGCCGATAAGCGCCGTGGTCGCCGCCGAAAACCGGAAAAACGGCTCGTCTGGCAGTGCTGCCTTACTCAGTAGTTTTAACGGTATCGCCGCCGGTTTTTATAACGGTAATTGGGGCGGGCTGGTTACAGCACTTGCCAACAACTCACGCAGCAATATTCTCGCCACGCCAAGCATCGTTACGCTCGATAACAAAGAAGCGGCCATAAACGTTGGCCAGGAAGTCCCGGTCATTACCGGCAGCCAGGCCAGTACAACCGGCAGCGTGTACAACACTGTCGAGCGCAAACGGTGGGCACTAAGCTCAAGGTTATCCCGCAGATTAATGACGGTGAAAGCGTGCTGCTTAATATTGAGCAGGAGGTTTCAAGCGTGGCCTCCGCCAGTTCCGTTGATTCATCTTCGGCCGGGAGCGATCTGGGTGCCACGTTTAACACCCGCACCATCAACAATGCGGTAATGGTCAGAAGCGGCGAAACCGTGGTGCTCGGCGGCTTGCTGAACAACCAAACCACCGAGAGCGTCAGCAAAGTACCGATCCTCGGTGATATTCCGCTGCTCGGTTATCTGTTCCGCTACAACAGCACCAGCACCAGCAAACAAAACCTGATGGTGTTCATTCATCCGGTCATCCTGCGCGATGGCGCCAGTTATAACGGCGTCTCCAATGAAAAATATCGCCAGTTCCGTGATGAACAAAAATCCGATCGTCTCAATCGCGATCCTCTCGCCCTCCCCACCCCTGACCTGACTCTGCCTGCAACACCGGGTGCCCGACCGCGCGGAGGCTTCTTCAATGAGTGAGGAGCGAAAATGGGTAAAGCTCCCCTTTAGCTTTGCCCGCGATCACGGCGTGCTGGTGCAGTGGCAAAATGAGACGCCAGTGCTGATACATCATGGCGAACTCAGGCCACAAATCCTGCTGGAAATACGTCGTGTCATGCGCCAGTCATTTTCGGTTAACGCCGTCGCCGCAGCGCAATTTGAGCAACTCTTGATCAAAGAGTATCAACGCGATGGCAGCGAAGCGCGCCAGTTAATGGAGGATTTGGGTAACGACGTGAGTTTTAGCGATCTCGCCGGGCAGCTGCCTGGTACGCAAGACCTGCTCGATATGGAGGATGATGCGCCGATAATTCGCCTGATCAACGCCATGCTGGGCGAAGCGATAAAACTTGCTGCCTCCGATATTCATATTGAAACCTACGAGTCCCGGCTTGCGATTCGCTTTCGTATCGATGGTGTTTTACGTGAGGTTATCCAGCCACAGCGCCAACTGGCGGCGGTATTTATCTCACGCATCAAAATCATGGCACGTCTCGATATTGCCGAGAAACGTGTTCCGCAGGATGGGCGTATTAGCCTGCGTATAGGCGGGCGGGCCGTCGATGTCCGTGTCTCAACGCTGCCTTCAAGCCACGGGGAAAGGGTCGTGCTGCGCCTGCTGGATAAAAACACCGTCCATCTGGCGCTCTCTCACTTGGGAATGTCAGCGGGTTTACAGCAGACCATGTCCACACTGGTGCGTAAGCCGTATGGCATTATTCTGGTCACCGGCCCAACGGGTTCGGGTAAGTCCACCACTCTTTATGCCGCGCTATCTGAAATTAATAACCACGAGCGCAATATTTTGACGGTGGAAGACCCCATCGAATACGACCTCGATGGCATCGGCCAGACACAGGTCAATATTAAAGTCGATATGACTTTTGCCAGGGGGTTGCGCGCAATCCTACGCCAGGATCCGGATGTGGTAATGATCGGCGAAATCCGCGATACCGAAACCGCGAAGATTGCCGTTCAGGCCTCATTGACCGGGCATTTAGTCTTCTCGACGCTGCATACCAACAGTGCCATTGGTGCCATTGCTCGCTTGCGAGATATGGGCGTGGAGCCGTTTTTGCTCGCCTCTTCACTTACGGCAGTGCTTGCCCAACGCCTGGTGCGCACACTCTGCCTGCACTGCAAAACCCCGCAATTGTTGGATGAACAGCAACGCCTGCGTTACGGCTTTGGCAGCGATGTTACCCACCTATGGCAACCGGTCGGCGGTGAATGCTGCAACCACACCGGCTATCGCGGGCGCACCGCGCTACACGAATTGGTTGTTATCGATGAATCCGTTCGCAAAGCGCTTAACCACGATGCTACGGAGGATGAGCTGGAAGCGCTTATTCGCACCAGTACACCGGCCTTGCGCGATGACGGCCTGGAAAAGGTGCGGCAAGGCGTGACGTCACTCGAAGAAGTGCTCCGCGTGAGCCGGGAGGAATAATCATGGCTGATTTCCGCTGGCAGGCACTGGACAGTAAAGGCAAGTCAAAACAAGGTTCGCTTGAGGCGGATTCCGTCCGTCACGCTCGCCAACAACTGCGCGAAAGGCAATTACTCCCTGTCTCAATTAGCGAAGTGGGCGCATCAACAAGCGCCTCCCGTCATTTTTCATTCCGCCGCGCCCCGGGAATGCGCAAAAGTGAATTAACCCTGTTTACCCGCCAGCTTGCCACGCTTCTGGGATCGGCAATTCCGCTGGAGGAAGCCCTGAATGTGGTCTCGCACCAGACGGAAAAAGCCCGCATCCAGAGTGTGATTAACGGCGTGCGTAGTCGTGTCCTTGAAGGGCAAACGCTGGCAAAAAGCATGGCTGCGAGCCCTGCCGCCTTCGATGACCTTTACTGCGCCATGGTGGCGGCTGGTGAAAAGTCTTCCCACCTCGATGATGTATTAATGCGGCTGGCAAATTACACCGAGCAGCGTCAGCAGATGCAAAACAAGCTGCGCCAGGCGATGGTTTACCCCTGTGTTCTTACCGTGGTGGCTGTAGGTGTCATCGCCATCTTACTGGTGACGGTCGTCCCTAATGTGGTGGAGCAGTTTGTCCACATGAAACAGGAACTGCCGCTCAGTACCCGCCTGCTGATGGGATGCAGCGAAATGCTGCAACGTTTTGGCGTGCTTTTTCTGGTTGCCATAACCGGTGCGGCACTTTACTGGCGTCGCTGGTTAAAAACCCCGGCAAATCGCCTGCGTTATCACAATTTAGTGCTGCGTTTGCCAATAGCAGGCAGGCTTAGCCGGGCCACCAATACCGCCCGTTTTGCCAGCACACTCAGTATTCTCAATGCCAGCACCGTACCGCTACTGGATGCCATGCAGATCAGTGGTGAAGTGCTGCAAAACGCTGAAGCGCGTCTACGCATCAATCTTGCCCAACAACGAGTACGCGAAGGCAGCACCTTGCGCGGAGCCTTAGAACAGACGCGCCTGTTCCCACCGATGATGCTGCATATGATTGCCTCCGGCGAACGAAGCGGCACCCTGGATAGCATGTTGTCTCGTGCAGCTGACAACCAGGATAACGCGTTACAGCAAGAGATGACCCTCGCACTGAGCCTGTTCGAGCCACTGCTGGTGGTCAGTATGGCAAGCGTGGTGCTGTTTATCGTGCTGGCAATTCTCGAACCTATTTTGCAACTAAATAACATGATCAGTCATTGAAAAGGAGTCGTTATGCGTAAGCCTCAGCAGCAAGGTTTTACCTTGCTGGAAATTATGGTGGTGATCGTCATCCTCGGGATTCTTGCCAGCATTGTGGTACCGAATCTGATGGGTAATAAAAATCAGGCCGACCGACAAAAAGCGGTCACCGATATTGTGGCACTCGAAAATGCGCTGGATATGTACACACTCGACAATGGGCGCTACCCCACCACCGAACAGGGGTTAGATGCGTTACTCAACAAACCGGAAGCCGCACCGGTGCCGAAAAACTACAAACAGAACGGCTATATAAAACGCCTTCCGGAAGATCCATGGCAAAACGCTTATCAACTTGTCAGCCCCGGCGAGCATGGCTCGGTTGATATCTTTTCCGCAGGCCCTGATGGGCAAGCGGGCAACGATGACGATATTGGCAACTGGGATATGAGCGGAGCCAAAAGCTAATGAGCAGGGCTACGAGCAACCGGGGATTTACGCTCATCGAAATGATGCTGGTCGTGGCAATCATCGCTACGGCATCAAGTCTGGTTGTGATGGCGTTACCGGCAAACTCCCCCAAAAAACAGGGGCGCGAAATGCTGGCCCGGCTTGCCGATGCCATTCCAGTGCAACGCATGGAAGCGATGGCTCAGGGTTCATTATTGGGCCTGAGCATCAGGGCTCACGGCTATCAATTTATGGTGCAGGATCTCAGCAGTTCTCGCGGCTGGCGGGCTATATCAGCAGTGGAGCAACCTGATGGCGAAACCATCACATTACAGCTGACGCAACAGGATCTACTGCTTGACGAATCACCAGCAGATGAACAGGACGATAAGCCGCAGTTGCTGCTGTTTCCCGGTGGTGAAGTCACTCCATTTGAGCTGCGCGCCTTCGCGCAAAGAAAGGCCATCGCGACATTAATCGTCAGCGAAGCAGGTGAAGTGCAGTTGGTTGATGCTACGGACACCACACCATGAAGCAACGCGGAATGACATTACTGGAAGTGATGGTGGCAATGGTCATTTTTGCCGGCGCCAGCCTTGCATTAATGAACAGCCTCAGTAGCCAAATGATGGCACTGCAATCTATGGAAGAAAGCTTGTTTGGCAGTTGGGTCGCGGAAAATCAGATGGTCGATCTGCGCCTGGCTGGAGGTTGGCCAGCGCTGGAAAAGGTTTCCGGAAAAGAGCCGTTCGCAGGGCGTAACTGGTACTGGCAACGCCTGGGAGAGACTACAAGAGATCCATTGTTACGCGCCGTTGAAATCCAGGTGCGTTCCACGCCGAACGACGATCCGCGCATTCAACTGCGTAGCTATTTTTTCCGTCAGCCATGAACAGCAATCAGCGGGGTTTTACGCTTTTGGAAGTGCTGGTCGCATTGGTGATTTTCGCCCTACTAACCCTCACGGCTCAGGCGGTATTTCAGGGTGTATTACGTAACAACGCCGTGACCCAGGCAAAGATCTCACGGCTGACCGAGCTCAGTTTTGCCATGCAGCAACTGGAAAATGACTTTATCCAGAGCTTCCCACGCACCGTGCGTGAGGCGGGCGCTCCGGGGAATACGGTGTTTAGCGCAGCCGATGGCCTGCTGCAAAGCAAAGGTGATGGCGTGATATTTACCCGCAGCGGTTGGTTTAATCCCGATGCCCGCCTGCGCCGCAGCGAGCTGCAAAAATTGGGCTGGCGTTTACAGGATTCACAACTTGAACGAGTGACATGGCGTTACCCGGATAACCTACCGGGCACCGAACCTAACCAAACTGTGGTGCTGAAGTCGGTGCGGCAATTCCGCCTACGTTATTACCGCGACGGCCACTGGTTAACACAATGGACGGCGGTGCGCGAACTGCCACAAGCGGTGGAGGTCACGCTGGAGTTACCCGATTACGGTCTCATTACGCGGCGCTTTCTGCTGGCCGCAAGTGAGAATGCCCAATGAAATATCAAAGAGGTATGGCTTTGCTTGTCGTCTTACTTTTGCTTTCTGTTATGGCTCTTCTGGCTTCGCAAATGACGGCCCGTTACCGGCAGATGTGGCAGCGCAGCCATACGCTACTGAGTCAATTACAGATGCATGAGTATCTTCTGGGAGGTGAAGCATTCGTCGCCCGAGTGTTATATCAGGACATGATGGATAGCCCACAAAAAACCTCCCGAGCGCAGTATTGGGCCACACAGCAAGAGGTCTGGCCGATTAACGAGGTTGCACTGCGTGCTGAGATCCGTGATGAGCAAGCCTGCTTTAATCTCAACAGCCTACAAAACCATGACGAGAATAACCCGGACAATCTGGCCCAGTATCGCGAACAGGTATTTGTCTCCCTTTTACAGGGGCTTGAGGTAGACAACCTGCGCGCCCGGAAGCTCGCGGCGACCGTCGAGGATTGGTTGGATGCTAACAGTGACCCACAACTATTAGGGGCAGAAGACCATGACTACATGGCGCTTAATCCGCCCTATTTGCCCGCTAACCAACCGATGAGACACCTGAGCGAATTACGTGCCGTCAAAGGTATAAGTGGAGAGTTATATCAAGCACTCAAGCCACTGGTTTGCGCTATTCCCGAGCGATCTCTTGCGGTGAATATCAACACGCTTGAGGAGCCACAGGCGCCGCTGTTGTCTGCACTGTTTCTGAATATCCTGTCCGTTCAGTCAGCCCGTGAGCTGATTAAACGCCGCCCGACGGAAGGTTGGAAAAGTGTCGATGAGTTTTTAGCCCTTATTCCTGGCGGCGATGAGCGTATCGCCGGCCCCGAAATTTCTCGATCTCTTACGGTGAACAGTGACTATTTTGTTTCGTCGCTCACCATCGAAAACCAACAACAACACAGCCGAATGATCAGCCATTTTTATCGCGCCAGCGACCGCAAGGTTATTGTTCGCAGTCGTGAGACGGGAGTTTGGCCATGAGTGAAACTTTATTAATCCGTCTCGCAAGCCATGCACATCAACCCATGTTCTGGTGGCTATTCTCCGCAGACGATCGGCTGTTGTTTTCCGGCGAGGTGCCCGATGCAGCAATGCTCGCAAGCTTGCAGGAATATGCCAATGGCAACCAGGTAATTGCGCTGGTGCCAGCCTGCGATTTGGTGCTGCGCTCCGTCAACTTGCCAGGAAGACTGACGCATAAAACGCGCAACGCGCTGCCTTTTCTACTCGAAGATGAAGTAGTTGAAGACCCGGCCCGATTGCATGTGGCGGTGCTTGCCCACGAATCACCATCAGTTCATCTGGCCGCGGTAGAACACACCTTAATGCAGGAGTGGTTGCGTTGGCTGGATGAGGCCGGTTTGCAAGCCAGCCGGATGCTGCCTGATGTTTTAGCGCTGCCGCAAACTGTAGGTGGGTATCGCTGGTCACTTGATAAACAGCATCTGATTCGTGAATCGCGCTGGCAAGGCATGGTGCTTGAAGATGAATTGATAACCTGTTTACCCGCAACGCAAGTCTCCGGGTGGCAAACCACAACACAAACCATGCCGCTGCGCGCGGTCCATCTTCCGCCCGTCTCCTTGCTGCAAGGCACATATCGCCCACAGAGGAATAAATCCGGCAGCTTTGGTGTGTGGCGCACGCCAGTGTATTTGCTGGTCGCAAGCCTGGTTATGGTACTTGCAGCCCGTGGGTTGGAGAGTCTCAGCCTGAGCCACCAGCAATCTGCGCTTCAGGAGCAGATGACAGCTGTCTACCGCCACGCCTTCCCGGATAGCAAACCGGTGAGTGACCCGTGGTTTGCATTTAAAAAGAAGATGGAGGAGCGAAACAGCCAATTCCTGCCTTTAGCCCGAACACTTGATAGCGTGCTTCCCTCTACTGTTCGCGTGCAAACATTGCAATTTGATGCTGCGCAAAAGGAGCTGCAAGCGCAACTCTCAGGCACATCGACCATCGCATTACAGGCTATCGAACAGCGAATTCCCGCCGGATTCTCACTGCGCATCGCTGAAGAAAACACCAGATCGGGAACGGTTACGGTTTATCTCAACCGGAAACCAAAACGCCAAAAAGAGAATCACCCGGCAATGTCGCGCCTTGAGCAAATGAAGGCACAGTTGGCCCAGATGCAAAGTGAGATCGGGCAAAAAACGGCGATTTCGCTGCCAGTCACCAATATGGCCGATGTAATGACCCGCACCAGCACCGATGCACATCTGCCTGCCCCGCCAGTGACGCAAAACGACAATGCGCTGGAGATCAGATACGCCACGCCACTGCCTTTTATTTCGCTGGCAAACTGGCTACAAACCCTTGAACTTCAATATGGCATCGTCCCGCAGCAGGTTGAACTGACCGATAAAGGCCAGGGCAATGTGCAGGTGGAGCGTTTAATGCTATCCGGGCGTAGCCGCTCATGAAAAGACGATATTTGCTACTGCCGTTGGTACTGGGTTACCTGTTGGGGCTGATGTTGATGATACCCGCCCGCCTGGTCATAGCCTGGTTACCTTTGTCCGCGGGAGTCTCATTACTGGGCGCCAGCGGCACGCTCTGGCAAGGCCAGGTGCAGTCCTTAGTGCTGGGCAAGCAACAAGTTGGCCCACTTAGCTGGAACTGGCGTAGTGCGGGATTGTTCGAGGGAAAGATCGCGGCAGATATTGAACTGGCTGATCCTCGCATGATTAACGGTCACGGGATCGTTGGCTGGAACGGCGAATGGAGCATTCAGGAGGCTACGCTGCGTTTCCCGGCAGCGGTTTTGGGCAATGCCATGCGACTTTCAGCCGAACTCAGTGGCGACATAAACGCTCATCTGACACAGCTTCGTTTTACTCCTCGCAACTGTATTGAGGCAGTAGCCGATATTCGCTGGAGTAATGGGAACCTGGTGGATATCGCCGCGACTGTGAATACCGGCGATACCCGCCTGCGCATCAAGTGCGTGAACCAGCAATGGCTTGCCGACATCACGCAAACCTCCGAACAACTTCACAGCAAAGGGCAGCTCTTGTTACAGGGAGTACAACAGTATCGCTTGCAAGGTGAGGTCACGCCCGGCCCTACGTTCCCGACTGCGTTATTGATGCTACTGGCGCAAAGTGCCGGTCATGAATCACAAGGCCGTTATACCTTCGAAACATCAGGGCGTTGGTAAGCGCCTGTAAGAGGAACATGAACCATGTACCAGGATTTTTTCGCGCTGAATGCGGCACCCTTTACGCTCTCGCCCGACCCCGATTATCTCTATCTTAGCCCGGCGCATCGGGAAGCCCTGAACCTGCTGCATCACACCATTGTGTCAGGTGGTTTTATGACCCTGGTAGGTTCACCCGGCACCGGTAAAACCACCCTGACTCGCCATATTTGCCTGCATGCGGGAGTCGAAACCGAAACGGCATATTTGATTGCCCCGTTAAATTCCCCCATAGCGCTAATGACGCAAATTTGCCGCGCGTTTCATCTGCCCGAAGAAACCGATCTGGAGACCTTTTTACGTCATAACCACAGGGGGCGAAAACAGGCGGTATTGCTAATCGATGAAGCGCAGCATCTCTCCCTGGCCCAGCTTGAAGCACTGTGCGCCCTGACCAATATTGAAACTGACGACAGAAAATTGTTGTCGATTGTGCTTATCGGCCAACCAGAACTTGAAGATAACCTCGACCACTCCAGCCTGGTTCAGGTTAAGCAACGCGTGACAGCACGCTATTTCCTCACACCGCTGTCGGCCGAAGATGTAGACGCGGCAGTGCGGTTTCGCCTGCAAAAAGCGGGCTGTTTGCACCCTATCTTTTCGCGTGGTGCTGTCAGTGTCATTACGCGCACCAGCAAAGGTATTCCGCGCATTATCAATCGCCTTTGCGAGCAAATGTTAGTGGATGCAGCGCTGGAAAGGCGCTGGCGCATAACCTCATCACATGCCGCGCAGGCTGCTCACAAGGTCACGGGGCGGGTCGATATTGGCGGAATGCCCGGAGCCATGACCCTCGTCGTGGCCTGCATGCTTGTGTTTGTTGTCGGCGGGTTTAGCTGGAAACAGTGGGGATGGCTGCCGCAACCGCAAGTACGCACCGTCAAAGTTCCGGTGAGTATTGCACCCGACCCTAAAGCTCAGGCGTCGTTTGCGGCTGCTGTAAATAAGGCCCGCAATCAGAGTGATGCCTTTTCGTTACTGAGCGCAACCTGGGGTTATGAGAGTACGGATGACATATCGCCATGCGAGACAATATCCCCCGCTGGGCTGCGCTGCTTTCGCACTTTTGGCGAGTTAAGTGAGTTAGTTTCCCTGAATTATCCCGCTGTCGTGCATCTCAAAGATAAGACTTTTGGCCACTGGTTTGCGGTGCTCAGCCACGTCAACGATGGCAAGGCATCACTTCTTTTCGCCAACCAGGAATGGGAGGTTTCCCTCGACTGGCTTAATCAGCGCTTTCAAAAAGATGCCACGTTAATCTGGCAAATGCCTGCCAGCGGCGTGACTCACGTCACCAATCATAGCCCGACAGAAGATATTCAATGGGTGGCTCAACGACTCACGACAGCATTAAAAACGCCGGTGAGTGAAAAGAGTGCAAAAATTCAGGCGGGAATCCTCGCATATCAAAAACTGCAGCACCTGCCTGCTGATGGGATTGCAGGAGAGCAAACATTACTGCGCCTGAGCAACCAGCCTGGACTGGAGATCCCTACCCTTGATGGCACGATTCCTGCCCGCGACCAGGCGACCAACAACACGACGCAGCAGGAGAAACCATGAACCTGTCACTTACTCTCAAACCACACTCGAGATTGTCAGCTAAAGGGTTTCTGATTTTAACCTGGTGTTCGTGCTTAACCTTTGCGGCACTCTCAGGGGCTGCTGCCTGCTACGGCTGGTACAGCCTGCATAATCCGCCGACTATCAAAAGAGTTGAAGTACTACATCAGGCAACCCAACCCTGGCGCATTGTTAGCAACACGCTGACGTTTAATACACAGCCTTTGCCTGCCGAACCAGAAGCAGAATCGGAAGCCGTTCCAGAGGAAGAGTCACCAGAGGCCGAAGAACCAGGCAGCGTCGTGTCGGATGAAAAAATGGCGAATGAAGATACCTATCCAGGCCTTGAGCAGTTATCCGAAGACGCTCGGCGGCGAATGCCTTCCATCAAATACAATGCTCACGTGTACTCCAGTGAAACGGGCAAAAGCGTTATCAATCTTAACGGCAATGATTATCACGAGGGAGCCGCAGTCGGTGCCGGAGTAAAGCTTATGAAAATTGAACCTGATGACAGTATTTTCTCGTTTGAAGGGCAAACGTTCCGCGTAACGGCACTGTCGGACTGGTGATGGTGATGGTGTTAATTGAACTAGCTTCTTTTTATCCCATCACCTGGGGCGCAATGCTGGGTGTTCTGGGGTTACTGATCGGTAGTTTTTTAAATGTTGTCGCCTGGCGTTTACCCAAAATGCTCGCCGACCAGTGGCAGGATGAGGCTTTGCTTACGCTGAATATCCCAGTCCCTTCCCGACCTACCTATAATTTGTGCTGGCCACTCTCAACCTGCTGTTCTTGCCAGCATCCAATATTACGCCGCGATTTACTACCGGTCGTGAGTTGGTGCCTGTTGCGCGGGAGAAGCCGTTGCTGCCAGCAACCCATTCCCGTGCGCTACCCGCTGGTCGAATTAACCTGTGCTACGTTATTTGTCTTTGCAGGAGTGTTATGGCCACCTGGAATACAGCTCGCGGCGAGTTTGTTTTTTATATCTGTGTTATTAACGCTTGCTGTTATAGATGCGCGGACGATGTTATTACCCGATGCCCTCACCCTACCCTTAATTTGGTGTGGTTTGCTGGTGAACTTTAACGGTTGCTTTGTCACCCTACAGGATGCAGTGGTCGGTGCTATGTGCGGCTATCTGGCGTTTGCGTTGCTGTCAGTCATTTTCACAAAATTGACCGGGAGAGCCGCACTTGGCGGTGGCGATGCTAAATTATTGGCGGCTATTGGTGCCTGGTTAGGCTGGGAAGTTTTGCCACAATTAGTCATGATTGCGGCTATGGGTGGCTTATTGGCGGCGGTAATTATGCATTTATTGAAACGCCAAAAGCTAAACCAGCCAGTAGCCTTTGGCCCCTGGCTTATTCTTTCTGCTGGTTATTTTTTGTACCTTACAGCTTAACATTTTGACAACCCGCAGTTATTCAGGTGACGACGCACGGTATGTCGCGCCTGGCGCACTTGCTTTCACATAATGCTGTAATACTTTACTCATTGGCATATGCAAATTTTGCTGTAATGGCGGGACGGGCGACATAAACCATTTGTTATACAGTTCGACGTATTTTCCACTGTTGATAACTTCGCCTAAAGATTGATTAACCAGACCGGTTAATTCAACGGAATCTTTTGCCATCATTAAGCCATAAGCATCCATATCGCCGAAGTCGACATAACTGATGACATAATTCTCGGGGTCACCAGCTTTAAATGCGGCGAGTAAGACCTCGTCGTTAGCTAACATTTTGACGTTTTCAGACTTGAGGAGTGTTAAAGCCGAAGCAAAATCTTGGGTCGTTACCATCAGAAGCGAATAATCCAGTTTACGGTTCAGTTTGTTAACACGCTCAATGGCGGAACCACCAGAAACGGCTGCAATTGTTTTACCCCGCAATTGACTTGCTTCCTGAACAGATTCCTTTTTCTTAGAAAGTAACACTGTCGTGGTAATAAAATAGGGGTTAGAGAAATTATAACTTTTAAGGCGTGAATCTGTACGGGTAATTGCCGAACATGTCATATCAACAGTATGTTCTTTTACTTTTTGTAAAGTTACACTCTGTTTTTCCCCAACCCAATTAATCTCAATATGAGGGATATTTAGCTCTTTTTCTAGCTGTTCAACAACATCACGACATATATCAATCGCCATACCTACTGGCTTGTCATTATCAACATATGAGAAAGGGAAATCATTATACGAATAGCTCAATGTTATTTTGTGATTTTTCTTTATATTCACAAGGCTATCATTTGCATGAGTATAAAACGCTGGAAATGCACACATAACAAATAAAAGAGATAAATACTTTTTCATAAAAATGCCAATATAGAATATATACACCCAATACCTTGAACGTTGCCATCATCGATGATGAGCCACACAACCTTATGCGCGCTGAAGATGACACACAAGCCAGCGACATTAAAGAATTATCCATAAATAAAAATTTAGCTGATGTAGATGTCAATATCCTTCTTGATATTGGTTAATACGAGGAAGGTGATTCGTTAACAGTTGGTTGCCATAGTGATCTGTTTGCCTGAGTGGATAAGCCATTACACCGTCCACTCAGGCAATAAATAATTATTTCTGCACTTCTTTAATTTTCACAACATCATCCTTACTGATAGGTGTTGCACCACTCCCCCAATTCCCTCTCACATAATTAACCACATTAGCCATTTCATCAACTGACATCGAATCTTTATATGCTGGCATTCTGAAGGAAATATTACCCTTGGTTTGCGGTGTTTGTGCACCTTGATAAATAACCGAAATCAGTGATGCTGGATCTTTCGCCGTGACTATTGAGTTATTCACTAAAGAAGGCACGGTAAAATCTTTGCCTTTACCGTCATCACCATGGCAGGTCGAACAATACATCGAATAGAGTGTTTTCCCATCCGTCGGTGAATAAGTTATTGAGCCATCTTTTGCAACGGGCGTTGAGTTTTTGTGATTGAAGTTCAGCAAATAAAAGGAAATAGCATCTAAATCACCATCGGTAAGATATTGCGTACTTTGCGTAACGACTTCACTCATTGGCCCCGATATTGCCCCATGCTGGCTTCTTCCCTCACGCAGAAGATCTTTTAATTCCTCAGCTGACATCGAGATATTTCGTAGTGATGGCGCATACCAGCCATCAATTGTTGCGCCACTAAGGTAAATATCGCTGGTTCCATCATAGGCTTTTTCCTGCATTGATGCGCCTCTTGGCGTATGACAGGCACCGCAATGGCCTGGACCTTCAACCAAATAAGCACCACGGGTCAGTAATTCTTTATCCTGCTCCGTAGTTTTTAGCGCTGCATTATCGGGATGAGCATCCTCAACATATAACCAATTCCAGATGTGCAGTGGCCACCTGGCGGAGAGCAGCCATGGAATATCATTCTCTTTATTTTTCACGTCAGCGGCGGGAACCTCTTTCATGAAATAGTCATAGAGATCGCGAATGTCCTTATCGGACATCCTGGCATACGAGGGATAAGGCATTGCGGGATAGAGTGGATGACCATCTTTCGCAATCCCCTGCCTTACTGCCTTCTCAAAATCTTCATACGAATACTGACCAATACCGGAGGTTTTATCTGGCGTAATGTTGGTGGCGTAAATATTCCCAAGCGGCGTGGAAAATGCTTTCCCTCCCGCCATCGGTTGGCCACCTTCGGCGGTATGGCAAGCCACACAGTCCGAAACCTTTGCCATGTATTCACCCGCGGAGATGGCCGCTGCATGACCGGTATATAAAATGCATCCGATAGCTAATAAAGTCTGTTTCATGTCAGCTCATCCCATCGCCTTGAGTTCATTGACCGCGCGCCACGCCTGGTCAATCGCGGTATGCGCATAGGCATCCCAGTCTGAATCGGAGTTCGCAATCGCGATTCGCCCGATAGGCTTACGCGCCCGTTCAATAATTTCCGGCATCTTATCCATATCATCGAACAACGCACTGGCGTAATAAGCGTAGCCATGAGCCCAGCGGTTCACGGTTATAGCAGTGATATCCCGTTCATGATCAAATCCGGTTTGCCCCAGC
This sequence comes from Buttiauxella cochleicola, assembly GCF_021282435.1. Classification (NCBI taxonomy): domain Bacteria; kingdom Pseudomonadati; phylum Pseudomonadota; class Gammaproteobacteria; order Enterobacterales; family Enterobacteriaceae; genus Buttiauxella; species Buttiauxella cochleicola. The sequence goes on along the minus strand of NZ_JAJSOT010000001.1, from coordinate 127,261 downwards.
ATTTCCTGAAGCTGTTCGCGGATCATCTTTTCATGAGCATCAAAAGTGGTGCCGAGCAAATATGCTCGCCCCTGGCGGAACTGTTCGCGGGCACTCATTTTGCTGCCCGGGTATGTGGGTACATAAACCATATGCAGGCACATAGGTTCATCCGGGTTTTGCGGGTGGTGATAACTTCCCATGCTCACCGGATAGTCGAGCTTCACGCGGCTGTAAGGGGCCGCAGGAGAATAGAATTCGTGGATACCTAGTTTGGTGAAAGCATGCCAGTTCTTGACCACCACATTGGTGTATACCAGCGGCGCTTTGACGTTCAGGCGCAAGTCAGCCTTTTGCTCTTCCGGGGTTTCAGGCACCAGATACGGGATCATCATGTTGTAGCCCGCCATGATGGCCTTACGCCCTTTGACGCGATGCGCTTTGCCGTCATTAACGTAGGTCACCACCACGCCATCATCGGTATTGGCCGCATTAATCACAATGCTGCTCAGGCGAATGCGGGTACTGTTCTCTTTGTTATCGAGTTTTTGATAATTCAGCCTGGAGGTGATGGAGTCTTCCATCGTGTTGCCAGGTAGCGCTTCGGGCACCAGGTGCCTGACTATCAAACGAGCCAGGCCCGCATTACCATCAGGTAAATGATAGACATAAGGCTCTTCCAAATCGGCAAGGGATTCTTCATCGAGAGGAGGCAAGCCCATCTTGTCCATTCCCGGCAATGCGCAAGTGCGAGCATCACCACAACTCACACCTTCAATGCCGATAGCAAAGAAGTCATTGGTGCGTTGCTGGAAATACATGATGGCCATTTTGCTCAGCCCCACTTTTTCCACCAGGAAATCCCGGTAGCTGTGAGTGTCCATCCATTCGGTTTTCTCGTCTACCGACATCCCTTTCAGGTAATCCTGCGGATTAACATACAAATCCAGAATGGCTTTGCGGTCGCTCTCACTTAACGGGAAATCATTGATAAATGCCTCAAGGCTGCGGCCATTGAGTCTGTCTGGCGGGATATCATCGGCGACTGCGCGCCCAGGATCGCCGCCAACAATTTTGGTTTCACCGAAGTTCTTTTTGTCGAAGAAAACCCCACGGCTCAGATTTAAGTCCGGGTAAAAATTGACCTCAAAGCTCTGCTTCATGCGCGCTACGCTAACGCCGACTTTAGACATCAGGCCATTTACCACCGGGCTAAAGTTACGCGTTGGCGACTGAAAGGCTTCGCTACCGCCGTAGCCAATGATTTTTTTGCCGCCGGCGTTAAACTCATTGCGCTTCGCGTGCCCGCCAAAATCATCATGGTTATCAAGCACCAGCACTTTGCTCTCTTTACCCATCAGGTCGTGCCAGAAACTGGCTGCCGCAAGGCCGCTTAACCCGCCGCCGACAATAACCAGATCGTACTCTTCTTCAATCGGAAGATGGTCAGTACTGAATTTTTCATGGTCACGGCCAATGGCGTGCGCCATCTCGAATGAGCCGGGATGGTTACCGCGTAACCCGGTAAGTTGGGGTGGATAGTAATCCTCCCCGATAACCGCGCGGGCATTACCGGCAGCTTTGGCAAGGTCAAGAGGTGTTAACCCTGCTGCAATAGTGATGGCAACTCCGTTGAGAAAATCACGTCTGGTTATGGACATAAAAGACCTTACTTATTTAGCCTGTGGTTTTAATTCTTCATCCAGCTTCTTAGAGTCGTAGTAATCGCCTTGCCATGTAATCTTGCCATTATTGACGGTGATATAGCTGACGCCTTCAAATTTAATCGGGTTATTGGTTGCCGGGCTGCCAGCCCACTCACCGCTATTTTTGCCGCTAAATTCCCAGCGGAAGGCGATGGTGTCGTGGTCATAGACTGGCTTGCTGGTCATTTTCCATGTCAGGTCCGGTACGGCTTTAATAAAAGCGCCTATAACGTCTTTTTCCGCGTTTGCCTTCCCGTTAACCGGCGTGCCATTTGCTGCATCGTAATAAACCACGTCTGAGGCTAAATATTGTGCAGCTTTTGCCGAATCATGGGCGTTCCATGCGGACATATAATCTTTAACCACCGTCAACGGGGAAACATCCGCCAACGCCAGATTTGAGAATAGAGCGAAGGAGAGTACGGCAACTTTTATTGCTTTCATTTCATCACCTTAATTTTAAGAGTCAGAGGTATCGCACATAATGTGTTTCACACGGGTGTACTCATCGAGCGAGTAGGAAGACAAGTCCTTCCCATAACCGGATTTCTTGAAGCCGCCGTGGGGCATTTCAGCGCACAGCGGTATATGGTTGTTAATCCACACCGTGCCAAAATCGAGACGCATGCTGAAGCGTTGGGCGCGGCCGTGATTACTGGTCCAGACACTGGATGCCAGGCCATATTCCACGTCATTCGCCTTATCCAGCGCCTCTTCTTCTGAGGAGAATTTCTGCACGGTCATCACTGGGCCAAAGACTTCGTGCTGAATCGCCTCGTCGCATTGTTCAAGGCCGGAAATAATCGTCGGTTCGAAATAAAAACCAGGGCCAGCGCCAGGCTTACCGCCGGTTTCGATTTTGGCGTGCGCCGGCAGTCGGCTAATAAAACCTTTAACCTGCTCTAACTGATTGCGGCTGTTCAGTGCGCCGTACAACGCATCCTTATCTTCCGGCACGCCGAATTTGATTTCGCGGGTTTTGCTTACCAGCTTTTCGAGGAATGATTCATAAATGGAATCTTCAATCAGAATGCGCGTCGCCGAGGTGCAATCCTGACCTGCGTTAAAGAAGCCCGCGGTAGTGATAATGTCTACCGCTTTATTAATGTCGGCATCGGCAAAAACGATAACCGGTGCTTTGCCGCCAAGTTCGAGGTGAGCTTTGGTGAGGTTTGCAGCAGCAGATGCCGCTACCTGTAAACCCGCACGTACCGAGCCGGTGATTGAAACCAACGACGCTTCTGTGCTCGATACCACCAGGGAGCCAGTTTCAGCTTTGCCAAGCAGCACGTTAAACGCGCCCTGTGGGAAAATTGGCGCGGCAAGTTCCGCCAGAATTAAGGTGCTGATAGGCGTGGTATCGCTAGGTTTAAGCACCACGGTGTTCCCTGCCGCCAATGCCGGGGCAATTTTCCACACCGCCATCATAAACGGGTAGTTCCACGGCGTGACTTGGCCGACAATCCCTAACGGCTCGCGGCGAATAGTTGAAGTTAAACCGGGGGTATATTCATATGAGGCTTTGCCTTCAAGACATCGCGCCGCACCGGCAAAGAAACGCAGTGCATCGCAGGATGCTGCGATCTCTTCCTTTTCGATAAAGTGGCGTAACTGCCCTGTTTCCTGACTTTGCGCTAGCGCCAGTCGGTCCACATTGTGTTCAATCGCGTCGGCCAGTTTTAACAGTGCCAGCTGTCTTTGGGACGGGGTTGAATGTTTCCAGACGGCAAACGCGCTTTTCGCTGCGCTATAGGCCTGATCTACCTCGCTACGGCCTGCACCTGGCGACAGCGCGTAGGTCTCTCCGTTGACCGGGCTTACCAGCTCAAAGAGGTTATCCTCCGAACCTGCTACATATTGCCCATTGATAAAATGCTTCAGGATGTTCATTACGCTCTCCGCTCGTTAAAACATAAACTATATTATGTAATATGTTTTATGTGGCGCGAATTCAATAACATTTTGCTAACAACATGATATACATCCCATTCCGACGTGATATTTTAATGTGCAATTGCGCAGCGTTCATAAAGCGCGATGGAAAGGTTCCAAACGAGCGACATATGTTGCATGTGGACCAGCATCAACACATAAGCATTCCTTCATTAACAAGGGGTTGTATGCTATGTTCAGTGAACTATTTAAAGGATTATCTCACCAGGGAAAATTATGATTACTCATGCGGTGATATTCGCGCCAATAGGCCAGGCCAGCCGTTCCGATCAGATAGTTCAGCGTCTTTCAAATGCCATTATTACCGGCTTGCTTGAGGCAAATGAGCAATTACCGAATGAAGCCGACCTCGCAAAAATGATGGGGGTTTCGCACATCACCATCCGTGAAGCGTTAAATACGCTGCGTGCCAACAAATTAATTCACACTGTGCGTGGGCGTAATGGCGGTAGTTTTGTTTGCGAGCAAGTCTGGGAATTCAGTAATACCCTTAATCCATTTAAGACCCTAAGTACCGATTATTTGTCGGATTTAGGTGAAATGCATTGCGCTATTATTAGCCACAGCACACGTCTGGCATCACGTCGTATGACGAACGCAGATATCACTCGCCTACGTGAATTTGTTGAAGTGCTCAATTTAGCGACATCACCTGAAGCACGCACTCAGGCTGATATGCGTTGTTTGTTAGCCATAGCCGCCTGTTCTCAGTCAGCGCGTCTCGCTAACCAGGAGCTAATTTTGCAGTCCGAATGGTCGTCGCTGGCGGCTATTTTGTTCCGTTCAGAAAATATCCACCGTGAGATTGTTGAGCTATACACCACGTTAATTAATACTCTGTCTTCACACAATGAATCCGAGTCAGTTAACATCGCCAAAAAGCTAATCGATACGTTTACTTTCTATCTGATAGAAAATAAATTGAAATACAGTGCAACCTGACAAACTATAAAAATAGGCATAAATATGCTATTAACAACATCACTCCATGCCCTTACCGAAAAAATTGATAGCATCATTAACTCCACCATTGAATCCACCGGTTTGCTTGCCCGTGACATTGAAACGTCACTGGCAGAAATTGAGGATGTTAATCTGGAGCATTTGCTTGAGCCTTCCGTCAGAAAAACCATTCAGGATCACATCAAAGCGACCTTAAACAGTAATGTTTACTGCTCCGGTGCTGGCTTCGCCAGCCATATCGAAGGCTCAGGAAGTAATAAAGAGTTTTGGCTGCTCGAGTGGTGGTATAAGAAAGCTGATGGTGTAAAACAGGTGAATCTTGATTTAGACCAGGCCACGCAACAGCGTCTGGATTTCAGAACCTTTGAGTGGTTTAAGCAAGCTCCAGCTGTCGGTAACGCATTTATTCATGGCCCCTACGTCGACTATATCTGTAATACGTCTTACACCATCACTAGCGCTGTACCGGTTTATTTTAATCAGCAATTCTTAGGTGTAGCTGCAATAGATTTATTGGTCAGCCGCGTTGAGGATGAGTTATTACCTTACGCTGCCGATAATAAAGTCATTCTGACCAACAAAGACAGCAGGATTGTTTTTTCAACGCATCCTCGTTTCCGGGTGGGCGATTTGCTGGATATCAGTGTGGCGAAGATTGTCTTTGAGAATGATTACTTTAATTTGTATCAGGCTACATAAATTTAGGGAGGATTAGCGTTTAGCGCTAATCCTCCCTTTAAATACGCATGTATTAGTTCTGTTCAACACTCAGCTTTCGCGCATACTCAATCGCATCATTTTCTGGTGCGTTCGAACGGCCAAACGGCTTAGTGATGAACATGTAAAGCAGTCCTGAGATAATTACAATCGCAAGCCCTACCAATACCGTCCAACGGTCAATAAAGCTTTCACCTGCGGCCGGTTGCGCCAGTAACCAAATACCGCACAGGCCATAGGCTAACGCCAGAACGTTTACGATTAATCCCCATGAACCCACAGTCCACTCACCTGCTGGTTTCCAGCCTTTCAGCCGTTGACGAAGCGCAGCCAGTACGACCATCTGGAATGAAATATAGATTCCAATAACCGCAAAGGCCGTGATACGAGCCAGACTATCCGGCTGGAAGTAGACCCAGACGCAGATAATCACCGGCAATAAACAACTCACAATCATGGCGTTATCCGGCACGCTATGTTTAGAGATTTTGGACATCCACTCGCTACCCGGCAACATCTTATCGCGAGAGAAGGAGAATATCAGACGGCTTAATGCAGCCTGCAGTGACAGAATACAAGAGAGCATGGCGATAATAGCGACCACAATAAAGATGGTTGCACCTGTTTCACCCAGCGCCTGGTTCAGAATTGTTGGGATTGGGTCAGCAATTTTACCGTTCACAATGTTAATCAAGTCCGGGGACGACAGCAGATAACCCAGAATCGAAATCACCGCGGAAATTGCGCCAAAGACAATACTCAGAATCATGGCGATTGGAATCTTCTTACCTGGGTTTTTAACCTCTTCAGCCACGTTACCGCATGCTTCAAAGCCAAAGAACATAAACAAACCCATCAGTGATGCAGACATAAATGCAGTGGTGTAATTACCATCGGATGCCAGAACACCCATCGAGTCAAATACCACAGAGAATGGCTGGGAACGGTGGAATATTAACAGATAGATACCTAACGCAATGACACTGACTATTTCACACCAGAAGCCAATTTTGGCGACACGGGCTAAATTCTTCGTTCCGGACATATTCACGCCCATCATTATCAGCAGCAGCACGACAGATGTGAGCATCATGTTGCCTGCGCTGGTTGCGTAGTGAAATAAGGACGCAACAAAGGTGGAGGTGTATTCAGCGATAGAAGTAATGGTGACGACTAAAGCCCACAGGTAAATCCAGGCTGCAATCCACGCATATTTTTTCCCCCATAACCTTCTTGCCCATGGGTACAAACCACCAGTAATTGGGTATTGGGATGCAACTTCACCGAATACCAGCGCCACCAGCAACTGGCCACAGGCAACGATAAGAATCCACCAGATTGCCGGTGGCCCGGCAAGCGTTACCGCCAGCGCAAACAGTGAGTAAACCGCTGTCAGTGGTGATAGGTAGGTAAATCCCAGCGCGAAGTTAGACATCAGCCCTATCGAGCGGTTGAATTGCTCGCCTTTAACTGGCTGATGTTGCAGATTTTCTTTGTCTGTCGTCTGTTCCATATCTTTTCTCTTTATGTGGCATAAGGGCAGGCAGTGTTCATATTTTATAAAACATAATATGTTATATGTATACGCCTAATGTCACATAATTGTTAAGATCGTGAGCATGATTGCAACATTCGCAGATGGGTAGTTTTTTGGGGTCAATCTGGGGTGAACAGCTCAGAGAAAAAGTCGGATGTCGCTTGCGCTAATCCGACCTACGGTGCTGCGGCGCGAGGTATGAAGGGTTTAGAGTTTCACGCAGACATATTTCATTTCTAAGTACTCATCAATACCAAAGCGGGAACCCTCACGGCCGAGACCCGATTGTTTAATCCCGCCAAATGGCGCCACTTCATTGGAAATCAACCCGGTATTCACTCCCACCATGCCATATTCCAGTGCTTCCGGAATTTGCCACTGGCGTTTCGCATCACGGGTAAAGATATAAGCAGCCAGGCCAAATTCCGTGTCATTGGCGTAATTCACTGCTTCATCATCAGTTTCAAATTTAAATAGCGGAGCAACCGGGCCGAATGTCTCTTCTCTGGCAAAACGCATCTCTTGCGTGACATTGGCCACGACCGTTGGCGAGAAGAAATTCCCACCTGATGTATGTTTTTGCCCGCCCGTTAACACCGTGGCCCCTTTATCCAGAGCATCGCGAATATGAAGCTCAACCTTCTCAATCGCTTTAGCATTAATCAGTGGCCCCTGAGTGACCCCGTCATCCATGCCGTTACCGACTTTCAGAGCCTCAACCGCTTTGACTAGCTCAACACTCAGCGCCTGATAAATTCCGCTCTGAACGTAGATGCGGTTAGCGCAAACACAGGTCTGGCCGCTATTGCGGAACTTGGACGCCATGATGCCTTTAACGGCAAGATCGATATCAGCATCATCGAAAATGATAACCGGCGCGTTCCCACCCAGTTCCAGCGACAATTTCTTAATCGTTGGTGCACATTGCGCCATCAATAAGCGCCCTGTCTCGGTTGAGCCCGTGAAGCTGAGTTTACGAACCGTAGCATTGCGACAAAGCTCGCCACCAATCTCTTTTGCATCACCAGTGATGACCTGCAACAACCCCGCAGGAAGCCCTGCTGTTTCAGCCAGTTTTGCCAGTGCCAGTGCGGTTAACGGTGTTTGCTCGGCCGGTTTGACGATAATGGCACAACCCGCCGCTAATGCCGGAGCTACTTTGCGGGTAATCATCGCCGCCGGGAAGTTCCATGGCGTAATGGCTGCACAAACGCCAATTGGCTGTTTGGAGACGATAAAACGCTGATCGGCACTGGTAGGTTGCAACAAGACGCCATCCACCCTTTTCGCTTCTTCAGCAAACCAGGTAATAAACGAAGCCGCATAGTTAATTTCACCCCGCGCTTCAGCAAGCGGTTTGCCACCTTCGAGGGTAATCAATCGGGCTAGATCTTCGCTATTTTCGTGAATCAGGCTCACCCAACTGTGCAGGATTTTGGCCCGACTTGCCGCAGTCTGTTTTTTCCACTCTTTTTGCGCGACTTCAGCCGCAGTAATTGCCTGTACTGTCTCGGCCTGCCCCATAAAAGGAACCTCAGCGATTTTCTCGCCTGTCGCAGCATTCAAAACTGGGGCTGTTTTACCAGACAGTGCATTACTCCACTCACCATCAAGCGGACAGGTAGTTAGCAGCAAGTCTGCATTGTTTAATTCAATCATCTGTAGTCTCACAATTGCGTCGCGTTCTTAATAATATTTAATGCCTGGTCAAACTGAGCATCCGGAATAGTCAGCGGATAGAGGAAACGAATTACGTTGCCATTTTGGCCGCAGGTCAGTAGCAATAACCCCTGCTCTAATGCTCGTTGTTGAATCTGCTGGGCAATAGCGGCAGATGGCTCACCTGTTGATGGGTCATAAAACTCAGCGGCGATCATCGAACCCAACCCGCGAATTTCAGCTAATGCTGGGCAACTCTCTTTAATATCAAGCAGCGTTTTTGTCAGCCGCTCACCTAATGTGTCTGCACGTTGGCACAGTTTTTCTTCCGCAATCACATCCAGCACCGCATGAGCCGAAGCAACCGCAAGAGGGTTACCTGCGTAAGTTCCCCCCAGACCGCCAGGTGCTGGCGCGTCCATGATTTCCGCTCGACCCACCACACCTGACAGTGGCATGCCACCTGCCAGGCTTTTCGCCATGGTCATGAGATCGGCTTGATGCGCGTAATGGTCCATGGCAAACATTTTACCGGTACGGGCAAATCCGCTTTGCACTTCATCGGCAATCATCACGATGCCGTGGGTATTACAAATCTGGCGAATCGCAGCCACAAATTCAGGCGGTGCTACATTAAAACCACCTTCGCCCTGTACTGGCTCAAAGATAATCGCGGCTACCTGGGTGGCTTCGATATCGGACTTGAACAGTCGCTCAATGGCTTTCACCGCATCGTCAGTCGAAGTACCGTTCAACTGCGACGGATACGGCACGTGATAAATGGAGCCAGGGAATGGCCCGAAGCCGATTTTATAGGGAGCCACTTTGCCGGTTAACGCCATAGTCATATAGGTACGACCGTGGAACCCACCGCTAAAGGCAATCACGCCTGGGCGGCCAGTATGAGCACGGGCGATCTTCACGGCGTTCTCAACGGCTTCAGCGCCGGTGGTAAAAAATGTCGTTTTCTTAGGCCCAAAAATCGGAGCCACTTTGTTAATTTTTTCCGCCAGTGACACATAACTTTCGTAAGGGACAATCTGATAAGCGGTATGTGTAAATGAATGGAGTTGCTGCTCAATAGCCTGTACCAGGCGTGGGTGACGATGGCCGGTGTTCAACACGGCGATGCCCGCAGCAAAATCGATATATTGTTTCCCTTCTACATCCGTGATGGTGCTATTTTCTGCCGTCTGGGCAAAGAAATTACACATCACACCTACCCCGCGCGGAGTAGCAGCCAGACGACGTTGATGGAGTTCGTTATTACTCATTTTTTTATCCCTCGCACACAAAACAGATTTACAGGTTGAATTACGAGATCCATTTAGACAGTATCTGGTACCTGAATCGAGTGCCAAATCGTTTTATTATTAGGATCCAAATGCGTTCACTTGCCGTAGATGTGATTAAGCAGGCATTTAGCCAGACACCTGCCGAGAAACTTCATAAGAAACTTTATGTTGCGATATGTAATTGCATTCTCGAGGGGAGTCTACGCCCGGCCACGCGGATGCCGCCTTCCCGCGATTTGGCCAGCGAATTGGTACTGTCGCGTAATACGGTTTTGCGGGTCTACGAGCAGTTACAGGCTGAAGGCTATATCTCGACGCGCACCAGCAGTGGCACGTTTGTCACCGAAAGTGTGCTTGATAACCTCAACACACAAGTTGCGAAAACACTCCAGACCGCCCAGCCTGAAGACCGCTCGAGCCTGTCGCTACGCGGCCTTGAACTGCTTGAGAACGCCAGTGCCAGCCCTGCACAATGGGGGGACTTTATTCCCGGCGTGCCTGATGTAAACAGCTTCCCGCATCGGACTTTTAAGAAGATTTATGATCGTATTTCCCGGCGCTTAAACCCCGAATATCTCACTTATGATGCGGTAGGTGGGCTGGAGGATTTAAAGGCTGCGCTATCAGATTATCTACGTACCGCGCGCGGTGTGAAATGCTCAACCGATCAAATATTGATAACCGAAGGAATTCATCAGGCGCTGGATTTAGTCACTCGTACGTTGTGTAACCCTGGTGACCATGCCTGGATTGAAGAACCCGGTTATTGGGGAATTAAAAATATCTTACGCATGAACGCCGTGAGTATTTCAGCACTTGAAGTCGATGACCAGGGGCTGGTTCCGCAAGCATTGCCGGTTGAAAAGCCGAAATTGATTTTCGTCACCCCTTCGCATCAATATCCGCTGGGTTCAGTAATGAGTTTACCGCGCCGTCAGTTATTACTTTCCCAGGCTCGGGAGTTCCACAGCTGGATTGTAGAAGATGATTATGACAGCGAGTTTCGTTTCTCAGGCCAGCCCATTCCTTCACTTCAGGGGCTTGAAGAAGATAGCCCGGTTATTTACATCGGCACCTTCAGTAAAACGCTGTATCCCGCGCTACGACTGGGTTACGTGGTGCTTCCTAAACCCTTAGCCGCCCCGTTGAAAAAGGTGCATAACGAGCTATACCGTAGTGGCCATCAGGTCATTCAGGCAGCCCTTGCTGAATTTATCAAAGAAGGATATTACGCCGCGCACATTCGCAAAATGCGCCAGTTATATAGCAAACGTCGTAACCAACTGGTTGAGTTAATTAAGCAGCATTTAGGTGAAGAGTATCTGGGCTATTTCAACAGCAATGCCGGGCTGCATCTGATTATTCAACTTCCGCCCGACGCAGATGATATGCAGATTGCAAAACAGGCGAATGCAGAAGGCATTTTAGTCAGGCCGTTATCGCGTTATTACTTTAATCAACAGAAATCCAAAGGGTTATTAGTTGGATTTGCCAGTATCAAAGATAGCGATATGCTCCCGTCATTTGTACACCTCGCGAACATTATCAAGCAAAAAATTATAATAGATTAGTTATAGGTTAAGGTTAGTGTCGCTGTAGCATTCGCTTTACCAGGTTTTACCACCGCTGCGGTTTTGTAATATACCGCGCTAAAGGTTAATTTTTCCTGCGCAGTAGCTCCACCGGCGGTAACCTTTCCACTACTTCGAGTTGATGTGATGAGTGAGATGGGGGTGTTCAACTGTAAACCATTAGAGCCACTATTGTACTGGCTGGTTTTTAAACCCAACTGCACTCCAACACCGCTGGCAACACCTTCATCCCCAGCCCCGGTAAGCGCTATCACCGTATGATTTACATCATCTTCTTTAGATTCAGCCGCTGTGACAGATAAAGACACATTCGTTCCCGGTTCACAACTCAGATTGACATCCTGTGTGGGTACCGAACCTACCTTAGTTTGCCCATCAAATTGACCCAAGTCGACTTTGCCAAAAGGAAAGCTTATTGCGGAGACATCTGCTGAACATCCCACAGCTTTAATAATCACATCTGCATTGGAAAGGGCCAAGTCTGAAGCAACGACACCAGCAGCACTGCGAGAAGCACTTTCCCGAAATTCAACTTGTGCAACAGGACTCCCAAAAGTTAACGTTCCGGCAGAAATCGGGGCTCCTGTTGCGACAAGCCAGATCATATAGGAGGACCCTCTTAACGTATGGTCACCTCTAGATCCAGATCCATCACGCCAACTGTTATCTACTGTCATCTGTCCATCATAAGGACCCGCCTGGTTATATACCAGGACCTGGACACCTATCCCTTCGATATTTGTTGGCATAACATCGCTATATGTCGCCCCTTCAACCTGGGGGGAATTATTGTAAAAAAAGCCAACTTTATAACCGCTACCACAGTTAGCTATAGTTAGTTGTGGATTGTTACCTTCATGTACGCCGGAAGTATAAAGGACCTCACCAGATACATATTGCCGACTTTCAATAACTATCTCCTCAGGGAGACTAACCATTGATCTTGAAATACTATTGTCAGCAAAAAGACCTCCATTACGTGTACATGTTGCATAGCAATTATGAGAAACAAATGTTCCGCACATTAAAAAAATAACCGCTGTGGTTTTTAGTATTTTATTAAACACATTTTTCATAGGGGATGCCGAAATTATTGATAAGTAAAACCTAGGGTTACTGTTGATTTAAAATCACCCGCGGTAGGTGTACCATGAGGTGAATATAAACGCGATGCAAATTTGAATGTGCCAGTACCCGTCTCAGTATTTATGGGAAAGTTATAGTTGACTCCACTTGCCAGATTAGTAATGGGTTTTCCATCTAAGTTAAACAGTTGAAGACCTATATCCTGGCTACCTTCAACAATATCATTTGCATAAATAACACTCGAGAAACTTGGGTCTGCTGAATAAGGTGTCCCAGAAAATGTAACCGTCGCTAATGATGCCTGATCTGAACAACCACTAAGGTTAATGTCAACAGTAATTAACCCACTGCTCGCTCCGGGACTTGATAGATCAGAGCGTGAAAATTGGCCTAGCTCTACAGTATCAGCCACGGCTACATTACAAGACGGTGCAACAATCTCACCTGTTATATCAATATTTATTTGATCAGAGCTCTTTAATGCAGAAGCATTAGAGGCGACAAATAATAAAATGCATGCGCAGAGTATATTAATTACATTTTTCATGAAGAATTTCCACACCTGATTCGCTTTTCTTTTCTGGCAAATGATAATTCACAGTACATTGTTCATCATTGCCCTCCCCCCAAACAACTAGTAATTTTCCTGCTTCATCAAGTCCGGTAAAGTAAACTTTTTGTTCATCACCAACGATACTACTATGGCGTTTTTCAATGTCAGCAACACTATTCGTCACCGTTGCACCAAATGGTATAGGCTTCCCTTGAGAGCGAGATAATGTTATTAATGCACGATAACCAAGGTTAGCATTATATTTTGCAACAACAACAGCCCCGCGTGTAGGAATAACATTTTTGCTAGTTTCCTCCAATTCCAGATTATTGTCTTCAAGGTTGTCAGTGGAAAGTGAGATGCTATTCTTTCTATAAGGACTTGCATATGGTACAACCGCAAAGCCTTTATTATCAGTTTTAATACCAGCCTGGTTACTTAGTGGTATACCTTCAGCGCCCGATGTATTAACCAAAACAACAGTATCATTATAAGGTTGAGATAAGGTTATTCCTTCAGAATGAATTAATATCCCACCCTGCACACCATAATTGAGACGATTAACATTTGCATCGTAGGCATAGCCGCCAGTAAGTTGGGTATTTTGCCCCTTATAATTAGCACTTACTCCGCCATTGGTTTTTTTATTAGTCTCTGAATAACCTTCCTGAACATTCCAGTTAAGTGTACGATCATCAAATGCTGTACCATTCATGCCAATATTATGAGTGGCAGGCCCATTTTTACTGGTATTCAGACTATAAGTAGCTGTAGCCGATGGCAGGAATTTATCTAGCGGCACGCTGATATTAAATGAAAATTGTTGATCGTTTTCATCATGCTCGCCTTCGCTGTTTTCAGCGCTAATATTATAAGAATAATTCAAACCATAACTAATCCCATTACAACTATTGTTATAGCTTAAGCTAACAGAGGATTCTTTTTTATTATTCCAATAAGATTCATGGACCAAATTGGCAGATAATGAACCATAAATAATATCTTGCGCAATGGAGAGTTCCGTTCTGTTTTTACGCCTTTTGTTGTCATCAGAATCATCATAATTATAACTCTGCAACGTATCCTGCAATGAATAGTAGCCGGAAGTAGAGTATCTATAACCGGCAATGGTGACATTGGTTCCTGTCTTAAGCATATTTTTGCTATAGCGTAAACGTAGAGACTGACCACTCTCTTTCTGAGTCGTTTCATTCTTTTGGTTTCCACTATTTATCGTCGACCATGCTTGAGTGACGTCAGTAGATATAGCACCAAAGTCACCTAAGTTTACACCCAGCCCCAGAGAAGCAGAGTGAAAATCAATATCTGTGGCCTCAATTCCGCTATAAACAGTAAAACCCTGCGGCAAGCCATAAATGGCCGTTAATTCAGCAAAACTTGCATCTTTACTACCACCTGTTCGCGTATTACCCATCGTCGTTGAATATTTGAAGTGACCTTCACGCTGCAGAATGGGCAATGATGCGTAGGCGACAGTGAAATGTTGCTCACTACCATCGGATTCCTTAATGGTGACAGACATGTCCCCAGCCCCACCCGTTGGAAACATATCGTTGATTTCAAAAGGCCCTGGAGCGACTGAAGTTTTATAAATACTGTACCCGTTCTGGTAAACAGTCACTTCAGCGTTAGTTCTGGCGATTCCGCGGATGACAGGGGCATATCCCTTCAGGCTGTCAGGTGTCATATCTTCATCTGAAGATAGCTGTGCCCCCATAAATGCCATACTGTCAAAAATATCACCAGATGTGCTACTGTCACCCGCCGTAAATTGTGCACGCAACGGTTTAATGTCTCTCGATATATAACTATTTACAGAATCCCATTCGTTTTCACCATTAGTGTCATGGCTCCATGTTGAATAGTTCCTGAAGCGCCAAGGACCAATATTAACCCCGGGATGAAAATTACCATATTGGCTATTAACCGTATCGTGGCTACCTTGTCGATTTTTCGTAGTCATTCCATTTAGACTATAATTGAACAACAAGGCATTAATCCCTTCATCCCATTTCTCAGGTGAAATATAACCGCGCCCCATTGATTCCAGTGCAACCTGAGGGATGCTGACATTTAATCTTTGCTTATTAAAATCCAGTATAGAAGTTGCTTGAGGAATTGCCGAAAAATCAGCGCAATGATCTGAGTTAACGCTAATTTTTGGATATTCCTCAATCTTCACCCCCCATGATTTTAACTGCTGAGAGGTAAAACATGCTTGTAACATAGTTGATCCTCTAGCATCCTTGCTAGAGATAAATGTAATGTCTTGCGTATCAACTTGCTCATTATTAATAAAAACATCAAGTCGATAAGTACCCGGTGCTTGCTCGCCTTTCTCAAACGCTGAAAGATCCACGGAAGACATTTTAGACTCTGTCATTTCAAGTAACGCAGGGTTGAATCGTTCTTCAGCAATTACATGACCAACAGGTAATAAGGCTGATGCCAATACACAAGATACAACGGAATAATTATATTTATAACTCATAGCATTCCATTAGACCTCATATTGCTTTGCAAAAAATATACTGCACTTATCAAATATTGGATTTATGCTCAGGGCCAGCCATACCAAAATCGTTGTAGATTCTCCAGGTAATCCCTCCTGAATTTACTCCTTTTGGTACTGTATAACTGGCTGTTTGTCCGGGTGCAACAAAAGTCGTTGAAGATATACTTTTGTCATTTATTTTCACTTCTGCAAAGTTCATATAATATTTAGTTGGGTTGCGGACAGAAAGAATATCCCCTGTTAATTTCCAACTAAGCTGCCCCGTAACGTTTTCAGGATAAGTCCCCTTTAACATTCTAGGGCGATAAATAAGTTTAATACGATTATTAACTGCTATTTGCACACTATTATTTGGTTGTTCTCCCGTGGTCGCCGGAATACCTTTTACATTTAACCAATACATACTTTCTTTATCTTCTGGCAATGCCAATCCTGAGCGTACAATACGCAGAACATTTTTTTCACCAACATTAAGACGAAATAGTGGCGGCGTGATAATAATTGCATCCGTTGATGGGCCATTTTTATCTATTGGACTAATCCAAGACTGAACCAAATTTGCAACATTATCTTTATTCGTAATAGAAAGTGAAGTCTCTTTTTTACTGCCATCATAAACTACTCGTGTCCCACCAACCGTAACACTGGCTTGCACACCACCGGTGAAAATAGCTAATAGAAGAAAATAAAATGAGATGCGTTCTTTAAAATTCATACTTATTACTCATTAAATTTACCAGGTGCTGTATTAAAATATCTCAGAACCTGGTAGGAAATATATTTATTCGTAGCTCACGTTATAGGTCACAGCTGTAGAAACATTACCCTTAGTTGCCCCAAGTGCCGTGGCAACTAAGCTGGCAACATAATTATAAGTTTGATCGCCACCTGCCGGGTTAATATTGATTACAGTATTGCCATCATTATTAATAATTGCAGTTCCTGCTGGATCTTTTATCAAGATGCCAACATTGTCTGCTGCCGCAGCATCTGTCAGGTCATTTTTAAAATAAGTATTATCTCCCTCTGTCGAGCCACTAAATTTAATGTATGCCTTAGTTGGCACTCCAGCAGCAGCAGCAGGGCAAGCTGTTAAAGCAATAGGAAATGTTTTTGGTGCACCTGTTTGTCCGGCAACTGCAAGATCGGTAACGGGTGTTTCACCTAAATCAAGCGTAGCTGTACCATCATTAACTACTACTGTACAAGCTGTATCAATTACTTTTCCTGTAAAAGTAATTTTATTATCCGCGCACGCAATGTTTGCTGTAAGCAAAGCGATGCTAAATACACTTAAGTTCAGAATATTTAAAGATTTATTGTTCATACACACTCCGAAATTTTGATAAAAGCACTGGGTTAAATGAATATTAAAAGAGATTTCAGCAATTCCTTTGCAATAAGGGCAAAATCCGAAAATGGAATTCGTCTACCTGGCAATATGGACTTGAATTATATATTGCTTCGGGGAACTTTTTTTCGCAATTGAGTGAAATCTCAACACGCATCTTACAAGGATGCTTCCGGTACACAACTGGGGTGCACGCCTCTTATTGGATTTTAAATCCAATATCGGACTAAAAATCCAACTTAGCACTTCAGAAATTTTTTCTTACGCTGTAAAATCACTATATATATTAAATTAACTATACGTTATATTTATCGATGCGCAGATCACTGCTGAGACAACTAACTTAGTGAGAATTTTATGGACAAAATGGTTGATAATCTACTGGATGTAGAAACGCAATATACCGCTGCTGTAGAAAAAATTTTTACCGCCATGAACGATATTGGCAAGAAGCATACTTACAAAAAGAATGAAATTTTTTTCGATTTTAAATGTGACGAGCAAAATATATTACTAATAGAATCAGGAACCTTTGCATTTTATCGCCAGCCTGATCGCCTCCTAATCCAAGAGACTTCGGCCCCAGCAATATTTGGCCTGGTAATGGTTCCGCATAAACCTGATATTATAATTTCCGCACATAGTAAGTTAAGTGTAAGGAGTGTTCCAAGAGAGTCAGCGTTGAGAATTATTGAACAGGAAGGAATGTGGTATGAAGTAGCGATTGTACTTGGGAGGATAATCAAAGTTTATGTTGAGCGTGATATTAACCTAATAGCCCGAGATGCATATCACATTGTAAAACATCACTTAAATTTATTAAAATCATTACCGATTGAAGAGCGTTACTCCACTACGGCAGTGAAATTCATTACAAGCCGCAGTATGCTTTCTCGCAGTAGAGTAATGGATATTCTTAAGAAACTCAATGACGGTGAATACATTATAATTAAAAATGGAATACTGAATAAGATAAACTTCCTACCAGATAAATTTTAGAAACACTTAATTAAAACAATTAGTTATGGCATCATTTAAAAATCAAAATAGAACCCCTATCTCCAATTTGACCGATACTTTTAGGTCTGAATTTTTAAACCATCAATTTATAAGTAATTATGTCACTTATGATAAGTATTCCTATAATATATTTTCACCCACCAACATTTAAAAGAGAAATGCAATGAATTTTATCACATGGAGCAATGACAATTTTTTGATACAGTTGTACGTAATATTTTTTACTCGATAGTCAGTAAATTCATTGACAATCTAAAACAATTAACTTTAATTACTTATCAAGAATAAACCCCCATTTTAACTTCGGTCAGATAAGCGACATTATTTTTATGACAAACAACCTGGAAGATAAAACATTTTTGACAAAGAATGAATACATTATCTCTCAACTTTTTTCAATTCATTTAATGCGTGGAAGCGAAATACAACGTGTGTTTAACACACAAATAGCCTTAATTAATATAATAAAGGTAAAATTAATCGAGCGAATTATTCAACTTTTTAAAAAACTGCTATTAACACCGATGGAGAGTTACGTTTTAAGCTTATTGCTCCAGGAAAAAGACTTATGTTATATCGCGGAGATATCGACGCTATCTGTGAAAACCATTAATGCCCATAAACGTCCCATAATGAAAAAAGTACACGTTAAAAAATAGTTAAACTCGTTGAAAAGATAGTTTTCAAACCTAAGGCAGACAATCTACTGCTTGAGTTATCGCGCGAAAAGCTGGATTTAGTACGCAGTAATGACACCAGAAATGCAGAGGTTAAGCCGATGTTTGATTCTGTTTATGATACAGATTCCAGAAGAAAGCCTGATAAAACAGGCCGATTTTTGCTGACGCTTCTACAGATATTCCGGGTTATTCAACCTCTCTATTGCACCTCAACATTAAAATGTTATAACATAACAATACATTTCTACTTACAATCGGTATTTTTATGAAATCATCTCTCCCCGCTATGGTTCTCAGCCTTGGCATTCTACTCAGTAGTGGTAACACACTCGCGCATGGTCATTCGCATGGAACGTCTTTAACCGAGACGGAAAAGAAAGCCAGCGAAGGCGTGTTTGAAAATACACAGGTGAAGGATCGTGCACTAAGCGATTGGGATGGAGTGTGGCAGTCAGTCAATCCTTATCTGTTAAACGGCGACTTAGATGTGGTGATGGAGAAAAAAGCGCGCAACAATAGCAGCAAAACTGCGGCGCAATATAAAGAGTATTACAAGAAAGGCTATGCCACTGATATTGATATGATTGGCATCGAGAATAACGTCATCGAATTCCATCGCGGTGACACGGTAAATTCCTGCCAGTACACGTACGCCGGTTATAAAATCCTGACTTACACTTCAGGGAAAAAAGGCGTGCGCTATCTGTTTGAATGCAAAGACAGCCAATCAAAAGCACCTAAATACGTGCAGTTTAGCGACCATATTATCTCCCCACGTAAATCCGAACATTTCCATATATTCATGGGGAATGATTCACAGCAATCCTTACTCAATGAGATGGATAACTGGCCGACGTTTTACCAATACAATTTGTCCAAAGAACAAGTTGTCCATGAGATGCTTGAGCACTGATTGTTTATCAATTTCACACCACCACACATATTGATTTACCTGCGACCATCATCCCCTGGTGGTCGCAAACCCTTTCCCCGAACGATTAATGTACGTAATTAAAACAACAGTTCAGTAATGCGACATAATCGGCTTTCACAATCTCTCGTTCCGCTACAATTAATACCATTCACAGATTCAGCAATGAGCTTTTCACGGACAATAAACTCAAAAAACCTGCAGGAGTAGCTAATGAAGCAACCTCGTTTTAGTGGTGTTATCCCCCCGGTTCCTACATTGTTTGATGCGCATGGTGAATTCGATGGTGTCGCACAGGCAATGTTAATTGAACACCTGGTCTCATCGCCTGTTAATGGCTTGTTCTTTCTCGGCAGCGCCGGAGAATTTGCCCATATGTCTGAAGCACAGCGGGCACAGGTTGCAGAGTTTTGTATAAAGAAGGTTGCAGGTAGAAAGCCCGTTTTGATAGGGATTGCCCACTGTGGCACACAACAGACCATTGATGCCGGGCTTCATGCCCAAAAACTGGGTGCCAGTGGCGTGGTAGTGGTCAACCCGTGGTACAACCCGTTAAGTAATGCAAATCTGCTGAGTCATTACAAAGCCATCGCCAGCGCACTTGAGTTGCCGATTCTTCTGTATAACTTCCCCGCCCTGACAGGCCAGGCTATCCCGGTGCCTGTTATTCGTGAGCTGGCGCTAAGCTGCCCAAATATTGTCGGGCTGAAAGATACCGTGGATACCTTGTCCCATATTCGTGAAACCATCCACGCGGTGAAACCGGACAGACCCGACTTTGCGATCTTCGCCGGGTATGATGAATACCTGCTGGGAACATTGATCCTCGGTGGTGATGGCTGCATCCCCGCCAGCGCGAACTTCGCCCCGCAACTGACCTGTGGGATCCTTGATGCATGGCGCAAACAAGATCTTTCACGGGCCATTGAATTACAACAATCGCTGTCCTGGATACCGCCGCTTTATAGTATGGACTTGCCGTTTTACAACGCAGTGAAATATGCCCTACGCCTGGCAGGCCTGAATATCCCGGTGTATTCATTGCCACCGGCCACGCCGTTAACGGAAGAGATGAAGGTTGAGATAGAAAATATTCTTAATCGTGCGGGAGTCATTAACACTCAGGAAAAGAACTGAAGTCGCGCTAATAACTGCGGTCACCAGTGGGCTGACCGCAGTTACACTACATATCAGGTAAGAGCCACCGGCTTCGGTAAACGCTTATAGAATCGAGTCTTCACCATTCCAATCACGATACCAATCACAAGCCAGGTAAAGCCTATCTTCATGGTGGCTGAGTCGAAATTCACCCAGACATACATCAAAATGGCAGTCCCTATCAGCGGGAATAACAGATTGGAGAGAATTTCACGCACACTATTGCGGCGTTTCTCTTTGATAAAGAACATCCAAATTACGCTGATATTTAAAATGATAAACGAACTCATCGCGCCGAAGTTAATCAGCTTCGCCAGGAAGTCTATCGACAGCGATAACCCGAGAACCAAAGACAGCGCACCAATCGCAATGGTACTGATCCATGGCGTACGGTAGGTTGGATGGATTTTGGCAAACATAGAAGGCAGGAAGTGGTCACGCGCCATGCCAAAGACAATACGTGAAGCCGCAGCCTGTGCCGCTAATGTGTTGGCAATGCCCACCGCAAGGATGTTAACGACCAGCAGGAAAATCTTCAGCGGTGCGCCACCCGCAAGGAATGCTGCATCAAAGAAGGCACTATCCGCATCCATCTTCATAAAGTCAGGCTGGATAAGCGTTGCGATATAACACTGCAGAATGAACAACCCACCGACGATAAATAGCGCGGCAATAATCGCTTTACCAATATCTTTAGTCGGATTTTTAGCCTCTTCAGCAAGCGTACTAATTCCGTCAAAACCAAGGAAAGAGAGCGCTGCAATTGTGACGGCCGTACCAATGAATTGCGGGTTAATGACATTCGGTTGATAGAACGGTGTCAGGGTAAACTCTCCCACACCACCGCCATGCGCAATATAGTTGATGCCTACTACCAGGAACACAATTAGCGCCAGAGCAGAAATACTGAAAATGAAAATATCGGCCTTCGCCGTATTTTCAATACCGCGAATATTCACCCAGCAGTTTGTCAGCATAAAGAATGCAATCCACACCCAGCCTGGAATAAACGGCAGCAAGTCAGTACACCAGGTCGCAGTCATTGCGTATAGCAATGCCGGTGCAAAGAGGTAATCCATCATAATCAGCCAGCCTGCAAGGAAACCGATATGCGGGTTAGTGGCTTTATTGACGTAGGCATAAACAGAACCCGCAATCGGGTAGCGGCGGGACATTTTGCGATAGCTCAACGCGGTAAAAATCATACACGCGACGCCCACTACATACACCAGCGGTGCCATGCCGTGACTTTCTTTACTGACAAAACCAAAAATGGACATTGGCGCAATGATGACCATAAAGACAAGGCCGTAGATAACCAAATCTTTATAACTCAGAGTGACTTTCAATGTTGGTTCAGCGGATGCGTTCTTCATGCTTCACTCCGGGAAATTAACGGCTTATCGATTCTTTTTGGTGTGCCAATACGCACAATCAAATCAACCAGACACGGTTTGCATGCCTGGCAAATTTCAGTGTCACTTTGCAAACTCATGTACAGATAAGCGTCGGTCAGATCCCAGCCGTACGCCTTGCAGATAAGCGACTGCATTTGCTCAGCGGCAAGTTTCAACGCATCGGGATATTGTGCAGCACTGGCGATGGTGTACCATTTTTCTGGCGTTTCCAGCACCGGCCATTGAATAGACTGCCCCTTAAGAATCGTTAGGCGTACGTCCACTTCCCCGCAGATTTCCAGCCCCGTACCGCATAACTCCCCATCACCCATCACCGCGTGGAGATCGCCAAGAGCAAATAACGCACCTTCTACCTGAATCGGTAAATAGAGCACCGCACCTTTCTTAATCTGTTTGCAGTCCATATTCCCGCCGTGATTTCCCGGGAATCCGCAACGGACTTCGCCATGCGCCGGGGCAACACCAATCACACCAACCATTGGGTCGATAGGAATTTGAAGGTCGTTGAACAGCGCTTTACCGTCAATGATTTCAACAGGCTTAGTGCGAATTTCCTGGGTATCACTAAGCGGGCCACAGCCTGGTAAAGTGGTGACTACACCACGTGCCGCAACACGGATATCGAGAATTTCGACCACCAGAATATCGCCTGGCTGCGCACTTTCGACGAACACCGGCCCGGTTGCAGGGTTGGCCGTATCGTAGTTAAAGGAGGTGGTTAGATCAGACTGGTCAACAATTCGTCCTGAAAAGCAGTCTTGTGTTTTGAAGGTTAACGTATCCCCGTCGACCGCCCGAGCAACGGGTTCATTCGTTGCTGCAAACTGATAAGAAAATTGAGTAATGATTGTCTTGCCCATAAAAGCCTTCATATTGTGTTGCGCGGTCTATTTCCGCTTATGTTTTGCATTTATCGCCTACCTGTTGCGGTAGAACTTGTTATTTGATGTTAATTATTAAAACAAATAAACCCGCCATTATTTCAGTAAACACAACCTTCTCGTTACACACTTCAAAATATCAGCAAGGTATGTTGTATGAATGATGAGTTAATTAACAATGGCTAATACCGTGTCGAAAGCGATACCTTTTAACGCCTGGGAACAATATTCGTCGATTGTTATAGCAGATATGCTTAACTGTTTCTGCCTAAAATCAACATGGCTCAGGAATAATAAAGAACATTAATTAGCGATATATAATTGAGACAAACCCATCTCAAGAATATTCTACTAGTCTGTGGCTGGATGTATTGGGTGATATATCGAATTTAGGAGCGGATGCAGTGCTGATGTAATATTTATCATTTAAGTTTGTAGCAGGTAAAGAGCACTCTTGCCCCTCCTGCTGGCGGTGAACCGTGAGGTGTTAGCCGCAGGTTGTACAACTTAATCACCCCAGAGGCCCAAGTGCATGATAGGCAACGACAGGCAATGACATCAGTGTGGGTAGAGATGCCGGACGAGTCGAGTCTGGAAGACAGTGACTTCTATCCGGCATAGTTTTTATTATCCAAGTTTGGGTAAAATATTTAACATATTTCCAAACCAACAAAAAATCACAACTACCCCAAAGACAATAACTACAGCGGGAATGACTCGGCCACCCCAAACTGTAAATATCTGCTCAGGAAACTTTTTCCTTGATTTTAATGCAAGAATGGCAGGAATAATGACCGCCCATATTGTTGCACAGAGTCCGGCACCGCCTATGCCATAAATAAAACCATTAGGAAAAATCAGGTATAACAATGCGGGAGGCAGAAAAGTGAGTAATGTTGTTTTAAGCCGACCGATATGTGAGTTATCAAATTTAAATAAGTCAGCCAGAAAATCGAACAACCCTAACGTGACGCCAAAAAAGGAGCTTGCTACAGCCAGGTTAGAAAAAAGAAGTAAACAAAACTCAATCATACCGCTTTGGTTTGTTCCGAGGAATGAACCTACCAAAGAGTCAACATTCCCACCCGAGGCAATAATCCCTTTGAAATTATCACGTGAGATGTTACCCATTGTACAGTACAACCAAAACAGATAGACAATCAGAGCAAGTAAAGAACCAAAGACAATACTTTTTATTAATTTATCTTTTTTCTTCCCGTAACAGATGATGAGGCTAGGAATATTGCCGTGAAAACCGAAGGAGGCCAGACATACAGGTAGCGCCATAAAAATATAAGGGAAGTATGATTGCATAACCTCACCACCCTCACCTGTGCCACTTAATATCGAATAATCCACCTGAAAGAAAAGTGAACCAAAGACAATAATAAAAGCAATTATTTTTATGCCGAGGAATAGAGAGGTAATCCTGCTGGCCGCAAGCGAACTAAACCATAAGACACAAGCAACAAAAACAGCTGTAGAAATCCCTATAACCCTGGGGTTCATGTTAACCCCTGAATTCATTCTAATGGTTTCACTAATAATCGCACCATTTGCCGAAATATAAGCATAAGTTAATATATACAAAACAAAGGCAACAGTGATTCCACTTACAATATTCCATTTATTTCCAATTAGATCTTTTGTAATAGTGTTAAAGCTGGAACCTACAGGATAGTTTAAGTTAGCCTCTAACAGCAACAGACCGGAATGCAGCATTGAAAACCAAGATATTATTAATATAAATGCAGCCCAAAAAAACCAGGCTCCGGCAAGATCTACCGGCAAAGCAAACATTCCTCCACCAATTACGGTTCCTGCAATAACCATAATTCCCCAAAAAGATGAATGTTTGGCACTGGAGTTATCTTCCATATGGCCTCCTATTTAATGTTATTTTTCTTTATCTATATACCTTCACGCAGAAAAGGAATGGCCACGGGAAATATGGCCATTCCAGGCAGATTATAATTAATTAAACTTCTTTGAGCTTAGCGGTAAAGTGGCGTAATACTTTTGGTTCGTATGTAAAAGTTAATCCCCTAATATTAACTGCATTTTCTTTTACATGACTGAAGGCTTCAATAATGAAGTCCATATGTGATTGGGTATAGGTTGCCCGCGGAATGGTTAAACGGAGCAGTTCTGCCGGACATGGTAATTGCTCGCCTGTTTTAGGATCTCTGCCCAGTAAGAATGAGCCGATTTCAACAGCACGAATACCTGCAACCTTGTATAGCTCACAGGCAAGTGCCTGAGCCGGGAACTGTTCTGCAGGAATATGCGGCAGTAATTTACCCGCATCAACAAACGCTGCATGGCCACCCGCCTGCTGGCAGGTAACACCGATAGCTTCAAGGCCGTCTACCAAATATTGAATCTGCGCGATGCGATAAGCCAGCCAGTCTTGATTCATGCCATCACGGAGCCCTACTGCAAGGCGCTCCATTGCGCCGCCTTCTAAACCGCCATACGTTGGGAAGCCTTCCTGGACAACACAAAGCGTTCTGCACTCGGTATAAACATCAAAATAATTATCGTCTTTGATACAGAGTAATCCTCCCATGGGAACCATGGCGTCTTTCTTCGCAGACATGGCTAACATATCGGCATATTTATATGTTTCCCGGGTAATTTCCTCTATGCTCCAATCCTTATAGCCAGCTTCCCTTTGCTGAATAAAATAGGCATTTTCAGCAAAACGTGCTGAGTCCATGACTACCGGAATGTCATATTTTTTAGCAAGCTGATACATTGCCTTCAGGTTTGCCATTGAGACAGGTTGCCCACCAGCAGAATTACAGGTGATTGTAGCAACAATATAAGGAACATTACTGGCCCCGACTTCATCAATTCCTTTTTCTAACCCTTCGAGATCAAAATCACCTTTAAAGTCATAGCGAGTAGAGGTATCAAACGCCTCTTTGATATAAACATTACGCACGGTACAACCGTTTATTTGACTATGCCCTTGGGTGGTATCGAAGAAATAGTTTGAGAACGCGACCATTTTGCTTCTGTCCAAGCCTTTTTCCTGCTCGCGCTTTTTGATTAATACAGGAATATAAATTTGCTCTGCACCACGCCCCTGGTGAGTAGGAATAGTGTGCTGGTAGCCAAAAATATTTTTAACCGCATCGGCCAAGGCATAATAACTTCGACTTCCACTGTAGGCTTCATCGCCACGCATCATTGCAGCTTGCATATTCTGGGTAATAGCACCCGTACCACTGTCTGTCAGTAAATCAATAAAAACATCCTCACTGTCGAGCAAAAATGGATTCATGCCTGATTTGATAATGGCATTTTCACGGTGTTCACGCGTAGTGCGTTTAACAGGTTCGATGACACGAATACGGAATGGTTCTGGCAAATGTTTGAAGTTATTCATTGTGAAATCCTTAATCATATTTATATATAGCAGGGCCCGCAGTCATTCACCTATTATGAATGGCTGTCATAAGCTGCATGTATCCCTTAATGGTATTATGCCGCACAAACATAGGCAGAATTACCGCCATAACCCTAAACTTTGCCAGATAAAGGCAAATAGGAAATCAGGCGTGAGTATTTCGCCAACAGGACATAATCATTTGGGGTATGCGAAACAAAACAGATGACGCAGCAGCTGCGCTTGTTTATATCGCATTAATCAGGAGGGGGACTAGGGGCGATGGTTGACGATAATGGTGTCAATGTTGAACCACTTAGAGATTGCATATGAATTAATTACGATAATCATAATAAATCAACTCTCGTTAAACATAATAATACATTATTGCAATGGATATATTTGTCTAATAGTAGTGAGCTTATCTGTGAGTTAAATCACCATAAATTAAACATATTGAGGTTTAAATTATAACTGCACCGCAGTCTCAGCAATTAACTCTCGCTTCAGCCCAGAATTTACTTCAATCGCATAGAAACGCATTAAACGGCAAGTCGTGGGCGTGCGAGCGCGCGCGGATCTGTGCCAGTAGTACTTCTGCTGTCGCCACTGCGTCGCACAATGCATGATGCGCCGGGTAATCAGGAAGATGGTAATCACGGCGAATACTCGATAGCCGCAAGTCGTTCTGCATGCGTCTTGCCGCTTGCTGATGACGTCGCTCAAGCTCCAGCGTATCAATCCACAGTAAGGGCAGCTCTTCCCGCCCGTAACGCGTAAACAGCCAGGCGTTAATAAACGCCCTCTCAACCATTCGGCCATGAACCACGGCCACTCGCCCCATCAGGCTCGCGAACAAAGCCTCCATGGCTTCATCCAGGGCAACGCCCTCGCGCAGCATTTCCGGAGTGATGTGATTGATAATCGCGCTACGCGCATTCACCGGATTACTGGTGGAAATATAGTGGTGCTGCGCGCTCGCAAGCCCGATTTGCCCGTTTTCGGCAACCACACTACCAATCGATAAAATACAATCCGTAAAGGCATCAAGGCCGCTGGTTTCAAAATCAAACACCAACCAGGGAACATGAGTTACGGCCGCGTTGAAATCTGGTAGTGGGGCTTCTAATAGCTTTTTTAATGCATGGCTTAAACCAGGCTCACGCAGCCACTGCTCGCGCTCGGTCTGCAAACGAGTTTCTCGTGAAGGCGGGAAAATACGCGATAGAAAACTCATTATTACCCCTTCACAAACAGCATGCGGGCCAGCTCTTGTTGGCGGGAAATAATCCGAAAGGCATCTTTCAGATGCTTGCGCTCAAAGCTGCCAAACTCACGCGGGTCAATCTGGTTATCGGGGGTAATTCCTTTACGCAGCTGCGACAACTGGTGGTTAAAACGCAGCCTGGTTAAAAAATGAAAAGCATCAATGATGTCTGTACACCCACCGGGTGACATCAATCCTTTATCGCGTGCGGCATGGAAACGCGCTTCGGTGCTGGTTTCACTGCACCCTGCTGCCAGCGCGTAAATCCGCGACAAGTCGATGATAAGCGTTAGCGCAAAGCGTTTGATGTTAAGTGTCTTACTGTCGTTGCCACTTTTTTCCAGCACCAGATTGTTAAAGATACCAAGCGGTGGCGAAGTATTGGCCGAATCACGGGTGAGTGAACGTAAGAAGCCAGGATGAGCTGCTATATCGTTCAGCAGCGATTGTTGAAATGCATCATGCAGCCAGGTGTTGCCGTAAAATGCGCGCGTCTCCAGAAATACGGTCGCATTCAATAGCTGCGTATATTCCGGGTTAATGACCCATTTGCGAATACAGGCTTGCCATACCGATAGCGGCTGGCACCAACGGCTCTCCGACGCCATAAAATGGCCAGTGCATAATGGATAGCCACACTCATCAAGCCCCAGGCAAACAAATCGGGCAAAGCGTAAAAACCACATTTGCTCTTCAATACCTGCACTGTCGGGCAAAATAATCGCGCTATCCTGGTCGGAATGAACATGAACTTCATTTCGGGCGTGCGAACCCGCCACTATCCATGCGAATTCACAAGGTGGCTCGCCAAACTCGCTAAGGGCAAGTTCAATTAACCTGCGGGTGAAGGCATCCATCAGCATCGACATCACCATTTCAACCACACCACTGCGTAAATTCCCCTCCACTAAAGCTTCGAATATTGCCTGGCGTTCAACTTTAAGAACGGCTAACTCAGCGACAGATTGGCAATGGTTAATGCGCTCGATCAGGAAAATAGCCTGCACGCGATGATGTTGCACCAGATCCGAAGCCGTCAGTAGGCCGACTGGTTTTTGGCAATCAACGACCGGCAAGCTACTGACACCGTGGCGCATCATCAGCGCCACCGCATGCATCACCAGATCACCCGATGACACAGTTATCGGTGCTGCAGTCATCACTTCTCTAACCGGGCGCGAGATATCAAAGCCTTCCGCCACTACGCGTCGCGTCATATCCCGGTCACTGATAATGCCAATAATTTCATCAGCATCCATTACCACTGCCGTTGAGCAGCGATCGACCCAGCGCATCTGCCTGGCCGTTTCTTGTATGGACGTTGTTGATTCAACAACAGAAATCGTGCTGCTCGCCAAGTCGCCAACCTTACGCACAAACATGCCTTTGTCTTCATCGCTCCAGACAATGTCCATCGCGCCATTCAGGCGTTCATGAGCGTTAATCGAAAAGTGTGTCGCGTATTGGGGATATTTTTGCAGCATCGATTTCAGCACGCTATGCGGGATTTGGTATAGCAGCGTGTTTTCGATAGCAGTGACGTTGTAACAATCTTCAGGATTACCCGGAATCCCTTCAAGGAAGGTGAAACCAAACAAGTCTTCTGGTCCCAGACGGGCACGTAGCACCCCATCACTCCAGCGTTGCTCAAGCGAACCGGTACGTACGATGTAGAGATAGCGCTCAACAGCCGCAATATCGAAAGGCAGCGTCTCGCCAACCGCCAGATAGCTAATGCTGATGGAGCGCGCGATTTCATTTTGCGCCTCCACCGGGAGCGTGTTAAGTGGCGAAACATGTGCAATAAAATCGCAGATATTAGGCAATAACGGTTCCATCGTCATACTCCGTCCTAAAATTAAAATGATGTTTTATAATATATGCTACTGCTAACCTGTAAGGATATAACATTCAACCCGTGAATCATCACTCTTGCCCCTGTTCTTGACCCACTTAACACTTAATGATGTCAATCAGTTACATCGCCATTGAATTGTGAATCAAGCGATGTAAAATTAAAGTTACTATGTATAAGCAGTGTGAATAATCCTTCAGATTCCTGGATTTCTTCTTCGCCATTTTTACCTCCTCCCGGCGACCAGGTTTGAATCATATTTTCAGGGAAAGTTACGATGAAATTGCGAAGCCTGTTGATCATTGCTGTTGTTGCCACTGTAGTAGGTTGTAAAGCACCGCCGCCAAAAATGACGGACGATACTATCGTGACTAGTGAAATCAATGGCGTCACCCTCACACACCGTTACGCTGTAGCCGCGCCACAAGAGTTTACCCCAGTTAACGCCAGTTATCGGGCTCTCTACCCGGGCTCTATTTTGAGCAAGCCGGATTTTGGTGGGAAAGTGATAAGTACCCTTGAAAACGGACAAAGTTATACCGTGCTTGGCGAGGTCGAGAACAAATGGCTCGCGATTGCAGAGCAAGATAAACAAGAAATGTTGGGCTATGTTCCTGCGCGCGCTCTGGTCAAAAGTGAACTTTACGCCCAGACGCTAAAAAAAGATCGCCCACGTCCGCGTAAGGCTTCTAAGAAAACGACTTGTGTTGCCGTCGATGACGCCAGCAAAGCCTGTCAGAACGCTAATAGCGGCACCTGGATTATTGATTAATCAAAGGCGTTTTGTGTCACGGCCTTTTATTTAATATTGCTCGGCTAACAAGGATTTCTATGAAACTCTGGCTTTCGGGTCTGGCGCTGTTGCTGGCATCTACAACCGTATGGGCTGGGAACTATCGTATCGTTCAGTCTCCTTCGCAAAAGCTGGATGTCTGGATAGATGATGTGCAAAACAACACGCCACAGAGCTGGTGTGCTGCTGAACTCCCCTTACGAATCGTAGCCAATGGCGATAAAAATCCATCTGTGCTTAACGTTTTTATGCCGCGTCTTGGCACCTTGCTGGAAAGCCAGTGTAGTTCTGTTCAACTGGTGAGCTGGAAACTGGAAGATCCACAAGGCCAGACGCTTGCCGTCGGCACCGCGACCAAAAACAGTGATTGGGCAGTCATTGTTGCGCCAGTAGTTTCAGGTGAACCAAATGCACTACCCCATTCCGATGAGAACTCGCCGTTAGCTGACCGCACCCCATGGCAGGAGTTTACGTTGCAGGATGGCTGCCATCTGCGCACCTTCTGGCAAGGAGACGCCAACGCTTCGGCAATGTTTATCCCCAACGGGAAATGTGAAAACGGCGGTTGGCTAAATGGGCGTAGTGAAATCATTCAAAGCGGTATTCACGGCGAAAAACGCAATGAGATGACCTTCGTACATGGTTTCCCGGTCAGTGGACTGAGCGCCGATGCGGGTTCTGACAGCCTGCTTATCACCAGCCTGAACAATGAACGCATGGTCGTCAGTAATGAACACGCGCCGCAAAGCTGGATGATTTTGCCCTATAACTCCGAGCTAAATGGCTGGCAAGCCACCGGAACCGTGGCTGTTGAAGTTCCACGTGAAATGACGGTTGATGAGGCAGGAATTCAGGCGCGTTTAAACCAAGTACGCAAAGTATGGTCGGCATGGCTTGCGCCAGATACACCTATTACCTTGCTGTTGATTGACTCCCTGCGTCCGCAATTGCGTGATCCGGCGGTGGGCGCATGGCGCGCCCAGAAATAACCTGTGAACATTCGTCGATTTCGTGCAGAGAAAGGCCATCATGACTGATAAAGATTACGAACAAGAACTTCCCGAAGCTCTGCCACCAGGTTTCCGTTTCGACGAGTTTGAAATTCAGCAAGTGACTGAGTCCACCAATACCAACGTGGTTTATAAAGCGTGGGATCATCAACTCGAACGACCGGTAACTATCAATGAGTTTATGCCACGTGCGCTGACCATTCGTAGCGATAATATGCAGCTGGTTTTGCGCAGTAAACAAGATAGCCAGGCGTTCAGCTCGGGCATGAATCGTTTTGTGCAGTCGGCTCGTCAGCTTGCGCAATTCAACCACCCAAACCTGCTTCAGGTTTTAAGCTTCTGGACGCAAAACGAAACCGCTTATGCGGCAACACGTTACTCCAGCGGCATGACGCTTGCCGAGCTGCATCAGCAACATCCCGAAATCATCAACGATGCCTGGTTACGCAGCATATTACCGATGCTGTGCGGGGCGCTGGCCACATTGCACGACGAAGGATTTATTCATCGTGATTTGTCCCTGCGTAGTATTCAGATTCAGGACAACGGAGCGCCGCTGCTACTTAATGCAGGTGCTCCACTGCGCGCCAATGCAGAAAACAGCGACGAGATTAAAACGCCGCTTAATCCTGGTTTTGCCCCGTTGGAACAGTACGCTGACGATCTCGAAAACCAACTAGGGCCGTGGACTGATATCTACGCACTCGGCGCCATTCTTTATACTTTGATAACAGGCACCTGCCCCCCAGCCAGTGTTACCCGCACAATTCAGGACCCTTGCGTTAAGCTCGCGAAGAATCGCCCTGAAGGCTATTCCCACAGTTTGTTGCAGGCCGTCGATCACGCCCTGGCGCTAAAACCTGAAGACCGCCCGCAATCTATTGCTGAATTTGCGGCCCTTGCCGAGATTCCGATGAGCGGCATCAATGGCCTCACATCGCTAAAACAACCAGGCACCATGTTGGTTGCTCTGGAAGATGCCGAGATTACCCCGCTGTCTCCGTTACGCAAACGCTACAAATTGCCACTACAGATAGCGGCCAGTTTGTTGGTCGGCGTGGCTGTAGGTGCGGTAATTTTTGGTGGCCATTTCTCGACAACGCCGACTTCCGAGACAGCGAAACTTGAGACACCCGCGGCACAAAAAGTCCAACCGGTGGCAACTCCAACTGCTCTACCCGCCACTGACGGCATGCTGGCGCGCGTTTATGTCCGCATGAATGAAGGTGAAGAGTTGGATGTGAATGGCAAAACAGAAAAAATCACACCTGGCGCTAATGGTTATGGTTTCCTGCAACTGCCTGCCGGGAAATACCAGATTACCCTGCGTGATAATAACCAGACGCGAAACATGACGTTGTCTGTGGAAAAAGCAGGAACATGGTTGATTAATCCGCAAGGGTAAGCGCCAGTGCCAGCGGTAAATTATCTGCTTTCCTTTAATATGCGACATGGCACCTGGTACTGCCCGCAAATTCGTCTAAGGTTTTCATAGGGTTGATCGCTAAAACTTCACGCGATCATGAAAAGGAGAACAATAGATGATAAATCCTGCTTTGCGCCGTCCTCGTAGTTTATTGCTTGCGATTCAAATAGCTATCGGTTGTGCGTTCGTCGCTTTTACCTTGCCCGCTTCGGCGGCTGACGAACAACAACCGCAGCCCCAGCCACCAGATGTGCTCCTTGGCCCGTTATTTACCGATGTCCAGACTGCAAAATTATTCCCTGACCAAAAGACATTTGCAGATGCGGTTCCTAATAACGATCCGTTAATGATCCTTGCGGACTACCGCATGCAGCGCAATCAATCTGGCTTCGATTTACGTCATTTTGTGAATGTGAACTTCACTTTGCCGCGCGAGGGTGAAAAATATGTTCCACCTGAAGGACAGACGCTGCGTGAACATATCGATAGCCTGTGGCCGGTGCTAACGCGCACCACAGACAGCGTTGATAAATGGGACTCGTTGCTGCCGTTACCTAAGCCGTATGTCGTACCCGGCGGGCGTTTTCGCGAAGTCTATTATTGGGACAGCTATTTCACCATGCTCGGGCTTGCGGAAAGCGGTCACTGGGACAAAGTGCAGGATATGGTGGATAACTTTGCCCATGAAATTGATGCCTGGGGGCATATTCCCAATGGCAACCGCAGTTATTATCTGAGCCGTTCGCAACCACCGTTCTTTGCTTTTATGGTCAAACTGCTGGCCAGCCACAACGGTGATGAAACCTATACCACTTACCTGCCGCAATTGAAAAAAGAGTACGCCTACTGGATGCAGGGCAGCGATACGCTGCAACCGGGCTCTGAAAACCTGCGTGTGGTGAAACTTAAAGATGGTTCAGTCCTGAACCGCTATTGGGATGACAGAGATACGCCACGTACTGAATCTTATCTGGATGATGTGACTACAGCGAAAAACAACCCGAATCGCCCGGCAACAGAAATCTATCGTGATTTGCGTGCCGCTGCCGCCTCTGGTTGGGATTTCAGCTCTCGTTGGATGGATAACCCAGAACAACTTGGTTCGATTCGCACCACCTCAATCGTGCCGGTGGATTTAAACGCCCTGTTATTCCAGATGGAAAAAACGCTGGCGCACGCCAGCACTGTGGCGAAAGACACCAGTGCAGCAGCGCAATACCAGCAACTGGCCGATGCTCGCCAGAAAGCTATGGAAGCGCATTTGTGGAATAGCAAACAGGGCTGGTATGCCGATTACGATCTCAAAACTAATGCTGTTCGTTCTCAGTTGACCGCCGCCGCACTGTTCCCGCTTTATGTGCATGCGGCCTCGAAAGAGCGTGCGGACAAAATGGCAACTATCACCCGTGCGCAACTGCTTAAAGCCGGAGGGCTTGCGACAACCAATCTGAAAACGGGCCAGCAGTGGGATGCACCAAATGGCTGGGCTCCGCTGCAATGGGTGGCCACCGAAGGGCTGCAGAACTATGGGCATAAAGATTTAGCCATGGAAGTCACCTGGCGCTTCCTCACCAATGTGCAGCATACCTACAACCGCGAGCAGAAACTGGTTGAAAAGTATGATGTATCCAGCACGGGCACAGGCGGTGGTGGCGGAGAATATCCTCTCCAGGATGGTTTTGGCTGGACCAACGGTGTGACGCTGAAAATGCTCGATTTGTTATGCGGTACAGAGAAGCCCTGCGATTCCACACCGGATAAATTGCCTTCAGCAACACCGGGTCCTGTGACTGAAACTATAAAACCTACGGCGGCCTCAACCCAGTAACGTCGTTCCAACGGCCTCATCCCCTCCTTCTCCTTCTCTCAAGGAGAAGGAGTAAAAAACTCTCCCACTACCGTCTGCCTCCTGTAAAAACACCAATATTTTCATGGGTTTTAATTCTACACCTGCCAATATTTGCACTTGCTTACAATAACAATAACGATAATAATTCGCATTCCTATTCGTTGTAAGATCGCCTGAATTTATACCAACCTCTCCGACACAGATCGGCTCTTCAGGTGATAACAAAAAGACCTTCTCGGGAAAATAACTAAATGAAACTGGCATTTACCGTAAAGCGCTCCGCTTTACTCTGCGCGCTTGCTCTTGCTGCTCCAACCTACGCGATGGCGGAAGATACCGTTATTGTGACCGACACACTGACAGAAACCTCCACCAGCCCAACTCAGGGTTACAGCGCGACGGTCAGCCGTGGTGCCACCAAAACTGATGAGCCGTTAATCACTACTGGTCAGTCGGTGTCTGTCGTGACTCGTCAACAAATTGATGATCAGGGTGCATTATCTGTAAACAGCGCACTCAACTACACACCGGGCGCTTTCACTGGTTTTGCTGGTGGTGCAACGCGTTATGACACCGTCGCACTGCGCGGTTTCCACGGCGGTGATGTGAATAACATCTTCCTTGACGGCCTACGCCTGATGAGTGACGGCGGCAGCTACAACGTGGTGCAGGTTGATCCATGGTTCCTTGAGCGTATTGACGTTATCAAAGGGCCTTCTTCAGCTCTTTACGGGCAAACCATTCCTGGCGGACTGGTGATGGAGACCTCAAAGCGCCCACAGTTCATTGAGGAAGGCCACGTCCGTGCCATGTACGGTAACAACAATACCACCGGCACTGCATTCGACTATACCAATGCGATTAACGATCAATGGGCCTGGCGCCTCATCGGTATGACAAAAAATACTGATACCCAGTATGAGAAAACGCGTGAAGAACGCTATGCCATCTCCCCGTCTGTGTTGTGGCAACCGAGCGAAAATACCTCATTGGTGATGCGTGCATACCTGGAAAAAGATCCCTCCGGTGGCTTCCACGGATCGGTTCCGGCTGATGGTAGTCTCTATTCGTCTACTGGCCGTAAACTCAGCACCGGTTTCTCTGATGTAGAACCGGGTAATGACGAATTCAAACGCCACCAGCAGATTTACAGTTACGAGTTCGCTCATAACTTTAATGACACTTGGGCATTCCGCTCCAACGCCAGCTATACCCACTCAAACGTGGGCCTCAAGCAGGCATACCAGATTGGTTGGGCAGATGCCGCGCACGACGAATTGACGCGTTATTACAGCGGTGAAACCTCATCACTCGACGCTTACGCCATCGATAACCAACTGGAAGCAGATTTCGCTACCGGCGAACTGGACCACAAAGTGGTGCTTGGTGGGGAATTCCATAAATACACCAATAACCTGTCTGACGATTCTGCTTATACCACCAACTTAAACCCATGGACTGGCGAGTCCGGTGGACCTGGCGGTTTCTACTATTACGATCCGCGTGACCCGACTTACTCCACTATCAACCAGGGTCTGTTGACCAAAGCAGGTAAGCGTCAGTACGAACAAACAGGCGTCTATTTACAAGATGATATGAAGTGGAATCAGTGGCATATGATGCTGTCTGGTCGTTACGACCATATGGTGACCAAAAGCCATATCGTGGCTGAAGCCATTGACAGTGATGTGACAGATAACCGCACCGATGATCATTTCAGCGGACGTGCCTCCCTGCTGTATGCGTTTAACAACGGGATTTCTCCTTACGTCAGTTACAGCCAGGCAATTACACCGCAGGTTCTGCCTGATGCTGAAGGCAAATTGCTGAAGCCGACCACTGCCGAGCAGTACGAAGCGGGTGTGAAATATCAGCCGGTTGGCACAGTAGATATGTATACCGTTGCGCTGTACGACCTGACGCAAAAAGATGTCGGTAATCGTGTGGTTCAGGGCAGCTACTTTGAGCCAGCAGGTAAAGTTCACTCGCAGGGCGTTGAGCTGGAAGCGCGTTCACAGTGGAATCAGCGTTTCTCAACCATCGCTGGATACACCTACAACAAAGTACGCTTTAAGGATGCAATCGACGGTAACGACGGTAACACGCCGTATGTGACGCCTGACCAAATGGCAAGCTTGTGGGGAATGTTCAAAGCCGACTTAGGTATCAGTCTGGGCGCGGGCGTACGCTACATTGGCAAGCAATGGGCGGATAACGAAAATACCCTGCGTGTACCTTCTGTCACTCTGCTTGATGCGATGGTGCGTGCCGACATGGGCGCGTGGACGCCATCTTTGAAAGGGGCTTTCGTGCAAGTTAACGCCACTAACCTGACAGGCCGTGATTATGTTGCGGGCTGTTACGGTACCGGCTATTGCTACTGGGGTGCAGAGCGTTCTGTTATTGCAACCGTGGGATATGATTTTTAAGTTTTGTTAACGCCAGTGTCGGATGTCGCTTCGCTAATCCGACCTGTGAAACATAGATACGGCCCCGTTTGGGGCCGTTTTTCTATGGTTGGCGAGTTATCGCTACCTCACCTGCGAGCGGTGAAGCTGGCTTTCCCTGCTGTTGTTCCAGCGCAATTTGTGCAAGCGGTGTATCCGCTTCGTACCGCGCTCTGGCATCCAGCCCTTTCTCATATTTGTTGTACTTCCACCAGGCGTAGCCCAGGAAGATAACCAACCCACCGACGTTATAAAACACGATTGTCATAATGCTGGCACCGGTCGGGAATGTGGAGGCAATAAACCCGACGGTGAAAATGACGATCAACACGCTCACAATGGTGATCCCCTGCATCCGTGTGCCCATACGGAAATCACGATTGACCTCATCGTATTTCATACGCAGGTTCAGATAGGCAAGCATGATAAACAGCGGCGGTAACATTGAAGCAGCAGCGGTCATGTTAATAAGCGTGTTCATCAACTCCTGTACGCTACCCGAACCCACGGTTGGGATAAGCATCAATGGGATAACAATCAGGAACTGAATCCACGCTGCACGAGTCGGTACACCATGCTGGTTAAGACGCACGGTTTTCTCACCAAAAATACCTTTTGGAATTTCGGTGAAGAAGATTTTCACCGGAGCAGCAGTCCACATCAGCAGTGAGCCAAACATCGCAGTAAAGGAGACAATCCCGACAAAGCGGTTCATCAGCGACGTTGGCAAGCCAAAGTGATTCGCCAGCCCTTCAAATACCTGCACCGTACCGCCGGTGTAGTGCAAATCGGCTTTATGAACAAAGACGTTAATCAGCAGTGAGGAGACGGTATACAGGCCACCGATGAATAAACCAGACAAAATGATCACTTTAACAAAGGCTTTGCTGCCGCCTTTTACGTCATTGACGTATACCGCAACCGACTCAGCACCACCCGCGGCCTGGAAAATCCACGCGATAATCCCGAGGAATGCCCAGCTAAACTGCGGTGTAATCGCCTGCACGTTGATTGGGTCAGCCGGTTCGACGCCGCCAATCACGGCAGCCCCTGCAAGAATGATGTAGGAGAAGGTAAGTAATAGCATCAGTGTGGAGGTGACTGAGGTCATCGGCCCCAACAGTTTTGCCCCGTGGTTTGAAATCCATGTGGAGAAAGCAAACAGGCAAATGCTGATTATTGCCGTCGTTAACGGCGTGAAAATGTAGTCATAGCCAAGGAACGCATACGAGGCGTAGGCAATAACTCGCGGTAGTAACGAGGTAAAGAAAAACAGGTTAACAAACCAGTAGGTGTAGGCGGTGATAAATGCCCAGCGGCCACCTAACGCACTCTTCACCCAGGCATAAACTCCCGCTTCGGAATTACGGTTCAGCGAGACGAATTCCGCGATGATTAAACAGAACGGAATAAAATAAATGAGTGTCGCCACCAGGAAAACCGGTGCCGATGCGATACCTAACTGAATATTGTTATTAATGACGTTATTGAAGCTAAACACCGCCGCAAATGTCATCGCTAATAACCCGAACTTGCCAATAGTATTTCTGTTTGTTGAAGCCATACGAACTCCACACTGTAGGGTAAATTTTAATAATTTTTTTCGTAGGTCGGATGGCGCTTTAGCCATCCGACACCAGTCAGGCGTTTAACACCCTATTTATTTAGAAAATACGTTTCTTCAATCGTGACTTTTAAAATCACTTTTTTGACGTCTTTCCCCTGCGAGAAGCGGTGTGCTTCGTGGTTTTCGCAGATGATGACGTTTCCGGCTTTAAGCTGATGTTTAACACCCTGCCCGCGCAAAAACTCACGGTCAGTTTCATCGCTGTAAGCAATTTCTGGGGTTAACTCGTTTTTCGCTGCAACCTCAACGGTTTCTTGTCCCGCAAGGTAATAATGAACATCGAAATAACGGCGATTCCCTTCAAATAAATCCATGTTATTTATTGGGCCTTCTGCAAGGCGATAAACCAGGGAATCACCAATTGAATAAAAAATATTAGGCTGAATATTTTCGAGGTTATTAATAGCTTCGATACAACGCTGCCATTTTTTCCCCGCACGATAAATCTGCTTAAAATCTTCTAAGGTATTTAAAATAATCATTACGTTTGCCCTATCAAGAAAGTGCGCGGTTGGTTTGCGGTTGGAAATCGTATTTCGCGAGATCAACCGTCTCCTCCTGCGCTTTACTGAACGGCACCATAGTGAAACCGTAGTGGAATGGTTTGAGGTAAACGCGGAATGAATCCAGCACTTCGGAACCCCATGAGTTGGAGCCAAGTCCGAGGATTTGATCATCGAGGTTTAATGTCAGGTAATCGCCCTTTTCCAGCTCATTAATGTGCTGCGCCTGTTGCAACATTTCTGCGCTATATGGCCATAGGCTGAAGTTAATCGGCTTAGAGGGCTGGATGAAAATACCGTTACCCTTTTCATCTTCAACGCTCAACCAACGCACATCCTGGCGGTTGCCGTTATCCTGTGGGAACGGGTAGTTTTCAAACAGGCTTTCTACCGGCTGGCGGTAATGGCCAATCAGATTGCTTTGGCAGCTGTCAGCGTAGCTTTCACCTGGCCCACGGCCATAATATTCCACCTGTTTAAAGCGAGTGCTGATGCCGAAATCGAGGCCGATTTTTGGAACAATGGCCTGATAATTTCCATATGGAGTACCTGATAAATCCAGGCTGACATGGCCTGCGGGAGTTATGCGCCACTGATAAGTACAGCGCATCCCGAAATCAAACACTGGTGGTGCAATCGTACTGGTAATCTCAACGACAATATCTTCACCTTGCGACAAATGACGCATGGTGCGGAAATTATGCTGCATCAGGTGCACGTGATACGGCTGCCACAAACCTTCAAATTCCTGTTTGTGGTTATCGATAGTCGGTTTAAAGAAGGTCAGATGCGGCGCACGCCCAACAATCTCTTCACCGTCTACCAACCATGAAACCAGCTCACCACTCAGGCGACAGAAAGTCAGAGCAAATTGATTACCGCTGATAACCAGGCTGTTTTGCTGCGTTTCACAGCGTAATGCGCTGTGCTGATTGAGTGGCAATAGCTCGCGAGAAACCGCCTGCTGGCGCAAGATCTGGAATTGACCAAGCGAGTGCATCGCATCACTCCAGCTTGTCGCACTGCGCTTAACAATTTCAACATTGATAAACACTTCACCTGCTGGCAACTCAGGTGCAGTCAGTTGCAGCTCTTCGGCTTCACCTGGCAGCAAGTGTGGCAGTGACAGTGTTTGCTGTGCGATGGTTTTACCATCGACCTGATATGCGACTTTAAACTCGATGTCACCAAGTGTGCTGAACCAGTAACGGTTCTCCACCAGCAACACATCATCCTGCTGCGTCTGGCGAATATTGACCGGGCAAAGCACCTGCTTGTACTCACGCAAGCCTGGGCCTGGACGTTGATCCGGATAGATAAGCCCATCCATGCAGAAGTTATAGTTGTTTGGGTAGTCGCCGTAATCACCGCCGTACTGATAGCGCTCACGCCCCTGCTCGTCATGCACCAGCAGCCCATGGTCGCACCACTCCCAGACGTAATGCCCTTGCAAACTTTTATGCTGATTAAATACAGCCTGGTATTGCGCTAACCCGCCTGGCCCGTTGCCCATTGCGTGGGCGTATTCGCAGATAATGCGTGGTTTCGGATGAGGGTATTCACCAAAGGCATTCATCATTGAGACGCGGGAATACATTGTGCTAATCACGTCCACGACTTCGGCGTCACGATCTTCTTCGTAATGCACCAGACGAGTGGGGTCAAGTTGCTTACAGCGTGCAGCCATCGCACGTATATTGCAGCCGTAGCCTGACTCGTTACCCAGGGACCAGATGATGATAGAAGGATGGTTTTTCTGCGCCAGAACGTGGCGTTCAATACGCTCGACGTAGGCTTGTTCCCACGTTGGATCGTCGGTGATGCGGCTAATATTGCCAACGTTTGCAAAACCGTGACTCTCGACATCAGTTTCTGCCATCACAAACAGACCGTACTGGTCGCACAATGCATAGAAACGCGGGTCGTTCGGGTAATGGGCGGTGCGTACTGAGTTGATGTTGTGTTGCTTCATCAGGATGATGTCACGCTCAACACGCGCCATATCGACTGCACGGCCTTTCAGGCAATCGTGATCGTGGCGGTTCACACCATGCAATTTCAGGTAACGACCATTAACGTAAAATAAGCCGTCCCGCACTTTGATGTCGCGGAACCCGACTTGCTGCGGCACCACTTCGATGATTTCGCCGTGGTTATTGCGCAGCGTCAGCAACAGTAAATAAAGATTGGGGTGCTCAGCATTCCACTGCTTCGGTTGTTTTACCGGTATCAGGAACTGGCAGGTGGCACTGTCCTGTACGCTAAGTGCATCAAGGCTTTGTTCAGCGATACATTTTTCACCATCAAACAATTGTGCATGCAGCTGTAAACCCGTGAGAGGTGTGGCCGATATATTGTTTACATCGCACGATACCTGGAGCTCAGCATCACAGTAATTTTCATCAAATTCCGTCACCACGGTTAAGTCATGTACGTGAACTTGCGGCTGACCAATAAGATAAACATCACGGAAAATACCGGCCATCCACCACATATCCTGATCTTCGATATAGGTGGAGTCAGCCCATTGCATCACCCGGACGCTCAGCAAGTTTTCCCCGGCCTTCACATACGGGCTGAGATTAAACTCGGCGCTCAGGCGGCTGCCTTTGCTAAAGCCTACATAGTGGCCATTTACATAAACTTCAAAATAGGTTTCTACGCCGTCGAATTTAATAATGACCTGGCGTTGTAACCAGTCTGACGGTAGCGAAAACTGGCGCTGATAAGCACCGGTTGGGTTGTTGGTGGGCACAAAAGGCACATCGATAGGGAACGGGTAACCTTCATCGGTATATTGCAGTTTACCGTGGCCTTCCATTTGCCACATTCCCGGAACAGTAATTTCACCCCATTCAGCCATAGGCTGGTGGTAAAACTCGGCAGGGACTTTTTGTGGATGGTCGAAATAGTTAAATGCCCATTTCCCGCTTAGCAACGAAAAGCCCAGGCTTTGCTCGCGGTTTAGCTCTTTTGCCTTTTCAACACTGTCATAACCGTGGAACCAGGCGCGCGGTGGCAGTCGATTCTCAGATTGTTTTTCTATGTTTTCCCAATTGTTCACGCCAACATCCTCATTACGTGGGTATGGGCAAACAATAGTAAATATTTAGTAAAACTAAAAATTAAAGTTTACTAAATGACGTGGCGATCACAATAAATCAACACGAGGTATAAAACAAAAAGCCCTGCTGGTGTAAGAAACCAGCAGGGCTTATGAGATTAATTATTGATTTTACTCAGATGTTGTCGTGTCACGCAATTGCAAAGAGCTGGGGACAAATACCGACAGCGGGATGGTACGATCATCACGCAGTCGTTCCATCAGCAGGTTAACGCCCTGCGCACCGATGGTTTCGGAATGAATTCTGACCGTTGAAAGTGCCGGGTAAACAAAGCGCGCGGTAGGTATATCGTTGACGCTTATAAGAGCCAGTTGCTCTGGCACTTTGATACCGTGTTCGTGCAGAGCGCGTAAAACACCAATCGCAATAGAGTCGGTCGCCACAAACAAGGCTGGTGGGTAATCGCTTGATGATGCAAGCATTTTCATCGCGCACTG
The DNA here is from genome assembly GCF_021282435.1 of Buttiauxella cochleicola. NCBI lineage: Bacteria > Pseudomonadati > Pseudomonadota > Gammaproteobacteria > Enterobacterales > Enterobacteriaceae > Buttiauxella > Buttiauxella cochleicola. The sequence goes on along the minus strand of NZ_JAJSOT010000001.1, from coordinate 84,513 downwards.
GTATCCGGCCTGGCTACTAAAGTCCCCATAGTAAACATCCTGCGGCTGAACGACTTTTTTACTACGCCCATAATCAACAAACGCCTGTTCGCGTTGATCGGCATATTCCGGGTCGTCCCTGCCACCGATAAAACCGATACGCAGGTAGCCACGTGAAATAAAGAAGTCGATCACTTTCTGGCTGATTTTCGCTAAATCAACGCTTACGCAGTCAAACCGTGGATCGTTAGTTACCCCATCAAGATACACCAATGGCAAATCCTGCTGCTCAAGCACAGCCTGTGTTGCAGGCTGGGGTTTACCAATTACCAGTAAACCGTCGGCTGCCACCAATGGGCGATCGCCTTTGAAGTCGTAACAGGAAACTAACGTAATACCGAGTTTTTCGCATTGAGTTTCAATGCCATAGCGCATAGCCAGGTAATAGGGATCGTTGATTTCCAGCTCTTGCCCATGAGTATAAAGAGCTGCAAAGGTAAGACGTTGACCGGCCTGGCGTTTGGCGCTGGGGACTTTGTATTCCAGCCGCTCTGCCGCTTCGAGGATTTTCTGACGTGTCTGACTCTTCACGCTCAGTGTGGGATCGTCATTCAGGACCCGTGAAACCGTAGCCACCGATACCTGAGCCGCATGAGCGATTTCCTTCAATGTAGCCATAAGATCCCAATAATCAAGAGGTGAAAACAATAGCTTAATGGCATTGCGACTACGTGTATAGCCCTACTCGCATTGTGATCCACTTATCGCTTTACCGATTTAAGTGTATATTTTAGTAAATATTTAACTAGTATGAACGGCATTCCACGGATCGATAACCGCAATAACAACAAGGAATGGATTACATGGTTAAGATTTTCTCTATGGTAACGCTGCTATTACTGTTCTCACCCGCAGGGGCATTGCTGGCAGCGGAAAGCGTTGTTCCGGCAGAACGCCAGACTCCGCAACCACCTTCGTTTACAGCAGATACAAGTAACACCGCCTTTCGTTTTTATGGCGAGATGGGCCTGGGTGGCAGCGTTTACCTAAATGGCGACGACAAGCATAAATACAGCGACGGGACTTATATCGAAGGTGGTCTTGAGGTCAAACACGGTAACTGGTTTGGTCTGCTATATGGGGAAGGCTGGACGGTTCAGGCAGACAATAATGGTAATGCCTGGGTGCCGGATCACAGTTGGGGCGGTTTCGAAGGTGGAATTAACCGTTTTTATGGTGGCTATCGTACCGATAAAGGCACCGAGTTTATTTTAAGTGCCCGTAACGATTCATCGCTGGATGATTTGCAATGGTGGGGAGATTTCACACCGGAGTATGGTTATGTCATCCCCAACACGCGTGATTTAACCTACGCCGCTAAGATACAAAACCTGACTGGGAAGCTGCATTACAGTGTCACAGCGGCTCCAGAGAGCCGTGTCGACGAGAGCAAAGCGTGGTTGCACTTCGGTAAATATGACCGCTATTCAGATAAATATACCTATCAGGCGATGATCAATGGCTACCTCCAGTACGACATTCTCGATGATTTAACCATGCTGAGCGGGTTGGAAATGACCGACGGTACCGGGCAGATGTATCTACTGGGTTTGCAGGGTAAACACCTCGCAGGACGAGTCTGGCACCATACCGGTAAAGGCGATGGTAATAATCCTGGTAGTGAGAGCGGGATGATGGTCAGCGGCATGATTGAGCCTGCTAAAGGTTTTTATCTTTCTACCGCATACAGTTACGCAAAACATGAACTGGATACTGAGGAGGATCAAACAACCTCTTATGCACAGTTTGGTATCTGGTATGAGTATTTTGGCGGGAAGTTCGCCACCGCGTTGGACAGCCGTTTTTATCTTGATAACGACACCACCGAGGCCAGCAATTCGGTCTTCGTGATGCAATATTTCTACTGGTAAGGATACTTCATGAAAACAATTTTCCGTCTTGCCCCGCTCGCGATGCTGCTTGTGCTCGCGGGTTGCCATTCAACAAAGCACGACACCACCACATTAAAGGCCAATGATTTCCAGAACGTTATCGATCGCACCGGCGCGCCACAGGCGATGCTTGATTACGATTTCGACGAACATCAACGATTTAATCCGCTTTTTGATGATGGCGCCTGGCATGGGCACTTGCTGCCAGCAAGTAGCGAAGGGATGGGTGGTTTCCCAGGCCCAGCTTTGCTGACCGAAGAGTACATCAACTTTATGGCGAATAATTTCGACCGTCTGAGTGTGTACCAGAACGGCAAGAAAATCGCATTTACAATGAAGGCATACAGCATTCCAGGGGCGTTGATACAGACACTTACCTCCCCTGGTGTCACAGTGAAAATGACGCTGCGCTTTGTAACATCACGCACTTCCTTGCTGGAAACAGAAATCACTACCGATGCGCCGCTGGAGCTGGTTTGGGATGGCGAGTTACTGGAGAAGTATCATCTTCAGGAGCAAAAACCTCAGTCTGATGAAACCATTGAGCAGGCGTTCCCGGGCTACACCCGCACGCTACATGCCACATCAGATGGTCTGAATGTCACTTTTGGCAAAGTGCGTGCCGATTCAAACCTGATGACCTCTGGTCAATCACAGTACCAAATCCATAAAACGCTGCCGATGCGCACCCAAATTGACGGTCACCGCTTTATTGCAAAAGCCAACATTGAAGGCTCGACCACCCTCTACACCACTTATTCTCATTTGTTGACGGCTGCTGAAGTACAAAAAGAACAAAGTAAAATCACCGATATTCTCAAGCATCCCCAACCCTACCAGACAGCATCCGAGCAGCGTTGGGAAGGTTATTTGAAATCAGGGCTAAAAAACCCTGCCGCGACGGCGTCACAAACCCGTGTGGCAGTAAAAGCTATCGAAACGCTGAATGGAAACTGGCGTGGCGTGGCAGGTGCGATGAAATTTGACTCCGTAACACCCTCTGTAACTGGACGCTGGTTTTCCGGTAACCAGACCTGGCCGTGGGATACCTGGAAGCAGGCTTACGCTATGGCACATTTCAATCCTGACGTGGCAAAAGATAACATCCGCGCAGTCTTCGCCTGGCAGATTCCAACCGATGACCCGTTACGCCCATGGGATGCGGGCTTTGTTCCAGATTTGATTGCCTATAACACCAGCCCTGAGCGTGGCGGTGATGGCAGCAACTGGAATGAACGCAATACCAAGCCAAGCCTTGCCGCATGGTCTGTGATGGAAGTCTACAAAACCACGGGGGATAAAACCTGGCTTGAGGAAATGTATCCGCATCTGGTGGCTTATCATGACTGGTGGTTACGTAACCGTGACCACAACAGAAATGGTGTACCTGAGTATGGTGCCACTCGTGACAAAGCCCATAACACCGCAAAGGGTGAAATGATCTTTACCGTCAAACGCGGCAATAAAGAACAGAAGATGGTGGGGCTTGCGAACTACAACCGGGTTTTGCGTAGCGGGAAGTATGACAGCATTGATATTCCGGCTCAGGTTGCTGCTTCGTGGGAGTCCGGGCGTGATGATGCTGCCGTATTTGGCTTTATCGACCCTGACCAGCTGCAACGTTATCTGGATAAAGGCGGCAAACGCGAAGACTGGCAGGTGCTGTTTGCTGAAAACCGCGACTCAAATGGGCGCCTTGTCGGTTTTTCACTTTTGCAGGAGTCAGTTGACCAGGCCAGTTACATGTACAGCGACAGCAGCTACCTGGCTGAGATGGCGAAAATTCTCGGCAAACCGCAAGATGAACAACGCTTTAGCCATCACGCTAAGAAACTGGCCAGCTATATCAACACCTGTATGTTTGACGATGCCACCGGCTTCTATTACGACATTCGGATTGAAGATAAACCTTTGGCCAATGGCTGTGCCGGCAAACCTATAGTTGCGCGTGGCAAGGGACCGGAAGGATGGTCACCGTTATTTAATGGTGCTGCCACTCAATCCCATGCTGATGCCGTCGTGAAGGTCATGAAAGATCCAAAAGAGTTTAATACTTACGTGCCATTAGGGACTGCAGCACTGACGAATCCGGCATTTGGTGCTGATATTTACTGGCGTGGACGAGTGTGGGTGGATCAATTCTACTTCGGGTTAAAAGGAATGGAGCGGTACGGTTATCGTGCCGATGCCGTGGAGATGGCTAATCGTTTCTTTGCCCACGCCAATGGCCTGATGAGCGATGGTCCAATTCGCGAGAACTATAATCCGCTCAATGGCGCGCAACAGGGGGCACCGAATTTCTCCTGGAGCGCCGCGCATCTCTACATGTTGTACAACGATTTCTTCACGCAAAAGTAGTAAACGTAAAACGGCCCCAAATGGGGCCGTTACAAAATAGGTAAAGACCTATGCTCTAAATAATTGGAGTTGCATCAAGGCGGCAAACTCACTCACCCCAGTCACTTACTCGAGTAAGTGACTGGGGTGAGTGAGTGCAGCCAACGCCGAGGCGACTTCAAGTATGACGAGGATAGTTACCGGCGAACCATGCGATAAATAACCAAAACAATAATCGCACCTGCTACTGCGACAAGGAAACTTGGCAAGTTAAAGCCCGTGACACTGCCGCCGATATGAAGAAATGTTGCAATCCATCCACCAACGACAGCACCAATAATCCCTAAAATACAGGTCACGATAAAACCGCCGCCGTCTTTACCAGGCATAATTAGTTTTGCGATAACACCAGCTATCAAACCGAAAATAATCCAGGCCAGAATACCCATGTTGAACATCCTCTTCATTATTGTGTGTGGTAACAAGCCAGAACCCACATCAGTTTCGCCGCGGGTTTTGTCTGTCGGTACGCTAAGTATAATCAAATGTTAGGAAAATGTGACTGGCATCACTAAGTTATTGAATTTATCCGCATAGCGCCTTGAGATTTATCTTAAGTTTTTTACATTATTGCCGATAAGATTGCTTACCGCTTTCAAAAAACTACAACATGGACCTGGCCTTGAGTAACTATAACGAGCAGTTTCTGAAACAAAGTCCTCTGGCAGTATTAGGCGTGTTACGTGATCTCCATAAAAACCAAGTACCGGTTCGTCTGAGTTGGCCATCGGGGCAATTTATCAGCAAAATCCTTGAGGTTACGGCGACTGGTTTGATAGTGGATTTTGGAAGCCAGGGGCATGAAAATCAGGCGGCGCAAAAAGCGACCAACATACAGTTCATCGCTGAGACGGAAGGAGCAAAGGTAGAATTTATAATGCCTAAGATGCAGGTGATAAGTTACCTGAACTTACCGGCATTCCATGCCCCGCTACCTCCCGCTTTGTGGTTCGTACAACGTCGGGAATACTTTCGTATCAGTGCCCCACTTCAGCCCTATTACCTCTGCAATACCACGCTCTCTAATGGCTCACCTTTCCAGTTCAGGCTATGTGATTTGTCATTAGGGGGAATGGGCGCACTGCTTGACGGGCCTCTGCCAGAAGGGTTGAGCGCAGGAATGCGTTTCTCACAGGTGGAAATAGATTTAGTGCAGTGGGGTAAGTTTCACTTTGATATGCAGTTGATAACGCTTTCGGAGCGAAAAGTCATCGACGGTAAAAATCAGACTATCAGCACACCTCGCCTGAGTTTCCGCTTCCTGAATGTAAACCCGGCCGTTGAGCGCGAGCTACAGCGCATTATCTTCTCGCTGGAACGATCGGCGCGTGAAAAAGCAGAACGAGTGAAGTAAACAGTTTAAGACAGACACTAAAGAATGCGATTTGCATAAATGCGACAAGGCCGCAAACCCCAGACGCATAGAAAACGATGCGACTGGGACGTGCGGCTGGGCTCTGTTACATAGCGTTTAAAGCACGCGACACCTTATACAGATAGCGCGGTGCCTGAGGTGCCGGGTGATTCTTCGCGATATAATCGTAAAACTCGTCAGGGCTCAGGTCGTTAATCTCGTTAATGGCCTTTTTGCGATCCGATGAGAAGGTTCTGAGCAGAGCTCCTGCACCGTTGGCATAAGAAGCCAGCAACGCATATTGCATAGTTTGCGGATCTTCAATACCAGCCAGAGTGCCATGTTCCAGGATACTTAAATAAGCCGTGCCAATCGAAATATTACGCGCCGGATCTTTGAGCTCGCTGGTTGACGGCTCGCCGCCCCATCCCAGATGGCGATACACATCGCGCCCAGCTGTTGAGGCTTTAATCTGCATCAAACCAACCGCGTTAGACTTACTGACAAGCGTAGGATTACCGCCTGATTCCACAGCAATAATCGCCGTAATCACACGCGGGCTAACGCCCCACTCTTTTGCCGCCTGATCGGTTATTGGCATCCAGGTTAATGCGCGTTGCACCGGTTTTGTAGGGTCCCACTCGGGCTGTTTGGTGGTATGGCTTGAACAACCTGCTAAAAACAAAACCATTACAATGAGCCATCTGATATTCACGCATCTATCCTTATAAAATTACCCGGAATATTGAAATTTGTGGGGTAAACAACATTGATTCATCGCCGCCTGGCGGATGACAACCACCTTTGATAACGGCATGATAACCAATTCACTTTCAGCAAGGAAATGCCATGTCCACGATTCGTTTGATTGCCCCTTCAGGTTTCTGTGTTAATCAGGCTGCTGCCGCGCGCGGTATCGAACGCCTGAAAGCCGCGGGCCATCGAGTGGAAAACCAATCCGTCGTGACCCGGCGCTTTCAGCGTTTCGCCGGAACTGACGACCAACGACTTGCTGACATTCAGGATTTATCCGCACTCCCGAAGGAATGCGATATCGTTCTGGCGGTGCGCGGTGGTTATGGTGCATCTCGTTTGCTTGAAAATATTGACTATTCGAGCCTTGGGCACGCGTTCCACGAACGTACACCGATTATTTGCGGGCATAGCGATTTTACCGCAATCCAGTTAGCCCTCTTATCCCAGACAGGTGCCATTACCTTCAGCGGGCCGATGCTTGCAGGTAATTTTGGTGCCGATGAGTTAAACAGCTTTACCTGGCAGCATTTCTGGCAGGCGATTACTGAGCCGCAGTTTACCCTCACCTGGCAAAGCCCAACGCCTGCATGTTCGGTAAGCGGGACGCTGTGGGGTGGCAACCTCGCGATGCTGGTTTCAATGCTGGGGTCGCCGTGGCTCAACGTGATTGATGGTGGCATTTTAGTGGTCGAGGATATTAACGAGCATCCTTTCCGCGTGGAGCGCCTGTTATTGCAACTCCACCACGCCGGAATTTTAGCGCGTCAGAAGGCCCTGATTCTCGGTAGTTTCAACGGGGCAACGTTAAGTGACTACGACGGCGGTTATGATTTCGATGAAATGTGTCGCATGTTAGAGCAGCGGTTATCCATTCCCGTGCTGCGCGGTTTACCGTTTGGTCATGAACCAGAAACCGTCACTCTGCCATTGGGAGCTTTTGGTGAACTACAGCATGACGGGCAAACCGCCAGCCTCACCGTAAGTGGCCATCCGGTAATCAGGTAAAAAAAGTCGTTTCAGCCCCTCAGATAGCACGATGAATCAATAGTTTCCGTGTTAATATTTTCCACACGAATAGATACAGGCGCAAAGGAGAAAGATAATTTTGGACGCAGGGGCAATAGTCAGTCTGTTTATTTTAGGTTCCGTACTGGTAACTTGTAGCATCTTATTAAGTTCATTTTCCTCTCGTCTTGGTATCCCCATTCTGGTTATCTTCCTCGCTATTGGTATGTTGGCGGGGATCGATGGTATTGGCGGCATTCCGTTTGATAATTATCCTTTCGCTTATTTAATCAGTAACCTGGCGCTGGCGGTGATTCTGCTTGATGGCGGCATGCGCACCCAGGCGAGCTCCTTTCGCGTAGCCCTTGGCCCCGCACTATCACTTGCCACAGTTGGTGTTCTCATCACCTCAGGCTTGACTGGCATGGCTGCAGCCTGGCTGTTTAATCTCAATTTAATTGAAGGCTTGCTGATTGGAGCCATCGTCGGCTCAACCGATGCGGCAGCCGTGTTCTCGCTGCTCGGCGGCAAAGGGCTGAACGAACGTGTCGGCGCAACGCTCGAAATTGAGTCCGGCAGTAACGACCCAATGGCGGTGTTTTTAACCATCACGCTTATCGAGATGATTCAGCATGGGCAAACCGGCCTGAGCTGGATGTTCCTGGTGGATATTATTCAGCAGTTTGGTCTGGGCATTGTGCTTGGCCTTGGCGGCGGATATTTGCTGTTGCAAATGATCAACCGTATTACCCTGCCGCAGGGGTTGTATCCACTGCTGGCATTAAGCGGTGGGATTATGGTATTTGGCATCACCACCGCATTAAACGGCAGCGGTATTCTGGCGGTCTATTTGTGCGGTTTCGTGCTTGGCAACCGCCCTATTCGCAGTCGTTTTGGCATCTTGCAAAACTTTGATGGACTGGCGTGGTTTGCGCAAATTGGCATGTTCCTGGTGCTGGGCTTGCTGGTCAATCCAACCGATCTGTTGCCGATTGCCATTCCGGCACTGCTGCTGTCTGTCTGGATGATTTTCTTTGCTCGTCCATTGTCTGTGTTCCTCGGCTTGTTGCCGTTCCGTGGATTTAACCTGCGCGAGCGTGTGTTTATCAGTTGGGTCGGCCTGCGTGGCGCGGTGCCCATCATCCTTGCTGTATTCCCGATGATGGCGGGCCTTGAAAATGCGCGCCTGTTCTTTAATGTCGCCTTCTTTGTGGTCCTGGTGTCGCTGTTATTACAAGGCACGTCACTCGGTTGGGCGGCGAAAAAAGCCAAAGTTGTGGTTCCGCCTGTCGGCTGGCCTGTATCCCGTGTTGGCCTGGATATTCATCCGGAAAACCCTTGGGAGCAGTTCGTTTATCAGCTTAGCGAAGACAAATGGTGCATCGGTGCCTCTTTGCGGGATCTGAAAATGCCGAAAGACACACGAATTGCCGCCTTGTTCCGTGACAATGTTCTGATGCAACCAGGCGACCGCACGCGTTTGCAAGTGGGTGATGTGCTCTGCGTCATTGGTCGTGAGCGCGACTTACCGGCTCTGGGTAAGATGTTTAGCCAGTCGCCACCAGTGGCACTCGACCAACGCTTCTTCGGTGATTTTATTCTCGAAGCCAGCGCCCAGTTTGGCGATGTCGCGACCATTTACGGCCTTGAACTTGATGATAACGTCAATACTCGACAAACATTGGGTGAGTTTGTGGTGGGCATGTTAGGCGGCGCGCCGGTGGTGGGTGACCAGGTGGAGTTCGCGGGCATGATATGGACAGTGGCCGAGAAAGAAGATAACCAGGTGCGTAAGATTGGTGTGCGCGTCGAGAGTGAAGAGACAGAGTAATAAAACAATATGGCGGGTAATGTAACTTACCCGCCATACCAATACCGATGTGCAAAAGAGCGTTAATGCAACAATAATCAGGATGTTGTAACTACTGGCACGCGCGGTGCCAGAGCGCACATTAATTCGTATCCCACCGTTCCCGCGGCATGAGCCACATCATCAATTTTCACCGTGTTGCCCCACAGTTCGACCGGACTACCAATCCCGGCATTCGGGCAAGGCGTGAGATCTACGGTCAACATATCCATGGAAATGGCACCGACAGTGTGAGTCAGCACGCCGTCAACGCGCACTGGCGTGCCCGTCGGCGCGATACGCGGATAACCATCGGCATAACCACAGGCCACTACACCAATGCGCTGTTCACCGCTTGCCCGATAACGGCTGCCATAACCCACTGTATCGCCCGGTTTAAGGTTCTGAACGCCAATAATTTCACTTTGTAGACTCATGACCGGTTGCAGGCCGCTGGTGGCAACATCACACCACTGCCCGCTCGGCGATGCGCCATACAAGATGATCCCTGGACGCACCCAGTCGAAATGCGCTTCCGGGTGCCACAGCGTTGCCGCCGAATTAGAGAGCGAGCGCGGGCAATCTAAACCTTCAGCCGCCTGCACTACCCGCTTCATTGGTTCAATGATGCCATCAGGTTGTTCTGCATCAGCAAAGTGCGCCATCAACGTAAGTTGACCGACGTTTGGGATAACACGCAGTTGCTGCCAGATAGAATGCACGCGGTCAGGGCTGAACCCGAGGCGGTTCATTCCGCTATTCATCTTCAGGTAAACATCCAGCGGTGCATTGAGTTTGGCATTAGCTAAAGCTTTTACCTGCCAGTTACTGTGCAGGCTGGTGGTCAAACGATACTGGTCAAATAGCGGCAACTCGTCGGCATGGAAAAACCCTTCCAGCATCAAAATCGGTCCTTTCCAACCTAGCTCACGCAGCAGGATCGCCTCTTCAACATTAAGCATCGCGAAACCATCGGTTTCCCTTAACGACGACCAGATACGCTCAATTCCATGACCGTAAGCATTCGCTTTAACCACCGACCAGACACGCGAATGAGGAGCTGCCTGGCGAACAACATTTAAATTGTTACGTAGCGCGCTGAGATTCAGCGTCGCAACAACAGGACGGGGCATTGTCCTCTCCTTGTTCAAATTTAATTATGAGCGTTATGCAAACGCTGCGAGCCCGTCGGGCTAAAACCTGGGGAGTAACGCGCAACCGCGAGATCGTCAAAGGGAATGGCGGGCGTTGTTCCTGAAATTAAGTCGCTGAGCATCTGGCCCGAGCCACAGGCCATCGTCCAGCCTAACGTCCCGTGCCCGGTGTTAAGCCAAAGATTTTTGAACGGTGTACGCCCAACAATTGGCGTACCGTCTGGCGTCATTGGGCGCAGGCCCGTCCAGAATGTGGCTTGCTCAACATGCCCTCCACGCGGGTACAAATCACGAACCACCATTTCCAGGGTTTCGCGGCGTGGTTGTAGCAATTCCGTATTGAAGCCGACAATTTCTGCCATTCCGCCAACGCGAATACGCTTGTCAAAACGCGTGATAGCAATTTTGTATGTCTCATCGAGAATAGTCGAAACAGGTGCGCCTTGCTCATCAGCAATGGGGATAGTCAGCGAATAACCTTTGAGTGGATAGACAGGAATATCAACGATATTTTTCAATAGGCCGGTGGAGTATGACCCGAAAGCAACGACGTAAGCATCGGCCTTCACGACCTCTTTGCCGCACTGCACGCCGTAAATACTTTGGCCTTCGTACAACAGACGATCAACCGAAGTATTGAAACGGAACTCAACACCGGCCTCTGCCGCCATCTGAGCCAGGTTTTGCGTAAATAGCTGGCAGTCGCCAGTTTCATCATTCGGTAAGCGCAAGCCGCCTGTGAGCTTATGAGCTACATCAGCTAGCGCGGGTTCAACTTCGGCTAAACGGCTTGCCTCAAGCAATTGATATGGCACGCCAGCATCTTCGAGTACTGCAATATCTTTGGCGGCATTTTCATACTGCTGAGCGGTACGGAACAGTTGCAGCGTGCCGCCCTGCCGTCCTTCGTATTGAATATTGGTGGTATGTCGCAACTCTTTCAGACAATCACGGCTGTATTCCGCGAGGCGCACCATACGGCCTTTGTTTTCAATGTAATGACGCATGTCGCAGTTGCGCAGCATTTGCAGCATCCACTTGAGCTGGAATTGCGTACCGTCGAGGCTTATCGCCAGCGGCGCATGGCGTTGGAACATCCATTTAATCGCTTTAAGTGGCACACCTGGGGCCGCCCACGGAGCGGCATAGCCCGGTGAAATTTGCCCGGCATTCGCCGCACTGGTTTCCATTGCCGGCCCCGCTTCCCTGTCGATAACCGTGACATCATGCCCAGCCTGGCGTAAATACCAGGCACTGCTGACTCCGACTACGCCACTTCCCAGCACCACAACTCGCATACCGATTCCACCATTTAGCTAAAAGAATAATCTTCTGATTACAAATTGATAACTCAGTTGAAAATGTTATTCAACATATGGCTTTGTTATAGTGACTTTCCTCACATCCTGCCCCGTTATCGCCGCATATCGATAATTAGAATCTCCTGCCTGGTAAAATATTTTCTACAAAATATTATGCTACTTATTGAGTTAAACGCGGGGCATTGAAATACGTTAATCGCGTCGAAAAAATTTTGCTTGCCGCTGCTAAGTTTCAGGAGTTGTCTATTCTTGAAAGTGAGGCTTTCCATCCAGAGAGAGCCGCCAACAATGAGGGCGCGCTGATGGCTATTGTTACTGATTCCGCCACAAAGGATTCTAAACGTCTAAGTGATGGACCTGACTGGACGTTCGAGCTGCTTGATGTCTACCTCGCCGAGATAGATCGTGTTGCCAAACTCTATCGGCTGGAGACTTATCCTCATCAAATTGAAGTGATTACCTCCGAACAAATGATGGATGCCTATTCGAGCGTTGGGATGCCGATTAACTATCCGCACTGGTCGTTTGGTAAGAAATTCATTGAAACGGAGCGGCTATACAAACATGGGCAACAGGGGTTGGCCTACGAGATAGTGATCAACTCCAACCCGTGCATCGCCTATCTGATGGAAGAAAACACAATTACGATGCAGGCGCTGGTGATCGCCCATGCCTGTTATGGGCATAACTCATTCTTCAAAAACAACTATCTGTTCCGCAGTTGGACCGATGCCAGTTCGATTATCGATTACCTGATCTTCGCCCGTAAATACATTACCGAATGCGAAGAGCGTTATGGCGTGGACGAAGTGGAGCGCCTGCTCGACTCCTGCCATGCGCTGATGAACTATGGCGTTGACCGTTATAAACGCCCACAAAAAATTTCGTTGCAGGAAGAGACTGCGCGGCAGAAAAGTCGTGAGGAGTACCTGCAAAGCCAGGTGAACACCTTGTGGCGTACCCTACCACGCCGTGAAGAAGAAAAAACGGTTGCCGAAGCGCGTCGTTACCCTTCAGAGCCACAAGAAAACCTGCTCTATTTTATGGAAAAGAATGCGCCGTTGTTGGAGTCCTGGCAGCGTGAGATTTTGCGCATTGTGCGTAAGGTTAGCCAGTACTTCTATCCACAAAAACAGACCCAGGTAATGAACGAAGGCTGGGCGACGTTCTGGCACTACACCATCCTTAACCATCTGTACGATGAAGGAAAAGTGACTGACCGCTTTATGCTTGAGTTCCTGCATAGCCATACCAATGTGGTATTCCAGCCACCGTACAATAGCCCTTGGTACAGCGGCATCAACCCATATGCACTGGGTTTTGCCATGTTCCAGGACATCAAGCGTATTTGCCAGTCGCCGACCGAAGAAGACCGCTACTGGTTCCCGGATATTGCGGGCAAAGACTGGCTGGAAACGCTGCATTTCGCGATGCGTGATTTCAAAGATGAAAGTTTTATCAGCCAATTCCTGTCGCCAAAACTGATGCGTGATTTCCGCCTGTTTACGGTGCTGGATGACGACCGCAATAACTATCTGGAAATTGCGGCGATTCACAATGAGGAGGGTTATCGCAAGATTCGTGCTGAGCTTTCTGCACAGTACAATCTCAGTAACCTTGAACCTAATATTCAGGTCTGGAACGTTGATTTACGCGGCGACCGCTCGCTGACGCTGCGCTATATCCCGCATAACCGTGCTCCGCTAGATAAAGGGCGTCGTGAGGTTCTCAAACATGTACATCGTTTGTGGGGCTTTGACGTAACGCTTGAACAGCAAAACGAAGATGGCAGCGTTGAGTTACTCGAACGTTGCCCACCGCGACTCAATAGTTTGTAAGCATAAAAAAACGCTTCCCGAAGGAAGCGTTTTTCATTTTACAGATGGTGATGACATGGCCAGATTAACGGGTGTGCATTGCCAAATCACCCGGTAGGTTTTTCTGCATCCGATGCCAGATTTCACCACTTTCACGCCCGTAGGTACGAACAGTATCAAATACCTGATCGTGCAAACCTTGTTGGCAAATTTCCGCCAGACGATGGTAGAAACCTAACGCCAGACTGCGCGCTTCAGGACTTGAGAAGTAGTGACGACCGATGCGGGTATACAATCCTTTCATTCCATTGAGGATCAGCCCGTAAATTGGGTTGCCGGAAGCAAAAGCAAGACCACGGAAAATGTTGTAATCAAGCTTAGCGAACGCATCAGCGTGATCTTCAACGCTGTTTGCGGTAGCCAACACTTCTTGCGCTTTATCCGGATGCTGGCGAACAGCAGTACGAATAAAGATGGTCGCAATGTTAGTTCGCACTGACAGCAGGTTATCAATCAACTGCGGCACGCTGTCATGATCGAGACGCGCCAGAGTTTCCAGAATGTTTAAACCGGAGGTTTCCCAGAAGTTATTCACTTTGGTCGGCTTGCCATGCTGAATCGTTAACCAGCCATCACGCGCCAGGCGCTGAAGCACCTCGCGCAATGTGGTACGGGTCACACCGATTAGCTCAGATAACTCACGCTCAGCAGGAAGAATTGTTCCCGGGGCAAAGCGGTTATTCCAGATACTTTCGATGATGTATTCTTCCGCGAAACCCGCCGGGCTCTGCGCCTTAATGACCATAGTATGCTTTCCATTACACAGGTTTTGCTAAAGAGACTCATCATACCAGATGCCATGCGGCGCAGGTAGCAGCGAGGGGCGCCAAATTTGGAATCATGGTTTAATTTTGCAGAGCATCGCACAACCAAAGAATATTCCTATACCTTGATTGATATCTTATGCGCAGGTAACCTGAAACAACTCAATTGACGCAACTTTATCTTTATCCGAAATATTTCTGTTTTAAGTTTTGGGGAGAAAGTATCACTTCGCCTGCACTTTGAGATATTACGGATAACTGGAGCATGAAAATTCTACGATGGAAATGTCTACGGGGCGTGCGCTTTTTCGCAACTTTTTAGGTCAGTCACCTAATTGGTATAAGCTGACTTTACTGACTTTCTTAGTCATAAATCCTTTAATATTCTGGTTCGTAAGTCCATTCGTTGCAGGCTGGATGTTGGTTGCCGAGTTTATATTCACTCTGGCAATGGCTCTGAAATGTTATCCGCTACTACCTGGCGGGTTGCTGGCTATTGAAGCCGTGTTCATTGGAATGACAACGCCAGACCATGTACGTGCAGAAATTGCATCAAATCTTGAAGTGTTGCTGCTACTGATATTTATGGTTGCGGGCATCTATTTCATGAAACAGCTCCTGCTGTTGGTGTTTACCAAACTCCTGCTCGGCATTCGCTCAAAGATTCTGCTCTCCCTCGCATTTTGTATCGCAGCCGCATTTTTATCGGCCTTCCTCGATGCTCTTACCGTCGTCGCTGTAGTCATCAGCGTGGCGGTTGGCTTCTATGACATCTACCACCGCGTCGCGTCGACTGGCGATCTTGAAGATGGTATTAAGGATGACACCCAACTTGATTCCGACACTCGCAGCACACTCGAGCAATTCCGCGCTTTCCTACGTAGCCTGATGATGCATGCTGGTGTGGGCACCGCGCTGGGTGGTGTGATGACGATGGTCGGCGAGCCGCAAAACCTGATTATTGCGAAAAATGCTGGCTGGCACTTTGGCGATTTCTTCCTGCGTATGGCCCCGGTGACCATTCCGGTTCTTATCTGCGGCTTACTCACTTGTGTATTGCTGGAGTCCACTAAAATACTCGGTTACGGTGAGAAACTGCCAGAAAAGGTACGTGGGATTTTGCAAGACTACGACACTAAAAGTGCGCAAAAACGCACCCGTCAGGATCGTGTAAAACTGATCGTTCAGGCACTGATTGGTATCTGGCTGGTGATTGCTCTGGCACTCCATTTAGCCGAAGTAGGGTTAATTGGCCTCTCAGTGATTATTTTTGCCACCTCATTATGTGGTGTGACTGATGAGCACCAGATAGGCAAAGCCTTTACCGAAGCGCTGCCGTTTACCGCCCTGCTGACCGTGTTCTTTGCGGTAGTCGCCGTGATAATTGACCAGCATCTGTTTACACCTGTTATTCAGTTTGTATTGCAGGCCGAACCACATTCGCAACTGGCGCTGTTCTATTTATTTAACGGCATCCTTTCATCGATTTCCGATAACGTGTTTGTCGGCACCGTCTATATCAACGAAGCGAAAACTGCACTAACCAGCGGCATTATTGACCTCAAGCAGTTTGAGTTACTGGCAGTGGCGATTAACACCGGTACTAACTTGCCGTCAGTTGCTACACCAAATGGCCAGGCAGCCTTCTTATTCCTGCTCACATCCGCGCTGGCTCCGCTGATTCGTCTTTCTTATGGCCGTATGGTGCTGATGGCTCTACCGTATACGCTGGTATTGACCATCGTTGGATTGTTAGGTGTTGAATTTAGCCTCGTACCCGCAACCGAATGGATGCTGCATGCCGGCTGGATTTCATCACCGTTGATGAACGCCATACCGCATTAAGTTATTCTAACGGGCGGTATAGCGCCCGTTTACCTTATTTGTCTGAATAACATTCAATTAGCGTGTTATTTTGATGTGCGTACTGGCGCAGAAATCGAATTCGTTTACACTGCCGACTCAACGCATGCTGCAGGGATACTGATTATGTTGCGATATTTAAACCAATGCTCCCGTGGGCGCGGTGCCTGGCTTCTACTGGCATTAACAGCCTTTGCCCTGGAAATGGTGGCATTGTGGTTCCAGCACGTCATGATGCTGAAACCTTGTGTTATGTGTATTTACGAGCGTTGCGCACTGTTTGGCATTATGGGTGCAGGGATTGTCGGTGCCATTGCGCCAAAAACACCGCTGCGTTATGCCGGAATTGCGCTTTGGATCTACAGTGCAGGGAAAGGTCTGCAATTAGCGTGGGAACACACCATGCTTCAGCTTCACCCTTCCCCGTTTGTGACTTGTGACTTTGCCGCGCGTTTCCCAAGCTGGTTGCCGCTTGATAAGTGGTTACCGTCAGTGTTTGTGGCAACAGGTGACTGTTCAGTGCGCCAGTGGGAATTCCTCACGCTGGATATGGTGCAGTGGTTGGTGGGAATTTTTGCTATTTTCCTGGTAATTGCCGTGCTGGTATTGATTGCTCAGCCTTTCAAACCTAAACGCCGTGATCTGTTCGGTCGCTAATCTCATCTTGCAGAAATAAAAAAACCGCCTCGGCGGTTTTTTTTATTATTAGTGGTCGCGACGATAAAGCGTCCACTGATCTATTCGCTCGCCACTTGGCAATATGCAATCGCCACGCTCACCCAGATCGGTTTTCACCGTTCTCAATTCACCGCCTTTGTCTTTGCAGTAAACTGACGCCGGGTTCGGCATGCCGATAACCTGCGGCGGTTTAGGTGCCACGGGCTCAGGCGATGAACAGCCGCTGAGGATTATTGCCCCAATTAGTAATGTTATTTTTTTCATTATTCCTCCGTTATGGAGGCTGAATGTTAACAGTGCAGAAGTGGGGAAAGCAAAACCAGCGCAATTCGCTCTTAGCGAGCAGCTACACTATATTGATGAATCGCACTCATCGGACGATGAAGAAGGTGCATCCCTGATTTACAGAAGATACAAACAGCGCCATAGGGATTTGTTTCTCGGACATCGTAAGGGGAGGTGCGATACTGTGAACCGCCACATGACGGACACTTAAATGTTAAATACTGGATAAAAACCTACTTTTATTTGTTATTGAAAGAACACCGTATCATAAATATTTCGTTTTGTACGATTTATTTTTGTGTTCTTTCTCGAAGCTGGTGGTTTAGTCTGCCCACTCAGGTTTGTTTAATATATGATCTTGCCAGTCAGTTACTTCTGACTCTTTCACTGCAATATGGCGCACAGAAATCCGTTCACCATGCATTGCGGCTTTTGAACCTGTCAACAAGGGATGCCATACCGGTAAGTCCTTGCCTTCAGCCAATAGGCGGTACGCGCATGAGTGCGGTAACCACTCAAAGGTTGGCAAGTTATCACGAGTCAACTTGATGCAGTCTGGCTCATACTCAAAGCGGCGTTCGTAGTTTTTACACTGACAAGTTTTGATGTTTAATTGCTTACAGGCGACGTTGGTGAAGTAAATTTCATCCGAGTCTTCATCCATCAATTTATGCAGACAGCACTGGCCGCAGCCATCACAAAGTGATTCCCACTCTGTGTCACTCATTTCGTCAAGAGTTTTGCGCTGCCAGAACGGTGCTGTAGTCATGATGTTTGTCCGGTAATAAAAAAACAAGCGCACCTTATAAACAGTCTGGGACACAGATGCAAGTTTTGCCGCCCTATGGCGGCAAATTGATTATAGAACGCGGGTGGTTAAGTTGCGGTCTGCGAAGCTAACTTCGAGTTCGTCGCCACTCACAAGCGGCCCCACACCCTCCGGTGTTCCGGTGAGGATCACATCACCGGCTCGTAAGGTGAAAAAGCGGCTCATATAAGCAATCAAAGGCACGATCTTATGGATCATGTCTGAAGTACTGCCCTGCTGGCGAACTTCGCCATTGATCTTTAATGCAATAGGCGTATTTTGCGCATCGCAGTTAAACTCGCTGGCTGGAATAAACCCAGAAATCGGGCAGGAATTGTCAAACCCTTTCGCTTTTTCCCAGGGTTGACCCGCTTTTTTTAATTTCCCCTGCAAGTCACGAAGCGTCAGATCAAGCGCTATGCCATATCCCGCAATGGCCTTGGTAACATGCTCATCTGTAGCCTGTCTAAGCGTAGATCCAATCAGAATCGCGAGCTCAACTTCATGATGCACCGACCCCAAACCTTGGGGTAGAACCAGCGGCTGGCGAATATCACACAACGCGCTTTCGGGCTTAATAAACAACACCGGCTCTTCCGGCGTTGCACTGCCCATCTCTTTGATATGTTTTGCGTAGTTACTGCCTACACACACTACTTTGCTGACCGGAAAATCCAGCAGCGCACCCTGCCAGTTATGATGCTGATACATGCCTTTCCTCTGCGTCGTTGTGTTAATTACCTTTGATACTAGAGAAAAAAATTGCGGCTGAATACCGACGTGTAAGAGTTATTGTGCAATCGCATCTGCCATGGTACCGATGCTTATCGCAAAGTAGTAAGAGCGGTTCCAGTGCATGATGGTACGAAAGTTATTGTAGACAAGGAACGAGCGCCCCAGGTTGTCATCAGGCGTGATAATCCAGGCTTTTCGAGTAGGTGCAGGTGGCGTGGTTGCGTCTTTTAACGTGATACCTAATTTTTGCCATTGGCTGACTGTTTTACCCTGATCTGTTTTGGTTCCGGCAAGCGACCTATCGAAACCTTCGGGAAGCGTGACTTCTCTGCCCCATTCTCCACCCGCCTTCCATCCTTCAGTCTCCAGATAATTAGCGGTTGAAGCAAAAACGTCACTGATGTTAGTCCAGATATCAACTTTCCCATCACCATCACCATCCGCGCCATAGCGCAAATAGGAACTTGGCATAAATTGGCTTTGCCCCATTGCCCCCGCCCATGAACCTTTAAGCTCTTGCACGGTGATATGGCCCTGGTCGAGAATTTTTAATGCAGCCATCAACTCTTTGGTAAAGAACGCTTCACGCCGCCCTTCAAATGCCAGCGTTGCCAGCGCAGAAACGATGTCCTCTTTACCCTGAATTTCGCCAAAATGGCTTTCCATCGCCCACAGAGCAACGATGTACTGACTTTGTACACCAGTACGATTGCTGATGGCTTCTAATTCATTTCGGTGCAGCTGATACTGCGCGCGTGCTTGTTCAATCTTTTGTGGCGTAATCACCCGAGAGAGATATTCATCCAGCATGATTTTCTTTTCAAGCTGGCTCTGGTCGGATTTGATGACCCGATCAACGAAATGAATGCTGGCGAATGCCTTGTTGATGGTGCTATCGCTAATTCCCTGGAGGCGGGCTTGTTCTTTTAGTGTCTCAACAAAGGCCGGAAATTCCGCGGGGTTTCGCCCTTGCTGCGCAAGCGTTGTAGGTGCAGGCGTAGTCTCTGGCTGCGTCGCAACTGAGGGATTAACAATGGATTGCGCCTGCTCGTCAGAAGATAGAGCGCTAAAACTAGTCAACATAAAGGTGATGACGGTCAAACAAATTGCTGGAGTGTTCATCTTTTTCCCCGCGGTTATTTGTTCTAAATATCATCTACCTTTATGTTCAGGAAAGATTTGGCAGTAGTCTGAAACTTATTTTTTCGGACTGTTTTCGAGATGCATTTTTAACAAACTTTCAGGCGGTGGTGGCAATTGTAAATAATAGCCAACATCTTTGAGAGCTTGTTTTACTTTATCAAAATCAGCATTAGCCAGTTTTTTACTCCCATCAAGCGGTAATACCATTGCCAATTGTGGGGTACCAAAACCTTTCATCAATTCTTCAGGTACGCGTGAGAAATCGTCTTTTTTTTCGACATAAAGATAAGTTTGGTCACGTTTACTACTTCTGTAGATCACACAAAACATTTTTTTTACTCTATTTTCGCCAGATGGTGGCTTGCCTGAATATATCTGTGACTATAACATGCCAGATGTACTTCGGAATATCGTCCCACACAGGTGGGGATTAAAACTGAATTGAGTAAGGCCAGGATGTCAAACACGCCAATCGAGTTAAAAGGCAGCAGTTTTACCTTATCAGTGCTTCATTTACATGATGCACAACCCGAAGTCATTCTCCAGGCCCTTCAGGACAAAGTATCCCAGGCTCCGGCCTTTCTGAAAAATGCACCAGTGGTGGTGAATGTTGCCAGCCTCGATGGTTCAGTTAACTGGAAGAAAGTCCAGCAAGCGGTAGTTGCTTCCGGTTTGCGAGTAGTCGGTATAAGTGGTTGTAAAGACGAAGCTTTGAAGAGGGAAATTGAACTCGCTGGCTTGCCACTTCTGACTGAAGGGAAAGAAAAGAATTTGCGTTCCAGGGCCACTCCCGCTGAGGTTGCGGCACCAGTAGAACCAATTGTTACCCCGATCACAAAAACGCGTTTGATTGATGCCCCGGTTCGTTCCGGTCAGCGCATTTATGCGCCAAACTGTGATTTGATTATCACCAATCACGTCAGTGCCGGTGCAGAACTTATAGCAGATGGTAATATTCATGTTTACGGCATGATGCGTGGCCGTGCTCTGGCGGGCGCCAGTGGCGATCGTGATGCACAAATATTCTGTACTAATCTTGCTGCTGAGCTGGTCTCAATAGCGGGAGAATACTGGCTAAGTGAACAAATACCAGCCAATTATTATGGGAAAGCGGCGCGCCTGAGTTTGGCGAGTGGTGCTCTCTCCGTTCAATCTTTGAATTAAGCCCTTTTAACAAGGAATTCCTTTATGGCACGCATTATTGTTGTTACGTCGGGTAAAGGGGGCGTCGGTAAGACCACGTCCAGCGCGGCCATCGCTACGGGTTTGGCCCAAAAGGGAAGAAAAACCGTCGTTATCGATTTTGATATTGGCCTGCGTAACCTGGATTTAATCATGGGTTGCGAGCGCCGCGTGGTATACGACTTCGTTAACGTTATTCAAGGCGATGCCACATTAAATCAGGCATTGATCCGAGATAAGCGCACCGAGCAACTCTACATTCTTCCCGCATCGCAAACCCGCGATAAAGATGCCCTTACCCGCGAAGGTGTGGCGAAGGTACTCGAAGATCTGAAAAATATGGACTTTGAGTTTATCGTTTGCGATTCACCTGCAGGTATCGAAACAGGCGCATTAATGGCGCTCTATTTTGCTGATGAAGCAATTATCACGACTAACCCTGAAGTTTCATCAGTGCGCGATTCAGACCGCATCCTCGGCATTCTTTCTTCAAAATCTCGTCGTGCCGAAAACGGTGAATCGCCAATTAAAGAACACCTGCTGTTAACTCGCTACAACCCGGGCCGTGTAAACCGCGGCGACATGCTAAGCATGGAAGATGTGCTGGAAATACTGCGCATTCCATTGGTCGGAGTTATTCCTGAAGATCAATCTGTGCTGCGTGCTTCAAACCAGGGTGAGCCGGTCATTCTTGACCAGGAGGCTGACGCTGGTAAGGCTTATGCAGATACTGTTGAGCGTCTGCTTGGCGAAGATCGCCCTTTCCGCTTCATTGAAGAAGAGAAGAAAGGCTTCCTCAAACGCCTGTTCGGAGGATAAGTTATGGCATTACTAGACTTTTTTCTCTCACGGAAAAAGAACACCGCCAACATTGCAAAAGAACGTCTGCAAATTATCGTCGCAGAGCGTCGCCGTGGTGATAGTGAACCTCATTATTTGCCGCAGCTAAAACGCGATATTTTGGAAGTCATTTGCAAATATGTAAAAATCGATCCTGAGATGTTAACAGTCGTTCTCGATCAAAAAGATGACGATATTTCTGTTCTGGAGCTTAACGTCACGTTGCCAGAAACGCAGGAAGCAACAACCAAATCCGCGTAATACATTTTACGTAATAAGCCTCCTGGAATTATCCCGGAGGCTTATTTATTTTTACGAACTGACAATGTTTAAATACAGACTATTCTTAAAGGTTAATGGCTATATTCAATTACCACCTGGTAAAAACCCTGTAATTATTCCCAGTAACCTTCAGCAAATATTAAAAATCAGCCAGCAACGTTTTTAAAGCTTCACCCATTACACGTCCACGCCAGCCACTGATTAATTCCGGCTGTGTAGTCTGGGTTTTTAATTGCCAGTGCCAATTCAGCAACTGGTTAATTTGTCGGCGTGAAGCGAGTAACTCTGCACTCAACCCACAAGTTTCACTCACCTGCTGAACCAACGCTTTGATAGCTTTAAATACGCGGCGATATCCCGGCATATCAACCAAATTGCTCAATGGCTCAGGCAGTTCGTCGTCGGACAATGCCTGGGCTTCGACCACCATAGCCAGAAGTGCTTTGCCGTGGAAACGAATTTCGCTGCCGCTCAGGCCAAGGTGTTCAAGCTCACCTAAAGACCCTGGCATGTACCGTGCGACTTGCCAGAGGTGTTCTTCACGCACCACGAAGTTGACCGCCATATCACGCTCACGCGCTTTGCGCAGACGCCATGATGCCAGTTTCTTCAGGCAAGCCAACTGGCGCGTTCTTAACTGCCATGCGTTACCAATTTCACGCCAGGCTTCTTCAGGGTCGAGAACATCCTGGCGACGGGAAGCCATCAGGTTGCATTCGTCCAGGGCCGCTTCCATCCAGCCCGCTGCTTGTGTCTCTTCCATCAACTTGTGCGCAATAGGCAGCAGATAGAGCACATCAGCGGCAGCATAATCACACTGGCGCTCAGTCAGAGGGCGTGCCAGCCAGTCGGTGCGTGATTCACTTTTATCCAGTGCAATACCGGTAAACGACTCAACAATGGTGGCAAAACCACAAGAGAGTGGACGCCCGCTAAAGGCCGCCAGAATCTGTGTATCAATAAACGGGTCAGGTAACATGCCGAACGCATTGAGGAACACTTCCAGGTCTTCGCTGCCAGCGTGCAGGAACTTAATCACAGCAGTATCTTGCAACAACGTTTTGAATGGTGACCAATCAGAAATCGTCAGCGGGTCGATAAGCGAAGCAGCTTCCCCGTCGTACAGCTGGATCAAACCCAGCTGCGGGTAATATGTCCGTGTACGAACAAATTCAGTATCCAGCGCAACAGCCGGAAATTGACGTGCAGCCTCACAAACGGTAGCCAGGCCTTCATCGGTAGTAATCATTTGGTAAGTCAAATTCAGTTCTCTTAGGTTTGCGCCCATAAAAAACGCCGGCAGAACCGGCGTTAGGGCGACTGACTCGGAGCTCAGGCGTTATTGTTGCCTTTACTGACCGATTCGTCACGTAGTTCTCGTCGTAATATTTTGCCTACATTCGATTTTGGCAGCTCTTCGCGGAACTCCACCAGCTTAGGCACTTTGTAGCCAGTAAGATGACGGCGGCAAAAAACAATTAGCGCCTCTTCGGTGAGCGATGCATCTTTTTTCACGACAAAGATTTTTACCGCTTCGCCGGAAGCACCGCTCGGAACACCAACGGCGGCAACTTCGAGCACACCACTATGTTGCATAACGACGTCTTCAATTTCGTTCGGGTAGACGTTAAAGCCTGAGACCAGAATCATATCTTTTTTGCGATCGACGATGCGCATAAAGCCTTCGTCGTCCATTACCGCGATATCACCGGTACGCAACCAACCGTCTTGCAGAATTTCATCCGTTGCATCCGGACGTTGCCAGTAACCCAACATCACCTGCGGGCCTTTGACGCAAAGCTCCCCTGGTTCGCCAGGAGGGACTTCTTCACCTTCATCGTCGATGAGTTTTACTTCGGTGGACGGTACTGGCAAACCGATACTGCCGCTGTGGTAATCCATATCGTGAGGATTGGCGCTCACTAATGGGGCACACTCGGTCAGACCGTAACCTTCAAGCAGGAAGCGTCCTGTCAGTTTTTCCCAACGCTCGGCTACTACTTGCTGGACAGGCATACCGCCACCCGCGGAAAGGTGCAGACTTGAAAAATCGAGCTGCTGGAATTCTTTGTTGTTGAGCAGCGCATTAAACAGCGTGTTTACGCCAGTCATTGCGGTAAATGGATATTTAGCTAATTCTTTAACCAGCCCTGGAATGTCACGTGGGTTGGTAATTAGCAAATTCTGTCCGCCAAGTTCAATAAATAGCAGGCAGTTCATGGTCAGAGCGAAGATGTGGTAGAGCGGCAATGCGGTAACAACCAGCTCTTTGCGTTCAAATAGTAGCGGGCTGTAGGCCGCTCTAACTTGTTCAAGATTCGCTAACATATTGCGGTGTGTCAGCATCGCCCCTTTGGCAACCCCCGTCGTCCCGCCGGTATATTGCAGGAATGCGAGGTCATCGTTGATGATTTCAGGCTTGATGTACTGAAGACGGTAGCCATGTTGCAAAGCACTACGGAATGAAATGGCATCAGGTAGATGGTATTTCGGTACCAGACGTTTGATGTACTTAACAACAAAGTTAACCAACGTACCTTTTGCCGCAGAGAGCTGATCGCCCATACGCGTCAAAATAACGTGCTTAACCTGGGTCTTTTCGACTACTTTTTCGAGGGTGTGAGCGAAGTTCGAGACAATCACAATCGCACTGGCACCGCTGTCATTAAGCTGATGCTCAAGCTCACGCGGTGTGTACAGTGGGTTAACATTCACCACCACCATACCCGCGCGCAGAATACCAAACAGCGCGACCGGATACTGCAACAGGTTCGGCATCATTAACGCAACACGGTCGCCCTTTTGCAGGCCCAGACCCTGTTGTAAATACGCAGCAAACGCACGGCTCCGCTCTTCCAGTTTACGGAACGTCATCACTTCACCCATGTTCATGAATGCAGGCTGATCGGCATAACGTGCCGTTGCTTGCTCAAACATATCAACCAGGGACTGATAACGGTCAGGATTTATCTCAGCCGCAACATCGGCTGGGTAGCGGTTAAGCCAAACCTTCTTCAAGGATCCACCTCTGAATTTAATATTCGTCGTCATCACAACCCCAATATATAAACACGCTGTTAACATAATATTAACTCAGCGTACCAGTTTATTAATTAGACTGATTTAAGGTTGCGAAGCGCATCACTAATTATTTTTATTCCATGATAAAACGAAGAGACAGCGGACATGCCGCTGCCTCTTCGTTTCAGTAAAGCAATTTGTTACTCAGTTACGATTGTCTGCACCTGTGCAGGGCCTGGATTATACCATCCGCCGCCCCACATACCGCCATAGCCGTAACGACCACGATAAGGATACGGCCCGCCCCAGAACCACGGGTCTATCGGTTGCGGTGGCATTACCACTTGTTGAGTGACACGCCAGCGTTTATAGCCATTCACCTGCATCACCATAAACTTGTACGCACTCTCACCCACTTTACCTTCAACTACACCAGTAATTGGGCCAACCACGGTTATCAACTGACCGCGGAAGTCTACAGGGTCGAGGAAACCGTTAACATCCGCGTAGATACGCCCTTTGGAAGGCTCACCTAACTCTGGACGCGCACCTTCATCGAGATTAACGGTGGCAATTTCCAGCCTTGTTCTGCCCTGCTTGTTATCAATATTCACCACTCGCCCACCGAAGCGTGCTTCTTGCCCGATATAGAGCTGTGGTGCATTCATCACCCGGACTAAATCTTGTTGAGGCATGGCGCTGGTGCCTTTTATGGCATCAGGTATGCTGACGCAACCGCTAAGCACAATGACTGCCGCGATGGCTAAAACCCGGGTAACAATCCTGACATGTAAACCAGCCATATCCTTTCTCCTTAACGCAATTTCGCTTCACGAAAACGTCGGGAACTACTCTCTGCCAGGCAGTTTCTTCCAGGTCACTTCATTACGCAGATAAACCGGTTCGGCATGTTCAACCGCAACTGTCTGTCCGGCATTCAATGCCTGAATCGCCAAAGGCAACATATCTTCCGCCGCAGGCAAGGTGACTTCTCCATCATGGATGACCAGTTCACTGCCCTGAGCCATATCCGGCCAGGCCTGCCAACCCGTTCCAACAGTAGCCCACTCACCCTGTAGTTGTTTCAACCGCTCAGCAACCGCTTCAGGTTTTAACACCGCTTCAGTTTCTTCACCGTGCCAGACACCATTTTCATCACGCTGATATTCAGCCCAATAAACCTCCCCCATACGTGCGTCAATTGCGGCCAGCACACGGGTAGCTCCCGTCACACGCCATGCGCCTTGCGCCATGGTGGCAAGTGTTGATATGCCAATCATCGGCAATTCAGCACCCAAGGCCAGCCCTTGCGCAATACCAATGCCTATGCGCACGCCGGTAAAACTACCAGGACCACGGCCATAAGCAAGGGCGTTCAATGCGGTCAGACCAACGCCCCCTTCATTGAGAATATCGCGGACAAGCGGCAATATGCGTTGGGTATGTTCACGTGGGCAGAGTTCGAAACGGGCACAGGAAGTCCCCTCGTTATACAGGGCAACCGAACAAGCTTCTGTCGCGGTGTCGATGGCTAAAATTCGCATGATTTGCCAACCTCTGGCGGTAAAAAGTGGGGTCAAAAATCGGCGCGCATCATACCATAGCCTGGCACAAATTACTGCGACGGACGGAAGTTAAGGAACTCAACTGCCCGATTTATATCCCGCGTACGCGGCGTCGGTGGCAGGCTATTGAGGAATACTGCACCGTAGGGACGCATCACCAGTCGGTTATCGCAAATCACTAACACGCCACGGTCATCGACATCGCGGATTAAGCGGCCTACGCCCTGTTTTAAGGTGATAACAGCATCAGGAAGTTGCACATCCTCAAAGGGATCTCCACCACGCAGACGGCAATCTTCCATGCGTGCTTTCAGCAACGGATCGTCAGGGGAGGTAAACGGCAGCTTGTCGATAATCACCAGGGAGAGCGCATCACCGCGCACATCAACGCCTTCCCAGAAACTGCTGGTTGCCACCAGCAAGGCATTACCGGCATCGACAAACTGCTGCAATAGCTGGCCTTTGCTGGTTTCACCTTGCAGTAAAACTGGCAGCGTCATGGTGGCGCGAAATTGTTCTGCTAAATCACGCATCATCGAGTGAGATGTGCACAGCATGAAGCAACGACCATTATTGGCTTCGATTAGCGGCTTGAGCATTTTGGCAAGATGCCTACCTGCTGCCGGTTGGTTGGGTGTTGGTAGTCCACGCGGCACACACAATAATGCCTGGCTGGCGTAATCAAACGGACTGGCTAGTAACAGTGTATCTGCGTTAGCGATCCCCAGGCGTTCAGTAAAGTGGCTAAGTTGATCATTTACTGAAAGCGTTGCCGAGGTGAAGATCCAGGTTCCTGCTTTTTGGCTGATCACTTCCTGGAATTTATCGGCAACCGATAACGGTGTCAGAGCAAGCGTGAAGTTGCGCGCATTGCATTCATACCAGTAGCTGTAGCCTGGGGTATCAACCTCTTTGAGTCGTTTGATACGTCCGCGTAAAATCACTGCCCGCTCAAATGCCGCATCCAGTAATGCGGAGCGGCCAAGTGAGAGTTTTGCGACGTCGTAGCAAAGTTCAAGCGCGTCATCGAGTAGCAGCAAGGCCCGTTGAATTGACGGTTCAGCCAGTAATTCACGTAAGTTACCGCGATAGCCAGGATCGCCCATTTGCAGACGAAAATCTTGTGTGCTCTGCGCCAGACGGTCAGCGCTTTTTTGCAATTGCTGCGCATCACGCACTTCGGTGCGATAGGCAATAGAGATGTCTTTGGCAATATCGAGCAACTGGCGGCTTGAAACTGACTGCCCGAAATATTGGCTGGCGATATCGGGGATTTGGTGCGCTTCATCGAAAATCATCACTTCGGCCTCGGGAATAAGTTCACCGAAACCGCCCTCTTTCACCACCATATCGGCCAGAAAGAGATGGTGGTTCACTACCACCACATCCGAATCCATGGCTTTTTTACGTGCTTTAACTACGAAACAATCTTTGTAGAGCGGGCAGTCTTGCCCAAGACAGTTATCGTTGGTACTGGTGACCATTGGCCAAACGGCTGAGTCTTCAGCAACACTTGCGCAGGTGCTGATATCTCCATCAACGGTTTCAATCGCCCAGCCACGCAGTTTAACGATATCGCTCAGCGTCTGGACTTGAAGATCACCACCCGCCAGCGCATTTTGCTCCAGGCGCTCAAGACACAAATAGTTAGATCGCCCTTTAAGTAGCGCCAGCCGCCCTTTGAAATCGAGTGCTTTTGCAACGGTGGGTAAATCACGGGAAAAAAGCTGATCTTGCAAAGCTTTTGATCCGGTTGAGATAATGACTTTTTTGCCTGAACGCAGAGCCGGGGCCAGGTAAGCGTAGGTTTTACCGGTGCCTGTACCTGCTTCCACCACCAGCTCTCGTCCGGAAGTAATAGCTTTGGTGACGGCTTGTGCCATCTGGCGTTGCGGTTCACGCGGTTTAAAACCTTTTATCGCCGTGGCGAGTTGGCCATCTGCTGCAAAATCGTCTGTCACAATACCCCCTGGGTTTATTGACAGTGATTATGTCAGTGTGAGCGGTGTTAATCCAGCAAGCCTGTGGAAGCAACCTGCAGATTGTGGCAGGCTGTAGCGCAAATATAAGTGAGCTGAAAAGGAAACAGTAATGAGTATTGTGCGTATAAAACCGGAAGCACGTTGGTCAGATGCGGTGATTCATAACAACACCCTGTACTATACCGGTGTGCCGGAAAATCTGGATGCTGATGCTTACGAACAAACCGCAAACACCCTTGCGCAAATCGACGCAGTTCTGCTCGAACAAGGCAGCGATAAGAGTAAAATTCTTGATACCACGATCTTCCTGCCAGAAAGTACTGACTTTTCCGCGATGAATAAGGCCTGGGATGAGTGGGTAGTCGCGGGCCATGCGCCGGTACGTTGTACCGTGCAGGCAAAATTGATGAATCCGCGTTACAAAGTAGAAATTAAGATTATCGCAGCAGTCTGAAACTACGCGGGCTGCGGCCCGCTTTACTTATCGTCGTCGTTTTCTTCGTAATGATCGACGTAGTGTTCTTCTTCGTCATCATCGTTAGCGGTGTCTTCGTCGTTTTCTGCGTCGCCGACATCATCATCCTCAAAACGGACTGCGACCATTTCACCTGTGTGATTGGCACGAATCTCTGCGGCCACTAAAGTAATAGCTTCGCCACTACTCATGCCGTTAGCCATCAGTTCCTGAATTCGCTCAACGGCTTTTTGCTGTTGCTCGTGGGATAATGAGGGTAATCCTGAAATCATTTTCGACTCCTGTTACATTGCCTGGGTTAATTATTTCACGCTGCTTTCATTGATTCCAGAGGGTTTCCAGGTAAGCAGGATGATCTGTCTCTTTTTTAGTTGTGGTTTATGACGTTGCAAACTCTAACTTTTCGCACTTTGCCATGGCATCCGAATGCCGTTCAACACACTTTCAAAGCTATTGCACAGCAACCATGGGCAATGCTGCTGCATTCCGGTTTTGCTGAACATCCCCATAATCGCTTTGATATTCTGGTGGCCGAGCCGCGTGCAACCTTAGTAACCCGTGGCGCTCAAACGACAATCTGCGTGGAAGGAGTCAGCTCGACACATCATAGCGACCCACTACAACTGTTGCAGCAAACGCTGGACAGTTTTGGCTACCAATCAGCAACTCACCCGGAATTACCTTTCTTAGGCGGTGCGTTAGGGTTATTTGGTTATGATCTGGGTCGTCATTTCGAAAAAGTACCAGAAATTGCACAGGCCGATCTCAACACTCCGGACATGGCAATTGGCATTTATGACTGGGCTTTGATTGCCGACCATAAACTAAAAAAGCTCACGCTTATTTGCTGGGGTGAATGTTCTGCACGACTTAACTGGCTGGAAGCGCAAATAGCCCCGGTTGTTAAGCCGTTTCGCCTGACAAGCGCGTGGCGCTCCAGTATGACCCGCGAGCAGTATGGACTTAAATTCCGGCAGGTACAGGAATATCTCAAAAGCGGTGATTGTTACCAGGTCAATCTCGCGCAGCGCTTTAACGCCTGTTACGAAGGTGATGAGTGGCAAGCATTCGAGCAACTGAATGCCGCTAATCGAGCACCATTTAGCGCCTTTATTCGTCTACCGGAAAGCGTAATTCTCAGCCTATCTCCCGAGCGTTTTATTTTGCTCGAAGGCAAGAATATCCAAACGCGCCCAATTAAAGGTACTTTGCCGCGCCTTACCGATCCGATTGACGATGCGCAGCAAGCTGAAAAACTTGCCAACTCGCCAAAGGATCGGGCCGAAAACCTGATGATTGTCGATCTACTGCGGAATGACATTGGCCGGGTTGCCGTGCCAGGTAGCGTAAAAGTGCCAGAACTGTTTGTTGTCGAGCCCTTCCCGGCAGTTCATCACCTCGTTAGTACGATCACTGCAAAGTTGCCACAACATCTACAGGCAACAGATTTACTGCGTGCGTGCTTCCCGGGTGGTTCTATTACCGGGGCACCAAAAGTCCGCGCCATGGAAATCATCGAAGAACTGGAGCCGCAACGGCGCAATGCCTGGTGTGGCAGCATTGGATATCTGAGCTTCTGCGGCAATATGGACACCAGTATTACCATCAGGACACTCACTGCCGAAGGCGGCAAACTTTACTGCTCTGCAGGTGGTGGCATAGTTGCCGATAGTGTTGAATCTGCGGAATATCAGGAAACCTTTGATAAAGTTAATCGTATTCTGCCGCAATTAGAGAGTTGATGAATGTCTGGTTCCTCCTTGACCATGAACGATTTTTTATCGCGTTTTCAACTGCTACAACCGCCAGCAACGCGGATGAGCGGTAATAAACGCCAGGCCGCCGTATTGATCCCTATCGTCCGCCGCCCGCAACCCGGACTGCTGCTGACACAGCGTTCTGCCATGATGCGCAAACATGCCGGACAAGTGGCCTTCCCCGGTGGGGCGGTTGATGACACGGACGAGTCGTTAATTGCGGCCGCGCTGCGCGAAGCCTGGGAAGAAGTCGCCATTTCTCCTGACAGTGTCGAAGTGATTGGTACTTTGCCATCGGTTGATAGCGTTACGGGATTTCAGGTCACCCCGGTCGTCGGCATCATTCCGCCCAACTTGCCCTACCATGCCAGCGAGGATGAAGTCGCGGCAGTATTTGAAATGCCATTGATGGAGGCCCTTACACTTGGCCGTTACCATCCGCTGGATATTCACCGTCGTGGCAACGCCCACAGGGTTTGGCTTTCCTGGTATCAGCACTATTTTGTCTGGGGCATGACGGCCGGAATCATCCGTGAATTAGCCTTGCAGATAAGCGTGGAACCCTGATCACTCTTTAATCCTGTAAAAACGGCTATATTTAGCAGAGTGTCTTGCTGAAGTTTTATTCCCTTATTTGCATCATGGGTAAAAGAAATGGTGAATGACTCTGGACTTATCCCCCGACAACCGCATTTTCAGGCCGGATTAGTCAAGTTACAGTTAACCATTAGTTTAATTCATGTGAATAGTTTACTACAGTGAGCAATAAATTTTTAAACTAGCTGACTGCGATTTTGCAGCAGCAAATTTTATTTATCTGGTGCCTTGGAAGGAGTTTTGTGTGATTAGCATATTCGACATGTTCAAAGTCGGCATTGGGCCATCCAGTTCCCATACCGTCGGTCCGATGAAGGCCGGTAAGTTGTTTGTCGATGATCTGGTCGAAAAAGGATTACTGGAAAGCACGACGCGTATCGCTGTCGATGTTTACGGTTCCCTGTCTCTGACAGGTAAAGGGCACCATACCGACATCGCTATTATCATGGGTCTTGCAGGTAACGAACCCGCGACCGTCGATATTGATTCAATCCCGGCGTTTATCCGTGATGTTGAAACCCGTGGTCGTTTGTGGCTAGCCCAGGGCCGCCATGAAGTCGATTTCCCGAAAGATTCAGGTATGTGTTTCCGCAAC
The DNA here is from genome assembly GCF_021282435.1 of Buttiauxella cochleicola. Taxonomy (NCBI): domain Bacteria; kingdom Pseudomonadati; phylum Pseudomonadota; class Gammaproteobacteria; order Enterobacterales; family Enterobacteriaceae; genus Buttiauxella; species Buttiauxella cochleicola. Next base: position 52,296 of record NZ_JAJSOT010000001.1, on the reverse strand, counting down.
GACAACCTGTCTCTGCATGAAAACGGCATGACTATTCACGCGTTCAGTGGCGATCAAGAGATCTACACCAAAACGTACTATTCCATCGGCGGTGGTTTTATCGTTGATGAAGAACATTTCGGCAAAGAAGCGACCGACGAAATCGTCGTGCCTTACTCGTTCAATTCTGCCGAAGAGATGCTTAAGCACTGCAAAGAAACTGGCATGTCTCTGTCCGGCGTGATCATGCAGAACGAGCTGGCTTTGCATAGCCGTAAAGAAATTGAAGAGTATTTTGCCAACGTATGGCAGACCATGCGTGCCTGTATCGACCGTGGTGTGAACACCGAAGGCATTCTGCCTGGCCCATTGCGTGTGCCACGCCGTGCTTCTGCATTGCGCCGTATGCTGGTTTCTAGCGATAAACTGTCTAACGACCCAATGAATGTGGTCGATTGGGTGAACATGTTTGCGCTGGCCGTTAACGAAGAAAACGCTGCTGGTGGGCGTGTAGTAACTGCACCTACTAACGGTGCCTGCGGTATCGTTCCTGCTGTGCTTGCTTACTATGACCACTTTATCGAGTCAGTCAGCCCGGATACCTATATCCGCTACTTCCTCGCATCAGGTGCAATTGGTGCGCTCTACAAGATGAATGCGTCTATTTCTGGTGCAGAAGTCGGCTGTCAGGGTGAAGTAGGCGTGGCCTGTTCTATGGCTGCCGCAGGCCTTGCTGAAATTTTAGGCGCAAGCCCAGAGCAAGTTTGTGTTGCAGCAGAAATCGGTATGGAACATAACCTGGGTTTAACCTGTGACCCGGTTGCAGGCCAGGTTCAGGTGCCTTGTATCGAACGTAACGCCATTGCCTCGGTAAAAGCGATTAATGCTACTCGTATGGCGATGCGCCGTACCAGTGAACCGCGTGTCTCTCTCGATAAGGTTATCGAGACCATGTACGAGACAGGCAAAGACATGAACGCCAAATACCGTGAAACTTCACGTGGCGGCCTGGCAATCAAAGTACAGTGTGACTAATCCCTTCTGGCCCTCTGCAAAGAGGGCCAACCTACTCTGCCAAACCTACCACGGATAATTTTGACACTGCTGACGCAGCGCTAATAAAAATTGCCGCGCAGTTGCTGTTAAGTCCGACTTCTGTGACCAGATAACGCAATACTGTGCCGACGGCAGCGTCGTTATTGGTAATACGGTCAGCCGGTCTTGTAAGAATAATGGTGTGCTCATCGCTCGGGCGACTATCGTCAAATAATCCGAATGCAGCACCATGTTGAGCCCACAAATCACTGAGTCTGTTCGAATCGGTGCTTCATGCATCTGGCCATAAAACTCATTGAGTTCATCTTGTAGCTGTTGGTAATAACCGATATTTGCTTCCGGTAATAACCATTTCGCCCTACGTAATTGGGCAAGTGATGTCGACTGCGCTAAGGGGTGCTCACGCCGGGCAATAACGCAGAATGGTGCGCTAAACAACGGCTCAACAATGACATCTTCCGGCACTTTGGCAGGATTGATTGTCCCAATAGCCAGATCGAGCTCTCCTTGTTGCAATAGCGGCAGCAATGTTGTCAGTTGCCCTTCTTTGATATGCAAACTAGCTTGCGGCAAGCGTGATTTAAAGCTGTCAGCTACGGCCGGAAAAACACTTAATGCAATCAATGATGAAAAACCAATGGTCAGTTTGCCTTGTGAAAAGTGGTTAATTTGTTCCACTTCCTCGGCCGCACGCTGTAGTTCCTCCAGAATCCACTCAGCCCGGCGGGAAAATGCCTCTCCTGCCTCAGTTAAGGTGATGCCTTCGTTTCCGCGCAGAAATAGTTGTGCTGATAAAGTTTGCTCCAGCTCTCGTAATGTTCTGCTCACCGCCGGCTGAGATTGCCCCATTACTCGCGCAGCTCCACGGATGCTGCGGCTGCGCACCACTTGTCTGAAGACATGTAACTGCTGCATTTTCGGCAAATACTTCATGCACACCCCTATCAATAAAAAGCATCACCCCAAACAAAATTGCATCTTTTGCGAGAATACCCGCACTGCTTATATAGCTATCAGAGTTATCCATATGAACGCTGCAACCAACGGGGCGATTCGCTCCTGGAACGGAATTCCGCATAAGGGTCCGCACGATGAAAAAAAGTCACTCCTTGATGATTTTCCTGTTATTTCTGGGCTATGTCATTGTCTATATAGATAAAACGGTGATGGGCTTCGCATTATTGCCTATCGAAAAAGAGTTTGGCGTCTCCACACAGCAACTAGGGTACATCACCGGCATTTTCTTCCTCTCTTACTCACTGTTTCAGATACCGGCAGGCTGGCTAAATGACCGCATTGGTTTTCGTAGCATGCTGGTTGCTTCACTCTGCCTGCTCGGTGGATTTGCGCTTTGTTTCGGTGTTCTGGGGTTAAGCTTTGGTATGTTGATAGTCTTCCGCTTCCTGGCGGGAATCGGTCATTCTGGATACCCATGTTCCTGCGCCAAAGCGGTGGTCAGTAACTTTAGCGTTGAAAAACGAACATTCGCCCAATCAATCCTGCTCTCATCCGCCGGGCTTGCAATGACCATTGGCCCGATGGTGGCAGTCAGCGCATTAACGCATATTGGCTGGCGCGGCTCGTTTGCCGGGCTCGGTTTGATGGCATGCGCAGTTGCCATAGTTATCTTTATGCTGGTGAGTAAACCACCCGTCACGACGAAAGCCACCTCTACCACCAGTTATCGCACGCTGTTGAAAAATCCAACCGTGATACTGCTATTCGTTTCTATCTTCTGCATCAATATTCCCAGTTATGGCTTGATGGCCTGGCTACCAAAGTTTTTGGTACAACAGCGCCATATGCCGCTTGAAACCTCAGGGCTTGTGATTGCTGCCGGAGGCTTAGGTATCTGGATTTCATCGCTTGGTACCGGTTGGCTGGTCGGTAAATATTTTCAGGGACGCGAGCCACTGGTGATTGTTGGCTGCTCTATAGCCAGTGCTCTGTGCATCTTCACCATTTACCACATGCCTTCGCCCGTCACCGCCAGTGTGTTCTTGTTTCTTGGCCAGGTCTTTTTGATGGGCAGTTTTGTCACGGCTTTCACTTTGCCGATGAAACGCCTGCCAGTAGAAACCATGGGGGCGGCAATTGGCCTGATTAATACCGGTGGTACCCTGGGCGGTTTTGTTTCTCCTATCGTGATGGGCTACCTCATTGGCACAAGCCAGGACTACTACACCACGTTTATCTTCCTTTCCTTGTCGATGATCTGCGCAGCGCTGGCCGTCTTACCATTGATGGCAAAAAGAACCGCGCTGAACACTGTGACCGAATAACGGAGCTATTATGACTTTCAATATCGATATTCTGACTGACGAAGTGGCCCATGACGTGTCTCGCTGGCGCCAGCATATTCATGCCAACCCGGACCTCTCTTTTCAGGAACAAGCCACGGCTGATTTTATCGCCGCAGAGTTAGCAAGCTTTGGGCCGCTTGAGTTGCGTCGTCTTACACCAAATAGCGTTGTGGCCGAATTAAGGGGAAAACTCCCCGGCCCCGTATGGGCACTACGTGCGGATATTGATGCCCTGCCGATTCAGGAAGAGAGCGGCGAAGCTTTCTCCTCATGTAAACCTGGTGTGATGCATGCCTGCGGACATGATGCCCATGCGGCGATGTTAATGGGTGCGGCAAAAGTGCTGTGTCATTTTCAGGACAAGCTCAAAGGCTCGGTACGTTTTATTTTCCAGCATGCGGAAGAAGTGCCGCCGGGCGGCGCTCAAGAACTAGTAAATTTGGGCGTGCTGCAAGATGTCGAATACATCTTTGGTCTGCATGTGATGCCAGATAAGCCCACGCAAACCTTGTCACTGAAAGAAGGCGTGTTCAGCGCATCAAGCGATAATTTCGATATTGTGATAACCGGGAAAGGCGGTCATGGCTCGATGCCGCACCTGTGTATTGACCCAATAGTTATCGGTGCAGAAATAGTCAGCGCATTGCAGCAAATTGTCGCCCGCAAGCTCGACCCTCTGCACGCGCCAGTATTAACCATCGCCACTTTCCAGTCGGGTGAAAGCTACAATGTCATCCCGAATAGTGCCCATCTTGCGGGTACACTGCGCACACACAACCAAAAAGTGCGTGAGCAGGTTCCGCAACTCATGCAGCAAGTGATTGCAGGAGTTGTTGCCGCTCACGGAGCAAGTTTTGATATTCAGTGGCAAGCAGGTTATGCCGTAGGGAATAATCATGCTTCTGCCTGCGAGATTGCGCACAAAGTTATCGAAGAAAATTTCCCTCCTCAAACGCTGCACACGGTAACAACACCGTTATTTGGGAGTGAGGATTTCTCTTCGTATCAGCAACATGTTCCAGGATGCTTTATTTTCGTCGGTTGTAGAAATCCCGACAAAGGCGCTGTTTGGAATGTCCACAATCCCCACTTCCTGTTGGATGAGGATGCTATGAAAGTGGGGGTTAAAACGCACCTGGGTTTGATAAGCCAAATGTTTATTTAAATATTCACTAAAATAGCAAGCGTCGTGTCTGCGACGCTTGCACGAAAGACTCCATGAGCGCTCATCTAAAAGTATGATTTTCCCTTCGGATACCCAATCCCCCACTACACTTGGATTGTTCTGTGTGCCGATTTCGGTCGCGGTTCTAAACAAGGTGGTCGCGGATGCAGACGGCACAACGCATATTGAGAGATTATCGCCGCAGGCGTTTAACTGTCTGCGTTGCGTTAGCCGTAATAGTCCTGCTGCTGACACTCAGCGCGCGCTATATTGCCGATCGTGATTCAAATGAACAACGTATGCACGCATTTAACCAACGAGCAGTCAGTTCACTTGAAAACGTCCTGGTACCGCTTGATCTGGCAAGCAAAGATGCGATGCAGTTAATGGGGTTATCATGTGAAGCCGCGCAACTGAGGATGCGTGAATTAGTGGCGCGTATGCAAACAGTACGTGATATTGGCTTAATTAAGGATGATATCTTTTATTGCTCAAGTATTTTTGGCCCACGCTCAATACCCATTGATCTGGTCCAGCCGCGCTTGCCATCATCAATACCACTCTTATTCCTCTCGATAGACCATACGCTACTTAAAGGCACGCCGATTCTTCTGTCCTGGCATCCTCTGCGCAATAGTCAGCATGACGGAGTCATGCAAATTATAAATATTGAGTTGCTATCGGGATTTATGCTTGAACCCAGACGTCCCTGGGTCTCCCGCGCGATGTTAAATGTCGCCGATTCACATTATGAATATGGGAAAGGGTTACTACCCCGAATTACTGTTGACGACGGGCAAGTCAGCCATGAACTGGAATCCGATATATTTCCTTTTTCCGTCACTATTATTGGCCCATCCTCCAGTCAGCTAGCATTACAAAATATGCCAACGCAACTGCCCCTGGCACTGATCCTAAGCATGTTAATTGGCTATATCACGTGGCTTGCCACCGCGAACCGAATGAGTTTTTCCTGGGAAATTAATCTTGGGCTTGCCCTGGATGAGTTCGAAGTTTTTTGCCAGCCACTCGTCAGCTCACGTAATCTTCAATGTGTTGGTGTGGAGCTACTTTTGCGGTGGAATAATCCCCGCCAGGGTTGGATTTCACCCGAGGTCTTTATCCCGCTTGCCGAACAACAAAATTTGATAGCACCATTAACACGTTTTGTGCTTTCGGAAACAGTACGTAATCTTGATATCTTTCCGAAATCCCCTGATTTCAATATCGGGATCAATATCGCAGCTAGCCATTTCCATAATGGGGAAGTTATCGAAGATTTGCGCCACTACTGGTTTCCAGTCCACCCCATCCAGAAACTCACCCTTGAACTTACGGAGCGTGATGCCTTACCAGATGTCGATCTTCGGGTGATACGCGATTTACATCGTATGGGGGTCGATTTAGCCATTGACGATTTCGGTACAGGCCAAAGTTCACTGGCTTATCTCGAAACATTAAATCCAGACGTGCTGAAAATCGATAAGTCGTTTACTGCAGCGATTGGGACCGATGCGGTCAATTCGACAGTGACTGACATTATTATTGCGCTGGCGCAGCGGTTACATATTGGCTTAGTTGCGGAAGGTGTTGAAACGCCGCAGCAAGCAGAGTATCTGCGTAACCACGGCGTAAATGTACTACAAGGTTTTTTGTATGCGCGGCCAATGCCTTTGAAGGAGTTTCCACGCTGGCTTGGGAGCAGCACGCCGCCCCCACGCAGGAATGGTCACGTTATTCCCATTATCCCGCTACGCTAATTTACTCTTCTTCGTCTTCATGTTCAGAGCGTTCTTTTACCACACGAACCAAGTCCACACGGTAATCGTTGGCCTTCACAATCTGGATGCGTAGCGGAGCCAGCTCAATGAAATCACCCACTTTAGGGATTTGGCCATTCACCGCGATAACCAAACCGGCGATAGAGGCAATGTCTTCCTCATCATTCACCAGATTGTTGATATCAAGATGCTGCTGAATCGCATGCAGGTCGGTTGAACCTTTAACTAACCAACCATCGCCATCACGCACGATTTCGGGGGTTTCGTCGGCATCAGGGAATTCACCGGCGATAGCTTCCAGAACATCCAGCGGCGTTACCAGGCCTTGAACCACACCAAACTCATTATTAACGATAACGAAACTACCGCGAGCACGACGAAGCACACCCAGCAAGTTAATCGGGTCCAGTGTTTCCGGAACCACAATTGCAGGTGAACGTGCAGCAATAGAAACCACATCACCACCATTTTCCAGCGCTACCAGCAACTCTTTGGCACGCACGATGCCGATGATTTCATCAAGCTCACCATGACAAACCGGGAACAAGCTATGCGGAGATTCCAGCAGCTGCTCGCGTATTTCAGCAGTGGTTTTATCGGCATCAACCCATGATATTTCCCCACGCGGCGTCATAATGCTGCGTAGCGAACGAGATGCCAAAGTCAGTACACCGTTAATCATGTAACGCTCTTCTTCAGCAAAAGATTCTGCTTCAATTGGCGTGATGGTTTTGTTGTCTTCGTTTGACGAACGCTGTTGGCGTTTGCCATTCATCAAACGCAAAATCGCATCAGCCGTACGGGCACGTAACGGCACATTTGACTGATGGCGAATAAAGTTACGGCGCGCAATCTGGTTGAAAAACTCGATGATTATCGAGAAACCAATTGCCGCATACAGGTAACCTTTCGGAATATGGAAACCGAAGCCTTCTGCTACCAGGCTCAGACCAATCATTAACAAGAAGCTCAGGCACAACACGACGACCGTAGGGTGTTGGTTAACAAAATTCGTTAACGGTTTGGACGCCAACAACATCACACCCATCGCGATAACTACCGCCGCCATCATCACTGGCAGGTGATTTACCATGCCCACCGCGGTAATAACCGCATCCAGTGAAAACACCGCATCCAGTATAACAATCTGTAAAACCACAACCCAGAAACTGGCGTAACCTTTGCCATGCCCATCATCATGCTGGCGGTTTTCCAGCCGCTCATGTAGCTCCGTCGTTGCCTTAAACAGCAAGAATAGGCCACCAAATAGCATAATGAGATCGCGCCCGGAGAACGTCATTTCGCCAACACTGAACAGCGGTTGCGTTAGCGTCACCATCCATGAAATTAACGACAATAGGCCCAGTCGCATCACCAAAGCCAAGGATAAACCGATAAGTCGGGCTTTATCTCGTTGTTTTGGTGGAAGTTTGTCTGCAAGGATGGCAATAAAGACCAGGTTATCAATACCCAGCACTATTTCCAGCACAATCAGCGTCAGTAAACCCACCCATATTTGGGGATCCATTAAGAGTTCCATGACAAGCTCCTGCTTTGGGAATAACTCATCGGCATCGCGCGCAAGGCGGACGCAAAGAGGCAAATTGAGGTATTAACGGGGCGTGGAACGCCAATGTGAAGGACTGAGTTTTCAGACCTGAAATTGAAAAGACGTCGATGACGGTCCATACGGTGGGCTACTGCCCTTTACTCCTAAGCAATTAAACGAGATGCAAACAATATCAGAGCAAAATACCCTTTTGCAAAGATTTACCTGATTTTGCAATTTTACTGTCATTGACCTCGTTCATTATTTGTCCGGCGAATCATTAAGTTGTTAGCAAACCTAAATTACGGATCTTCATCACATAAAATATTTTTTTCACTGACTAAAATAAATCGGTCTTAAGTTACACATCTTTACTCATACCGTTATCTGAATCGATTCGCTTGAGAAACGGATAATCTACAAAACACCTTTTAAGGGTGTGGCTATACCAACACAGGAGGTAGCAAGTGACTATTGCTATTGTCATAGGCACGCATGGCTGGGCAGCAGAACAATTGCTGAAAACCGCAGAAATGCTATTGGGCGAACAAGAAAACGTTGGCTGGATAGATTTCGTTCCCGGTGAAAACGCCGAAACTCTTATTGAAAAATATAACGCTCAACTGGCAAACCTGAACACCGACAAAGGTGTGCTGTTTCTTGTCGATACTTGGGGTGGTAGCCCGTTTAATGCAGCCAGCCGTATTGTCGTCGATAAAGAGCATTACGAGGTCGTCGCCGGGGTCAATATTCCGATGCTGGTTGAAACCCTGATGGCTCGTGATGATAACCCTTCCTTTGATGAGTTAGTGGCAATCGCTGTTGAAACAGGTCGTGAAGGGGTTAAAGCCCTGAAAGCTAAACCTGTTGAAAAGGCTGTAACTGTTGCGCCTGTTGCTGCACCTAAAGCCGCAGCACCGCTCAAGCCAATGGGTCCGAAGGACTACATGAATATCGGTCTGGCGCGTATAGATGACCGTTTAATTCATGGCCAGGTTGCAACCCGTTGGACCAAAGAAACTAATGTCACACGCATTATTGTTGTCAGCGATGAAGTAGCAGCCGATACCGTGCGTAAAACACTGTTGACGCAAGTTGCTCCTCCTGGTGTGACAGCACACGTCGTTGACGTCGCTAAAATGATTCGCGTGTGGAATAACCCGAAATATGCAGGCGACCGTGTGATGCTGCTGTTCACCAACCCAACCGATGTTGAACGCGTCGTGGAAGGTGGAGTGGACATTAAGTCAGTCAATATCGGTGGTATGGCGTTCCGCCAGGGTAAAACCCAGGTTAACAACGCGATTTCTGTCGATGAAAAAGATATTGAAGCCTTCAAGAAACTTAACGAGCGCGGCATTGAGCTCGAAGCCCGTAAAGTTTCAACCGATCAAAAATTGAAAATGATGGATCTGATCGCGAAGGTGAAAAGCTAATTACTGATGTGATTTGCTTAATTCTACGTTTTGCTCAGTTTTCACACATAAGTCACACGTTTAAGGAGAAGTACAATGGAGATTACCACTCTTCAGATTGTGCTGGTGTTTGTCGTAGCCTGTATTGCCGGTATGGAGTCGGTGCTCGATGAATTTCAGTTCCACCGTCCGCTGGTCGCCTGTACCTTAATCGGTCTGGTACTCGGTGATATGAAAACCGGTATTATTATCGGTGGTACGCTTGAAATGATCGCGCTGGGCTGGATGAACATCGGTGCGGCAGTTGCTCCCGATGCCGCACTTGCGTCAATTATCTCAACCATACTGGTTATAGCCGGGCATCAGGGCATCGGTTCTGGTATCGCTCTGGCCATTCCATTGGCAGCAGCAGGCCAGGTACTGACCATTATCGTTCGTACTATTACAGTGGGCTTCCAGCACGCAGCAGATAAGGCCGCCGAAAGTGGCAACCTATCGGCGCTCTCCTGGATTCACGTTTCTTCCCTGTTCTTGCAAGCAATGCGTATCGCAATCCCTGCCGTTATCGTCGCAGTTTCCGTCGGCACTAGTGAAGTACAGAACCTGCTGAATGCCATTCCTGAAGTGGTAACCAGCGGTCTGAACATCGCCGGTGGCATGATTGTTGTTGTGGGTTATGCGATGGTCATCAACATGATGCGCGCAGGCTACCTGATGCCATTCTTCTATCTGGGCTTCGTTACCGCGGCTTTCACCAACTTCAACCTGGTAGCACTGGGTGTGATTGGTGCTGTGATGGCAATTTTGTACATCCAGTTGAGCCCGAAATACAACCGTTCTGCCGGTGCTCCAGCACCTGCTGCCGGTGCTAACGATCTCGATAACGAATTAGATTAATAGGTGAGCGAAATGGTTGATACCACCAAAACAACGACTACCGAGAAGAAACTCACCCCAGGTGATATTCGTGGCGTGTTCCTGCGTTCAAACCTCTTCCAGGGTTCCTGGAACTTCGAACGTATGCAAGCGTTGGGCTTCTGCTTCTCAATGATTCCGGCAATTAAACGCCTGTATCCTGAAAATAACGATGCTCGTAAACAAGCAATTAAGCGTCACCTGGAATTCTTTAACACCCATCCATACGTTGCGGCTCCTGTATTGGGCGTTACGCTGGCGATGGAAGAACAGCGTGCAAACGGTGCAGAGATTGACGATGGTGCCATTAACGGTATCAAAGTTGGTTTGATGGGGCCGCTGGCTGGTGTAGGCGACCCTATCTTCTGGGGTACCGTACGTCCAGTATTCGCAGCACTTGGTGCTGGTATCGCAATGAGCGGTAGCCTGCTTGGCCCACTGTTGTTCTTCATCCTGTTTAACGCTGTGCGTTTGCTGACTCGTTATTACGGTGTAGCTTACGGTTACCGCAAAGGGATCGATATCGTTAAGGATATGGGCGGCGGCTTCCTGCAAAAACTGACTGAGGGGGCGTCAATTCTCGGCCTGTTTGTCATGGGGGCGCTGGTTAACAAGTGGACACACGTTAATATACCGCTAGTCGTGTCGAAGATTACCGACCAGACTGGCGCTGTGAAAGTGACCACTGTTCAAACTATTCTTGATCAGTTGATGCCGGGTCTTGTGCCACTGCTGTTAACGTTTGCTTGTATGTGGCTGCTGCGTAAGAAAGTCAACGCGCTGTGGATCATCATGGGCTTCTTCGTTATTGGTATTGTCGGTTATGCTATCGGCCTGCTAGGCCTGTAATTAGTTTGTGATACGAACCGGGGCCCTTGCCCCGGTTTTTTATTGTTTAGAGTGAAGGTAGTGTTATGACTTTGACGGATGTAGTTCTGCTGGTATTTATTGTGCTGTTGCTTGCCTGGGCGGTTTACGATGAGTTCATCATGGATAAGCTCAAAGGCAAAACCCTGCTAAAAGTTCCCCTTCTGCGGCGCAACCGTATCGACGGAACCATTTTCTTCGGGTTGGTTGCTATCCTCATCTACAACAACGTCACCTCTGGCGGCGCTCCGGTCACCACCTGGTTATTATCTGCGCTGGCACTCATTGCTATTTATATTTCGTGGATTAGACAACCTAAACTACTGTTTAAAACAGAAGGTTTCTTCTTCGCGAATGTATGGGTTTTATATTCCCGAATTAAAGAAATGAATTTATCTGAGGATGGTGTTCTGGTATTGCAATTAGAACAACGCCGCTTGCTCATCCGGGTGAAAAACATTGATGACCTTGAGAAGATTTATAAGTTAATGGTTGTGACTCAATAGGTTAACAACATAGCAAAGTCTATATTCCTATATTTTTTGTACGATCTATAAAATATAGCCGCTGCTATTTCGCACAATTAGTGTGCTCTTATTTTAACGATTCGCTTATCAATTAAAGATAATGAAAATCGTTATCATTTAAGCGTTGAGAATAATAGCTTCAATTATTGTTTTATCTTTAAAGAATATGTTAAGGTTGCGCCCGTCGTTGGGGAGTAGCCGATTTTCGCGATTGCGAAAATGTACATGTCAACATACTCGTTACTTGTTTAAGCAAGATTTATAACGTGGCATGTACGACTCAAATACTGAGTAGGCGAGACCATAGGCACGTAACCATCATTTAAGTTGGGGATGGTTGACGTGTATATGGATATTCCCAACTGAGGCATTTGTATGAATCTCTCCGCTACTATTATTCTCGCTTTTGGCATGTCGATGGATGCTTTTGCTGCATCAATCGGGAAAGGTGCCTCTCTCCATAAACCTAAGTTTTCCGAAGCGTTACGAACCGGGCTTATCTTTGGCGTCATCGAAACCATCACCCCGCTTATCGGCTGGTGCCTGGGTCTTCTGGCAAGCAAGGTCGTGCTGGAATGGAATCATTGGGTTGCATTTATCCTGCTGGTGTTTCTCGGCATTCGTATGATTTATGAAGGTGTGCGCGGTAACGATGACGAAGAAGCGCCAAAGCTGCAACGTCATGGATTTTGGCTATTAGTCACCACGGCTATCGCCACTAGCCTTGATGCCATGGCAGTCGGTGTCGGCCTCGCATTCCTGCAAGTTAATATTATTGAAACCGCTCTGGCCATTGGTTGCGCGACCATGATTATGTCCACGCTGGGTATGATGCTGGGCCGCTTTATTGGCCCTCTGCTCGGTAAGCGCGCCGAGATCCTCGGCGGTGTGGTGCTAATTGGGATTGGTTGTCAGATTCTTTATAGCCACTTCAGCACATTAAACTGATGATTCGCGTCGCCAGACGCAAATGACAAAATCTGTCTCACAAGCGAATGCCGTTTCAGCCGTCAAAGCCTGCCACACTTCCGGGCGGGCACGCCAGGCGAACGGCGTCATTTGTAATAGCGCAACCGCTTCATTTCCCTGTAACGTCATCGGCCAGCCAATGCGCTGCGTCTGTTCTGCTATAAAACCAGGTAAAGACTCGGACTCGGTGCTGTGCAGCACCACATTGTCATAAATTAAACCTTTCAGCTGCATTAAATGACGTGGGCCCGGCGTGGCGGTGATGACGATGCCGCCGGGTTTCACCACCCGCGCTAGCTCTTCAGCTTTGCACGGGGCAAAAATACGCACCACGGCATCTAGACTATTATCATCAAACGGCAAACGGTGGCTTGATGCCACACAGAACTGCACCTGCGGATAGCGCTTTGCCCCGTAGCGAATCGCTACTTTTGCAACATCTAATCCCCAGGTCATTCCTTCATGTTTTGCGACAATCTGTGCAAAACCAGCAGTGTAATACCCTTCCCCGCAGCCTATATCCAGCAAAGTAACCGGTGCTGCCTGTTCCAATATCAGGCAGATAGCATCGCGCAGCGGCTGATAATGCCCGGCATCAAGGAATGTTCTGCGGGCCTGCATCATTTCGCTGCTATCGCCCGGGTCTTTTGAACGCTTATGCTGAACCGGCAACAAATTAACATATCCCTCTTTTGCCTTATCGAATTGGTGGCCTTGCGGGCAAACAAAGCTCTTCCCCTCGGGATCAAGCGGTGCATGACAAAGCGGGCAAAGATAAGACATAAGAACTCCAGGCAATCGTAAAGGGCGCAAGTGTACCGCTTACGCCCCGCTTCGAAAAGCCACTAACCTGCCGGACCCTCGACAACAGCCTTATTTAACACCGTTAAATTGGTATCCCCTTGTGGCAAACCATCAGGTTCAATATTCTCCAGACGCAGCACATCGCTCATTATCTGGCTGAAGACCGGTGCCGAAACTGCACCGCCGTAGTAAGCGCCATTTTCCGGATCGTTAATTACCACCACCAGCGCAAAGCGCGGATTACTCGCAGGAGCGACACCTGCGGTATAGGCAATGTATTTGTCGATGTATTTGCCATCATCGCCAATTTTCTTGGCCGTTCCGGTTTTAATGGCAACTCGATAGCCACGTACCGCGGCTTTAATCCCGCCTCCGCCAGGCAGTGCCACACTTTCCATCATATGTTCAACCTGATGGGCAATGGTTTCAGACATCACCCTTTGCCCAACGACTGGCGGGTCAACACGGGTAATAGAAAGTGGGCGGGTAATGCCATAGCTGCCGATAGTGGCGTAAACATGCGCCAGTTGCAGAGGTGTGACCATCAAACCATAACCAAAGGAAAATGTGGCGCGATCCAACTCTCCCCAGAACTTACGGTGCGGTAACAGGCCACTGCTTTCCCCTGTCAGCCCCAATCCTGTTGGCATTCCAAAACCGAAGTTCTTATAGGTATCCAACAACTTTTGGATTGGCATCGCCAGAGAAAGGCGTGAAACCCCTGTGTCGCTCGATTTTTGCAGGATTCCGGTCAGCGTAAGTTGCGGGTAGTAACCGACGTCGCGTATACGGTGACCATCAATGGTATAAGGATGGGTGTCCACGACGCTATCAGGTTGAACAATCCCCTGCTGCAGCGCGGTCATGACTACCATCGGTTTAACGGTTGAACCTGGCTCGAAAGTGTCGCTAATTGCCCGATTACGGAAATCGTTCAGCGTGGCACCATCACGATTATTTGGGTTAAACGTCGGACAACTCGCCATCGCTAATACTTCGCCAGTATTCACATCCAGGATAACTGCTGCGGCAGATTCAGCTTTATTCCAGGAGACAGCATTACTCAGTGCGTCTTCCGTCACCGTTTGCAGTCGTTCATCAATGCTTAGCATGAGGTTATGAGCAGGGTTTGCTGGAGTTTCCGTGATATTTTCTATGACGTGCCCATGCCTGTCTTTACGAACCAGTCTCTCGCCCGCTTTGCCCGTCAACTGGCGATTAAAACTCTTCTCAATGCCTTCAATACCTTGATCATCAATGTTGGTAAAACCGAGCAAGTTTGCTGCAACATGGCCTGCGGGATAAAACCGACGTGATTCATCCCGTAATGAAATCCCTGGCAGTTTCAGGCTCTCGATGTATTGCGCTTGCTGTGGATCAAGTTGGCGGGCGAGGTAAATGAAGCGATCGGCTGGATTACGGCGAATGCGTGCAGCAATTTCATTAAGTGGCATGTGTAAGGTTGTTGCCAGGGCCTGCCAGCGGCTACTGATTTGCACGCCACCTTTTTCCATTACTGTTTTCGGGTCAGCCCAGATTGCTTTTACCGGCACGCTCACCGCCAACGGTCTGCCATTGCGGTCTTCTATCATTCCACGAGGTACGACAATGGGTTCTTCACGTAAAGAACGCATGTCTTCCTGCTTGACCAGATTTTCGGGTGAGATGATTTGCAACCAGGCAACACGTCCCAGCAAGAACACCAGACACATAAAGATAGCGATGCAAAGAAGAGCAAAACGCCACTGAATAAAATTACCCACGATTCCAGGGGCGGTTTTTCTCACATTCAATCCTTAACGACAACTAAGCGATTGAAAATTTAAACATAATGGGGAAACTAACCGGACAGGAACAGTGCTACAAGATGCGCTGCTTTGCTACAAGACATAACTGGGAGAGCTTTCCAGAAACACATAGAAAAATAATGGTCAACATTCAGACATGAAAAAGCCCCGCTACAAGAGCGAGGCTTTCATCAAAATTTGGCGTTATTCGCGCCAGGTCTAATTCAGCCGAATTAGATAGCAGTTACGTTAACCGCTGCAGGGCCTTTCTGGCCGTCCTGGATTTCGAACTCAACGTTCTGGCCTTCAGCCAGAGTTTTGAAGCCGTTACCCTGGATTGCAGAGAAGTGTACGAACACATCTTTGCTGCCGTCAGCAGGAGTAATGAAGCCAAAACCTTTAGACTCGTTGAACCACTTAACTTGACCTTTAATCTTTGCCATTTTGCAAAATTCCTTAGATTGTTTTCTTTGCCCGGAGGCATAACTTAGCTAAAACAGAGACATTACTGCATGAGGCACTAATATAAGGCTCGGCAGAGAAGCGGTATTCAACGACAACGTGTTTACTCAGAACTTCTTTACTGAAAATGCCACACATAAACAGAACTGTACCTCGTTTAACCCAACGTGTTATCACATACAACGCAATCAATGGCAAGCCATTTTTCGGCGTGTATCGATCTGTCGCACAAATTCCGAAACTCATATTGTAATGAAAATGAAATGCACAATTTGTGCATAGATTAACAGTAGACAAAGATGATTCCGTGCATTCATATGACGACCACAGACAACGTTTTTACCATAGCCCAAAGATATGTTTTCGTCCAGGCGAAGTGCGAAAAAGTCGATATCATAGGCATTATGCTTATGATTTTTTTAGCATAGCTATGCAAAAAATGAACAATTTCACTTTGCTACGAAAACAATAGAATTGATATAAGAAATAGCGAGAATAGAAAAATGAATAAACCTTGAGCGGTTGTCTGATTATATTGCACCAAAAGAATGAAAGTTTAATCAACCCATGCTTCATGATGAGGCAATAAAAACGTTTCGCTATATTTTCGATGTAATAAAGTAACCAAAAGATAGTCCGTAATAGCGTCTTAAAATTTTTTAATAATGTTTAAGTCTTAATTTTAAATAAGTGTGAACTTTGACCAATACACAACGGCGAAAAGAGTCGGCTTTCCTCGCCTTCATCATCAAGTGCGGTTAGTAGCTCTTGCGGAGGCATGTCCAGTGATTCATCAGCCAGTTCAAATACGCCCCAATGGATAGGAACCGTAAAAGGTCTGCCCAACTGCTGCCAAAGCGTAACCGCCTGCTGCGGATCCATATGATGGCTACTCATGAACCAGCGTGGAGAATAAGCTCCTATTGGTATCAATGCCGCATCCAGGGGGCCTCTGAACAAAGCAATATCAGCAAGTCCTGCTGTATAGCCCGTATCACCGCTAAACCATATCCTTAAGTGGCTGCTTTCTATAATCCACCCACACCACAAACTCCGGTTACGATCCCAGAATGAACGCATGCTCCAGTGCTGTGCCGGCACCGCTGTAAAAGTCATTCCTTGCAGGGTAATGCTCTGCCACCAGTCAAGCTCAGTCACATGGCGTATACCTCGACGGGTAAACCACTGTTTTAAGCCCAACGGGACAAAGAAATGAGTATCGGGGAAACGACGGACAATCTGTCGAATGGTGGAACGGTCCAGGTGATCGTAATGATTATGCGAAATCAAAACGGCATCAAGTTGATGCAATTCACTGATATGAATTGGGGATGGAGTCTTACGCTCAGGACCTGCAAACGATAATGGGGAAGCTCGCTGGGACAACACGGGGTCGGTCAATAAATACAGACCATTGATACGCAGCAATACCGTTGCATGCCCTAACCACCATAGCCGATCATCCTTACCCTGGAGTTCAGCCTTTTGCCACCAACGTTCAGTGAAAGCGGCATAACCATTACTCGGAGGATGGGGCAATCCCTGCGCTTTTCGCTCTTTTCGCCAACGTTCAACATCACCCGGTTTTCGTAAGCTTGACTCCAGATTACGAAAACCGTCGATTAGGTGATGAGATTTTAGGGGATCAAACCAAGGATTTTTCCACCGCATGGTCACTCCACAGCAACACAAACAGGTTTATCAGGATTAACGCTCAGCGACCAGACGAATAAAATCGTCTTCCACTTCGTCATCTTCCTTTGTTACTTCTGGTTCTTCCTTAACTACTTCAGGCTCGTTCGCTTCACACAAACGTCGTAACAGAGCAGTCTGCCGCTTTTGCTGATCCAGCAACTCTTCAAGAAGTTCGATCTGTTCATTGGTCCGGCTACTCGCACGGTTAACAAAGAACCACATTACGAGGCCGATAACCAGTACCACCAGGGAAACTGTCAGGGACACGATATTCAACGCGCCAACACTTAATTCGTTCATATTACCACCTCAGCAAAACGCACTATTCTACACCTGCCGGGTCTTAAGGTAAGCACTATGTGGATAAAAACACACTACCAAGGTATAAATTTATTAATTGTACAAATGCCGCTGAAAAATTGTACATCCTGATCGCACATTACGTTGACCATTTGGGTCCATAGCAGCAGGCAGACGAAAAAAACTGCAATCAGAATAAGCCATCTGTACTTTCTCACTACTCTCTCCACCTCTTTCCTATTTATTGTAAAGTCTGGCATAGACAGCCTAAACGACACATAACTCTCACGTATATTATTTAAGAATCATCACATTGCTACTACAGCGCAATCCGCTACGCTTAGAAGTCTAATTACTTAATAATAAGAGGTACCTATGCGTATTGTGATCCGCACTATTATTGTAATAGCGCTTTTGTGGATCGGTTTACTCCTCTCTGGATATGGAGTTTTGATTGGAAGTCATGAAAATGCTGCAGGTATGGGGCTTCAATGCAAATACCTAACTGCTCGAAATGTCACCACAGCACAATTTGTTCATACCAGTAGTGGAATTATCGGACTTAGCGATTGCCCAGTATTGCGTAAAAGTGATGAAGTTATCGATACGGGTAACTAGGAACATATAAAGAAAACGCCGCTAAATAGCGGCGTTTTCTATTTCATCAAAATGGATATTCGTGATAACCCATTTGTTCAGAAATAGTTCGAGCTGCGTCATGAAGCATCGCTACATATTCATGAAGTCTGTCTTCGGAAAAACGAAGTGTCGGGAATGAAATACTCAACCCAGCAATAACGACACCAAATCGGTCAAAAACAGGTACGCCGATGCAGCGTAAACCTTCTTCCTGCTCCTGGTTATCTTCACCGTAACCCTGCTCACGCACGGTATCCAGGACATCCAACAATTCGTCAGTGCTCATGATAGTACGCTCAGTGCTGCGGTTATATTCCACATCAGCAAGGATTTCACGCACTTCATTACGATCTCGCCACGCCAGAAGCACTTTACCAATTGCGGTGCTGTACAATGGATTACGACGACCGATGCGCGAGTACATGCGCAGGTTATACATTGAGTCAATCTTATGGATATAGACAATACTGTCTTCATCCAACGCACCCAAGTGGATGGTTTCTTTCGTCAGACGCGATAATTCTCGCATTTGAATGTCTGCGCTACGAATCAAATCAACGTTCTGCAATGCACGCGCACCAAGCTCAAACAGCTTGAGGGTAAGCGAGTACTTTTCAGATTCGCCTTCCTGAGCAACATAACCCAGGGATTTCATAGTCTGCAAAAAGCGATAGACGGTGCTTTTTGACATCATTACGCGTTGCGATAATTCAGTAATACCAATTTCGCGTTCTTCGCCAAGCGCCTGTAAAATGCCAAAAACTTTCAGGACAGAAGAGACAGAATCAGGTTGTTTATCCAGATCTGCGATAGCCATTAAATCACCTCGATCGCATTTGTTTTATAAAAATCAGAACTGGTTTTTAGTATAAGTTGACTACCATGTCATCGCAATGAATCTATTCTATTTCGTTACAAATCTGCGACATATCCCTTAAATTTAGTGCTATTATTATTGCTCTTCGAATAAATCACCCATGAAGTTAAATTTCCCTTATGGATAAAACCCTTGCTGATGGGCTGCCAATACCGCAGCGCTATGGTGCTATTTTGGCCATTGCGTTGGGTATCACAATGGCAGTTCTGGATGGCGTGATCGCAAACGTAGCACTTCCAACTATTGCACGAGAACTAAACGCCAGTCCGGCAGAATCCATCTGGATAGTGAACAGCTATCAAATCGCGATAATTATTTCGTTACTGTCGATGTCATTCTTAGGCGACATTTTTGGTTATCGCCGGGTATATCAGTGCGGACTGATTCTGTTCTGCATCACATCGTTATTCTGCGCGCTGTCGAATTCATTGCCCATGTTGACGTTTGCTCGTGTGCTTCAGGGCTTTGGCGGTGCTGCATTAATGAGCGTCAATACTGCTCTCATCAGGCTTATCTATCCGCAAAAATATCTCGGCCGTGGGATGGGGATTAACTCGTTTATTGTCGCCGTATCCTCAGCTGCCGGCCCCACTATTGCCGCCGCGATTCTTTCTGTCGCATCGTGGAAATGGCTGTTTTTGATTAATGTGCCAATTGGTATTCTCGCGCTATTGCTGGCAATTCGTTTTCTGCCCCCCAATCAACAAAAATCGCAAGGCCAACGCTTCGATATCCCTAGTGCGATTATGAATGCCTTGACGTTCGGCCTGCTGATCTCGGCAATTAGTGGTTTTGCCCAAGGGCAGTCAGGATGGTTGATCATTTCCGAGCTCGTTGCATTAGCTGTGATTGGCTTCTTCTTTATTCGTCGCCAATTGAAACTCCCCTTCCCTCTATTACCCGTGGATTTATTGCGTATTCCTGTATTTTCATTATCTATGGGAACGTCTGTTTGTTCTTTCGCTGCTCAAATGCTAGCGATGGTTTCACTTCCCTTTTTCTTGCAATCAACATTAGGACGCAGCGAAGTAGAAACGGGTCTACTTCTCACTCCGTGGCCAATTGCAACAATGATAATGGCACCGGTTGCTGGTCATTTGATTGGGCGAGTACATGCAGGGCTGCTGGGTGGGCTCGGGCTTGTTGTTATGGCATTCGGTTTATTTGCTTTAGCGTTGTTACCGCACAACCCTACCGATATCGATATCATCTGGCGCATGCTTTTGTGCGGCGCTGGTTTCGGTTTGTTCCAGTCACCTAATAACCACACAATCATTTCATCAGCACCGCGTAACCGCAGCGGCGGTGCCAGTGGCATGTTAGGCACGGCTCGATTGTTAGGACAAAGTTGCGGTGCAGCTCTGGTGGCTTTGATGTTCAACCTTTTCGCGATTCACGGAACGCATGCCTCGCTTTTACTGGCAGGGAGTTTTGCGACCATCGCCGCCATTGTTAGCAGTTTACGCATGTCCCAACCTACGACTTCTCAGGCATAAAAAAAGCGTGCCAGCGATGGCACGCTTTTTCATTTCAGATAATGACTACTTCAGATACTCGCCGTTACGCAGCGCTTCAATACGCTTATCCAATGGCGGGTGAGTCATGAACAATTCACTCATAGACTTCGCCTTACCATTGATACAAAACGCCATCATGCTGCTGGCTTCTTGCGGTTCATAGCTGGTTTTCAGGCGCTGCAGTGCGGCAATCATTTTTTCACGACCAACCAATTTTGCAGACCCAGCATCAGCATGGAATTCACGGTGACGTGAGAACCACATTGTGATGATGCTTGCCAGAATGCCAAATACCAGTTCCAGCACAGTCGCAATGGCAAAATAGACAAACGGGTTGCCGTTGTTGCTCTCACCCTCATCCCGATTACCAGACAAGAAGCCAGAAGCGACTTGCGCGATGATACGAGAAATAAAGATTACGAAGGTGTTCACCACGCCCTGAATCAGCGTCATGGTTACCATGTCACCATTCGCGATATGGCTGATTTCGTGCGCGATAACCGCTTCTGCTTCATCACGACTCATGTTCTGCAGAAGGCCGGTGCTAACCGCAACAAGCGATGCATTACGACGAGCGCCTGTGGCAAACGCATTAATATCTGGCGCATGGTAAATAGCCACCTGCGGCATGGCGATACCCGCTTGCTGAGACTGTTGGCGCACTGTTTCCATCAGCCAGCGCTCTGTTTCATTGCGCGGTTGCTCAATCACTTCCCCGCCCACTGAACGCAATGCCATCCATTTGGACATCAGTAATGAGATGATTGAACCACCAAAGCCAAACAACACCGCCATGATCATCAGACCCTGTACGCTGCTCGACTGGATCCCCGTCAGGCTTAGCACTAGCCCGAAAACGACCATGACTGCAAGGTTGGTCAACAGGAAAAGCCCGATACGCATCATAATTTTCTTTTTACCTCGGTTAAAAATACGCATTCTGCGTTACCCCACATCGTAGGGGCAAGCTTGCTATTTTCAAGCATTCATCGTTGCCAAGTAGTTAATAATACATAACTTTACATTAAAGGAGAGGTTGATTTACGCGGCTTGATAGAGGTAAAAAAAACGGGCACAAAATTTTGTGCCCGTTGGAGGAGTTACTTAGCAGGAGCTGGTTGCTCAGCTGGTTTATCTTGCTGCATTTTTGCAAAATCCAGCGCGATATGAACCGTTTCATCGAGATAAGGATCAGGTTCCTGATAATCCTTCGGCAGGTCGTCGAGTTTCTTCAACGGTGCTTTTCCTTCTCGTTTATAGCGGTCATTAATCCGCTCCAGACGCGTAGCATCATCTTCCTGATTCTCTTTCTCACGCTGAGCAAGATTCAGGGAAACAATATTACGTTTATCTTTCAGGGCATTGAAGCGAGCAATATCCTTCATGATGTACTGGAACTCAGGATCGGCTGCTATTCTATCCTGGTGCAGTTTAAGCAATTGCGGCTCAAACTGAGTCAGATCGCCTGACTTAACGTAAGTAGCGGCGTTAATGCTATCCCAAGGGAGCGCATTATCTTCAAACTTCTCGCCAGTCTCAGTCTCTTCAGTACCGGTAGGCATCATGATGTCAGGCGTTACACCTTTACGCTGAGTACTTCCGCCATTAATACGGTAGAACTTCTGGATAGTGTATTGCACAGAACCAAGCGCAGGCCATTCCGGACGCAGCATCTGATCATAGATTCGATTCAAAGAACGGTACTGTTGAACAGTGCCTTTACCGAAGGTAGGCTCACCCACAATCAGCGCACGACCATAGTCTTGCATTGCTGCTGCAAAGATTTCAGAAGCCGAAGCACTGAAACGGTCAACCATCACCACCAGTGGACCTTTGTAGTAGACAACGCCGTCAGTATCGCTATCTTCACGCACTTTACCGTTGTTATCACGTACCTGAACAACTGGGCCACTTGGGATAAACAGGCCAGAAAGTGAGACAGCCTCGGTCAATGCACCGCCACCGTTAGAGCGTAAATCGATGATCACGCCCTTCACGTTCTGTTTTTCCATCTTCTGAAGCTGGACTTTGACATCATCTGTCAGACCAACGTAGAAGCCTGGGATATCCAGGACACCCACTTTGTCTTTACCGACCGTTTTAATCGTCAATTTGACGGCGCGATCTTCAAGACGAATGCGTTCACGGGTTAACGTAACCACACGTGTTTTGGTACCCTTACCTGCCGGTAAGATTTCCAGGCGAACCTTGCTACCTTTTGGCCCTTTGATCAGCGCAACGACATCGTCAAGACGCCAGCCAATCACATCAACCATAGGTTTCCCTGTCTGGCCGACACCAACAATACGGTCACCAACGGTAATCGTTTTGCTTTTCGCAGCAGGACCACCCGCTACCATCGAGTTGATAACCGTGTAGTCATCGTCCATTTGCAGCACAGCACCAATACCTTCCAGAGATAAACTCATTTCGGTATTGAATTGTTCAGTGTTACGTGGCGATAAGTAATTGGTATGCGGGTCGATTTCGTGGGCAAAGGCGGTCATCGCAAGCGAGAAAACATCTTCGCTATTGGATTGAGCCAGACGGCGAATGGCAAACTGATAACGCTTGGTCAGCGTTTCACGAATTTCCTGATCGGTTTTGCCGGTCAGTTTCAGACTCAGTTCGTCAAACTTAACTTTGCTATCCCACAGGGAATTCAACTCTGTAACGTTTGCAGGCCACGGCGATTTGCTGCGGTCAACGTTAAAGGTATCGTTACCCGTGAAATTCATTGGTTTTTCCAGCACCTTCAACGCGTATTGATAACGTTCAAAACGACGTTGTTGGGCCAGATTGTAGAGATCGTAAAATACGTCCAGTTTACCGGTGCGCAATTCATCGCCAATCTGTTTTTTCCGCGACACAAACTGCTCTACGTCACTGGCTAGCAGCACGTTGTGGCTATAGTCGAGGAGGTTTAGATAGCGATCGAAAATTTTTGCGGAAAAATTTTCATCCAGGTCAAACTGACGATAATGCGAGCGAGTGAAGCGTGAAGTTACACGCTCACTCACCGTTGCATGCTGTGTCTCTTCCTTTAACTGCGGGATTTGAGAAGCTTGCGTGATGTTTTCGACGGCCAGTGCGCTACCTGCAAGAAACAACAGACTAGCGACAGCCGTACGCTTAAAGAATTTGTTCATGCCCGGGTCTGGCCTCCGTTTCAGAACTGCAAGTGTTCTGCGCGTACGATCATTGCCATACCAGAAGTCAGCTGTACACGGACGCCATCTTTGGTAATTTCCAGTACTGTGGCATCCATCGCGTTGTTACCCGCTTTGACTTTGATTGCCTGACCCACCTGCAAAGCAGAAATGTCTGTAACCGGAGTGCGTTTTTCTTCACGCGGAGCTTGCGGCGCCGGTTTTTCTACACGAGGTTTACGTTCTGTAGCTTCTGGACGACGCGGAGCAGGACGAGGCTTGCGTTCGCGACGAGGTTTATCGATAACGGTTTCGCCGTTAGCAATAGCCGCTTCACGCTTTTTCGCTGCCTGTTCTGCACGCTGTGCCTGAACACGAGCTTTTGCTTCTTCAAGCTGCTTGCGAGCATGCTCTACGTGCTGCTCATCGAGTTCACCACAAGGGTTACCGTCGAGATCAACACGGGTTGCGCCGACTTTAATACCGTATAGGTAACGCCAGCTTGAAGTGTAAAGACGTAACGCGGAACGAAGTTGAGTTTTACTGAGACTCATCTCCCCTTCAACGCGCGCGACCAAATCCTGGAAGATACCAATCTTCAGGGGGCGGGCTTCACCTTCAGCGCTAAAGCACTGTGGGAAACGCTCTGCCAAAAAGGCGATGACTTCTTTGCTACTATTCAACTTAGGTTGATTTTCCATGAAATTTCCTGATTACAACGGAGTTGCCAACAATCCGCAGGCATGAACAGGCGACATTATAATGACGCTATCAGCAAATGCCACGTTATCCGTTGTTTATCATGCTAACGAGTGAAGAATTTTTTAAAATCCGTGTCGGCAAGCATCAGCGAAAGCTGCGTCACCAGTTGAGATAAGCCGAGTTGGTCTTCAGGTGTGAAGCGCCCAAACTCCGTGCTATCAATGTCCAGAACACCTATTAGCTCGCCATTTACCGTAAGCGGCAGGACAATTTCGGAGTTGCTGGCAGCGTCACAAGCGATGTGACCATCAAAAGCATGCACATCTTCGACGCGCTGGATGCTTTTAGTGGAAGCCGCTGTACCACAAACACCTTTTCCTACCGGGATACGAACGCAAGCAATCTTGCCCTGGAAAGGTCCCAGAACCAGAGTCTCGCCTTCTAATAGGTAAAAGCCTGCCCAGTTAACGCCTTCGAGACGTTCAAACAACAACGCGCTGGTATTTGCCAACGTCGCCAAAAAGCTTGTTTCACCTGCCATTAACGCACTGAAATCGCGGTTCAAGTCCGCGTAAAATTGTTCTTTGTTCATTGATTAACCATAGTATGTTGTCTTACTCAACTGCATAGCATAGTAAAATAAGCATTAAATGCCTTATGCCACAAGGTGTATCATTCAATGAATTACTATACGCTTAACGAATATTTCATAACCCATTGAGATACCCCATGCGCCAGCGGTTTTCCCTGTTTACGATGACACATGAAAATACACGCCATTAGCCATGCTGTACCGCAGGCACGTTATCAGCGTTGCCCCCAATGCGATACACTTTTCTCGTTACCGTCGGTTAAATCCTCGCAGAGCGCGTATTGCCCGCGCTGCGATGCCAAAGTTTACCATGGGCGCGACTGGTCACTTACTCGCCTGGCGGCGATGGCAATTGCCATGCTACTGCTTATGCCTGTCGCTTTTTCCGAGCCTCTGGTACGCATCTATTTACTGGGTACGCGAATAGATGCCAACTTGTTCCAGGGCATATGGCAGATGACTAGCCAGGGTGATCCCCTGACAGCCGCAATGGTGTTGTTCTGTGCTGTGGGTGCGCCAGCAACATTAGTCGCCGCAATTGCCTACCTCTACTTTGGTAATATTCTTGGGATGAATTTACGCCCGGTCTTACTCATGCTTGATAAGCTCAAAGAATGGGTAATGTTAGATATTTACCTGGTCGCTATCGGTGTGGCCTGCATCAAAGTCAGAGAGTTTGCATTTATCCAACCGGGCGTAGGTCTCGTGGCGTTTATTGCATTAGTGGTGCTGAGCTTGTTAACCCTAATTCACCTAAATGTAGAACAGCTATGGGCTCGTTTTTATCCCCAGCGACCTTCTCGAGCGTGGGGTCCCCAGTTACGCGTTTGCCTTGGCTGCCATTTCACAGGAGTGCCTGACAACCGTGGGCGTTGTCCTCGTTGCCATGTGCCATTAAGAGCTCGTCGTCGCCACAGCTTACAAAAATCCTGGGCAGCATTAATCGGTTCGTTAATTTTCCTCCTGCCGGCCAACCTGTTGCCAATTTCGATTCTTTACGTCAATGGTTCACGCCAGGAAGATACGATTCTTTCCGGTATTCTTTCCCTCGCCAGCAGTAATGTTGCCGTCGCCGCTGTGGTTTTCATTGCCAGTATCCTGGTGCCTTTTATCAAAGTTATCGTTTTGATTTCATTGCTGGTCAGCATTCATTTTAAATGTGAGAAAGGGCTTAAGACGCGGATAACACTGCTACGCTTTATTACCTGGATTGGGCGCTGGTCCATTCTCGATCTCTTCGTAATCTCGCTTACGATGTCGCTGGTTAATCGTGACCAGCTATTGGCATTTACTATGGGACCGGCTGCGTTTTATTTTGGCGCGGCGGTTATTTTAACTATTCTTGCAGTCGAATGGCTTGATAGCCGACTACTTTGGGACGCACATGAGTCAGGAAATGCCCGCTTCACCGACTGAAGCGCGAATTAAAACTAAACGCCGTATTTCGCCCTTCTGGTTACTGCCAATTATCGCACTGATGATTGCCGGCTGGCTGATGTGGACGACCTGGGAAGAACGCGGCACGACTGCGACCATTGATTTTATTTCGGCTGACGGCATCGTTGCCGGGCGCACGCCTGTACGTTACCAGGGTGTTGAAGTCGGTACGGTACAAAGCGTCAGCCTCAGTAAAAACCTGAGCAAAATCGAAGTAAAAATCAGCGTGAAAAGCGATATGAAAGACGCGCTGCGTGAAGATACCCAGTTTTGGCTGGTCACACCCAAGGCGTCTCTTGCGGGTGTTTCCGGGCTGGATGCGCTGGTTGGCGGCAACTATATCGGCATGATGCCGGGCAAAGGCGAGCCGAAAGATCACTTCTCCGCGCTCGATACCCAGCCGAAATATCGCCTTAACAATGGCGAGCTGATGATTCACTTGCACGCACCGGATTTAGGTTCGCTCAACAGTGGATCGCTAGTTTATTACCGCAAAATTCCGGTAGGCCGAGTGTATGACTACACCATCAATAAGAACCAGCAGGGCGTGACGATTGACGTGCTGGTTGACCGCCGCTTTACCAAACTGGTGAAAAAAGGCAGCCGCTTCTGGAACGTATCCGGCGTAAAAGCCAACGTCAGTCTTTCCGGTGCGCAAGTTCAGCTAGAAAGCCTGGCGGCATTGGTCAACGGCGCTATCGCCTTTGACTCGCCGGAAAACTCAGCCGAAGCCAAAGCTGATGATGAGTTTGGCCTGTATGAAGATCTGGCGCATAGCCAGCGTGGCGTAATCATCGATCTTGATTTGCCGAGCGGACAAGGTTTAAACGCCGGTTCAACTGCGCTGATGTATCAAGGGCTTGAAGTCGGAACGCTGACCAAACTAAACCTCAATCCGGGCAGCACGGTAACCGGCCAAATGACGGTGGACCCAAGCGTGGTCAATCTGATGCGGAGCGGGACGCGCATTGAGTTGCGCAGCCCTAAGATTTCCCTCAGCAACCCGAATATCAGCAGCCTGTTAACGGGAAGTACTTTTGAATTGGTACCCGGTGAAGGTGAACCGCAAAACCATTTTGTGGTCTTCCCGAGCGATAAAACTCTCTTGCAGCAGCCTGATGTTCTGACCCTGAACCTGACGGCACCGGAAAGTTATGGCATTGATGCAGGCCAGCCGATTATTTTGCATGGTGTGCAGGTGGGGCAGATTCTTGAGCGCAAATTGTCGGCCAAAGGCGTCAGCTTCTCCGCAGCCATTGATCCTGAATATCGGCATTTGATTCAGGGCGACAGCAAATTCGTCGTCAACAGCCGTATTGATGTAAAGCTGGGTATTGATGGCGTTGAATTCCTGGGTGCCAGCGCCAGCGAATGGGTCAACGGCGGTGTCAGAGTCATTCCAGGTAACAAAGGTGCTATGAAAGATAGCTATCCACTCTATGCCAACCTTGAAAAGGCGGTGGAAAACAGCCTGAGCGACCTACCAACAACCACGTTGACGTTAACCGCGGCCAGCCTGCCAGATATTCAGACCGGCTCCGTGGTGCTTTATCGTAAATTCCAGGTCGGGGAAATTATCAGCGTACGTCCTCGTGCTAACAGTTTTGACATTGATGTAAATATCAAACCGGAATACCGTAACCTGCTGACCTCCAATAGCGTGTTCTGGGCCGAAGGTGGCGCTCGTGTGCAACTCAATGGCAGTGGACTTACCGTTCAGGCTTCCCCGCTTTCGCGTGCCTTAAAAGGTGCTATCAGTTTCGACAACTTAAGCGGCGCCAGCGTCGGCCTGAAAAAAGGCGACAAGCGAATGCTCTACGCCTCTGAAACTGCCGCTCGTGCGGTAGGCAGTCAGATAACGCTGCACACTTTCGATGCTGGTAAACTTTCTGCCGGTATGCCAATCCGTTATCTGGGCATAAATATAGGGCAACTTGAGTCGCTGAATCTGACAGCTTCACGCAGTGAAGTAGAAGCCAAAGCAGTACTCTACCCTGAGTTTGTTGAGACATTTGCCCGCAGCGGCACGCGCTTCTCTGTCGTCACCCCGAAAATTTCGGCCTCCGGCGTGGATAATCTCGATACTATTCTCCAGCCTTATATCAACGTTGAACCTGGCCGCGGCGCAGCACGTCGTGACTTCGAATTGCAGGAAGCCTCTATTACTGACTCCCGCTACTCAGACGGTCTGAACATCGTAGTAGAAGTGACTGAAGCGGGCGCATTAAACATCGGTACGCCAGTGCTATTCCGCGGTATCGAAGTAGGTACGGTGACCGGATTAACCCTCGGCAACCTCTCTGACCGCGTGATGGTTGGACTGCGTATCAGCAAGCGCTTCCAGCACCTGGTGCGTGATAGCTCAGTATTCTGGCTGGCCTCTGGTTATAGTCTCGATTTCGGTCTGACGGGTGGTGTAGTGAAAACCGGCACCTTCAACCAGTTCATCCGCGGTGGTATCGCCTTCGCCACGCCGCCTGGTACACCACTGGCGCCGAAAGCAGAAACGGGTAAACATTTCCTGCTAGAGCAAAGTGAGCCTAAAGAGTGGCGTCAATGGGGCACCGCACTGCCTCGCTAATACCTTCGCCCCGGTGTCTCACCGGGGCGTTTGTGTTACCATCCCTTCTTCATTTTTTTCTGGACTTCCTTAGTGGCTCATTCTCACACCGCCTTTCTCCCGCAAGCTTTTCTTGATGTTATTCGCGATGCACTCCCGGCAGATCAATCTATCGAGAGCTTTATCGAGTATTGCCAGCGGCCACTGCGTCGCAGCTTGCGTGTTAATACCCTCAAGATTTCGGTCAATGATTTTCTTGCGCTTGTCGCCTCTTATGACTGGCATCTGACGCCGATTCCGTGGTGCGCAGAAGGGTTCTGGATTGAACGTGATGATGAAGAAAGCCTGCCGCTGGGTAGTACTGCCGAACATTTGAGTGGCCTGTTCTACATTCAGGAAGCCAGTTCCATGCTGCCCGTTGCGGCGCTGTTTGCTGACGGCAATCAACCGGACCGAATTATGGATGTCGCAGCGGCTCCAGGCTCCAAAACCACGCAAATTGCAGCGCGTATGGGCAATCATGGTGCAATCCTCGCCAATGAATATTCCGCCAGTCGCGTTAAAGTGCTACACGCTAACATCAGCCGCTGTGGTATCAGCAACGTCGCGTTGACACATTTCGATGGCCGAGTATTTGGTGCTGCGCTACCGGAGTGTTTCGATGCAATCTTGCTGGATGCCCCATGCTCAGGTGAAGGTGTGGTGCGTAAAGACCCTGACGCCCTGCGCAACTGGACGCCAGAAAGCACCGCCAGCATTGCCGATACGCAGCGTGAGCTTATTGCCAGCGCTTTTCATGCGCTGCGCCCCGGCGGTACGTTGATCTATTCCACCTGCACTTTAAACCGTGAAGAGAATCAGCAGATTTGCCAGTGGTTACTGGATGAGTGGCCTGATGCAGTTGAAATCGCCCCGCTTAACGATTTATTCCCGGAAGCGAATAAAGCTATTACCGCCGAAGGCTACTTGCATGTTTTCCCGCAAATTTACGATTGCGAAGGATTCTTCGTTGCACGCCTGCGCAAAACTGCATCCGTAGAAGCGCTCCCGGCCCCAGGTTACAAAGTTGGGAAATTCCCGTTTGTACCAATGCATGGAAAACAAGCTGCGGAAGTGACCGCAGCTGCAAAACAGTCTGGGATCGCCTGGCAAGATGACCAACAACTTTGGTTGAGAGATAAAGAAATCTGGCTATTCCCCAAAGAGATTATTCCGCTATTTGGCCAAGTTCGATTTTCACGTATTGGTTTACGCCTTGCTGAGCAATACAACAAAGGCTATCGCTGGCAGCATGAAGCCGTCATAGCCCTGGTGCCTGGCGATTCACCGCTAGGATTTGCGCTTACTGAATTTGAAGCGGACGAGTGGTATCACGGTCGCGATATTTACCCAGATGTATCCCCCGAGCTAAATGAGGTTGTCGTGACATACCAGGGACAACCTCTTGGTCTGGCAAGAAAAGTTGGATCTCGCCTGAAAAATAGCTATCCGCGTGAATTGGTTCGCGACGGAAAACTGTTTGCGGCCAGGGGCTGATGGGTAAAAAAATAGTCGCCATGTAGTTTGCAGTTTTTGTACGTTTGTCTACGCTCTACTGTGAGAGACCTTACTGGTCATACCACATGTACCCAGACCCAAGGAGAGCGTGATGACGAAAACTAGCGTACGAATAGGCATCTTCGAAATTGATGATGCTGAATTACATGGCGAGCAGCAAGGGGACCGCACGTTGAGCATCCCTTGTAAATCCGACCCGGACCTGTGCATGCAACTTGATGCCTGGGATGATGAAACAAGTATTCCCGCCGTCCTCGATGGCGAACATTCAGTCCTCTACCGTCAACATTACGACCAAAAATCTGATGCCTGGGTCATGCGTCTTGCATAACTCAAAGTGACCCGTCGCCCAGACGGGTTAATTAATTGGCACTGATTACCCTCTTCTCGTGACTTCCCCTACAATTAAGCCAAACGGTGCAACTCAAAGGCAATCATGTTTGCGTTGGTTTTATTTGTTTGCTACCTGGACGGCGGCTGCGAAGATATCGTGGTAGATGTCTTTAATACTGAACAGCAGTGCCTGTTCGCTATGGATGAGCAGCGGATACGCTACGGTGGCTGTTTCCCGGTTGAAGATTTTATTGATAGCTTCTGGCGCCCGGCGCAAGAATACAGCTCGTTGTAGAGTTACTGAACCTGCACCATAGTCAGCTTATTACCAAACACCGCGCCGGTATCAATATAATATTGATTATGAAAATGACTCACTTCTTTGAGCGGCGTATGGCCGAAGTAGAACTCATCAGCTCCGCCGATATCCTCGCCTCGCCCCTGTAAATTCTTATTAAGCCGATCCCGGCTCCAGACCAGTAAATGTTCATCGACGGGCTGATTCCAACTGTAATGCCCTGAAGGGTAGTCTGCATGAGCAATAACCAGCGTCTTGTCATGCGTATGAAGTTCAATTACCAACGGCAAATCGCGGCACTTCAGTAAGGCTAGCTGCACATTATTTTGACGCTGTTCTGGCAATTCCCGATACCACTCACCACCGTTCATCTGCCAGAGCATTCCCTCACCTTCGTCGAGCGCCTCTAAAGCCATCGCTTCATGGTTGCCCTTCACTGCTTTAAACCACTTACTACCGAGCAGTGCCAGGCATCCAGGGCTGTTTGCACCGCGATCAATAAGATCCCCCACCGAGATAAGTAAATCCTGATGATAATCAAAATGATGAAGTTTAAGCTGGCTACTTAATTCAGAGAGACAGCCGTGTAAATCACCAACAATAAACACATGCCGCCACTCTTCGCCGTCTATTCGCTGATACATATCGCCCCCACTTTGTTTATTAATTGCTTAATTATAAACCAGTGGGGGCAATGATTAGCGGGCAGGACGAATGAACATTTTGATTTGCTTACCGTGGTATTCAACAAAATGCTGGAACTGGAAGCCAAATCGCTCAGCCAGATAGATAGAACGCAGGTTGTCATCATCAATAATGCAACAAACTGGTGTCGCTAACTCACGGTCCGCCCATTGCAGAACTGCGTTGAGCGCTTCGCTGGCATAGCCTTTACCGTGCACAGCGGGAATCAGTGACCATCCCGCTTCCGGAAGTTCAAGCACCGGAGTTAACTCACGTTGTGCGTCCTGAAAACCAAACGAACCAATATAACGCTCAGTCTCTTTTTCAAAGACAGCCCAATAGCCGTAACCAATCGCCTGCCAATGACCGATGTAACGCAGCAATCTTCCCCAGGTCATTTCTGGGCCTTGCGGTTGTCCACCACCGATAAACCTCACCATTTCTGGGTCCGCCCAACAGGCAGCTAATGCCGGAAAATCATCCAGCGTAAAATGGCGGAGAATTAGACGTTCAGTTTCCAGACGAGGTGCTGCATTAACCATGCTCATATCCTTCAAACGTATTATTGGCGTACGATTTTTTACTTATTTTGCCGCCATACGGTTTGAGACACAATCAGCACACTGCATTCGAAAGTAGGGAAATTGAAGGAAAAGCGAGTCAGAGCCACAAATAGAAAAGGCTGCATAAATGCAGCCTTTAGAGAGGTGATACGAGTTATCTGGTAAATACTACGCTTCTTAAAGCGATGAAATATGGCTTGCGCCCCAAGGGAATGTGGTCATTAAACCTACCACGAACCCACCAGTTTACTTTTGAGGATCAGTTTCAAAACTATCTGGCACCTCCGTTTCACTCTGGAACTAAAGCTAATCTAGCAGCCTTAACATTGTAAAAATAACGGCAGATTCACAGTTTTGCCATTTTCTCATCAAATAAATCTGGATTAACGCGTGAGTGGTATTCAAATTTTGCCGCTCAGCCGCTCGTGGAAGTCACTGCTGCGTAAATCGAGACCGACAATTTGTACCTTGCTTTCATAGCGTTGATAGCGGGTTTCGATAGCATCAAGCACGGCAACTGTCGATACATCCCAAATTTGAGCCTGAGACAAATCAATAATCACGTTTTGCGGATCGTCGGCATACTGGAAATGTTCAACCAAATCGTTGCTACTGGCAAAAAACAACGGCCCGGTTACCGTATATCTTACAGATTGCCCGTCTTCAGATAATGTTCTTTCCGCGCGTACTACGTGGGCAATACGGCGAGCAAACAAGATCATCGCAAAAACCACGCCACCGACGACACCCAACGCCAGGTTCCCGGTCGCAACGGTCACTGCGACAGTGCTTACCATCACTAAAGTTTCAGGAAATGGAATTCTTTTCAAGGTAGCAGGTTTAACACTGTGCCAGTTGAGCGTTTTCACCGCCACAATCACCATAATTCCGGCTAAAACCACCATCGGGATTTTTGCCATCAATTCGCTTAAACCGGTGACTAACAGCAACAGCACCAGGCCGGCAGCAATTGTCGAGATACGTGTACGCCCCTTACCAAGTTCCACATTGACCATGGTCTGGCCAATCATGGCGCAACCGGCAATACCACCGTAAAAACCGGCGAATATGTTAGATACTCCCAACCCCCAACATTCACGACGTTTACTCGAAGGTGTGTCAGTCAGCTCATCAACAAGTTTGGCGGTTAACAACGATTCCATTAAGCCAACGAAGGCGATGCTCAAAGCGCAAGGCCAGATAATTCGTAAAGTATCCAGATTCAAGGGCACCAACAACGCTGTCAGTCCGGGTAATCCAGTAGCCATTGGTCCCGCCTCACCCACTGTTGGTACAGATAACCCCATCCCAATGCATCCCGCTGTAATGACAATAATCGCCACCAACGGCGACGGAACCATTTTAAATACCCGAGGGAGAAACAGCACTATTGCCAGGGTGAGCGCAAACAGCCCCCAGACCAGCGGGTTATCCCCCCAAATATGTGGTACCTGGGCAAAGAAAATGAGAATGCCCAACGCGTTTACAAACCCTGTCATCACTGACAGTGGTATATAGCGCATCATACGAGCAAGCCCTGTGACGCCGAACAGAATCTGGACTAACCCTGCCAGCAATACTGCAGGGAAAATATATTCAACGCCATGCAGATGCACCATTGGACCGATAACTAATGCTACTGAGCCAGCAGCAGCTGTCACCATTGCGGGGCGCCCACCAAGCACTGACATGGATAAACAAAGCACAATAGAGGCGACCAGGCTGACTTTCGGGTCAACCCCCGCGATGACTGAGAATGAAATGATTTCAGGTACAAGTGCCAATGCCGTTACTACTCCCGCAAGGGATTCACGCGCGAGCAAACGCGGGCTACGCAAAACCGAGGCGAGAGAGTTTTCCCGACGATGTGTTTCAGTTTGAGTTGTGGTCATAGTTTGTCTTTGCAGGTTTGTCGTTATTAGTTGTAGCGAACTTCAGGTCGGGCGTGATTGTACAGAGAGGATAGTAAGGATGCTAATTAATATGCCCCCTATCTCGGACCTATCCTCTGGGCTTGTATGGGTATTCATGTAGATGATTTCAGGATGATGAATATTGAGGCATGCCACAAATATAGATATTAATGGCTATTATTAGAAAGACAATTATTAGTAAACCAACATAAAAGCAATTACAATACTGCCGATATTTTCGAAAAATATAATTTTACTTTAGCCATTTTAATTAATGGGGGCTTACTTTTGTTTAGTCATTTGACTTATTGTAAAATGATTGGTTCTTTTATGTTGGCTGCTATGATATTTTTTTGCAGCAATGCTGTAGCCGATCCTGTGCTTAATAAAATACTTAGCACGCATAGTATTACCTTGGCATGGGTGGGTAGTTCCAAGCCTATTTCCTGGGAGGTAAATGGAAAACCGACTGGCATGGCGGTGGATATCTGCCAGGGGGTTGTCGACAGTATAAAAAAACGCTACAACACAAATATAAATATACAATGGGTAGAAGTTGCCTCAGCCGCGCGCTTTGAATATATATCTCATCATAAAGCAGACATTCTCTGCGCAATTGCCGGAAATACAGCGCAACGTAATAAATTCGTTACTTTTTCAAAGCCATGGTTTTTTACACGGACAAATTTTCTGGCTAAAAAATCTCAGCATATAAATAGCCTCGAAATGCTCTCTGGGCGAACCGTAGGGGCTATTAGTGGCGGAACATCTGCATTATTACTCTCTGCAATGAACCAAAATATTAACTATTCGATCTCTGTTAAGCTGATGAGAAGTTTCGATGAAGGATTTGATTTACTAGAACAAGGGCACATCTCAGCATTTGTCACTGATGACATTATCATACATAGCAAGTTAGCTGAAATGGCGGACAGAGATGACTATCAAATGAGTGCTGAAGGATTTGGTGACGTAATACCCTATGGAATGGTGATAGCTAAAGATGCAGATGAAATAGAGTCCATCATCAATGATGAGTTAAAAAACCTGTTTATCTCAAAACGATTTGATGAGTTATATAATAAATGGTTCATGTCCCAGATTTCTCCTACTGGTGAAAATATGCGGCAACCCATGTCAAATGATCTCATCAAAGAAAAAAATAGCTATCTACTTGCACCCGAAACTCCAACTACAGACTAAAAATGAACAGCAAAATATTAAAAGAATTAAGTATCTCCTCAAAACTGCCACCTCATATTAGAATGATAAATAATCGAAAATTGAAGCGCAGTCAGAAAACATAGCAAATACATAAATGTTGGCAGGGCATACTTTGGGTGCGATAAGTGGTGGGACTGCTGCATTAATGATGCGAAAAATGAATCAAGACTATAATTATTCGCGGAAAATAAACAAACCTGGAAAACTGAGAACAATATCAGGTGAACGCAGAAGATTTAAGGGATGATAATCCGCCACGGTTGAAATCCCGTCCCTACTGAAATGATATTTAATAAAAAGCTCAGTATGTTAACGGGTTCTGACATCAGGTAAACAGGAGTTTTTGAAGAGTGTTTTGGTTTTTTTTAGTTTAAACCATCTCACTTTCACCTACAAAAATGCTCGAAAAGTACTTGGATGTGAGGGAGAAAATGTTTACATTGATTTAACAGGGCAAAAAAACCGGATATGGAAATTCGGAGAAATTTCGGAACGACCAACCTAAGTCCTTGTATATAAAGATAAATAAAAAAAGACCGAATACGATTCCTATATTCGGTCCAGGGAAATGGCTCTTGGGAGAGAGCCGTGCGCTAAAAGTTGGCATTAATGCAGGCAGACATCGCCTTGCCTTCTAAGAATAGATTACCGGCGCAGGTTTTCCAGTCCGGCGCAAAAGTGTTCAGAAAAAAACTGCGGCGCAGGTAATATTTTAGACAAAAACCGCAATATCCGGTCTACGGTTATTGCGGTTTTTTATTTTTAATTAGTGAGTTATCGCATTTTAGCTACACAATTTCTCAGCACGCTCAATAAATGGAGCAAGACTCTTTTTTTGTCCCGGTGTCTTAGGATCATCAATTTGAATCACGGAGATGGGCTGGCCAGTGGTTTTACCGCTGCTCACTTGTTGTTGCGCTACGTCGTTTAACGGGTATTGCATCAAGGTACTTGGGTTGATTGCAAAGAGCGCATGTCCAGGGCGGCAACTTAGCATTACCTCTTCACGGTTAAACGCCCAGTTATCTTTACCCATTTCAAAACGGCTTACGGTGATAATTTGCGGTGCGGCTAATGCACTACCTGCGCAAGCCAGCAATAACAGCGTCAAAATACTTTTTTTCATGAATATCTCTTGAGCTAATAACGTCTTCAGTACGGTTCCCAGGTAGCGAAAATGCTAACAGCAAGGAGCACCACCACCGACAGAATAACTTCCAGCCACGTTAACTGGATAAACTGTTTTGTGGCTGTTGGCATACGATTAAATCTCGGCACCAAAAAATAGCGGTTATACAGGGCGATGATAACCATCACGGCAACAAAGGCAACCTTCACCAACAAGAAGCGCATGTAGTTACTTTCCAGTGGTAGAGACCAGCCTAAAATCATCAGGCTGTTGATTAGTCCACTGAGTATTACGGCAGCAACCGCCAGATGCCCGTAACGCGAAAAACGCATCATCGCGGTAATGGCACTGCCGCGCCAGCGTGGTTTTTGAGCCATGCGCATGCACATCAAAAGCGGCAGTAATCCGCCAGCCCACCAGCCAGCACTAAGAAGATGCACTGCATGATTTAAGCGTTGTAAGCCACCTACAATCCCTTCACGCATCGCGGCATGCCCGACACCTGCCAACAAAATAAGTTGTGCCGCCGCAAGGATCATTAACATTGACTGCAAAGGGCGCGGTTTAAGCAGCAACACCACAAGTGTCACCACACTCAATAATATCTGCCACAACCAGATGGACCCAAAGCTCGTTCCAAGAACCGCCAACCAAATCTGGGGATTAATGACATCTCGCCAACCACTGCCCATCATCCCAGCCTGAGCACATAACAATAATATTGCGCTTAGCAACGTCATCCAGACGGCGGAATGCCATTGCCATTTTAGTCGGCGAATGAGAACCGGCTTAAACGCTTGAGGAGCAAGCAATGAGCATGAGATGGTACTGCCAAGCAGCACCATTAATGCAGCAAAATGAATAAATCGCAGCGCGATATAGAAACCTGGTAGCATCCGGCTTACTTCACCGAGAAGTGATACTTCCCTTTCGTCTTATGTCCGTCAACGGATACTACATGCCAATCAACCTGGTAATCTCCCGGTTTCATAGCCTCTTCGACTGGAACAATAAGCTGCTTATCATCTTTTTCGTTGCGCTTAGCCGTGCCAGTCTTCACGACTGTTTGCTGTGGCCCGGTGAGCGTAAGTCCGCTAAAATTCGCTTCAACTCCTTCAGAGAAATTAAGGGTAATCGCCTGTGGTGCAGCCGTTACCGCAGCATCTGCCGCTGGATATTGATGCTTTAAATGCGCGTGCGCGAAAGCTGAGCTGGAAACAGTAAGTGCGGTAAAGAGAGTGGCGATGGTAATGAGACGAGTTCGGGTGAAAGCCATATCAACTATTCCTTTTTCTTATTCGAGACGGCAAAAGGATAACCTTGAGCCCAGGTTAAGTCGAGATGAGAACAGCTATCAATGAATGTAAAGACTTGTCATCACGGATATCAACAAGTACCTTTGCGGCAAAAAACACGAGGCCAATATGAATCACAATCTTGCTGAATTACCCCAGGACGAAATGGATAAGATCAACGTCGATCTCGCGGCTGCTGGCGTGGCATTTAAGGAACGCTACAATATGCCGGTGATCGCCGAAGTGGTAGAACGCGAGCAACCTGTGCATTTGCGTGACTGGTTCAGAGAAAGACTGACTGCTCATCGACTGGCTTCAGTCAATTTGTCCAAACTGCCGTACGAACCTAAAGTGAAATAAATATTATCCCCACTAAACTTCCTGACAAAAATGGTGTTAAGATTTTTCCCGGTTTATATATCTAAACACAGGAATTACCTGTTACGGCCATAGGATGATGGCCGTTGGGTAGATTGATTAAGGAAGAACGTATGCCTGTCTGGAATGTTGCTGCAGCGCAATATGGCGCCACACCCGATGACCTCGATGCGAATATCACACATCATTTAGATTTTGTTCGCTGCGCAGTTGCTGAACGAATAGATCTGCTGATTTTCCCCGAACTTTCCCTCACCGGTTTTAACATTGACAACCATCACGTCTGCGCCCTTCCCTTCACCGATGAACGCCTGAATCCTTTGCAAGATGCCGCGGTAAAACACCAAATGACTATTGTTGTGGGTCTACCCTTACGCAGTGAACAAGGAATATCACCAGGATCGGTGGGTTTTTTGCCTGATGGTTCCCGAGTTGCCTGTTGTAAACCGCAAACCTGCGATATTGATCTCCCCGATCAACACACGCCATTGGTAGGTTTGCACAATCGTAGCGTGGCAATGGGTTTTAGCACCGACAGCGATGAAGAAACCTGGCCACGTAGTGCAGCTGAAATGGGTGCAAGTCTTTATGCCACGGGAAAATTCATTAATGAAATCACCTACCAGAAAGATGAAATGTATCTGCAACGCTGGGCCCATAAATATAATTTACCCGTTTTATTAGCTAACCATGCGTTTTCTACCGGCAAATATCGGTCAGCGGGACGCAGCGCTTGTTGGGACGATCGAGGTGAATTAGTGGTTCGTGCCGATCATGGCGAGCTACTCGCAGTTGGAAGACGTGATGCAAAAGGTTGGCACGGTGAAATCATTCCATTACGCTAGCGCATTAAGAAAATACGCTAAGACTTGATGGAGTAGATATGCTGCGCATTATTGATACTGAAACCTGTGGTCTACAGGGTGGCGTGGTAGAAGTTGCCTCTGTCGATATCGTCAATGGCAAGATTGTTAATCCGATGAGTGACCTGGTACGCCCGGATCGTCCTATTAGCTACCAGGCGATGGCCATTCACAAAATTACCGAAGAGATGGTCGCAGATAAACCGTGGATTGAGGATGTTATTCCACGCTATCACGGCAGCCCGTACTACGTGGCTCATAACGCCAGTTTTGACCAGCGCATGCTGCCTGAACTGCCCGATAGCGAGTGGATTTGCACGGTAAAACTGGCGCGTCGTTTATGGCCTGGCATCAAATATAGCAATATGGGTTTATATAAATCCCTCAAGCTGGAAGTTGAAACACCTGCCGGACTGCATCATCACCGCGCGCTGTTTGATTGCTATATCACCGCTGCTTTATTGATTCGCATTATGGATGAGTCAGGCTGGACTCCAGACCAAATGGTGACCATTACAGGTCGCCCTGCACTTGTGAAAACCATGGCATTTGGTAAATATCGCGGCGAGCCGATTGCGGAAATTGCAGATAAAGATCCGGGCTACTTGCGATGGATGTTGAATAACATCAAAGAATTAGCGCCGGATCTTAGAATGACATTAAAGCATTATCTCGAGGATTAGTAACAGCCTATCCCGCCCGCCCTGGTAAAGTTCCTTGTGCCAGGGCTATCAAGAAAGCGAACTCCAGAGCCACACCTTCGTAAGATTTAAATCTGCCCGATTTCCCACCATGCCCTGAGTCCATATCAGTACATAGCAATAGCAAATTATCATCTCTACGTAATTCACGCAGTTTTGCGACCCACTTGGCAGGCTCCCAATATTGCACCTGGGAGTCATGCAGTCCTGTGGTCACCAGCATGTGCGGGTAGGCTTGTTCGGTGATTTGATCGTACGGGCTGTATTGTTTGATGTAGTGGTAATACTCAGGGTCTTGCGGATTTCCCCACTCTTCAAACTCGCCAGTCGTGAGTGGAATGGACTCATCGAGCATCGTCGTTAAAACATCAACAAATGGCACCTGTGCAACAACACCGTGGAACAGCCCCGGACGCATATTAATTGCAGCCCCTACCAGTAAGCCGCCTGCACTCCCGCCCATCGAATAGAGCAAGTTTTCGTTGCCGTATCCCTGTTTAAGCAAACTATCACAGACGTCCAGATAATCATTGAAGGTGTTCATCTTCTTCAGGTACTTACCATCTTCATACCACTGCTGGCCGAGTTCGCCGCCTCCGCGTACATGCGCAATGGCATAGACGAAGCCTCGGTCGAGCAGGCTTAAACGACTGCTACTGAAATCCGCATCCATGCTGCTTCCGTAAGAGCCATAGCCATATACCAGCAAAGGGTTTTTCCCGCGCTGGAAATGTTCGCGATGGTAAACCAAAGAAACCGGCACCTGCACGCCATCACGTACTGTGACCCATAAATGTTCACTGCGATAATGACTGGCGTCAAAACCTGCAACTTCGGTTTGTTTAATCACGCGCCGCTCGCCGGTATCCATATCCAGCTCAAACAATGTATCTGGCGTGGTCATTGATGAGTAACCGTAACGCAGACGAGAAGATTCCGGTTCCGGGTTATGTCCAAGCCAGGTGACATAAGCGGGGTCATCAAAAGCAATTCCCGTCACTTCGCGAGTTTTGCGATTAATTTGACGCAAGCTGGTCAGCCCTTGCTGCCTTTCCTCAACGACCAGCCAATCTGTAAATAGCGTAAATCCTTCCAGCATGACGTTTTCGCGCGGAGGAATCAGCTCTTCCCATTGGCTTTCATCACGCACTTTTGTGCGGTACAAACCAAAGTTTTTACCTTCCCGATTCGAGCGCAGATAGAAATTATGTTGGAAGTGATCGAGGGTATATTCGTGATCTTTGCGGCGTGGCAAAAAGCTTTGCGGTTGCGCATCTACTAGCTCGGCATCCAGCAACAGTACTTCGCTGGTGGTAGCACTGCTGAGATAAATTAGAACGAAGTGTTTCGAGGTGGTTTTATGCACACTGACATAAAACATTTCGTCTTTTTCTTCGTAGACTAATTCATCTTCGGAGGATGGATGCCCTACAGTGTGGCGCCAGACCTGATACGGCAATAACGTTTTGTGATGCTTGCGGACGTAATAAAGCGTGGCGGAATCATTCGCCCAGACAAAACTACTTTCGACATTATCCAGCACTTCGGGGTACCAGTTCCCGCTTTCCAGATTGCGCAAACGCAGGCCGTACTGGCGGCGTGAGAGGAAATCCTCTGCCAGCGCCATGACGGTGTTATCAGGGGTAATGCTCATGCCGCCCATGGTATAAAACTCGCTGTGGGCAGCACGACGATTGCCATCTACCAGCGTGCTCCACTCTTCCCACTCCTCCGACACCACAGACTGGCGCTGATAAATAGCGTATTCATTACCGGTTTCGAAAATCTGGCGATAGCGATAACCATTTTGCGTATACGGTGCAGAAATATCACGCTGGGGGATTCGATCGATCATTTCTTTGAGCAGGCGCTCTTGCAATGCCTGCTGCGTACTCATGATCTGATGACCGTAATCATTCTCCTGATGAAGATAATCAAGCACTTGTGCATCAGAGCGCTCATCATCGCGCAGCCAGTAATAGTTATCGATTCGGGTATCACCATGCATGGTCATGGTGTGGGGGATTTTTTTTGCTTTTGGTGGCATGTCATTTTTCTTTTTGAGTTAACACCCTGTAAGGGTGGCAAATTCAGACAGCCTTGCAAGCGTAACGTGGGATTTTAGGGAAAATGCCGGGATTAACCCGGCAGATTTAGTTTCTGTTGCTGAATATCTTGTTCAATGCCTTCGCGTACATCCTGCGGGATTTTTAGCGCATCCCCAAGCGCATTGAGATAACTGCGCTCCATAAAATGATCGATGTCGATTGCAGCGCAGCTTAAGAAGTAAAGCTCCAGCGCTTCTTCTTCGTTATTAACACCTTGCACAAGGCGTTGCGGATCAAGAGGCTGATCGATAGCTTGCTGAATGAGATTACGCCCCGGCCCTTCGATACCGGCATCACGTAGTTGCTGCTCGATAATCTGGCGTTCTTTATCATCAATATGACCATCGCTTTTAGCAGCGAACACCAAAGCGGTAATCAGGCGCTCAGTACGAACATCGACAGGCGACTGCTGCTGCCCAAACTGCGGCTCACCCTGATGGGCCTCACGCACTCGGTCTTTATATTTGTTCCACAGTACGCTTCCCGCAACCGCACCACCGCCGACCAATAACGCGCTGGTGCCGTACTTGGTCAGTAGTTTCCGTGACGATTTGCTCGCCAGCAGCAAACCCGCTAACCCACCGAGTGCGCCAGGCACCAGTAACTTACTCAGCCCCTGAGAATTATTTCCCTGAGGAGTTTGTGAGGATTGATTCTGACCAGTGTGATTCTGGATGGATTGTGTCGCTTGCCCCAGCATAGACTGAAGCTGCTGTAACCAATTGCTCATTAGAGACACCCTTTGTGAGAACTTAACATCTGAGGTTAAGCCAAAGGCTGTCAAGAAGTGTCTGATAAGGCTAAAGATGAGAAAAGAACCGCGCCGGTAACCCGACGCGTTAAAACTTATGCCGCTTTGGTGCGCTTACGCGGGTGTTCAGCCACTTTATCGTCTGCAACAGACTCTTCAGCGTTATCGGCTTCATCTGCGACTTCACCGGCAGTTTCAGTACTTTCCACGTCCGGCAATTTGCCGCTTTTAAGCACGGAGGAAAGCACGTCTTTGTTTTCTGCCATCCACATAGCCAGCACATCGTTTTGCCCCTCTTCGAGAGCAACAGGACTGTGTACGAGCCACTCGCTCAATACTTCTGCCAGATCGAGCATTTTGTCATAGGCATCCGCATCTTTTTTACTGGCAAAAGACATTTTTTCTTGCCCCTCTCGTACAACAACGTATTTGATTTCAACCGCCATTTTGCAGCTCCGGTTTAACTGTTTATTTAAACAGTGTAATGATATTACCCCTGTATCGCAAGTGGGAAATTCGCTGCGCACGCAAACGTTTTCGTTTATAATCCGCCGGTCTATTTTCTCCGTTCGGGTATACAGATTATGTCAATTTTGGGAACAGCACTTCGTCCGTCAGCTACACGTGTCATGTTGTTAGGATCAGGCGAATTAGGAAAAGAAGTGGCCATTGAATGCCAGCGTCTTGGTCTGGAAGTTATCGCCGTAGATCGCT
Source organism: Buttiauxella cochleicola (assembly GCF_021282435.1). Classification (NCBI taxonomy): domain Bacteria; kingdom Pseudomonadati; phylum Pseudomonadota; class Gammaproteobacteria; order Enterobacterales; family Enterobacteriaceae; genus Buttiauxella; species Buttiauxella cochleicola. The sequence goes on along the minus strand of NZ_JAJSOT010000001.1, from coordinate 8,738 downwards.
ATGCAGATGCCCCAGCGATGCATGTCGCTCACCGCAGCCACGTCATTAATATGCTCGACGGTGCCGAGCTTAAGAAGCTGGTCTCTGTAGAAATGCCAGATTTCATCGTTCCCGAAATTGAAGCCATCGCCACTGACATGTTGGTTGAGCTTGAGAAGCAAGGTCAGTGCGTTGTACCTTGCGCGCGCGCGACAAAGCTGACCATGAACCGCGAAGGTATTCGCCGCCTCGCAGCAGAAGAACTCGCTCTGCCAACCTCCAGCTTCCGTTTTGCTCAAAGCGAAGAGGCATTTTTACAGGCAGTTGAAGAGATCGGTCTGCCTTGTATCGTTAAACCAGTGATGAGTTCTTCCGGTAAAGGGCAAAGTTTCATCCGCACAGCAGATCAATTAGCCAAAGCATGGGAGTATGCGCAAGAAGGCGGTCGCGCAGGTAAAGGCAAAGTGATTGTCGAAGGCGTGGTTAATTTCGATTTCGAAATCACCCTGCTGACTATTAGTGCTGTCGATGGCGTGCATTTCTGCGCCCCAATCGGGCACCGTCAGGAAGATGGCGACTACCGCGAATCCTGGCAACCTCAGAAAATGAGCGATATCGCTCTGGGCCGCGCGCAAGAAATCGCTGAAAAAGTGGTGAAGGCGTTGGGTGGTTACGGTTTGTTTGGCGTCGAACTGTTCGTGTGTGGCGATGAGGTTATTTTTAGTGAAGTCTCCCCTCGTCCACATGACACTGGCATGGTGACGATGATTTCTCAGGATGTCTCAGAGTTCGCGTTGCACGTCCGTGCTTTCCTCGGCTTGCCGATTGGTGACATTCGCCAGTACGGCCCGGCAGCTTCTGCGGTGATCCTTCCAGAATTGAGCAGCGACAACGTGCAATTCGGCAATGTGGGTGCAGCAGTAGGCGCAGGTTTGCAAGTACGGCTGTTCGGTAAGCCTGAGATTAACGGTAAACGCCGAATGGGTGTGGCACTGGCAACGGGTTCCAGCGTGGAAAATGCGATTGCACATGCTATCGCTGCAACCAAAGCGGTAATCGTCAAAGGATAAAAAAATCCCCGCTCATCTGAGCAGGGATTCAATAACACGAATCATTCGAGTCGTAGGAAGGCGGCAAGAGAACGAATCCCCGGGAGCATAGATAACTATGTGACCGGGGTGAGTGAACGTAGCCAACGCATCTACGGCTCGAAGGATGACGTGTTATTTAGCGCCTTCGACTGCTTCACGAGCCAGAGTAGTAATACGATCGTAATCGCCAGCTTCCAGCGCGTCAGCCGGAACCAACCATGAACCACCGATGCACAGAACGCTTTTCAGCGCCAGGTAGTCACGGTAGTTAGCCGGAGTGATACCACCAGTTGGGCAGAAACGAACCTGAGAGAATGGACCTGCGATAGCTTGCAGTGCTTTGGTGCCGCCATTTGCTTCAGCAGGGAAGAATTTGAATTCTTTCAAGCCGTAGTCCAGACCCAGCATCAGTTCAGAAACAGTGCTGATACCTGGGATCAATGGAATGGAGCCTTCGGTTGCTGCTTTCAACAGTGGCTCAGTCAGGCCTGGGCTGATTGCGAACTGCGCGCCAGCTTCAGTAACTTCTGCCAGTTGCTCTGGGTTCAGAACGGTACCCGCACCAATAATCGCTTCTGGTACTTCTTTAGCGATAGCACGGATTGCATCCATTGCACATGGAGTACGCAGAGTCACTTCCAGAACGCGCACGCCGCCAGCAACTAATGCTTTAGCCATTGGTACTGCGTGTTCCAGTTTGTTAATTACGATAACCGGGACAACCGGTCCTGTTTTCAGGATCTGTTCCGCAGTAGTTTTCCAGTTTTTCATCTCAAGCCTCTTCAACCAACTTTATAATTCGTTTCCAGAGCAGCAACCGCTACATCCGGTCTTTAAAATTTAATGCAGGTCGCGCCTTGTTCCGCGCCAGATAACTGTTCGCGTAACGCGCTAAATAGTTCACGACCGGTGCCAACGCGTTCCGCGCTGAGATCCGGGTGGTATGCAGTGCGTTTTTCAAGCTCGGCATCATCGACCAGCAATGTCAGTTCACCCGTTTGACCGTTGACGCGAATCATATCGCCGTCCCGGACTTTTGCCAGTAGCCCACCATCATAAGCTTCTGGGGTAACATGGATTGCAGAGGGCACCTTACCGGATGCGCCCGACAGCCGTCCATCAGTGACTAACGCTATTTTGAAACAGCGGTCCAATAATACCCCAAGTGGCGGCATAAGTTTATGTAATTCTGGCATGCCATTCGCTTTTGGCCCCTGATGGCGAACAACAACCACGCAATCACGGTCCAGAAGGCCTGCTTCAAACGCAGGTAAAACGTCATGTTGGCTTTCGAAAATGACAGCAGGCGCTTCAATAACCTGGTTTTCCACCGGCACTGCAGACGTTTTCATGACTGCACGACCCAGGTTGCCGCTAAGTACTTTTGTACCGCCATGTTTTGAGAATGGTTTTTCGAAGGTCGCGATAACATCAGTATCGAGCGCGGTTGTTGCGCCTTCACGCCAGGCCAGTTGGCCATTATCCAGCCATGGCTCCATGGTGTAGTGATGCAAACCAAAGCCCGCTACAGTGTTCACATCTTCATGCAGCAAACCACCTTTGAGCAATTCACGCATCAGTACTGGTACACCGCCTGCAGCCTGGAAGTGGTTAATATCCGCCGGGCCATTTGGATACAGACGTGCCAACAATGGCACCACATCGGAAAGATCGGAGAAATCGTCCCAATTGATGATAATGCCAGCCGCTCGGGCCATCGCCACCAGGTGCATGGTGTGGTTAGTTGAACCACCAGTGGTCAACAAGGCAACGATGCCGTTTACGACAACTTTTTCATCAATCATTTTACCGAGCGGCATCCACTCATTGCCATTTCCGGTCAGACGCGTGACCTGCCGTGCTGCCGCAGCGGTTAGTTCGTGACGCAGAGGCGCATCCGGGTGAACAAATGAAGAACCAGGCAACTGCATGCCCATGAACTCAACCACCATCTGGTTGGTGTTGGCGGTACCGTAGAATGTACAAGTACCCGGTGCGTGGTAAGAAGCAGCCTCTGATTCCAGTAGCGCGATGCGATCCACTTTGCCTTCAGCATAAAGTTGGCGAATACGTACTTTTTCTTTATTCGGTAAACCGCTTGCCATTGGGCCTGAGGGCACAAATACCGCCGGCAGATGGCCAAAGGACAATGCAGCCATGGTTAAACCCGGAACGATTTTATCGCACACGCCGAGATACAGCGCGCCATCGAACATGTTATGAGACAGGCCGATTGCCGTAGACATTGCGATAATCTCGCGGCTCAGCAATGACAGTTCCATCCCATCCTGCCCTTGCGTCACGCCATCACACATAGCAGGGACGCCACCGGCAACTTGCCCAACCGCACCCACTGAATGCAATGCTTTGCGAATCTGGTCAGGGTAATACTCATACGGCTGGTGAGCGGAAAGCATGTCGTTATAGGACGTGATGATCGCAATGTTGTTACGCAGCATGCTTTTCAGCGCGGCTTTATCTTCTGGCTGACAAGCGGCAAAACCGTGTGCCAGATTGCCGCACGCTAATTCAGAGCGATGCACGGTGTTCGACTTCGCTTTTTCAATTCGTGCCAGATAGGCTTCGCGGGTTTGGCGGGAGCGTTCAACGATGCGTTTTGTTACGCGTAACAAATTAGGATTCATAACAAGTCCTCATAAAGTGGCTGCCGTCGCTTTGGGCAGGTGGTCGACGTTACCGGCTCTTTTCTCTTCTCGTGAGGCGGCAATCCGTACCATCAGGGCATAATCGCTTCAGCTAGTGTAAATAAAAAAGCCCTGCTGGTGAATCCAGTCAGGGCTTTTAAATTAAAAAACTTTCACAGTACGGGTGTTAGATCATGTTACCGGTAAAATATGAATCATTTGTTACGCAGTTTTTGCAAAATAACACCTATTCAATCCGCTAAATCATTCGAGTTGCAGGTAGGCGGCAAACGCAGCGACAAATTCGTCGGGAACGAATTTGACCAGCCAAAGGCTGGCCTCCGGTGAGAGACAGGAGTCTCTCATTAATCCCGATGAGCTTACATAAGTAAGTGATTACTCGGCCCACTTATGGGCCTCACCCCTTGGGGCCGCTGCAAGCAGCGTTCAAATCAGCTTTCAGCCGATTTGTCGGGTGAGAGAGCGCAGCCAACACCCCTGCAACTCGAAGGATGACGCGGATTTATTCGAACTCGTTCCACGAACGCCCATCTCGAGTGATCATTGCTACGGACGCAACTGGCCCCCAGGTACCCGCCTGATAAGGTTTAGGTGCATCGTTGTCCGCAGCCCACGCCTCGGTGATGGAATCGACCCACTTCCATGCTTCTTCAACTTCATCACGGCGCACGAACAGTGCCTGGATACCGCGCATGGTTTCCAGTAACAGGCGCTCGTAAGCATCTGCCAGATGGGTTTCATTGAAGGTTTCGGAGTAGCTCAGATCCAGTTTAGTGGTTTGCAGATTGTGCTTATGCTCAAGCCCTGGAACTTTGTTAAGCACTTGAATATCTACACCTTCGTCCGGCTGCAGACGGATGGTGAGTTTGTTTTGTGGCAGATCCTGCCAGGAATCTTTGAACAGGTTCAGTGGCGGGCTTTTGAAATAGACCACAACTTCGGAACATTTGGTTGGCAGACGTTTCCCGGTACGCAGGTAGAACGGCACACCCGCCCAACGCCAGTTATCAATATCCACACGGATTGCAACAAAGGTTTCGGTGCTGCTGGACTTGTTCGCGCCCTCTTCTTCCAGGTAGCCAGGTACTTTTTGGCCCTGAGCAAAGCCGGAAGTGTACTGCCCACGCACGGTTTTTTCGCGCACATTGCTGCGGTCAATACGGCGCAGTGATTGCAGCACTTTAACTTTTTCGTCGCGAATATGGTCTGCGGTGAGATCGGACGGCGGAGACATCGCAATCATGCACAGAATTTGCAGCAAGTGGTTTTGAATCATGTCGCGCATCTGCCCGGCCTGATCAAAGTAACCCCAGCGCCCTTCGATACCCACTTCTTCTGCTACCGTGATTTCCACGTGATCGATAGTTTTGTTATCCCAGTTATTGGCAAACAGGGAGTTCGCAAAACGTAATGCCAGCAGGTTCAGTACCGTTTCTTTACCTAAATAATGGTCGATACGATAGACCTGGCACTCTTCAAAATACTCGCCAACCTGGTCGTTGATTTCCTGGGATGTCGCAAGCGAGGTGCCTAGCGGTTTTTCCATGACAACACGAGCAGGTTTAGCGTTGAGTTTCGCCTTGCCCAGACCTTTGCAGATTGCGCCAAAAGTATTCGGTGGCATAGCAAAGTAGTTGATGGTGACGCGATTTTGCTGATCGAGCATCTTACCGAGTTTGGTAAAGGCTGCAGTATCGTTAACATCCAGGTTGCAAAAATCGAGACGGCTGCTCAATTTATCCCACAGGCTTTCGTCGATCTTTTCCTTCATAAAGGTTTCGATCGCTTCGCGCACTACTTTGGTATAAGCCTCTTTATCCCAATCAGCGCGGCCCACGCCCAGGATGCGCGTCTCCGGGTGGATCTGCCCTGCCTTCTCCAGTTGATACAGGGATGGCAGAAGTTTCCGACGCGCAAGGTCGCCCTTCGCGCCGAAAATCACCAGGTCACATGCCTGAGCTGTCTGTGTTACCGCCATGTCTTTTCTCCTCGTTTCGGATGTCCCGGTTTTCCCGCTCATACTTCAAGTTGCAGAGGTGTTGGCTGCAACTCGAATTATTGGGGGGATGTACCGGCCCGTGTGTAATTTAATTACAGAACAATGTACTGCTTTTGCTGAATTCAGGTAAGTCTTCAGCCATTATTTGATCGCATTCATGGGCAAGATTTGGCCACCAGTGCCATTTCACGGCAATAAATCGAATTTTTCGAAGTTTCGTTGTTGATGTATATCATGTCGAAAGTTAGACACTGATCATGTTATGAAAAAAAACAACATCCTTACATCGATTAACTTGTCCAATCACTAATGGGCAAGCGTATATTCTTGCTAAATCGCGTCACGATTTCTCCATTTGTTGAAATCGACAAAATCCATGAATGCCGGACACCTATGAATATGCTGGACAAAATCCAGTCTCAACTGGAACACCTTAGCAAATCAGAACGTAAAGTCGCAGAAGTGATTCTTACCGCACCACAAGATGCCATTCACTCAAGCATTGCAACCCTTGCCCGCAGTGCCGATGTCAGCGAACCGACAGTCAACCGCTTTTGCCGCCGCCTTGAAACTAAAGGCTTTCCAGATTTTAAATTACATTTAGCGCAAAGTCTGGCGAATGGCACTCCTTATGTAAACCGGAATGTTGACGAAGACGATAGCGTTGAAGCCTATACCGGCAAAATCTTCGAATCCGCTATGGCAAGCCTTGACCAGGTACGGCAATCATTGGATATGGCAGCAGTCAATCGCGCTGTGGATTTACTCACCCAGGCCAAAAAAATCGCTTTCTTCGGTCTAGGTTCTTCAGCCGCTGTAGCGCATGACGCAATGAACAAATTCTTTCGTTTTAATGTACCTGTTATTTATTCTGACGATGTCGTTTTGCAACGCATGAGCTGCATGAATTGTAGTGAAGAAGATGTCGTTGTACTCATCTCGCATACCGGGCGAACTAAAAATCTGGTGGAGCTCGCACAACTGGCGCGTGAAAACGATGCCATTGTGTTGGCGATAACCTCAGAAGGTTCACCGCTCGCCCGCGAAGCGACACTCTCTTTATTACTCGACGTGCCTGAAGATACCGATATCTATATGCCCATGGTGTCGAGGCTTGCTCAATTAACGGTAATAGATGTACTGGCAACCGGTTTTACTTTACGCCGGGGTGCAAAATTCAGAGATAACTTGAAGCGAGTCAAAGAAGCGCTCAAGGAATCGCGTTTTGATAAGGGACTGTTTGTTTCTGGCGAAAACACTTAAGTTTCCATAACAAAGCTGTAACTTTTTAGGTCATTCGGTTAAGTTGTTGCTTTGCGTTTTTAACGCATTCTGATTTTCCGAATCTTTTGTTAACGCAACACCAAAGTTGTTTCAGTCAACGGAGTAATACATGTCCAGACGGCTACGTAGAACCAAAATCGTTACCACTTTAGGCCCAGCCACCGATCGCGACAATAATCTGGAAAAGATTATCGCTGCTGGCGCTAACGTGGTGCGTATGAACTTTTCCCACGGCACCGCAGAAGATCATCAGATCCGTGCTGATAAAGTTCGTGAAATTGCCGCGAAACTGGGTCGTCATGTCGCTATTCTGGGCGATTTGCAGGGGCCAAAAATTCGTGTATCCACGTTTAAAGAAGGCAAAGTCTTCCTTAATATTGGTGACAAATTCCTGCTTGATGCCAACCTTGGCAAAGGCGAAGGCGACAAAGAAAAAGTCGGTATCGACTATAAAGGTCTGCCAGCTGACGTTGTAACCGGTGACATCCTGCTGCTTGATGACGGTCGCGTACAGTTAAAAGTGCTCGAAGTACAAGGCATGAAAGTATTCACCGAAGTCACCGTGGGTGGCCCGCTGTCGAACAACAAAGGTATCAACAAGCTGGGTGGCGGCCTGTCCGCTGAAGCGCTGACCGATAAAGACAAAGCCGATATCCTGACGGCTGCGAAAATCGGCGTTGATTACCTGGCAGTTTCCTTCCCACGTTGTGGCGAAGACCTGAACTACGCTCGTCGCCTGGCGCGCGAAGCGGGTTGTGATGCGAAAATTGTCGCTAAAGTGGAACGTGCCGAAGCCGTTTGCAGTGAAGAGGCAATGGACGATGTGATTCTGGCATCAGACGTGGTGATGGTTGCCCGTGGTGACTTGGGTGTTGAAATCGGCGACCCAGAGTTGGTCGGTATTCAGAAAACCCTGATTCGTCGTGCGCGTAAGCTTAACCGTGCGGTTATCACTGCGACCCAGATGATGGAGTCGATGATTACCAACCCAATGCCAACTCGTGCAGAAGTCATGGACGTAGCGAACGCCGTGCTGGACGGTACCGATGCGGTAATGCTTTCTGCAGAAACTGCGGCAGGCCAATACCCTGCTGAAACCGTCGCGGCAATGGCGCGTGTTTGCCTGGGTGCTGAGAAAATCCCAAGCATCAACGTTTCCAAACACCGTTTGGACGTACAGTTCGACAACACAGAAGAAGCGATTGCAATGTCTGCGATGTACGCGGCAAACCACCTGAAAGGTGTTACTGCAATCATCACTATGACTGAATCAGGCCGCACCGCACTGATGACTTCTCGTATCAGCTCCGGTTTGCCAATCTTCGCTATGTCTCGCCACGAGCGCACGCTGAATCTCACCTCTTTGTACCGCGGTGTAACGCCTGTGTTCTTTGATAGCCCAAGCGACGGTGTTGCCGCAGCAAACGATGCGGTGAACCTGCTGCGTGACAAAGGTTACCTGGTTTCTGGCGATCTGGTTATCGTCACCCAGGGCGATGTGATGAGTACCATTGGTACCACCAACACCACGCGTATTCTGTGTGTTGAGTGATCCATCTGTATAAAAACTAAGGGGCCATTCGGCTAATGCCGATCGTTTAAGGATCAGTTGACCGATCCGGTGGCTCGTGTAAAAAGGGTTCATGCACAACATGGACCCTTTTTAAATGGAACTTTCACAAGCTCTCGGTATTATCAATCTCACTGCCCCCGATGAAG